>CACZZO010000035.1 GCA_902785755.1 uncultured Bacteroidia bacterium | reverse complement strand
GGTTTCTTCCGTCGACCAAAGATAAGCGTCTGCTCCAGAGGCGGTTAGCTCCACTTGATTCCCATATATGATGAGCGTGTCGTTGCTGCAACGCAGTGGCGGCGCGGGATTGACGGTCAAGTCGAGTTTGTAAGTCTTGCAGTTGTGCGACTTGGTATAATGGCCGCTTTCGCGAAGTGGTGTTCCAAAAAAGTCATACGTTTCACCTTCGCAAATCGTTTTTTCCAAGGTGATAATGGGGTTGGGAGTCACAGTCAGGTCGAGTTCGTAAGTCGTGCAATCTTTGACGGTGGAATAATGTCCTGTTTCACAGAGCGATTCGCCGAAGAAGTCGTAGGTTTCACCCTCGCAAATTTCAGCCTCCATCGAAACGGAATCCGACGGATGCACGGTGAGGTCGAGTTGATAGGTCTTGCACTCGATTGTTGTGGTGTAAATTCCCGTTGTGTTGATCAGGGTGCCGAAAAAGTCATAAAAGCTGTCTTCACAAATCGATTCACTGAGGAAAACAGACGGAGGGGGCGATTGCATTTGGACGACAACAAGAATGTCGTAAGTGTCTCCGTTTTGAAAGAAAGCGTATGTGCCTGATTCGGAAAGGAGCGAGTCTTGGTAATAATAGGGATCGTTTTCGCAATAGTAAGTATTGATGAAATTGGTGGCGGTGTTCGATTCGTAGGCGCCAAAATCGATTCTTCCGTGTCGGCAGCGTGGATTGCCATCCAAATCGGTCGAAGGTTGGTCTTGAAGGTTCATCCCTCTGTTGATGCAAAGACTGTTGGGTTGAAGTCGCCAATCGCCGTCTTGTCCCGCAACGCCAGCCGCGACATTGGCATTTCGGAACCTGACGTAAAACCTTGGTGCCTCGCCGTCATTGTCTTGGTCGGCATTGTAATTATAGTTAGCTCCACTCCTGTCGCCCTCAACGGCACAATCCAAATAGGTTTCCTGTGGCCCGATTTGGACATTCTCTCCACCACTGATATTGCCCCAAATGATGCAGTTCCGAATCTCGCCTTGTGATGACAACGGCGCTACATAGACACCTCCGTATTCAATTTGCGCTTCGTTTTTGACGATGGTGCAGTTGAACAATTTGCCGCCAGCTTTCAAATAGCAACCCCCGCCCGTTTCGGCAGTGTTATTGTTGATAAGGCAATTCCAAAGTGTTGCCCCCTGTTGGATGATGGCGAGGCCGCCGCCGTTTTTCTGGGCAAGATTGTTGTGGAACTTGCAATGCAGGTAGGTCGTGGTTCCATTGTCATAAACGGCTCCGCCATAGGTGTTGGCTTCGTTTCCATAAAACTCGCAGTTTTCGATGACGGATATTCCCGAACTTGCGGGTTGGAGTGAGAGGCCACCACCATTCGATCTCGAATGGTTGAAGCGGAACTTGCAATTCTTGATGTGTGTTTGGCATTTCGCAAGGATGCCGCCTCCTTTATAGGCCTCGCCGTTTTGTATGGTGAAGCCATCGATAAGTACTTGATTGGCAGCAAATTGCACCTTGAGGACACCATCGGTGTGGTTGCCGTCCAAAATGCAGGGGTGGGCTTCAAAATCCCGTAAGGAAAGGTCGTAGTCGTAAGGCTCGTCGCCCTTGAACCCTCCATAAATCAGGCAGTCGCCAAACACATTGAAAGCATGACCGTCTGACGATGCTTTTGTATAGCTGCCTTCTTTGACCCAGATGGTGGTTTTGTCTACATTCGACTTGTAAATGGCTGTCTGCAAGTCACTTGTTGCATTTTCCCATGACGAGCCGTCGCCGTTGCCGTCAGGGGTCACATAGATGATACCGTGGCTGTCACTTTGGATTGGGAAGTTGGCAAGGGGAATGATGCTGTGGATGCAGGACTGGTTGACCGAAAACCCGTATGGGCTGTTGATGGTATAAAAGCCATCGGCCACACCGTCCCAACCGAAGTTGAAATGGAACAGGCCGTTGCTGTCGTAGCCGTCGCAAACGAAAGCATGGATGCCCAAGTCTGATTTGCCTTCGTAATACACAGGGCGTTGGTTCTCAATGTTTTGCCTAATCAATGCAGTCCAATCTTCCTCAGTACAATCACTTCGGATTGAAAGGGTTGAGAAAGGATAGTAGAAAAACTCTTGGAGAGCGTTGAGGGCGGCGGTGATGCTGGAAACGCTCAGATTTGTTCCATAGTTCATCCTTACGCTGATTCCACAATGCGAAATCAAATTTGCCACATCAAAATTGATTTGCTTTACGGTATCGACCATGTTCTCCCATTGGTAGGTGGTGTTGCCGAAATCAGCCGAAAGGATGCCGTATGAAGGACAGTTGTAAGTCATTGAGCCGTTGCCTTTTAAGGGCAGTTTGTGGTAATACATGATTTGAGCTATGGCGAGGGCAACGCAACCGGCCTCAGCATGATAACACGGACCATAGAAATCATAAGGGCAGGCTAAGTTGTGATAACACCCCTGTCCCCAAACGGAGGTCAGCAGCGGCCCGACGGAATGTTGCTGTCTCTCAGGTTTCTTGATTCGGTCGGGGTGCTGGAGGAGATAATCGGTCTGCTCGTTGTAAAGGCCAATCCAATAGGCGATGTGGTCGGGAAGCTCGCCCAATGCAGGCATGGAAGAGGTGAAAGAGTAGGCCAAAACCTCATTCATGGCAGAAACGACGACATAGCCTTTCGGCTCGATGGCAAACACAAACAGGTTCGTTTGCCCCGTTTCCGTGCTTTTGATTTCTTCGCTTAGGGTAAGAGTTTGCTGCACCTGCTTGCCTTGTTGAAGAACAAACCGCTCGGCTGTGGCGCGTGCTTTCTCGTGTCCAATAGCCGTTTGAGCTTGGACTAATTGCATGAGCAAAAGAAACACTATGACGAGGATGTTTTTCAACTGATTTGGAAGTTTACGCCGCAAAAATAACGAAATTTGTCAAACCCAACATATTAATGCCCAACGATAAGTTTCTCAAAATAGAGGTTTTTCAGTTGCTTCACTTGGACGATGTAGACGCCTGCCGGGTAATCGCTGACATCCAATTTTACGGCCTCGCGGTTGGCCTTGATGTGGCAGATTCGCTCGCCAAGCAGGTTGAAGACTTCCACTTCATCGATGAATGAAATGTTTATTTCCACCATGTCTGAAGCAGGATTGGGAAACATGACCACTTCGTCCTCCAAATTCTTTACCTTCACCGTGACGGAGACCGTTTTGTAGCATCCATTG
>CACZZO010000034.1 GCA_902785755.1 uncultured Bacteroidia bacterium | reverse complement strand
CCGGCGGCGCTCACGCGCCGACCGGGCGTCTTTCCTTATCCGTACATCCTAATAGGATGTCTCTTGTGCTGGCCTCAGACTCTCAAAGAACTTGCTCCCGTGCTCCCCTCGCTCAACCCTCGTTCCCTTCCGAAAGCGGGTGCAAAAGTACAACCTTTTCCCATTCCCGCAATGACTTTTTCCAAAAATATTTCTTCAAACCACACATAATGCTGATTGTCAAGAAGAAAAAAATTCGATAGGACTATTTTTTTATGAATTATGCACCTATTAATAATATAATGGCCTACCAATGGGGCAAAAAAGCATCTTGGATGTGGTCAATAACGGGCTTGTCGTCCTTGAAAACGATGGAAATAATGTCGAAACGAGTGTTTATGTCAAGCTTGTTTTGAAAAATATAGGCGTTGGCGGCATAAATTAGACGAGTTTGTTTTGGCCTTGTCACGGCAAGGTCAGGCTCGCCATGCTCATCGTTTTGGCGGGTTTTCACCTCGACAATAACCAACTCATTGCCATCTTTGGCGATAATATCAATCTCCTTATGCCGGTTCCGCCAATTGTGTTCCAAAATCTCATAACCCTTTTCTGACAGGTATTGAGCCGCAATCTCCTCGCCTTTCTTTCCCAATTCGTTGTGCTTCGCCATAGGAAACTCAGTTTACGACTTCTCCATAACAATCGAAATAATCGGCCTGCGTGATTTTCACTTGGTAGAACTCGCCGATTTTCAATTCGTTATCGGCGGAAATGAGGATTTCATCGTCAACTTCAGGCGAATCGTATTGACTCCGGCCAATGTAATAATCACCTTCGAGACGGTCAATGAGGACTATTTCGGTCTTGCCTACCCTTTGCGCGTTGATTTCCAAAGAGATGTTCTGCTGGATTTCCATAAGTTTATCAACACGTCCCTGTTTCACCTCGTCGGGAACATCGTCTTTCATCTCGTATGCGGGCGTACCTTCCTCGGGCGAGAAAGCGAACACCCCTGCCCTTTCGAAACGCATATCCTCGACAAATTGGCAAAGCTCCTCGAAATCGGCTTCCGTTTCTCCTGGAAAACCGACGATGAAAGTGGTGCGGAAAGCAATGTCGGGCACATGATTGCGGACGTTTTTCACGAAGCCAATGGTTTGCTCTCGATCCACGCCTCGGCGCATATCCTTTAATATATGTGTGCTGATGTGCTGCAACGGCAGGTCAATGTAATGGCAAATCTTGGGATTCTCGCGCATCAATTCCAACAACTCATCTGGGAAACCCAAAGGATAGCCGTAATGCAGCCTAATCCATTCAAAGCCATTGATTTCGCACAAGGTTTTCACCAACTCCACGATGTGCGACTTGCCGTCGAGGTCGTGGCCGTAATAGGTCAGGTCTTGGGCGATGAGGATGAGTTCCTTGACGCCCTGTTTGGCCAAACCTTTGGCTTCTTCAAGCAAGTTTTCCATCGGGACGGAAACGTGTGGACCACGAATGAGCGGGATGGCACAAAAGGCGCAACGGCGGTTACAGCCTTCCGAAATCTTCAAATAGGCGTAATGTTTCGGAGTAGAAAGCACACGGCGGCTGCAATACTGCGGCTGCGGCTCTTCCTTCAACAAGTCGGCGGCAACGAGATTCACGCTTTCCACGCCATAAAAACCATCCACCTCGTGGATTTCCTTTTGCAAGTCCTTCTTAAAACGCTGTGAAAGGCAACCCATCACATACAATTTGTTGATTTTGCCTTGCTTGCGCAATTCGGCATATTCCAAAATGGTATCCACCGACTCTTCCTGCGCGTCGCCGATGAAGCCACAAGTGTTGATAATGACCACATCGGATTTCCTTTCGGAGTCGTGGCGTATCAAGTATTTGTGCTCCAACAAAGCGGCCAAATGCTCCGAATCAACTTTGTTTTTGGAACAGCCGAGGGTGATGATATTCAAAGTGGGTCTTTTCATTATTCGAAAAGGCTGTCCACAAACGCCTTCCTGTCGAAAATCTGCAAATGGTCAATGCCTTCACCGACGCCGATGTACTTGACCGGAATCTTGAACTGGTCGGAAATGCCGATGACCACGCCACCTTTGGCGGTGCCGTCCAACTTGGTCAAAGCCAAGGCGTTGACTTCGGTGGCAGCGGTGAATTGCTTGGCCTGCTCGATAGCGTTTTGGCCTGTTGAGGCATCCAAAACGAGCAGGATTTCATGCGGTGCGTCAGGGATGACCTTTTGCATAACGGTCTTGATTTTGGTCAACTCGCGCATGAGGTTAACCTTGTTATGCAGACGGCCTGCCGTGTCAATGATGACCACGTCGGCATCTTGAGCCACAGCGGATTTCACCGTGTCGAATGCCACGGAAGCGGGGTCGGCGCCCTGACCTTGCTGAACAATGGGCACACCTACCCTCTCAGCCCAAATCTGCAACTGCGAAACAGCAGCCGCACGGAAAGTGTCGGAAGCGCCAAGTACAACCTTCTTGCCCGCCTTCTTGAAGTTGTGGGCCAACTTGCCTATGGTGGTGGTCTTGCCCACGCCGTTCACGCCGACGACCATAATAACATACGGTTTCTTGTCGGCGGGAATCTCGAAAGTGGTGCCATCGCCCGACTCGTTCTCCTGAAGCAAGGCCACGATTTCCTCTTTCAGGATTCTGTTCAATTCATTGGTGCCCACATACTTGTCGCGGGCAACGCGGGCTTGGATACGGTCGATGATTTTCAATGTGGTTTCAACGCCCACATCGGAAGTGATGAGGATTTCTTCAAGATTGTCAAGCACCTCGTCATCGACGGTCGACTTGCCCATGATGGCTTTGGAGATGCGGGTGAAGACATTGGTCTTGGTCTTTTCAAGCCCTTTGTCGAGGTCTTCTTTTTGCTCTTTTTTTCGTGTGAGGAATGAGAATAGGCCCATGATTTTCGATTTATTACAAACACAAAAAGGCTCTCCCATATTGGTTATGGAAAAGCCTGATTTTCAATTGATAACTTTACTTATCTCTTAGCAAGATATTCTTGAACCTTGTCGGCGGGAACAACAATCTCGTCGAAATAATAGGCACCAGTCTTCTCAGAACGCTTCATTCTGATGATCTTGCTATAGGTCTTGTCTAAGCTACGAAGGGTAGCAACAGCTTTCTTTGCCATAACTCTAAATTATTTAATCTCCTTGTGGAGGGTCATTTTCTTGAGAATCGGGTTATACTTCATCAACTCCAAACGGTCGGGAGTGTTCTTCTTGTTCTTCATGGTGTAGTACCTTGAAGTACCAGGCATTCCGCTGGCCTTGTGTTCGGTACATTCGAGAATGACCTTCACGCGCGCGTCTTTCTGTTTCTTTGACATTGCTTATATCCTTTCAAAATTTAACTTCATCGATTTGGGTTGCAAAAGTACAACTTTTTCAGATACCCGCAACCGATTTTTCAAAATTTTATTCCCCTTGGATGACCTTGTTCACAATTTGCAGAATTTCAGCCTCTTGCTTCAAAGCCTCAGCCTCAATTTCGGCGGCTTCCTTCAAGATTTCGGCCTTGAAAGCCTCGTCTTTCAGCGAAGAAGCGTTGATTTTGACGTTCAAATGGGCACCCATGACGGCGGAACGGGCACACAAAGCACCCACGCCTGCATCGGTGACGGAGTTCGGATTGCCGGTCTCAGCCATAGCGCGGACAACCTCAAAAGCCTTGAAAGCGGCCTTCATCGTGTGGAAAGGCACCTCTGTGGCATATTTCGTGGCCTCTTGGATGGCGGCACTACGGGCAGCCTTCTCCTCGTCGGTCTTTTTCGGCAAGCCGAAAGCGTCCATAATCTTATTGAAGGCGTTGGTGTCTTCATCGACGAGTTCAAGCAGCTCGTCCTTGATGGCCTGACCCTTGACGGCCCAATTGGAGAACTCCTCCCAACGCTCATCCCAGCCTGGCTTGTGCGATGACAGGTTGGCTACCATAGTGGCCAAAGATGCACCAAGGGCACCCATGTAGGCCGAAATGGAACCACCACCCGGAGCAGGGCTTTCGCTGGCGGTCTCGTTGGCAAAGCCCGTGCAGGTCATGTCGATGAGTTTCTTCTGGCTGTGGTCTTCGATGAGGTATTCGATGACTTTTTCCTTCGGGTCGAAGGGCTTCAGGTCGTCGAGGCCCATCGACTTGACGGCGATCTTCATGATTTCCTCTTCGCTCACGCCGAGGCTACGCTGTTGCTTGGCGAGATAGAATCTGCCAGCATCCATCAGCACCTTCTTGGGCACGAGGCCGACGATTTCGCAACCGGTGACACGCACGCCACGGGCAGCGGCCTTGGCACAGACCTCCTCGAAGCAGACGTGGACGGGCGACACGCTGATGTTGGTGATGTTCATCGACACTTGGGCGATGCCGTAGTCCTCAATGAACCAGCCGATGGCCTTGGTAGCCTTCAGCGTACCAGGAATCATGATCGGTTTGCCGTTTTCGTCTTTCATCGGCTTGCCAGTCACCTTGCCGCCTTCGCGCATCGGGCGACCCTTTTCGCGCACGTCGAAAGCGATGGCGTTGGCGCGGCGCGTCGAGGTGGTGTTGAGGTTATAGTTGATGGCCACGAGGAAGTCGCGGGCACCCACTTGGGTGGCACCGGTGTGGGCAACGTGTTCGTTCCATTCGTTGGGGCCGAAGTCGGGCTTCCATTGCTCCGTGCCGAGGCGCGAGGCTAAGGATTCATATTCTCCCGTGCGACAATAAGCGAGGTTGCGGCGTTCCTTGATGTAGGCAGCCTCTTCGTAGCAATAAATCGGGATGTTCAGTTCTTCGCCGAGGCGTTTGCCCAACTTGTGGGCATACTCGACCACTTCTTCCATGGTGATGTTGCTCACGGGGATGAGGGGGCACACATCCGTTGCACCTTGGCGCGGATGGGCGCCGTGGTGCTGGCTCATGTCAATGAGTTCGGCGGCTTTCTTCACCACGCGGTAGGCGGCTTCCAGCACAGGCTCAGGTTCGCCCACGAAGGTGATGACGGTGCGGTTGGTGGTCATACCGGGATCAACGTCAAGCAGCTTGACGCCTTCCACTTTCTCGATTTCAGCGGTCACTTGGTCAATGATATTCTTGTCGCGGCCTTCGCTGATATTCGGCACACATTCGATAAGTTGTTTCATATTGTTGTTGAATTGTTTATTGTTTAATCGTTTAATTGTTGTTTGACGCGGGACTTCGGGACGTGAAACGCGGGACTAATTTACCCGCTTTGCGTCACTGCGAGGCACGAAGCAGTCCAGAAAACAAGTTCTTTCTTTGGATTGCTTCGTCGTACCTCCTCGCAAAGACGCTAAGCGACCCTCATTGCGGCTGCAAAGGTAGGGCTTTTTTCGGCACGAAAGGAAATCAATCCAACTTAAAATTGACTGGGACCAAATATTGCACTCTTACAGCCTTGCCCCTATGCATTCCGGGCTGCCATTTCGGCATGGATTTTACTACACGCAAGGCTTCTTCGTCGCAGCCATATCCCATGCCTCTCAACACCTTAAAATCGGAAAGGCTACCATCTGGCTCGACAATGAACCCTATAAACACTCTTCCATAGGCACCAGCCTTTTTAGCCTCTGCGGGATACTTGACCTGTTCCGCAATATATTGCATCATGGACTCTTCTCCATCAGGAAATTTTGGCATCTCTTCAACAATCATATAGACTTCTGGCTCTTCAGAGTCGTCTGTCCAAGATTCAACATACCCTTCAGTAGTGTTCCATTCATCTTCCTCCAAACTATCTGGTTCCGGCGTAAGCACATCGCCTTCAAGCAGATAAGGCTCGTCAACACTGTCGTTTCCAATGGAATCAATTGCTGTGATAGAACCTGTTGGCAATGCGACCAATCCAGGAGTTGGCGGAACTGGCGAACCACACGAGGCAGCAGTGATGGCTGTGCCAAGTGTCATTCCAGCAAAGACCGCCGCCTTGCCCAACCGTTGCCGTTTCTCCAACTCGCGCTCCAGATAGCGCACCTCGGCCTCACATTTCGGGCAGGTTCCTTTGCAGTCGCCTTGGTAAGTACATTCCTCGATGACCAACTTAATATCGTTCTCCTCCGCAATCTGTTTGCGGATTTCCTTCAGGATTTTGCAAGTTTGTTTGCCTTTGGCCATGACGTGTTTTTTTTAAACATTAATTCTCATCAATTTGTCACGAATTGTCCATTAATTCGCCTTTCGTTTTTAGTGTGTAATCATCGGAAAATGCAGTTTCTGCACGCATTGGCAAGCGAATGGAATCTTCTCTCCCGAATTCAATTCCCAAATGGCAGGCTTCCATTCCATGAACTTGAACAGCGCCGCGACTTGGGCATCTAATTGCTCATTGACACCTTTTATTATATCAATGTGCGACAATTTGCCATTGGGTTCCACCGTGAAAGCCACTTCCATATCGCCGTATGCATTACCATCGGCATTTTTGCCCAAGTTTTGGGAGATAAACTCCAAAAGAACCGACTCTCCGCCCTCAAATTGCGGCGCATAAAGATGTGTCGTATTTTTCAGCAAAGAATCTGCCGTAAGATTATCTTTGTTTACATACATTTGATATGCAATTCCATAATTCTCATATTCAAGCACATCAGGATGCCTCAAATCACCGCCAACCACGACTAAACTCTTCATTTCTGGCACAAGCCATTTGTTGATCTCCTCTTGTGTAAGCGAATGGTGAAACGAATAAGACTTGGGGGGAACAACATATCCCTCTGTAATTGTAATTCCACGTAATGTCTCCTCATCCAATTTGTTGATATCCAATGTATCCGGCTGCTGAGCCATAGCCACTTGGCTTGAGGCCATCAAGCCGACAGAAAGCCCCGCCACCACAGCGGCTTTTCCCATCCGCTGACGTTTCTCCAGTTCGCGCTCCAAATAGCGCACTTCGGCCTCGCATTTCGGGCAGGTGCCGAGGCAGTCGCCTTGGTAGGTACATTCCTCAATGACCAACTTAATATCGTTCTCTGCTGCAATCTGCTTGCGGATTTCCTTTAGGATTTTGCAGGTTTGTTTGCCTTTTGTCATGATATTAGTTTTTTAGGTTAACGCGGCAAAAATACGAATTATTTTATACAAAACAAGGTTTGAAGTGATTTTTTCCTTCACCTTATTATATATTGGAACTCGTCAATGCTCGTCACGCCCATCTTTTCAAGACGTTCTTTGCTTCGTTCCACATCATCATCCGTGTTGAAGTCGGGAATGTGGGGAACACGCACCATGATACGGTTTGGGTCGCCATGCTGCAAGAGCCATTGCAAATTGCTCATCACCAAAATATTGTCCTTCCCCGTGTAGGCTTTGTAAATCTCAGGATTCAAGTCCTTGATGTCGACAATGTAGCCATCCAAAACAGTATCAAGCGTTTCCACATTTTCAAACGGCACATTGAGGCTGGTTTCGGCCAAAAGTTGCCACTGCGAGCCACAAAGTTCACGAAACGCCTTGATGAATTCGACCAGCAACAAAGGCTCTCCCCCACCGAAAGTGATGCCGCCTTTGGTTGCCAAAAAATAGAGTTGGTCGATTTTCACCTCCTCGAAAAGTTGTTCAGGCGTATAAAGGCGACCTTTTTCAGGTTCCCACGAAGCCTTGTTGAGGCAATACTTGCAGCGCAAAGGACAGCCGCTGAACGCCACCAAAGTGGTGACACCCTCGCCGTCCGTAGTCAGGCGGTGGCGACTGATGCCGAAAATCTTTGCCGTGTTCATAGGCGACTATAAGTCATGTCAATTTGCCGCCTTTCGCTTGAAAATCACTCGTATTCGGTGTTCTTGTCCTCGGGCCGTAAAGTGAACACGATGCCAAACTGCACATGCATTCCGCTTAGGTTCATCGGGGAGAAAAAGCCGATTACATTGTTGGTTGTCAAGTAGATGTTGCAAGTCTTAAACAGCCTGCCTGAAATGCCCAAACCGATGTTGTCGTAACTGTTGGGCATAATTGTATAAGTGGCGCAAACATCCAGTTTCTCAAAGAAATAGCCATTGTAGGCCAAAGTCAAAGCCGGACGGAAACCGCTGCCATTGAAACGGCCTTGCACTTGCGCGCTGAAGCGGTTGTGGGCATCAAGGTCGTAGTTGCCACGAAGCAAAAGATTGGTATTCAAGGCGGTGAAGTATCTCTCTCCCCTATCGAAGCCGAGATGGAAGTACTGCTGCAAAGTGTCAAGGAACAAAGCACTGTTGGTTTCATCGGCAAGCATTTCCAATTGGTTGACATTCAATCCATTGAACAAGAAAGAGCCATTGTCATAAAACTCACCCATATCCTGGATATTGTTTGTCATCTGAATGTTGTTGAAGCCCCAACTGATGAAACCCAAATCGCGGACGGCGGCCACGGCACTAAACCTGTCGTCGAAACGGTATTCGGCAGCAAAATCGACACCGAAACCGGGATTGTGGAACAAATCACCAATTCCGAAACCGCCGGCACCGCCCAACACGCCATCTTGGAGCGTTATGGTGCTGGGCATGGAAGTGCGCACCAACACATCATCCACAAGGCGAAGCGCGTAGCTGTCGGGGTCGGTAAACAACCGCACATCAAATTGCTTCGTGTTGACATTGACCACGCCGAACAACAGTTTGGCACGACCGCCGAGAGATAGCCGATCATTCACTTTCATCTGATAGCCCACCGCAAACTCCTGAAACATAGTGGCATTGGCTTTCAGGCCCACATTGACGGGGTTATCAGAACCCAAGAAAGCCGAGTTGCCGTAAGCCAACAGCTTGAACAAGTCGGCTCTAAAGCCCACGTCTGACTGGGTGCGGATATTGTGCTCGTAAGTGAAAAAGCCATGCTTCGTGCGGCGACCCAAAATGAAGAAATTGAGGTCAAAGTCAACGCCGACGAAATTATTCTCTTTCAGGCTGTTGGCCAACTTGCGAAGATTGAGGATTTCGGGACGACCTTGGGCGTCGAAATCAAACAAGTTGTTGTAGCGCAAAGTCGTGTTCTGGACGCTCAGGCTGGTGTTGCCAATGAGTATCGACATCACGCTCTCGTAGGGCAATTCAGTGGCCGGATTGGCCTTCAACTGGTATGGATTCATCCGCATGAAGTCGACAGGAGTCCCTACTTGTGCCTGAGCGACGTTCCACGCCAAAGCCGCAACCATAGCGGCAAAAACCTTAAATATCCTTTTCATAATTATTCATTATTGGTTTCAATCACTCCATCATATTTCACTTTGGCTTTCACTATCGCCTCCAATTTTTGGTTGGCGTTCAATGCCACATCGCGTGCGTCGGTGTCCACTTCATACATCATAAAGATGCGGTCGGAGTGGAACAGGTTCTCAACACGGTCTTCGGTGATGGTGAAGCTCACATTGGTTGTGGTGGGCTTTCCGTCAAAAGAAGCCGAAATCAAATTGCTGTCACCGATAAGGGTATCAGTAACCACATCATGCTCGGAATCATACAAATAGAACTTCCCGTTCAAATTCAAAGGCAAGGTAGAATGGAACGTCATTTCCAAAGTAACCTCCTTGATTATCTCTGGAATTTCGACTTCGGAAAGCTCGAAATCAAGCGTATCCATGTACCAGACATCATCGACACAGAACTTCAAAGGCACATCGACATTCACAATCATGTCAATCGTGCTCGAATCAGACAATTGGATCAAATCCTGAAGCCCTTGAGGATTGAAAATGACATCCGAAGCGAAACACAAACCTATGGAATTCAGATTGACCTTGGCGTTCAACTTGCGATGAAGCACCTCGACATACGCAGCCGGCGAAACAGGAAGGACAGCTTCAACCGGAAGAGGCTCGAAAATGTCGTAAGTTTCCCAGAAATCGTACACGAACATCGCCGTATCGACTTGCAGGCCCGCGTCCATTCCAAAACCATTCCTTCCCGACATCGACACCTCGGCACCTTTCACTTCCAACGAGCCAAAAACATTGTCCTCGAACACAGCAAACACGGTATCCAACCTGTTTCTGACCCTAACAATATTCGCCCATCCACTCATTTCTTGAACACAGATTTCGGTCGATGCGAGATGGACATCGAAAATGAATTCCGAAACCGTTGTATTCTCGATGGAAACCCGCAACTCGTGGCTGAAGTTCAACACATGCGTTTCCTCAGCCTCAAAATACAGTCCCGCCAAATCAATCACAACAGAATCGGAAACCGGACCTGTGATGATTTCCAACGGCGAGCCGTCGGCCTGCTTAAGATCATCCGAGCGGATTATCATTGAACGAATATTCGCCACATTGGACCCGACGCTGAAACTCAGCACACCTGAACGGATCTTGCCGCTCTGCACCGTGACATATTCCGACTCCAAATTCACGGAATAATCAAGCCTGACCGTTGTATCAATCGGTTGGGGAATCACGAAAGGATAAGGATTTTCGATGGAGTATTTCTCCTCGAAGACAAAATTCTTGAATTTCATGAAATCACTTCCTTTTAACACATCGGCCTGCGTGTAATCGTATTCAAAATACATTCCGCCGCCTTCTTCAAAGACAATGACGCTGTCGACTTGGAATCTCTTCAGCAAGTCTTCAATCGTGTAGGAAGCGTTGATGATGGGCAGCAGGAATTCGCCTTCCAACTGCGCACCATGAATTTGACTGGTGTCATAATGGTCTTTTTTGCAAGAACACAATGCCATCGCAATGACAAATAGCAACAGTAATTGTTTGGCTTTCATAATGTTATTTTTTAAAGTTATTTTCAAACAAATTTTCCGTTCAATATCATCTTGGCCACCTTGTTCGCGCCGTAATAGTAGGGCATGAACTCCAACTGCGTCATCGGCTGGGTGATGATGAGGTTGGCCAACTTGCCTTTGGTGATACTGCCCACTTCGTCGCTCACGCCCATTGCGTAGGCAGTGTTCAAAGTGGTGGCGTTCAGGGCCTCTTCGGGAGTTAGCTTGTAGCGGATGCAGGCCATCGACATGATGAGTTGCATGTTGCCCGAAGGCGAAGTTCCCGGGTTGAAGTCGGAGGCCATAGCCACCGGCAAACCCGAATCAATCATTTTCCTTGCTGGCGACAAAGGCAAATTCAAAAAGAACGCGCATCCCGGAAGGATGGTCGGCATGGTTTCCGTATCCTTCAGACATTCAATCTCTTCGTCGCCCATTTGTTCAAGGTGGTCGACGGAGATGGCACCGTATTTCACGCCCACCTGCACGCCGCCCGATATGGCCATTTCGTTGGCATGGATTTTCGGCCTCATGCCATATTTGATGCCCGCCATGAGGATGCGCTCGGTGTCCTCGACGGTGAAGAAGCCTTGGTCGCAGAAAACGTCGATGAAGTCGGCCAAGTCCTCAGCGGCCACGAGCGGAATCATTTCGTTGATGACCAAATCAACGTAATCCTCTTGGTGGCCGCGATATTCCATCGGGATGCCGTGCGCCCCGAGGAAGTTCGATTTGATGAGCACAGGAGAGTTCTCTTTCAGTCGGCGGATGACGCGCAGCAGTTTCAGTTCGCTTTCGGTGGTCAGGCCGTAGCCGCTCTTGATTTCGATGGCACCCGTGCCCATGCGCATCACCTCGTCCAAGCGTTGTTGCGCCATGTCGTAAAGTTCGTCCTCTGAGGCCGCCGCCGTTGCCTTGGCCGAGTTGAGGATGCCTCCTCCCCTCTTCGCGATTTCCTCATAACTGAGGCCGCGAATCTTATCGACGAACTCCATCTCGCGCGAATTGGCGTAGACCAAATGCGTGTGCGAGTCGCAAAAAGCAGGCATGACCACGCTGCCATTCACATCGTGAACACGATGGTTTTCAGCGAGATATTTCCTACAAGCCTCCGAGTCCATCGGACCGTAGTCGGCGATTTTCTTTCCTTTAATCAATAGGAAGGCGTCCTTGATCCTTCCCGTCTCGGCCATTTCGGGGCCGCGTTTCAGCAGTCGGCCTTGTTCCTCGATGCCGACGAGTTCCTTGATATTGACGATGAGCATATTCAAAAAAATTTGCGGCAAAAATACAATATTTCACTGGATTTGAGGAAACATCATAGCTTTCCAATACAAATAATCCCTCAATGAGGGAGATTTTTTTGAAAAAAAGCACTCATTGAAGGATTTTGTAACCTTTGGACGCAAGCTGGTGGCCTACGGCAGTGCCCCGGCAGGCAAAAAAAACACGTAGAGACGCCACACACCGTGACGTCTCTACGATCATGCGGGAATTGCAAATTCCCCTCTCAACACTTCCGAATTGCAAATCACGAGCGGTCGAAAGATGAAACGTGTCAAGTCCTAATGTGGTGGCGTGAGGTGAAGGATGCGACATCGCCACCGCTGAAGAAGACAGCCAAAGTT
>CACZZO010000033.1 GCA_902785755.1 uncultured Bacteroidia bacterium | reverse complement strand
GATTTCCTTTTCGGTGATGCCGCAGATTTCAGCATAGCGATAGTCCAAAGTGAGGTCCTCCAAGTTGTTCAAGTCGCTGAAAACACTGACTTTGGAGAATTTCGTCACACCAGTAAAGAAAGCCATCTGGATATAGCCGTCCATCGTTTTGGCCACGCCATACACGGATTTCAGCATAGCTCTGTACTCGTCTTGAAGTTCCTTGTTGCCAATGGCTTGCAAGAGCGGCTTGTCGTACTCGTCCACAAGGATGACAACTTTTTGTCCCGTCTGTTCGTAGGCACGCTGAATGAGAGCCACAAAACGGTCGGCAGGGGTTTTGTCGCCTTCGGTTTTGCCGTAGATTCTTTCCAACTGCCTCAGATGCCTGTCCAAAATGGAAAGAAGTCCTCCCGGTGCAGTATATTGTTCTGCATTCAGATCAATATGCAGCACAGGATAAACCTTCCAATCCTTTTCCAACCGCTCCAAGGCCAGCCCTTTGAAGAGTTCTTTTTTGCCTAAGTAGTAGGCTTCTAAGGTGGAAAGGAACAGGCTCTTCCCGAAGCGGCGCGGGCGGCTGAGGAAGTAGTATTTCCCGCTTTGCGCCAGTTCGTACACAAAGGCCGTCTTGTCCACATAAACATAGCCGTCTTCGCGAAGCCCTTGGAAATTCTGCAAACCGATAGGATATTTAGTCATAGCAAGATTTTTTGTTTTCCGTTTGCAAAAATAAACATTTTCTTGCTCTTTTCTTTTGCAGAAAAGAAAAAATCCCTAAATTTGCACCGAAATTGAACCAAAATATATACCAAATATCCACCAATGAAAATACAGCTTCCCGATTTAGGAATTTTAGAAAAAAGCAATTCGCATAAATGCTTGTACTTTGGAAACTACCACTCCAAATGCACCTCAGGTTAATAAGTGGATGCTCATGTGTGTGGGCTTTACTGATGAGTTTAGATTTAAGGCTATGGTAGGCCTCTAAAATGGACAAAAAATAGTAAAGCTTTCGTTTTTACGACCCAATCGGGAAGGGATGTTGAAAACTCTAACTCTAAATACAAAATAATATGAAAGCAAATGCTTTAAGAATCGGAAAGGCGATGAGTGCCGCCTTGTTCGTCCTGCTGCTGGTAGTGGTGGGCACGAAGAATGCACTTGCTCAGAACTTGGTTGCCACTTTGCAACATGGAGATGACGTCAGCATGTATTACGGCAGCAATGCCTTTGTTCAGGCACATGAAGCTGCCCAAACGGGCGACATCATCACATTGTCGAGCGGTACGTTTAATCCTACTACCATTACCAAAGCCATCACCATGCGCGGTGCAGGATGCTGCATAGACACTATTACGGGCATTTATCCCACAGTCTTCAATGATGAATTAACTGCAGATATTTCTGATGAAGAGCATTCATTGACAATGGAAGGAATTTGTGTTAATTCAAGCTTCTCCTTTGGCGTTCTTAACAATCCGAGGTTTATCAAATGCAACTTCAATTATTTACATAGTACAGGAAATTCTTCCATGATGCAAAATGCTCAGTTTGTTAATTGCATGGTTTTTTATGTTAGTGATTTTGACAATGGTTCCGATGTATTTGCATCTAATACCCAGTTTATTAATTCTGTTGTTGCGCATTTAGGTCTCGAGAATTGTACCGATGGAACTCACATTTCTTTTTCTAATTCGATTATATGGTTTCCTTCTAGTTATGGTCAAATTCAAGGTTTGTCAGCGATTAATAGCATTTTTTATACCAGTTCTTACAACCAAGGCTACATTTCTAATATTTCAACAGCATCTTCATCATTCAATAATTGTATCTCTATTAGAATAGCAAACCTATTCGCTAACGCTACAAATTCAACCAATATGAGCGTAGGCAATTTTGAGGAAGTGTTTGACACTTTTAATGGTAATTATTATAATATTGAATTTAATGATTTTATATACGAAAGGTTTGTCCTAAATAATGACTTTGCCACAAGTTTTTTAGGCAATGATGGCACGGAAATAGGAATACATGGAGGCATTGCACCCTACAATCCACGTCCCAATTATATGGTGCTGAAACAGTGCAATGTGGCCAATCAATCCACTATCGACAACAAACTGAGTGTGGAAATCCAAGTGGTTTCCGAAGGGGAATAATGTTTAATTGTTACTGAACCTGCAAAATAATTAAGATGCATATTATTTGGGGCTTTGCTCCCACAGCCGCTTCGCGTCATTACGAACGGAGTAAAGCAATCCAGGCAATATGTTTACTCTCTGGATTGCTTCGTGCCTCGCAAAGACGCAAAGCGAGTCAAGAGAAGCAGTATTCTTACATGTCTTGCAAGTTTTGTGACCAAAAGAAATGATATGAAACGCATAGTATTAATAGCAATTGTCATCCTGTTCTGCCTCACGCTGCGAGCGCAGTCGGTGACCTACACTTGTCGCTATTGGTTCGACCAGAACGATGCGCAAGCCGTCACCACTGCCTTCAACGGGAACATTTGGCAGGCGGAATTGGATGTGGGCACACTTACCGAGGGCATGCACACACTTCATGTTCAAGCCGCCGATACCTCCTCGGCTTGGTGTTCGCCTTTGAGTTATATGTTCCTAAAGCTGTCACCCACTGAGTCTTTGCTTGATCCCGTGGATATGAGCAACTTGACCTACCGTTGTTGGTTCGACCAAGACCATGCCCATCAGCAAATAGGAGCTTTAGGCAATGGAGTTTTCTTGTTTGATGTCTCTGAGCTCGAAGAAGGTCTTCATTCCGTGAATATCTTGCTTGAAGGAAGCATGCTGACCTCTACGCAAAGCTATATGTTTGTCAAAGTGACTCAGCAGGAGCATTTGATTGATCCAATTGACATGAGCCATTTGGCGTATCATTGTTGGTATGATCAAGATTACGAGAATCATGTAACAGATTCAGTAAGTAATGGCATTATTCAGTTGGATTTGGATAACATTGCTGACGGATTGCATACCGTTCACATCATGCTTGAGGGAGAAGCGTTGACATCCATACTTAGTTATGTGTTCGTCAAGGTTTCCCAACAGAATTCATTGATTGAACCGATAGACATGAGCAATTTGGTCTATCATTGCTGGTTTGACCAGGATTATGAGAACAACGTGGTTGCTCCAATGAGCAATGGCATCCTGCTATTGGATGTGGATAATGTAAGCGATGGCTTGCATTCTGTCCATATCCTGCTTGAAGGCGAAGCCATGACTTCAACACTAACCTATATGTTTATGAAGAAACCTCAACAGGAAGACTTTGGTATCGCAAAATGGCAGTATTATTTGAATGGAGATGTTTCACAAATTCACACTACCGAGATTTCTCCAGTTGTCGACACTTTGGATATTATCACATTGTTGCCCGTTGAGACTTGGCCTGTACGCAGTTCGTGTTTCCATTTCCACCCCAACGGTGATGAGCCTTATCTCAATGCAAAAAATGAAGTCATATTCCGTTTCTGGACTAACGATGACCGTGTGTTGGAAAAATCGGCCTTCTATGTTGATTATCAAGTGCAACAGAACATTACAGCAGAGGTTTTTGAGCGCAATACCACGGAAACTTTCACCGCGCCTCGTAACAACCAAATCCAATGGTTCAAGGTGGAGGCTAACATTGGCGATTCCTTGGCGTTTGTGGCAGACAAGGCTTGTACTATGCAACTTTTTGCCCCTTCAGGCGAGGAAGTGTATGCAGCTACGGCATCTGAAGCTATGGAACTTGGTGGTTGTCATGCTTGGGAAGATGGAATGTATTACTTGGCTGTGCATGATGTAACTGCTAGTGGAGAGATGATAGAGGTAACCTATAATCATCTTGAGAAATATGTGGTTTTAGCTTATTCGCCAGAAGAAATTGGAAATACATGGGGCGTTTTTGATGTGGATGTGTTAGGTAATGGATTTGACAAGTTGAGCAATGTTATTCTTATGGATGGTTCCATTGAATGGCAGATGGATACTGTTATAGATCGGCATATCAGCCAAGCCGCCATCAGATTTGCAATCGATTCAACTACTAACAATGGTAATTACGATTTGGTATTGTGTTTCGAGGATTATGATGGAGAATTAGACACTTTAGTTCTGCCAAATGCTATTCAAGTTGTGGAAGCCCAATTCGGTACGATTGAGATAGTAAATAATTATCAATTCAACACAACTCCTCCATATTTGATTACGGTTACTGTAACAAATAATGGAAATGTTGAATATCAAGGCGTTCCTGTGTTGTTTGCTTATTCAAACGAGAATAATGTTAGAATTGGGTTGTATAAAGATTGGATAACCGTTCAGGATGATTATTTTGAAAATGGAGGGGAAGCTGTTTATCATACCAATAATCTTTTCAATCAAGGAATAGAAGGGAACATTATTCCTTTGATTATTCCAAAATTAGGTCCATATAGAACAAGAGAAATCGAACTCATTGTTGATGCCGAAAATGGAACCGATTTTGGTTTTTATGCTTGGGGTGGTATTCCTTGGAGTTTAAAAACTACAGAAGCATATAATGCCGATAATAATTATTGTCAAACTCATACTGGATCTTTAGGATGGGGTAATAGTAATGGTAATGGTAGTGGTTTAGGAAATGGCGTTATCGGTGGTGGAAGTGTAGGTGGAAGTAGTGGTATGAGTGCTGCGCTTTTTGATGCTGGTGGAAGTTTTGGAGGTGCAAACTATTCAATTGGTGCTCCTAATGCCCTTGGAGGAAATACCCATGGTGCAGCTTCAGATGCATTTTCTGATTCATGTGACGGACTGCCAGATCCTTGCGATATGGTTGGTGATGTTTTAGAAGATACCTATGAATGTATATGCGGTTTAGTTATGGGAAATGGGCTTACTTTAGGTAACATGCTTAATGCTATGGAAGGATTGAACCACAGAGCACAATTAGAAGGTGTTGGTATCACTAGTCAAGAGGAAGCAGAGGAATATGGACTAGGAGGCATGTGGGAAAGTGCATATAATAGAAAACTGCAAACACCAGGTAGTTTGCTAAGAGGTGCTATTGAACATTGCACAGGTCTATTACCTGATGACGCCCAACAAATGGCTGATGATGCGTTAGAAGGAATGAAAAACGATGGCTGTCCTCATCCCCAACCTCAGCATCCTTTAATTCCTATGCCTAGTGACCCCAACGACATCCGAGGCTACCTCTCCGAATCGGGCAGCCACCACATGCGGCAGGAAATCCAGAACGTGCAGTATGAGATTGAGTTTGAGAACGACACCACTTTGGCCACCGCTGCCGCGCATACCATCATCGTGCGCGACACCTTGGATGCCACGAAGTTCGACTTGAACTCCTTGGCCGCCCGCAGCGTCACCATCGGCGACAAGCGTTTGGAACTCAACGGTGAACAAACCTTTGCTCGTACTTTGGACTTGCGCCCTGAGTTGTATGTTATTGCCCAAATCAATCAAGACTATGACCCAACCACGGGCATCGTCGAATGGACCATCCAATCCCTTGACCCGATGACGATGGAACCCACCAACAATCCTTACCAAGGTGTGTTGCCCGTCAATTACTATGGCGACGGCGTGGGCTTCATCGACTACAGCATCAATCTGAAACAAGCCTTTGCCGATGGCACCGCCATCAGCAACCGTGCTGGCATCATCTTCGACCAAGAGGAAGTCATCATGACACCCACTTGGACAAACATCGTCGATGCAGTGAAACCTACTTCGCACATTGAGGAAGTGACATTTGAGGATGATACCTTGAATTTCAGTTTCATCTCATCGGACAACCGCTCGGGCGTGTGGTACCATAGTTTGTACTACCGTAACGACTCCACTTATCAGGAATGGCAAGTGAAGGTGCCGAGAATATTTGAAAACAGTTACATGCTGCGTTTCAATGAGTATCAGACCACAGAATACTTGGTCATGGCTGTAGACTCGGCGGGCAATGTGGAAGACAAGGAGATGGTGGCGGAGTATGTCTATTATTATGTTGGTCCGGCACCAACTTGCCAATCGATTGATTTGGCATTGGGTTGGAACTGGTTCTCAACCTACCTTGACATCACTTTGGACGATTTGAAGACTGCCCTCGTTGAGGCTATGCCTGGTTCGGACATCTCCATCAAGTCTCAGACTCAGAACATATCCTACAACCCCAACAATCATCGTTGGTTGGGCACATTGGCTTGGGATGTGGCTAAGATGTATGCGATTAAGACCTCCATTCCATGTGAGATTACATTGATTGGAACGCCTCTCAATCCTTCCGAGCACCCCATCACCATACTGAACGGAGCCAACTGGATTGGATTTCCATTCAATGCGAGCATGACCCTTGCAAACGCTTTCGCGGGCTTTGCCGTTAACGGAGACAAGATAAAGTCGCAGACCAACAATGCCCTGTATAACGGCATCAGGTGGCAAGGCCAATTGAACGCGCTTGATAGCGGGAAGGGGTACATCTATATTTCAAACTCGTTGGAAGAAAGGACATTAACTTTCCCAACAATCGCGAAATAGTCTGCAAAAACCAACAACAAAATGAACAACGGCCACCTCAATCGAGGTGGCCGTTTTGGTTTAGGGAGAATACTATTGATTCAAACTCTGCCGAGCGTATGGCACCAAATCTTGGCTCGCAAACTCACCTTTTAAGTATTTGAAATACCCTGCCACAGCTACCATGGCGGCGTTGTCGGTGGAGTAGGAAAGGCGTGGGATGAACACTTTCCAGTGGTATTTTTTGCCGAGGGCGAGCATGGCATCGTGCAGGCCGCTGTTGGCACTCACGCCGCCGGCGATGGCCACCGTTTTGATACCGGTTTGCTTGCTGGCCTTCACCAATTTGTTCATCAAAATGTCGATGATGGTTTTTTGCACCGAGGCGCAAAGGTCTTCTTTGTTTTCCTCGATGAAGTTGGGGTTGAGTTTCAGGTTGTCGCGGACGGTGTACAAAATGCTGGTTTTCAGTCCGCTGAAGCTGTAGTCCAAATCAGGGATTTGGGGCTTGGCGAAGGTGAAGGCATTGGGATTGCCGATTTTGGCCAACTTGTCAATGACAGGTCCGCCGGGATAAGGCAGGCCGAGGATTTTCGCGGTCTTGTCGAAGGCCTCGCCTGCCGCGTCGTCGATGGTCTTGCCGATGACTTCCATGTCGAAATAGTCTTTCACGACCACGATTTGGGTGTGGCCGCCCGACACGGTGAGGCACAAAAACGGGAACTCAGGCACCTCGGTATGGGTGTCGTCGGTGGCGAAATGCACCAGGATGTGCGCGTTCATGTGGTCGATTTCCACCATCGGGATGTTCAAGGTTTGCGCGAAAGCCTTTGCAAATGAGGTGCCTACGAGCAACGAGCCTAAAAGTCCCGGGCCGCGCGTAAAAGCGATGGCGGATAACTGATTTTTTTCTATTTTTGCAGTCTTCAAGGCCGTGTCGATGACGGGGATGATATTTTGCTGGTGGGCACGCGACGCGAGTTCGGGGACAACACCACCATACTGCTCGTGAACCTTTTGCCCAGCGATGACATTCGACAGCACCCGCGTGCCTTGAAGCACTGCGGCAGAGGTGTCGTCGCACGAGGATTCGATGCCTAAAATGTATTCGTTCATGGGTCTCAATTTGGAGGGTCAAAATTATTAAAAAAAAGATTATCCATAGCATCCTGATTTTAATTGTGGTGGTGCTGGCCATCGTCACAAGTCTTTTCGTTGCCATACAAGACCCTATCATTCAGAAGTTTGCAGTGCGTTTTGCAGGAGGTTACCTTTCTGAAAAAACGGGTGCCGACATCAAAGTCGGCAATCTGATGGTGACTTCCGATTTTTGTGTCCTTGTCGAAAAAGTTTCTGTCAAGGACTTGAGAAACAACGACTTGGCAAGTATTGGCACTTTGGAAACCCAAATCCGCATTGGCGACCTTTTGGAGGGCAAAATCCATCTTTCGCATGTGGAATTGAGCCATACTGAGGCCAACATGATCCAATACGAGGGCGAGGACAAGTTCAATTTCGCGTTTCTTGCCGAGGCTTTCCCAAGCGACACGACGAAAGAAAAGGAATCGACGCCGATAGCCATCATGGTCGACAAGATTTCCTTGAAAAATGTCGACTTCATGCTGTGGAACCAAAACTCGGACAAACCGGAGAAGACAGAGCAAGGCCTGATGGATTATTCGCACCTCGACCTTGACGACATCTTCTTGGAAGCCAGCGATTTCTATATGCTTGGCGACTCCATCCGCGCCAACATCGCCCATTTGAGTGCGAAGGAATTGAGTGGGTTTGAGTTGAAAAGCTTCAGCACCGATGCTCTTGTGTCGTCGCAAGGCATTTTCCTCAACGGCTTGCGGATGGAAACCAACAACAGCCGTTTCGACATGGATCTCAACATGTTATGCAACGGTTTCGGTGCCTTCGGAAGTTTTGTGGATTCGGTCGTGTTCGACGCCTCCATCCGACAAAGCGACATTATGCTTTCCGATATTGGCCCTTTCACAAGTACGATGTACAAAATGCCTGACAGAGTGAAGTTTGAGGGGCGTTTCACCGGTCCGATTGAGCATTTCCGCGTCGACAATATCAAGGTTGAATTGGGCAAGTCCACTTCGTTCAGGGGCAGCATCAGTATGCACCCGCTCGACTTCAACAATGGCTATCATACGTTGAATATCAAGAAGATGAACTTCACTTATGACGATTTGGCCAATTTTTACATCCCTTCCAGCAGCAAAACCATCCCTATGCCTGAGTCGCTGCGCATCATGGACAAAGGGCAACTTTCGTTGGATTTCAAAGGCTCATACAATCATTTCGTTTCCAATGTCAACCTCGTATCGGGCGTTGGCAACATTGAAGCGTCGGTGGCTCGGTCGCGCAATGCTAAGGGCGACAACGTGTTTTCGGGCTACGTCGATGCAAATGATGTGAAGGCGGGCGTGGTTGCCAATGCCTCGAAATACTTGGGCAACATCGACTTGGATGCCGATTTTTCGGCCACTTTCCCCCAAAAGGGCGGGCCTGAGTTCTATCTTGACGGAACGGCTTCCAATGCGCATCTCCTTGGCAATCATATTGATGAAATCAAGTTGGACGGTTCCATGAAGGAGAATCGGTTCAAGGGAAAATTGACGGTGGACGATGATGACTTGTTCCTCGATTTCAACGGTTTGGTCGATTTCAGCGACAAGAAATATCCCAAGTCGGATTTCGAGGCTGTCATTCGCAATGCTGACTTGCACGCACTTAACCTCCTGAACGAGGACTCCATTTCGCACATCAGCTCAAAAATCTATGTGAACATGAAAGGCTTTAACCTTGACGATTTGGAAGGCACGGTGCAAATCGACAGCACTGTTTACGTCGATAGCCGAGGCCGTTACGAGATGAAGGATTTCAATGCTTCGATTGTCAACGACAACCTCATGCAACGCCGCATCAAGTTGAACTGCGACTTCCTCAATTTTGAGATGGCGGGACAAATCAATTTCGCCAGCCTGATGATGACGCTCAATGAATATGTCGACAACTTCGTGCATTTCCCGATTTGGGAAGGCAACCGTGAAAAATTTGAGGAATACAAGCTGACACACGATGTGGATCAGGATTTTACGGTGCAACTTGCCTTGAAGGACACGAAAACCCTCAGCCGTTTGTTGATGCCCAACATCAAGATTGCGAACAACACGACCTTGAACGGCACCTTCACCTCGCGCACCAATGCCTTGAACCTGACCCTGCGCTCGAAGAATATCCAAGTAGGGTCTATAGATTTCAACAACTTGGAAATCAAGAACATGAATTTCTTGCGGTCGGCGATGACTTCACTGACATTGGACGAAATCGTTTATGGATCGGGGAAAGAGAACGACACCACGAAATATGGTTTGGACAACTTTTCCATCGTGACGCGCATGACCAACGACACAATTTTTGGACGCATCAAATGGGACGACAAGTCCGAGGAAGACCACAACAAAGCGTTGATAGACACCTATTTCCATCCTCACGAAAAGGGCGGCATTTTCTCCGTGACCAAGGCCGAAATTTGTGTCAACGACTCCACTTGGACCATTTCTCCCGACAATTTCGTCGACATTAACGATGGCCGCACCACGATTTCCAATGTCATGCTGAGCCATCATTCACAATTCATCAGGTTTGATGGCTTTGTGCCTATGAAAGATCAAGATACGCTTTCGTTGATGATGCGGCAATTCGACCTCTCCAACCTCGATATCCTGCTTATGCAAAATGGTATTGACATCGACGGCTTCATTTCCGGCGATGCCTTGCTGAGCGGCTTGAAGGAAAGCCCGATGCTGTTGGCCGACCTTGATGTGCAACGCCTTGCCCTGAATGGCGACAAGGTTGGCGATGTTGACATCAAGAGCAATTGGAACAACGACGACAAGTCCGTTGGTGTTGAGGCAAGCGTGTTCAACGATTTGAGGAAAACGCTGAACATTTACGGTTCCTATTACACGGCGAAAAAAGACAACAGCCTTGATTTCACTGTTGAACTTGACTCCTTGCAACTCAATGTGCTCAGTCCCTTGCTGACAGGTGTGGTGTCGAGAATGCAAGGGTTCGGCTTGGGCAAGATTGCCATCACTGGAACGCCGCAACATCCTGACATTCAAGGGCGATTGATGGTGAAGAACGGCGGATGCAAAGTCGGCTATCTGAACACGTTCTACACGTTCAGTCCGACTATTTTGGTGGACAACCAGTCCATTTCCTTTGAGAACATGGTGCTGACTGACACTTTGGGCAACACGGCCATTGTAGAGGGTGCAATCCATCATAACAAACTGAAAGACTTTAATTTGGATTTGAAACTTCACCCGCGCGAGTTTTTGGCTATGGCCACAACAAGTCAGGACAACGAAACATTCTATGGTACTGCCGTCGCCAATGGCTTGGTGACCGTTAAAGGGCCGTTCAAGGATATTTTGTTGGACATCAATGCGAGAACCCGTCGCGGCACCAACTTCACCGTTTCGCTCAACAAGTCGGCCAAGGTGAAGGAAAACGACTTTATTGTGTTCGTCAACAATGCGCCAAAGGAAGAGGATGAGGAAGTGGTTGAAACAAAGGAAGTTGTGAAAAGCAATTTCAGCCTGAAAATGAACGTGAACGCCACCGACGATGCCAATTTGAAAATCATCCTTCCCAACAATCTCGGCACCATTGATGCAACGGGCAACGGCACTGTGAAGATGAACACCGCCACATCAGAAGACTTCACGATGTTTGGCGATTATACCGTCAAGTCAGGGCAATTCAAGCTGATGCTTATGGATTTGATTACGAGGACGTTCAACCTGAAATCGGGCGGTGTGCTTTCGTGGACTGGCGACCCGACCGATGGCCAAATGAATGTCACGGGTGCCTACTCGGTGAGGGCGTCGTTGGCGAGTTTGGGCTTTGCTGTCGACTCAACCTCAAACAATAGCAATGTCAATGTGGAATGTCTGATTCACTTGAAAGGTGCCCTGCTGAATCCTTCTATTTCTTTCGGGATGAGTTTGCCCAATGCTTCCGAAGACATTACCCAAACGGTGTTTTCGGTCATCGACACGACCAATCAGGCTGTTATGACCTCGCAGGCGCTTTCGTTGTTGGTGCTTAATTCTTTCGCATACGTTGGCTCTGGCAATGCCGACTTGAACATCGTCAACATTTTGGGCACTGGGATGCAAATGAACATCACCGAAAACCTGAATTTGGGCTTCAGCTATCACGCGGGCAACGAAAGAACAAACGATGAATATCAAGTGGCCTTGCGCACGCAGCTTTTCGAAAATCGCCTGACCATCGAGACCAATGTGGGTGTGATGACGAGCTACAATGCAAGCAACGCCTCAAGCATTGTTGGCGAATTCGACATGTTCTACAAACTTACGGAGGACGGACGGTTGCAAGCCCATTTCTACAACCATTCCAACTACAACTCGAATTTCAACAGTTTGGCCTTCGATAGGCGCGCGCCCTACACGCAGGGACTTGGTTTGTCGTACAGCCGCTCTTTCAATACTCTTCGCGACTTGTTCAAGAGGCGTAAGCCCGTTGCGCCTAACCAACCGCTCATCAATCCCCGAAGGAAAGGAAACAACTGATTATCATGGAAAAAGCCGCCAATTTCAAGGTCTTTCAAGCCTCAGCAGGCGCGGGAAAAACCTTCACGCTCATCAAGGAATATTTGAAACTTTGCCTCAAGGACGAAGGTTCGGTAGCCAATTTCAGGAATATCCTTGCCATCACGTTCACCAATGCCGCCGCCAACGAAATGAAGGCCAAAATCGTGAACGCGCTTTGCGAAATCATTGACAGCAAGGCACTTGACCCGAAATCAATGGAAGCGAAATTGGTGGAGGAGTTGGGAATTTCCGATGCGGAACTAAAACGCAACGCGCAAAGCCTGTTGACCCGTATCATGCACGATTACAGCAGTTTCTGTGTCAGCACGATTGATGCCTTTGTGCAGAAACTGTCGCGGAGTTTTGCCCACGACTTGGGGTTGCCGAGCCAATACACCGTCAGCATCGATACGGACGAGGTGGCGGAGACGATTACCGAGAACTTAGGCCTGAGAATCAGCGACAAAGACGATTTCCTGACCCGTTTGTTGGTCGATTTCAGCAACAACCAGTTCGACAACCAACGCTCGACGGCCATCGAAAGCCAGCTCACCGATTTCATCACAAAACTGATGACAGAGAAGGCTTACCAAAAGGACGAAAACAACAACATCAAGAACGCAGCACAATACAAGCAAACGCTTGATTTCCTGAATGGTAAAATACGCCACTTTGAGCAACACCTGAAAGATCTTTTGGACAAGTTCACAACGCTTGAGCGTGATTTTGGCCTTCGCGACGAGCATTATTCTTACGGGAAAAACGGTTTTGTGGGTTTTGTCAGGAAACTCTCGAAAAAGGTGTACGAGCAGCCAAGCAGCCGCTACAATGCGGTGCTTGAAAAGCGGAATTGCCTCTCGAAAGAGGCTGAAAAGCAATTAGGTAAGGCTCAATCTGAGGCCGTCAACGCAGCTTTGCTGCCCGTGCTTGATGAACTGAAAGCGTTTTATGAAGTGGAGTTGGGTAAGTTCCTGTTTTACAGGTCGCAGCGCGACTTACTTTATCTTTATGCCCTTCGTGCGCAGATTCGGGTTGAGTTTGACCAATTGGCCAACGAAGATGAAGTGGTTCACATTTCCGAGTTCAACAAACTGCTCAATACCATGATGGGCGATTTTTCGGTTCCCTTTGTGTATGAGCGCATTGGCGAGCATTTCCGCCATGTGTTTGTGGATGAGTTTCAAGACACCTCCATTTTGCAATGGCAGAACCTTTTGCCGCTGATTGACAACGGATTGGCTGCCGGACAGATGAGCATGGTGGTTGGCGATGGCAAGCAGTCCATCTATCGTTTCCGCAGCGGTGAGGTGGAGCAAATCGTTAATTTGCCCGAGATTTACGCTTTGCCCAAGGATGAACGCGAGGCGGCTTTTGTGCAATATGAGCAGAATATGAAGGACAATTTCGCCTTCAAGAATTTGGACACCAATTACCGCTCGTTTGCGAATGTGGTCGATTTTAACAATGCTTTCTTTGAGGCTGCATATCAACAACTTGCGCCTGAATCGCAAAAAGTGTATGTGGCAGAGAAGCCCGGTACCGATGAAGGCGTGAGCATTTTCCAAAAAAAGGCCAAAACCGAAGGTGGTTTGGTGCAAGTGGAACTCTATGATGCTGAAAGCCAATCAGATTATTGCTTTGATAGGGTAGAGGCCATCATTCGTGACCTGACTGAAAACCAAGGCTATCAATACTCAGACATCACCTTGCTCACACGCAAGTCGGATTATGGCTCCGAAATGGCCAATTTCTTGAATGATAGGGGAATACCCGTCATTTCGCAAGTCTCGATTTTGCTGAAATCATCAGATAAGGTCCAGTTGATGGTGTGTACATTGCGCTATTTGATTTATGGCGACAATGAACCGAATGTCGCCAATGTGTTGCATTACTGGAAACTGGCACAAAATCCTGAATTTGAAGGTGATGTCAGTGGCTGTTTTGACGATGTGAAAGCCATTGCAAAAGGCGAGAAAGCGATGGAAACCGTGTTGGGCATTGGCGAAGCCGGTTTGCTTCAAACCGCTCTTTCCAAAGCTACCTGCCTCTACGACCTTTGCGCCAACTTACTGAGAATCTTCCATTTCGACACCGTACGAGATGCGTTTTTGAACTACTTCTTGGAGGAGGTTTTCAAGTGGCAGACGGGAACGAAGGAGGGCATTGCCGAGTTCTTGTCGTTTTGGGACAAGAAACAGGATGTACTTGCCGTGAAGTCGGTGAGCGGCAATGCGGTGAATATCATGACGATACACAAATCGAAAGGCTTGGAGTTTCCCGTGGTCATCTATCCAGAGGCCATCATCGATTTGGACGAAAAGCTGAATCCAAGCAAATCGGCAGAGGAATGGCTGCGACCTGAAGAATTGGGATTCGTCCCGATTCCAAATTTGGAGAAAGTGCTGTTCAAATTGGACAAAAATGCCGAAAACATGGGCGAGTTGGCATTACAAAAGGTTGAAAAAGAGAAGGAAAGCAACCGTTTGGACAATCTCAACCTGCTCTATGTGGCTTTCACCCGTGCCGTGCAACGTCTTTACATCATCGCAAAGCAAAACAAGTCCGAAAAGCCCAATATCATCCGCGATTTCCTAAAAGATATGGAAGACCATCAAGTGCCTGACGATGAGACTTTAATCTATCGTTTTGGAGATGATGGTTTCAGGAATCCCAAGGAGAAAACAGTGAATGATGTTGCGGAAACACTAATGGATTCGGTTTCGGCGGATTGGTTCCAGAAAATCACCGTCGACCCTGACCCGACCGTGGTTTGGCATTCCAAAAGTGAGCGTTTGTTGCCTCGCGAATGGGGTGAATTGGTGCATCAAATCCTGTCGAAAATCCGCTTTGCCGATGAAATGGAATCGGTGTTGTCGCCATATATTTCAAATGGCACGATTGACGACGAAACCGCTACTTGGATTCGCGAAAAGTTCAACCAAATGGCTCACAACGAGCAGATTGCACCAGCCTTTTTCCCTTCTGCCAAGGTGAAAACCGAGTGCGAAATCCTTCACCAAGGCGAAATCCGCCGCCTCGACCGCTATGCCGAACTCCCCGATGCCATCTATCTCCTTGACTACAAGACGGGCAAGAAAGACCCGAAACACAAAGAGCAATTAAATGACTATGTTTCAGCCATTAGGAGCATGACTGATAAGGAGATTTGGGGGTATTTGGTTTATTTGGATGAGGAGATTGAAGTTGAGTAATTAATAATTGGATGAATCTCCAATTTAATGCCCCACAACAAGTTTCTCAAAATAGAGATTTTTCAATTGCTTCACTTGGACGATGTAGACGCCTGCCGGGTAATCGCTGACATCCAATTTTACGGCCTCGCGGTTGGCCTTGATGTGGCAGATTCGCTCGCCCAATAGGTTGAAGACTTCCACTTCATCGATGAATGAAATGTTGATTTCCACCATGTCTGAAGCAGGATTGGGAAACATGACCACTTCGTCCTCCAAATTCTTTACCTTCACCGTGACGGAGACCGTTTTGTAGCATCCATTG
>CACZZO010000032.1 GCA_902785755.1 uncultured Bacteroidia bacterium | reverse complement strand
GTTTCAATCCACGCGCCCGCATGGGGCGCGACACATCAAGTATGAGAAGATTGCCATGCCGTTCCAGTTTCAATCCACGCGCCCGCATGGGGCGCGACAAAATGAAAATTAAAACTCATTTCCATAATGGCGGGTTTCAATCCACGCGCCCGCATGGGGCGCGACATCGAAGCCGGACTCAACCGTCAACTCCATGTCGTTTCAATCCACGCGCCCGCAAGGGGCGCGACGAGGCGTCCAATGTTGTTTCTTCAATCAAAGATGCCGTTTCAATCCACGCGCCCGCAAGGGGCGCGACTAAGGCCTTCCATGGTCAATTGAGGGAGATATCGTTTCAATCCACGCGCCCGCAAGGGGCGCGACTTTATAGGTTTCAAAATATCTTTCGAGTTCTAATGAGTTTCAATCCACGCGCCCGCAAGGGGCGCGACTTACTTGTTCCTTTGGAGTCCATGCAACTCCCATGTTTCAATCCACGCGCCCGCAAGGGGCGCGACCTTGCCTTGTCGGGGAAATGCGCTACAATGCGCCGAGTTTCAATCCACGCGCCCGCAAGGGGCGCGACCGCCAGCACCGATGCTGAGTTTAGGATAACCCTTGTTTCAATCCACGCGCCCGCATGGGGCGCGACGAAAGCCACCTTGCAGCAGTTCCGTGACATGGTGGTTTCAATCCACGCGCCCGCATGGGGCGCGACTATGGTTGTTTGTTTATGCCCTCGCCTAAAGGCGTGTTTCAATCCACGCGCCCGCATGGGGCGCGACCAACATTTTCACCACGTTTGCGACGGTAAGCAATCGTTTCAATCCACGCGCCCGCATGGGGCGCGACTGGGCGCGGCGGCCATCATTAGGGCCGCAATCAGTTTCAATCCACGCGCCCGCATGGGGCGCGACATGTATAGTATTGACATCAACGGCATTAGTGCATGTTTCAATCCACGCGCCCGCAAGGGGCGCGACATGAATGCTCAAGAAGACAAGAGAGAAAAAGATGCTGTTTCAATCCACGCGCCCGCAAGGGGCGCGACACTCAGACTTTCGTCTTCAAAGACAAGTCATTATGTTTCAATCCACGCGCCCGCAAGGGGCGCGACCATTTATTTTTTATTATTGAGGGGGCAAAGCCATGTTTCAATCCACGCGCCCGCAAGGGGCGCGACGCATTCCAATAATACAAATCATCGGCATATTTGATGTTTCAATCCACGCGCCCGCAAGGGGCGCGACAAACTCATGGGCTCGTATACGTCATAATCGCCGCCACAGTTTCAATCCACGCGCCCGCAAGGGGCGCGACTCGAATCGCTCTGATAAAAGATAGGACTCAACGCGTTTCAATCCACGCGCCCGCAAGGGGCGCGACGTCCGCGTGCTGATTATTTTCAAGGCCTTGACCGTGTTTCAATCCACGCGCCCGCAAGGGGCGCGACAAAATAGCCATATAAGCACAAATAGCAAATATAAGTTTCAATCCACGCGCCCGCAAGGGGCGCGACCGTCGCGCAAGGTCTTGGCGGCAGCCAACGAAGGTTTCAATCCACGCGCCCGCAAGGGGCGCGACAAGGTGGCATCTTATCCATCCTTGCAATCAAGGTGTTTCAATCCACGCGCCCGCAAGGGGCGCGACTGAGAAAAGTTTTCAGACGCATGGCAGCTGGCGTGTTTCAATCCACGCGCCCGCAAGGGGCGCGACCAAAATCCGCGTACTTGTCGTTTCTGAATGTTTGTTTCAATCCACGCGCCCGCAAGGGGCGCGACTTATCAGTATCGAGTAATCCCTCTCTACATCCATGTTTCAATCCACGCGCCCGCAAGGGGCGCGACCAATTGTGCCAACTGCGGGGCTGTGGCTTGCTCTGCGTTTCAATCCACGCGTTTCAATCCACGCGCCCGCAAGGGGCGCGACTGTCTACAATACCGTGATGGACGACGATGCAAAGAAGTTTCAATCCACGCGCCCGCAAGGGGCGCGACATTTTAGGGGTTTAGACTTCGCTCCTTTGCGGGGTTTCAATCCACGCGCCCGCAAGGGGCGCGACTCGGTAGGACGTGCCGAAATTGAGGCAAAGCACGGGTTTCAATCCACGCGCCCGCAAGGGGCGCGACTTCTTTGTGAGGCGTTTGCCGAAGGAAACGAAGGTTTCAATCCACGCGCCCGCAAGGGGCGCGACCGAAGGACTGCAAACGGATATGTAACTTTGGTGAGTTTCAATCCACGCGCCCGCAAGGGGCGCGACCCGTTTGCCACTACGAGACGCAAATCACAATCCACGGTTTCAATCCACGCGCCCGCAAGGGGCGCGACTGATTCGGTTTCAATCCACGCGCCCGCAAGGGGCGCGACCTTCTTGATGGTGTTGTCCTCGCATTCGTGCGAGTTTCAATCCACGCGCCCGCAAGGGGCGCGACCTCTACTGGCCTTCCGTTCAACTCAATGAGATGCAGTTTCAATCCACGCGCCCGCAAGGGGCGCGACCAGCGGGGCGCAAAAAATGATTGATAGCACGTCCGTTTCAATCCACGCGCCCGCAAGGGGCGCGACCTCGACACGGCAATACTCGTTCACCAAACTCAACGTTTCAATCCACGCGCCCGCAAGGGGCGCGACAACTTACATCAAAGTGGCCGGTACATGGTATCAAGTTTCAATCCACGCGCCCGCAAGGGGCGCGACTCATATTATATCTGGCACAACGAAAGAAGATGCGTTGTTTCAATCCACGCGCCCGCAAGGGGCGCGACGCGGTGCGCAAAAAATGATTGACAACCAACAGGACGTTTCAATCCACGCGCCCGCAAGGGGCGCGACCTTGTGTCATATACGCAAGTGTCGCCAATCCCACTGTTTCAATCCACGCGCCCGCAAGGGGCGCGACCACGATGACCGCTGCGAGTTTCTGTGAATTGCTGTTTCAATCCACGCGCCCGCAAGGGGCGCGACACGCTGCCAACACCAAGGCGGCCACCAGCGAGCTGTTTCAATCCACGCGCCCGCAAGGGGCGCGACTGGTTTCAACAACTTGCATACCCTCAAAAGCTGGATGTTTCAATCCACGCGCCCGCAAGGGGCGCGACGGCGCAACTCTACTTACTACTGTTGTCACTGGTGGGTTTCAATCCACGCGCCCGCAAGGGGCGCGACAGGACATGTTCGTGTTCGTGAGGGGTGTCAAAATGGTTTCAATCCACGCGCCCGCAAGGGGCGCGACATGGCCTCGTACTGCTCCTCCTTGAACTTGCGCAGTTTCAATCCACGCGCCCGCAAGGGGCGCGACCCAATGATTGAGTATAAAAGGATAATTGACATTGTTTCAATCCACGCGCCCGCAAGGGGCGCGACAGCGATGCGATACATGATTTTCGGCACTTCACAGTTTCAATCCACGCGCCCGCAAGGGGCGCGACCTTATGCCGATTGTGTCCGACCTATGGGCAGCGCAGTTTCAATCCACGCGCCCGCAAGGGGCGCGACTCGCTTCCTTTTTCGTAATCTCTACTACATCTGGGTTTCAATCCACGCGCCCGCAAGGGGCGCGACCTGCTACGCAAGGCCGAGTTCCTCAATGGCCAGTCGTTTCAATCCACGCGCCCGCAAGGGGCGCGACGGCAAACGGCCAACTCGCGGATGAGATGGTCAAAGTTTCAATCCACGCGCCCGCAAGGGGCGCGACGGGATGCCGCGTGATGCCGACAGTCGCACCCTTGCCGTTTCAATCCACGCGCCCGCAAGGGGCGCGACTCCAAGTGATCTCGTTGCCCGCCGATTTGGGAGTTTCAATCCACGCGCCCGCAAGGGGCGCGACGTTTCAAGATGTAATCTCCATCTACTTGAGATTGTTTCAATCCACGCGCCCGCAAGGGGCGCGACTTTGGCCGCTCCGAAAAACTACAAACTTACAACTGTTTCAATCCACGCGCCCGCAAGGGGCGCGACTTGATGGTCGTTTCGTGCTATCCAACAAGCAGATAAAGTTTCAATCCACGCGCCCGCAAGGGGCGCGACTACGCCTTGCACGGCAGCCCGCAGGCCGTACAGGTTTCAATCCACGCGCCCGCAAGGGGCGCGACCCAGGTGGAGGCCGTGACCATGCCCCACGCAGTGGTTTCAATCCACGCGCCCGCAAGGGGCGCGACCCATTTGTCGCGGAAGATACCTTCCTGCAATACTTGTTTCAATCCACGCGCCCGCAAGGGGCGCGACCAACCCAATCCCACCGTGATGCCAACGCCAAAGCAGTTTCAATCCACGCGCCCGCAAGGGGCGCGACCACTTGGTTTCAAGCCATCCATCGGCCCAGTCGCCGTTTCAATCCACGCGCCCGCAAGGGGCGCGACCGGCGATTCCTGGGGGAATGAATCAAAAAAAATGCTGTTTCAATCCACGCGCCCGCAAGGGGCGCGACTCATTTTCAAGTGGGCTGAAACTCAACTGAAGTTGTTTCAATCCACGCGCCCGCAAGGGGCGCGACGTCAGCCTGGCTGATGATTTCCTTGGCTTGGATGTAGTTTCAATCCACGCGCCCGCAAGGGGCGCGACTCATCCTCACCAAGGAGGATGTCCGCACCCATGAGTTTCAATCCACGCGCCCGCAAGGGGCGCGACGACAAGCGATGCGATACATGATTTTCGGCACTTCACAGTTTCAATCCACGCGCCCGCAAGGGGCGCGACTGAAGCGATGGTTGGAATCAACCAAAGCGGTGGCGTTTCAATCCACGCGCCCGCAAGGGGCGCGACAGTAACCTGCGCAAAACGCAAATTACCAACTCTTTAGAATAGATGTTCCGCGAAAGTAAAGACTTCGCCTCTCCTCTACCCTATTTTCTTTTCTACTCTCTCCTTATTCGGCTGAGTATCAAACGCCGCGAAAATACAACAAATTTTGCAATGTTTCACATTCGCGATTCAAATTATCAATTCCGAGGCAACATCAAACGAAGTAACCTTCCCAAGCATTTCTATCCTTTTGTTCCAATTGTTCCCCAAAAAATAGAAACGTATGCTGTCTGTCTCCTCTTTGATGATGGTGGATAATTTGCTGCGCAGAACCACGAATTGGGCTTCTGTCAACACACATTCAAACACCGAGTTTTGCACCCTCTGACCGTAGTTTTGGCACTCTTTGGCCACCTTGCGCAACCGCTTTGCGCCCGAAGCCGTGACCGTTTCGACATCGTATGTAACCAAAACCATCATCGCTCAACGGATTGTAAACACCGGATAATCGTCAATGTCATTTCTTATCGCCTTCGCAAGCAACATAGCTTGGGCGTATGGAAGCAAACCCAATTCCATCTTTTCCTCCAAATACGGATGCACTATCGTCTCCTTCTTCCTCTTTTGCCAAGCCGAAAGCAGTGTCTTTCTGCCTTCATCGCTCATCACAATTCCCTCTGCGCCTTGAACAACGAAGTCTTTAGCCGTCATCTGCTTCCGATTAATCAGCGAAAGCACCAAGCGGTCGCCAAGATAGGCCCTCATCTCCTCCATCAAGTCAAGCGCCAACGATGTCCTTCCCGGACGAAGGGTATGCAGGAAACCAACGTATGGGTCGAGGCCGACGGTCTCCAATGCAGCAGCGGTTTCGTTGGCCAACAATGTGTACACAAACGAAAGCATAGCGTTCACCTTGTCCTTGGGCGGATGCCTGTTCCGTCCGCGAAAAGCGAAATCCTCCTTTTGATGAAGTATCAATTCGGGAAACACGCCAAAATAGGCATTGGCTGCGTCGCCTTCAATACCAATTAACTGGGATGCGGAGGTTGCCTTCAATGCCCACTTCTTGCTATGTTCCATAGAATTAACGGCTGCCTCAACCCCATCATTTTCTCCATTGTCTCTGATGAAACGTTGGAGCGTAGTCCTATAATTCTGTATCTTCCCGGCGATGAACAGTCGTGCGAAATGGAGCGACCGTCCCTCGTCATCCGCAATGCGATATTGCTCTTTGCGCAACAACACATTGCCTCGGGTAGGTCCTTGCATCCTTCCGATGAAACGGCCATTAGGCGAAAGGAAGGTCAACGAAACCCCATTGTCGGCACATAGTTTCATCAATCCCGGACTGGCACCCAAATAGCCAAAAGTCACGATTCCTTCAATATTGATGACGGGAATCCTGAACTTCTCTTCCTTCTCCACCGAGACCACCACATTCTGCCCATCCTTGCTCAGATAGGATTCGGGAGTAGTCACATACAGCACATTAAGCAGTTTCTTCATACAACGTTTTTTTCAAATAATTGGCCACGGAAGGCCTTTTGACAATATCGGGCAAACAGATTTCGACAAGCGAGCAATTCGAGCAACCGTGCTTCTTTTCGGCTTTTGGGACTACGCCTGACCGATAAACGGAATGCATTTCGTCGGCGCATTTTTGTGTGAATGTTCGCAAGTCAGAATCCATCAAGACCGTTTCCCTTCTGTTGGTGGCCTCATAATAAAGGCAGCCTTCGTCTATCGTAATACCATATTGTTCTTCAAGACAGATGACCTGAGCCGCAAGTTGTACCTTGTCGCGAGCATCGGGTTTCGACCGTCCGTGTTTGTACTCAACAGGCTTGGGCTTCCAATAGCACTGAGGATAAGAGGGATGCACGATGGCATTATCCTGTGTTTCAGAAGGCTGCAACTCGACAACATCAGTAAAGCCATACAATCCCAATGCGCTCGACGACACCGGAACCGAGCGCAGCGAAACCGTGTCACCGTTTTTCTGGCGGTAGGAAGGGTTGTCGGCATTCTTGTGAAGCAGCCTGCCCTCAGCCGTCAGTCGGTTTTCGGACCATTGCTGCTCAACGTGAATCAATGCCCATTGCCGGGGACAAAACACAAAGTGCTGAATCCCCGACAACATAAGCATATCGTCTTCGGTGTACATCTCAAATCAGATATTCCAAATGTACTCCCGCAGGCAAGGCATCCTCGTCAACCTTAACGGTGTAGTCCTTGAAGGAGCGAGGAGCATCTGGAATACACTTTTCTACTTTCACAAGGTCAAACAACTGGTTGGCAGGCGCATTGCCCAACACCGAATCGTGTTTGAACACAATCAATTTCTGGGCACTCATCAATCCGCGTGCGGCAGAGCGATCAACATCGAACATATTTTTCAGAGCCTCCCAGAACAAATCCAAATCCTCCTCCGAGAAACCTGTCTGTTTGGCAAGGTTGGCAGAAATGAAACCGTGGCAAACGTAAAGGCCGTAGGGAACGGTGGCCTTGCGTCCCATAGTGCGGTTATCGCCACCTTGCTTTTCTGCTTCCTTTTCGGTAGCAACTGCCATTCTGGTAATAGAATGTTCAGCCGTGGCAATTGAATCAACGGAACGAGCGAATGTAAATTGGATCGGGCCTCTTACTTGGCCTGCATTCTTGCCAGTTGACATAACAGCGCCAAACGTGCGAATGTCATAATACGATTTGCACATCACATCGCGTGCAGCAGTTGTTTTGTCTTTTGCCTCCTTGACCGTATCTTCCTCATGAGCTTTGTCAATGAGAGTGTTCAACACGGCCTTCTCTTTGATAAAAATATCGAAACCAGTTGCGCAATTTTTAGCCACCTGCACATAGTTGCGAACTTTGCGTTTGAGGCACACATCGGTCACAAGACCCATACCTGTTTCGGCATCCACGCGAGGCAAATTGCCTGCATCAGGGTCGCCATTGGGGTTACCATCCTGTACATCGAAGATGTAAACGAAATCGATTCTGTTTTTCAGTTCTGACATAATTCAATTGTTTTTAAGTTGTTATTCTTCAGTTTGTTCGTCTTTCTTGGTGTAAAACCATTGGGTTTGTTGATAATAGCCCACGAAGAACCTTCCTTGGTCTTGCAGGTCAAGGTGAGCCGGGAAACCGTCGGGACTAATCTTGTCAACGATTTCCTGTTTGATTTTCTCAAACCAAACTTTCCGCCCCTCATTCAGTTTCTCTGAATGGTGATAGGAAAGGTTGAGAATGGTTGCGAACACTGCCGCAGGTGTTGAACTTGCAGAGTTCATATACCTTTCGCGGATGGAGTGTTGATTGTTCGCCTCGTCTTGAATCTTGTCAAGTACGGCAAACAGACGGCCACAGAGGTAGCCTTGGTTGGGGTTTTTGTCGTCTAACATAACGTTTATCTTTTGTTGGTTACTAATTCTGTTCAAATATGCCTTGATGATGGCGGCACGGGTAATGTTGAGGCTTTGCTCGGCACGAATACGGCGTATGCATCCAGCATACAAAGTATTTGGGTAAGGCAAGCCTTGGAAAATGCTTTTCACAACGGATTCGGGTAGATTTGGTGTCGCATCTGATGATTTGCCTCCCAATGTAACAGCAGCCAAAATCGAACGAAGTCCCATATAAGGTTTCTTCTCCTTGCGAGTGTCAACGATTTCCATATCCTCAAAATGTCGAAGGATGAGTGCTGCGAATTCTTTCAACGGCAGCTCTGACCAATAGGTCACGGCAATTCGCGCCGAGTTGGGTGCAAGCCCTAAAATGTAGAATTTGTCGTCCAGCGAAGTTCTTAAACTACCAGAGTAGATGGCATTAAATGTCTTTCTAACTTGTTCGATGTTTTTATTTGGGTCATCTTCCTGTTCGGTAAATCCAAACATATTGAAAATGCTCTCTTCTGCCTGTTTTCCAGCCTCGTCATCTTTGGATGCCCAGAAAAGGAATGTGCGGTTGCCAATCAAGAACTTGTTTCTCGAATCAGAACGCAGCATATAGTTCAATACTGTCGTATATGCAAATTCAGCCTCTTCGCTGATTGGGGCATTGCCTCCTTTCTCTTTACCGTATGAATCATAGCCCGAGTTTACCTGAAAAGCAACCAGTTTTGCCGTTGCTTGACTGCCTGGAATCATCGTTGCGGTCGTGGTTTCAACTGCTCGTCCTTTTTGACCAGACACCAAGCAGGTTTGTTCTCCACCAAAACCATCATCACAACCCAACAAATCCAACAATTCCTCTTTCTCTGCCACGATTTTTGTATCACCCTCTATCAGAAAAGAAAAAGTTGAATATTTCTTGTTCAAATTCTTTTCAATCTCTGGCCACAATAAATCTTCTTTCATTCTTTCCAAAACTTCTACTATGTCATTTTGATAGAACGCATATACGGCTTTCATATCGGCATTGTCAGGCGATACCTCGTATAGTGCCTGCACTTTCTCCTTGAATGTTTCCAAACACTTCTTTGGATCCCCTTTTTCAGAATAGCCAAAAACATACGCGCTATTATCGTAAAGATAATTGGCCGCTGGAGCACTTGTTCGGCCAACACTTTTCTTTACCAAAAACTTTTGTGCCTGCTTTTTGTCTATTCTTCTGTCCTCAAACCTAACGAACTTGCCATTTTTATCAATGACAATTAAGAAACCTATCTCTTTCAACTCTCGCCCAAAAGCGGGAAGCGAACCTTTGCTTCTATTGTAATAATCATATAACGCTTGCAGTATCATCTCAAAACCTCCTCACTGTTAATGGGTGGAACAATAATCACTCCGTTCTCCATACGGGCACGGTAGAACATCGCTTCAGGCTTTTCGGGGTTGTCGCGAAAATCCATATCGTAAAGCATAATGCCAAGGTCGCGGCTTTCATCAATCGGGGGCGTCAATTCCTCTTGCCCAGGATTTACCAGACGGAACGATGCCGAAAACTCGCGTGTGCCTAGATATGGTTGGTTGAAGCACTGTCCCTTGCTTGCCCTGCGTTCAAACATAGCATTGTACTTGCCCGGGTTCTCGTCCTTGCGAAGCAAATCCACCTCTTCCTCGTCAATTCGGGCATTTCTGGTCTCTTTCCGCTTCCATTTGGGAATGAATTCCAATTTTGCCCAAATCCGATAGCGGACATCCTGCAGCAACAGCGAGTTCTTTTGCTGTCGCTTGTCCTCAATAAAAATCGGATTCTTCGAGGCGACCGCGCCCACTTCGTTGCGCCTGATGGTAGTCCATTTGATGGGGTTAAGCACCTCTATTTTGGTCACTTGCCAATGTATAGCGGGTTTCCAAAATATGGCTTCAAAGACGGCTCGTGCCGCCGATGGGGTGATGACATCATAGCTCACCCTTTCCACCTTCAACTCGGGGCGGGTGAAACAGGCCATCGGCCCCCATACTTCCAAACAAAACTCTTTGTCGTAATAATCCATATTTCAAACTATTAATGATTCTTCTAACCAATGATTATCTGTAACAAGACCAACATCCTTATCGTAAAATGCTTGGTCTCGTATCACATAGACACCTTCCAACACTTCTTCAATAACGCCCGCCTTGTTTAATTTGTCCTTATCCCCATTTCGCACATTGACACAGAACTGGGACAATGCTTTCATTAAACTGTATGAGACACCATCCCTCTTCAAGCGTTCCACCATATCCATACTGTTTTTCCAATTCACGATAACCGAGGTGGTATTGTCGTCAATCAATTGAAACTTTGAAGCCGCAGTTTCAAACAACATTTCGGGTTTGTATAGCAAATCTTTGATATTCGCTTTGTCAAAACTATCAACCCGTGAATACAATTGTCTGAAATAGGCCTCCATCGCTTCGGGCGAAAACCAATCATATTCTTTTCCCATTGCAAGACGGGCGTTGTTGGTTTGCGTCATAAAACCACGTGGCAGGGGCTTCTGCAAACCAAACACGAAAGTCTCTCCCCTGTCTAACTTTCCTTCTCGGTTACATCTACCAGCTGCCTGCAACACGGAATCAAGTCCCGCTTCTTGGCGGAAAACCACAGGAAAGTCGATGTCAACACCCGCCTCTATCAACTGTGTGGCGACCACCCTTATAATGGAATTGTCAAGATTATTGAGTGCTGCTTTAACCTTTGCAATAGTTTCCCTGACGTGGTCAGGACACATCATCCTCGACAGATGCAAGCAAATACCTTCTTTGGGCAAGCGGGTGAAGATTTCCTTTGCGTCGTTTCGTGTATTAACGATGCACAAAACTTGCTGATACTTCGCTATTTGCTCTGCAATCTCATCGTAGTTTTTACGTTCTTCATCAAAGCGTATCTCAACACGGCGCAAACGATTGTGAAGATTTGCTTCCTGTGGAATGATTTCACGGATTTCGGACAAGCCCTCAAACGAAACAAATGGATTCGTACCCATTATCTCTCCCGACAAAACAGGCTGGCTTGCCGTCGTAAACAAGATTGAAGCTCCGAATACCCTATTCAAAGTGTCAAAAGTATCGACAATGGGTTGCAAAAAGTCAATAGGCAAAGTTTGAACCTCGTCAAATATCAGGACACTTTTCGCAATATTATGCAACTTACGGCAATCGGAAGGCTTATTACTAAACAGTGATTCAAAGAATTGGACATTGGTGGTTACAATAATGGGGTAATCCCAGTTTTCAGTGGCCAATTTCAACCTGTCCGTCAACTCTTTGTCGTTCAACTTGGAGCCATCTACATTGGAATGATGTTCAAGCACGTTCTCTTCACCGAAAATGTTTCTTAACACGCTCGCTGTCTGGGTGATAATACTCGTGTAAGGAATGGCGATAATTATGCGATTCAGATTATTCATTACCGCGTGTTTGATGGCCCAAAGCACAGAGGCAAGCGTTTTTCCTCCTCCCGTCGGGACGGTCAAACTGAAAAATCCAGGCTTGTTATCGCTTTCCTTGATGCAACATTGTTGGACTTCATTTCTGATTCTGTTCACCTCTGTATCAGGCGCATCTTTCTTCAATTTGCTCAGATATTCATCGAGTTTCTCTTCCAATACGGCCAAAGAATCATATCTCCCACGCTGTTTGCTCTGCTCAGGCTGCATAAAAGCCTCGGTGTCTAAATAATCGGCATCAACCAAGCAACTATACAGCATCCGCTGCACGTGATGGATGTCTCGTGGCTTTCCAAGTCGAGGAATCTCCAAGTGAGCATCAATGCTCTCAACACTCACATCGTCGGGTATTTCCGACTTCATCACCTCATTCATTTCTCCATTGTCATAAAGACCCCGATGATGACCCATTAAGGCATTATCCATCAACAAATGCTGTTGCGGAAACACCTTCTTGGCAATCAAGGCGCCAACGTAAGCGTGTCTATAGTCTCCCCCAACTTTCACATTTGGATTCAATCCACTCTCCTTAATAATATGTTGTTGGAACGCTCTCTGCTCCTTCCCCTTGTCGTGCAGCAATCCCAATACCCGCCCCCATTCAGCCATACCAAACTTTGCTGCAAAATTGGCAGCAAGTCTTGCCACTCCTTGTTGATGCTCTTCGTTGGTCTGAACTGCTAAATCTCCAGCTCTGACGTGTGCTATGGTTTCCATTCTTTTACGTTTTTCATATTTCACGCTGCAAATTTACAACCGTTCCTGTTTCAAAACGTGAAACATCGTTGAAAAAAGTTTTATTTTTGCAAAAAAAATCTTCAACTATGAGAAACACCGACACTTTCAGGCAATACATTTGGTTGGTCAATACCATCCAAAGAGCAAAAAAGATTAGTTTTGACAGAATCAAACGCCTTTGGATAGAAGACGACCTGAACGACAGCCGCCCTCTATCCCGCACCACCTTCTTCCGCCTACGCATTTCCATTGATGATATGTTTGGCATACGCATCGGGTGCGACAACCAACACCTTTATTACATCAGCAACCCCGAAATGCTCCGCGACAACTCCACCCAAAACTGGATGCTCCAAACGCTAACTGTCGGCAACATCCTTGCAGACAGCCTTTCCATCAAAGACAAACTTGTGCTCGAAGAAATCCCTTCAGGAACAGAATACCTCCAAACCATCATCAACGCCATCAAAAACAACTGCACATTGCAAATGACACATCAAGGTTTTGAGGCTTCAATTGCAAAGACAACAATCATCGAACCATATTGCCTCAAAGTGTTTCGCCAACGATGGTATCTGTTAGGGAAAGACCGCCACAAACACAACGATTTTCGGATTTTCGCCCTTGACCGAATCATAGAACTTTCTGCCACAAACGAGCCTTTTGAAACTGACCCTTTTTTTAATGCAGAGGATTTCTTCAAGTACCATTTCGGCGTTTTCATCGGTGAAAAAGAAAAACCGACACGAATTGTATTACGCGCTTACGGGAAAATGATTCCACTTATCCGTTCACTTCCAAAACACCAATCCCAAAAAGAAATAACCACACGCGAAACTTATTCTGATTTCGAATACTATCTTGCGCCTTCATTCGATTTCCGACAGGAAATATTAAAAGAAGGCCACGAACTTGAAGTCATCGAACCCAAATCGTTGCGCAAAACGATACACGACGAATTGATGAAGACAATTGAGATGTACAAATAGTGATCCCAGCTTATCCGTGGACAAGGAAAAGTATTATTTGCGTCTTAGGTTTTCTTTGCAACTATCCCCCCTTCACTCACTCAACACGCGGGAAACGGCTTCCACAATCTCATCGTAATCAGCATCTTGCATATTCTCTATCTTATAGCACATTTCCTTGACCCATTCGTTGAAACGAATCAAAACGTCTGTGTTCCCGGTTTTGGAAATAGTCCACAAAGCGAATTCTATCATACATCCTGACCTGAACACCACCGTCCCGTCGCGCTTGCGCCGAAACTTGTTGAAAAACAAGCCTTCCGAAAGACTCTCCAACACCACTTGCAACAATGCCGTATTGGCCTCCTCTTGGGTGACCTGACGGTTCGTTTTGGAACAAATACAGACATATTGAAACGGCCTCAACCTGTCCTTGTTGATGACAAAATTCGGGTCTTTCGCAAGCCGCGACAAAAACAACATGTATGCCTTGACTTCGACCACTCCTTCATTCTCTTCCTCAAATTGCTGGACTTTCTCCTTCAGATAATCATCCGAAGCATATTTACAAACCACACGGAGCAAAGGATAATTATCCATTTCGCGCTCCCAGTACCACACGATAGAGTCAAAATAGATGTCCCTCCAAAACCAATCACTGAGCAAATACTTTGAACACCAAACCACGTCGTGCTTCGTCGTCCTGAACATGAACGCATCTATGATTCTCTTTTGGTCCTCAAACGATTGGTATTCAAACCGTTTCTGCAATTCAAGTCGAGATGCAGCAATAAGGCCGCTTTTTTCGTCCTTGAAATCGCGAAGCAGTTGATTGATAGTGGCATTGGGCTTTTTTTTCACTTTCTCAACTTGTTCCGGGAAAAGCCTTCTTTCAACATGGCCCATCAGATAGCTTGTTTCCGGATTATCAGTGTAATGACGTTCCAAATCTCTTTTCACCCGCTTCAAATCGACAAGCGACAAAGAATTGATAATGTGGCGCGTAAATTCACGGCTGTTTTCCAAATTATCCACAAGGTATTTCGTAAGTTCCATAGCACTGTTGTTTTAGTTGTGAAGCAAAAGTAGAATCCTCTTGAAATCGTGATATTTCATTTTTTTCTTTCGCAAAATTACTACTTTTCGGCAATTCAGCGATTTTTTGTACTTTTGCACCTTCAAATATCGCAGTAATTTCTACTAAAATGCAGAATATCAGAAATATAGCAATTATCGCCCACGTTGACCACGGCAAGACCACCCTCGTGGACCGTATCCTTTACCAATCCCAACTCTTCAAGGAGTCGGACGAGGCTCCTGGGCAACTCATTTTGGACAACAACGACCTTGAGCGCGAGCGCGGCATCACCATCCTTTCGAAGAATGTTTCGGTGCGCTACAAGGACGTGAAAATCAACATTATCGACACTCCCGGCCACGCCGATTTTGGCGGCGAGGTGGAGCGCGTTCTGAACATGGCCGACGGCGTTTTGCTGTTGGTTGATGCCTTTGAAGGCCCCATGCCTCAGACCCGTTTCGTGCTGCAAAAGGCCATCGAATTAGGTTTGAAACCCATCGTCGTCATCAATAAGGTGGACAAGCCTAATTGCCGTCCCGACGAGGTGCAAGAGGCCGTCTTCGACCTGATGTTCAACCTCGGCGCGACCGAAGACCAATTGGATTTCCCCACCGTTTACGGCTCCTCGAAACAAGGCTGGATGTCGGACGACTGGAACCACGTCACCGACAACGTTTCCTACCTTTTGGATGTCATCATCGACACCATCCCGCCCGCGAAGTTCGAGGAAGGCACGCCGCAAATGCTGATTACTTCGTTGGATTACAGCTCGTATGTTGGCCGTATCGCCGTGGGTCGTCTGAAACGCGGCACTTTGCAAGCCGGACAAAACGTCTCGTTGGTGAAGCGCGACGGTTCCGTCACCCGCTCCACCATCAAGGAGCTTTACACCTTTGAAGGCTTGGGCAAGGAACGCACCAAAAAACCCGTCGAGGCCGGCGACATTATCGCGCTTATGGGCATCGACGACTTTGAGATTGGCGACACCGTTGCCGACTACGAGAACCCCGAGGCCCTGCCGCCCATCCATGTTGACGAGCCGACGATGAGCATGTTGTTCACCATCAACAACTCACCTTTCTTCGGCAAGGAAGGCAAATATGTGACCTCACGCCACCTGCGCGAGCGTTTATATAAGGAAACCGAAAAGAACCTCGCCCTGAAGGTGGAAGACACCGATTCGCCTGATTCACTGATGGTTTACGGTCGTGGCATCCTGCATTTGAGCATCCTCGTGGAAACCATGCGCCGTGAGGGTTACGAGTTCCAACTTGGACAGCCCAAGGTCATCGTGAAATACATCGACGACGTGAAATGCGAACCTATCGAAGCCTTGACCGTCCTTGTGCCTGAAGACTTCTCGGGGCGCGTCATCGAGCAAGTCAGCGCACGCAAGGGCGAAATGACCCAAATGGAACCCAAGGGCGACCGCATGTGCCTCGATTTCGACATCCCTTCACGCGGACTTATCGGCCTGAGAAACACGCTTTTGACCGTCACCGAAGGCGAAGCTATCGTGTCGCACCGCTTCAAGGACTACGAGCCGTGGAAGGGCGAGATGCCTTCGCGAAACGTGGGTGCCTTGATTTCGATGGAAACCGGACAGGCCATCCCATACGCCATTTGGAAACTGCAAGACCGTGGCATTTTCTTCGTCAACCCGAATGAGGATGTGTATGCCGGCGAGGTCATTGGTGAGAACACGCGCAGCAACGACATCGTCATCAACGTGTGCAAAACCAAGCACTTGACCAATGTTCGTGCCTCGGGCAGCGACGAGGCCATCCGTCTCATCCCGCCTGTGAGGTTCTCGTTGGAGGAATACATGGAATACATCCGCGACGACGAATATCTGGAAGTCACACCCAAGAGCCTGCGCCTGCGCAAAATCATCCTCGACGAGATTGAGCGCAAACGCGCCTCGCGCCGTGGAGAGGAATAATGCCGAAAAATATTTTCCAAAAGTCGGGCTGTATGTCCGACTTTTTTCGTATTATTGCAAAATTATAGACGAGCAGAAAACAAGCCCAACGCTTGTTGGAATTTTATAATTTATTAAATTGATTATTAGATAATTACAGACATGTCAAAACTTAAGAGAACCCTTATAATTTTATTCGTCACGGCAGGATTGGCCTCATGTGACGTGCTCACTCAAGTTGCACAAATGGCCAACTTTGCCAATTGCACCTTCGATTTCAACAGCGTCAACCATATTGAGATGCTCGGCATCAACCTGAGCAAGGGAATGTCGAGAGAGAACCTCAACATTTCGCAAGGATTGGCTCTCGTCAACGCAATCAGCAACAGAAGCCTGCCCGTCACTTTCAATGTCAACCTTGATGTAAGCAACCCCAACTCCATCGCCGCTTCGATGGCCAAGATGGATTACATATTGACCCTCAACGGAAAGCAAGTTGTCAGCACCACCATGAACAACAGCGTGAACGTTCCCGCCAAATCGAACAGCATGGTCACGATTCCCGTCACTACAGACCTGTTCCAACTGTTCAGCGGCGAATCGGCGGATGCCATCGTGAATTTGGCCTTCAAGTTGGCCGGCGCGAGCAGCAATCCCGTTACTGTGGGACTTCAGGTGAAGCCTTACATTACCGTTGGAAACCAGCAACTTGCCTATCCAAATTACATCACATTAAACAAAACCTTACAATAAACTCCGAAATGACGGAATTCACCGAAAAGAGATATAGCATCGACCCAGGGAAGGGCAAGAAAATGCCCGGATGTCCGTACTCCATCTATGAAGACGGACGAGATGTCAAGGATTATATCATTCCACCCAAAGGACATGTGTTTATCGGCTTCAAGTACGACCCCGATGCCAGCAACCAGATTTACGACGGAAAACTCACAGCGGAATATGCGAAAGAGCCATTCCTCACCCGCCTCAAGTCTAACATCTGGATGTTGGTTTTGGTGCTTGCCATCGCATTAGTCATTGGAATTGTTATTTTGTTGGCTTTCAGTGTTTTTAAAGACCCAAAACCAAGCACTCCCAAAACAAAGGATGTGAAGCCGAAAACTGAAATCACCAACAACAAAAAGGAGAAAAAAGAGAAAAAGACTGCCGAAAAAGCCACAAACAAGCCCAAGCAAGCTGAAGAAACGGCTCCTGTCCAAGCCCAACCCGAGGCAAAAGCTCCTGTCGAAGAACAACCCGCAGCAGCCATCAGCACTGTTGAGCAAACGACCAACGCGCCAAGCCAACAGCCTGCCGCAACCGACCCCAATGAGGTTTTCAAACGCGATTTTTGGACTTTGGTACACGAAAAGTCAGGCTCTATGGATGCCTACACCGACCTTTACAACGCCAACAAAACCAAGGTGGCAGGAGAAGAATTCGATTATTTGCGTTATACCATCCTGAAAGACTTTGTGACCTTCAAGGCTTGGCATGACAAGTTGAAAAAGATCCCAGAGAAGGAACTTAATTCCATCAAAACCATCGAAGCCCTCAGAAAAAGTGTCGGCTGATTCGACCATGAAAGAAACAAAAATATTATCAAACAATTCAGGAAACCATGAGTAACACGACCAATTTCAAGCAATTTAGAGTTGACCCTGGGATGGGAAAGAAATATAGGAACTGCCCTTATTCCAGATATGAAGACGGCCACGATGTTGTGGACTACATCATACCACCAAGGGGCTATGTATTTGTTGACTTCAAATTGGTGCCTGATCGCGATACCAACTACGACGGAAGGCTCATCGCGCAATATGAGAAGAAACACAGCAAACAACCCATTCTTTGGGGTGGAATCATTACGGTTGCCGTTACGGGTATCATCCTTTATTTTGCCGTTTTCAGCAAGCCCAAGTCCAAAACGCCCGCCAACGATCCCAAGCCTGTTGTTGAGAATGTGATGACAGACACCGTCAAGTCGGAACTCATGGAAAACAACGCACATGACACTGCAACAGTTGAACCAGAAATAGCACAAACGGCCATCGCCCAAAACATGGAAGCCCAAACCAATGAGGCTCCCAAAGCAACCACAACACCCGAAGCCGTTGAAGCACCAAAGCCGAAAGAGACTCCCAAGGTTGAGGAAAAGCCAAAGCCCGCCGAAACCACCCCAACAATCCAAGATCAAACCACCAAACCGGCAGAAACCGTCAAACCTGAAAGCAACGACCGAGGTGCCCAATTCAAGAAGGAGTTTTGGGAACTGATTCACCGTCAGGAAACGAGCATGGGTACCTATCATGAGCTTTACCGCAAATACAAGAAGGACAACCTCAAGAGCAAGGAATTCTATTACCTATATTTGACCATTCTGGAAAACACGGCAGGTTTCAATAGATGGAAAGCCGATTTTTTGCGCGTGCCTTCTAACGAAATCAAGTCCATCAACAATATCAACACTTTGAAACAAAAACTTGAAGAATACAAATAAATCATAATCAAAACAATCGTATATGATCAGAAATAATTTCATCAAACGCCACAACGGGCCCACCGCATCCGACGCTGAAAAGATGCTTAAGGTCATCGGCGTGAAATCGCAAGAACAACTTGTCGACGAAATCATCGCTCCCGAAATCCGTCTGCCGAAAGACCTCAACATCGGCGATGGCATGAACGAGTACGAAGTCATCAGCCACCTCAAGGCCTTGGGTGCCAAGAACAAACAGTTCCGCACCTACATCGGCTTGGGCTACTACAACACCATCACCCCGGGCGTCATCATGCGCAACATCCTTGAAAATCCGGGCTGGTACACCTCTTATACTCCCTATCAGGCCGAGATTTCGCAAGGCCGTTTGGAAGCCCTCGTGAACTTCCAAACTGTCATCAGCGACCTGACCGCCATGCCTTTGGCCAACGCCAGTCTGCTCGACGAAGGCACCGCCGCCGCCGAAGCCATGCTGATGTTCTGGCACTCGCGCAGCCGCGCCCAAGTGAAGGCCGGCGTGAAGAAGTTCTTCGTGGCTTGCGACCTGTTCCCACAGAGCATCGAAGTCATCAAGACCCGCGCCCACTTCCAAGGCATCGAAGTCGTGATTGACGACATCAACAAGTTTGAAGCAAACGAAGAATATTTCGGCGTTATCATCCAATGCCCCAACCAGTTCGGTGAAATCATCGACAACCGCGCCAAGGTTGCCGAATGGAAAGCCAAAGGCATGCAAGTGGCCGTGGCCGCCGACCTGCTGAGCCTTACCCTCATCACGCCTCCCGGCGAATGGGGTGCCGATGTGGTCTTAGGTTCCAACCAGCGTTTCGGTCTGCCGATGGGATTCGGCGGTCCTCATGCCGGTTACTTTGCCACCACCGAGGCCTACAAGCGCGAAATGCCCGGACGTATCATCGGCATCAGCGTGGATGCTCTTGGCAATCCTGCTTTCCGTCTTGCCCTGCAAACCCGCGAACAGCACATCAAGCGCGAAAAAGCCACGTCCAACATCTGCACGGCCCAGGCTTTGTTGGCCATCATGTCAGGCTTCTACGCCCTCTATCATGGTCCCGAGGGTTTGATTGAAATCGCACACCATATTAATTGCCTTGCCGGAAAACTCACTTCAGAGTTGGCCAAACTCGGCGTGAAGCAACTCAACAAGCACTTCTTCGACACGCTGTTGTTCGAACTGCCCGAAGGCGCTTGCACCTGCAAGGTGAAGGAAGCCGCCGAGAAACACGGCATGAACTTCCGCATCATCGACAAGCAACACTTTGGCATCAGCATCGACGAAACCACTGCCCGCGAAGACATCAACGAGATTGGCCAAGTCGTCGCCGAAGCCCTCGGCAAGGAGCATGAGGAACTCGTTTGCGACCCGAACTGCCAGAAGTTCAGCGGCATCCAACCCGAAATGCAGCGCACCTCCAAGTTCATGCAAGCCCCGATGTTCTTCAAGTATCGCAGCGAGACCGATATGATGCGTTACATGAAGAAGCTCGAAAACCGCGACCTTAGCCTCAACCGCTGCATGATTCCGCTCGGAAGCTGCACGATGAAACTGAACCCCGCCACCTCGATGTATGCCCTCAGCTGGCCTGAGTTCGGCAACATCCACCCCTTCGTCCCCGCCGACCAAGTGGAAGGCTACCTCGAACTCATCAACGAGATGGAGAAAGACCTCTGCGAAATCACGGGCTTCAAGGGTATGAGCTTTATGCCTAACTCGGGTGCCAGCGGCGAATATGCCGGTCTGCTCACCATCCGCCGTTACCAAGAGGCCAACGGTCAGGGTCACCGCAACATCTGCTTGATTCCTGCATCGGCTCACGGCACCAACCCCGCTTCGGCTGCTATGGCAGGTATGCAAGTGGTGGTAGTGAAATGCGACGAAAACGGCAACATCGACCTCGACGACGCCAAGGCCAAGGCCGAACAATACAAGGACAACTTGGCTGCCTTCATGGTCACCTATCCTTCCACTCACGGCATCTATGAGGACGGCATCCGCACCCTCGTGAAGATCGTCCACGACAACGGCGGCCAAGTCTATATGGACGGTGCCAACATGAACGCCCAAGTCGGCCTGACCAGCCCAGGCTTCATCGGTGCCGACGTCTGCCACCTCAACCTGCACAAGACCTTCGCCATCCCGCACGGCGGTGGCGGTCCTGGCGTAGGCCCCATCGGCGTGGCCGAACACCTGAAACCTTACCTGCCTTCGCACATCCTGTTCCACTGCGGTGGCGACAAGCAGGAAGGTGCCGTTTCAGCCGCTCCGTTTGGCAGTGCCCAAATCCTCACCATCACCTATTGCTACATCAAGATGTTAGGCGGTGAAGGTCTGAAGAAAGCTACTATGGGTGCCATTATGAACGCCAACTACCTGAAGGAAAGACTGAAGGACTACTACCCGATCCTGTATACCGGCAACCACGGCCATGTGGCCCATGAAATGATTCTGGACATCAACGGAATCAACAAGACTGTTGGTGTGGCCGCCATTGATATCGCCAAGCGCTTGATGGACTTCGGCTTCCACGCGCCTACCGTGGCCTTCCCGGTGCATGAGACCCTGATGGTGGAACCCACCGAGAGTGAGCCTATCGCTGAGCTCGACCGCTTCGTCGAAGCCATGATTCAGATCCGCAAGGAAATCAAGGACATCGAGGACGGCAAGGCCGAGAAGGGCAACAACATCATCAGCCACGCGCCTTACACCGCCGAGATGCTGATGGCCAACGAGTGGAACTTCCCCTTCACCCGCGAAGAGGCTGGCTTCCCGATGAAGAGCGACGTTCAGGACAAATACTTCCCGCACGTCACGCGCATCGACGACGCCTACGGCGACAGGAATCTGGTTTGCAAGTTCTCTGCTGAATAAGGAATTGTTTCACGCAGAATACGCAGAATACGCAGAAAATGAAGAGATGTACCAAGCACGTCTCTTCATTTTTTTTATGGCATTTTAATCTATATTGGAAATGATGTCCTTCAAAAGCGCATTGAAGTCGATGACATGATCGGGCATGGGCGAATAACCTAATATCGCGACCACCAAGTCCTTAGAGGGTATGACGAATATCCTCTGCCCATCGTGGCCTTTGCAATAATACATATCCTCAGGCACATCAGGGAGCTCTTTCCCTCTATTCAACCAGAAAAATGAGCCATATCCATTTTCACTATTGGACGCGGGCGCGGTCGTGTAGTTCACCCAGCCTTCGGGAAGAACCCTCAACGAGTCGACACAACCATCCTCTAAATAAAGTTGGCCAAAGCGGGCGAAGTCAGTGGCCGTGATGTAAAGGTACGACGATCCAACAGGGGTACCGCTCATGTCTGATTCAAAAACAGCATTACGAATACCCAAAGGCGCGAAGAGTTTCGCGTGAACATAGGCAAGGAAAGCTTGGTCAGACGGGAACTTCCCGCAAAGATAACGCATAACGATGTTCGTGCTGCCGCTGGAATAGTACCAAAAACTACCCGGTTTGTGTTCGAGGGGTTTGTTGAGGGCATAAAGGCCCATATCTTGCTCACGATGGAGCATCAGATTGACGTCAGAACGGGCACCGTAGTTCTCGTTCCATTCCAAACCGCTCTGCATCTGCATCAAGTCGTTGATGGTAATATCTTTACGGTCATCGTTTTGCCATTCGGGTATGTCCGTCGGAGCATATATATCAACAAGACGGTCTCTTACCATGACACCTGCGATGGCGTTGGTGAAGCTTTTGGCCATGCTCCAGCTCAGGAGTTTCATTTCGGGTGTAATGCCCTTATCATAGCGCTCTGCCACCACTCCACCTTTATGGAGCACCACAAAAGCAAAGGGATGTCCGTTATAAGCCCGATCGTCCACAAAGGCCTTGGCGATTGGCTCCAGCCTCGCCTTTGTTGCAGAATCGCCCATTGGGAGCGGTCTTATTGGCATGCTCTCATCGGAGGAAGGACAAACCTGTTGCTCGAGGTCAATGGCATGGGCACCACGCAATAAGGTGACTCCATAACCTTTTCGATAGGCCGCAGTGGCTTTTCTCCAAAGGAATCGGCTGGTGACCGTCTTATTCTCATAATCCACCTTATTTTTATTGAAACGGATGAAGGAGAAATTGAGGTCCAAGTCCTCCACAGTCTTGGCATCGCGGCCCGAAACAAACACGGCCGAGGCCAGGTTTTTTGCCGCATAGCCCGTGATGATTGGCATCAAACTGTTCAAATAAAGGCAACCGCCAATGACGACGGCGATGAGCAATGCTCCTACAATGGATAAAACTTTTTTCATATAATTCCTATTCACTAATTTACTAATCCCACCCTTCTACAAGGATTTCATAATTCTCGAAAACAATGATTTCCCCAGCGGTAATCTTGGCTCGCTTGCGGTATTCCACTTCGCCGTTGCGGAGCACCATGCCCGCCGTGACCACCTCTTGGGCTTCGCTGCCGGAATAGACCACATCCGCGGCCTTGAGCAAGGAGATTAAAGGGATGAAATCCTCGCCATCGCGGAGGGTGAATACGATTCTATTGAGTTTTCTTGCCATGTCTTTTCGGTTTGGGGTTCAACAATCGCTCGGCCTGTTTCTTTGCGGTATGTCGGGCCATCAGTTCCAACAGATATACCGTTGCCGCGCCAAGAACCATCATAACAACGGCCATCAGCAGTTCAGAGTTCCACTGCGGCAAATGGAAAGCGAAATCCATCATGTCGGCGGTAGGTTCTTTCCAAGGGTAGACCACTGGCAAACTGCCTAACATGAAGCCAGCGAGTGCCGACAGCGTTTCGTTGCGGAAATCGCGCATGAGCCACGAAAGCAGGTAGGAAAACGACACGATACTCACCACTGACCCCAAGGCGAAAGGAAACAGAATCCTTGCACCGTGCATGAAAGTAGAAGCCTTTGTCAAGGCCGGAATCGCCTCAGTAACAATCAATTCGTAGTTGCCCATCAGCAGCATGAGGTGCGAGCCTGAGATGCCCGGAACGACCATGCCGGTAGCCCCAACGATACCACAAAGGAAAAGATAGAGGAAATTGTCGTTGGAATAAGGATTAGATTTAATAGACAGCATGAAAGAGATTGCGAATCCCGCCAAAATGAGCAGTATGTTCTTGATATTCACCTTCTCTATGCGTTTCATCACATACACAACCGAAGCGATGATTAGCCCGATGAAAAACGACCAAGTGTAGACCTCGTAGGATTTCAGGGACTGCTTGCGGCGGGCAAACTCAGAGGCTTGACCCTTTCGAAGATACCTGAAATTCTTGGGGTTCAGCGACTTGATGGAATTGACAAAACGCTCGAACACACCCAAAATGAGCGACACGGTGCCGCTTGACACGGGAAAGACATTCACCGCGCCCATAATCATCCCCTTGATGAAAACTTTTATCGTTATCCACAAAGCCAACATCCTTATCGGAATTTCGATTTAAAACTACAAAAGTACGACAAAAATTGTTCCCGACAGGAAGTTTTCACCCATCAAGACGAAATTTGCTTCATTTTAAGGCAAAACATGCAAAATTGACACCACCAAGCCATGCTAAAGAAGCCAAAAACGGCCTCCCTCAAACGAAAGCGGCCGTTTTTCAATCCGTTAAGGGTTGGTCAAGGCTTATTTCGCGGGTGCGGGGAAGATGAATACCCTGATGCTTTGAATATCAGAATTATAAATATATCCCTTTCCAGGTTCAAGGTCGGTTAATCCCTGCCCCATCCACCTATTGCGTATGTATTGGGAATTACCGGTCTGGGACCTAATCTTGTCGCCATTGGCAGCAAAACCGGCAAAGGTATTGGTCAAGCTCATGCTCGCATCGAGCGGAAATCCTATCCAGTTGTTGCCGAAGTTGATGGTGACAGGATGCTCAGTCGGGTCAATGAGGTCACCATACAAAGTAAACTCACAACCAGAAACCACCTTGATCATGTACATCTTAGACAAATCCAAAGAGGTCAGTTGTCCATTCCAACGGTGATTGTTGGGATTATAGGAAGTAATCTGTGTCTGAGACTTGATAATGATAACCGTACTCGGCATTGCTTCCACTAATGCCGCCTTCAAATTGTCCAAGGTGATTTCCACATTGAACGACACCCAATTCCAACCTTCGGACAAATTGACGGTTTGAATGATGTCTTCGTTTTCCACAAACACAGCATAAAACACAACATCTTCTGTCACCTCAAACGAAATCGTTGGCTCGAATGAAACCATATCATCACCATCGAACCAGCAGAAGAACTCGAACTGGGGATTCGCATAAGCTGTCAAGGTGGCAGTTGTGCCGTGGATGTATACTCCTCCGCCCTCAATCGTACCACCATTTGAAGGATAGGTAATGGTCGTAACCGTATAGGCATTATCGCTAAAATTGGCCACCAATGTCCTGTTGCCATACACCCCAAATTGTAGCGTTGGCGAAGTGGAAACCACCGCACCATTTTCCGTCCAGTTGATGAAAGTGTAACCCTCCGCAGCTGTGGCCGTCAAGGTGGCAGTAGAGCCATGCGTATAAGCATGTGCGCCCGACACCGTGCCACCTTCTTCCGGGAAGGCTGTGGCATTGACCTCATAGCTGTTGATGACAAAATGAGCCGTGTATTGGGCTGACTCTGCCACCGTGAAGCTATAACTCGAATTCGTTGAGACCACACTGCCGTTTTTCGTCCAATTAACGAAGGAGTATCCTGTATGGGGCGTAGCCGTCAAAGTGCAGTTCGAGCCTATCGCATAGATGCCAGCACCAGTGACCGTGCCACTATTTGCTGGCTCAATGGTCGTGGTGATGTTGCTGCTGTTAGCCACGAAATTGGCGGTATAGGTCTGGTTTCCCAGCACCGTGAAGCTGTATTCCATTTTGGTGGAAACCACTGTGCCGCCGTGAGTCCAATTGAGGAAGGCATAACTTTCGTTAGCCAGAGCCTTCAAAGTGCAAGTCTGTCCGTGGTCGTACCAGCCGGCTCCCGTAACCGTACCACCACCCTCAATATTCACATTGACTGTGATGGTCTCTGTATCGGTCAAGCTGCGGATGGCCCTGACACGGCAGTTGCCTGTTTTGCTTGAAGAACTCATGGCAAACGAAGGTGTCCAAGCGTTGCTTGCCGACTGTTCGGTGCTGCTCCAATAGGCATCTTCCGTCAAAGTGGTGCCACCCGCGTTGACGATGGCCCCTTCAATTATTGGCAAGGCAGCATAGAGTTTGCGCAACTGACCCGCCGAAGGCAGGTACCAGCCGTTGGCATAGTCAGTCTTGCAGGCGGCATATTCCGTGTTGCCACTATACCATTCACGAACCCTATTCGTATTGCTCTTGCCACTCATGTCTTCCAACAAGTCCATGACCGCGCTCGGCGACTGGTTGTCCATGATGGTAATGTCTTCGTTGAGGCCCCAAGGGCAACCCTCCGAAACATCTTCCAAAGCCACCATCAGGCCACCAATGCCCGAAGGATAGGTGTAAAATATCACACCCTTACTGCCGTCGGCATTGTGGACGATGCTACCTATACTGTTTTCCCTGACAAAGACAGCCACCAATGTGCGAGTCCTCGTGAACTCAAAGGTGAAATAACGGTCGTATGATACCGTACAACCGTCCTCTTCCCAGTGGTCGAAGGCATAGTTCGGCTTTGGTGTGGCCAAAACGCTGACAGAAGCTCCAATTTCATAATTTCCTCCTCCTGCAACACTACCGAAAGCCACATTGTTTGCCATGACTCTCACGACATTCGTATTGGTGCAATTGAAGGTACGGATGGCCCTAACACGCCTCGATGAAGTCTTGCTTACATTGCTCATGGCGAACAAGGGCGAAAAGGCATCTGAAGTGTTGTATTCGGAACTGCTCCAGTAGGCATCTTCTGTCAACAGGGTGCCGCCCGCATTGAGGATGGATTCTTCAATCATGGGCAAGGCTGCATAGAGTTTGCGCAGTTGTCCTGCCGCAGGCAGATACCAGCCATTGTCGAAGTCGACCACCGAAGCGGCATAGTCATTGTTTGTCCCCAACACCTTTCGGATGAGGTCCGTGTTGCGGTAACCCGAAACATCTTCCATAACGCGAACGTCGTTGTAAGGCATGTCAGGCATCGCATTAATATTGGTCTGCGGCCCCCACTGGCAACCTTCGGAAACATCCTCCAAGGCTACCATCCAGCCCTCGGTGCCTTCGGCGTTCTGATAGAACACCACACCCGTGCTGCCGTCAGCGTTGTGGACAATTTCACCCACCGTGCCCGCCACCCTGAAGTTGGCTACCAAGACACGGTTGCGCGTAAACGGGAACTGGTAAGTGGCATCATAGGAGACAGCCAAACCATCTTCAGTCCACGACTCGAACACAAAGCCTTCATTGGCTACTGCGCTCACCGTCACAGTCGCATTATAATCGTATGTACCTGACCCCGAAACCGTTCCCATGATAGTGTCTTGTGACTTGGCCACCAAGGAATGGATGCCCGAAGGCAAGAACTTCCTAATGGCCCTGACGCGACAGGTTGAAGTCTTGGAAGTGTTGCCCATGCTAAACATCGGAGTGGAAGCATCGGAGGTAGAATACTCCGTGCTGCTCCAATAGGTGCCTTCGGTCAAAGTGCTGCCTCCCGCCCTGACCAAAGCGGTCTCAACCAAAGGCAGGGCGGCATAGAGCTTGCGCAGCTCGCCCGCCGCAGGCAGATACCAGCCGTTTTCGTAGTCCACTACACCAGCAGCATAAACTGTTGAATCAGCGTTTTGGGCAGTTCTGATGAGACCTGTGTTGTGAAAACCTGAGACATCTTCCAAAGCTGAAACGCCATTGAGAGGCCTGTCGTTCAACGGGATGATGTTGCTGTTTGTTCCCCATTGGCAACCTTCCGAGGCATCCTCCAAAGCCACCATCAAGCCTTCGGTGCCGTCGGTGTTCATATAAAACACTACGCCATCGCTACCATCGGCATTGTGAACTACGGTGCCGACACCTCCCGAAACCACAAAATGGGCGACCAGTCTTCGGCTATGTGTAAAGGTAAACGTATAATTACGGTTATACGACACGGGTAATCCCTCTTCCGACCAATGGTCGAATAGATAGCCAGGTTTTGGGGTGGCTACCACAGCCGCGTTTTCGCCATAGGAATACACACCATTGTGATAGTTCATCACTTCGCCTCGGGTGGGGCTGTCGGGCATGGCGTGAATCGTATTGTCCTGAGGTGAGTAGTAGTTGCGTATGGCTCTCACCCTTCGGTTACTGCTCTTGCTGGAGTTGCTCATGGCGAACATGGGAGTGGCTGCATCGGAGCTGGAATATTCGGTGCTGCTCCAATAGGTGTCCTCGCTGATGGTGCTGCCCCCATGCTGATACAACACGGAATCGATGAAAGGCAAGGCGGAATAGAGCTTGCGCAGTTGTCCCGCCGAGGGCAGGTACCAGCCGTGGTCGAAATCGACTTGCGAGGCTGCATAGTCGTTCTCGGTGCCAAGCTCCGTACGGATGAGACCCGTGTTCATGAAGCCCGAGACATCTTCCAAGGCGACCACGTTGTCGCAAGTGCGGTCGGGCAAGAGCTGGACGTTGGTGGTCGGCCCCCATTGGCAACCTTCCGAAGCTTCATCCATTGCCACCATCCATCCTACTCCCGATGCGTCGAAATGGTATAGAACGCCTTGGCTGCCATCCGCATTGGTAACCACGCTGCCAATGCCCGACTGTGTACTGACGAAGGTAGCTGTCAGGTTGCGGTCGGCATTTGCGTTGAACATATAGTTGTTGCTGGTGGCTACCACTTCGCCGTTTTCCACCCAACCATTGAAGCGGTATCCACTATTGGCATGGGCCGAGACCGTAACCACGCTCCCAGATGGATAAGTACCATCTCCACTGATGGTGCCACCTGCCGTTGGGGAAGCGTTGAGGGTGATGGTGTAGTTCGCTGGGATAAACTTGGCCGTCAAAGTTTTGTCTTGTGTGACAGTAAAAGTGTACTCAGGTTGAGTGGAATAACAGATTGTCTCCCATACATTATACCAGCCCTTGAAGGCATAGCCCAAATTGGGCGTGGCATTAAGAGTACATGTGTTGCCAGAAAGGTAAGTGCCACTACCTGACACGGTACCTCCAGAAGGAGGAATTGGCACAGCGGTAATGTCACACCAATGTGTCGCGGCTGTCACAGCGGCAAAAGCATCCACACGCCCTGCACCATATTCATTGTTTTTCAATGTCTGTCCATCGCAAGCCACTGCTGTTGTTTCCAAAATCGAATCAATTTTGGCAGGAGTGAGATTGGGATTTGCCTCGAGCATTAAAGCAATGACACCAGCCACGCATGGAGCCGCCTGAGAAGTGCCAGTGTATTGACTATATGGATCATTTTGATTGTTTTGACCATCATAGTCATGAGCCAACGACCAGATGTCTGTTCCTGGCGCTGAAACATCAGGACGAACTAGTCCTGAAATATCCGTTGGACTCTCTGGGAAAAACAGGTAATCGTTATAATCACCAATATAACTACCCATTGACCATGTAACAGGTCCAATTGAAGATTCGTAATACCTTATATCATTCTGATTAGTGTTTCCGACGCATATCACAGCGCTTGGATTTCCTATCGAAAATGAAACTTGGTTAGGATTATGCCACGGAGGAGGACAATTGCCTGGTGCTCCTATGTTAAATGGAACAGGATACTCATTCAAAATATGACCAGAATTTCCACCTGCAACAGAAGCAACAACACCTGCATTCATCACATTTACAAAGGTATTTCTAAACAATTCCACTCCCCCAACACCATACTCTCCAATGGATAAGTTCAACACATCAGCACCATGCTCAACAGCAAATTCCACCGCAGAACATACCGATGACCAGCCGCGCCAAGCTCCATCAGAATTCAGCACTTTTAACGCCATTATAGAAGCATTAGGAGCAATTCCCATCTGATATGTTGCCCCATTGCTCGCAGTAATTCCAGCTACATTAGTACCATGTCCATTATCATCCATAGGGTCGCTATCATTATTGTAGAAATCCCAACCATAAACTGGATTTTGATTCTCATCAACGTACCATACCCACATATTGTTGATTATATCAGGATGGTTATAGTTCACACCCGAGTCAAGGATAGCCACCACAACTCCACGGCCTTTGATGTTTTTCTCATTCCAAACCCTATCAGCTTGAACTTTAGAAACATGCCACTGCACACCCGACTGTGGTGGAATTCCTCTTCCATGCGTGGGTTCGATAGGACTTATCATCTGTTGTTCCTTATCCAACGACAAAAATCTAACATCATGCCGCATGGATAACTCATCAATGCATTCCGCTGTAGCTTCGCAGCTGAGGCCATTGAAAATCCAGAAACGGTGCAACACATTCACTTGGCCTCTTGTGCTTTGCGCAGTAAGGAAGCCGACCACCTCGGTCTGGCTACGCTCCGAAAAGTGTTTCAGTTCGTTCACCACATAGTCGCGACGCTGGGCACGAGTCATCATGGCCGTGCCACGCTCGAGATTGGGGTTGTCGTATTGCTCCGCCATCTCCACGATGACACGGAACCGTTCGTTGGCATCGCGGCTCAGGTGGATTAGCTCCTGCAACTCAGGGTCTATCTTGGCGAGGTTGCCCGCCTGTGCCCAAGCCGCCCCTCCCCAAGCCATCGCCAACGCCAAGCACAGCAGCCGCAACAATATCCTTTTTATGTTTTTCTTTTCCATTCTCTTTCTTGTTTTCAACAGAAAAGGTTAAAAGTTGCGGACGGCACGTACACGATAGGCACGATCATACTTACCGTAACTATCGCTAGCCCTCAAGTTACCTGAGGCTTCCAAGAACCACGCATCGCAAGCAGTATACTCGGTGGAAGACCAGTAATTCCAATTGCCCGGTGCAATAACAGCCCCCTCTACCACAGCGTAACTTGCATTCACCTCAATGAGATTAGCATAAAGATAGTTTAGCTGTCCAATGGCAGGTAAATACCATCCATTCTCAAAATCGACAGCAAAAAAGGCTGGATAATCAGTGTCGTATTCACGAATTATACTGGTATTATTATAGCCGTCCAAATCGTAGACGGCTTGTCGTTGGTTGGAGTAATCTGGCAATGGAGTGTTATCCCAAGCGTCACCCCATGCGTAGTTTCCAGCATCCTCCAAAGCCACTGCCCATCCATGCTGTCCCGTGTTGTCCACATAGAAGACCACGCCAATGGCGGTGGCTCCAGAAGAGGGATAGTTGGCGGGGCTAATAATGGCATTGCCCTCGCAGAGGATGTCGCCCACATGCACCTGGGCGGTAAGGGTGGGCACTGCGGTGGTCAGGAGAAGTGCCAACATCAGTTTTTTAAGCGAAATGTTTTTCATAATGATTTAATTTTTAAGGATTTAATGATTCAAAAGATTTAAGATTTGTCTTTTTGATTTGGCAAAGTTAAGGAAAGAAAGAGTAAAAGTAGCATGTTTGGTGAAATTTTCAACAAAAAAACGGCCTCCCTCAAACGAGAGCGGCCGTTTTTCAATTCGTTAAGGGTTGGTCAAGGCTTATTTCGCGGGTGCGGGGAAAACGAATACCCTGATGCCGTGAATATTCGAATTATAGATGTATCCCTTTCCGGGTTCAAGGTCGGTTAATCCTTGTCCCACCCACCTATTGCGGGTGTATTGGGAATTACCAGTCTGCGACCTAATCTTGTCGCCATTGGCAGCAAAACCGGCAAAGGTATTGGTCAAGCTCATGCTCGCATCGAGCGGGAATCCAATCCAGTTGTTACCGAAATTGATGGTGACATGATGCTCAGTCGGGTCAATGAAGTCACCATACATAGTAAACTCACAATTGGAAGCCACCTTAATCATGTACATCTTAGACAAATCCAAAGAGGTCAGTTGTCCATTCCAACGGTGAGTATTGGGATTGTAGGAAGTGATCTGCGTCTGCGACTTGATGGCGATTTCGGTGTTCGGCAAAGCTGCAACAAGGGCCGACTTCAGGTCGTCCAAAGTAATTTCAAGATAGGTTGACCACCAATTCCAGCCTTGGGCTAATACTATGGTCTGAGCTTCACCTTCATCGAAATCTAAGATGATCTGGTTCTTCACCGTTAGACGATTGCCACTGTATCCAGAAGGATTGTACGGGTCGTAATTGGTGTCATCGCTGTAAGTGTAAATGGACTGGTTACCGTTAGCATTATACACACGGCAGGTCATACTGTTGCTCGTCCAACTTCCAGTATTGTCGTCTATGATAATGGCAAGATTGGAAATCCCGTTGTAAACAAAAGGCGTGTCAAGGGTGATGGTGTTCCAATAACCCTTCGTCATGGTCACGCTACCACTGTATACAAGGTCGTCTGCCGAAACCGTAATCCAGTCGTTGTTGTTACTGAAAGTAGACTTATCGGTATACACCATGTAGATGGAGTAACTCCGGGTTTTTGTGTATCCTGCGTTATAGAAAGAAATAGAAGTGATGCTTCCTGCCGTCCCTATCTCATCAGGCGTATAAATCTGCTGTGACAAAGTGTAGCGCCAATACGAAGTACTTGGCAAAGCACCGTTTGTTGTCTCGCCCGAACCAATGAGCGTACCTTCAAGGAGCATGAAGACAGCTTCAAAGTCGGCATCCTCTGTCACGGTGAAACTGTAGGTTGAACTACAACTGACCACTTCGCCGTTTTTGCTCCAATTCAAGAACAAGTAACCTTCGTTTGGAGTGGCGGTCAAGGTGCAGCTATTGCCGTAGTAATACACCCCATCTCCGACTATTGTGCCTCCTTCAGCCAAATTGGCTGTAGCAGAAACAATAATAGGCAATGAGAAACGTGCCACCAAATTGCGGTCAGCAATGACGGTGAAGGTATAGTCGGCATCCGTCGACACTATTGTCCCGTTTTCAGTCCAATAACAGAAAGCATAGCCATCATTGGGAATGGCACTAAGAGTGATAGACGTGCCACCATCGTATGTGCCCGTACCCACTACTGTTCCGCCTTCTTCGGGGACAATAGAAGCAGTAATGGTGTGAGGCGCAGTGGCAACTGCACAGTTGATAGTGAGTTCTTTTTGGAAACTGGAATTAAGATTCGCGCCATGATAAATCTGGACGCCATTGTCAAATCTGACATCGAAAGAGCACTGATAGGTGCTTGATCCGGTAATCCATGACAATGTGATATTGCTTCCTGTAACAACTTCACGAGTATAGGAAATCGACGAACCGCTTGGCAAAGTGAGTTGTTCGGGGCTACCATCACCATAGTCAACAACAAGGCAGTTGCCATTCCATCCGTTGCCGTAGGAGTCGTACAAGTCGAAGGTAATCGTGCATGTTGACCATCCCGCTACAAAGTTGGCCACCAAATGGGTGTCATAATTGACATTGAAGGAATAGGCTGCATCGTATGAAACCACTACGTCATCCTCGGTCCAATTCAGGAAGTAATAGCCCGGGCGAGGCGTTGCCGTCACCGTGCATGTCGAACCAAACGCATAGCTTCCTGAGCCGCTCACAGTACCACCATTTGTTGGATTGGCAGAAACCGTAACACTGTTGGTGCCATGGAAAACCATTTGGTTCTTCACCGACAGGAGCGAGCCTGAATAAACGGATGGATGTGCCGGGTCAAGGTCGGTGTCATATCCGAGACAATAGATAGCTTGTCGCGTATCAGTGCTGAATGTGCGGCAACTTATGCTACTCGACCAATTGTTTGAGTTGTCATCCACAATCAGGGCGATGTTTGAAGTACCGTTGTATTGGAATGAGTTGTTAAACACAATGGTCGTCCAACCCTTAGCCGACATCGTGACATTTCCGCTGAATACCTGATTTGCTTCAGTGACCGAAATCCAATCTGAAGGACTGGCAAACGCTGTCTTGTTGGTATGGACCATGTAAACCGCCAAATTGCGGGTTACGTTATATGTACCTGTGTTGAAGAACGAGATGCTGGTGATTTCAGCAGCTTCGTTACCCAACTCGTCGGCTGTATAGATTTGCTCCGACAACGAGTACTGATAGGAAGGATAAGTCGGGAGATAGGAATTAGTGGAAGTGGCATCACCCACGACTATACCTGCCATTTTTTGGAAATTCGCCACATATTCAAAATTTCCCGTCACGGGAACCTGAACTGTGGAAAGGTAGGAAACCACTTCGCCATTCTTTGTCCAGTTGTTGAACACATAGCCCTCGTTTGGCGTTGCAGTTAGGTTGGCGGGCTGTCCGTAGAAGTAAAGACCATCATGTGCGCCACTCACCGTGCCACCCTCTTCAGGATTTGCCGTCACCGACAATGTATATTCATAATACGGGATACCGAAGACGACTTGGTTTTTCTGAGACATGAGCGTACCTGTGTAACCAGACGGGCTAAGCGGGTCATAATCAGAACCAGAACCAGAAATACGGATGGCTTGGTTCGTTTCGGTATTGAAAGTACGACAATACGTATAGGAGTTGTAGCTGTTCGAATTGTCGTCTACAATCAAGGCGACATTGGAGGTGCCGTCGTAAGCGAATGGCGTGTTGAAGTAGATGGTCACCCAACTGCGGTTGGTCATGGTCACACTGCCGCTGAACACCAAGTTGGCATCCGTCACAGGAATCCAATCTATAGTGCTCCCAAAAGATGTCTTATCGGTGTTGACCATGTAGACATTCAATTTGCGATTCACATTGGTAGTGCCTGTGTTGAAGAACGACACACTGGAAATTTCTGTTGCCTGACCACCCATCTCACTTGCGGTGTAAATCTGCTCCGTCAGGGAATAATAGTAATACATCGGGAGGTAACTATCAGAAGCAACCGCATCTCCAATGATGATTCCATCCATTTGTTGGAAATTCGCCACATATTCTGCCGATTCGGTCACAGAAACCTGGGCTGTTGCATAGTATGACACCACTGTACCGTTCTTTGTCCAATTGGTGAACACATAGCCTTCGGCGGGCGTGGCACTGATGGTGATGCGCTTTCCGTAATAATATGGTCCACCTCCACCGCTTACCGTACCGCCTTCAGAAGGATTGGCCGAAACCGTCACCGTGTAGTCGTAACTTGGAATTCCGAAGACGACTTGGTTCTTTTCCGACAAGAGCGTACCATTGTATCCTTCAGGATTGTAGGGGTCAAAATTAACCGAGCTACCCCCTTGAATGTAAATGGCTTGGCTTTGCTCCGTGCTGAATGTGCGGCACTTTATCCCCGTGTAGGAACTGTAAGTGTTGTCGTCTACAACCAAGGCAACATTGGATGAGCCGTTGTAGTTGAACGGAGTGTCAAAGTAGATGGTCGCCCAACCATTACTAGTGAAGGTTACGCTGCCACTATACACAAGGTCGGCTTCCGTAACCGCTATCCAGTCCGTATTGCTTTCAAAAGAAGTCTTGTTGGTATGAACCATGTAAACATCCAATGTACGGCTTCGTGAGTAGGTAGTGTTGAAGAACGACACGCTTGAAATCTCTGTGGCTTCACCACCCATCTCATCAGCTGTGTAGATTTGCTGCGACATATTATAAGTATTGGCATAGGTGGGTAGATACAGGTTAGAGAAAGATGCATCTCCAATGATGATACCATCCTTTTGCTCGAAATTGGCAACAAAATTGGCTGCCTCGGTAACAGAGACATAGTCGGTGGAAAGGTAGGAAAGCACCGTGTTGTTCCTCGTCCAGTTGTTGAACACATAGCCCTCGTTGGCCGTGGCACTGACGATGATGGGCTGGCCGTAATAATAAACTCCTTCGCCACCGCTCACCGTGCCGCCTTCCGTAGGATTGGCCGAAACCGTCACCGTGTAGTCATAGCTTGCTATGCCAAAGACCACTTGGTTCTTTTCTGTCAACAGTTCGCCAGTGTATTGTGACAGATTATACGGATCATAATAATTATCGTATGAGTACGCAGAGAGGGTTTGTGTACCAACGGCATCGAATGTACGGCAGGAAGTATAGTTCCATTGGTTGGTTTTGTTGACCACCAAAGCCACATTCGACGAACCATCATAACTGAATGGAGTGCTGAAATAAATAGTCGTCCAACCATAGCCAGTCAAAGAAACGCTTCCGCTGAAAAATTTGTCGTTTTCCGTAACAGGAATCCAGTCGGAAGAACCGTTAAACGTGCTTTTGCTCGTATTGACCATAAAGATGTCGAGGTTGAGGCTGCCGCTATATTCGGTGTTGAAGAATGACACGCTGGAGATTTCGCAAGCGCCGGAATTCATCTCGTCGGCAGTATAGATTTGCTGCGTCATGGAATAGTAATAGTAATGCGCCGGCAAATTCAGGTTGGTATGCTCAGCCTCTCCAATGACGATGCCGTCCATTTGTTGGAAATGCGCCACATATTCAACATCACCGAGCACAGGCAAATTGTCTTGAGAGAAATACGAAACATCCTCATCGTAACCATATTCCTCGTTGTACCTCGTCCAGTTATCGAACACATAACCTTCATTAGGCGTGGCCGTGATGGTGACAGGCTGGCCGTAGAAATGCAGACCTTCGCCACCGCTCACTGTGCCACCCTCAGCAGGATCGGCTGTCAAAGTCACCGTGTATTGGAAATCGGCAATGCCGAAAACCACTTGGTTCTTCTCCATCATGAGCGTGCCTGAATAGCTATTGGGGTTGTACGGGTCAATGACGTAATAGTCGCCATAATAATTGTCATAGCCGACAACATATATGGCTTGTGCCAAGTCGGTATCGAATGTGCGACACGACATGCCCCAGTTCCATTCCCCGGTATTGTCATTGATAATCAAGGCCACATTGGAGGTGCCGTCGTAGTCAAACGGCGTGCTAAAGAAAATAGTTACCCAACCTTGGTACATCTCCACTTCCCCACTCAACACCAAATCCGCTTCCGTGACATTAATCCAGTCGTATGAATTGTTGAATTTGGTCTTGTTGGTGTTCACCATGAAGACATTGAGGTTGCGGATCATGTCATAGCCTGTGTTGTAGAACGACACACTGGAAATGCTGCAAGCCCCAGAGTTCATCTCTTCGGCAGTAAAGATTTGCTGCGACATGGTATATGGATAATCTGTATAAGAAGGAAGACTCAAAGAGGTATGCTGCGCCTCTCCGATGATGATGCCGTCCATCTGCTCAAAATGCGCCATATATGCCACATCCCCTAATACGGGAACCTGATCTGTGGAATAATAGGAAACCGTTTCATCGTATCCATTGTCCTCATTGTACCTTGTCCAATTGTTGAACACATACCCCTCGTTGGGCGAGGCACTGATGGTAACGGGTTGGCCGTAGAAATACAAGCCGCCGCCACCGCTCACCGTGCCGCCTTCTGTAGGAATGGCCGAAACGCTAAGCGTGTACTCGTATGATGGAATACCAAAGATAACCTGATTCTTTACCGACATGAGCGTACCAGAATAATTCGGATTCATCGGGTTATAGTTCATTCCTTCACCACAAATACTGATGGCTTGTGTGGTATCAGTTTCGAAGGTGCGGCAATAAGTACTTCCATGCCATTCGTTTGTGTTGTCATCCACAATCAAGGCAATGTTGGAATGTCCATCATATTGGAACGCAGTGTTGAAATAGAGGGTCATCCAATTGCGATAGGATGTTGTGAAAATGCCGCTAAACACCTTGTCGGCCTCCGTGACGGCAATCCAATCGGATGCGCTGTCAAACGATGTCTTATTGGTGTTGACCAAATAGACGGTGAGGTTGCGGGGTTCGTTGCTGTAACCAGCATTGAAGAATGTCACGCTGGAGATTTCGCAAGCCCCTGTGTTCAACTCGTCGGCGGTGTAGATTTGTTGCGTCAGCGAATAAGGATAGTAGGTGTAGGTCGGGAGATAATAGCTGGTACTGGTCGGGTCACCTATGGCTATGCCATCCACTGGCATGAACTGGGCCACATAGTCACCGTTTGACGTGACCGAGAAGGTATAAGTGGGCAAGCACGAAACCACGCTACCATTCCTCAGCCATCTTGAAAACACATAGCCTTCGTTGGGCGTGGCGGTGAGGGTGCATTGCTGGTTGTAGCCAAACTCGCCGCCGCCGCTCACCGTGCCGCCTTCAGTCGGATTTGCAGAGACGGTGACGGCAAAGGGTTCGCCGAAGTTGGCCTCCAACTGCATGTTGCCCGTAACCGGGAAAGTGTAAACAGGGTCGTATGACTTTATCGTGCCGTTTTCCTTCCAATAGTAGAAGCCATAGCCCGGATTGGGTGTCGCAGTAAGGGTGCATGACTGACCGAGATAGAAGTTGCCTCCTCCCCCGCTCACCGTGCCGCTGTTGGCAGGTGTGACGGTGGAAGTAACCGTGTAATCATAATGCGGAATACCAAAGACGACTTGGTTCTTCACCGACATAAGCGTGCCTCTATAGGAGCCAGGGGCATACGGGTCGTAGTTCAGGCCTGAGCCATAGATGCGGATGGCTTGGTTCGTATCCGTGTCGAAGGTGCGGAATCTCGTGTACGAATTGTAGCTGTTCGAATTGTCGTCCACCACAAGGGCGACATTCGACACGCCGTCATAATGGAACAAGTTCCCGAAATAGACATTCGTCCAACCATTGGCACTTAGGGTGACACTGCCACTAAACACCAAGTCGCTCTCCGAAACTGCAATCCAAGCCGAATCGTTTTCAAAAGATGTTTTGTCGGTGTAAACCATATAGACGGACATGTTGCGGGTTCGGGATGACCCGGTATTGTAGAACGACACGTATGAAATGTCGGTTGCCACGCCACCCATCTCTTCAGCGGTGTAAATCTGCTCCGTCAAGGAGTAATAGTAATATGTCGGAAGATACGAATTGACGGAGGAGGCATCGCCAATGGCAATACCGTCAGCTTGTTGGAAATTCGCCACATAGGTAGCCGATTCCAGCACATTGAATTGGTAAGTGGACAGGTAGGAAACCACTTCGCCGTTCTTGGTCCAGTTGTTGAACACATAACCATTGTTTGGTGTGGCCGTGAGGGTAATGGACTGGCCATAGTAGCAGTTGCCTCCACCGCTCACCGTGCCGCCGTTAGTAGGATTGGCGGTGGCGCTCACCGTGTAGCCATAAGTCGTCTTGCCGAAAACGACTTGGTCTTTCACCATAGGACGGGTACCGCTATAATTCGTAGGATTGAACGGGTCGTAATTCGTGTAATCGCTATAGACATAGATGGATTGGTTGCTTTCGGTAGGAGTTACCCTATATGACATGGACGAAGTATAGCTGCCCGTATTATCGTCGATGATAAGGGCAAGGTTGGAAGTCCCATTATAATTAAAAGGCGTGTCAAAATAGACAGTGGTCCAATTATAGGAATTCCAAGCCACAGTGCCGCTGAAGACTTGGTCTGCCTCCGATACGGTAATCCAATCATTACCATTCTCGAAAGAAGCCTTATCGGTATTGACCAAGTAAACCGTCAAGTTGCGAGAATAGCCATAATCAGTGTTGAAGAACGAAACATTCGAGATCTGGCAAGCCCCTGTGTTCATTTCTTCGGCGGTGAAGATTTGCTGTGAAAGCGTATAACGATACCAAGAATAACTCGGAAGATAGTAATTGGTGGTCGAGCCATCGCCGACGAAGATGCTATTGTTAAACGCTTTGAAGTTCGCTACGTAATTGGCTTCACCAGTGACTTCAAAAGTATAGGTGGGCAGATACGACACCACTTCGTCATTCAATGTCCAACTGACGAAGGCGTAACCGTTGTTAGGCTGCGCGGTAATCGTGCAGGATTGTCCCTGTCCGTAATAGCCTGCCCCTGTCAATGTGCCGGCACCCGCAGGATTGGAAGCGAGCGTGATGGACTTTCTCCACAGCTCGAAATTCACATTGGTGTGCTTTTGGGCGGCATCCACAAGGTCGAGGCCAAAGCCAATGGAGTAGCTTTGCGGCGCACTATTGGAGAGGGTGACACTATAGTTGGCCGAGGCTTGCCCGTCCACATTGATACTGCCGAATGACTTGTTGTTGCTATTAATAGTAAAGTAAGGATAAGAAGTCGACAAAGCACCCACTACCGATGTCGCCGGGTCATTGCCCGCATTGGTAATGGTGACATGCAAGTTGCCGGTCTCGCCAGGCTCAAGAGAGCCGTTGCCATTGTTGTCGTTCAACACCGTGACTTCAGTGAACTTCAGAATGTGGCCATACACCATGACACTAATCCTAAAGGCACCAATCATTTCTCCTCCCACATAGGTCTCGGCCAAAAACTGGACATTCCTTTTCGACGGAGCATCGGCACTCAGGGAGAAGGCAAACATGTTGTTGATGGTACGGGTTTGTCCTGCATCGAAGTGGGGCAAAGTAGCCGACCCGTCAGTGATGGTGACGTATTCCGATTCGGTGGAAAGCACCATCGTTGCGCCGTCAAGGGCAAGGTCGGAATCGTTTGTCAAGGTAAGGTTGAGGGTCACCGATTCACCTGCATTGAGCTTGCCGTCGTTGTTGCCCTGTCCGTCGCTGACGGTATGCGAATCAATCGTCAGCGGGCCAGAATACAAGGCATTGATGGCAGCCAACACGTCCACACGTCCAAAACCGTATGTGTTGCTCTTGCCTTCGGCCAACGGCACTGCTGTTTCTTCCAACACTTGGCAAATCTCATCTGGTGTGGCGGTCGCCTTCTTGCTCAGCAACAGCGAGATACAGCCTGCCATGCAAGGCGTAGCCATCGAAGTGCCGCTCATGGTGGTATAACCATTATTGCCAATGTAATAGGCCGAAATGATGTCGACACCCGGCGCACACACATCAGGACGAATCAGGCCGAAATCAGTGGTGCTGCCATAGGCATACGGGTAGTCGTTAAACACGGTATTCATCCATGTGACGGGGCCGCGTGAGGTGAAAGAAGCCGCATAATCGCTGTAGTCGACGGCACCCACGCAAAGCGCGCACGACAAGCCGCCGGGATTGTTTTCCTGAACGGGGTCCATGTAGGGAGGCGGGCAACTGCCAGGCACACGCACATTGTAAGGCTCGTTGCCACTGCCTTCGTTGCCAGCGGCAATGGCGCCTATCACACCGGCATCCAAAATGGCTGCGCAAGTGTTGCGGAACAGCTCGCGCTCGGTAAGGGTCGCATCGGCCCAACCTAACGACATGCTAAACAAGTCGCAGCCTTGCTCGACGGCCCACTGCATGGCGTTGCAAGTGACGGCTGCCGAACCGTAGCCGCCCGAATCCAACACCTTCACGCACATCAGTGTGGCATCAGGTGCCATGCCCGTTTGCTGGCCCGCCGTGCCGTCGCCGCACACCGTGCCGGCGCAGTGCGTACCGTGGCTGTTGTCGTCCATAGGGTCGTTGTCGTTGTTGCAGAAGTCGTAACCGTGGTGGGGATATTCCGCACCGCCGTCCCAAAGGTGGTCGGCAAGGTCTAAGTGGTTGTAGTTCACGCCCGTGTCGATGACGGCCACCACCACGCCTTGACCCGTGTAGCCCAAATTCCAAACTTGGTCGGCGTTCACTTGGGTGACATTGGAGGTGATTTCACGGGTGTTGCTCGCAGGTCTGAACTCTTCACCGAACAGGGCATATTTCTTTTCATCCAAACCGATGAGTGCAATGTCCCTACGCATGGCCAAGTCGTTGATAGCCTGCTTGGTAGCTGAAAAATACAAGGCATTGGCCATCCAAATCACTTTGGGTTCGGTGGTCATGTCCTGCCTTTCCATCTCGGAAAGCGTAGAGCGCAATTCATACTGCGAGGCCTCGGCAAACTGCTTCAGTTCGTTGACTACGAACTCGCGCCTTTCGGCTCGCGTGACAAAATGGGCAGCGCGGCGGCCAAGTTGCTGCCTGTCGTACTGCGATTTCATAATGACGATGACCTTAATTTTCTCATCGTCACTTCGTTGCCTCATCTCTTGAGTCAAGACGGGGTCGATGGTTTGGGCAAATCCGCAAATGCAGAACAATGCCAACAAAACAAAGGTAATTGTCTTTTTCATAGTACAAAGATTTTGATGAGTTTTTTATGTGTTATCGCCGCAAAATAACACAAAAAAAATTACAAAATCAATAAAAAGCGCAAAAAAAATAGACCGCCCCCTGAAAAAAGAGCGGTCGTTTTTTCGTTCCATTACCCTTAATTTCAGGCTTATCTCGTGCTTATGGGGAAGATGAAAGTCCTTCCCTCTTCCGAGTTCGAGATGTAGATGTATCCACTACCCGGCACAAGCGTGTTCAATTGGCCTTGCCACCTGATGCCGTTATACAGAGCATTGTTGGTCTGCGACTTAATCCTGTCGCCATTGGCGGCAAAGTCCGC
>CACZZO010000031.1 GCA_902785755.1 uncultured Bacteroidia bacterium | reverse complement strand
TTACAGCTTATGGCTTACAGCTTTAAAATCATCTCACCACGATCTTTTGCGTTTTCACATCGTTGCCGTTGATGAGGCGGAGCATGTAGACACCAGCGGAGGCGTTGATGGCCTTGCTGACGCTGCCGTTGACGGTCTCGCTGCTCAGCACGCGGCCCGTCACGTCAATCACTTGCAGGGTGGCTTCGCCCTCGTTGCCGATGACCCAAGTGCCGTTGCTGAAGAAGGCGAAGTTGTCGCTGTCGTTGTTGATGCCCGTGCAGAACACCACGCGGAAGCGCGACGAGTAGTCGGTCGTTGTGGCGTTGAAGGTGTAGCTCGGGTTGGCCAACAGGTCAACATCGGCGCCGGTCATGTTATCAATAAGGTGCAGATAGTTGAATGTGACCTCCGCGCTACTGAAGCTCAGGGTGTAGGTGCCGTTTTGGGCAGCCCTGAAGCTAAGCGGCATCTCGCCTTGGCCTTCGCTGTAGACCACGGCGCAATCCTTGTTGTCTTGCGGGATGTAGACCTTGGTGCGGTTCTGGTTGAGCATGAACTTGGGCAGAACGTTGCCTTCGCCGAAGCGGACGACGGCACGGTCGATGAGGCTGCTACCGCGATGGTTGGCGGCTTCCATCACATTGATGCTAAGCGAACCTTGGTTGCCGGTTGAGTTTGCGGGAGTCTTATGGAAGGTAAACAATTCTTCATCTTCCTGAGCAAGGACGAAGGCACCCTCCATAGGCTCAATGTAGTTGCGTTCACCCGAAGAGATGATTTCATTTCCGTCTGGGTTCATCACATAGAAGTCGCGGTCGATGTAGGCTCTCACGCTGTAGGGGTTGCCCACGAGGTTCCAACCACGCATGTTTGCATCGGGATTGTCATCTGTCTTTCTCAGCTGGATTACCTTGTCGTATTGGCTTTGTTCATTATAAGCAACGCCGATGAAGGTAAGGGTGACATTGCCGCTGTTGGCATAGAGGTAGCCAATGCCAGATCCAAGGTCGAATTCATGAACTTGGTAGTTCTCCCACTCTAAATACTCTCCTTCACTGGTCATTGTAGGAGCTTGGTTGAAGCGGTAGAGGTCAAATTGGTTGTCGGTCATGTGGCCCACCTCGCTCACAGGGATATCTAAATATAACGGGGAGGCAATCAGATACCAACCGCTCGGATTATCATTCGTACCGTGAGCCGTGATTTCCTTGGTGAAGGACGGGTAAGGCGTAGTGAAGCTAACGACATCACTATAAGTGCCGCCTTCGCAATTTCCAATCACTCGCACATCGTAAGTGGTATTGTAGTCGAGGCCAGTGAGGGTGTAAGCACCATTTGTGGCTTCTGTTGTGGCATCTTCCCATTCGCCAGGTGTTGCCGAGGTTTCGTAAACCATAACATCGTCGATGCCGATGCCATAGCCATAGGCTGTAGAAGAACTTCCGGTCTTACAACTGAATCCAATCTGATAGTTGGCAGCCAAACCCGTAAGTGCAACAGTAATTGGCTCTGTTGTCCAAGAGGATTGTTCTTCAAGGTCTTCATAAAGCTCTCGCCATGCTCCATTATTCACACGATAGTAAACGTGGAATTCATTGATATCATTACCCCATGCCTTATTCCTGTAATTGAAACTAAGTGTGGCAGCACTGACAGAACTCAGATCCATTGCTGGGGTAATGAGGATGTCTTCAGTATTATAACCCGTATTAATAAAGCAAGTTGCATTAAAATAACCATTTGCAGCACCAGTGTAAGAAGAATGACCAGTGCCTGAACCAACAGCCCAATAGTTTGAGGTTTTGTCCCATCCTTCTGGCATTGAGCCACCCTCAAAGTTTTCGGAGAGATAGGTGATGCCTTCTCTAATCTGTACCGTATAGCTGTCGCTATAACCCGTCCAAATGAGGTCGGCGGAATTGTGGGTGATGTTCTTGGCAGTTAAACCAGTAGGTGTTGGGCAAGCCACAAGAGTCTTGCCAGAGGCTTGATAGCTATTCCATGCACTTTCGCCGTATTCGGAACCGCAGTTGCCTTTCACTCTGAAATAATACGTTGTGTTATCATCAAGCCCTTCCACCACGAAAGGATTTGTGTCTGCTTCAACATAAGTGCAAGCGGTTTCGTCCGTGGGATCAAAGTTGGTGGTTTCGGAGTAGGCAACGGTCCAAGCGGTCTGCCAGGTGGCGCCTGCCGTCCAGCTCAGTTTGATTGAGTTGGGCGTGGCATCGCTTGTGGTCAGTGCTGATGGTTTCGGGCAAGCTTCAGGGATTGACTGGTACTTGTATGAACTCCATGCACTTGCTCCAACATCGCTGTGGTTGGCACGTACCCAGAAATAGTAGTTCTTATTGTCGGTCAAGCCTGTAATGTGGTAGGGGTTTTCGGTCACGCCAGCAATGGTCGGGTCAGTCGTTGCTGTTGGGGCTGTAGATGAATTGGCATAATAGATGTCCCAACTCACTTCATAGTCGCCGCCGCCAGGAGTCCAGCCGAGGTCAACGCTGTGAGGCATGACGTTGGCAGTTGTCAATGCCGTAGGAACGGGGGCTGCGGCTTTGGTGGTGAAGTTGCAAGCATTGTTGCACCATTTGCTGTAATCATTGCCACATTTGGCGCGTACATATACATAATAGGTGGTGGCAGCGTCAAGGGTCTTGTCGAAAGTGTAAGTTGGATTGTTGTTTATGGTTTCAGTGGAAACCGTCGTCCAGTCAAGTTCAGGATCGTTGGGGTCGAAGGCTGCATCCATATAGGCAATCTCCCAAGCGGTTTGGCCTTCTTCGCCAGGAGTCCAAGTGAGGGTGGCCGAGTGATTGGTCACGTTGCTTGCCGTGGGTTTTCCTGGTTTGTAGCAGTAAGGCGTTTCGTCGATGCTCACATTGTCGATGTGGAGGTCGTTGTCTTCACCAGTTACACTAACTGTCGATTCGCCATAGAAAGCGACACGCACGGTTTGTCCACTATAGTCGGCAAGGTCAATATAAACCGTTTCACCACCTGCGGCAATGTTGTTATATACATATTCCGAACCTGTTTCGTTGTCCCATTGGCGGAGAATAGTCCAAGTGCTGCCATTGTTGGTTGAAATCAGGACAATAAACTTGTCATCGGCCTGGCCTTCCGGGAATTCAATGGCACTACTGCTGCTATATTCAGTAAGCGCAAGGTCAAAGCTCAGGCTATGGTTGGTACCGACAGTCACGTTGGGAGTAAGTAACCAAGACCAGCAGCTTGTACCAAAAATGTTCAGTTTAGCGTGGTATTGACCGAAAACATTGGTGTTGGAGAACCCCCAACTGCCACCGCCACTTAATGGTGTAGTGCCATTCAAAACATCGTCGCTCAACAAAACCAAATAATTGCTCCAAGCCGTAGGAAGCGAGCTTGAAGCAAATTTTTCTTCAAACGGCGACGAGTAAGCCGTTGTGAAGGCATTGCTCACCGTATAGACATGGGTTGCGTCGCAGCCGTAAATCTGCACCGCATAAGAAGTGGCACCGTCAAGGCCGGTAAGCGTGATAGTCGGAGTGCCGCTCACGGTAGGAGCCGTGGTGTATTCATCCGTGGAGCCATTCTTCTTGTACTTCACTGTCCATTCCGTTTCGTTGTAGCCAGGAGTCCAAGTCAAGACGGCTTGGTTAGCAGTAATGCCTGTCACGACCAAATTCTTGGGAGCTGGGCAACCTTGTGCAGTGGTGAAACTAATGGGATCTGTCGGGAAAGTGACACCGTCGCCCAAAGTGCAGTTCACCTTAACGCGCACATTGTAGGTGGTTGAGGCATCCAAGCCAAGGAAGGTGTAAGTAGGCGCATTGACAGGCTCGGCAATGGCAGTATAGTTTTCTTCAGTGCTCTTCTTGTATTCCACAATCCACGAAGAAGCATCGCCAGCCGTCCAAGTGATGGTGGCACCTTCAGGAGTTTCGCTGCCCGTTGTCAGGGCAAGGCCAGTAGGTGTGTCGCAGTCGGGGGCTTGTCTTACGATGAAGTTGTCAACGTAGGTCGAGTTCCCTCCTTTGCCTTCACCCTGCAAAATAATGTGGCAGGAACCTGTAAATGGAATGTCAAAAACGTAGGTGTACCAGCCTGTGGTTGTCTCTGCGGTGACAACACCGTTGTCGGTTTTCGTGCAAACGCGGTAAAGGAAGCCCAGTTCGGTTGCATTTGTGATGTCCTCATCTGTACTTGCATATACTCTTATGCCATCATCATAAGTAGATGAAGTGGTTGTGCGATACACATCTATAATAAACTGATAGGTTTTGCCTGTTGGGATGGTCATTTCTGGAAGGACCAACTTTCCCACATTATTGGAATAATAGGTATAATAAAGCTGGTGTGTCGAATTTGATCCGTTGGAAGAAGTACTCACTTTGAATTTATAGGTTCCAGTGGTTGCAGTGTTCGACCAGCAAGGAGCGCTGAAGTCGCCAGAGGCATAGTTCTCGAATTTTTCTTCCCAGGGGAAGGTGGTGATGGCTTCACATTCGGTGGCAAAGCTAATGGAGCTGCACCATGTGCCATAGTCTTCACCGCCGCAATAGGCACGTACTTTTACGAAGTAAATGCTTGAAGCCAGCAGGCTGCTCAAGTTGATTGTCGTTGCACTAACAATCTCAGTGCTTGTGTTAGCTGCTGCAAAGGTGTTATCGGTCGACCATGCCACTTGCCATTGAGAGGCTTCTCCAGTCCAGTTAATGGTGGCAGTGTGGGCTGTTGGAGCGGGGTCAGTGGCCACGGCAAGGCCTGTCACATCATAATCGCAAACCACTTTGGTAATGCTGAAATTGTCTACAGCGGCACCCGTACCAGTTCCACCCGATCCGTCCTGGCGCCATCTGAGCACTAAATAATAGTTGCCTGCTTCAAGTTGAACGGTCTTCTCGGGAGATGTTTGCCATGCTGTCACTCCGTTTAAATATGTGGCATCGTGTACACTAATCCACCCAGTTGGTAGAGCGCCACTATTTGTGTTGTCTGCAGTAATCACTTCAGTAGCAGGAAGAAGGCCAACGCTCAAGTAATCATAAGAGGTCGTCTCACCATTGCATTTCCAATCGAATTGGAAGGTATATTTGCCATCGGCAAAGGTAAGAAGTTTGGTAGCATATACTCTGGCAGCACCAGAAGTGTTATATGAGCATGTGTTACCGTCGTCTTTAGTGGTATAAATGGAATGTGAGCCACTGCCATTGTTTTCGGCAGTACCCCAAAACCAGTTGGCTTGTGTAACGGTGCCGTTAATGAGCTCCCATCCACATTCAGTGCCTTCAAAGTCGTCGCTCCATGCATCGCCAACGGCATCGGACTGTGCTTTGGTTGTGAAGGAGACAGTGCCGCTCCAATGGGTTCCGTCGGTGTCGCAGCCAGGCTTCACACGAGCATAGTATTGTTTCAATGGAGTGAGGTCATCAATCTCAGCAGTAACAGTGGTGCCGACAACGGAGAAGCCTGTGGAAACCTCCGTGTAGGTGCCGGTAGCAAAAGTGTTGTCAGTACCGTATTGCAGTGTCCAACTGGTGGCATCGCCTTTCTCGGTCCAAGTGAGAGTTGCCTCCGTGGCAGTCGTTGTCACGTTTGAGCTAAGTTGAGGCTTTTTGCAGGGGTCACTGCTGGGAGGAGTAATGACAAGTTGGATGTTATTGTGGTACTGATAACGATACTTGTTATATCCGCTAAAAGAAGTCACATTATTGATGTTGGGACAAGTATTGTCATCATAATAGGTAATAGAAGTGTATCCCGTAGTGGTAGTATAACGGAATTTGCAACTGCTGCCTCCTGTAGGATAACCATTTGTTGGGTCAAAGAAGCAAATTAGGAGATTACCACCTTCATATTCGAATTCTTCATCCAAGGTGATGGTTGACCAACTATTGGCGGAAAGTGTAAAGGTGCCTTCAAACACTTTGTCGGCAGCACTTACAGCCACCATGTCAGTAGTGGATTCGAATTTTTCTTTGTCGGTGTTCAACATATACACTTGGACGCCACTCATCGTATAACCAGTGGAATAGGTATAGTAGAACGATATGGAACTGATGGTTCCTGCTGAGCCGCCTGCGGCTGTAATTTCATCAGCAGTATAAATCTGCTGCGTAAGAGAGTAGTTGTAATACGTGTTGACGGGAAGCTGGTAAGCTGATTGTGTCCCGTCTCCAATCGTCACAGTTGTTTCCTGTGCATTCACTGCCCAAGGCATCATCACCGCGAGCAGCAGTATCAAAAATAAAGATCTATTTTTCATAATTAAGAATTGTAAGGTTTGTAATAAATTTGTTTTAATGAATTAACCGTGGCTTGCGCATGGCAAGCATGCAACGGAGATTTTAAGCCCGTGGCCTGCGGCAACTCCTGCAATCCGGGGCTCGTCACACAGGCTACAGGCCGAGAATGTCTCCCGGCTTAAAGATGTTGGTGTAAATGTGGTTGCTCATAATTTTGTTGTATTTCGGATGATGTTCTAAATATTAAAAAAGGGTGTTTAGCTCCTTCCTCAAGCATTTTGAGGCCACAAATATACAAAAAAAAGGAATGTCAAGAAAAACGAGGAAAAAAAGTGGGGAAAAATGGGAGGTTCCGGGATTTTTTATTGATACGGTGTAGGGTTTTTGTGGAAAAATGCGTTTTTTGGTTTTGGGGCTTTTTGGAGGGGTTGGGAAGGGTTGGGGGGAAGATTACAAATTCACTCCACCTTCAGACGGCGTGCGGAACTGGAATATTGTTTTGTTGTCAGCATTGGTGACAAGCAAGTCGCCGAAAGAGATAACATCCATGCCAATAATGACATCATAATCCTCGAAATCGCTTTCCATCACTTCCACATAGGTCACGAAATCGCCCGTGGGAACCAATATGTGGACGAGATAAACATTTGAATCACTTGCACCGCCGATACCGGCAATGCCTCCTTGTCTATAGGGTTTGAGTTGGAGCTCACTAACGATGCGTGAAGAAATGATGGTGGTGTCGGCACCAGTGTCCCACATCGCCTTTTCGGTATGAAACTTGCGCCCGTCAGCCGAATAGATGCTACACTCTGTCAGTATGACATCGACGATGTCGGGGTATTCCTTCTTAAACGTTGCCATCCGTTGAGTCTTTAATGACAGTGCTGAAAAACTCTTCCTTGCCCATAAGCACAGGATGAATGGTTTTCTTCAGACCCTTCGACATACGCCTTGTGTGTATCGACGACATCTTGTCGTGTGCCGAATTAGACCTTTCCCTTTCAAGAAGCACATTGCCTTTATTGTCAACTAATTGCATCATAAAGCATTTCTTTTTTATGATTCGACTGCAAAAATACAAATAATTATTGGATTTGATGACTATAAAACCTCAAAAATATGAATTTATTAATACGTTGTAAGGTTTTTGTGGAAAAATCGTGGTAAAAAAAGCGGCATCCGAAACGGTTCGGGTGCCGCTTTCTCTGTCCGTGTCATTGCGAGGAGGAACGACGAAGCAATCCAGAAATTTTATGGATTGCTTCGTGCCTCGCAATGACGCAAAGCGCGTCTGATTACTTCGTCACCAAATTGTAGGTGTCTTGGGCAATCACAAATTCCTCGTCGGTCGGGTAAACCACCACGGTCACCTTCGAGTTGGGCGTGCTGATGATGCCCGCGTCGCCGATGATTTCCTTGTTGACTTTGGGGTCGAACTCGATGCCGAGGCCTTCCATGTGCTCAAGGATGGCTTCGCGCATAAACCAAGCGTTCTCGCCGATGCCGCCGGTCATGACGATGATGTCGGCACCGTTCATCACGGCCATGTAGCCGCCGATGTACTTCTTCACGCGGTGGGCGAACATGTTGAAGGCGTAGGTGCAACGCTCGTCGCCTTCTTCCTTGGCGGCACGCACGTCGCGCATGTCCTGTTTGCCTCCCGTGATGCCCACGAGGCCTGACTTCTTATTAATCACGGTGTTCATCTCCTTGGTGTTGAGGCCTTCCTTGTCCATGAGGTAGATGAGTGCGCCCGCGTCAAGGTCGCCGGCGCGACTGCCCATGATGAGACCCTCAACGGGAGTGAAGCCCATCGAGGTTTCCACCGACTTGCCGTATTCCACGGCGGCGATGCTGGCACCACTGCCGAGATGGCAGGTCACGATCTTCGACTGTTTCCAATCCTTGCCGACGAAAGCGGCGGCCTTTTCGGCCACATACTTGTGGCTGGTGCCGTGGAAACCATAGCGACGGATGCGGTACTTCTCATAATACTCGTAAGGCAGGGCATAAAGATAGGCCTCGGCGGGCATGGTGCTGTGGAAAGAGGTGTCGAACACTGCCGCCATCGGGATGCCGGGCAGCACTTCCTTCATGGCCGCGATACCTTGCAAAGCACCCGGATTGTGCAACGGGGCAAGGTCGACGAGTTCCTTGATCAGGTCGACGACGTTGTCGTCGATGAGGACGCTGTGGCTGAACTTCTCGCCGCCGTGGGCCACGCGGTGACCGACGGCGTTGATTTCCTTCAGGTCCTTGATGACACCCATCTTCGGGTCGACCAAAGCCTTGAGCACCAATTTGATGCCTTCGGTGTGGTTCGGGATGGGGAGTTGTTCGTAATGTTTTTCACCGTTGTATTTGTGGGTGAATTCGCCCATTTCGAGGCCGATGCGCTCCAAGAGGCCTTTGGCCAACAGGCGCGACGAATTGGCGTTTTCCATCTCCAAAAGTTGGTACTTGATGGAGGAACTGCCGCAGTTGAGAACTAATATTTTCATTGTTGAATTGTTGGTTGTTTAATTGTTTAATTGTTGTTTTTGGGATTGGCCTGCGGCCAAGAAATGCTTGCATTCAACGTAGTTAAATTTATCAAAATCAAATCAAAATCTTTCAATTAGAAATCTGATTTTGAGAGATTTTATTAGAGATTTTTGAACGATTTCTTGCGAAGCAATCCCAATACATAATCATTATTTCTGTTTCTGAGCAATGGCTTGGTTGCAGGTGATGGCCACCAATTTGTAGACATCATCAATCGAGCAGCCACGGCTGAGGTCGTTGCAGGGCTTGGCCAAGCCTTGCAGCACGGGGCCGACGGCTTCGGCACCAGCCAAACGTTGCACGAGTTTGTAAGCAATGTTGCCCACTTCAAGGCAGGGGAACACAAGCGTGTTGGCCTTGCCAGCCACAGGACTGTTCGGAGCCTTGCTCGAACCCACCGAAGGCACAATGGCGGCATCGGCTTGCAGTTCACCGTCCAAAACGAGGTCGGGACGACGCTCCTTGGCGATGCGCGTGGCCTCGATAACCTTGTCGACCACTTCGTGCTTCGCGCTGCCCTTGGTGGAGAAGCTCAAAATAGCCGTAATCGGGTCGATCTTGGCGATGGCCTTGGCGGTGTCGGCGGTGCAGATGGCGATTTCGGCCAATTGCTCAGCCGTCGGCATGGGCGTTACGGCGCAGTCGGCGAAGACCATGCGGCCATCGGTGCCGTAAGGACAACCTTCGGGCAGGAACATCGTGAAGGCGCCGCTGACGCAACTCACGCCAGGCACGGTCTTGATGATTTGCAGGGCAGGACGAAGCATGTCGCCGGTGGTGCTGCGGGCGCCGCTGACGAGACCGTCGGCCTCACCAGCCTTCACTAACAGGATGCCAAGATACATGAAGTTGCCTGCGAGGTCGAAAGCCTGCTCGGGCGTCATGCCTTTGGCTTTGCGGATTTCAAAGAGGAGGTCGGCGTATTTCTGACGCTCAGGGTTGCTCATCGGGTCGATGATGCGGGCCTTGCCGATGTTTTTCAGACCAAACTCGGCGGTCATTTCCTTGATTTTCTCGGCGGGACCGATGAGAATGATGTCAGCCACGTTGTCGGCCAAAAGTTGGTCGGCGGCTTTCAGGGTGCGGGGCTCGTCGCCCTCGGGGAGCACAATGCGCTGGCGGTTGGCCTGCGCGTTGGCAATGATTTCTTGCATTAAATTCATTGTAGTTGAATTGTTGATTGATTATTGTTTAATTGTTGATTGCAAAAAACAGACCCGCAAAGTTAGGAAAACTTTGCCTTGGTTTGCAAATAATCATTTATTTTTGCAGCCGCAAATGAAAACCATCCATGCCGCAGTACCCCGACATATTCTATAAAAGTGCCTTTGAACGAGCAACTCAATCCGTTGATACAGTGCAAGTTGTTGATACAATTGCCTGCGATAGCGTGGTGCCGAGTTTCATCACTTCGGGCTTCCACGGCACGCTCAATCCTTTGCCGCGCATGAGTTACGAAATCCTGCAAGGCTGGAATTTGGCGCTCTTGGGACTGATGCTGTTCCTTGTCGTGGTCAACAAGCAACTGTATCCGAGGCAGTTCCGGCAGGTGCTTTCCGTTCCGGGCGGCGTGGCGCACACCAACCAACTGCTGCGCGAATGGAACCCCATGCGCAGTTTTATTTGCATGTCGTTCACCTTGGGCTACATCCTTTTGATGACGCTTTTCGTGCAGAAAAGTTGCGTGGTGCTTTCGCATGATATGTTGACTTACAACAATTTGAAGGTGTTCGGCATCCTTTGCGCGGCCATGACGGGTTGGATATTGCTCCGCCATTTGACCTTGCGCTTCGTGAACTGGCTCTTCGACACCAACGAAACCATCGACCGACAGATGGTCGTGCAGTTTTCCGTGTCCATCCTTACCCTGATTGCGATGGTGCCGGTCACGCTTTTGTTGCTCTACAATCCCACAAAATATTTTATTTGGATTGGCATTGCAGTATTGGGCTTGGCGGCCATTATGCGACTGGTTTTTGGGGTGATGGAAACGAGAGTTTCAACAAAAATTCCCGCGTTTTATATTTTTTTGTATCTTTGCGCCCTCGAAATCGCACCCATAGCGACGCTCGTGACCGCAGGCTTGCGCTACTTTAGTCATGGTTCTGTATTTTAGCGAGTTATACACTTCGGATGTGGGTAAAAAGTAGTTTTTGACAGATATAATTTTAGAGAAAAAAGATGAAGATTAAGTCAATTCTGGTGTCGCAGCCCAAGCCTGCAGATATATCGAAGACGCCTTTTGCTGACATGATGAAAAAGTATGGTGTCAACTTCACTTTTGAGAAATTCATCAAACTTGATGATGTCACCGCGAGCGAACTCCGACAGGAACACATCAAACTCCCCGAATACACTGGCATCATCCTCACGAGCCGCAATGCCATCGACCATTTCTTCCGCGTCGCCAAGGAAATGCGCTATACAGTGCCAGAAACGTTGAAATATTTCTGCATCAACGAATCGACGGCCTTCTACCTGCAACGCTATGTGCAATACCGCAAGCGCAAGGTTTTCTACGGCAACCAGACTCTCAACGATCTCATCGACATCATGAAGAAGCACAAGGACGAGAAATACCTTTACTGCTGCTCCGACATCAGTTCCGACTCGACCATCGACCTGCTCACCGCCGCCAAACTCAACTTCACCAAGGCCGTGATGTTCCGCACCGTGCCCGCCGACCTGAAGGACGTGGTGAAAATCGAGAACTATGACATGTTGGTCTTTTTCAGCCCGATGGGTATCCAGTCGCTCAAGGTCAATTTCCCCGATTTCGAGCAGAAGGAAGTCGCTATCGGCGGATTCGGCGAGGCCACTTGTCAGGCTATCATCGATGCTGGCTTCGAACTCAACTTCCGCGCCCCGACGCAGACCGCACCCTCAATGACGATGGCCATTGAGGAGTTCTTGGCCGCTGAGTACAAGAAGAGCAAGAAGAAGTAAGTTGCTGAAACACAAACCCTTTTTATGGTATGGTTGCCCCTGAAGGTTTGCCGAAATACGAGCGTATCTGCAAGGAAAACGACATTCAGGCGCTTTTCGACAAAGGCGCGGGCGTTTCGGTGTATCCTTATCGGGTCATCTTCCTGTTCCGCAAAGACGAGAGCCGCCCTGTAACGGTGCGCGTGTTGGTTTCGGTGTCCAAAAAACGCTTCCATCACGCCTTCAAGCGCAACCGCGTGAAACGCCTGATGCGTGAGGCTTGGCGCAAAAACAAGGCGCCGCTCTACGAAATCTGCCAAAGGGATAATATTTCGGTGGATGTGGCGTTAGTGTATACGGCTACGGTCATCCATAGTTACGAGGAAATGATGGCGAAGACGCGGAAAGCCGTCCAAGAAATTGTCAAGAAGCATGAAGCGCATTGCAAAAATTCCCGCTAACTTCCTGATTCTCTTGATTAGGCTCTATCAGGTGACGCTTTCGCCTTGGATCGGAAAAAGTTGCCGCTATGTGCCGACTTGCTCCAACTACGGCATTGAGGCCATCGAAAAATACGGCTTCTTCAAGGGCGGATGGCTCACCTTCAAGCGCATCCTCTCGTGCAACCCGTGGGGCGGAAGCGGCTATGACCCAGTCCCGTAGGGACGACACATCAGTAAGCAGGCGACGTGAGTCCCTGCACAGACAGACACGGACAAACAACAAAAAAATGAAATACATCAACACCCTAATCCTGACCTTGCTCCTCTCCGTGAGCGTGGTCGCCCAAGAAAAGCAGAACAACTTCGAAATCGCCAAGAGCCTCGACATCTACAACAGCCTTTTGCGCGAGTTGAACCTGAATTATGTCGATGAAATCAACCCGGGCGAACTCAACGAAACAGCCATCAAAGCCATGCTCAGTGGCCTCGACCCTTACACGGTTTTCATCCCCGAGTCCGACATCGAGAACGCCAAGTTCATGACCACGGGCGAATACGGCGGCATTGGCGCACTCATCCAGTATGATGGCGAATATACCCGCATTTCAGACCCTTACGAAGGATGGCCGGCACAGAAAAGCGGACTCATCGCCGGTGATGCCATCATTGAGGTGAACGGCGTCGACTGCAAGAAGAAGAACACGCAGGAAGTCAGCAATTTGCTGAAGGGTCAGCCCGGTACTGAAGTGACGCTGAAAATCAAGCGTTACGGCGTGGAGAAACCCATCGAGAAGACCTTGAAGCGCGAAAAGGTGAAAATCGACAACATACCTTATTATAAGGTGTTCGACAATGGCGTGGCCTACATTTCGCTGAGCGGCTTCACCCGCGACGCGGGCAAGGAGGTGAAGGAGAAATTCATGGAAATGAGGAAAAACCATGAGTTGAAGGGCTTCATCCTCGACCTGCGCGGCAACGGTGGCGGCTTGATGAACGAGGCGGTCGACATTGTTAACTTGTTCGTTTCCAAGGGAAAACCTGTCGTTTCGATGCGTGGCAAGGCGGCCACAGCCAACAGCCTGCATCCGACTACCAACGAGCCTGTCGACCTTGAAATTCCTGTGGCCGTTCTTGTTGACGGCAACAGTGCCTCGGCCAGTGAGATTGTGGCAGGAGCCTTGCAGGACTACGACCGCGCAGTCATCATCGGGCAAAGGACTTTCGGTAAAGGGTTGGTACAGAACATCTTGCCGCTGAGTTACAATACGCAGATGAAGGTCACGGTGGCGCATTATTACATTCCCAGTGGTCGCTGCATTCAGGAAATCGACTATTCGCACAAAAAGGATACCACACAGACAAAAACCGACACACTCGGCAAGGCGTTCAAGACGATGGGCGGGCGCACGGTTTACGAAGGTCACGGCATCACGCCCGATGTGAAGGTGAAGCGCGACCCCTACGCCACGGTGACAGCCTACCTTTACGGCAAAAACTTCATCTTCGACTACGCCAACAAGTTCTACAGCGAACACAAAAGCATCGACTCCGCTGACCGTTTCCAAATTGATGAAGCCACTTATCAGGACTTTATGAAGTTCGTGAAAGACAAGAAGTTCAGTTATACCACCGAGAGCGAGAAGGCCATTGAAAAGTTGAAAAAAGTGGCCAAGGAGGAAGGCTATTTGGACAAGATTCAGCCTCAAATTGACCTCTTGGAAAAGAACTTCGCTGCCGAAAAGGAGAACGACTTGCTGAACAACCGCAAGGACATTGAGGAACTGCTGCGCTCTGAGATTGTGGGCCGTTATTATTTCCAAAAAGGTCGCATCGTTGCCTCCCTGAAAGACGACCCCGACCTGAAACGCGCCTTTGAAATCCTGCTCAACACCAACGGCAAGGACGAATACCACACCATCCTGAGCGGCAAGTGATGACCTCGCAGGCCTCCATACGACCCTATCTGAGCCAAGCCTACTTTTTGGGCCTGCTGATGGTGGCCGTCGGCCTCACGCTCTCGCCCTTCCTGATGGGCATGTCGCAGTTTTGGTTAGTTTTGGTTTGGCTTGTGGACGCATCCCTTCCCCCTTTGAAAGGGGGGCAGGGGGGATTCAAAGACAAGTTCTCCCGTTTTTGCAACAACAAAGCCGCCGTCCTCCTCGTCGCTTTTTTCCTCATGCACCTCGTAGGTCTTCTCTATACCACTGATTTCCAGTATGCAATGAAGGACCTTCGCGTCAAGTTGCCGATTTTGGTCATGCCTTTCGTCCTGTCAAGTATGCCCCCCCTCGACCGAAAGCGTTTCGATTTTGTTATGCTTGTCTATGTGCTGTCGGTGTTTGTGGCCACATTGTTCAGTTTTTCAATCTACTTGAAGCATGATTATGAGGATGTTAGGGAGATTTCGCATTTCATCAGCCATATCCGCTTTTGCCTCAATATCGTCTTTTGCATGGCCATCATTGGCTATTACCTCGTCAAGAGTCGAAGGGCCGTTGAGCCTGTCGAAACGCCCGTCCTGAAGTGCTTAAATCGTTTCCTGCAATGCTTTTTGTTGCTTTGGTTCGTCTATCAAATCTACATTTTCGAGTCGCTGTCAGGCTATGTGATTTTGGCGGCAGTTGTCGTTGTTTCAGCCGTTTACGCATTTTTGCGCTGGAAAAAGGGTAGGGGATGGCGCATTGCTGTCGGGGCTTCCGCTTTGGTGGTTTTGCTGGTCGCATCGGTCGTTTTGAAACGCCAAATCAAGCCTTTGCTGAAGGTTGAATCGGTGGATTTCAGCACTTTGGAACAAAAAACCGCTCAAGGCAACGACTATTGGCACGACACAATTTACAATCCCGTGGAGGACGGAAAATTTGTGGGGCTGTATTATTGCAAAAAGGAGATGCAAGAGGCTTGGTCTGAACGCAGCAATTTGCCTTTCGAGGGCACGACCACCAACGGCGAAAACCTTGAGGCGACCTTGGCGCGTTACCTCACTTCCAAGGACTTACGCAAAGATGCCCAAGGCGTTATGGCTCTGACCGACGAGGACATCTGCAACATCGAACAGGGCGTGGCCAACTACAACAATTGGAAGCATCCTGGCCTCCAAGCCCGCCTTTCTTCGACTTTGTTTGAGTACAACCTTTACCGCCGTTTCAACAATCCCAACGGAGGTTCCCTTGCCCAACGGATTGAGTTCACGCGGGCATCATTTCATATCATCGGGCAGCATCCGTGGTTTGGGGTGGGCACGGGCGATGTGCCGCAGGCGTTCAGTCAGGCGTATGATGAGATACAGTCGCCGCTGAAGGAGGAATTTCGCTTTCGCGCTCACAATCAGTATCTTGCCATCGCTGTCGCTTTTGGTTTGGTGGGTTTGGCGTTCTTTCTGTTTGTGTTGTTGTTTCCTTGGCTTTCCTCGCGACGGAACCACACCTATTTATATTTGGTTTTCCTCTGCATCATGCTCCTCTCGATGTTTCCCGAAGACACTTTGGAAACCCAAGCGGGCGCGTCGCTGTTTGCGTTTTTTGAGGCGTTTTTGCTGTTTGCCGCGCCGAAATCCGAGTAGGTTTTTCTGAAATCTTTGGAAGTAAAGGGAAAATCGCTATCTTTGCGGCAACTAAACGAAACACTATGAGGAAAGAACAGTTTGTTTGCCCCTACGAGGTGTACGATTCGATGGAGGAACTTCCGGAAATGGATGCCGAATTGATGCGCCGTGCGCACGAGGCGGCGCGAAATGCCTACGCCCCTTATTCCAAATTCCATGTGGGTGCGGCGGTGCGTTTGGCCAATGGCGAGATTGTGGTGGGTAACAATGTCGAGAATGCGGCCTATCCCAGCGGTTTGTGCGCCGAGCGTGTAGCCATGTTCGCAGCGATGGCGCAATTTCCGGGTGTGCCTTTTGAGGCGTTGGCGATAACGGCTTGGTCCTCCACGAAAGCCATCAGCGAGCCTGTCGCCCCTTGCGGGGCTTGCCGTCAGGTGATGGTGGAGGTGGAGCATGTCTCGAAACAGGCCTTGCGTGTACTCTGCCAAGGCGACACCGGCTCCGTCATGGTCTTCGACGGCATTGAATCGCTCATGCCGTTCGTTTTTTTGGAAAAGTTTTTGTGATAGGGAAATAGGTTCTTTATTAGGCGAATAAGTCTTCGGCCACGACTGCGGAGGTGAAGATGTCGGAATACTCGTTGCGTTGCATGGAGTTGACACTTATCAGCGTCAGGTGGAAGGTTTTTTTGGGATGTAGTGTTTCGAGGTCGTGCAATCGTTGGACGAGTTTCTTGGCGTAAGCATTGGTCACGGCAAAAGCGGCTTTGCTGAATTTCATTTCACACACATTCACCACATCGTCTGCACGGTCAATCAGCAAGTCGATTTGCATCCCTTCGTTGTCTTTGTCGCCTTTGACAATCAGTGCCGATTCTCTCGAAGCCACGCCAGCAATCTGCAAGGCACTCTTGATTTGTCGGATGTGTTGCATACAAACCTCCTCGAAAGCAATGCCCCGCCAACTGCCGATTTCAGGTTCTTTCAAATGATGCTGCCAATATTCTGTTTCCGTAATCTGCATTTTTTCCTTGAAATGAAGCCAAAACCAACAAAAGCAGTCGGAGATTTTATAGTGTTCCTCTCGCTTGCTGGTGTCGAAAGGAATATATTTGGTTACGAAGTCGCTGGCCACCAAAGCCTTAAGCATTTGCGAGAAATCGCCATTGGGATTGATGCCCGTTTGCGACGCAATCTCGTTGCGTGTGAATCCGGCATGGCGTTGCCCTAACTTCCGCATGATTTTCATGCAACCTTCGGCGTTGTCGAATACGGAATTGAAAAGCCTATCGAACTCATCTCCGAGTTTGGCCTTCGGGTTGAAGAAGAGCGTGTCAATGTTCTGTGCGAGGCTGAATGATGGATTGAAATAGTTGAGATAGAAGGGGATGCCTCCCAAAATCATGTAGGCCTGTATGACATTGTATCGCGACATCTTGATTTGTCGGCTTTTGAAAAATTCCTCACATTCGAGCAAGGTGAAGGGCGACAGATTGATTTCGCCAGTCAGTCGGCCATACAGCCCTCCTTTGTTGTTGATGAGGTTGTCGAGAATCCACGAAGTTGCCGAGCCACAAACCACGAAGCAAAGGTTGTGGCGCGTGTTGCCCCATCCGTTCCAGAAAGCCTCAAGCGCCGTCAGGAATCCCGACCTTGCCGTGTCCATCCAAGGCAGTTCGTCGATGAAAACCACTTGTCGCAAACCGTTGTCCTGCCGTTCCAGTAGTTGTTCGAGCATGAAAAAGGCTTCCATCCAACTTTTGGGAGGATTGCCGTTTTCCATCCCGTGGCGAATCAACGAGAAATGGAAGTTTTGCAGTTGATCTTTCAGGGTCACTTTCCGTTTGCGGTCGTAAGGCGAAAGTCCAGTGTGGTGAAAAGTCATATAGTCGCCAAGCACTTCGTTGATTAGGAATGTTTTACCCACACGGCGGCGGCCATATATGGCGATAAATTCGGCTCTTCCGCTGCCGTAGTAGCGGTTCAGTTCAGCGATTTCCTGTTTTCTGCCAATGATGGTACACATGGTGTTTTGTTTTCGTTATCTCGCTGCAAAAGTATAAAAAGCATTTGGAACATATACCAAAAAACTCAAAAATGTTGAATAAAATCACGTTTATTCCGCTACGAAATCTTTTTTTTGGTGTTCGTAGCGGAATAAACTTAAAATTGTACCACAAATTTGTGTTTGTGTCTTGTGGATTTAAGCAAACGTAAACAGCAGATTCCCAAAGAAATTCCACAGCGTGGACGCGCCCACGGCGAAGACCTTGCTGAGGTAGAAGTTCCATTTCAGTTTGCCGTTGAGGAGGTAGACCGTCAGCGTGTCGATGCCTAAACCTACAATGGCGATGCCGAAATATTTCGCGTACTCCATCCCGATTTGCGGGTTGCTGCTTTCAAAGGTCCAAATGCGGTTGAGGAGGTAGTTGGTGGTGGCCGCAACAACGAAGCCCAAGATGTTGCTCAGGTATTTGTTCCACTTAAGCCATTCCTTGCAAACGTAAGTGACACCGAAGTTGACGAACACGCCCGAAAAGCCTACCACGCCGAATTTCAGGAATTTCAGCAGGAACTCACGGGTCAGTTCTATTTTTAATAGCAAGGCTTTCACAATGCAAAAATAGAGAATAAATCCCTACTTTTGCACAAATTTTCAATGATGAACGAAGTAAAAGACATTTCCATAGAGGCATACGACTATCCTTTACCAGAGGAGCGCATTGCCAAATACCCTTTGGCTGAGCGTGATGCCTCAAAACTTTTGGTACTGAAAGACAATAAGATAAGCGAATCGCAATTCAAATATGTGGGTGATTTCTTGCCGAAAGACACGCTTTTGGTTTTCAATGAAACCAAGGTGATTCGAGCAAGGCTGCAATTTCACAAGGTGACGGGTTCGCGCATTGAGATTTTTTGTTTGGAACCGGAAAAAGACTATCAAGTAGCGTTTAGTGCGGTTTCGCCCGTGCGCTGGAAGTGCTTGATAGGCAACGCAAAACGCTGGAAAGAAGGGAAACTCTCGATGGAATTGACCGTAGGTGGCCAGTCCGTAGTTTTGAGTGCGGAAAGAATTTCCCAAAACGACCAATATGCCGAAATCGAGTTTTCGTGGATGCCTGAAAACCTTTCGTTTGCCTCGGTGCTTGAGGCTGCGGGCGAGATTCCTTTGCCGCCTTACTTGCACCGCGATGCCGAACCCAACGACCGCGACCGCTACCAAACCGTTTTTGCCCGTTATGATGGCTCGGTGGCGGCACCTACGGCGGGACTGCATTTCACCCAGCCGCTCATTGCCGCATTGCGCGAACAAGGCTTTGACTTTGATGAAGTTACCTTGCACGTTGGGGCGGGCACGTTCCGACCGGTTTCAACGGACACCATCGGCGAACATGCCATGCACTCTGAAACGGTCATTGTGCGCAAGTCGCTGATTCAGAACTTGATTGAGCATTTGGGAAAGCCGATTGTTCCCGTCGGGACGACCAGCACACGCACTTTGGAAAGCCTTTATTGGCTCGGCGTGATGCTGAAGGAGCAAGGTATGGATTTGCGCCCTTTGCATGTGGAGCAGTGGTTTCCTTACGAAGACCACGCGCCGCTGTCGGCTTCCGAAGCCCTGCAAACGGTGTTGGATTATTTGAACAAATACGGGTTGACCCGCCTTGAGGCCAGCACCGCTTTGATGATTGCGCCTTCGTACAAAATGCGCGTCATCAACGGCCTGATTACCAACTTCCACCAACCGAAAAGCACTTTGTTGTTGTTGGTCTCGGCGCTCATTGGCGAGCGTTGGAAAGACTGCTACCGTTTCGCTTTGGAGCATAGTTTCCGCTTCCTCAGTTACGGCGACAGTTGCCTTTTTTTGCCCTGCTGACGAAAAAAAATGCGCTACAACCCCATTTTGGAACAATAATTGTAAGAAAAACGAGTTTGTAAAATATCAACTAAAACTATCTACAATGAAGAAATCCATCTTATTCGGTGCCTTGGCCATGTTCGCCATCGGTGCCCTGAGCATTCAAGATGCCAATGCTCAAAATGCTGAAGTGAAATCCAAGAAGGCTGAAACCACGGTCGTGAAGTCGGAAAAACAACCGGCTGCCTCCACCGTAGCGCAAGAGCCTGTGAAACAGAAGAAAGACGATTGCTGCGCCGACAAGAAAGCCTGCGCTGAGAAGAAAAAGGCCGACAACTGCTGCGAAGGCAAGAAAGTTGCCGCTGACCAAAAGAAGGCCGACTGCTGCGCTGACAAGAAAGCCTGCGCCGACAAGAAAAAGGCCGACTGCTGCGAAAGCAAGAAAGTTGCCGCCGACGGAAAGAAGGCTGACTGCAAGAAAGAGTGCAAGCACGGCGACAAGAAATGCGACGCCGCGAAAAAGGAGACCGCTACAGACAAATAACGTTTGCAATCTCTTGAAAAACAACAAGGAGGCTTCCCCAGCGGGAGGCCTCCTTGGTTTTTGTGTGGCAACGGAATTTATTTCTTCCGCCCAGAAAGCAGTTCGGCGTATGTTTTTAAGTGCATTTTCCGCTCCTCGGGCAAGTCGATGGCATCAAGTTCGGCCAACGCCTTACGGTCGTAGTCGAGCATGACTTGTTCGGAGGCTTCTTTCACATGCAGGCGGTCATAAATGGCTTGCACTTCTTCTATCTTTTCTTCTTCGTCATGGTCCATGCGGAGGGTGAAAAGGTGTTCGAGGCGTTTGCGGTCTTTTTCGGAAGCCAATTCCAGAGCCTTCAGATAAAGGTAGGTTTTCTTGTTGTCGGCAATGTCGCCGCCGTGCTTCTTGCCGAAAGTGGCCACATCGCTGTAAAGGTCGAGGATGTCGTCCTGCAATTGGAAACTCATCCCGATATAAATACCGAAGTTGTAAAGATGCTGAATGTCAGACTCTTTTGCGCCTGCGACGGTGGCACCCATCTGTAAGCCGGTGGCCAACAGTACAGCGGTTTTCAGTCGGATCATCTCCAAATAATCCTCAATGCTCACCGCTTTTTGGGTCTCGAAATTGAGGTCCATTTGTTGTCCCTCGCAAATCTCGATGGCCACACGGCCCAATTGTTGCGCAAGTTCGGCACCTTTTTGGGGCTTCAGCGCAAACTGGAAGGCCATTGCCAACATGGCATCGCCCGAAAGGATGGCAATGTCGGAGTTCCATTTCTGGTAAACAGTCGGCTTGCCACGGCGCATAGGAGCCTTGTCCATGATGTCGTCGTGAATGAGGGTGAAATTGTGGAAGGTTTCCAAAGCCAAGGCCGGCCAAAGGGCTTGTTGCTCGTCGCCGCCAAACATGTCGTTGGCCAAGAGGCAGAGCATGGGACGAAGGCGTTTGCCGCTTTGCAAAATGGTGTAGGCGATAGGTTCGTATAGTTCTTTCGGTTGGCCGCTGAAGTCGGTTTGCTCCATGAATGCGGCGAAATCCTGTTGCAGTTGCTTGATTTTTTCCATGATGTTCGATTTTGTGCCCACAAAAGTAAAGATTTTCTTCCGCTCCGTGCAATTTTGGAGCGAAATTTGTAGTTTTTATAGCGCAAAACGGCGTCTCGACAGGCTCAACGACCTTAGGTGCCTGAGCCTGTCGAAGGCCCTGAAGTTCCGTGTCAAATAAGAGTAAATCAAAATTATAGCATTATGAAATACCTCCGACTGATTCCCATTTTGTTGCTCGGCGCGATGCTCACCGCTTGCAACACGAACGAGAAACTTTATTACGCCAAGGAATATGATAAGGTAATTCAAAGACTTGCACCTGAGATTTGCAAAGGCAACAAAAATCCCAAGCGCATCAATTTGGTGGCGGCATCGTACAACAATGCCAATCGATTCGACTATGAACGCATTCAAGGCCTGAAAGCCTCGGGTCAGCCCGATGTGTGGCCGGAAATTTACCAACGTTATTGCAGCATGAAAGGTCGCAGTGAGGCTTTAGATTGTTTCCCAAGTTCGGTGAAAAATGAAATTCTGAGAAATAGAATTCATTATGTCCCTCTCAACTTTGATGATGACATGATGGTCGCCCGCAACAAGGCGGAGAGTTTTTTGGTGGCGAAAATCAACCAGTTGCTTGCCACGGGAACGAAAGACGATGGCATGGAAGCAAATAAATACTTTGCTCAACTTATGAAAACCAACAGGGATAATCCTAATATTCCAAGGTATCTAATGAGAACTTCTCTTTGCTTTGGGGATGCAGTGTTTCTTGGCTATGGCAATTCGAGCGATTATCGTTTGTCACCTGAGTTTAAGGCAACAGTGCTCGCTTTTGATGAAGGAGAATTGCCTACATACAATGTGTTTCATACGGAATGGGATAGAAGCCTGTTCTATATGTACACTGTAGCCGCAGTAGTTAAGGAGGTTAATATCTCCCCAGTTAAACTTGATGAGGTGACCTTCAAGGAAACCAATGGCAGCAAAACCGTTGAGGTAACCGACTATTCTCAAAACAAGAGTGTAAAGGTTTCGGGAAATATCATCTGTTTCTGCTCAAGTTGTAGCATTTGCTCGGATGAGCCAATGTTTTCCGTTCCTTTCGAAGTGACCTCCACCTTCAAGAACGACTACACCACTATCAAAGGCGACCGCGAGGCTTGCTCGGCGGAGACATTGAGCCGCTTGGACAGCCATCCTGTGCCCGTCCCGACGGATGAAAGCATGTTGCTTGATGCGGCTAAGAAACTGAATGATTTGATTGCGGCGGAATTGAGGAAATAACGGAACCCCGCTTTCTATGTTCTAATCCAAGTAATTTTTGACATTTTTTCAAGAGATTTTAAATCTATTCGGTAAGGGCCTCAAAGCGAAAGGGTTTCGGCGGCG
>CACZZO010000030.1 GCA_902785755.1 uncultured Bacteroidia bacterium | reverse complement strand
AAAAACAACGCCATTTGCAAAAATCACACACACATTTCACACACATTTTGCGCATTTTTGCCGCACAAAAGACACTTTTTCCCGAAAATTGGGCGTTTTAGCCCTCTTTCAGCATGTTTTTCAGGCAAGCCGAAAGGCTCTCTTCGGTGCCAAGGGTTTTCTTGATTTTCGTGATGCGGTTGGTGAACGAGTTGTATTTCACGCCTTGCAGCACGGCCATCTCGGCATGGCTTAAGCCCGTCAGGGCAAGGCAGCAGGCGTTGAGGTCGGCGGGACTGAGGTCGGGGTAGCGTGTCGCCAAACGGGTGGCGAAACCGCCAAACGCAACGTCCACAGCATCCTTCAAGGCCGCAAAGTCGGCTTGGCTCAAGGCCAAATGGGAAAAATCCTCCACATTCTTCGAGGAAATCTTGGGGGCATCGGCGGCCAACCGCTCACGGATGCGCACGAAAATGTCCGACTGCTCAAACTGCGCCCAACCCGCCGCGAAAGAAGCATTGCGCCTTCTCCTTCGCTTGACGATTGCGGCAACAACGATGACCAACATCACCAAGGCCACGCCGCTCCAAAGCAAGGCGGCCATCCGTTTCCGCAAGGCCTTTTCCTCCCGCAAAGCCTGCAATTGCGCATCGCGTTCCGCCTTGAACTGCTCGTATTGCTTTACGGCCAACATCCCGTCACTCACCCGCTCCGATTCGGCTTGCACATAGGTAGGGCTGAAAACATGAAACATTGCCGCACTGTCGGGTTGGTTTTCCTCTTCGTAAATCTGCCCCAAGAGCGACATAACGGCTCCGCGTTTCACATCATCGAAATCGGCCTCCATCACCTTCAGCAGATAAGATTTCGCCGCTGCGTGAAGGTTGGCGAAAAACAGGTTGATTCCAATGCCTATCGAATCGTTTTTGGTGTCCATACCGCGCCGTGCCTTGAAGTTGATAATTTGTTTCTGCACCATCACACAAGAGTCGATTTCTCCCTTGTCGTAATACAGACACGATAACAGAAATCGGGCGCTGATATAATCCTCCGCATCGCCTGAAACGGTGTCTATCAACGGCATCACACGGTTGAGATAAAACGAGGCGGAATCGTTTTCTTGGATGACTTCCAAGGCATCTGCCAATTGCAGGCTTGATTTGATGATCCAAGCGGTGTCGGGGATGGCGGTCTGATAACGCAAAGCCTGTCGCAGTGCGTCAATTTCAGCGTTAGTCTCCATCTTTGGCTTGAAAACATTCGCCATCTGGAAATACGCCTTCGAGGTGAGTAGCATCTCGTCCTCCGTCATGTCCTCGGGCAGCCTTTCCAAACGGTTGGCCACGGCAAAGAAATGCGGAAGTGCTTCCATCAAACTGTCATTTTGAAGACAGACGACTCCGCTATCATACTCGATTTGAGCATTTTGAAAGGCTTCGATTGAATGTCGTCTTGTTGTTTTGCCACAGGCGAGGCGAAACAACAAGGCGAAAAACAATACTATCTGCCATGCGGCTTTCATGCAACAGAATCAGAGGGGAGTCAACTCAGAAAATATAATTGAACCCAACGAAAATCTTGACCTTTTCGCCGTCGCGTGGGTCAAGGGCGCGACCTGCATCCACGCCGAGAATCATGTTGCGGTTCATGATGATTTTGAAGCCAAGACCCGCGCTGGTATGGATGCCTTCCTTGTCGCCGCTGTACAATTCAACATTCTCAATGTCAGCCTCTTTCAGTTCCTTTTCGCGGAAAGGCTGGATAATCATGCCCGCATCGAAGAAGGGCGACAAAGCCAGTTGCCAGTTTTGGTTGATGAACTTGAAATCAAGGAAATGCCAGCGCAGTTCGGCATTGCCCAACACGAAGCCATCGCCAAGAACGCCGTTGCGGTTCACGCCGCGCATGGTGACCACGCCGCCCAAACCTTCCGTGTACATCTTCTGGAAGAAAGGCGTGTTGATGTTGTTGATCATGTACCACGGCACGTTGCCTGCAATCTTGTGCTGCACACCCAAGCGATAGGCAAAAGTCAGCTTATCCTTGTAAATTGGAACATAATGCCGCCACATGAAAGTCTGTATCAAGCTGTTATAGCCGTTTCCATCGATAAAGTCGGAAGAGCCGGTGAGGGTGTATTCGGCATAAATGCCCTTCGACGGGTCGCTGTTGTGGTCGCGGCTGTCGTAGTTGAGGCCGAGGCGCAGTTGGGCGATGTTGCCGCCGTTTTTCTCGTTTTCCTTGATGATGTCCGCATCCACATAATTCTCGTAGAGTGTCACTTGATCCTCATAGCCTTCGAGATTGATGCGGTCGGTCACCACATTATAATAAGCCAAACCAGCCACCCAGTTCAGGTTCGGGAGGAAACGCAACGGCCTTTGCATACTGCCCACAAAACGGAGCGTGTTGCGCTTGATGAAGTGGTAGCCATCCTTGTTAAAGTCTTCATAAGGGTCGAAGGTGCTGGCTTCGAAGCCGTTGAAGCCGAAGAATTCGAACTTCTTCGAGTAGTTGTAAGTGAGGTCGAAGAAGAGTTTGGTATCCTTGATCAGATAAGGCATGTCGGCATAGAAACGGAACACGCCCGAGCCTTTCGTGTAGCGCGAAACCTCCACATTGAACTTGTAGTTGTAGCGCGGATAGCGTGTGCCATCGCCGAAGTTGAAGAAGTCGACGCAGGCACCGTATTGGAAGCCCAAGTCGCTGTCGAAGCCCACCACGGGCAGCGGGCCGATGTTCCAGCCCGTCTTGATGATTTCGCCTTTTTCGTTGTAGGTCTTTTCTTTCTTGGCTTTCTTTGGCTTGTCTTGCGCAAATCCGCCCGCAGCCAACAGCAGGGCGAGCATTAATAACAAGGTCTTTTTCATGTTGAATTAGTTTTATGGGTTGCAAAAGTATGGTTTTTATCGATTGTAGCCAAAAATAATCTATTTTTGCGCCACAATTGCGAATCATTCAATGTAGTTAATCCAAGCGAAATGAACCTCCTCGAATTGTTGCTGATAGCCGTGGGGCTTTCCATGGATGCTTTTTCGGTGTCGGTCTGCAAAGGCTTGACTACCAGAAAATTCTCCTTGCGCATGGCCTTGACTTGTGGCCTTTGGTTTGGCTTCTTTCAGGCCTTGATGCCCGTCGTCGGGTATTTTTTGGGCGAGCAATTTGAGGGCTTTGTTGATGCATACGCGCATTGGATTGCTTTCGGTTTGCTCATTTTGATAGGTGCCAACATGATTCGAGAAGCCGTTTGGGGCGAAAAGGAAGAAGGCGAAAGCAGCAATTCCCTCGATTTCAAGACCATGTCTCTTTTGGCTGTTGCCACCAGCCTTGATGCTTTGGCGGTGGGTGTTTCGTTTGCTTGCATTCAGGTCAATATTTGGTTGGCGGTAATAATAATAGGTGTAACTACCTTCATATTCTCGGTCTTGGGCGTGAAAATCGGAAATGTGTTCGGATCGAAATACGAGAAATCGGCAGGCATATTTGGAGGTATCATACTGATTCTCATAGGTTTGAAGATTCTTTTGGAACATCTCGGCATAATTTCATTTTGAGGTGGTTGAAAAAACTGACAAACATTTTGCACACCATATTGAAAAAAAGTGTAATTTTGCAGCGCAAAACGGTTCGGGATGTAGCGCAGCCCGGTAGCGCGCTTCGTTCGGGACGAAGAGGCCGCAAGTTCGAATCTTGTCATCCCGACTTTGTCACACCAGTCTGATTTTCAGGCTGGTTTTTTCATAAATGCGGCGTTTCGACAGGCTCAACGACCTCGTTTTTGCAGGTCCCTGAGCTTGTCGAAGGGCCGTCCTAAAGAGTATAAGATGAAACAAAACATCGAAATCATGGCTCCCGTTGGCTCGTATGAAGCCTTGGCAGCAGCCATACAAGCCGGTGCGGGAAGCGTTTATTTCGGCATCGGCAAACTCAACATGCGCTCGCGCTCGGCGAAGAATTTCACCTTGGACGACCTGCGCCAATTGGCCGAAACCTGCAACGAAAACGGCGTAAAGAGCTATGTCACAGTGAATACTGTGATTTACGACGAGGAAATGGAGGAAATGCACCAATTGCTTGACGCGATTAAGGCTAACGGCATTTCGGCCATCATCGCTTCCGACCAAAGCGTCATCCAATATGCCCGGCAAATTGGCGTTGAGGTACACATGTCCACGCAATGCAACATCACCAACCTTGAGGCTGTGCGCTACTATTCCCAGTTCGCGGATGTGATGGTGACCGCCCGCGAGCTGAACATCGACCAAGTTCGTTATATCACCGAACAAATTGAGAAACAGCAGATTCGTGGCCCGCACGGCGACTTGGTGCGCATCGAGGTGTTTTGCCACGGTGCCTTGTGCATGGCCATTTCGGGCAAGTGCAACCTCAGCCAAGACCTGTTCAATTCTTCCTCCAACCGTGGCGCTTGCTTGCAACTCTGTCGTCGCGGCTACGATGTGCGCGAGCGCGAGGAAGGCTACGAGTTGGCTCTTGACAATGAATACATTATGTCACCCAAAGACCTTTGCACTTTGCCATTCTTGGACAGAGTTTTGGACGCAGGCGTCGAAGTGCTGAAAATCGAAGGACGTGGTCGCTCGCCGGAATATACCAAGATGACGGTTTCGGTCTATAGCGAGGCGGTGAAGGCCATCCGCGAAGGCACGTTCACTCAAGAGAAAATCGACGTTTGGATGGAACGGTTGAAGAGCGTCTATAACCGTGGCTTCTGGGACGGCTATTATTTGGGCCGGCGCACCTTCGAGTGGTCGAAGCAATACGGCTCGCAAGCCACCCAAACCAAGGAATATATCGGCCTGATTACCAACTACTACAGCAAATTAGGCGTGGCCGAAATCCGAATGGACAGCCACGACCTCAAACTCGGCGAACAAATCATGATTATCGGTCCGACAACCGGCGTTTATGAAGCCACTTTGAGCGAAATCCGCGTGGATTTAGGCTCGGTTGATCAAACCGTGAAAGGCGAATTTTGCTCCATTCCCGTGAAGTCGTTGGTGAGGCGCGGGGATAAGGTTTACAAGGTGGTTTCCACTGTGTAGGAACGCACCGCGTGTGTCCGCAAAAGGGTTATTCCAGAAAAATTCCTATATTTGCCGAAAAATTTGAAGCCATGAGCGAAATTCCAAGATGGGAACAGAAGTTGCAAAGCTATCACAAGGCATTGAACCGTCTTGCGGAAGTGGTCAACGAAATGGACAAGCGCCAATTGAATGATTTTGAGGCGGATGGACTGATTCAACGTTTTGAATTTACTTTTGAATTGGCGTGGAAACTCATCAAGTCGTATGCCGAATACCAAGGCACCGACAAGGAAATAATGGGTTCAAGGGATGCCATTCGGTGGGCGTATGAAAACCATTTGATTAGCGACAGTGCCACATGGATGGAGATGATAAAGAGGAGAAACGACACTTCTCACACCTATGATGAAGATACAGCCGTTGAAGTAGTATCGCGAGTTAAAGCCTCTTATTTTCAGGCTTTTGTTGCTCTGTATGACGCGATGGAAAATCTTGTTTCCAAAATTCCAAACGACTTGTTTTCACAATCCTAAACACTATGCAATTTGGACTTAACGATACGGAACTTCAAGCCTTGCGCACGACATTGGCATCAATTCCCGAAGTGGAAGAGGCCATCATTTACGGTTCACGTGCACGAGGGACAAACCGTGTCGCCTCCGACATTGACATTACATTGAAAGGCAACGCTTTGACTTATTTGCAATTGGCTCTTCTTGATGCAAGGATTGACGACCTCTATCTGCCTTATTTTGTGGATTTGAGCCTTTTCTCCATGCTGAAAAACCCCGATTTGCTTGAAAGTATTGACCGAGAGGGGAAGGTTTTATATAAGAAATGATTATCATGCAAAACTTCAATCTACATACCCACAGTGTTTATTCCGACGGCAAATCGCAGCCTCGCGAAATCGTGGAAGAGGCTATCCGTCAGGGCTTGACGACTTTGGGCTTTTCGGAGCATAGCCCTTTGCCCTTCGACAACAATTTCTCAGTAAAGGAGGCCGATATGCCGCGTTATGTGGCCGAAATCGCCCAACTGAAAGAAGAATTCAAAGGAAAAATCGACTTGTATTGCGGCTTGGAAGCCGATTACCTCACGGGCGTTTCCGAGCCTTTCGCCGTGACCAAAGAAAAGTATCACCTTGATTATCTGATTGGTGGCGTGCATTTGGTAGGCCAGTCGGCCAACCCCGACGAAATCTGGTTTATCGACGGTCCCAAGTGGGAAGTCTATGACGAAGGCCTGCAAAAGTTCTTCGATGGCGACATCCGTCGCGCCGTGCGCCGATTCTTTGAACAGTCCAACGAAATGATTGAAAACGAGTCGTTTGACATCATCGCCCATTTCGACAAAATCAAGATGCACAACCGCGACCGCTATTTCCACGAAGATGAGCCTTGGTATCGCAAGTTAGCTTTAGAAACCCTCGACCTCATTCGCGAAAAAGGCTTGATAATGGAAATCAACACGCGCGGCATCTACAAGAAACGCTACAACGGCTTCTATCCCTCGCCTTGGCTGATGGAGGAGGCCTGCAAGATGCACATTCCCGCCATCATCTCCGCCGACGCGCACCATTTCAGCGAAATCACCCTCGAATTTGCCGCCGCCGAGGAAGCCTTGAAGAAAGCGGGTTATCGCAGTGTGGTCAACTATAGGGATGGACATTGGGTTGAAGTGCCGCTTTTGTGAAAAAACGCTGTGAAAACTACGGGTTTTCGGAAATTTTGCTATTTTTGCAGATGGAAAAGCCTCAAATATAATAGCCATGCCTGATATTTATACCTATTTTGGATTCATATTCTCGTTCTTTTCCCAAGAGCACGAGCCCATCCATGTTCATGTAGAGCATCAAGACCGAATGACCATTTTTGACTTGATAATTGTGGATGGCGAGTTGATTGAAATCAAGAAAAGAGATAAGGGGAAACCATTGGTGGGTAAAGATGAAAGGACAGCTATTGAGTTTATTGAAAAGTATTGGAAGGAGATAGTGGAGAAATGGGTTTCATTCTTCGTCTATAAGAAACGGGTAAGATGTACTGACATTAAAACGAAGTTGAAATGAAGCAGATTAGTATTGATAATGTGCAGTATGTGGATGGCTTGATGCTGTCGTTGTTGTTCAGTGACGGCAGCACCCAAACTATTGATTTCAGTGGTTTTTTCGAAAAACATCCTCATCCTCAATATAACAAGTATAAGAAAATCTCGGAGTTCAAGAAATTTTGGCTACGCAATGGCAACCTCATTTGGGGCAAACATGCCGATTTAAGTTTTCCGTTAAATGCACTTTATTTTGGCAACTTGGAATTGTGTTGTGACGATGAATGGCCCGAAGCAAATTGAAAGCATTAAACAATTAATAATCAATAATATAAAAAACAATCAACATAACAAAACGAACAACTAAAACAGATACATAATCATTTAGAATAGCATTTCGAAGACGAATTCTTAGCCCTAAATTTCCACATAGTCTCGTTAGAGATGGCTCAACAAGAAAACGTTATGAAACGCCATTATTTGGCGTGGAATAACTTGAAGTTGAGCGGGCGTGGAAACCCTAGGGCTGACAAGTTGATCAAATTCCACGCTTTTTTATGCACATCGGGCAACATATCAAAGAGGTAATGCGGCAGCAGGGCGTTACGGCCACAAAGTTGGCGGAGGACATTTGCTGTGCTCGCCCGCATATCCATAGGATTTTCCGCAAGGAGAATATGGATATTGCCCTGCTTGAGCGTATTTCCAAGGCATTGAATTATGACTTTTTCCGCGACCTTTCCGAAGAGTTTCAAGGGAAAGTGTAACCAATGAGGTTACTGTAACTGAATAGGTTACTTTGAAAAGTTCCTTGAAACAAATGGAGATAGTATTTTTGTGGCCTAATCAATTAACAACTAAAACTGCGGGCGACAGGATAAAGACGACCATAAAGAAAATGAGGAAAGAATTGATGACAAAAGTCTGTTATTCCGTTTTTTTCGCTAATTTTGTCCCACAAACTAACAAATAAACATAAACAAATGAAACCATCAATCATCAAATCAGCAATCGTTTTGGCGATGGCGTTGCTGCCTTTGTTTTCTTTCGGGAAAGAGCAAATCACCAAGACCGAAAACGAGACTTTCGTAGAAAACGAATTCATCATTTGGTTGGAGCAAGGCGTGGATGCCGCTACTTTTTCCGCCAAATCGAATGTGGGGATTTCGCCTAAAAGAATGTTGTCCAAAAGGCTGAATATCTGGCTTTTCGAAATAGCAGACAAGGCTGAATCACGAGAAGTGAAGATGGAGCGACTTTGGAAAAATCCCGATGTTCGCGTCATCCAGAACAACCATACCAACATCACCCTGCGCGAGGCGATTCCCGACGACCCCTATTTCGGCCAACAATGGGCACCAGCCATTATGAGCCTGCCGCAGGCTTGGGAAGAGTTCACCACGGGCGGTGTCACGGCGACAGGCGACACTATTGTGGTGGCCGTCATCGATGGCGGTGCCGATTGGGGTCACGAAGACCTGAATTGCTGGATAAACACCCGTGAAATCCCCAACAACGGCATCGATGACGACGGCAACGGTTATGTGGATGACTATCGTGGCTGGAATGCCTACAACCACAATGGAAATGTCGGTGCCAACCACCACGGCACCCATGTTTCGGGCATCATTGGAGCGGTTGGCGACAACGGAAAAGGCGTTTGCGGCGTGAACTGGAACGTGAAAGTTATGTCCATTTGCGGAAGTTCGAGCAACGAATCCATCGTGGTGGAGGCCTATTCATACGCTTTGGAAATGCGTGCCCGCTACAATGAAACCAACGGCGAGGAAGGCGCTTTCATCGTGGCCACCAATTCATCCTTTGGCGTCGATTACGGCAATCCCGATGATTATCCCATCTGGTGCTCGATGTACGACGAAATGGGCAATGTCGGCATTTTGAGTTGCGGTGCCGGCCCCAACTTGAACGTGAATGTCGATGTGGTCGGCGATGTGCCGTCTGCCTGTCCAGGCAACTATCTGATAGGCATCACCAACACCACTTCGCAAGATGTGAAATATGGTAGCGCAGGTTATGGCATCGAAAACATCGACCTTGGCGCACCCGGCACAAGCATCTATTCCACAACGCCTAACAGCAACTATGGCAACTCCACCGGAACCTCAATGGCAACTCCACAAGTCTCTGGAACCATTGCGTTGATGTATGCCGCCCTGCCCGAGGTAATGATGCAGGCCTGCAAAAGCGACCCCGCAAACTTCTGCCTTTCAGTGAAACAATCCCTTTTCGACGGTGCCGACCATCTGCCTTCTCTCGACGGTTTGGTAGCGGAGGGAAGAAGACTAAACGCATACAGGGCAATAGAAAACTTATTAAACGGCGTAACCACGCCCACTTTGACTGGTGAGGTCAAGATTGACGGCGAACCTGTTTTTGGACAAACCCTGACTGCCGTAACGGATTTGGGTTCAATCCCATCCATCCCCGATTTGGGCGAATTGGCTTACCAATGGAAACGCGACACAACTAACATTGAAGGTGCTGTTTTCCAGACTTATACTTTGACCGAGGACGACATTGACGAGAACATTTGCGTGCAAGTCACTGCCGAGAATTGTGTGGGAACCGTAATTTCACCTCTTGTCGGCCCAATCCGAAAGGCAGAACAGGCAATGCCCGAAGCCCCGCTGATGGAGAGCAACACCGACACGAGCATCACCCTCGTTATTGAAGAAGGTTGCGAATACAATATCAACGGTGGTGAATGGCAAGATTCTACTCTGTTTGAAGGCCTTACGCCGAACACATCTTACACCTTCACGCAACGCAAAAAAGAGACAAGGTCGTATTATGCCTCTCCCACAAGTCCCGAAGCGGTGTTTTGCACAAGGCCATACGACCAACTTTGCGAAAACCATAGGAGCATCTTCAAGATCTATCCCAATCCAGCCAAAGGATTTGTAATCATTGAAGGCACAGGCACTATGACCGTCACTAACGCCCTCGGCCAGACCATTCTGACCAAGGAAATCAAGAACAAAGAAAAATTAGAACTGCCACAAGGGTTGTATTTTGTGACATTGGGTGGCGAAACGCGGAAAATTGTGGTGGAATAACCGTATTAATTTGTAGGGCTGTCGTACCACGACAGCCCTACAATGAATTTTCGTGAAAAATATGCATTATTTTTGCATATTTTTCATAACTTCAAGTAATTCAACACATTGTTTTCAATGCGCTTCAAAAGGTCTTCCGAGTCGGGAGCCTTCTCAAACTTGTGTCCCGTCACCTTCTCGTAAAGTTCGATGTAACGCTCTGAAACGCTGTTGACGTATTCGGGTGTCATTTCGGGCACTTGTTGGCCTTCCTTGCCTTGGAAACCGTTGGCCATCAGCCACTCACGCACAAATTCCTTTGAGAGTTGCACTTGCGGATCGCCCTTGGCGAAGCGTTCCTCGTATTGGTCGGCGATGAAGTAGCGCGACGAGTCGGGTGTGTGGATTTCGTCCATCAGCACGATTTGGTCGCCAATCTTGCCGAACTCGTATTTCGTGTCGACGAGAATCAAGCCCTGTTTGGCCGCGATTTCGGTGCCGCGCTGGAAGAGTTTTCTCGTAATGTCCTCAATTTGAGTGTAATCCTTCTCGCTGATGAGGCCTTTGGCGATGATTTCCTCGCGGGAGATGTCTTCATCGTGGCCTTCATCGGCCTTGGTTGTCGGGGTGATGATAGGCTCGGCAAAACGTTGGTGCTCCTTCATACCGTCGGGGATTTGGACGCCGCAGATGATGTGCTGACCGCTCTTGTAGGTGCGCCACGAACTGCCCGTGAGGTAGCCACGGATAATCATCTCAATCGGGAAAGGTTTGCAAAGGCGGCCCACGGTGACCATCGGATCGGGTGTGGCGAGTTTCCAGTTGGGGACGATGTCGGCGGTGGCATCGAGGAACATGGCGGCTATTTGGTTGAGCACCTGACCTTTATAGGGAATGCCCTTGGGCAGGATGACATCGAAAGCCGAGATGCGGTCGGTGGCGACCATCACCATATACTCGTCGTTGATGAAATAACAGTCGCGGACTTTGCCGTGATAGACCTTGGTTTGGCCTGGGAAATTGAAACCTGTTCTGGTTAATGCGTTCATTGTATGTTTTCGTTTGATTGTTGTTCTGTTTCTTCTTCGTGGTGCCGTTTATAGGCATTAATAATATCCGTCACCAACTTGTGCCGCACCACATCCTTGTCGTCCAAATAGATGAACTCGATGCCGCGCACGTCTTTCAAAACCTCCATCGCTTGCGGCAATCCCGAAGGCGTCTTGGGCGGCAGGTCGATTTGGGTGATGTCGCCGGTGACGATGAACTTGGCCGAACGTCCCATGCGGGTGAGGAACATCTTCAATTGGCTGCGCGTGGCGTTTTGTGCTTCATCCAAAATGACAAAAGCGTGGTCCAAGGTGCGACCGCGCATGAAGGCCAAAGGCGCGATTTCAATCGTATGGTCTTCGAGATAACCCTCTAATTTTGTGGAAGGTATCATATCGCGCAAGGCATCATACAGCGGTTGCAGATACGGGTCGAGCTTGTCTTTCAGGTCGCCGGGGAGGAAACCGAGATGCTCGTCGGCTTCGACGGCGGGACGGGTCAAGATGATTCTCCTTACTTGCTTGGCTTTCAATGCCCTGACGGCCAAAGCCACGGCGGTATAGGTCTTTCCCGTTCCGGCAGGGCCGATGGCGAAGACCAAATCCTTCTGTTCAGATGCGCTGACCATACGCTTCTGGTTGGCTGTAATCGCCTTGATGGGCACGCCGCTACGCCCAAAAACCAGCACATCACTCTCCGACATCTTCTGTTGCAACTCAGTGTCGGTGCTTGCCATCATCACGTCTTCCACGGTTTGTGCCGTAAGTTTCCCGAAACGCTCCAATTGCACCATCAAAGTTTCGTAGCGGTTGGTGAAATACTCGATTTCCTCATCGTCGCCAATCACCTTCAAAAAGTCGCCACGCGCGATGAGTTTCAACTTGGGAAACATGCTTTTCACTAATTCCAAATACTTGTCGTTTGGGCCGTGAAGTTCCTTAGGGTCAACGTTTTCTATCTGAAGAATCTGCTCTGCCATGTTTGCTGGGTTTATCGAAGTATGTCGTTTTATTTAGCCGCAAAGATAGTCTATTTTTCAGTTGTTTCGTTTCTTGCAATGACAGATTGCAAAAAACGAAGATTTTTTTCAAAAACCTATCTTGGATTTGGCATAAATGCTATACCTTTGCAAAATCTTTGACGAAGCGAAGGAAATCGATGGCAATTATCACATTAACAAGCGATTGGGGAAAAAAGGATTATTACGCAGCGGCGGTAAAGGGCACTATTTTGTCCATGCTGCCGACCGCAACCATTGTTGATGTGACGCACGAGATAGAGCCGTTCAATGTGGCGCAGGCGGGCTTCACGCTCAAGAATTGCTTCCGTTGTTTCCCTCCCGGGACGATTCACATCATCGCGGTCGACACGATTGAGTCGATGGAATGTCCGCATGTGGTGGTGAAGGCCGAGGGGCAATATTTCATCTCGACCGACAACGGCATTTTCAGTCATATCCTCGACGGGAAATTTGAGGAAGCCTATTGCATTGATGTAATCCAAGATTCTGATTTCTTTACATTTGCCACACGCGACCGTTTCGCGAAAGTGGCTGTGATGATTGCCAATGGCGAACCACTTTCGAGCATCGGCGAACCTCGATTGAAACTGAATCCGGGCGGGGCTTTCTGCGCCGTGGCCCGCGACAATACTATCGAGGGCGTGGTGATGCACATCGATTCCTACGACAACCTGATAACCAACATTTCACGCGAACTCTTTGAGCATGAACGTCGTGGCCGCGATTTCACCATTATGGTGAAAGGCGACCTTTATACGGTGGATGAGATTTCAGACAGCTATCTCGATGTCGATGTGGTGGATTTGGTAGCCATTTTCGGCACACACGGCTATCTTGAACTCGCCTTGAACAAGGCCAAACTGGCCTCGTTGTGCGGCATCGAGCCGAAAGCCGTCATCAAAGTGGTGTTTTATGATAAGGAAGCCACGCCTACACCTGGCAAATTATTCTGATTTCCAGACTTTTCCGATGATAATTTGTTGGAACACTTTCCAAAGAATCAGCCCAACTAAAATGCCTAAAATGGCACCGCAGAGAATGTCGCCCGGGTAGTGTAAACCCAAATAAATGCGGCTGTAACTCGAAATGAAGGCCCACAAATACAGCACAATCCCAAGCCAAGGGCGATAATTGCGCAAAACAGGCGTGAGAAAGGCCGCGACAGCAAAGGTGTTGGCAGCATGTGACGAGGTGAAGCCGTATCGTCCGCCCGCCAAACCTTTTGGGAGATGGATTAAATCCTGTAAATCAGGGTTATAGCAAGGCCTTAAACGCTGAAAAACGGGTTTGAAGACATGGGATGAAAGTTGGTCGGAGCAAAGCACCACCACGCCCACGGCCAAAAAGACCCACCAGCAACGTTTGCCGAACTGTTTCGCCGTCCAATATATTAATAATAGGTATAGCGGAAACCAAATCCCCATGTTGGTGATGAGGATCATAATCTTATCCATCCACTCAACATGAAGGTTGTTGAGGTAAAGGAAAAGGTCGGTGTCGATGGTGGAGAGGGTTCCCATAGGTTGTTGCGTTTACCAATCTTCTTCCTCGCTTTTGTTCAACGTTAGCCAAATCAAGTCCTTCAGTTCGTTAATGCCTAGATTAGCAACTGAACTGATGAAAACATGAGGCACCTTCTTGGGCAAGTGTTTCTTGATTTCCTTGATGGTGTCGTCATCAACCAAATCGCACTTCGTGATGGCCAAAATGCGGTCTTTGTCCATCAGTTCGGGGTTGTATTTCTTCAGTTCGTTGAGGAGGATGTCGTATTCCTTTTTCACGTCATCGGTGTTGGCGGGCACCATGAACAACAAGGTCGAGTTTCTTTCAATATGGCGCAAAAACCTAATTCCCAAACCTTTGCCTTCCGCAGCACCTTCGATGATGCCAGGAATGTCGGCCATGACGAAACTCCCATGCTCACGATAACTGACAATGCCAAGATTAGGCACCAAGGTGGTGAAGGGATAATCAGCAATCTCAGGCTTAGCCGCTGAGACGACCGATAGCAATGTGGATTTTCCTGCATTGGGGAAACCGACCAAACCCACATCGGCCAGCAGTTTGAGTTCCAGCGTAATCCATTCCTCTTGGTTCGGCTCGCCGGGTTGGGCGAATTTTGGGGCTTGCAGGGTGGCCGTCTTGAAAAAGGCGTTGCCCTTGCCGCCGCGTCCGCCCTTGAGTAGCACGACCTGTTGTCCGTCTTCTGTGATTTCTCCAAGCATCGTGTGGTCTTCGGCGCGATAGGCCACCGTGCCCAACGGCACATCGATGTAGGCATCATCGCCAGCCGCGCCCGTGAGTTGGTTTCGGCCTCCGGGCACACCGTCGTTGGCGAACACATGCTTGGTGTAGCGCAGGTGGAGCAAGGTCCAAAGTTGGGCGTTGCCGCGCAAAATCACATTGCCGCCGCGACCGCCGTCGCCGCCGTCGGGACCGCCTTTCGGGATGTATTTCTCGCGGCGGAAGTGCAGCGAACCTGCACCGCCCTTGCCCGAGCGGCAGAAAATCTTCACATAATCAACGAAATTCGAGGTCATATCAAATGCTGTTATTGGGGGCTTCGACAGGCTCAGCGGCCCAAAGTTTAAAACTCGTCAATGTATTCGATGGCTTCCACCTTTTCGTAGCGGTCGCAATCGAAGTTCAGGTCAACGCCGGGGATGTTGGGCTTCGTGAAGTCGCCCTTGCTGATATTCAGGCTCTTGTCGGCGTAAACCTTTTTCATGTATAGTGCCCAAATAGGCAAGGCGGTATGCGAACCTTGGCCCAATTGGGTGGAGCGGAAATGCACGCTACGGTCTTCGGCGCCCACCCAAACGCCCGTAGTCAGGTCGGGGGTAATGCCCATGAAATAGCCGTCGCTTTGCTTTTGGGTTGTGCCGGTTTTGCCCGCTATGGGGTTGCTCAATCCGTAGGTCGAGCGCAAGCGGATGCCCGTGCCGCTTTGCACCACGCCCTTCATCAGTTCCACCATCTTGTAGGCGGTCAGTTCGCTCATGGCCTCCGATTCCTCGGGACTGAAGCGTTGGATGACATTGCCGTTCTTGTCCTCGATGCGGGTGATGAACATGGGTTTGATGTAAACGCCTTGGTTGGCGAAAGTGCTCATGGCTCCGACCATCTCAATCAACTTCAAGTCGCAGACACCCAAGCAGATAGCGGGAACGGGGTCGATGGGCGACTCCACACCCATGCGGCGGGCTTGCGCAATGACGGCATTAGGCCCAAACTGGTTCATCAGGTAGGCCGAAATCCAGTTGTTGGACTGTGCCAAAGCGTATTTCAGCGTGATTTCCTCGCCCACATGACCGCCCGAATTGCCTGGCGACCAAACGTTTCCGTCCTCCAATTTGATGTTGTATTGGATATTGGGGATGCGGGTGCAGGGCGTGTATTCGCCTTCCTGCATGGCCAAGGAATAAAGGAACGGCTTGAAAGTGGAACCGACCTGACGGCGTGCCTGCGTGACATGGTCGTACTTGAAGAAACGATAGTCCAAGCCGCCGACGTAAGCCTTCACATGGCCAGTGTGCGACTCGATGGAAATGAGGCTGGTTTGCAGGAACCACTTGTAATATCTGATGGAATCCATCGGCGACATGACCGTATCGATGGGGCCTTTCCAAGAAAAGACGGTCATTGGAACGGGACGGTCGAAGATGGTTTTGATGGTATCCATCGGCACGCCTGCGTTCTTGAGGTTGCGGTAACGTTCGGTGCGCTTCATCGATGTTTCAAGGATATGGTCGATTTCGTTGGCGGTCACGTTGGAGAACGGCGCGTTTTTCTGCCCCTTCCAATGCTTGTAGAACATGGGCTGCAACTCATTGCCCATGAACTCTTTGACGGCTTCCTCGGCGTAATGTTGCATTCGTGAGTCGATGGTGGTGTAGATGCGCAAGCCGTCGCGATAGATATTGTAAGGCTGACCGTCGGCGCGGGTTGTGTTTTTGGCCCATTCGTTGAGTTCGCCTCTCAAAAACTCGCGGAAATAAGTGGCCTGTCCGCTGTTGTGGTCCTTGATGCTGAAATGCGACATATCGATGGGAATCAACGAGATAGAGTCACATTCGGCTTGGGTGATGAAACCATTGTCGGCCATTTTTCGGAGGACGAGATTGCGCCTTCCCAACGAGCGTTCCGGGTTGCGCACAGGACTGAAAAGGGTGGGGGCGTTCACCACACCGGCCATCAATGCACATTCCTCGATGTTCATGTCTTTGGGCTTCTTGTCGAAAAAAGTGCTGGCTGCCGCCCTGATACCGAAGGCGTTATGCCCGAAAAACACGGTGTTCAGGTACATTGCAATGATTTCCTCTTTGGAATAGTTGTGCTCCAATTTGGTGGCCGTAATCCACTCTTGGAACTTGCGCAAAACAAGTTTGCTGGTGCTGAGGTTCTCGCCACGAGGGAAAAGGTTTTTCGCCAATTGTTGCGTGATGGTCGAGCCGCCACCTTTCTTGTTTCCGGTCAAAACACCGAAGGCCACGCGGAACAGGGCTTTCTGGTCGATGCCGGAATGTTCCGTAAAGCGCTCATCCTCAATGCTGATGAGGGCTTCAGGCATGTAGTGCGACAGTTCGGCATAGCGCACATTGGAGCGGTTCTCAATATAATAGGTACCCAAAATCTTGCCGTCGGCGGAGATGATTTCGGTGGCCAAATTGGTGCGCGGGTTTTCCAATTCCTCGAAGGTGGGCATGGTGCCGAACACGCCTTTCGCGACGCAGAAGAAGAACAAAACGACAATCAGGAGCAGCACTCCAAAAATAATCCACAGGTTCCTGATGGCGTTTGATTTGCCCTGCTTTGGCTTCGCTTTTTTCTTTTTATCGTTGTTCATAAATCATTGTTTTTCAATGTATAAACCAATGTCTGAGATGCCCTTCAGCACGGGTTCGCGCATGGCTTGCTCGATTTCGAAATGGTAGTTTCCCGTCAATGGGAAACGCAGGTTTTCGTTGAGCGGCACGACCAAATCCCTCATGCTGCCACTGCTTTTCCCGATCCAGCGGCCTTCGGGCGTGGCCAAAGTACATTCTATTGTGTCGTGCGTGATGTTGCCGTTGGGCATTCGGGTGTGGAGGAACACAAAGAGGTTGCTGTAGCGGTAGTTCTCCAAATGGCGCAGCCCAATGCCGAAAACATAGCCGCTGAGAGTGTCGTCGATGGGCACGTCAAAAGCCACGCGGTTTTCCTGTGCCCATTCGGCATCAGGAATGACGGTGCGCTTGCTGAAGTTGCTGCTACTGCATCTTGCGCAAGACAAAACAATGCAAACTCCTATGATCCAATATATTGCATTCTTCATGATTAGTCGCTCATCTTCTTCAAGTCGGCCTCGCCGTAGCCTTCGTTGGTGTTGGTGTGGGCTTCCTTCGTCACGGCAAAGTCCTCCAATTTCTTGGGTTTCTGTCCTTTCTTGTTCAAGGCGATGATTTCTCTCACCTTGTCGACGGGGATGGCCATGATGTTGCTCTTGTCGGTGGTGTAGGAATACCACATGATGCCCTTGAACACGTCGTTTTTTTGGTGAATCGCGTCGCCGCTCTCGAAATGCAGCACAATGTTCGGGTCGGAGAATGACTTCAAAGCCTCCACGTAGGCCTCATATTCAAAATTGAGGCAGCATTTCAGTTTGCCGCACTGTCCGGCAAGTTTTTGGGGGTTCGGGGAAAGTTGCTGAATACGGGCTACATTGGTGGTAACCGACTGGAAATCACTAATCCACGAGGCACAACACAACTCGCGACCGCATGAGCCTAAGCCGCCCAATTTGGCCGACTCTTGCCTTACGCCAATCTGTCGCATCTCAATTCTGATGTGGAACTCTTCAGCCAATTTCTTGATGAGTTCGCGGAAGTCGACGCGCCCGTCGGCGGTGTAGTAGAAAATGGCCTTAGTCTTGTCGCCCTGATATTCAACATCATTGAGTTTCATTTCCAAACCGAGATTGTCGATGATGGTGCGGGTGCGAGCCAAAGTGCTGTCTTCCAATTTGATGGCAGAAAGAAACTTCTCCACATCGTTGATTCTGGCGCGGCGGTAGATTTTCTTCATTTCGGCAAAAGGCGTGCGGAATTTCTTGCGTTTCATCTGGCGTTTCACGATTTCGCCCAACAAAGTCACAATGCCGATGTCGTGCCCGATGGCTGTCTCGACGGCGACAAATTCGCCCACTTCCAATTCGAGGTCTTCGGGATAGGTGAAATAGTCTTTGCGGTCGTTCTTGAAACGCACCTCAGCCAAGCAAACATTTCCCTTAATCTCTTGGTTTTCATAGTCTTTCAACCAATCGAACTGGCTCAGTTTGCAACGTCCGCACGAAAGCACTTTCTGTCCTGTATTGTATGTCGTTCCAAGGGTGCATCCACGGTTCAGTAATTGTCCGTCAATGCTTTTGATATCGTTTTTCTGTTGATTTTCAGTCATTTGATAAAATGAGTTTAGTAAGTGAGTATAAATCGCAAAAGTACGAAAAAAAATGTTTACCTTTGCACTCTGTTTAAACATCGCAACGAATCTATTATTGTATCATCAAAATCGAAACATTATGAAAAAAGGATTAATTATCATTCTTGCACTCGTGGCAGTGCTTGTCATTTGGGGCGTTGGCGTTTACAACGGACTGGTTTCCAAGCAAGAAGGCGTTGAAACGGCTGTCGGTAATGTGCAAACGGCTTACCAAAAGCGTGCTGACCTTATCCCGAACCTCGTCGCCACGGTGAAAAACTATGCCGAGTATGAAGCCGGCACTTTGACCGCCGTGGTTGAAGCAAGGGCCAAGGCTACTTCGGTAACCCTCGACGCCAACAACCTGACCGAGGAAAACATGAAGGCTTTCCAAGCCGCGCAAGACCAAATGTCGGGTGCATTGTCGCGCCTGTTGGTGACGGTGGAGCAGTATCCCGACCTGAAGGCTAACCAGAATTATTTGGATTTGCAGTCGCAGTTGGAGAGTTGCGAAAACGCCATCGCCAACGCGAGAAAGCAGTTCAACGAAACCGCCCGTGTTTATAATACGGCGGTGCGTCGTTTCCCTGGCAACATTATCGCCGGCATGTTCGGTTTCGACAAGAAACCTTACTTCGAGGCTTCGGAGGCTGCCCAACAAGCACCCGATGTGAAAGACCTCTTTAATTAATGCAGGCCTTTCGACAGGCTCAGGGACCAAGGGCCTTTGAGCCTGTCGAAAACGCCGACTTGAAAAAAATCAAAAATTTCTTGCATCGTTTTTTCCAAACACATATTTTTGCGCCTTTTTAAACAAGGTTAAATATGTGTGGAATAGTTGCTTATGTAGGCCGTCAAGAGGCCTATCCCATCCTCATCGAGGGCTTGAAGCGCCTCGAATATCGTGGCTACGACAGCGCCGGTGTGGCACTGCTCAACGAGGCTAACGAACTGAATGTTTACAAGGCAAAAGGCAAGGTCTCCGACTTGGAGGCCTTTGCTTCTTCAAAGGATGTCAGTGGGCACATTGGCATTGCGCATACCCGTTGGGCCACCCACGGCGAACCCAATCAGGTGAATGCCCACCCGCACCGCTCGCAGTCGGGCAATTTGGCATTAATTCACAACGGCATTATTGAAAACTACCTGAGCCTGCGCAAGGAATTGGAGAAGCGCGGCTTCACTTTCCTTTCGTCGACCGACACGGAAGTGCTGACCAACCTCATCGAGGATGTGCAACAAAGCGAGCATGTCGACTTGTTTGAAGCCGTGCGCATCGCCCTGAACCACGTGGTGGGTGCATACGCCATCGCCATTGTGGAAAAAGGCCATCCCGACCAATTAATTGCCGCCCGAAAGGGTAGCCCGATGGTCATCGGCATTGGCGAAGACGAGTATTACATTGCTTCGGATGCCACCCCGATTGTGGGTCGCACCCAAAAAGTGGTTTACCTTGAGGATGAGCAAGTTGTGCGCATCAAATTGGGTGAGGAACTGCACATCAAGACCATTCAGGATGTGGAGGCCATGCCATACGTTCAGGAACTGAAAATGAACCTCGACAGCATCGAGAAGGCTGGTTTCGATCACTTTATGATGAAGGAAATCTACGAGCAGCCGACCATCGTGCGCGACACCATGCGTGGCCGTTTGCATCCCGAAGCCAATACGGTGCGGTTGGGTGGCATCCTCAAGTACGAGAAGCAGTTGCTTTATGCCGACAACATCGTTTTCGTGGCTTGCGGCACCTCGTGGCACGCCAGTTTGGTGGGCAGTTATCTCATTGAGAAGTTGGCCAAAATCCGCGTGAAGGTGGAATATGCCTCTGAGTTCCGTTACCGCGACCCTGTGGTCACGCCGCATGATGTGGTGATTGCCGTGTCGCAGTCGGGCGAAACAGCCGACACCTTGGCTGCCATTCAGTTGGCCAAAGAGAAGGGCGCGATTGTGTTGGGCATCTGCAACGTCATCGGCTCCTCCATCTCAAGAGCCACTGATGCAGGTATTTACACTCACGCTGGCCCTGAAATCGGTGTGGCTTCTACCAAGGCGTTCACTTCGCAAGTGACGGTGATGGCCATGCTCGCTTTGCGCCTCGCCGAACTGAAAGGTTCGATGAAGGACGAGGAACGCCTCGAATTCATTCAGGAACTCGACCGCATCCCCGAAAAAATCCAGTGGACTCTCGACCATAGCGGTCATGTGAAGGACATTGCGGAGAAATACAAGGATGTGCGTAACATGCTGTATCTCGGTCGTTTGCAGAACTATCCCGTCGCCCTCGAAGGTGCCTTGAAGTTGAAGGAAATCTCCTACATCCATGCCGAAGGCTATCCCGCCGCCGAAATGAAACATGGCCCCATCGCCTTGATTGACAAGGATATGCCCGTAGTGTTCATCGCCACCAACCATAGCACTTACGAAAAGGTCCTCAGCAATATCCAAGAGGTGAAGGCCCGTGATGGTAAAATCATCGCCGTCATCAGTGAGAAGGATGTTTTGGCCCGCAAGATGGCCGATTATGTCATCGAGATTCCCGAAACCGAGTGCCTCTATTCTCCGTTGTTGGCAACCGTGCCGCTGCAAATTTTGGCCTACCACATCGCCGTGATGCGAGGCTGCAATGTCGACCAACCCCGCAATTTGGCCAAGTCGGTGACGGTGGAGTGACTTTATTAATAAGGTAATAAATCCATCAAAAATGAGATAAAAACGGTCATTGAATCACCAAAACATTACCGAAATAGGATGAAAACAAGCGAAGACGACTCGGTTTTAGGTTCAAAGGCATGAATAAGCAAGGAAATATTCCTTTGATTTTTAATGATTTACAATTTTTTGGAAAAAAATATTGAAAAATATTGTCGGGGTAATAAAAAAAACGATACTTTTGCATGTCGATTCATTTGGGATTCTTTTGCCCTTTAGTGATAGATGAAACATGACAGAAGTAAAATTAACTGGATGGAAAATAAATACAAAATAATACAAAAATGAAAGGGATTAATAAACTAACGGTTTTGCTTGTTATCGTCCTTATGGGATGGATACCCGCATCATTAAATGCTGCAAATGCAAGCTACAACTACGGAACTTTTTACGAAGACGAGCAAGTTGCAGACGATTCCTCAGACATGGAGGATGAAGGTGAGAACTTCTTCTATTTTGACGAAGAGATGTTCTACACCGGCAACGCCCAAAACTTCACTTTCCAGAACATCACATTTGATGGCAGCCTCCTTTTTGAAGGTTGGGAAGCTTACGACTTCCTCAATGATGGAAGCGGAAACGGCAAGACTAAGGTTCGTCCAAAATATGGGATGGTGTCTCGTGGCTTGGGCGAGAGTTCTGACGATGACGCAAACAAAGGCCCGAAATTCGGTATTACCATCGACCAATATGCACCTATGGGCAGCGGATTGTTCGTCCTCGGTTTCCTTGGTGGTGCTTACCTGTTAGGCAAACGTAAAAAAGAAGATTAAAAGAAATAGCCATACAAAGGCTTTCATCAAACAAAATGGCACTATTGTGTTTCGGCACGGTAGTGCTTTTTCTGTTTTTGGCTTTGCCAAAGATTCATTATCGAGTTTGCTGTAGCAATGTGCATCATTGTGTTTCGGCCATGTCGCCCGTTTGGTGATGTTGTGGCAAGGCTTGATGGTGATTACACTTTAAGTACACCATGACAAACAGAAAACCCCTCATAATCTATTGATTAGAAGGGGTTTTTCTTGGTACCGAAGGCCGGGATCGAACCGGCACGAGTGTTACCTCATCGGTTTTTGAGACCGACGCGTCTACCGATTCCGCCACTTCGGCATGGGGCTATCGCGTCAAACGCGGCTGCAAAAATACGGATTTTTTCTTTTCTGTCAACAGGTTTTGAAAAAAATCTTCTTTTTTGTTTTTCTTACCCCGAAAATGCCTACTTTTGCAGCTTCAAAATCATATCGCAAATGTCAGCCAGATACGTTTCCATTTTCGCAGGAAAAGCCACCCAAGACTTGGGTGCAAGAATTGCGGAAGCCTATGGTCGCCAAGAGCAGAATCCAGACTTCGAATTGGGCAAATCCTCAGTGGTTGTTTTTTCCGATGGTGAATTCCAACCCTCATACGACGAGAGCATCCGTGGCCATCACGTTTACATCGTGCAGTCAACCATGCCGCCTACCCATAATCTGATGGAGCTGCTACTTATGATTGACGCGGCCAAGCGTGCTTCGGCGCACAAAATCATCGCTGTGATTCCTTATTTCGGATGGGCACGCCAAGACCGTAAGGACCAGCCCCGCGTGAGTATCGGCTCAAAGTTGGTGGCCAACCTTCTGACTGCCGCCGGAGTCAACCGCATTATTACCCTCGACCTTCATGCCGACCAGATTCAAGGCTTCTTCGACATCCCTGTCGATGCTCTTTATGCTTCGAGCCTCTTTATCGACTATATCCAAAAGTTGCAAATCGAGGACTTGCAGATTGCCTCGCCTGACGTGGGTGGCTCGAAACGCGCTTCGGCATACGCCAAGCGTTTGGGCTGCGATTTGGCCATCTGTCACAAGCATCGTCCTCGCGCCAATGTGGTCGATTCAATGACCCTCATCGGCGATGTGAAGGATAAGAATGTCATCCTCATCGATGACATTATCGATACGGCTGGCACCATCGTAAAGGCCGGTCAGGTGTTGATGGACAATGGCGCCAAGAGCGTACGTGCCTTTGCCACTCATGCCGTGTGCAGCGGACCCGCGATGGAACGCTTGGACAATTCGGTGTTCAGCGAAGTGGTGGTTACGGATTCCATTCCGTTGCCTGCCAACGCATCGAAGAAAATCCATGTGGTGAGTACGGCGGAATTGTTTGCCGATGTTATCCATCGCATAGAATCTTACGAGTCCATCAGTTCGCTATTCAAATAAGAAAGAAAAGGGCGGGCATTGGTTCGCCCCAACAAATAAACAATTAAACAACAAACAATTAAACAATTCAACACAATGAAAACTGTATCATTGAGCGGTTCTCTCCGCGAGAACGTAGGGAAAAAGGATACTAAGGCTTTGCGTAAGGCCGAAATGGTTCCATGTGTCATGTACGGCTCAGGCGAGGAGCAAATTCACTTTGCCACTTCTGAGAAGAATTTCATCAAGATTCTTTTCACTCCTGAGACTTACATCATTGATTTCGACATCAATGGCAAGGTCTATAAGACCATCCTTCAGGACATCCAGTATCACCCTGTGACCGACAAGGTCTTGCACGCCGACTTCCTCATCGTGAAGGAAGACAAGCCCATCACAGTGGTGCTGCCCATTGCCCTCGAAGGCTCGGCTGCCGGTGTGATGCGTGGTGGCAAACCCAAATTGGGTATCAAGAAAGTCAAGGTTTGCGGCCTTATCAAGGATTTGCCAGACTATGTGAAGGTGAACATCAGCAACGTGAACATCAACGAGGCTATCAAGGTGAAAGACCTTAATATTGAGAATGTTACGCCTGTCACTCCTGGCTATACCGTCATCTTTGCAGTCAATATGGCGCGTGGCGCTTCGGTCAGCACCGAGGAGGAAGCTGCTGAATAACTTGATATTAATTAGGTACATACGAAGGAAAAAGCCGTCTTCGGGCGGCTTTTTTTAGTTAGGAGTTAATAGTTGGAAGTTAATAGTTGTTGGGCAGTCCTGTCATGGCAGCCGAGAAAAAGCCAATAATGTCATCTTTTTGTAGTATTTTTGCGCGGTTTTTCCGAAGGGAAAAGCGAAACGAACTTGAAGATACTTCGATAAACTCAGTAACCGAAATGAAATACCTGATTGCCTGTTTGGGAAACATTGGTGCCGAATACGACGAGACGCGCCACAATATCGGCTTCAAGATTGCCGACCGCTTGGCGAAGGACTTGGAGGCGACATTCACTACAAGCCGCCTCGCGCAGGTTGCGGAGATGAAGTTCAAGGGCAAAACCTTGGTGGTCATCAAGCCGACAACCTATATGAACGCGAGTGGGCGGGCAGTGAAGTATTGGCTTGACTATGAGAAGATTCCGATTGAGAACTTGTTAGTCGTCAACGACGATATTGCTTTGCCTTTGGGCACGTTGCGCCTCCGCAAACAAGGTGCCGACGGTGGCCACAACGGCCTGACCGACATCATCGAAAAACTTGGCACCAACGTGTTCTGTCGCCTTCGCTTCGGCCTCGGCGACGATTTCCTGCGAGGCCGCCAAATTGATTTCGTTTTGGGGAAATGGAAACCTTCAGAAGAGCCTATCGTTGACCAAAAAGCCGACGAAGCCGTCGAAATCATCAAGAGTTTCGTCACCCAAGGGCCGGATAGGACGATGAATCAGTTTAATAAACGATAAGTTTTGAAATTATTTTTGGCTATGAAGCCACAAAAAAGTGCCTCTATAGCCCAAAATAATTGTTTTGGACTGCTTCGCGCCTCGCAGTGACGCAAAGCGAATCCTAATCATGCTTGTTCTTCTGCCTCGCGAGCCTTCTTGTCCTTCAACGACCCTTCAAAAATATCGAACCTCACGAAGCGGCACTCCAAAGGTCCATTCCAAATCGGAATTTTGGCGGTGGGCTTCAAGCCAACGTGGCGCAAGGCCACAGCATCATCGGTGATGAGCCAGCATTGGAAGCCTTGGAAATTATGCTTCAGCGTGTGGCCGATTTCCTCGTAGAGTTCGTCGATGTCGTCTTCTTCGAGGCGGTCGCCGTAGGGTGGGTTGATGATAAGGATGCCGCCGCCTTCGGGTGGGGTGAGGTCGTGCATGTCCTTCTTCATCAGGTGGATGTCGTGCTGCAAGTGAGCGTAGTTGATGTTGCCTTCGGCAATGGCTACGGCCTTCGGCGAACGGTCAGAGGCCCAGATTTCGTGGTCGAAGTCGCAGATGTTGGCATCGGCTTCTTGGCGGATGCGTTGCCACAGTTCGGCATCGTAGTCGTCCCATTTCATGAAGCCCCACTGCTTGCGGTAGTAGCCCGGCGGAAGCCCGAAAGTTGGATGAGGCCGGCGGCAAGCACCTCATTCATAGGGGCTTTGTCGACCTGCTTGCGGTAGCCACGGTGGTGCAACGATTCTCCCGAACTGTCGAAAAGGATGGTCACCTTGTCCTCGCGGATGTGCAAATTAATCCTCAAATCGGGATTCAAAGTGTTGACATTCGGGCGGAAACCGTACACATCGCGGAACTGGTCGACGATGGCATCTTTCACCGTCAGGCCGGCATATTGCGAATGGGTGAAAAACCGCCCGCTCGTCACGGCATCGACGCAGAAGGTCTGGTCGGTGCGGAACAGTTCGCACCAGTTGATTTCTTTTACTTGTTTATAAAGGTCGTCGGGATTTTTGGCGAAGAAGTTTTTGAAAGGCTTCAAAACTTTCAGCGCGGTGCGCACCTCGTAATTAATGCGGTACATCAGTTCCTTGTTGCCTTCGCAAATGACGGCGCGGTGCATACAGCGCACGTTTTTGGCACCCAAGGCCTTGATTTCGCGAGCCAGCACGTCTTCAAGTCCGGCGGCGGTTTTCGTAATGAGTTGGTAATTGTCTTCCATTTGGGGAAATTTTCGGCAAAGATAAGGTTTCTTGTTGAATCGTAGGACAAATTGTGTCATCCAAATAGCGCGTCCATCGTGACCAACTGTTGGATTTGACCGAAATATTCGTTGTAAGTCAATCCGTAAGTGGTTATCAATGTGAGATGTACACCCCTTTATTTTTCCCTGAACGACAAAAAAGGTGTTTCGGGGAGAAATAAGCACCACTTTATTTGTCCCCGAAATGGGTAAAAAGTGCTTTCGGGGAGAAATAAGCGAAAATTTCGGGTGTTTTTCTGCGGCAATCCCATTATGCATTTGCACAAAAACACCATCTTCTTTCTTTTCAATCCTAAATTTTCGTAAATTTGCAGGCTCAAATCTGTTTTGATTAGAAACAATTATCTGAATAACAATAATTTAATCTCTACTCAATGAAAAAAGTATTAGGAATTATCGCGATGGCCATCATGGTTTCGGTGGGTCGCGTGTATGCCGATGAAGGCATGTGGCTCCCGATGTTTGTCGAGCGCCTGAACTATGTTGACATGCAGAAGATGGGGCTGCAACTGACCCCTGAAGAGCTTTACAGCATCAACCACAGCAGCTTGAAGGATGCCATCGTGGGCCTCGGCAGCGATGCCATGCCGCGCGGCTTCTTCTGCACCGGCGAAATCGTGAGCAGCAAAGGCTTGATGTTCACCAACCACCACTGCGGCTACGGTGCCATCCAAAAGCTCAGCTCAACAGAGCACGACTACCTGAAAGACGGCTTTTGGGCCAAGAACTACGGCGAAGAACTGCCCGCTCCCGAAATGACCGCCAGCTTCCTTGTCCGCATGGAAGACGTGACGAAAGTCATTCTTGCCGAGGTGAAAGACGATATGGACTATCAAGACCAGCAGGCCGCCATCCGCAAGAAAATCAAGGAGTTGGAAACTGCCGCTTCGGAAGATGGCAAGTACAACCCCGTCATCAAGGGCTTCTTTGAAGGCAACGAGTATTACATGTTTGTCTATCAAGTGTTCCCCGATGTGCGCCTCGTGGGCGTGGCCAACTCTTCGATTGGCAAGTTCGGTGGCGACACCGACAATTGGATGTGGCCTCGTCACACTGGCGACTTCTCGATTTTCCGCGTTTATGCTGGCAAAGACGGTCAACCCGCCGCCTACAGCAAGGACAATGTGCCGCTGACTCCCAAGCACCACCTTCCCATCAGCCTTGACGGTGTGAAGAAGGACGACTTCACCATGATTTGGGGCTTCCCGGGCAGCACCGAGCGTTACATGTCGAGCTACGGCATCGACTACAATGTGGACACTTTCTATCCCGCCATCATCGACATCTTCGGCAAGCAACTCGAAGTGATGGATGAATTCATGCAGGCCGACGACCGCATCAACCTGATGTATGCCGACAACCACGCTGGCCTCGCCAACACTTGGAAGAACTTCATCGGCCAGTGCAAGATGCTCCGCAAGAACAAGGTGAGCGAAGCCAAGGTCGGTTTGGAGCGCGACTTCACCAAGTGGGTGAACGCCAACAACAAGACCGAATACAAGGAGGCTCTCCCGAACTTGAGAAAAGCTTACCAGAGCATGGGCGAAGTGGCCAAGTACATCTACTATCCCAACTTCGTTTCCAATGTGGGTGCCGCTGGCATCGCTGCCCAGTTTGCTTCCTATTACGAGGCTTACCAGAGCAAGGACAAGGAAGCCCAAGAAATGGCCCTCACGCTGCTCCAAGGCATGAATGTCGACGAGCTCTTTGCCGAAACCGACCCGCAAGTGGAAAAGAAGACCTTTGCCGAGATGCTGAAGACCTATAAAAACGCCTTCAAGGGCGAGGAACTCCCTGAAATCTACAACATCATTGACAAGAAGTTCAAGGGCGACATTGATGCTTTTGCTGAAGATGTTTATACCAACTCCATCTTCGCCACGCCCGAAAGCATCAAGGCTTTCTTGGCCAAGCCCAACCCGAAGAAAATCGGCAAGGATTACGCTTACATTATGAACACTTCGATGATGGATGTCATTATGAACCACATGGCCGACTATCGTGGTGCCATGCAAGCCGTGAGCGAGAACGACCATATCTTCGTGAAGGGTCTGCGTGAGTATTACGCCGCCACCCAACCCGGCAAGAGCCTCTATCCCGATGCCAACTCGACGATGAGAATGAGCTATGGTTCTGTTCAGGACTATATGCCAGCTGATGCCGTGCATTACGACTACATCTGCACCGCCAACGGTATCCTTGAAAAGTATGTGCCTGGCGACTATGAGTTTGACGCTCCCAAGCGCCTCATCGACCTCATCGAGAAGAGAGACTTCGGCGTGTATGCCGACGATAACGGCGAACTCGTTGTGTGCTTCCTTTCGACCAACGACATCACCGGCGGCAACTCCGGCAGCCCCATCATGAACGGCAAGGGCGAACTCATCGGTCTCGCTTTCGATGGCAACTGGGAAGCCATGAGCGGCGACGTCAACTTTGAGCCGAAACTGCAACGCACCATCAACGTGGACGTGCGCTACGTGCTCTTCATCATCGATAAGTACGCCGGCGCCACCAACCTGATCGACGAACTCGACATCCGCAAGAGCGAGCCTCAGCCGCTGCGTGTGGAGGAAGAGGAAATCTAAATAGGTTTGTAGGGCTGTCGTACCACGGCAGCCGCAAATGACAAAAACGAAAAAATCGGCCGTTGGGACATCCAATGGCCGATTTTTGCTATTTTTGCGGCACGAACAACGGATTCCTAAATGAACAAATGGGTGAAACATATCCTTTGGACGCTGAGCATGGCTTTTCTGCTGCTGCTTTGGGTGCAAACCGAATGGCAGCCGTTTAGCCTTGACATCTGGACGTTAAAGAACGACCCTAAGGATGCACCCAAGCCCGTGTTGACCATGCAAAGCTATAAAAGCGGCGACTTTCAAGGTCAAGCGGAACGCCACCTGCGGGAGAATTTCGCTTTCAGAGAGTTGGGAATCCGCACTTACAACCAATTCCGCTATTCCCTCTGGAAGGTCTCTTGCAACGAATTCTTCTTTCCCGGCAAAGACCATTGGATGTATTACCGCCCGGGTGTGCTTGACTATTACGGACAGGAAGCGGCCAAGTTTTTCGAATCAGACGAAAAGCTCATGGAATATGTCAATCATCAAGTGGATATGATGAATGAACTACGCGATATTCTGAAACGTGACCACGACATTGAACTACTCACTTTCATTGCTCCTGACAAGGCTTTCGTTTATCCGGAACACCTTCCTCCGATTGACAATCAACTCAAATCGTTGACTACCAACCCGTCACAATACTTTTCAAAAAGATTCAAGGAAACGGGCTTTCCCAACATCGACATGACGAGTTGGTTCGCATCGATTTCCGACACATCATCGCGTCTGTTGTTCATGCCGATGGACACGCATTGGACATTCTCGTCGGCTTACGGCTATGATTCCCTGTTCCGGTTAATGGACAGCCTTTGCCCTTTCAACATCCCGACGCTGAGAATCGACAGCATCACCGCAAAAAAATACGAAGGCCGGCAAGACGACGAGGCCACGCTCAACCTCTTGTTCAAGGTCAGGAACGACACACCCAACTACACCGCGCACGTCAGTGTGGAGGCCGACAGCACCACGCGCAAACCGAGGGTGCTTTTTGTCGGCGACTCGTTTATCTTCGCTTTCGAGTGCCTGATGCCCATCAGGGAATTGGTTTCCTATTACGAGAACTGGTTCTATTACGACAAGGTCTTCAAAAGCTTCGACAAGAAAACCTTTCAAATCAACGAAATTAATCGGTTGAGGAGCATACTCAACGTGGATTTTGTGATTGTTTATTCCGTTGGTTACCAATGGGTTCGTGGAACGAATGGCTTTGTTGAAGATGCTTTGGCTGCCATCAGGGATCCCGAAAAGGTGAAAGTCGCGTTGAAGATGAACGAGATGGAGGCCAAGCCTGAACTGATGGAAATGATTCAAGAAAAGGCTGAAAGCAAGGGCGTTACGCTTGAGGAAATGCTTGAACTCGATGCCAAGTGGCTCATCGAAAACGAAGGAAATCAAACCAACATGGGCGAAAATGATTGATTTTTGCTATTTTTGCGGCGGAATATGAAAAGACTCCTGTTCGCCATATTGTTATGCTTCGCCTCGCTTTCGGCAGCGGCCCAAGACTGGAAGGTCCTCTTTTCGGCCAATGGCGGCTTTTATGAGGAAACCTTTGAACTGGAGATGTTCAGCACTTACCCGCAAGGCCATATCCGCTACACAACCAATGGCAACCGACCCACGTCGCAATCGCGGCAATACGTTGAGCCTTTGGTCTTGGACGAAGAAATGTATTCTGAATCAAATATTTACACCATTAATAACACCATCCCTTCAGTTTTCTACCTTCCCGACAGCATCCAACATTGCATCGTCATCCGTGCCGCCGTGTTCGACGAAAACGACAGTTGCATCGGTCCTGTAACCACACAAAGTTATTTCATTCGTGCTTTGGGTTGCGATTTGCACGGCCTGCCAGTGCTTTCCATTGCAGCCGACTCGTTAGCCTTATTCGATTATGAGACAGGCATTTTTGTTCCTGGTGTCCATTATGACTATACCGATTCCACCGCTACTGGCAATTACACCATGAGAGGCCGGGAATGGGAACGATTGATCAATTTGGAGTTCTACGAACCTGACAACCAAGGTATCAACCAAGAGTGCGGAATGAGAACCCACGGTGGTGCCTCACGATGGTTCCAGCAAAAAGGCATGAAACTTTATGCCCGTGAGGAATACGGCAAAAAACGCTTCTCGCACCGCTTTTTCGAAACCACGTCCGTCGAAAAGTTCAAGCACCTCAAGCTGCATCCTTTCCGTTGCAGCAACTGGCTACAAACTGGAGGTCAGGAATACTTGTCGAACCGTATTGCTGACCAACTTGACATTGAGGTGATGGCTGTGCGCCAAACGGTGGTCTTCATCAACGGCGAATATTGGGGCATTTACACTCTTGAGGAATCGAATGACGAGCGCTATTTGGAAGACCATTTCAATGTTGACCTTGAGAAAGTGAACATGATTAAATATTGGGGCGTTCCCCATTATGGCGACCCTTCGGAATGGAGAGAAATCCTCAATTGGATGATGACCGCCGACCTTACCCAGCCCGAAGATTCGGCCTTCGCCTATTCCCACATCGATGTACACAATTTTATCGACTACATGCTTTTCGAGACCTTTTCGGCCAACCTCGACTGGCCTGCCAACAATGTGATGTTTTGGCAAGCCGAAACGGGAACACCTTTCCGATGGATTTTCTATGACGGAGACGGCTGCTTCACACGGCCTGAATATCAAGCGATTGAATATTCCCTCAACCAAGACCTAAGCAGTTTGGTATTCCAGCGTTTTATGGAAAACCAGTCGTTTCTTGATGCTTTTTGCGATAGATATTACCAACTTAGCGAAACATTTCTCGGTTATGATTTTATGAAACCAGTGTTGGAGCAATATGGTCAAACTGTTGAGGGAGAGATAGATGCACAGTCGTATCGCTTCGGTTTCCCAATAAGTCGAGACAGATGGCTTGCGGATATGGACAAAGCCGACGAGTTTCTTCGCATACGTCACCAATATTATTCTACGGAGCTACACAATCTATCGTCACTTCCAAAACAAGAAGAGGTCGTTCTGCAATGCTATCCCAATCCTTCAACGGGTGAGTTGCATTTGCGTCTCAAGCCGTATGGTTCGGGGCAAATTGATATTGACATCTACGATTTGTTGGGTCGCAGGGTGTTTTCACAAACCTATATGGTGAGGGAAGAATTCTTTGAAACCACCATCCAACCGATTCTGGCTCCTGGAGTTTATGTTATGAAAGTGAACGGCTCCACCCAACGCATTGTCAGGTATTGATCAGAACACGATTTCGCCTTGCTCAATCTTGTTGTTGATAATCCAAGCGGCATCGGCGTGCAATTGTTCCTCGAAGGTCATGCCGTTGGTTTCGGCTTTTATTCTGATTTGTTCCATCATGTCAGGGACGGTGCGGATGAGTTCAACCATGTCTCTCACAAGGCTTTCCACATAGTTGGCTCGCGACGATGCTTCGGGTTCGTCGCGCAGCAATGGCCTGCCGTTCAGCACGTTTTGTGCCTCCATTTTCAGGATGTTTTCCAATGAGGTGTTTCGTATGACCGTTTGGCACCGCATGTTGAACATCCAAGCCGAATCCTTCTTGATGTCGCGGATGGCCAAGACTTCAGGAATGCGAGAGTTCCTTGACGTGGGGATGCTGTCGCCAGCCAGTTCGGGGAAATACTTCTCTGGGTTACTCCTGATCAGGTTGCTGGCTTTCGTCCAAAGTTTTGGGGTCAAGTCCTTGACATCCTTGTATTTCTCCAAAGTGGCCTCATCCTTGGCCAAACTATCTATCAGGTGCTGGCGCACCTCGGCCTCTCGCTTGTCGTCGATGCACATTTTCACCAGCGCCGACTCCACGAATCCGAAACTCGCCTTGCACCATTGGTCGCCCTCGGCAAACCACACAATATAATCGGTTTCCAGCAATTTTTCAAGCAGGTCATAATCGGCCACCCTGCCCATGCTGGCGTAGTTCATGTCTTTGTAATCGTAATAGGACGTCGAGTTGTAGTACCAATACTCGGAATTGGAGAACACGGCATCGAAAGGTACGAAATAATACATGCGCATTAGGAAGGAGGTGCCAACGAAAAGCACGGTTGGCTTGGTGGTTGCCGAATCGCAAACGGCGGTCACTTGGGCATCAAAGAGCCTGTCGTCTTGGTGTTGGATCGGGCGCATCAAGTTGGCGAGAATCTCAATGTCATAGTCGCCATCCAAGGTCTTTTGCAATGTGCTTTCGTTGAAAGGCCCGTATTCCAGTCGTGGCAGGCGGATGCCTTTCAGGTCGCCCATGAAACGGAGCAGCGAGTCGGTGGCCAGAGCCGCCGAAAAGTCCCAGTGCGCGCCCGTTTGCGGAAACAAGGTATAGGGAAGTGTGTCGGCGTTCTTCAGGTCGATGAACCATTTGGTCATCTCGATATAGGGGAAACCGTATGCGTCGAACTTCGCGGAATAGTATTCCCTCGCGCTGAGGGTTGTGGTGTCTATTTTGCGCTTGGGCAAGTGTTCGGGGTAGACAAAGCCTTTTTGTGGAGCCATAAACGCAAGAAAATCAACATTGTATTCTTTCAATACGCAGTGCAGTTTCCACATCAGTCGTGCCTTGCGGTCGTAGGTTTGGCGGGCTTCCTCATTCGAGTCGTACCAGCGGTACACCTCCGTTCCGTAGTATTCGTTCACATGCTGGATGAAATAGAGCCAGTTGTCCTTCCCGACAATGATGTCCTTGTTGTTGCTTGTCTTGAAAAAGTCGTACAAAAACTGGTTGTAGAAACGAATCAGCGGTTCGCGAAAACCCATGTTCTCCTTGAGGTAAGGCTCCACTTGCGACTGGAACTTTGCCGTGCGATAGGTTTCAAAGGTCAGTTCAGGCTGTGGCGTGGGTTCAAAAACACCGTCCAACGGCTTGAAAGTCCATATCTTGGCCCTTTGCTGGATGGCGAAAACGAACAGCAACGCCATCGTCAGCACAAAAAGAAGAATCTTGATGAAACTGTTCTTTTTCATGGCTCAGAATCTGAAATAGATGAACGGGCTGAAATCGGTGGCATTCAAGGCGGCCACGCAGAAAACGAAAGCGAAAGCGGCCACAATCCACACGGCAATGTGTTGGATGTCAGTGTATTCTGTGAAGTAGACCTTCTCCTGCACCTTTTGGCCGAACTTGGTCAATGTGAGGAAGGAGAAGAGGGCTGCCACAATCATCGTGGTGTAAAGTTGCGCGTTAGCACTGAACGGCAGCAGCGTGAACTCGAAGGCGAACATCCGCTTGATGAGCAGCCAAGCCAAGCTGAAATCCTCGATGCGGAAAAACACCCAGATTAGGTTTACCAAAAGGAAAGTGAGGACGACGCTCGGCACCCGCCCGATTTTCTTCATCACCTTGCCGAGGAAAAGTTTGTCGAGGCAAATGAAAAGGCCGTGCAACGCGCCCCAAACGAGGAAGTTCCACGAAGCGCCGTGCCACAATCCCGACAGCAGGAAGCAGACCCACAGGTTGAAATACATGCGGCCTTTGCCCTTGCGGTTGCCGCCGAGCGGGATGTAGAGGTAGTTCATGATGAACGCGCCCAGGGTCATGTGCCAACGCCGCCAAAACTCGGTGATGGAGCCTGAAGTATAGGGGTTGTCGAAGTTTTCGGGGAATTTGAAGCCCATCATGCGCCCGAGGCCGATGGCCATGTCGCTGTAGCCGGCGAAGTCGAAATAGATTTGGAAGGTGTAGGCCAACGAGACAATCCAAGCTGTGGTGCTGTCCAAGGCCGCCACGCGGGTGAAGATGTCGGTGATTTGGCCAGCGTCCAAAAGGCTGAAGTTGGCCGGACCGAGAATGGCATCCACCTGTGCGCCAATCACGTCGGCGATGAGGATTTTCTTGCACAGACCGATGACGAAGCGGTAGAACCCTTGCAAACGGTCGGCCATCGTCGACTCGCGGCTGCGGATTTGGTCGGCCACGTCGCAGTAGCGGATGATGGGACCGGCAATCAGTTGCGGGAACATCGTGATATACAACACAAAATCAGTGAGTTTCTCCATCGGTTTGTTCACGCCGCGATAGGTGTCCAAGGTGTAGGTGACGCTTTGGAACGAGAAGAACGAGATGCCGATGGGCAGCAAAATGCGCCTCCAAGTGAGCGGCGCGTGACCTGTCAGACCCAAAATCAGATTCAGGTTCTCCATCGTGAAGTTGCCGTATTTGTAGAACAGCAGCAGCCCAATCGGGATGATGATGGAGAGGCCGCAGAGCAGTTTCTTCAGCCCTCGTTTCTCTGTCTTGCACATCCACTTGACCAAGAAGAAGTTGGCCACTGTTGAGGCCACGAGTTGGATGATGAAATCTGGCGCACCGTAGGCGTAGAACACCAACGAGGCGAGCAGGAGGACGTAGTTGCGGACTTTCTTCGGTGTCAGGAAGTAGACGAGGAAGAAAATCGGCATGAAATATAAAAGGAAAACATTGCTACTGAATACCATAGTCTTCTGATTTTATGTTTGTTTCTTTTTTTCTAATAGGCCAGTTGAAGGAGCCTTGCAGGATTTGGTAATTGATGATCCATTCGGCATCGGCGCGGAGCTGTTCCTCGATGGAAAAGCCGTTGGTTTCTGCTTTTTCGCGTATCATGTCCATTGAGTTGTGGTCGGCCAACAGTCGGGCAATGGTCTTTTGGATTTCGCGCTCGATGTAGGCAGTTGAATCCAGATCCACGCCCTCTGGCATTTGCCCCAAGGCCTCAATCGCTTTTTGGGTGAAGCCGTCGTTCATGCGGTATTGTTGTGTGGCACAATAGAATAGCACGACAAAGTCGGCGGTGAGCAGCTCTTCGGCCAAGTCGAATTCATCGACGGAGTTGTAGCGTGGGTCGTAATAAACGGTGCTGTTGTAATACCAATAAGGCGATTCGGAAAAGAATTCGCCAAAGGGAAGTTGCGCTGCGATGGTCCACCAGAACGAGTCGCCGATGACGATGATTTTCGGCTTGACGGCGGTGGTGTCGTCGTCGGCCTTCACATCGGCATACCAATACTTTGGTCTGGGTAGCGGCCTCATTAGGTTGAGCAGGCTCTCAAGGTCGTCGTCGGGGTCGATGGCGCGGTGGAGATACCTCGGCCCGATGACGAGGTTGTGCATGTTGATACCCCCCAAATGCTCCATGTATCGGATGAGCGTGTCGGCACCTTGCAGGGCGGCGTATCGCGACCAATGCGTGCCCGTCTTCGGAAACAGCATGAAGTCCGCCGTGTCCTTGATTTGCAGGAACCATTGCTCCAAGTTGAGGTGGTTCACGCCAATGCGGGTGTATTCCTCCTCGTTGAAGAACCGCGCCGAGATTTTTGGCTCATTGTCAAGCCTTGTGTCTTGGTTTTCAGGAAGATATTCGGGACAAATCAAGTCTTTTGCCGGCACCAAGCACACGAACAATTTGATGCCGTATGAATCGAGGATTTCCTGCAATTGAAGCACCCTTTGCGCCTCTTCGGAGAGCATGGTTGCCATTTGGGTGGAGTCGGAGGCATAGTAGCGGAACTGCCGTTGGTAGTGGTCGGCCACTACCCACGGCTCATACATCCAGCCGTCCTTGCCAAAAGTGACCTGTCCCTCGGTGACGGGCGTTTTGCCATAGCAATCCCAAAGATACTGGTTATAGAGGCGAATCAGTGGCTCGCGGCAGCCGAGATGCTGTTTCAAATATGGCTCCACCTGCTGCTGGAAGCTACCGTCGCAACAGTTCCGAAAGGTAAATTCCGGCTTGGCTTCCTCCACTACCACACCTTTCAATGGCTTGAATATCGGCAAGTTGAATATGTTTTGCAGCATCGAGGCGAACAAAAGCACCGCTGTTAGCGCGAACAATATGGTTTGTGTGCGGGATGTCATCAGTTAATGTTGTCGATTTCGCGAGGCAAAAATACTATCTTTAATTCAATAAAGCGCGATAGGGCGAAAAAAAAGAGGGTGTGTCGAAGCGGCACGTCCTCTTTTTCAGACTTTACTATGCAATTTCTTATTTCCTCACGTTCACTTTCTGAAGCGTGACACCATTTTCCGTCACGATTCGGACGAGATAGATGCCTTGTCCGTAGCCACTCAGGTCGATGCTGCTATTGCCTTCGGCGTTCAATTCCAAGACTTTTTGGCCGAGCAGGTTGCTTATGCTGATGTGCATCGAGCCTTGGCCTTCAATGTTGAGCAGGCCGTTGGTCGGGTTGGGGTAGAGGCTGACATTTGAAATGTTTTCGTCAACATTGGTAATGCCAATCATTACATCCCAATACTCCGATTCACACTGCTCTTCTCCGCGAATATAAACACAATTGACGGAATAGTAAACATTGCCGAGGAACAGGTCGTAGGCGTTATCGAAATAATCATAAATGCTGTTGCCATCGTAAGGGATTTCGGCAATCAGTTCATCTCCAGACTTATAGGCACCGATTGAGCGAACCACTCTGAAATGGTGAAGGTTGGCAGTGATTTCGGGGCGATTCCATGAGATGTAGGCACCAAATTCGTCATCCTCGTGCCATTGGTATTCGCCTTGAAGATTCTGCACGGGATAGCAGGTCAATGGGCCTTGTTCGCAGTTGTTGTTGTAGGTCAGGAACACGCCATCTTCGAGGTCGTTGCTGACGTAGAGTTCGTTGCCTGCAAAATCCGAAATCGTGAACGAGCACTCATAGTCGGTGTCGTATTCTTCGCTGGTGTGAAACCAGCCGTGGTTCCAGATGAAGTTGAGGTTGCCTTTCAGCAAGGGCAGGGTGACGGTTTGCTCCGCGCCTTCGCTCATGCCGATAATGGCGATGCGCTGGCCGCTTTCGGAGGTCACACTGATGGCGGCGCCTTTCCAGCCGTTGCCACCGTCATCATGGAGTACGAAGGTGACGTCGCATTTCTCGCCGACCAAAATCGAACGGTAAGTGGTTCGGCTGATGCCAGCCTCGTTAGTGACATAGATGGCATATTCGTAAAGGCCAGGTTCGAGGTCATTGTCCTCAAATTCCATGTTGGCACCCACTTGGGCATCGGCCAATTCTGCAATGACTTCAAAATTGCGGCGGATGGTGACTGATGTAATGGAAGAAAGGTCGCTTCCTTCGACGGTCAATGTCGGGTTAGTCCATTGCAGTTTAACGCCTTTAAAGTTATTGTTTTCAATGACTTGCATGTTTGTTACGCTATCGGGACGTTGGGCATATTCGTCCGAGTTAGGGACGATGTGTCCCGTGAATCCGTTAAAGGTGTTGAAGGCGTACTTGGTGGTGTTGAGAGCACCGATGGGGCACCAGGCATCGTCGCGACCGCTCCATCCCCAGTTGAAGTGGAAATAGTCGTTCTCGTCGTAACCGTCGCACACGAAGGCGTGACCACCAGAGCCGCTGTCGTCGGAACCACTGTAATAAAGCGGGATTTGTTCATCCAAGCCGCCGTCTTTCAGCATTTGCGCCCATTGCTCGTTGGAGTAGCCTCCACCCCACCAGCCTCCGCCCCAGTTGGTCTCATGCTCATCGCAGTTGTAACGGAAGTAGTTGCGCAGCGCATTCGGCACCATTTCAGAGTAGGCACCGCTGCCGTTGCCGCTGTATTGCATGTCAACCGATATGCCGAGGTGGTGAAGCAACTGGGCAATCTCGAAATATTCCTCTTCGGTGCTGGTTGAATCCAAGACATTGGGCATCAGTTCAAAATGATACTCGGTCTGCCCGAAATTGGCGCTCTGCTGGGCATAGCCTGCTGGATTGTAGGAGTAGGAGCCTGTACCCGTGGCTGGCCATTCCCAATACTTCATCACCTGGCCCATGGCCGTAGCCACGCAGCCGGCATACACATGGCCGCCGCTGCCCGTCGTGTCTTCGGGGCATTGGCTGTTCCACGGAAAGTTTTGGTTCCAAAGAGTCTGGCAGAGCGGACCTACCACGGCACGGGTTTGCTTGCCACGGTTGAGGCTGCCCGTTTCGCTCACCGACTTCCATTCGGCGGTGATGTCTAAAGTAGCCTTGAGGTTGTGTTCGCGGACGTACTGGATTTCCTCGCGGAAACCATCCAACGTGAACGCAAAGCCTTCGGAAATGTTTTGCGGGTCGTATTGGCCTGTGGTGGAATAAGCCAAAATGGGTTTCACGCGGTCATCGCCGGCGATGATGACGAAGCCTTCGCTATTGGCGACGTTGAAGACATAGTAATCAACGGCATTGCGGTTGGTGGCTGTGCTGACCAATTGCAGTTGGATGTCAGCGTTTTTCTGATTTAAAGCTGTGGTGCTCAAGAACTTGGCACCTAATTTTTGGGCCTTCTGTTGATCGACAGGGCCAGCCATCAGGCCACCGAAACAGGTAGCTATGAGGCAAAGGGTTAAAATTGGTTTTTTCATATTGTAAATATTTTGTAATTGATTCTGAGGGGGCAAAGATAATCGCTTTCTTTCAATTAGGTGCAAATGGGCGTAAAAAAATAACGGGGCATTGAAACAAAATCAACACCCCGTGTTTTAGGATTGAATTAATCTTTTGTTACTGTTTCGTGAGCGTAATGTCACGCAGGTTGAAACGCCAAACTAACGTATTGCCTGTAACAGTGAATGTTATGCGGTATTCGGTGGTGTCGTCCTCTTCGTGAATCAAGGCTACACCGCTGCCGTTGTTGTAGGTGTAGGTGCCAGTCATGACATAGGTGTCAATCACATCCCCGTAGTCGAGTTTGCGGGTGAAAGTGACATTGCTTTTCCCGAAATCAAGCGTATACGTGACATCTGCCAAATACAAATAAGCAGGATCTTCAGGGACGAAGAGTGACCAATTGGTGTTGGAAATTGAGCTGCTGGTGTCTTTCTTGCAGCCAACGAGAAACATTGTGGACAGGGCCACAATGCACAGGATTAATTTGGTTGTTTTCATTTTGTTTGATGTTTTAATGGGTTAATTTGTGGCAAAGGTAAGGATTTTATTGAAAGCATAGCTTTTTTTAATCAACTTTCAACTTTTTGTATCTAAATCGCTTGGGCTCCACATTGCCGAGGCGTTTCATCTTGTTTTCCTCGTATTCGGAGTAGCTGCCCTCAAAGAAATACACTTGCGAGTTGCCCTCAAAGGCGAGGATATGGGTGGCCACACGGTCGAGGAACCAGCGGTCGTGGCTGATGATGACGGCGCAGCCCGCGAAGTTCTCCAAGCCTTCCTCCAAAGCGCGTAAAGTGTTCACGTCGATGTCGTTGGTGGGTTCGTCGAGGAGGAGTACATTGGCTTCTTGTTTCAAGGTCAGGGCGAGGTGCATACGGTTGCGCTCACCGCCCGAAAGCACGCCGGCCTTCTTTTGCTGGTCGTTGCCGCCGAAGTTGAAGCGCGAGACGTAAGCGCGGGAGTTGATGCTTCGTTTGCCCAATTGAATCAAGTCGTTGCCGCCGCTGATGACCTCCCAAACGGTCTTTTCCGGGTCGATTTCGGAGTGTTGCTGGTCGACATAGCCGATTTTCACCGTCTCACCCACCTCGAAGGTGCCTGAATCGGGTTTCTCCAAGCCCATAATGAGGCGGAACAAGGTGGTTTTGCCCGCGCCATTCGGCCCGATAACGCCCACGATGCCGCCTTGCGGCAGGCTGAAGTTGAGGTTTTCAAACAAGAGTTTGTCGCCGTAGGCTTTGGTGACATCGTGCGCCTCAATGACTTTTGCGCCAAGTCGGTCGCCATTCGGAATGTAGATTTCGAGTTTCTCTTCCTTCTCCTTCACGTCCTCGTTGAGCATCTTCTCATACGATTCCAAACGCGCCTTGCCCTTGGCGTGACGGGCTTTCGGGGCCATGCGCACCCATTCCAACTCCCTTTCAAGGGTCTTGCGGCGCTTGCTTTCGGTCTTTTCCTCCATCGCGAGGCGGGCGGTCTTTTGGTCGAGCCACGAGGAATAGTTGCCCTTCCACGGGATGCCTTCGCCTCGGTCGAGTTCGAGAATCCAGCCGGCAACGTGGTCGAGGAAATAACGGTCGTGGGTGACGGCGATGACGGTGCCCTTGTACTGCTGCAAGTGGCTCTCCAGCCATTGGATGCTCTCGGCATCGAGATGGTTGGTAGGCTCGTCAAGGAGCAGGATGTCAGGCTCTTGCAAGAGAAGCCTGCACAAGGCCACGCGGCGACGCTCGCCTCCCGATAGGTTGCGCACAAGTGCATCGCCGTCGGGACAGTTGAGCGCGTCCATGGCGCGTTCCAATTTGCTGTCGAGTTCCCAAGCGTCGTGCTGCTCGATGAGTTCGGTGAGTTCGCCCTGGCGGGCAATCAGTTTGTCGAAGTCCGCGTCGGGTTCGGCGAACTTGTTGTTGATTTCCTCGTATTCCTTGAGGATGTCAACGATTTCCTGTACGCCTTCTTCCACCACTTGGCGGACGGTCTTGTTGTCGTCCAATTGCGGCTCTTGGTCGAGCATCCCGACCGAATAGCCGGGCGAGAAGACCACTTCGCCGTTGAAGGATTTCTCCTTGCCCGCGATGATGCGCAGCAAGGTCGATTTTCCCGCTCCGTTCAGGCCGATGATGCCGATTTTGGCTCCATAGAAGAAGGAGAGGTAGATGTCTTTCAGGATTTGTCTTGACGGCGGGATGATTTTGCTGACGCCCACCATCGAAAAGATGATTTTTTTGTCGTCGGGTTGTGCCATTTATGTTGAATTGTTGATTGTTGAATATGCATTATTGTGGTGCCATAAGTGCCCGAAAAAAGGAGTTATGGCACAAATAAATCGTCTAACTCTATTTCGTTTTGTATCTCGGTGCTATAAGTGTTACGCTTTAATCCACAAGCAGTTATCATAGTGATATGCAACGCTTTTCGGGTGGAAGTCTTGTTTCTGAACGCCTCCAATCTTTCATAAAGCCGTTCAAGGTAATTGCGGGTGATTTCGTATGGGGCTTTCGAGAATTCCGCCAACGGCCATATAAGTCTCTGCCATTTGGAAACGGCTCATAACCATCTTTTTGCTTTTGAGATACAACTCGGTTTCGTTCAGGCTGAACGGGGCGAGATGCATACTGCGTGTTATCCGGTTATAAAGGCCTCCTTTGTCGCCTATCAGATTGCCGATCATCCAAGTGGTAGCACTGCCACACACCACAAGCATCAATCTTTCTTGCGCGGCCCCCCAACTGTTCCAAAAATACTCGAATGCCGTCTTGAATCTCGACCTTTGGGTGTCCAACCAAGGCAATTCATCAATGAAGACGACGAGGCGTTTCTTGCGCGAATGGCTGAGATAGGTTTTTAACTGGTCGAAAGCATCGAACCAATTGCCTACCACCGGGAAATAGCTTTTCTCGCGAGCCGAGATAAACGCCAGTCATGTAAAAGTCAAAGGAATCGTTGAAAAACTGCCTGACGAGCCAAGTCTTGCCTACGCGCCTGCGACCATAGACAGCCACTAACTCAGGCTTTCCTGATTCGTAACATTGCCGTAAAATCTCTTGCTCTTTATTTCTGCCGACAATTTCCATTCCTATTGCCTTTTATCGTGCCGCAAATGTACAATAATATTTGTTATGGCACAAGAAAAAAGATTATATTAGTGCCATAAGTCGTTGTTTTTGACACTTATGGCACGAGAAAACAAATTATAAAATGTTATTTGTTAATGTTTTAAGTAAATTCACCTCTGATTTTTTAGGGAGATATTGCTGTTACTATTTTTTTGTCGTTGGGTTGTGCAATATCAGTTGTCAGTTGTGCAGGGACTTACGTCGCCTGCTTATTGATATGTCGCCCCTTCGGAGCTGGCAGGGGTTGCGCTATGCTTCACCGCCTGCTTAATATCCTACGCCCCTACGGGGCTTTATGAAGCAACCCAGAAATGAGTTGCCACTTTTTATGCTGCTTGCCGACGATAGTCCTCCACAGCCATCTGGAAAGTCAGTTCGGGGTCAATCATTTGGTCGATACGCTGGGCACCTACTTGGGCGAGCCATTGTTTCACAGGTTCGGCTTTTTTGGAGGGGATGGATTGAATGATTCGGAAGATGCCTTCCAATGAGGCACAATTGACCGCATGTTTTTTTCCATCCGAGGATACAAATTGGTGAGGGGTACAAATTGTACCCCACACGGAATCCAACTCCGCGTCTCGCGAACGCATCCGTTTAATGTACTGCTTAACATCAGCACTGTCCGTTAATAATTCGACAATATCCGCCACGGCAAAAAAGTATTTTTCCTCTTTCTCGTTCCAAACGACGCGGATCTTCTTTCCTTCAAAAATCTGTATGATTGATTCGTTTGACATAGTTTTTTAATTTATTGGTTATTAATGTATTATGATATTGATTATGCTTTATGATAAATCTTCAATAGTGATTTCCGTCAGCATTTCCTTGGAAAGGTTCTCTTGTTTCGAGAGGCGGTTGGCTTGCCGCTCCAAGGTCTTTTCAAATAGGTTCCTGACGAAGCGGGCGTTGCCGAAATTCTTGTCTTTTTCGGCTACGGCCTTTTCGAGCAGCGATTTCAGTGCTGTCTTTGCCTCGTCGGTCATCACATAATCGTTCTTTTTGCAGTTTGCCTCAAAGATTTGGAACAGTTCGTCGGCGTTGTAGTCGGGGAAGTGGATGTAGCGGTTGAAGCGCGACTGCAAGCCGGGATTGGAGTCGATGAACTGCTTCATCTCGTCGGAATAGCCTGCGAGAATCACCACAAGGCGGTCGCGGTTGTCCTCCATTCGTTTGAGCAATGTGGCGATGGCTTCCTTGCCGTAGTCGTTGTCGCCGCCGGTGGCTAAACTATAGGCTTCGTCGATGAACAGCACACCGTCCAAAGCGCGGTCGATGATTTTGTTAGTCTTTGTGGCGGTTTGCCCCACATAGTCGGCCACCAAGCCCGAGCGGTCGGTTTCGACCAAATGCCCTTTCTTCAACACGCCAAGACTGCGGTAAACATCGGCCACGATGCGGGCCACGGTCGTCTTTCCCGTTCCGGGATTGCCTGTAAACACGCAATGATATGAAACGGGTGTGGTTTTCAGCCCTTTCTTTTCACGTTCTTGCTGGATTATAATGTAGTTGCGCAGCGTTTTCACTTCTTCCTTGACGCTGTTGAGGCCAATAAGTCCGTCAAGGTCATCGATGCTGGGCCGTTTGGAATGGGCAGTGCCGTTGCCATGCGGTGCGCTGAAAAAGTCGTTCATGGCCTCGGCCAATTCCTTGGCGTAGGAGGCTTTGCTGAAGACCAAGGTGCAGTTTAGGGTTGGGATTTCTACTCCACCGTATTCATATATGGGACGACTGTTCCCATATTCATCATCATACGAGCCGATTTTTTTTGCATCGTGAATGTCGTCGTCTGTTATGATGCTTGATTTAATCTTAACTTTCAAATATTTTGCCTCAATCTTTTCATAAGGAATAATTTCTAATGAAAGACTCGGCTTTTCGTTATCATCTTTACAAAGCACCGCATAATCAGGATAAAAATAACAACCGTGATCTATATCCATATCTAAACACAAATAGGGAATTCCACAATAGGAACCAACATAGTTGCATCCATTGTCTGATGTGTATTTGAATAGCAAATGTCTATCAAATGAAGGTGCATTTTTGAAAGACTTGTTACCTCCATATTCGCTGATGGTTGTTGTTATAATCCATTGTCCGTTGCAGTCCTCGTCAAACAATTTGCTGAATTTCTTATATGCATCGGCTGCTTGAGAATTTTCATCACCCAATTTGATTTGTGCTGCTTGTATTTTCTCTCTGAAAATGTCCCACTCTTTCATATACAATTGACTTTCTTCAGAATCGGGATGGTCGTGGTCATATTGGTGGGCAAACCTTGAGGTATCACTCAAGATGTCATAGCATTTGATGCAATTTTCAATGAAAGGTTTGATTCTTTCATCTTTTTCTGCTTTAAGGTATTCTTCAAGTTTTTCCTTTGTGACGAAAGCTTTTCGTACTTCGGATTCGTCGTCTTCTTTGGCTTCAATTTGTTTAAGCAAAGCCGCAGTAGTTTCATCATCAACATTGTTTTTCCACACGGTGGTTGTGGTTTCTTGCTTTTCTGACTTTGGCCCCAAGGAAAGTATTTTATACAAAGTGTAGAAGAAAAACACAGCCGCAATCAAGAAAAAAATAGCATTCACGGGTGCTACTGGCTCAAATACAGCACCCAAAATCAAATTGAAAATGATTAAAACGATTGAGCATCCTATTTTCCATCCATTTCCGTTTTCCATAGCAAGGCAATTATCTTGTAATCAATTCTTTATATATCCTGAACAACTCCGCCACCATCTCATTTTCCGACATTGTCAAGTCAAAGCCGTAGGCTTGCATCACGGCGCGATCGTTGGCTTGGTGGGCTTTGCGGAGGTCGGCAGACATGGCGCGTTCATCATAGAGGTCGGCGAGACTACTATCTGGATATTTGGCACGGACATCCAGAATGGCTTGGGCGGTTTGCTCGATTTTTGCTTTTTGTTTTTCGGTTGGCTTTGGCCATGGGAAATTGTTGTAAACGATGTCGTTAGAATAACGATAATCACTCTTGAGCCTTCCACAAACCACGCGCATCCAAGCATTGTGAGCCAAACTCGTCAAAATTCCAAACTCAAATAAAGTTGCATTAGGAATGATTTGTACAGCATCACTGGCAATTATTGTATGTGAAACATAACCAATAGGAATGTAACAACGTTTTTCAGACGAAACACGCGGAATTAATAGATAGTTCCCTCTTTCAGGCTGTCGGTTCTCGGTAAACAAATATGGATAAGCAGCCCAATTTCTTGTTGCAGCCTTGTTACTTGAAGAACGCATTTCTTTAACAGCCTCAACCCGCTTCATAACGAGAGGCATCTTTCGCAATTCAGCCGGACTTGCATCTACAAGCCAAAGGCAAAAGCGTTTCCTTCCGTTTATGAACTCGTCAGCACCAAGAAACTCTTTTATGAATTTCTTGGCGTTAGGCTCTTTCTTGATGAAATCGTCATATTCTTCGGCTGAAATAATCAAGTTTCCCCCATCAGTCGGTTGACTACCTTTATTTATTTTGGAAACATTACAAATTGGCATCTTGCGTTTTTCAATCCAGACGACAGGTGCATCCATCAAATAAGGGTTTATGATTTGGGCAATCTGTTTCTCGCCATTTTCATCGAATATAATCTTTTCTTTCTTCAAACTATCTTTATGGCTAAAACCAATGATAACGCAATGCACATGTGCCTTCTGCTCCGATTCGCTGTCCCATTTGAAGGTTCGATAAGCAAAATCAATTTGTATTCCATACAATTCAAACAAGGACCTCCAAACTTCGACGACTTGTTCGCCTTGCGTTATAGAGTTAGTGGACACAAAAGCACATTTTGTCTGTTTGAATTGTATAAGCCTTGATGCCTTAATGTACCAACCAACAACATAATCAATGTTTTTTCCCATTTGGGTTGAAAGCAACGACAAATCCTCTTTTTGTTTTTCTGATTGAAATGTGTATCCCACAAACGGCGGGTTGCCCATGATATAGTCATAAATCACGGGCTTGGGATGGTTTTTCGGCAGTTGCTTTTCCTCGGCTTTTTTCGCCACAACGTTCAACTCCTTGTAATAGTTGCCGTATTCAGGTTTCGGCTCGCTTGCAATAAAACCTTCGCCGAAATCCTTTTCAATGTAATAATTCAGTTTGTCGGTGAACAAGAATCCTAACGGGTCTTCCTCGCCGAGCGTGGACCAATCGAGTTTCAAGGCGTTGCCTTCCACGATGTTGGCGTTGGTTTTCAAAGGCAGGAAGTTCAGTTCCACGCCCACGATGGCCGAGGTTTCGTGCAGCATCTGGCTTTCGGCAATCCAGAGGGCGGTTTTGGCCACGGTGCAGGCGAAGTCGTTGATTTCGATGCCGTAGAATTGCGCGATGTTCACCTTGATGATGCCTTCAAGATTGAGCGCACTCATGCCGTTGTTCAACTCTTTGATGACCTTGTTTTCCAATCGGCGCAGGCTTAAATAGGTTTCCGTCAGGAAGTTGCCACTGCCGCAAGCGGGGTCGAGGAAGGTGAGCGAGGCGAGTTTGTCTTGGAAACAGGCAAGGGCTTGCCGCTTGGCCGACACTTGCTTCATTTCGGCGATTTTCACGAACTCGGCGTTCAGGTCGCCCATGAAAAGCGGGTCAATCACCTTGTGGATGTTCTCGATGCTGGTGTAGTGCATCCCTCCCGAGCGGCGCGTTTCGGGATTCAGTGTGCTTTCAAACACGGCTCCGAAGATGGTAGGGGAAATCTCGCTCCAGTCGAAATCGGAACTCGCGTTTTGCAACAGCAACTGCTTGATTTTGTCGGTAAAACGCGGGATGGTGATGTGTTCCTCGCTGAACAAGCCACCATTCACATACGGGAAGGCCGCCATCTCGTCGTCCAAATAAGGGTCGCGTTCCTCAATGGGCGTGTCAAGCAGTTTGAACAACTCTATCAAGGCATGACGGAAATCGACGGAGCCGAATTTCACCAAATAATCATGGAAAGCCGTCTTGGTGGCAAACAAGCCCGCATCCTCGGCATAGAGGCAAAACACCAAACGCACACAAAGGATGTTGAGCGAGCGCAAGGTTTCGGCATCGGTCTTGTCGATGTATTGCTCCAACAAAGCATCATAAATCAGGCCGACGATTTCGCCCGCCTTCACACTGACTTCCAACTCGCGCTTCAGATGCTCATTGCCCTCATCCACAAGGAATTGCAGGCGATAGTATTCCTTTTCGAGGTTTTCCAAAAGGATTTTCTGCGGCTCGCCCTTGGGTCGTTCCATGTCATACACCCAAAACTCGCGGAAGTTGCAGGTCACAATCCAACGGGGACGTAGACTGTAGGGCAGTTCGGCAGAGTATCGCTTCGCTTGCTGGAACGGGGTCAAAAACTTTCCGTCCGATTGTTTGATAGGTTCGCCAAGGTCTTTTTCGATGGATTTCTGCTCAATCATCACATGGGTGCGGGGAATGAAAGCATCGATGAAAGCGGTGTGGTCGAGTTTTACCTGTTGTTCAAACGACAGAAATTCAGACGGTTTCTGGATGCCGAAAACCTGTTCGAGCAGTTCGACCCAAAAGATTTGGCTTTCGCCTTTCTCGTAGCCTTTTCCCTGCCAGCGTGCGGCGAATTCCTTTGCGGCTTTCTGTTGTTGGGTTGTGGTCATTGTTGATGGGTTTGTTCAGTTGTAAATTTCATCGCCTCCTCCAACCGTTCCGTCGCCTTTCCCCAGTCATAAACACGATTCGTGAAATCAAACCCTGCTTGGGCAATCTTTTCTGCTTTTTCGGTATCAGTCAATAAGGTGATGATGTTTTGCGCCATTTCTTGGGCATTGCTGCCGATGAGGATTTCTTCGTTGGGTTTTGCGCCCAAAGAGGCGTTGGCCAAGGGCGAGGTGATGGCAGGCAGGCGCATCGACATGGCCTCCAACAGTTTGTTTTGCAGGCCCGTACCAATCCGCATTGGGGCGATGAAGACACGGCTCTGCGCGTAGGCGTCGCGGATGTCGTCGAGCCAGCCGCTGACGATGATTTTGTCCGAAGCGGCCTTTTTTACTTTTGGATCGGGGGTGGCGCCGGCGATGTAAAGGGTCGTTTCGGGCCGCGATTTCCACACGATGGGAAGGATTTCGTTGGCCAAATATTCCACGGCGTTCACGTTGGGTGGATAGCTCATGTTGCCCGTGAAAACGAGGTCGTATTTCTTTTCGCGCTCCATCGGCTTGAAGAAGTCGTGGTCCACGCCGTTGGGGATGATGAGGATTTCGTCGCGTTTATCGTGTGGGAACAATTTGCGGTCAGGCTCGCTGATGATGGTGCGCACATCGAAATCATCGAAAATGGCGGCCTCGTAATGCTTCAATCTGTGGTACTCCATATTATATATAGGTCGCGTCACGAATGATGCAATATCGGCACGGCGTTTCATCCCGTAAGAGAAAATATCCTGATAGTCAATGGCTTTCGGGATGTCTTTGTGGCGGATGTATTCAGCTACACGCAACAGTTGCCCATACAGCATGTCGGGCTTGTGCTTGGCTATCAATGCGTTGACTTTCTTGGCGGCCTTGCGGTTGTAGAAATAGCCGCATTGCATGGGCAGCCCCTTAAAGAAAGCGCGAACAAGTCCCAAAAGGATTTGCAACTTGTTGAATCTGATAAAGTTGATGGACTGGCAATAAGGCTGCAAGGCACGAAAAGCGTCCTGTTCGCTCACCTTGGCGTTGTCGTTCAAGGCGCAGAGGACGATTTCATTGTGCTTTGCGAGTTGCTTTATCTGGTTGAATGCCCGCAACTTGTCGCCTTTTTCGAGCGGATAGGGGATGCGGGGCAGAAGTACGAATATTCTCATCTCATCGGATTTAGGGAGCAAATTTAAGGAATATTTTATTATGTCATGCTGAATACGCAGAATTATATGAAACGCAAAGCGACGCAAAATATGCCGCCGGCAGGTTCTGCGGATTCTGCGATTTCTGCGTGAAATAAACTCGTATCCTGCGTGAAATTACAAGAAAGTTATCTTGCTCCCCGGCTTGATTTGCTCATAAAACATCAGCAGCCGGGCGATAATCTTGCGGTTGTCGTAGGTTTCTTCCACCAATTTCCTCGCGGCTTGCCCAATCTTGACGGCGATTTGCGGGTTCTCGTTGATGCTGCGGATGGCTTCCACCATTTTGGCCTTGTTTTCGGCAATGATGAGGTTCACTTCCTCGTCGTAAAGGATGCCTTCTGCACCCACGCGGGTGGTGATGACGGTCTTGCCCATCGCCATCGACTCAATAATCTTGATGCGGATGCCGCTGCCCGAAAGCAGTGGCACTATGGCTACGTCATGGTCGCTCACAAAGGCCTTGGCATCAGGCACTTCGCCGATGACATTGATGTGCTTGTTTTTCAGTGCGGTCAACCATTCGGGCATGTTGCGGCCTGCCAAATAATACACGAAATCGGGGACTTTTTCGATGGTCTTGGGCAGCACTTCTTCAATGAACCAACGAATACCTTCCTCGTTGGGCATCCAGTTCATGGAGCCGATGTGGTAGAACTTGGGTTTGCCTTCAATCTCATATTTCGGTGTAAACTCCTCTGGATAAACACCATACGGGATGTCGATGATGGGCTTGGAGCAGTATTTTCGGAAATAGGCCGCATCCTTGCGGGTGATGGCGGCAATGCCATCGACGGTTTCCAAAGCGGAAAGTTCGTATTCCTTCAAAGTCTTTGCCAAGTGGTTGATATACCAGCGTTTAAGGAAAAACTTCGTCTCCTTGGCGATACGCTCCCAAATCTTGTGCTCCACATTGTGGGCACGCATCACAATCATGGCCTTCGAGTGGGCACGGATGTCCTCAACATAGGGTGCCATGAAGAGCATTTCCAGCTGCACCACGTCAAAATGCTCGTGTTTCAGCACTTCTATTAGCCTGTTTCTGAAGTCTTTGGAAACGAAACGCTCCACATGGTAGGATTTTTTGGTGAACAGGTTGAGAAGCGCCTTCGCGGGCTTGACGCGCAGGTCGACATTAATGAGTTCGATGCCGGTCTTCCTCTTGTATTCTTCGGGGATGTCGCTTTCCTTGACATGGAATTTCTCGCTGTTGACCGCCAATATCTTGACCTGATGACCCGCTTCGAGCAGGCCGGTGATGATGCTGTTCATGGCCATCGGGCCGCCTTCGGAGGCAGGGTAGGGGGGCTTGTTGCAGAGGAGGAGTATTTTCATGTTGGTTGTTGATCGTTGAATTGTTGAATTGTTGTTTTGTAGGGCTGTCGTATTATTGTAGTCGTAGTTTTATGTAGATGTTTCAACGTTGTTTTCACGCTTTCTCTTGAACAATTTCTGGAAGAATTTCTTCCAACTGTCGCCGTCGAACAGGGCTGCGTCGGTGGTGGCCTTGAAGGTGAAAAACAGGCCCACGGGCAGCAGTACGATGGACGAAATCCATACGCCGAGGAACATGTTGAGGCCGCCAAAAACGGCCATGCGCTCGCCGATGGTGGAGATGATGTAATAGACCACGAAAAACAGCACCGAAATCACCACTGGCAGGCCCAAGCCGCCCTTGCGGATGATGCTGCCCAATGGCGCACCGATGAAGAAAAAGATGATGCAGGCGATGCTCAAGGTGAATTTCTTGTGCCACTCCTTCCGGTGCTTGTTGATGTTTTCGGTATGCGAATTGAGATCCATTTTGTTGAAAGCCACGTTGTCTTTGGCGTTTTGTGCGGTGCCAACGGCCATGTTGACGATGGCGGTGCGCGTTTCGCCTTCGTAGTGGTCGAGCAGGGGCCAGCGGAGGATGTGGCAGGTGTCGGTGGCGAGGGTGTCGGCCACCAAACTGTCATTGGCGGCCAAGGCCTTTTTCGGTTCGGGGAGGGTGAGGCTTTTATAATTGGCCCATCGTCGCTCAAAGCCTTGAGTGAACGATTCTTGCTTGCTCACCTGCCGCCGTTCCAACGAGTCCAAAGAGGCGGAAAGTTGGCGGATGTTCATCATTTGCTGGTACGACTTGTACATGTCCTCGCTCGATCGCGTCATGTCGAACGAGGCGAGGCTGAACTTGAGTTGCTCTTGCTTGAACGACATGCGCTCGAAGGGTCGCGTTTCCTTGTAGTTGTCGGAAGTGGTGATGTCGGTGTAGTTGTGGCCGTTGTAGAGCGTGAAGATGATGTTGCGCTGGTTGGGGCTCATGGTCATCATGCCCGAGTCGGCGGAGATGATTTTGGTGTTGCCGTTATGGTCGTTGTGGTCGTAAATCTTCACGCCGTAGATGCTGCTGCCGTCCTTTCCTTTTCGCTCCACATAAATCACGTAGCCCTCGATGTCCTTGTAAAACACCCCTTCCTTGATGTTGAAGGCCAACTTTTGCCTTTGCACGTCGGTCAAGAGGGTGCGCCATTTCAGGGTGGCAATGGGGATGAGACTGTTGGAGATGAAGAAGGCCAATACGCTGAGAACCAACGAGAAATAGAGCAAAGGACGCATGGCACGCCACATGGAAATGCCCGAGGCTTTCATGGCCACCAATTCGTAATGCTCGCCAAGGTTGCCGAAACACATCAGCAAGGCCAACAGCAGGGCCAAAGGCAGCGACATGGGAATTGCAGTGATGGAAGTGTAGAACAAAAGTTCAGCTATAATTTTGATTTCCAAACCTTTGCCAACCAAATCGTCCACATAGAGCCAAACGAATTGCATCACCCAAATGAACACCACAATGAAGAAAGTGAGCACAAAAGTACCCAAAAACGACTTGATGATATATTGGTAAAGTTTCTTCATTTTCGATAAAAGAACGCTGCAAATTTAGAAAAATTCTACCTTTGCCGAAAAATTACATGCACTATGAACCAACTTGATTATTTGAAAGGCCTCAATCTGGCCATCACGATTAGCGCCAAAGACGGCGAAATCTTGTACCAAAACGACAGTTCCATCGAAGTGAACGGCGACGCCCGTGGCCGCGACCTGATGAAGTGCCACAACGAACGCTCGCAGCAAATCATCCGCCACCTCTTGGACGATGCCGCCACCAATGTCTACACGATTTCCAAGAAAGGCAAGAAGAAACTGATTTACCAAACCCCGTGGTACGAAGACGACGACAGGCAGGTGGTGGGCGGACTCATCGAGTTCTCCATCATCCTGCCTGACGACATGCCGCATTACGACAGGGGCTGACCCCTGTCGTAATGGACTACGGATTTTCTGTAGGCAATTTCAAAAAAATCCAAAAATTGCTATTTTTGCAGCGGAAAAAAACCATATCGCCATGCTACCCATGAGACTCTACACCGCCGGCATCGCCGATTTTGAACGCATCCGTCAGGATGGACGCATTTACATTGACAAGACAGACCTTATCTACAAACTGACGAGAGAATCACAATTCGTCTTCCTCAGCCGTCCGCGAAGGTTCGGCAAGAGCCTGCTTTGCAGCACATTGAAATACTATTTCCAAGGCCGCAAGGACTTGTTTGAAGGCTTGGCCATCGGCGAGTTGGAGAAGGAATGGAAACAACATCCCGTGTTGCATTTCGACATGAGCGCGTGTAAAAACACACACGAAAAGGAAGAAATCTACAATGCCTTGGACGCGCAATTGCATGATTATGAAGAAATTTACGGCAGGGTGCCTGAAGAGAAGAATCTTGGCGTGCGGTTCAGGGGGCTTATCCAACGTGCCCATCGGCAAACGGGGATGAAGACCGTCGTCATTCTCGACGAGTACGACGCCCCCTTGCTCGACCACCTGCACACTCCAGAAAAACTGGCCGAAGTGCGACGCATCATGCAGGAGTTCTATCAATATGTCAAAATCTGCGACAAGGACGAGCAGTTCGTCTTCATCACGGGCATAACCAAGTTCAGCCAACTGAGCATCTTCTCAACGCTCAATAACCTGACCAATATCTCAATGGACGGAGAATATACCGCCCTTTGCGGCATTACCAAGGACGAGATGCTGACCGTCTTCGACCCCGACATCCAAACGCTTGCCGACCGTTACCATTGCTCCAAGGAGGAAATGATCGACATGCTGAAGCAACAATATGACGGGTATCATTTCGGGAAAGACTCCCAAGACATTTTCAATCCTTACAGTTTGGTGAATGCCTTCAAGATGAAAGACCTCGATTACTACTGGTTCGGCAGCGGCACTCCCACCTTCCTCTTCGAGGCGATGAAACGATTCAACACGAACTTGCTTGAACTGGAGCAACTCAAAGTGCCTTCCTCCCAGTTCGATGTGCCTACCGAGGCCATGACCTCCGCACTGCCTTTGCTCTATCAGGCGGGCTACCTCACCATCAAGGGGTATGATTTCTATAGCAGGAACTACACCCTCGACTTCCCCAACGCCGAGGTGAAAGTGGGCTTCATGGACAATTTCCTCTCCTCGATGATGGGCATCTACAACGCCAACACGCAGGGCTTTGCAGGCAATTTCTACGCCAGTTTGATTCACCACGACATCGAAGGCGCCATGAAATTGATGCAGGCCTTCTTCGCCTCGATTCCTTACCTCGATTTCGGGGCAAAGGAATTGGACGACATCGCAAAATACGAGGCCTACTACGAGGTGCTGACATACGTGGTGTTTTCCATCTTCAACTACCGTACCTATACCCAAGTAAAGGTGGCGCGTGGCCGCACGGATGTAGTCGTTTTCATGCGCGACGCGGTCTATGTGATGGAACTGAAGATGCACGGCTCGGCGCAAGAGGCCCTCGACCAAATCAACTCGAAGGACTATGCGATTCCTTACCAAGCCGAGGGCAAGCCTGTCGTTAAAATCGGCATCGCTTTTTCGCAAGAGACCAAGACGGTTTCGGATTGGATCATCGAGCAGTGACTTCCATCCAGCCCAAGCCAAAAAAAGCGGCACCCCCAAACGGGATGCCGCTTTTCGTTTCAAGCGCGAAGGGGATTATTCCTCCTTGCGCTTCTTGCCCACCATGTAGGCTGCGCCCAAACCGAGCAGCACGGCAATGCCGCTGCCCAAAGGTGTGGTACCATCAAAGTCATCAGTTTGTCCGAATCCGGGCAAGGTGATGAAGCTGCCATCTCTGTCAACAAGTCGTTGGCGACCGTCGTTGCGGTAGGTGGATTGGTATTCCTTGCTTCTTTTCAGCATACCGCCTTCACTTTCCTGGGCGAATGTGCCGATTCCCATTGCGAGAACGAGTGCGAATGTCAATACTGTCTTTTTCATCGTATTTTGTTGTTTATTTGTTTGCTGTTTAGTTGTTTAATTGTTG
>CACZZO010000029.1 GCA_902785755.1 uncultured Bacteroidia bacterium | reverse complement strand
GAATCTCTACAGAGTTCAGGCCTGTGCAATAATAGAAAGCATAATCGCCTATTGAGGTCACGGAATTCGGAATCTCTACAGAGGTCAGGCCTGTGCAATAATAGAAAGCATTATTGCCTATTGAGGTCAAATTAATAAAGAATTGCAATTCATTGAATGATGTAATTGAGGAATTGTTACTAAACACTTGACCCAAATCTGTCACCGCAGCAGCCTCATCATAGCTCAATTCACCATCACCATTAGTATCCCAGTTGGCTACGCAAAGGGCTTTCACATTGGCATCAGCGAAAACGATTGGACATGATCCAGATTGCTGAAGAATTGTGAACTCGCTCCAACCATTAGCGGTATGATATGCTTCATAAGTTCCGCAAGGCACATAAACGACCATACTAATGGACACATTCTTAAACGCATTGGTTCCTACAGTAGGGGGCGTTTCAGCAAATACGGTCATCGTGGCCAAATTAGTACAATTGTAGAACGAGCCATTGCCTAATGCCGAGACCGAAGCTGGCAGAGCTATCGAGGCAAGACTTGAGCAACCGTAGAATGCCGTATTGGGCAAGGTGGTCAAACTTGTGAAGTATTCCAATTCATCAAACGAGGTGATGGCGGTGCTTTTGAAATAGGTGCCTAGGTTGGTCACTGCGGCGGCTTCGGCATAACTCAATTCGCCGTCTTCGTTGGTGTCCCAATGCGCCACACAAATGGCTTTCACAGTGGCATCGGCGAAAGGAATAGGGCATAAACCATATTCAAACTCCTCGTAATTGGAGAAGTTGCTCCATCCATCGGCTTCTTGGTACATGGCAGAAGTGTGGCAAGGCACATTTAGAACCAGAATGGATGGCACATCATAGAAAACCTCGTTGCCCAAGATGGGAGGCGTGCAAGCATACGAGGTCAACGTGGTCAGGCTGCTACAATCAGAGAATGCATAATTTCCAATGGAAATCACCGCTTGGGGAATGGTGAGGGAAGCGAGTCTGATACAAGAGTTAAACTCATCATCGCCAAAGGATGTCAAGCCTGTGAAGAACTGTAGTTCATCGAAAGAGGTTATTCCATCGTCAAACATAAACACGCCGTCCAAGCTCGTCACGGCGGCGGCTTCGGTTGTGTTCAGTTCGCCGTCACCATCGGCGTCCCATTTGGCAACGCAAATGGCTTTCACATTGGCATCGGCAAAAATGATGTTTTCGGTTTGCGCTTTCGTTATTGCCACCACACACAATAGCAAAACAAGTAGTACGGCACTCAACGCCCTCTTGATTTGTAAAAAATTGATTTTCATAATATTATTATTTTAAGTTTGTATTTTCAATATCAAAACAAAGCCTTTGTAAAGACACAAAAACAATGGCTTTCTCGGTTTGTGTTTCGATTACTGACTGCAAATATAGTGAAAAACCAATACAATAATGCAAGTTGGCCATTTTTTTGTAATTTTGCGGACAGATTCCAACATTCGGATGCTATGAAAAAATGATTCCTTAATCCAAAACAAAAAACGACCGTCCCGAAAAGAGCGGTCGTTTTTCATTTCATTGCAAGTCGTTTTGGCCTATTTTGCACTTGATGGGAAAGTGAAAATCCTGTCATCCGATGAGTTCGAGATATAGATATATCCTTTATTCGGCTCAAGCGCGTCCAATTGGCCTTGCCACCTGATGCCGTTATACAGGGCATTGTTGGTCTGCGACTTGATCCTGTCGCCATTGACGGCAAAGCCCGCAAAGGCATTTGAAAGGGTTAGGCTCGAATTGAACGGGAACCCAATCCAATTGGCACCATTGAGGATGGTGACGGGATGCTCCTCTGGATCGATAGGCATACCTGTCAAAGTAATCTCACAATTGGTGGCGACCTTAATCATGTACATCTTGGCCACATCCCACGCCAACGAGCCGACCCAACGGTTCAAATTGGGATTGTAGGAAGTGTTCTGCGTCTGCGACTTGATGGAGATGGCCGTGCCAGGCAAAGCCTCCACAAGTGCCGCCTTCAAGTCATCCAAAGTGATTTCGACATTAAACGAACACCAGTTCCATCCTGTAACGAGTTCAATGCTTTGCTCCATCGTAGAGGTCGAAATGCCAAGAAGGATGTGGTTCTTCACCGATAAAACATCATTGAAATTGCCACCCCACCCTGTTACTGGAGCCGTCGGAGGAGACATTGGATTGAAATTGGTGATGGAATGGTACGCATATAGAGCCTGAGTCGTACCTGTGTTGTAAACAGAGCAAGCCATGTAAGGCGAACTGTTATAGTTACCCGAATTATCGTCTGCCACAAGCACGAGATTGGACGTGCCGTCATACTCAAATGGGGTGTCAAAAACGATGAAAGTCCAAGCATTTGCGGCCATGGTGACGCTGCCGCTGAACACCTTGTCGGATTCTGTCATCGTAATCCAATCGACATTATCGTTGAAAGATGACTTCTCTGTCGTGGCAAGATAGAAATCATACGTGCGGGTCCTCTCCGCTCCCTCGTTGTAGAAGGCGATGCAGGAAATGGTTCCCGCTGCGCCGATTTCTTCGGGCGTGTAAATCTGCTGACTCATGGCATAATTGTAATAGCTGTAACTCGGCAAATAGTTATTGGTTGTTTCGCTTGTGCCCACTTCCGTGGCTTGGATGAACGTGGCCACAAGACTTCTGTCGTTAAGGGCCACAAAACTGATTTCCAAATCATTGGAAACTATTTCATCGTTTTCGGTCCAACCGATGAAATAATAGCCCGTATTGACCGTAGCCGTGACCGTGCAGACCTCACCAAATGTGTACACACCACCACCCGTCACTGTGCCTCCTTGTGCGGGGCTGGCGCTGACCTCAATGTTAATTGGCTCAGTGGATGGTGCCGATTTAGTGATGCGGAGTTGGTTTTTCACATTCATAATCGTCCCATAGTAATTCGCAGTATTCATCGGGTCGTAGTCCGTGCTTTCACTATAGACACGGATAGCCTGAGACGGAGCATCAAACACGCGGCACTTCAAACCGCTGCTGGTTGAAGTCGTGTGGTCATCAGAGACAAGCACTACATTGGAAACGCCATCATAAAAGAATGGCGTATTCAAAGTAATGACCGTCCAATCGTTGGCCACCATCGTAACGCTGCCGCTAAACACCTTGTCGGAAGCGGAAATGCTTTCCCAATCCCTGTTTCCAGTGAAGGAATTCTTCAACGTGGCCTTCATATAAAAATCGTAGTTTCGCGTTTTCGCTGTGCCACCATTATAGAAAGCGATGCTGGTGATGACACCCGCGCTACCTAATTCTTCGGCAGTGTAGATTTGTTCAGAGAGAGTGTTTTTGTACAAGCTATAACTTGGGAGGTAATCACTCGTTGCATCGCCTCCGTCGCCAATGACGCGACCTTCAACGAAATTGGCCACCAAATCCATGTCGGCCACGACAAAGAAAGTATAGGAAGGAGCGTATGAAACCACCTCGCCGTTCAGGGTCCAATTGAGGAAGAAATAGTCCTCGGCAGGCGTGGCGGTCACGGTGCAACTTTGGCTATAGTCGAACACTCCCCCACCTGTGACCGTGCCGTGCGTTTCATCATCGGGAGCAGCGGTGACCGTGAAAATCAGGTATGCCGAAGTGCAATTGCAGTCAAACTCGTGGAGAACGCCAGCGGTCGGGGTGCCATTCGTTTGATAAATCACGAAATCATTCTCATATTTCACGACAAAGGAACATTCATTGGCAAAACTGGCCGAGTGCCATGTCAATGTCACATGAACGCCGTTGCCGATTTCCATGGTGTAGAAGGCTCCACCACCCTTTTCGATGGTAAGTTCTTGTGATGGGGTGCCATCATCGAAGGAAACGGTCAGCTTGTTATTGCCCCATCCGTCGCCGTAGGAGTCACTCAGCTCAAAAATGACATTACAGGAGTTTTTCAAGGTTTCATGGCCTTGCACCATGAGTCCACCGTTGGCTTCCAAAGTGAAAGTGACAGGAATTTGTTCGCTCTCCGGGCAATCGGCTGCAATGGTGGCGGTGAACTGGCAAGTCACTTCCTCATCAACCGCAATCGTATCTATAGTGATGGTCGGATTGTTGATGGTGATATAGCTATTGGTTGAACTCATGGTGGCCACAGCATTGGTAGCTTGGTAATGGCCTCTGTTCTTGAACTTGGCGGTCAGGGTAATCGTTTCGCCTGGGACGAAAACGCCATCCCAGTGCATGTTCTGATAGGCCAATACGGCCTTGTTGGCATTGACAACGATGTTGCCTTCCCAAGTCTCATCTCCATTGTTGGCGGCATAATGGATGCTCACATGGGCACCATCGGCAACACCCGGAACAATTAGGAATTGGAAACCACTTACGGTCGTGATGGCTTCAGCCTCCAAAGCCCCAAAGCTATTGCTTTCGTTGACAATGATGACATTGGGATCCTCGGAAGTCAAAGTAACAGTAGTGATGCCGGTTGTGGTCTCTGTGCCCACATTCTTGAAATCAATGCTCAGGTCAATGGTGTCGCCGACATGGGCGTTGGTTGGTGTGAAGCTGTCAGCCGAAATATAGGGACCTTCAACGATGGCAGCGGGAACAGTGACAATATAAGGGATGCGTTGGGGTGCGGTGACGCAAACGGTGACATTGCAACTCGAAGTGACAGGTGTAATGGGAACGTATGCCCTACCCGATTCACCCACAAGTGCCGTACCGAGAAGCTCGCCGTCTTTGCTGATGGCCACGTATGAACCCGGAACAGCATCCACCTCGTAGGTGTCAATGCCGATGGGAAGAATGTCCAAGTGGCTGACATTGTTGGCCGTAGGCTGCACACGATAAGGCATGATGGAACCATCGCCCAACACGTGATAGGCTTGCCAATAGTAGAGCGGGTTGCAATGCACAGGATAGCCCAAGGCTCGGGCGGCGTTGCCCGCAAGGTTGCCGGCGTAAAGGATGGCACAAACGGTGTTAAAAGCATCATTTCTCCAAATGGCATCGTAGCAGCCCATAGTGGTCTCCTCGAAGGTGGGCATGGTGCCGTCGGCATGGGTAGTGGCACCCACACCAAAATAATAGTCGTTGAACCAAGTGGTGCTCGGGCAGGAACCGATATAGGCATAGGCACCCTTGTTTTCGGCACGCACCATGACCTCACCAAAACAGGGCGACTCAAATCCCCAGTTTCCAGTCTTGCAGCAGTTGCCCATAGCAAGGAAATACTTGTGCTCATTGGTCAAGTCGTTGATGTCGTCAACGGTGAATTCCGGATTCATCCAGCTTGATTCGGTGCCGTGAGCCGTGTAGTTGGCAAAACCGACACCAGAGTTTAAGTAAGTGTAGCAGTTATCAAAAGAGCCATGACTGAACTCGTTGACATTGGCGAAGCCGTGTTCGGCGTTGTAGTAATAGTTGGTGGCATACCAAACGGTGGGACGGCCAACGGTAATGTCCCAACCCGTATTGTCATAACCCGCGACGAAAAGCACATTGTTCAAATAGCTCGGGTCGGGCATGGCGTATTGCTCGTATTCCATGCCTTTGTTGAGCATGGCCGTCATTTCGTCAACGGTCTCAGCGGACAAACGGCTGTGGAACATATCGGGAAACTGGTCATCGTCGACGCTGGAGTATAAAAGGTCTGTAACACAACCCGTTTTGCTTCCAATGCCAGATGGAACCACTTGGGCTTGGTCGCCCATAATCATCAGGAAAGTGGGTGCATCTTCGGCGTACTTATCACGGATGAAGCTTTGGATTTCCTCGGCGGTAGTGCCGATAACGTCAGTATAGTTCACATCCACATAAATGCCTTTCAGGGTCTTCCATGCCACCCAATTCTGGATGCAGTTCTCAAACATGCGATTGGCAATGACCAACATCTTCACGGGAGCAGTCCAAAGGTCGGGATGTTCGTCGTAAATGTCTCTGAGGGCACGGCCATTGAATAATTGGTCGTAAATGCCTGTGAAATAAGGGCTGTAGGTCTTCACCAAAAGGTCTTCCGTAGCCATAGCATCGGCACCATTGAAACTGACTTCAACCTCAATGTCGTTGAACACACGGATCCTATTGTTGATGGGGTCGTAACTGACAGGCTCAATGCTCATCTGTCCCACCTGAATGCCACGCATGAGGCCTTCCACCTCAATGCGGGCCATCGGTTCCGAGCGAAGCCCTTGGACTTGATAAGCGGCTTCGTTGTAGGCAAAAGGAAGGTTTTCAGGATTCTGGTCTTTCCAAACATCAGGTTGACGCGGCGACAAGGCATGAATGCCGTATTCCTCAAGATTGTAATCCGTTGTGGAATAATTAGTCACACGGATGGTAGGAGTAGCACCGATTGGGATGGCGATAAGTTGGTTCACCACGGGAATCTGAGGGTCGCCCTCGTTGCCGCCAATGATGGTGTTGGGCATGGTGAGCGTCGAGAACACACCACGCTCGCTTTGCAGTTCGTGAGCCTCAAGGCCCGAAAACGAAAACGTGGCCTTCAGACTCGTCATGTCACTTTTCACACATTCGGCTTTGTCGGTCGAACGCAGTTGGATGCTTTGTTGCGCCATAGCACTCAGGCCAAGCAGCAAGGAAAGGAAGGTAAAAAAGACTTTTTTCATAGGATTTGTGATTAATTGTTTGAAGTCGATTGGAACATGGGCGCAAATGTAGGGATTTTCATAAAAGGATATGCAAAATGTGCATAGAAAAACACGTTGAAACCTCATCCAATGCGTTCCTGCAACTCTAACATTTCGTCGCGATACTTCGCCGCCGCGAGGAAGTCCATCTCCTTGACGGCCTTCTCCATGTTCTTCTTAGCTTGCGCGATGGCCTTTTGGATTTGTTCCTTCGACATGTAAACCGCTTGACTTTCAGCAGCCATACTCGACGGATGGTCAGATTGGGAATAAGGCATGGGCTGGGTTCCCTTCAAGGTGCCAAGGGAGTTGTCGATGGCTTTGACGATGGTCTTTGGCACAATGCCGTGCGCTTCATTGTAAGCCATTTGCTTGGTGCGACGGCGGGCGGTCTCGTCGATGGTCTTGCGCATGGAATCCGTAATCGTGTCAGCATACATGATGACCTTGCTCTCGGCGTTGCGGGCGGCGCGGCCAGCGGTTTGGGTCAATGAGCGCTCGGAACGGAGAAAGCCTTCCTTGTCGGCATCAAGGATGGCCACAAGGCTGACTTCGGGCAAGTCCAAGCCCTCACGAAGCAAATTCACGCCTACCAACACGTCAAAATCGCCCATGCGCAAGCCTTGCAAAATCTCCACGCGCTCCATCGTGTCCACATCGGAATGGATATATCTCGTCTTGATTTTCAGGTTGTTAAGATAGGTATTCAGTTCCTCGGCCATGCGTTTGGTCAAAGTGGTGACCAACACGCGCTGGTTTTTCTCCACAACCTTGTGGATTTCGTCGATGAGGTCATCGACTTGATTTAGGCTTGGACGAACCTCGATCACTGGGTCAAGCAGACCCGTTGGACGAATCACCTGTTCCACATACACGCCTTCACTCTGCTGCAACTCGAAGTCGGCAGGCGTGGCACTGACATAAATGGTCTGCCCCGTAAGGGATTCAAACTCATCGAATTGCAATGGTCTGTTGTCCAAGGCAGAAGGCAGTCGGAAACCGTATTCCACCAAGGTTTGCTTGCGCGAGCGGTCGCCGCCGTGCATCCCGCGAATCTGCGGAATGGTGACATGGCTTTCGTCAATCACAGTGATGAAGTCGTCGGGGAAATAATCCAAGAGGCAGAAAGGCCTCGTGCCCGGACTGCGCCCGTCGAAATAGCGCGAATAGTTTTCGATGCCAGAGCAATAGCCCAACTCCTTCATCATTTCTATGTCGTAATTCACGCGGTCTTCCAAACGCTTGGCTTCCAGCGCCTTGCCGATTTCTCGAAAATACTCCGTTTGCTTGAACATATCATCCTGAATCTCACGCACTGCGGCATTGAGTTTGGCTTGTGAGGTAACGAAAATGTTGGCGGGGAAAATGGTCAGTTCCGATAAAGCTTCCATCCTTCTGCCTGTCACAGGGTTGAACATTTCAAGGCTGTCGATTTCGTCGTCCCAAAACACGATACGGTAAGCATAGTCGGCGTAGGCCGGAAACACATCCATCGTCTCTCCTTTAATCCTGAATTTGCCTTGCGTGAACTCGATTTCGTTGCGCACATACAAGGAACTCACCAACGCTTTGGCCACGTCGTCGCGAGTGGTTTTCATTCCGCGCTCCAAATAGATGATATTCTTGCCGAAGTCTTCAGGATTTCCGATACCGTAAAGGCATGAAACAGAAGAAACTACGATAATATCCCGCCGTCCCGAAAGCAGTGCCGAAGTGGTCGCCAGTCGCATCTTGTCGATTTCAGAATTGATGGCCAAGTCCTTCTCGATATAGGTATTCGTGGCGGGAATAAACGCCTCGGGCTGGTAGTAGTCATAATACGAAACGAAATACTCCACCGCGTTTTCGGGAAAAAACTGCTTGAACTCACCGTAAAGTTGCGCCGCAAGGGTCTTGTTGTGACTCAACACCAAGGCAGGACGATTCAGTTGCGCCAGCACATTGGCGATGGTGAACGTCTTGCCCGAACCCGTCACGCCGAGCAGCGTTTGGGCACGGTCGCCGCGCCGAATGCCATCCACAAGTTCCTTGATGGCTTCGGGCTGGTCGCCGGTAGGGGCAAATTCGGAGGTTAGTTTGAAGTTCATGGTCTTGATATGAACTGCAAAAATAATAAAAAAACCCGACCATTGGGCCGGGATTTCGTTGTTATCGTGAAAAACAATAACGCTTGTTCTTACTTCACCTTCTCGACGATGGCCTTGAAAGCCTCGGGGTTGTTGAGGGCGAGGTCGGCGAGCACCTTGCGGTTCATCTCGATGCCGGCCACGTTCAGTTTGTTGATGAATTGGCTGTAGTTCATGCCATACTCGCGCACGGCGGCGTTGATACGGACAATCCACAGGCTGCGGAACTCGCGCTTCTTGTTTCTTCTGTCGCGATAAGCGTAGGTCTGACCCTTTTCGTAAGAGTTCTTCGCCACAGTCCACACGTTCTTTCTCGTGCCGAACTGACCTTTGGTCTTCTTCAGGATTTTCTTTCTTCTGGCTCTTGAAGCCACTGCATTGACTGATCTTGTCATTTTGTTTGATTTTTTCGTCCAGCGCCTCGCTCCTTTCGAGAACTTTTCTGCTGAGACAAATTACACATTAGGTTAATTACATGAGAAGCAGTTTCTTGACAACTCTCTCGTCGGCCTTCTCAACGATGGCGGTGTGGTCGAGGTTGCGTTTTCTCTTTTGGCTCTTCTTGGTCAGGATGTGGCCATGATAAGCATGCTTTCTCTTCAACTTGCCGCTACCCGTTACTTGGAAACGCTTCTTGGCAGCGGACTTTGTCTTCATTTTCGGCATTTTACAATTGGTTTTAAAGTATTAAAAATGAGTTATTTCTTTGTTGATTTCGGAGCAATCATCATTTGCATTCGCTTGCCTTCAAGTTTGGGCATCATCTCCACTTTTCCGAATTCCTCCAACTCCTGAGCGAACTTCAGCAACATAATCTCACCCTGTTCCTTGTAGACGATGGAGCGGCCTCTGAAAAAGACTTCCACCTTCACCTTTGAACCTTCCTGAAGGAATCGCTTGGCATGGTTCAACTTGAACTCGAAGTCGTGGTCGTCGGTTTGGGGTCCGAGGCGGATTTCCTTGATGACGACCTTGGTGGCTTTGGCCTTCTGGTCTTTCAGTCGCTTCTTCTGGTCGAAGACGAACTTCTTGTAATCCATCGCCTTGCAGACTGGCGGGTTGGCATCGGGCTGGATTTCGACCAAGTCGACACCCAACTCCTCAACGATTCTCAAAGCCTCGCGCAAGGGATATATATTAGCTTCGACACCCTCGCCCACCAAGCGCACCATCGGTGCCTTGATTTCCTCATTGATGCGGTGGTTGAATCCGTCTTTGTCCTTGTTCGGCCTTTGACCGGGTCTTCCTTTTTGTGGAATCTGTGCTATTGTAATGATCTCCTATATTAAGTTTACAATCAGTTAGTTATCTCTTGTTCTGTTCCTCCTCGACTTGCTTGCGAATCATATCGGCAAAGGCCTCTGTCGGCATCGTGCCGAGGTCGACTTGACCGTGTTTGCGCACAGAAACTTGATTTTCAGCCTCTTCCTTCTCACCCACGATGAGCATGTAAGGATATTTCTTCATTTCTGCATCGCGAATCTTACGCCCGATTTTCTCGTTTCGCTCGTCAATGAGGGCGCGAATATCGGACTTTTTCAGATACGATTGCAAATTTTTCGCAAAATTGAGGTATTTTTCGCTCACGGGGAGGATAATCACCTGGTCGGGAGCGAGCCAAAGCGGGAATTCGCCAGCGCAATGCTCCAACAAAACAGCCACGAAACGCTCCATCGAGCCGAAGGGGGCGCGGTGTACCATCACGGGGCGATGTTTCTCATTGTCGGCACCGATGTAGGTCAGGTCGAAACGTTCAGGCAGGTTGTAGTCCACCTGAATCGTGCCCAACTGCCACTTGCGGCCAAGGGCATCCTTCACCATAAAGTCCAACTTCGGGCCATAGAAAGCGGCCTCGCCATATTCAACGCGGGCAGGCAAGCCCTTCTCGGCGCAAGCCTCCTGAATGGCAGCCTCGGCCTTGTTCCAATTTTCGTCCGTACCCACATACTTCTCGGTGTCGTTGGGGTCGCGGAGCGATATTTGTGCCTCAAAGTTCTTGAAATCAAGGGCTTTGAAGATGATTTCGATGATTTCCATCACGCGGATGAACTCTTCCTTCACTTGGTCGGGACGGCAGAAGATGTGGGCATCGTCCTGTGTGAACGAGCGCACACGAGTCAGGCCGTGCAACTCTCCGCTCTGTTCGTAACGATACACCGTACCGAACTCAGCGCAGCGGAAAGGCAGGTCTTTATAACTACGCGGCTTCCACTTGAAAATCATGCAGTGGTGAGGGCAGTTCATGGGTTTCAGCAGGTACTCCTCGCCTTCTTCAGGCGTGGTAATGGGGCGGAAACTGTCTTCACCGTAGTGGTCCCAGTGACCCGAAGTCACGTACAACTGCTTGCCGCCGATATGGGGCGTAATGACTTGCTCATAACCATATTCCTTCTGAATCTTGGTCAGGTACTCTTGCAGGCGGAGGCGCAGTTCGGTGCCTTTGGGCAGCCAAATCGGGAGACCCTTGCCAACAGTGTCGCTGAACATGAAAAGTTCCAACTCACGGCCTAACTTGCGGTGGTCGCGCTTCTTGGCCTCTTCGAGCAAAACAAGGTACTCGTCGAGTTCCTTCTGCTTTGGGAAGGTGATACCATAAACGCGGGTGAGTTGCTTGCGCTTCTCGTCGCCACGCCAATAGGCACCGGCCAACGAAGTCAGTTTCACGGCCTTGATGAAACCCGTGTTCGGGATGTGAGGTCCACGGCAAAGGTCGGTGAAGTTGCCACATTTATAATAGGTGATGGTGCCGTCTTCAAGTTCACTGATGAGTTCTTCCTTGTACTCGTCGCCTTTCTCGGTGAAATACTTCAATGCCTCAGCCTTGCTCACATCAACACGGTCGAAGGTCTGCTTCTCGCGAGCCAATTCGAGCATTTTTTTCTCGATGGCTACGAGGTCGGCTTCTGTCAGGGTGAGGTCGCCCGTGTCAATGTCGTAATAGAAACCAGCATCCACTGCGGGACCGATACCAAACTTCACACCTTTATATAATGCCTCAATGGCCTCAGCCATGAGGTGAGCCGACGAGTGCCAGAAAGTGGCCTTGCCTTCGGGGTCGTCCCAAGTGAAAAGCTGGATGGTGGCATCCTCATTGACGGGGCGCATAGCATCCCACATCTTGCCGTTCACTTTGGCAGACAGCACATTACGCGCAAGTCCCTCGCTCAAACTTTTGGCGATTTCCAACGGTGTGACACCCGATTCATATTGTCTGACACTATTGTCAGGGAAGGTTATGTTAATCATAAAACTGTCCTTTTAATAAACGGCTGCAAAAGTACGAAAATTTCTTTTTCAAAATGCAGGTTTTTAACATCTATGGTGAAATTTTTCTTCCCAATTCTCAACATCATCAACAACATCCAAAAACTAAGCCTAAATCTCGACCCATTTCGATAAACCACCTACCAGAAAAGTAAATTCCCCTGCCTCAAAATGCCAGCCTTTTTCAGCGGAATAGACGGACAAATCGCGCTCGGTGAGGTAGAAAATCACCTGTCGGGTTTCACCTATATTAATAAGCACCTTTTGGAAGCCTTTCAGCAGTTTGGAGGCGAGCGCAATGGAGGCCACTTCGTCACGGACATAAAGCTGAACAACTTCGTCACCATCACGAGTGCCAATGTTTTTCACTTGGCAAGTGACTTTACAAAGTGTATCCATTTTGGATACAGTTTCAACCTGCAAGTTGCTGTATTCGAATTGAGTATAACTCATTCCAAAACCAAATGGATAAAGTGGCTTGGCGGATTCCTCCACATAATCGCCCGTTTGAGGTTGGGAATAATAGACGGGTATTTGTCCCACCGAGCGCGGTATGGAAATCGGCAGGCGACCAGCGGGGTTATAGTCGCCCCAAAGGATGTCGGCCAAGGCGGAACCGCCTTCCATGCCGGGATACCACAACGTCAGCAAAGCATTAGATTTTTCGGTGGCAAGGTTCATGTCCAGTGGACGGCCTTGTATGTAAACGGTGACAACAGGCTTACCCGTGGTGTAAATGCGCTGCATCAGTTCTTCCTGTTTGCCTAAAAGTTTCAAAGTGGAGCGGTCGTAGCCTTCGCCGCAGTCCATGTCGGAAATGTGGTTGTTCACGATGGCGGCACCGGTTTCCTCGTAGCTTGTCTTGAAGTCGCGGGCAGAGGAACCACCCACCACAAGCACCACAACATCAGCCGTTTGCGCGGTTTTGACAGCTTCATCAATGTTTGCATCGGCTTCGTCGCGAATGGCGCAACCTTTGGCGTAAAGCACCTCTGCCCTACCCTTTTCGCGTATGCCTTCGAGCATGGTCACGATGCGGTCTGGGTCTTGAGGCGCAGTATAGTCGCCGAGTTGGTTGTACATATTATCCGCATTTGGCCCGATGACGGCCACCTTTTTGATATTATCGCCGAAAGGCAAAACGCCGTCGTTTTTCAGCAAAACGGCTGATTCCAAAGCCACTTGCTTGGCCAATTGGGCATTTTCTTTCGTGCCCACTTCGGCTTCGGCCAAAGCCTCGTCAGCGTATGGATTTTCAAACAGTCCGAGGTCGATTTTCAGTTGCAAGACATGGCGCACGGCGCGGTCGATGTCGGCTTCGGTGACGAGACCACGCTGCATGGCTTCTTTCAAGAAGCCACCATAGTTGTAACCGCCCAAGTCAATATCGACACCGGCTTTCAAGGCCAAGGCAGCGGCTTCGGCAGGGTCGGCGGCCACATGTTGGGTGGCATAAATGGCGTTTACAGCGTTCAAATCACTAAAAACCACGCCTTTGAAATTCCACGAATTGCGTAAAATATCTTGCAAAAGCCATCGGTTGGCCGAACAAGGCACACCGTCAATCGTATTGTAAGAAGTCATCACTGTCTTGGCACCGCCTTCGCGAATGGCTTTTTCAAAGGACGGAAGATAGTCCATCATCAATCTGTTTGGCCCGACTTCAGCCGTAGCGGCATTGTGCCCACCTTGCGGAATGCCGTAGGCAGCCAAATGCTTCAAGGTGGCGCAAACATGTTTCTGCATTCCATTCACCACCGCATCACCCAACACACCTGAAAGATACGGGTCTTCGCCCATCGTTTCCTCCACCCTCGACCAGCGTGGGTCGCGGGCAATGTCCAAAACTGGGCCATAGCCGATTTGTGCACCTTGAAGACGCACCTCTTTCCCCATCACTTCTCCCATTATCTCCAACAGTTCAGGATTCCATGTGCTGGCTTGGCCTATTCCTGTCGGGAAAACGGTCGTGCCTACCGCCATGTGGCCGTGAGGCGTTTCTTCGCAAAACAACAGCGGAATGCCCAAACGTGTGTTCTCAACGGCGTGGCGTTGCATCATGTTCAGCAATCGCGCCGACTCACGAGGCTTCAAGCCAGTTCCCACCGTCTTCCTTGACCACGGGTCGGCACGGAGTACCGCCCAACAGGAACCCAAAGGCAAAGTATCCATCATGCCGAGATAACTTTCTGAAAGCCAAAGCGAATCGCTGTCCTTGCCATAAAAATTGAAACCTATGGGACAGGACAACTGGCCGCATTTTTCCTCAAGGGTCATTTGCGACAATAAAACATCCACTTTGTCTTGCTTTTTGGCGCAAGAACAGAATAAGACTATGAAAGCCAACAATATAGAAAACCTTCCTTTCATATTTATCTTTTTATCACAAAACTGACAAAACCATCAAAACTATTTTTTTTGCATCGTCGGCGCGCCAACCGGCTTGCCGACGGAAGCCGCCAGTTGGCGGGCTTCCCTTGCCAATTCATTGTTTTGCAAGTTTTGTAGGTTTTGTTCCATTAAACCAAGTGCCGAATCAGTTCCTCGCGGTTGCCGGGGAGCATGTCAATGACGGGAATCTCCACCATCGTGTAGCATCCTGGTTGCAGACGCATCGTGGCACGGGCCACGTTTACCAGCACCTGTCCCGTCAAAGCGGGGTTGTTGATGCTCATGTTGAACTCCATACGTTGGTTGGCAGTCTTGCCCGATACGCCCTTGCGCACCAAATTTACGCCGTGGCCCATATCGCGCACTGCATCGACACTATCCACAGCAAACACATGGGTCTCATCATTGGCGAAGTACGGGTCTGCCTTGATGTCTTTGGTCACTTGCTCCAAGGTAGCGCCATCTTCCAATTCCACATAGACCATGCGGCGATGGATACCTTCGCCAAGCGGAATGGTTACGGAGAGGGCGTTTTTCACGCCTTTCTTGCCACGCACGCAGACGCTGTGGCCCATCGACATTCCCGGACCGAAGTTGGTGTACGACAAGCCTTTAGGAGCCAAACTCTGCATCAAAGTGCGGACGATGGAATCCGAACCTGGATCCCAGCCAGCTGCAATGACACTGACGGTTTTTGTTTCCTTATTAATAGGCATCAGTTCGCGGCGATAGTCCACGATAGAGGTGTGAATGTCGAAGGAATCCACGGTATTGATGCCCAAAGGCAGGATTTGTTTGGCGTATTCGGGGCAATTGCGCGTAGGACAAGCCAAGATGGCCACATCCACGTTTTTCAGTTCCTTAATATCTTTAACCACCTCGTATTGAGAGAGTTCCAAAGGTTTGCTTTCGGCACCGTTGCGGCGCACTATGCCCGCTATTTCGAAATCGGGGGCGGCTTCGAGGGCTTCCAAGGCGAAGTGACCCACATTGCCGTAACCCACTACGGCGGCTCTGATTTTGTTCATTTTTCGACAGATTTAATGGGCAAAATTAGAAAAAAAATAAAACAATAAAAAAACTATCTCTCCATCACCCACTTCCAGCAAGGGTCAATGCCGTCGCGGTAGTCCTCCCAAGTCTCGGGCAGGGGGATGTCGGGGATGATGGCGTTCTCGTAGGGCTTGGAGGCATCGGGACGGACGAAGATCTTGTGGCTGATGATGCCTTGGGTGTGGGTGTTGGGCAGTTCCCAATAAAGGATGTCGCCATAGTTGCTTGGCGCAAAGGTGCTGTTCTCCCCTATGATGGTGCCAATCCCATTGTCAATGGCAGAAGTAATCAGCAAGCCGGCACTGCTGAAAGTTTCCTTGCCCAACATGAAGAGAACCTCGCCCGTAAAAAGGCTGTCGCGGCTTTGGTTCATCACAAACAATTCAGACATTTTCTTTTCAATCTCACCCTCTTCTTCCACAAAGTCAGGGTCAAACAATTCGCCCAAGCGATAGGTCATGCCATTCTTTTGGAACTTTTCCTTATAATCCTTCGCCAAATCGGGATATTGGGTTTCCCACAACTTCGAGACACGAATGAGGCTCGATGTCTCGCGCATTTCATCAACGGGTTTCAGCCACGAGAGCAACTGGTCGCACAACATGCTGTTGCCGCCACCATTGTAGCGCACATCGACCATCAAGGTTTTCACGCCTTGCCGACGCATTTCCGAGAACATTTCTTGCAAAAACTCACCAAAATCAGGGACTTGCGCCAACTGCTCTTCGGTCATCCCATGCGACTGCCCAAACATTTCCATCATCTGAAGCGTGTTTCGGTCTACGCACTGTGAAAAGCGCAAGTAGCAAAGCTGTTTCTCCGGCATGATGTTGTAACTGAAGTACTTGCTGCTCTTTTTGAAAGGAACATTGCTTTTTGGGGTATAGAACCATTCAATGTCATCTTCACTAAGTTCCTCTTGTCCGACCGCAGGCAGCAAAACCGTGTTGCCGTCGTCGAACTGAAATTCGAGCATGTCGTCGGGGCGGCGGTAAGGGTTGTAGTCCCAAGCCGTTTTCAACTGCATGTAATTGTTCACGCTGGCAATGAAGTGGTTGTCGTTGTCGCAGCTCATCAAGGGGCGGAAGCTCTCGATGACTTCGCGGGTAGGCTTGCCGTTGATGGCAGTGACGCGGTGGCCCAACTCGGCGGAAAATTCCTTCGTGATGGTTGTCAAATAAAAAGCGGTGTCGCCATCGGCAAACAATGCGAAGGGACAAATCTTGCCATCGAAGCTCATCGACACTTTCGAGTGGCCGTCGTTGAGCGGCGAAAGGATGGATTGCAGATACTGTTTCAATTGGTCATCGCTCTCACAACCAGCGAGATACTGATAGCCCGCACGGGTCAGGCTGTCCATGTTGTAATGCCTTCTTCCGATTTCGGCAAAGATTGGATGCGTGTTTTCCAGCATGTCTGCAAAGAGCAGAAAATCACGCTGGTAGGCGTTCCCGTTGCGATAAAGTTCGCTGTTTTCCACTTTGGGGTTGGTCAAGGTGTTGTAGGCATCTTCCTGAGCTATCAGGGTTAAACTGCTCGAAATCAGCAGCAAAAACATTGAAATGGTTTTGTAGTTTTGCATAATTTGATAGATTTGTAATACCCGTAATACGGAGATGGGAGAAAAAAGTTACAGCCAATGCAAAAAATATTCTTGAAAGCTATTTTCGGTGGCAAAACTACATCATTTTTCAACAAATCAAGTAAAAATGTTATGATTATGTGTATTTTTGCACCCTAATAGTAAACATTTAATATTTCAATTTCTATGAAAAAAGCTTTTATTATCGGTTCAATCCTGATGGTCAGCCTGTTCGCTTCTGCACAGACCATCGAAAAGACCTATCATTTCAGCCAACCGAATGTCAGCCAAATCCAAGGTTATGACCAAATCCAGTTCAAGAATTGTATGCAAAGCGCCCTTGCAGGTCAACCCTCGTTGCCTTGGCAAAGTGTCAGTCTGATGCTGCCACAAGGCACGGAAGCCGTCGCCATCGAAGTGGAACTCTCTGATTTCCAGACGATGGAAGGTAGCCACAACCTCTATCCTTACCAGACGGCCCTCACCTACTCCAATCCCGTGCGCCACCAGTTTGTGAAGGACGAAGCCCTTTATGCCTCGAAAAGCGTCTACCCCGCCCAAGCCTACGGCAAACTCAGCACACACTTTATGAATGGCATCGGCTTCGCTTTCAGCACATTTACGCCCGTGCAGTACATTCCCGCAACGGGTCAAGTGATGTATGCGACGAAAGCCATCGTCAGAATCACGACGGAAGCATCAAAGAGCGACCAAACACGCCAATTGTGGCTCAACAATGGCAATGCCCAACGCGCCATGAGCCTCGCCCAAAACCCTGAGATGTTGCAGAATTACGATAGCAAGGGTCGCACCGTGGGCGGCTACGACTTGCTCGTGGTCACCAACCAGCAGTATGTCAGCGCATTTGGCGAGTATGAAAAATTCTATGAGGAGCGTGGCCTTCGCACGAAAATCGTTGCTTTTGAGGATATTATCAGCACAATGGAAGGTCGTGACAATCCTGAAAAACTGCGCAACTTCATCATCCAAGAGTACGAAAACGCCGGCATAATGATGGTGAACCTCGCCGGCGACGTGCCAGCCATCCCCTATCGCGGCCTTTATTGCTTCGCAGACAGCGGCAGCGGCTATGAGGACTACGACATCCCCGCCGACCTGTATTATGCCGCCTTAGACGGCACTTGGAACGACGACAACGACAACCGCTGGGGCGAAATCGGCGAAGACGACCTGCTCCCTGAAATCGGCATAGGACGTATGTGTTTCAGCAACCAAAACGAACTCAACAACATGCTCCACAAAGCCATGACCTATCAGACCGACCCTGTTTTGGGCGAATTCCGCAAGGTCATCATGGCTGGCGAACACCTCTTCGACAACCCCGAGAGCAACGGCAGCCAATACCTTGAACTGCTCATCGGCACCCGCGACGACAACGGCTACACCACCACGGGAATCCCTGAGTATTACGAGTTTAACCGCCTTTACGAAGAAGAAGGCAACTGGAGCGGCACCAAACTGCGCAACGCCATCAACCAAGGCACGCAATATGTCCACCACGACGGCCACGCCAACACCAACTATGTGGCCGGCTGGACCAACAGCGACATCACCGACAACAAATTCAGCGGTGTGAACGGCGTGGTTCACAACTATACCTTCTTCCATACTTCGGGCTGCATTTGCGGCGACTTCAGCAGCGACTGCATCCTTGAGCGCATGACCAAAATCAGCAACTTCGCTGTGGCCACCTTCGGCAACTCTCGCTACGGTTGGTTCAACGAAGGCCAGACGGAAGGTCCCGCCATCCACCTTGCCCGCGAAACGGAAGATGCCTACTACAACGACCGCATCCCCTACGGCGGCATGGCGTTGAGAGAAGGCAAAATCATGACCGCGCCGTGGGTCAATGCTCCCGGCCAGTGGGAAGAAGGTGCCTTGCGCTGGAACTTCTACGACCTGAACATGATGGGCGATGTGGCCGTCAGTCCGTGGCACGACGAGCCTTTCACGCCCAATGTGAACTACCCCACTGAAATCCTCGAAGGCATGACCTCAATGGAGGTCAAGGTAACCAACGAAAACGGCGATGGCCTGAAGAACTTCCGCTGCGCCCTCTTCGACGGTGAGGAACTGCTCGGCGTGGCCTACACCGACGAGCTTGGCAATGCCACCATCGTCGTCGATGAATCAGTTGTGATTTCCGACGGCATGAAACTCATTGTAACCGGCTGCGATGCATGGCCGCAAACCCTGACCCTCGACCTCACTGCCACAACGGAGAACAAGACAAACAACCTGAACATCTACCCCAACCCGAACCACGGCCAGTTCAGCCTCAACTTGCCCGAAGAGGACTGCGACATCGTGATTTACAACAGTTTGGGACAACAGGTGTTCAACCAACAAGCCAAAGGCCTGACCAACTTGGATTTGGAGAGTCTGAATAATGGCGTGTATTTCGTCACGGTGAAGTCGGAAAAGGCTGTTGGCACTTTGAAGTTTGTGAAGGAATAAAGGACGTATGTCTTTTCAATATGTCGAAAAACGCCTCGGGGAAACTCGGGGCGTTTTTTCGTGTCCTATTGAAGCCATCCCAGCCAAACTTGCTACGACTCTTCCACGATCTTTCCGGTGATATGTTCGGGAACCAGCCTAAACATCAATGTGTTTTTCAATGAGTTCCGTATGTCATCTTCTATATATTTCTCGTCATCCGTGAACTTGAGGGACAACTCCTTGCTTATCTTTGCAACGACTTTCTCGTCTTCAACAAACTCGACCTTACCGAAGACAATGACACTTTTAATGTGCAAAGGCCAATCGTCGCCTATCCTGTAGCCATCGTCATATACGCAAAATGACACTTTGTCGTGTTTCCTGATGGAGTCTATTTTATGCCCCGTCTTCCCTCCGTGGAAATAAAGACATCCATCTTCTTCGTTATAGTAATGATTGATAGGCAAGCCATACGGATAGTCATCATCACCAAGCACCGACAAAACGCCGCGCAATTGTTTCTTCAGCAATTCGACAACTTCCTCATTACTAAGGACTTGCTTTTTTCTTGTCACTTCCCTAAACATATCATCCAAAAATTGTTGTTTCAACGGGCAAAAATACCAACTTTTTGAAAAAGCCGAAGTCGTTTTGCGTCCAAAAACACCTTAATAATATTACTCTCCAAAGTTTCTTGAAAAAAATCCATTTTTCTCTTTTTCGGTTTCCCATAAATCCTTATCTTTGCACCTTAATTTTCCGAACGAAAGAATATCAATTAAATCACTAATAATCAATTAAGAAAATGACAAAGTACGTTTACACCTTTGGCGGAAAGACCGCTGAAGGAAATGCTTCGATGAAGAACGAGCTGGGCGGCAAGGGCGCTAACCTTGCTGAAATGTGCCTGCTCAAGTTGCCCGTACCCGCTGGTCTGACCATCACCACCGAGTGCTGCACCGCTTATTATCAGAACAATTGCCAACTTCCCGCTGGCCTGATGGACGAGGTCCACGCCGGCATGAAGAACATGGAAAACATCATGGGCATGAAATATGGCGACCCCGAGAACCCGCTGCTCGTCAGCTGCCGTTCTGGCGCGCGCAAGTCGATGCCCGGCATGATGGACACCGTGCTGAATATCGGTCTCTGCTCCAAGACCATCCCCGGCCTGATCAAGAAGACCAACAACCCCCGTTTCGTGTATGACTCCTACCGCCGCCTCATCATGATGTACGCCGACGTCGTCATGGAGAAGGCCGAAGGCATCGAACCCGCCGACGGCAAGAGCATCCGCAAGCAGTTGGACGACATGCTGGACGCTTACAAAGAGAAGCAAGGCTACAAATCAGATACCGAACTGAAGGCCGAAGAGCTGAAGCAGTTGGCTGAGGATTTCAAGGTCCGCATCAAGGAAGTGCTCGGCACCGAGTTCCCAGACGACGCCGAGGCTCAACTCGAAGGCGGCATCAAGGCCGTGTTCAAGAGCTGGAACGGCAAGAAGGCCATCTCCTACCGCCGTATCGAAGGTATTCCGGACGACTGGGGCACTGCCGTCAACGTGCAGACGATGGTGTTCGGCAACATGGGCGAAGGCTCCGCTACCGGTGTGGCTTTCACCCGTAATCCCGCCACTGGTGACAACCAATTCTACGGTGAATGGCTCATCAACGCCCAAGGCGAAGACGTCGTTGCCGGTATCCGTACCCCCAACCCGCTGAACGACGACACCAAGAACGAGCAGAACAAGCACATGCACTCCATGCAGGAGCTGATGCCCGAAACTTATAAGGAACTCTGCGAGGTGCGCCGCATCCTTGAAGAGAACTACCACGATATGCTCGACATCGAGTTCACCATCCAGGACGGTAAACTCTATATGCTGCAATGCCGTGTTGGTAAGCGTACCGGCGTTGCCGCTCTCACGATGGCTCTCGATATGCTGAAGGAAGGCCTCATCGACGAGAAAGAAGTCGTCATGCGCCTCACCCCTGAGCAACTTGACGAGCTGCTCCACCCCATCCTCGACGCTGCTGACGAAAAGAAAAACACCGTCATCGCCAAGGGTCTGCCCGCAGGTCCTGGTGGTGCCGTGGGTCGCATCGCCCTCACCAGCGAGAAGGCCAAGGAATACCGCGCCGCCAAGGTGGCCAACATCCTCGTCCGTGAGGAAACCAACCCCGAAGACGTTGAAGGTATGCGCGCTGCTAACGGTATCCTGACCGCCCGTGGTGGTATGACCTCACATGCCGCCCTCGTGGCCCGTGGCTGGGGCAAGTGCTGCATCGTGGGCTGCGATGCCGTGAAGATTGACCTCGAGAAGGGCATCGTGAAGATTGGCGACATGCAGTTCAAGGAAGGCGACACCATCAGCCTGAACGGTTCCAAGGGCTGGGTCTATGCCGAACCAGTCAAGATGATCAACGCCACTGAGAACCCGCTTTTCCAGCAGTTCATGAAACTGGTCGACAAATACCGCAAGATGGGTGTCCGCACCAACGCTGACAACCCGGAAGATGCACAGAACGCTGTCAACTTCGGTGCTGAGGGTATCGGTCTGTTCCGTATTGAGCACATGTTCTACGGCAAGAACAGCGAAGAGCCGCTGGCCAAGCTGCGTAACATGATCTTGGCCAACACCACCAAGGAGCGCGTGGCTGCCTTGGCCGAGCTTGAACCTTACATCAAGAACGCCGCCAAGGGCACGCTGAAGGTTTTGAACGGCAAGCCGTTGACCTTCCGTCTGATGGACCCGCCCTTGCATGAGTTCGTTCCTCATACCGAAGAGAAGCAACGCGCCCTTGCCAAGGAGCGTGGCATCACTTTCGAGGAAATCAAGAAGCGCATCGACGCCCTCAACGAAGTGAACCCGATGATGGGCTTGCGTGGTGTGCGTCTTGGCATCGTCTATCCCGAAATCACCGAGACCCAGTTCCGCGCCCTGTTCCAGGCCACCGCTGAACTGATGACCGAGGGCTTCGACCCGCATCTGGAAATCATGGTCCCGCTGACCATCAACGTCAAGGAGCTTGAGCACCAAAAGGCCATTGCCAACCGCGTGAAGGCTGAAGTGGAAGCCAAGTTTGGTGTCAAGATCAACTATATGTACGGCACCATGATTGAGATCCCTCGCGCTACTTTGGTGGCCGACCAGATTGCCAGCGTAGCCGAGTTCTTCAGCTTCGGCACCAACGACCTCACCCAAATGACCTTCGGCTTCAGCCGCGACGACGTCAACGCCATCGTGAAGGACTACATAGAAGAGAAGATCATCCCTGCTGACCCGTTCAACACCCTCGACCAAGAAGGCGTTGGCCAACTCGTCAAGTTGGGTGTGCAGCGTGGCCGTAGCCAGCGCGCCAACCTGAAGTGCGGCGTCTGCGGCGAACATGGCGGCGATCCCGCTTCGGTACACTTCTTCTACAAGGCCGGCTTGAACTATGTGAGCTGCTCGCCGTTCCGCGTGCCCGTGGCACGTTTGGCCGCTGCCCAGGCTGCTATTGAGGAAGAACGTTGCAAGTAAGTTTGGATAATCCAAAGTTTAAGATTAGAGCCTTCGGAAACGGAGGCTCTTCTTTTTGTTCAAAAACCAAAACAAAACAGAAATTTTGTCATTGAAACAAATTATTTTCTATTTTTGCCGAAAATAATGGAATTTTTCTGAGCATGAAAAGGCTCCTTGTCATAGCATTATTAATGTGTTTCTTCCACCTCCAAGCCCAAACAGCCATTGGACTCGATGAAGTCCGCTCCATTGCCGAGCGGTTTGTGCTTCAACAAGGCAAGCGGGTGCAGCAAACTCTTACCCTAAGCGAGGAAATCAAAAGCACGGAAACGGGGCAAACGAACCTGTTTGTGTTTGCCATCGAGCCGAAGGGCTATGTCATTGTCTCTGCCATGAATGAGGTTTTGGCCTACTCTTTCACTTCTTCCATGCCTCCTTCGGACGAGCTTCCCGACCACATCGCCTATTGGATTGGTCTTTACAACGAACAGACCGATTATCTCCTCCAACACCCAGACCGAATCAAGAAACCTGAGAGGCAGCAACATTCCGTCGGGCCGCTGCTGACCTCCATTTGGGGACAAGGGTGTTATTACAACGAGGCTTGTCCTGAAGACGATGCTGGGTCATGCCAGCACGTTTCGGCTGGTTGTGTGGCCATTGCGATGGCGCAAATCATGTATTACCACAAAATGCCGAAAAAGGGAAAAGGCTCGATTTCGTACAATTGCGCCCCATATGGAACCCTGTCGGCCAATTTCGGGCAAACCATCTATCCCTGGGACGACATGGCCGACAGCCTCAATTGCTCCAATCCCGCAGTTGCTTTGTTGGTTTCGCATTGCGGCATTGGCGTCAAGACGAACTATGGCCCCCATAGCAGCACGGCGTTTGGCGCACTCAACGCCTTCCAGCAATATTTTTCCTATCCTACTGCCTTGCGGTCGCAACGTTCCGATTTCGATGAGGAAATATGGCTTGCCATGATAAAAAACAACCTCGACCTGCAACATCCTGTTTACTATGCCGGACAATCGCAACAAGGAGGACATGCCTTTGTTTGCGACGGTTACGACACTTTGGGCATGTTTCATTTCAACTTCGGCTGGAATGGGGTGGCCGACGGATATTACACGATAAGCAACCCCAACGGATTTACGACCTACCAATACATCATCCACAACCTTGTGCCCATGAACGACTTCTCCATCCAATGCGACAGCCACGGAATTGTTTATGTGGCTCCCGACGGCACGGGCGACGGTTCCTCATGGGAAAACGCAACCAACCAATTGCAGGCGGCCATCTACCAATACCCCACCAGCGAACATTCCATTTGGGTCAAGGAAGGGACATATTACGGGGAACCGTTTGAGCTGTTTTCGTTCACTTTGTTGGGCAACAGCCAAGTGTATGGCGGCTTCAAGGGCGACGAGCCTTTCGACTTCGACCTGTCGCAAAGAGACTTCGAGGCCCATCCCTCCATTTTGGACGGCAACCATTCCCAAGGTGTGGTTTACTCCGTTCCCCACTCCACCACCCGAGCCACCATCCTCGATGGATTCACCATCCGAAACGGGAACTCGCCATACGGAGGCGGCATTTTCATACAAAACAAAGCGTTTGTCAGCAATTGCAAGATTTGCTACAACAAAACTCAGTACAACGGTGGCGGCCTCGCGCAAGTTCCTAACGACATCTCAGATAGCCTCATCGTCAAAAATTGCGAATTTTTCGGCAACGAGGCGAAAAACGGCGGCGCCATCTACGAAAAAGGCAAAGCCTCTTTCATCCGTTGCAACATTCACGACAACACGGCCCAAAACGGTGGTGGCATCCACAGTGCCTCGCGTGGCCAAAGCCAATTCATCAATTGCACCATCAAAAACAACTCGGCCCAAAACGGTGGCGGCACCTATTCCCTTTCAAAGGTTAGCTTCTGGAACTGCCTGATAGCCAACAACACAGCTAATACAGGTGGCGGTTGCCTCATCAGGGGTGGAGCCAACCTTTACAACTGCACCATCGTCAAAAACAAAGGCCTCACTGATTACGGCGGCGTTTCGTTTACACAAGCCTTGCAGAATGAAATCAAGCACTGCATCATTTGGGGCAATACCAGCCCCGACGGGAACACGCAAATCGGTCCTCTGCAACTGCACTCCTATTGCGCCGTGCAAAACGACATGTCAGGTTCGACACTCAATTTCAATGCGGAGGCCGAAAACGACAGCGATTCGTCAGGGTTTTACATCAGGTTCAAAGACAGCAATGTGCAGGCGGGATGCGAAGCGCATGGTGGCGACTGGCATTTGCAGTCGGGTAGCCTTTGCATCGACAGGGTCAGGCCCATCAGTTTTCAGCCTGCAACCGATTTGGATGGAAAACCGCGCATGAGGCACAACAACGTTGACCTTGGGGCATACGAATCCGATGCGGTCGCCTTCATCCTCAATCGCCCCTATTGCGAAGAAACACCTTATTATTATAATGGCACGCTCATCCCCTTGCCCGGCACTTACTCATTCCTCTACGAGGGTGCCGCCTACGACAGCCTCGTCATTCTCCAATTGTTTGAGGAAACCGTCTTCATGGAAGAAGAAATCTGCGAAGGCGAAACATACAGTTTCTTTGGTGAAACGCTTTGTGAATCAGGGCATTATTCCACCTATCACGATTGCAAGACATACGAACTCGACCTGACAGTGAAACAAATGCCCGTCATCGACATGGAAGAGGAAATCTGTGAAGGCGAGACTTTCTACTTCTTCGGCGAAACACTCTGTGAGGCAGGACATTATTCTGCAATAAAAGACTGCAAAAGGTACGAACTCGAACTGATTGTGCCCCCCAACCCCACCATCACCTTGGAAGAAACGATTTGCAAAGGCGAGAGTTACTATTTTTATGGAACCTATCTTCGCGAAAGCGGCCATTATACCAAGTCGCACAACTGTAAGACTTACGAACTCGACTTGACCGTCAATCCTGCACCACCACTGCGTTGCAGCAACGACACGCTCATCATATATGGGAATCAAGTGGAGCTAACCGCCTCTGGAGCAGACGCTTATCTTTGGTCGACGGAAGAAACC
>CACZZO010000028.1 GCA_902785755.1 uncultured Bacteroidia bacterium | reverse complement strand
GCGCAAGGCACAGCAGCTCCGATATCGTTCACATTGGTGATTACCAACGCTCAAGGTTACCTTTTTCGGCAGACTCCATGATGGCTGCATAAACGCCCTTCTTGTTGATGGTGCGCAAACCGGCAGCCGAAACCTTCAGCACGATCCACTCATCCCATTCCGGAACATAGAATTTCTTGATTTTCAAATTCGGTTCGAATGTCCTCTTCGTCTTCTTGTTGGAGTGAGAAACATTGTTACCGTGCATGACCTTTTTTCCTGTAATTTGACAAACTTTTGACATGACTCTTTATCCTTTATTATTTAATTGTCCACTTTGTAACGGGCTGCAAAGGTACACTTTTTTTCGTTTCGCAAAGTGTTTCGGCAAAAAATGTGACAAAAAAAGTCATTTTTCGCTCTCAACTTTTCATGTGTACATCCATTTGCGGGAACGGGAAACTCAGGCCCTCCTGCGGGAAAGTTTTGTAAACCAGCTCGTTCATTCTGAAATACACTGACCAATAATCTTCGGGCTTTACTCTCGCCCTTACTGTGATGTCGACCGAGCTGTCGCTCATTTTCAGCAATTCGATGACGACCTTCGGCTCTTTCAGGATGCGCGGGTCGGCATCGCAAAGGCGTTGCAACACTGCCTTGGCCTTGTCATAGTCGTCACCGTAGGAGATGGAGAACACCCAGTCGACACGGCGGTCGGTTTGTTTGTTGTAGTTGGTCACCGGCCCAGTCGAAAGTGCCCCATTGGGCAGGATAACCGTCTTGTTGTCGGGCGTCAGGATGTGTGTGCTGAAAATCTGGATTTCCTTCACTCTGCCGTCGTAGCCCTGCGCCGTGATGAAATCGTCCACCTTGAACGGCTTGAACAACATAATCATCACCCCGCCCGCGAAATTCTGCAAGGTGCCACTCAAGGCCATGCCGATAGCCAATCCCGCAGAAGCCAACAGCGCGACCAACGAACTCGTGTTGATGCCCAAAATGCCCACGATGGCCATGATGAGGAAGAAGGTCAGCACAACCGAGATAAGGCTCATAACGAAGGAGTTGAGCGACGGGTCGGCATTGCGGCGCAACAACATTTTGGCTAAACCTTTCTTTATCAGATTGATGACCCACCGGCCCAAAATAAGCACCACAATGGCCGCCACCAACTTGATTCCAAACGGGACAAGATAATCTTTCACCAAATCGGGCAACCAATCAGACACGGGTGTGGTGGCCAATTTCTTCACGCTACCCACCATCGTATTGACCGTTGAGGTGTCCTGAAGGGTTTCTGTGACTTGTTCAACTAAAGTATCGTTTTCCATGATTGCGAAAATTTTTGGCGTGCAAAGGTAAGGATATTTCTTTATTCCGTATTTTAGCACCCAAATTTCTTTTCGATGAGCATCAACGACATTAAAGCCTACTGCAAAGACCCGAAGAACCAAAGCACCGTGAATGTCGGTCTTTTTATCTTGTTGATTATCAGCTTCCACTTCCTCTATTTGGGGTGGCAAGCCCTTGGCTATTGGCCCGTCGGGAGGCTCATCCACAAGCTGATGGTTTGGTCGGTCAATTTGGTTTACAGCCAATCCTGCTGGGTGCTCGACCATGTTTTCCGCGTCGACATCACCACCGTCAGCCGCGTCAGGCTCATTTCTGCCCTCAACAGTGACGACGGTTGGGCACGGGTCATCATCGCGCCCGAATGTGCCAGCCTGAAGCAATGGATGCACTGGCTTTTCCTGATGATTCTCTTCCCCGGCCCGTGGAAGCACAAGTTGTGGTACATCCCCGCCGGATTGGTCATCATCGAGTGGACCAATGTCATCCGCATTTGCGGCATATTGCTGATGCAAATCGCTTGGCCCAATATCAACATCCATCTTATGGGTCAGGACATCAACACTTTCCACCTCGCCCATGATTATATCTTCAAGTTTTTCTTCTACTTCGTCATTTTCCTCATGTGGATGCTTTGGGTGGAGAAATTCTTTAATCCGACACATTTAAAATCGAAACAAAATGAATAACAACCCTATCATCTTCATCCTCGACGCAGGCGGCACAGGTTTCAAATTCTCTGCTGTGCAAGACTCGCGTGAAATCATCGAACCTTTCACCATCCCCTCAGCGGCCCCCAACCTTGAGGAAGTGCTGCAAAAAATCATCACCGGTTTCCATGAGTGCGAAAAGCTCTGTGGCGCAAAGGCTGCGGCCATCAGTTTCTGCTTCCCCGGCCCCGCCGACTATCCCAACGGCATTATCGGCGACTTGGAGAACCTGCCCCATTTTCGCGGCGGCGTGCCTCTGAAGGCCATGTTGGAGAACGAATTCCACATCCCCGTTTTCATCAACAACGACGGCGACCTGTTTGCCTACGGCGAAGCCCTCAACGGCCTGCTGCCCGAGGTGAACAAATTGCTGGAGCAGCAACGCAACCCGAAACGCTACAAGAACTTGCTTGGCGTGACCATCGGCACGGGTTTCGGCGGAGGAATAGTTATTAATAAGGTGTTGGTGAACGGCGACAACTCCGCTGGCGGCGAAATCAACCGCCACCGCAACCCGCTTTATCCACAAACCAGCGCGGAAGACAGCATCAGCATCCGCGCCGTGCGCCGTGTGTATGGTCGCGAGGCTGGCATCGACTTCGACAAAACGCCCCATCCCTACGACATCTACAAAATCGCTATGGGACAACATCCCGGCAACAAGGAAGCCGCCCTGAAATCGTGGGAGGAATTGGCCACGGCTTTGGCAGATGTATTGGCTAATGCCATTTCGCTCGTCGACGGCATCGTTGTCATCGGCGGCGGGCTTTCGGGCGCATGGCCTGTCTTCATGCCCATACTCATCAAGAAGATGAACGAGCCTTTCAAGGGACTCAACGGCAGCCCCTTCAGCCGTATGGAAACCGAAGCCTACAACCTGATGGATGCCCAAGACATGATCCGCTTCACCGAAAAGACGGGCAAGATGGTCAAAGTGCCTTTCAGCGACCAAGAAGTGTGGTACAACCCGACCAAGCGCATTGGTGTTGGCATCACCAAACTCGGCACCACCTCGGCAGTGGCCATCGGAGCGTATGCTTTTGCTATGGAACAATTGTCAGCACAAAAGGCTTAGCCTCAAGGCAACACATTCTCAATCGCCATTTCAAACAACTGACCAAGCGTCAGGCCGAAGCATCGTGCCTGCGCGGGGATGATGCTGGCTTCCGACATGCCCGGGACGATGTTCGCCTCGATGAAAAACACACCTTCGTCGCTGACGATGTAGTCCATGCGGACAAAACCTTTGCACTCTAACTTTTCATACAGCATCGCCGTCGTCCCTTTGATTACGGTTGCGATGGCTTCATCCACTTGGGCGGGGGTGATTTCGTCGCATTTGCCGGCGGTGTATTTGGCCTCGTAGTCGAAAAACTCGTTCTTGCTGCAAATCTCGGTCAGCGGGAACACCATCATCTTGCCTTTGAAATTCATTGCGCCACAGCCAAATTCGCGGCCATTGACGAACTTTTCGCACATCACCTGACGGCCAGCCGCCCTTGCAGTAAATATCGCAGGAACAAGTTCTTCCGCTGTTTTCACCTTGGTCACGCCCACGCTGGAGCCATTGCAAGTCGGCTTGACAAACAGCGGCAGTCCCAACTGCTTGATGATTTCGTCGGCATTGTATTTCTCTCCTTCGTTAATCAAAATGGAAGGCGCCACCTTCACGCCGTAGGAAGCCACCACGCGCTTGCAAAAATCCTTGTGGAACGTGAGGGCGCAAGTGGTCAAAGGGGAAGAGGTGCAAGGAATACCCAACAAATCCAAATAACCCGACAGTGGCCCGTTTTCGCCCGGATCGCCGTGTACCGCATTGAAAGCCACATCGAATTTCGTCCTATGTCCGCCAACTGAAATGGAAAAATCATTCTTGTCGACATCAATCCGCGTACCATCTTTCAACAGTCCGTACCATCCCTTTTTCGACACCACAATGATCTTAGAATTATACAGTTCAGGGTTCAGGTTTTGCTTCACCACCTGAGCGCTTTTGACGGAAATTTCAAACTCACCCGAATCTCCGCCACAAATAATTGCCACGTTTTTCATATTTTTTGTAATTTTGTCGGTTTAAACTTCATAACAATAAAACACCCGAAATCGAGTTGTAAAATCACGGCTAAATTAGTAAATTATGGGACGCCTTCACTTTTTCAAGGAAAAGAAATTTTACCTCAACCTGCTCATCATACTGCTGTTATGCGTTGTCTTGCTATGGCTAACATTCAGGATATTAGATAAATACACACGCCATGATGAGGTATTTTCCATGCCTGATTTTGTGGGTCAGGACTTCCGCCAAGTGAAGCATGACTATGCGAAAGACTTCCATTTCATCCTCATCGATAGCGTTTATCCCAAGGGGCAACAGCCTGGCAGCATCTATCAGCAAGACCCTTTGCCCGGCTCGAAAATCAAGAAAGGCCGCAATGTTTACGCCATCATCGTGGCTGAAACACCCGAAAAAACCATCATGCCCAACCTGAAAGGCATCTCCCTTCGCGAGGCCATCGGCAGGCTCGAATCGAGTGGCTTAAGCGTTGATTATCTTGATTATGTGGAATATTCCTACAAGAACAACATCGTCGACCAATATTATAAAGGACAGCCCATCATGGAAGGCACCGAATTGGTGAAAGGCAGCAAAATCATGCTCCGCGTCGGCATTGGCGACGACAAATCAAGAATAAAAGTGCCCAACCTCATCGGCAAACCCGCCACAGAAGCCAAACGTTTGCTCAACTTGGCCGGACTCAACCTCGGCGATGAGGTCTTTGAGGACAGCGACAGCCTCCAATACATGTGCATCAGGCTGATGAGTCCCGGCCCCAGTTCAGGCTCAGTCGATGCCGGAACCAACATCAACGTTTGGTACCGTTCCAGCAAGACTATGGATTTCAAGAAAGAAATGAAGGAACTGCTGCACGAGGATTCCTTGAAGAATGTACCGCAAACGATTGTTATTGACACAATTACAGAAACGATTGAAACCACCGACTATGAATATGAAGACGAATTTTAAGGCTTTCGCTTTGGCTATGGCTCTCGGATTTTTCGCCATCCAAGCCACGGCGCAAGAGATATTGACCAACTTCAGGACCACGACAGAGCAAGCCCCCGCAAGAAGAGGCGTTGCCGAGGCGCGGTTCCTCCCTTTTTTCGACGATTTCAGCCATTGTGAACTCTATCCCGACTCGACGAAATGGACCGACAATAATGTGCTGGTGAATGACGGTTTCCCGCTCAGTCCACCCAACCGCAACGGTGCCACTTTTGATGTTTTGGATGCCAACGGGAAGGTTTACAACTACGCCATCAGCAATGCCTTTGTGGCGGAATACCTGACTTCCGTAAGGATTCGTTTGGACTCCATCATGGAGCCTGAGCCGCGTGCCCTCTCCCCTGCCGATTCGGTCTATCTGAGTTTCTACTATCAGCCCCAAGGCAACGGAAATCCGCCCGAAACACAAGATTCGTTGGTGCTGCAATTTGGCACCACCACCGAACATCAGGAGTTCGTATTCCTTGATTACCAAAACTATAGCATTGCCGACATCTTTGCCGAAATGCAGGTCGACACGCTGTTTCCGGGCGACACGGTTTGGGCCTCGGTAGGTTGCCAATCAGGAATGTACACCATCGTCACCGACACGCTGACACCCCTCACTGAAGGCGAAATTGCCGTACCCTGCGATTCGGTTTTCATCACCGTTGCCGACACCACTTGGTACCACATCTGGAGCGTGCCCGGCCAACGGTTGGACAGTTTCATGGTGCAAAACAACGGCCAGTTTTTCAAGCAGGTGATGATACCCATTCGCGACGTGAAGTTCTTTCAGGACAACTTTTATTTCCGCTTCTACAACTACGCAAGCATCGTCAACTCGTCGCTGCCCAGCAACCGAAGCAACGAGGACAACTGGAACATCGATTTCGTCTACCTGAACATCAACCGCAGCATTGACGACACCGACTATCCCATGCTGACTTTCTCGGGTCAACGACCTTCGTTCTTCAACCGCTATCAGGCCATCCCCTACCGCCAATACCGCGCCAATCCCAATTCCGCCATCCGCGAAAACCTTGAAATCGACATCGCCAACCTCGACGGCATCAACCATGAGCTACACTATTATTATAAGGTGCAACAAATCGGTGGCGGCCAGCATTATCAGCATGTTTTGGAGCCAGTCACCATTCTTCCATACAAGGCCAACGGCTACCTGCTTTGCCCCGGATATGGCGAATCGCCAGCCTGCCCGTATGTGGGCGAATTGTTTGCGCTCAACATGTGGCAAGACTCGGTTTCCTACCAAATCAGCCATTACGTTTACGATTCAACAGCCACTCCGCCTTTGGCCGACTCGATGATTTACCGCGTGGGAATGTACAATTACTACGCTTACGACGATGGTATTCCTGAGTTGGGCTTCGGTGTGAGGCCTGCCGGTGGCAAGTTCGCCGTGCGTTTCGATTTGGCCGAATATGACACCATCCAAGGCGTGCAACTACTTTTCAACCAAACACTTAACAACGCCAACGACAAGTATTTCGACATCGTGATTTGGAGGGACGAAAACGGCAAGCCCGGCGAGGAAATCTACCGTTTGCAAAACCAGCATCCGCAATGGCATGAGCAGCCTTATCGGTTCTACTACTACAAATTCGACCGAAACGTGATACACTCCGGCGCGTTCTACATCGGCATCGAGCAGCGCAACGACGCCCTCATCAACATCGGTTTGGACACCTCCACCGACAACATCCAATACAACTTCATCAACACCAACGGCTCGTGGCAACCCAGCAGCAAGCATGGTTCGCTGATGATTCGCCCCGTGGTAGGCGCTTCGTATTACATTGGTGTGGAAGAGAACGGCCCTTCGACAGGCTCAGGGGCCTTTGTGGTCTATCCCAACCCGGCCAGCAACACGTTGCATTTGGAAGGCGATTTCGGGAACGGACAAGTGAGCATTTTCGACCTCACGGGAAGAAAGGTGTATCAAGGTGATTATCAGCATGAAATATCGGTCGGTAACCTCAACAACGGCATGTATTTCCTGAACATCATCACCGAGGAAGGCCAAGTCATCAACCAAAAATTCATCATCGAGAAATGAACGAAGAACTCATTGAAATGAACGAAGAACTCGTTGAGGAAAACGACGAACTCACCGAATTGGACGATGAACTCATCGAGGAAAACGACGATTTCATCGAAACTTCAGAAACCACCAATGAAAACGGCGAACTGTTTGAGCACATGCGCATTACCGTCGATGGCGGTCAGGACATGGTGCGCATCGACACGTTTCTGACTTCACGCATCCATAGCATTTCGCGCAATCGCATACAAAACGCGGCCAAGGCGGGCAATATTTTGGTGAACGACAAACCTGTGAAGTCGAATTACAAAGTGAAGCCTAACGATGTGATTTCCATTGTGTTCAGTTATCCGCCCCGCGAAACCGACATCAAGCCGGAGCCTATCCCGTTGAACATCGTTTATGAAGACGACGACCTCATTGTCATCAACAAACAGGCGGGCTTAGTGGTACATCCCGCCCACGGCAACTTCACCGGCACTTTGCTGCACGGATTGGCCTACCATTTTGAGCAGACGCAACAAAACATCGAAAACCGCATCGGCTATCTCGTACACCGTATCGACAAGGACACCACCGGCCTGATGGTTGTCACCAAGAACGAAACCGCGCAAGCCACACTCGCCAAGCAATTCTTCGACCACACCATCCACCGCCGCTATTATGCCTTGGTTTGGGGCGATTTTGACGAAGACGAAGGCACCATTGTGGGCAACATTGGGCGCAGCCAGAGCAACCGTCGCCGCATGACCGTTTATCCCTTCGGCGAGCAGGGCAAGGAAGCCATTACGCATTGGAAAGTATTGGAACGCTTTGGTTACGTGACACTTAACGAATACCGATTGGAAACAGGTCGTACCCACCAGATCCGCGCCCATTCGCAATTCATCGGACACCCGCTTTTCAACGATGCCCTATATGGCGGCGATGTCATCCTGAAAGGCACCACCTTCACCAAATACAAGCAGTTCATCGACAACTGCTTCAAAATCATGCCGCGCCATGCCCTTCACGCCAAGGAATTGGGATTCGTGCATCCCACCACGGGCGAGCAAATGATGTTCACCTCCGAACTCCCCGACGACATGACGCAAGTGTTGGAGAAATGGAAAACCTATCTGAAAGCGAGGAATTTGTTTGAGGAATAGCTTCACTCACCCTTCATTTCAGCGAAGTCAGGCAAATGGTCAAGAGGTCGTAATGATTGGCCTTCAACCTGATAGCAATATGTGACTTTCCCATTGGTCAGCAACAGGAAACGAGGCCGTAATGCGGAATGATAGCGCACCGCTTGCTCCAAAACGGCTTGGCTGAGTGTCACACTCTCGGCTTTGCACTCCACAACCATCATCGGGCGGCCATCCGTGCCGAAAACGACAACATCGGCACGCTTATCCAAACCATTCACTTTCACAGAATACTCCACCGCCACCAATCCCGCAGGCATGTGCAAATGCTCCACAAGCAGGTACAACACCCGTTGCCTCACTTCCTCTTCAGGAGTAAGTGCAACAAAGCGTCGGCGCAAAGGGTCGTAAACGCACCTCTTCCCCTCGCGTTCCTCCGTCTTGAACCAAGTCAGTCGATTGCCATCCATGAAAATCATTTGTTTTGAGCGAACAAAAGTAAAAAATCTTACCTTTGCATGAAATTCTGAGCCATGAAAAAAAGCATCCTTTTCCTTTTGGGCTTTGCCACAATGCTTTGCACTTGCACGCAAAAGCCAAATTCACTCATAGGCACTTGGACGGTCGACAAGGTGAATGTCCAATTCGATGAGCAGCGCAGCACCCCAGAATTGGTGAAACAAATCGGCGAGATGGAAAAGCAGAATGTCATCCTCATCAGCCCAGATTCCTTGCTAATTTTCAATAGTTTGGAAGGTGAAACCAAAGGGAAACTCAGCCTTTCAAAAGACGGCACTTTGACCTGCAACGACAACTTTTTCGGGATTTGGAAAGGAGAAAACATCGTCACGCGGACAAATTCACCGCTCGGAGAAATTGTGGTGACCTATCGGAAGAAATAAATCATTCCTCCACGAAATTCAAGCTATAGGCAATCGCCTCCAACTGAAGCAACTGATTGCGTTTCTTTTGGTTAGGTTCGTAATAGTAACCTTCCACCGTGACGAGGTTGCCCTTGCGACTGTCGGCGAAGGTGTAGGAAACGAAGGGGCCTCCCATAAAATCGTTCACCACACGCCACATGCCACGCATCTCCACAGTGTAGCCAGCAGGAAAGTCCTTGACATTGGTCACCATAGGCGGTACAAACTCGGTTTCGGTGGCCATATAGGAACCTTCCAACGGGCCAGGGATGTATTGCTGAAGCATCATGTCGCGCATGGCCACGAGGCTGTTGGTGCCAAACTGAAGCGTGTCCTTGTAAGGAGTCTGATAAATGATAAGGCAGGCGCTTGAGCGTTCTTGCTCCTTGCGAATCCACATGAAATCAGGCTCATCCTTGGCAATGAAAAAGCCCTTGGGAACCGTCAATGTGAAGCCGAACTTCTTTGCGATGGCATTGGCGATGTCCTCGTCTTTCGTGGGTCGGAACACATTCATAATGCGCTCGCGCTCCACCTTGTCAAACCACTGTTGATAAACTTCTTTCTGCTTGTCAAAGAGTTCCACCCACGAGGTGAGGTCAGGCGCACTGATTTTGATGTAGCGTTGCGGAGCGGCCCAAAGGTCTTCTGCGGTCTCGGCCACGGCCTTCTCAAGGCTCGGCTTGATTTCAACCTCGATGATGTTCTTGTGCTTTTTGAACATGTCGGAAAAACCCGCCAAATTGATGTGAGCCAACTCATTGCGCGACTCAGGCTGCGGCAATCCATATTGGTAGTCCAAGAAGAAATGGCGAAGCGAATCGCCGATGCGACCGTTCCATTGTTCATCGTTTTGGGTGACGACCATGATTTCGGAAGTGCCGCCCACCGAGCGGTCTTTCTTTGCTGTGCGTGGCTTGTCGCCACAAGAGGCCATCACAACCGCAAAGACGAGAAGGAAGGCTATTTTGATGCTGTTTTTCATAGTATTTGTTTTTATTTCTTGATTTTCAATTTCTTGCCAACCACAACCGTATTGCCCTTCAAGCCGTTCCACTTTTTGATGTCGGCCACCGTGCAGCCATATTTCCTTGCAATCGAGCTGAGAGTTTCCCCTTTCTTCACCACATGGGTTCTTGTGGTCGGCGCCTTTGTGCCGCTCTTCGTGCTCTTGTTCGTGGTTTTACTTACTTTAGCCATCGGCGAGCCGGATCGATAGATGGTCAGCTTCTGCCCGACATGGATGGTCTCGCGTTTCAGGTGGTTCCAGCTTTTGATGTTCGCCACCGTGACATGGTGTTTCCTTGCAATGCTGGCCATAGTCTCGCCTTTTTTCACCACATGGATGAAACTGTCGCTCACCTCTTCCACTTTCTCCTCAAGCTGCTCTTGAGCCAATTCGTACTTGCTCTTGTAAGCGTAGATGCTGTCCTCAAGCTGAACAAACCGCAGGCTGTATTTCATGGGAAGGCGCAATGCGCAAGGATTGTCCTTCGATGCAGGAATGATACGCTTGGTGTATTGCGGATTGAAAAAGACGATGTCTTGCATAGGCACGCCGATACACTCGTTGATTTGGTCGAACCTGACGCGGTCGCGCACCATCACCGTATCGGTACCGTGCAGCAGCAAGCCCGGATTGATGGGATAGATGTTGTGCTCCGTGGCATAGTTCATCAGGTAAGTCACGGCGATGAAGGCCGGCACATAGCCACGGGTTTCCTTGGGCAAGTAAGGCCAAATCGCCCAATAATTCCTTACTCCACCGGCGCGAATGATGGCCTTGTTGACCGTGCCCGGACCCGAATTGTAGGCAGCCAAAACGAGGAACCAATCCTCGTAGCGGGCGTAAAGGCTTTGCAGATACTGGCAGGCAGCCACGGTTTCCTTCATCGGGTCGTAACGCTCATCAACCAAAGTAGTGACGCGCAAACCATAGTTCTTGCCCGTACCTAACATAAACTGCCACAAGCCTTTGGCTCCTGCTTTTGAGCCAGCGGTGGGATTCAAGGCCGATTCCACCATAGCGAGATATTTCAGTTCCAAAGGGAGATTGTACTTGGCAAGATATTCCTCAAACATTGGGAAATAGACGTAAGAAAGGCCCAACATGCGACTCGATTGCTGGCGGCGTCTGACCGCATACAAATTGATGAACGACTTCACATGACTGTTGAATATCAGGGGGATGGTGGTCTCCCGCGCCAAGGCTTCAATGCGATGTTGGTAGATGGTGTCGTCAAACATGGGCACTTCGTCCTTGCCGTAATCGTAAATGTTCAGCACACTGGTATCAATGTCGAGGTACACATCCTTGAAATAGCTGATGTTGCTCACCAAGTCAAGCATTTCCATCACCGCCGACTCGTCGACCACGGCCTTGCCTGAGTTCAAGTCGTTGATTTGCTGGTCGTTCAATTCAAGCTCAAGGCTGTCAGGTTCCTGCAAAACAGGGTTGTTGGTTTGGGCATGAAGGGTGACAAACGGGAAAAGCAATAATAATACAAGGTGTGTGTATTTCATCGGATTTGTTCTATGATTATTTGGTGAGACTTTATTCTTGTGAACGCAAAATTATCCAAAATCATATACAAAAGGTGAAAAAAAACTATTTTTGTGACCTCAACGAAAGGGAAAACGGAAATGGAAAACGAGCGAAACACCGATAAATTAGCGGGTTACATCATCAAATTAGGCGGTTTGGCCATCATTTTGGCTATATGTTGGTATTTCAAGAACGTACTCATTTATATCATTGCCGCCGGAGTGATTGCGCTACTTGGCCGACCCGTGATGCGGCTGTTGAGAAAAATCAAAATCAAAGGCCATCAGGCACCCGACTGGCTGTTGGCCCTACTCACCATCTTGGTCATCATCCTGTTTATGTTGCTGATTGTCACCCAAATGATTCCTTTGGTATCAAACATCGTAAGGGATGCTTCCGCCATCGAAAGCCGTGCCTATTTTGAATCCAATCCCATCGACAATCTGAACGACTGGCTGATTGCGACTTTCCCCAGCTTGGAGCGCGATTTCGACATTACAGTGGTAATCATGGACAAAATCAAGGAGTTGGTCGACTTTGGCAGAGTGAGCGGCATCGTCGGATCGGTGGCTTCGGCGGTGTCGAGCCTTTTCGTCGCCTTGTTTGCGGTCGTGTTCATTTCCTTCTTTTTCCTGAAGGAAGAAGGGCTTTTCGAAAAGATTGTCATCGCTTTCGTGCCCGACAAGCATGAACTTACCGTGACGAAAACCCTCACCGAAATCGAGGAATTGCTCTCGCGCTATTTCGTGGGATTGCTCGTCGAGATGCTCGGTGTGGCCTTGATCGACTTCCTCGGTCTGTGGCTCATTGCCCGCCTCGATTTCAGCTATGCCATCGGCATCGCCTTCATTGCGGGCTTGCTCAATGTGATCCCCTACGTCGGTCCGCTCATCGGAGAAGGTCTCGGCGTGGTTTTCGGCATTGTGCTGAAATTAGGCACAGGTGCCGGATTGGATGTCAACCTTTGGGTTTTCGCCCTCATCATCCTGGCCATCATGCTGACCGCCCAATTCATCGACAACTTCGTTTATCAACCCCTCATCTACTCCACCAGCATCAAGGCGCACCCCTTGGAAATCTTCGTCGTTCTGCTCATGGCCGGACACATCGGAGGCACCCTCGGGATGCTCGTTGCCATCCCCGCTTATACTGTGGTGCGTGTCATCGCCATCAGGTTCTTCTACAAATACAAGGTCATCCAAAGGCTCGTCCCCAATTTGAGCGAGGAAAACAAAATGATGGAAGATATTGCATGAGAAATTGACCTTACCTTATACTAATTCACAAGGATTCGCGTTAGCAAGTAAACCAATTTAATAAAATGTCATTATTACTTTTCATCCTCATCGTTCCGGCACTCTTCACCATCCCGATTGCGTTCTGCTGGAAGCAGTTCGAGAAGGCCGGACAAAAAGGCTACTACAGCCTCATCCCCTATTTCAACATCTATATCATGCTGAAAATCATCGGCAAAGAGAAGAAATTCTGGTGGTGGTTCTTCATCGTCTTCCCTTACATCAATGTCTTCATGCTGCTGCTCATGCTCGTCGAGTTGGGCAAGTGCTTTGGGCGTTTCAAGGTTTGGGAGGAAGGCATGGCGGCCATTTTGCCCTTCGTTTTCTTCCCCGTCGTCGCCAAAAATGATGCTTACCAAGACCCCGCCACGGCCACGAGACCAAAAAAATCTACCGCCCGCGAGTGGTTCGATGCCATCATTTTTGCCGTGGTTGCCGCATTAATAATAAGGACATACGTCTTCGAGGCCTTCACCATCCCTACTTCGAGTATGGAGAAGTCGCTTTGCGTTGGCGATTATTTGATTGTCAGCAAGATACATTACGGTCCGAAACGACCCAACACGCCGCTTTCGTTCCCCTTTGTACACAACACCTTGCCGGGAAGCAAGACCGCAAAATCCTATTTAGAGTGGATTAAGTTGCCGTATCACCGCTATCCGGGCATCACGACGACGAAGCGCTACGACCCCATCGTGTTCAACTATCCTGCCGGCGACACGGTTTGCGAGAATTACCAAAGCAGCATCAACTATTACGACCTCGTGCGCGAATACGGCCGTGATGCCGTATGGAACAACAGGGTAACCGTCCCCATGAACGGAAAAATGACACCATGCGGCAAGGTCATCTCTCATCCTGTCGACAAGCGCGAAAACTATGTAAAGCGCCTCATCGGTATGCCGGGCGATACGCTGAAAATCGTTGACGGCGTGGTGTTTATCAACGACGAGAAAGCCTACGAGCCGGAGAATATGCAGCACAACTATACCGTGGTGACCACTTCGGGCGGCATCAACAAGCAGACGTTGGACAAGTACGACATCACCGAGGGCTACCGCACCGCCGACCCGAACATTTTTGTCCTCAACATCAGCGCAAAGGTGGCCGACGAACTCATCAAACTGCCTTTCGTCACCTCCGTGATGCGCAACATTCAAGCCCCGGGCGAAGGCACTTCGACCAGCCTCTTCCCCAACCGCCCCGACCTCTATCCGTGGAATGTGGACAACTTCGGGCCGCTCTACATCCCGAAGAAAGGCGTAACCGTTCCGCTGAATATCAACACTTTGCCGCTTTACGAGCGCATCATCCACGCTTACGAACTCCACGACCTGAAAGTGCAGGGCAACCAAATCTACATCGACGGACAGCCCGCCGACAGCTACACTTTCGAGATGGACTATTATTGGATGATGGGCGACAACCGCCACAACTCCGCCGACTCGCGCTATTGGGGCTTTGTGCCTGAAAACCACATCGTTGGCAAACCCATACTCGTTTGGCTCTCTTTGGACAAGGAGAACGGCGGGATACGTTGGAAGCGGATGTTTAGGATTCCGAAGTAAAACAGTTTACTAACAGGCTGCCTTTTCGGTGGCCTGTTTTTTTGCTCCAAAAAGCCGCCATTAACCGAGATTTTTGCGTATTTTTGCACCAAAATAGTCGCCAATGGACAAAATCAAGTTTCAGAAACTATTGACTGAGGAAGTGAAATCCTACAAGAATTTGCTCGAAACGGACAATAACGATTGGATTGTCAAAGGGTTTATTGATGTGAACAAGAACGTTTACACCATTACCAACGACACCAAAGTCGTTTCCAAAATCATTGAAATCATCCTCATTCCTCGATTGGAGGCTTTCGCGAAGAAAAACGGAATGACCCTTGAACTGCCATCGGCGCAAAACTACTATCCCGATTTGACTTTCAAGGATGAAAAAGGCAATCTGTTTGCCGTGGATTTCAAATCGAGTTACTACGGTGACGACAATAAGGTAAACGGCTTGACATTAGGCTCCTACTGGGGTTATTTCCGCAACCGCGATTCCAAAAAGAACACGGATTATCCATATAACGACTACAAATGCCACCTCGTTCTCGGCATGTTGTACAAACAGAGCGTGGTTGACACAAACGAGAAAAGCATCTATTCCATCGCCGAGTTGAATGCCATCAAATCTGTTATCGAACACTTCATTTTCTTCGTCCAGCCCAAGTGGAAAATCGCCAGCGACCGTGCGGGAAGCGGCAACACCCGCAACATCGGCGGCATCGTGGAAATTGACAATTTGGTAGCTGGCAAAGGGCCGTTTTCCGACCTCGGCGAAGATGTGTTTGACGACTATTGGATGAACTATTTCAATGCCGCCGATGCCCGAAACGCAGGAATCGGTGCGCCTCGCTACCATAACCTTGCGACATACAAGGAATATCTTGACAAGCAACAGAATATCAACAAAAAACTCCGCAAATAAGATGGCCGTCATCGTTCCTCCCATAAAATCGCAAGGTATCAAAACCAAACTTGTGCCGTGGATTAACGACCTTGTTCTGAAATCGGGCATCAACAGCGAAAGCCGTTGGATTGAGCCGTTTTTTGGAACGGGCGTGGTGGGGTTCAATGCTCCTATTGACGGCATCCATATCGTCAGCGATACCAATCCCCACATCATCAACTTTTACAAAGGCATCCAAAGCGGCGACATCACACATTATTCCATGCGGGCTTACCTCGAAAAGGAAAGCCGACTGCTCACCGCTGCCGATGAGGATGGGTACGCCCATTTCCGCGAAGTGCGTGACCGTTTCAACGCCGAACACGACCCTTACGACTTCATCTTCCTTTCACGCGCGGGGTTCAACGGGATGATGCGCTTCAACCGCCACGGCAACTGGAACATCCCTTTCTGCAAGAAGCCTGATCGTTTTGCGCCCGCCTATATCACCAAGATATGCAACCAAATCGCTAATATTGAAAAGATTATACGAAAAAACGACTGGAAATTCAATGTTTCCGATTTCAGGGAAACCATTGCAGCCGCAAAAGAAGGCGACATCATCTATTGCGACCCACCTTATTATGGCCGCTATGTGGACTATTACAACGGATGGACAGAGCAAGACGAGAAGGATTTGTTTGAAGCCCTTGCGCAAACCAAAGCCAAGTTCATCCTTTCCACATGGCATCACAACGATTTCAGGCCCAATGAAATGATTGAGAGATATTGGTATCGTTTCAAAATAATGACTAAAGACCATTTCTATCACAACGGGGGCAACTTGGAAAACAGACACGCTGTCGTGGAGGCCTTGGTCTATAACTTTGATATTCAGGAGAAAACCAATATCAGGAAACTCAATCAATTGGATTTGTTTGAAGACAATTTCAGCTATCGGCAGGTTGCAGCAATGTAAACGGTTTTCTGTTTTAAAAAAGACTGTTTTCCGATTGAAAAATCCTCAATTTTCACCTTCCGCAAACCAACAATTTTGCGTATTTTTGCACCCCATTAACGAAGATTGAAAATGACTGCCGGAAACAAACGCAAAGAGAACACATTCAGGACGAAAGGGTTGCCCGAGGCTGAGCCTTTTGAGGAACAACTGATTGATACAGAGGAGAATATAAAAGAGGAGAAACCCAAAAAGGAAAGCCCGAAAAAGAGTGAGAAATCGACCAAAAGCAAGGCACCCAAACCTCAGAAAACCAAAGAGAAGCAAGAATCGGATGGCCGCGTGAGGAAAATCATCGGCATCTTGTTCATCTGCCTTGCCGTGTTTCTCGGTCTCGCCCTGATTTCTTACTTGGTCAACTTTTTCAGCGGGCACCATCAAGAGTACGGCTACCAGATTTTCAGCAAGAAAATCGAAATCGAGAGCCGCACAGGTAGCTTGGGCGTTTTCTTGGCGCAAACGCTCCTCAAGGAGTCGTTTGGCATCGGATCGTTTTTCTTCGTTTACCTCTTGACACTCATTGGCTTACGCCTCACCGACACCGCCAAAATCAAGATGTGGAGCGTATGGAAATATGCCCTTTTGTGTTTGGTTTGGCTGCCGCTGTTTTTCGCCTACATTGCCGGCTATGCCCCAAAATGCGCCATCTTCGGCGGGGCTGTGGGCCTGTGGCTCAACACTTTGCTGACCAATTATGTGGGCAAGGCGGGCGTTATCATCATCCTTGCGTTCCTGTTTTTGGTCTTCGCGGTCTACCAATTCAACCTTACGCTCAACTATTTCAAGGACTTGCGCGAAAAACGCGAAGAGGAACGCCGCCATCAAGCGGCCATTCTTGCGGAACAACGCATCAAAGAAGAATTTGAAAACCAACAAAATAACGAAACCAACAAAGGCGAGGACATCGTCCCCGATTTCATCGATGACGAGGAAGACAACAGTTCTTTGCCACCTGTCACTTCATTCACCAAAGACCCGACTTTTGAAATTGTAAATCCTGACACTGAGCAACATAGCCACAAAGAAAACATCCTCGTTTATCCCAAAGAGGAACAAAACCAAAGTGACAATGTAGATAATTCCGTCATTCAAAACCCGACTTTCACCGTGGAAGACATTGTTGAGCCTATCAACGACACAAAAACCACGGAGGCCGTTCCTCAAAAGCCTGAAAACGAGGCAGAAAAGGTGGAGTTGGAAATCGAAAAAACACCGACCGAGGAAACTGTGGAAAAAGGCAAAAACATGGAACACCATACCATCGACACGCCATTCGACCCGCGCTACGAACTCCGCGACTTCAAGTTCCCGACCCTCGACATGCTGAACGACTACGGCGGCAAGAAAACCGAAATCAACAATGAGGAGTTGGAGGCCAACAAGAACAAGATTGTGGAAACCTTGGGCAAATTCGGCATCGGCATCGACAAAATCAAGGCGACCATCGGCCCGACAGTCACGCTGTATGAAATCGTCCCTGCCGCCGGCATTAGAATCTCGAAAATCAAGAACTTGGAAGACGACATTGCGTTGAGTTTGGCCGCCTTGGGCATCCGTATCATCGCCCCGATTCCGGGCAAGGGCACCATCGGCATCGAAGTGCCGAACAGCAAGCCCGAAACCGTTTCGATGCGCAGCGTTTTGGCTTCCGAAAAGTTCCAAAAATCGAAATACGCACTGCCTTGCGCCATCGGCAAGACCATTTCCAACGAGACCTACGTCTTCGACTTGGCCAAAATGCCGCATATTCTTATGGCTGGTGCAACAGGTCAAGGTAAATCTGTGGGACTCAATGCGATAGTAGCATCCTTGCTCTACTGCAAGCACCCCTCGGAACTGAAATTCGTCATGGTCGACCCGAAAAAGGTGGAATTGACCCTCTACAACCGCATTGAACGCCATTATTTGGCCAAACTCCCTGATTCAGAGGACGCTATCATCACCGATGTAAAGAAAGTGGTGCGCACGCTCAACTCGCTTTGTATTGAGATGGACCAACGCTACGACCTCCTGAAAGCCGCCGAGTGCCGCAACATCATCGAGTACAACGAAAAGTTCAAGGCGCGTAAGTTGCTGCCCACTGAAGGCCATCGCTATCTGCCTTATATTGTGTTGGTTGTGGACGAATTTGCCGACCTTATCATGACCGCTGGCCGCGAAGTGGAGTCGCCCATTGCGCGTTTGGCACAATTGGCCCGCGCCATTGGCATCCACCTGATTATCGCTACGCAAAGGCCGTCCGTCAACATCATCACGGGCAGCATCAAGGCCAACTTCCCGGCGCGAATCGCGTTCCGCGTCATTTCCCAAGTCGACTCGAAAACCATCCTCGACCAAAGCGGCGCCAACCAACTCATCGGTCGCGGCGATATGCTGCTCTCCACGGGCAACGATTTGGTTCGTCTGCAATGCGCCTTCATCGACACGCCCGAAGTGGAAACCGTCACCGAATTTATTGGAAACCAACGCGGCTTCGCAGAGCCGTTCCTCTTGCCTGAAGTGCCTGACGAAGATGGTGAAGGTGTTGACATTGAGGACGATGGCGAGCGCGACAGCCTCTTTGAGGAAGCCGCCCGAATCGTGGTGCAAACCCAGCAAGGCTCCACTTCGATGATTCAGCGCAAACTGAAGCTCGGCTACAACCGCGCAGGCCGCATCATCGACCAATTGGAGGCCGCCGGCATCGTCGGGGCATTCTCGGGAAGCAAGTCGCGCGAGGTGAAAGTGAAGGACGAATTCGCTTTGGAACAGATTTTGAGGGACATTTACAACAAAGACAACGGAATTTAAAAATGAACAAGAAAAACATCATCGCCTGCATCGCTTTTTTATTTGCAGCACAGGCAGTTAGCGCACAAAACAATGCTGAGACTTTCATTCGTCTCTTGGTCAACCAACTGAAAAGCCACAAGAATGTGGAGATGGCTTTCAACTATCAAATCAGTCCCGATGAAAAAACCGTGATTGAGGGACAAAAAGGCCACGCATGGCTGCAAGGCGAAGCCTACAAGGTGGAACTTGCCGACCAACACACCATCAGCGACGGCAAGACCATCTGGACCTATCTCATTGGAGATGAAGAAGTAATGATTAGCAATGCCACCGATGGCGTCGACAACACGCCCTTGAAACTCCTCACCTCTTTGGACGAGAGTTATGTGGCCACGCTCAGCGGCATGGATCCGCAAAGCGGCACTGCAACGGTTGAATTGGCCAACCCCAAAGGCCAATACAAGCGCATCACCCTGAAAATCAACATGAAAAAGACCGAACTCAAGAGCGCGGACATCTACATGGAAGACGGTAGCAAGGCCGTGATAACCATCGAAAAGATGAAATTCGACCAAGAATTGGGCGACAAATTCTTCACTTTCGACACGAAGAAACACCCCAAAGTGGATGTGATTGACATGCGGTAAAGCAATAAAACACGGAGATTTCCGTATTAACAAAGTGCGGCTGCCACGGTGTGACAGCCCTACAAACAACAAATCATAGATTCAACGAAGTTAATTCAACGATCAACAATTCAACAACAATATGAATCTTTTGCAAATCCAACAGGCTGTCAATGAATTGGGTACAGCCGCAGCAGAAACAACAGCCCAACCAATTAAACTTCCGGCATTTGAACTCGCCACAAAAGGCGGCTGGATTATGGTTTTGTTGGCCGTTTTGTCCATCATCGCGGTCTACATTTTCATCGAAAGGTACATCTCCGTTTCGCGTGCCACGAAGTACGATGCCAGTTTCATGGATCGCATACGCGAATATATGAAGGACGGCAAACTCGACTCCGCAAAAGCCTTATGCAGAGGCAATTCCACCCCCATTTCAAGGATGATTGAGAAAGGCATTTCGCGCATTGGGCGACCATTGGGCGACATCAACTCGGCCATAGAAAACGTTGGTAATTTGGAGGTTGCGCAGTTGGAACGTGGCGTGAGCATCCTCGCCATGATTGCCAGTGCCGCCCCGATGATTGGTTTCCTCGGCACGGTGACGGGCATGATTCGCGCGTTCTATAATATGTCGATGGCGGGCAACAACATTAACATTGAACTGCTTTCGTCGGGCATTTATGAGGCTATGGTGACCACCGTCGGCGGTCTGATTGTCGGCATTTTCGCCTATTTCTTCCACGCCATCATCTCAACGAAAATCCAAAAAGTGGTCAACCTGCTTGAAGCCAAGGCGACTGAATTTATGGATGTTTTGAACGAACCTGCTTAAAACCAGCGTATTATGGCCATCAAATCAAGAAATAAGGTCGAACCCACTTTCAACTCCTCGTCCATGTCGGACTTGGTGTTTCTGCTGCTGATTTTCTTCATGCTGACTTCGACTTTGGTCGCCCCCAACGCCATCAAACTGATGTTGCCTTCGAGCAACAGCAAAACCATGGCCAAGCAAACCGTCACGGTCTACGTCAACGAGCAATTCCAGTATTTCGTGGACGAAACGCCCGCTGACGAAACCCAACTTACCGACCTCATTAACAATAAGATAGGCAACGACAGCCAAGCTACGGTGGTATTGCGTTCAGACAAGAGCGTTCCCGTGCAATATATTGTGAATGTGATTGATGCCGTCAACGACATCAACAACGCCACTGGCAACAACCACAAGGTGATTTTAGCCACCGCACCGAAAAAATAGGAGGCATTATGAACAGCAACGAAAAGAAAGACAAGGGCATAGCAGCAGCGGGCACCATCGTGGTACACGCTTTGGCATTGCTCATCTTGTTTCTGATGGCCTTCAGGACGCCTTTGCCGCTACCGGGCGAAGAAGGCGTGGAGGTCGACTTGGGCATGATGAACCAAGGCATGGGCAACATCCAGCCTGAGAAACCCGCCATTCCGCAAGCCGCCCAACCTCAGCAACAACCGAACAAAAGCAAGGAAGACATCGTGACGCAAAACGACAACGAAGCTCCCTCGCTTGAAAAGCCCAAAAACACCAAGCCGAAGCAGGAAAAACCTGCCGAAGAGCCCAAGCCCACCGTCAACCAAAGGGCTTTGTTCAAGGGTAGCGACAGCCCGCAAGCAGGTGGTTCAGAAGGCATTACGGGTCAGCCCGGCGACCAAGGCAATCCGAATGGTTTGGCGGGTATCAAGAAATATGACGGCCAAGGCGGAAAAGGCAACGGAACGGGCTACGACCTCGGCGGTCGCGGCGCGAAATCGTTGCACCGCCCCAACGACGACTTCCCCGAAGAAGGCATCGTCGTTGTCGATATTTGGGTTAATCGTGAAGGGAAAGTCACCCGCGCCGAGGTAGCCACCAAAGGCACAACCATCATCAACCAATCCATGCGCGAGAAGGCCAAACAGGCCGCCTTGCGCTCCGCTTTCGCCTCCGACCCCAACGCGCCCGAAGAACAACACGGCACCATCACTTATACTTTTGTCATCAACAAATGATTATGACTTATCAAGAAACCCTCGAATGGATGTTCAACAAACTCCCGATGTATCAACGCATTGGAGCCGCCGCTTACAAGGCTGACCTCAACAATACCATCCAACTTTTAGACCTTTTGGACAACCCACACAACAGTTTCAAGTCGGTGCATGTGGCCGGCACCAACGGAAAAGGCTCCGTTTCGCACACTTTGGCCTCCGTTTTTCAGGAAGCGGGCTACAAAACAGGCCTTTACACCTCGCCCCACCTGCGCGACTTCCGCGAACGCATCCGCATCAACGGGGAGATGATTCCCGAAGAAAATGTAGTGCAATTCATTGACACTTACAAGGATAAGTTTGAGGCGATGGAACTTTCCTTCTTTGAGATGACCGTGGGCATGGCCTTCAATTATTTCCGAAACGAGAAAGTCGACATTGCCATCGTTGAGGTAGGCATGGGTGGCAGGTTAGACTCCACCAACCTCATCACGCCTGAGTTGAGCATCATCACGAACATCGATTTCGACCATACCAAATTCTTGGGCGACACGCGGGCGAAAATCGCTTACGAAAAGGCGGGCATCATCAAGCCCGGCATCCCCGTGGTGATTGGCGAAACACATCCCGAAACCGAGCAGGTTTTCATCGACAAGGCCAAAGAATGTGGCAGTCCGATTTACTTTGCCGACCAAATCTTTGACTGCGACAAGATTTATTTCGAGTCCTTCACCGAGCAGAAATTTGACGTTTGGAAAAACAGCGAACTCTACATGGAAGCCCTCGAAATCCCGCTGATGGGCAACTACCAGCAGAAGAACCTCACCACTGTAATGTGCGCCATTGACCTGCTCCGCGACAAGTTCAACCTCTCGGACGACGACATCCGCGACGGCATCGGAAAAGTCATCAGAAACACCCACTTGATGGGCCGGTGGCAAATCCTTTGCAAAGACCCGCTCACCATTGCCGACACAGGCCACAATGTGGCGGGCATCACAGAAGTGGTGCGCCAATTGGCTGAAATGCACTATGGTAAGTTGCATTTCGTACTCGGCATGGTGAATGACAAGGACATCGACAGCGTTTTGCAACTCCTTCCTCGTGGCGCCGAATACTATTTTTGCAAGGCCGACATCCCACGCGGCTTGGATGCCAATATCTTGGCCGAAAAAGCCTTCGACATGGGCCTTCGCGGACAAGTGTTCGAGTCGGTGAGCCATGCCTACCGTTCCGCCGTCAACAACGCGCGTTTCAGCGATGTGGTCTTCATCGGCGGCAGCAATTTCACCGTGGCCGAGGTCGTGTAAAGGATTATTTCTTACCTTTGCAGCCTATCCGTATTCCTCATGTCAGGCAAAAGGTTCCATATCGTCATAGCCCTTTTGGTGGCTGTCTTGATGTCGTCGTGTTCCCTTAGGCGTTTTGTCCCCGAAGGGAAATACCTCGTCAAAAGCAACAAGGTCGTCATTGAGGAGGACGATACCCAAATCAGCAAGTCGGGCATATCGAAATACATCTCCCTGAAGCCCTACAAAAGCACCTTCCAGACCAACATCCCCACTTGGATTTACTACCAATGGGACCGGCACCAGAAAAGCGTGTTTTGGAAATGGATGAACAAGAATTTCGGCAAACAACCCATCTACTACGAACTCGCGGAAGCCAACAATTCATCCGACCAGATGATGCGTTATTTGAACAATGTGGGTTATTTCAATTCCAACGTAACCCACACGATAAAAACGAAAGAGCGAAGAAAAACCGCCAAAGTCACCTATCATGTCTACCCCACACAGCCGTATATCGTCAGGAAAATCAGCTATGTCATTGAGGACAGCTTGGTGAGGAGCCTCGTCATGCGCGACAGTGCCAAGTTCCCCATCAAGGAAGGCGACATCTACAACGCTTTTTCGTTAGACGACCAACGCGACATCATCACCGAAAGGCTTAAAAACTCAGGCTATTACTATTTCAACCACGACCACATCTACTACGAGGTGGACAGCAATTTCCTCAACCATACCATGGAAATCACCATGCGGCTGAAAAAGAGCGATTTGGCCTACAAACAATACCGCATCCGCAACATCAGCGTCTACCCCAACTACTCCATTTTCCGCATGAACGAAACGCCCTCCGACACGGCCTCGCTCGTCATGGAAGTGGGCCGAAGGAGGAAAATCAACAACAAAATCGATTTCTATTATTTCGGCAAGCCGCAAGTGAATCCGCAAGCCTTCTCGCGCTCCATCAACCTCGTTCAGGGATTGCCCTACAACCTGAGAAACGTCACAAGCACCTACAAGGCCTTGAGCAACTTCAGGCTGTTCAGCAATGTGAACATCCAGTTCGACAGCGTGCCCAACGACTCGCTCAACCGCCTCGACTGCCGAATCACCATGCAACAGAACAACACCCATTCGTTCACCCTACAGGGCGAAGGCACCAACTCCGACGGCGACTTGGGCATCAAGGGCAGTTTATCCTACTCCAACAAGAACATCTTCCGCAATGCCGAAACCTTCCAACTCAGCCTAAAAGGTGGTTTGGAAGGACAAAAAGTGATCGACATCAACGACCCAGAAAGCGAAACCAAAGTGTTCAACACCAAAGAATTAGGCATTACCGCAAGTATTCTCTTCCCGAAATTCTTTGTCCCGTTCACTTTCAACAACCTCGCGAGAGACTACATGCCGACGACCACTGTTTCCATCGGCTTCAACGCGCAAATCAGGTACTACTACTCGCGTTATAATACCATGGCTTCGTTCAGCTACGACTGGAAAGGCCGCAACCGCATCGGGCACACTTTATCGCCCATCTACCTCAACAGCGTGAAAATCGCCAATATCAAGCCCGAATTCCAATACTATCTCGATGCCGAAACAAGCCAAAGGAAAAAAGACCAATACACCAGCCACTTGCTTTTTGGTCCCCGCTATTCATTCGTCTACACCAACCAAGGCCTCAACAAGGAAGGCAGCTTCATCTACTTGCGAGCCGACCTCGAATCGAGCGGTGCCTTGCTTTCGCTGTTCAACAATACGAAACTCATCACCGAAGACGATGGCCACCATGATTTGTTTGGCATACGTTACGCGCAATATGTGAGAGGCAGCTTCGATTTCCGCCAGCATCTTGACCTCGGAAACGAGTCGTGGCTCGTGTTTCGCCAGTTTGTGGGGTTAGGATTGCCCTACGGCAACTCAAAAGACCTGCCTTTCGAGCGCAGTTTCTACGGCGGCGGCTCCAACGGTTTGCGCGGCTGGCTCTACCGCTCCGTAGGTCCGGGCGGCTATGTGCCTACCAACGAATTCATTGAAAAGACCGGCGACCTCCAATTGGAGTTGAACGCCGAATACCGTTTCCCGCTCTACAACATCATCAACGGAGCCGTTTTCGTCGATGCGGGCAACGTGTGGGCCTACTATCCCAACGAATCCATGCCCGATGCCGAGTTCAGGTTCGATTCCTTCTACAAGCAAATCGCCTTAGATGCGGGCTTTGGCATCAGATTGGACGTTTCCTTCTTGATCATTCGTCTCGATTTCGCCTACGCCATGCGCAACCCCTACCCCGACGAAATCGGCAACTACTGGCGTTTCAACCAGTTAGGCAACCTCAGAATGCAAATGGGCATCGGCTACCCCTTCTAATCCATTTCGGCAATGGGCAGACAAGAGTTATTCAACCGCCTCACACAGTCCTTCGGGTTTGAACCTACTGAAGGTCAATCGATTGTGTTGTATCATTTGGCCGCTTTCCTGCTCTCGCAAAAGGAGAACCCGACTTATATCCTGAGAGGTTACGCTGGCACGGGAAAGACCTCGTTGGTGAAAACCTTGGTGAGGACATTGCCCTCAATCGGGATGAGATATGTGCTGATGGCACCCACGGGACGCGCCGCCAAGGTGCTCAGCAACTACACGCAACAGAAAGCAAGCACCATACACAGAAGGATTTACCAAGCCAAGACCTTCCCCGACGGCAGCATCCGCATAGCGAGAGCCGAAAACAAGTTCAAGAACGCACTTTTCATCGTCGACGAGGCCTCGATGATAGGCGACCAGAAAGAGTTTGGTGGCACAAGCCTGCTCGATGACCTGCTCAGTTATGTTTTCAGTGGCGAGAATTGCCGCTTGCTGCTCATCGGCGACACAGCGCAATTGCCGCCCGTGGAGAGTTCGGAAAGCCCCGCCCTCAATTGCGACTACCTGAAATCGGAGTTCCCCATCACCGCCGCAACATACGAACTGACTGAAGTGAAACGTCAGGCCTTGGCATCGGGCATCCTTTACAACGCCACCGACATCAGGCAATTGCTCAGCCAAAACCTCTACGAATACCACCTGCCCATCTTCCACCTTCAAGGCTTCAGCGACATCGAAAAGATTGAGCCTGAGACCTTTGAGGAGATGCTTCACAACGCTTTCGCCGACAGTTCCGACAACGAAGCCGTCATCATCTGCAAGTCGAACAAAAGGGCCAACATGTTCAACCAAGCCATTCGCGGGCGCATCCTCAACATCGAGGGCGAAATCGCCACGGGCGACAAGTTGATGGTGGTGAAGAACAACTATCATTGGGCCGATGGCAACGATGCCATCAGTTTCATCGCCAACGGCGACATGGCCGAACTGCGCAAAATCAATCGATTCGAAGAGATGTACGGTTTCCGTTTTGCCGATGTGGAGCTGGCGTTCACCGATTATCCCGACGCGCCCAATGTGGAAGCCAAGATGCTGCTCGACACGCTCAACAGCAACAGTGCCTCGCTGACGGAGGACGAAAACCGCCGGCTGCTTGCCGCCATCGAGGAAGACTACATGGACATCCCTAACCGCCGCGACCGCTACAAGGAAATGCGCAAAAACCCGTGGTTCAATGCCTTGCAGGTGAAGTTTGCATACGCTCTCACCTGCCACAAAACCCAAGGCGGACAATGGAACACCGTTTTCATCGATTCCTCGCTCAACCTCAAGGAAACCCTCGAAGTGGAAGACCTGCGCTGGCTCTACACCGCTCTGACCCGTGCCCAAGAGCGCGTGTGTTTCGTGAATTTCAAGGAGGAGTTTTTCGATTTGTGACAGGCCTGACGCAATGCTTTTTCCAAAAATTTTCGCGTCAGCCAAAGCCAACATCGGCAAGGATTCACATCTACATTATCAGCAAGGGTTGAAGCCACCTGCCTTCATTATTGTCACCCTTTTAGGATTCCCACATGCCGCCAAAGTCCTGAAAGGACGACCCGAACACAAGCAGGCGACGACAGTCCCTGCTCGCAACGGAATGAAAACACGCTTTCCTGACGAAAACAATAAAACAAGGCGGCCCTCAAAAAATGAAGGCCGCCTGTCCGCCCAACATTGTAGTCGCCTATCTTGACGGCATGACGGACATGGTATTTCTCCGGATGCGCCAGAACCGTTCGCATGGATTTGGCATTGCCGGTGCGGGCTTTACATTCCACCAACACACACTCGCCTTTGTATCGCATCAGGAAATCAATCTCCAAGCCGCTGTCCTTGTGGAAATAATAGAGTTTGCGACCCATCTTACCGAAGATGTCGGCGATAAGGCTCTCATAAACAGCACCTTTGTATGCGCCTAAATCGCCTTGCATAATGCTCCATGCAGTACCTTCTTCCAGCATACTGACGAGCAAGCCCGAATCTGCCATATACACTTTGAACTGGTCTTTGATGGCCACGCCTTCAAGCGGCAATTCGGTAATCTCTGTGTTGTAGCAGCGATGGATTATTCCCGCGTCTTCAATCCA
>CACZZO010000027.1 GCA_902785755.1 uncultured Bacteroidia bacterium | reverse complement strand
ACGCCGCCGAAACCCTTTCGCTTTGAGGCCCTTACCGAATAGATTTAAAATCTCTTGAAAAAATGTCAAAAATTACTTGGATTAGAACATAGAAAGCGGTCGGTTATGTGCCCCATGCCTCCAAAAAGCAAAAACTTTGCTTCGGGATCTTTGTCAAGAATGTTCTTGATCAGGTTATCTGCTTCATTCCTCTCGCGGTCAACGCCCCAACCATCGGCTTCATATGGCACCAGCGTATAGCCTATATTGAGCGCCGTCCTCAATAGGTCGCCAAAAACAGGTTCATCGCAATAGAATCCCGTCTCGCCAAGTAGGACGGTGCGCCGCTCGTTCATCAAGGAGTCTTTCGCAAATAAGGTTTCAGCGGCAAAGTAACGGTATCCGTTTTGGTAACATTTTTCCAACCAAGTGATAACGAAAGCCCTGCTATGGGGATTAAAATGCATCTCGTTAAGCATGATGACACGGTTGTTTTCGATGATGCTATCCATCACTTTCGATAAGGGTATTGCTATCACATTTTCATAGTTCTTGGCTAAACGCGTCTTGTCTGAAAACAAATGGCCTTTTTCGGCCATACGCATGGCATCCTTGTAATGCCCTACTCGGGAATACAGAATGCTAAGCAGGTCATGATAGGGGGACTCAAATTGTGACCCGACATAAAGGCTGTCCATATTGATGAGTTTCTTCAACGAACGATAGCTGAATCCATCTTCCTTGGCTACTGCGTATGGATTTTGGAGTTCGTTTTGCGCCACGGCGCATTGGAATGAGAGTGCTGACAAAAGCAATAGAAAGTAAATTTTCTTCATAGAATGTGTTTTTTGAGGATTTAACTGGGTATAATATGGTTTAAATACTACAAAAATCGTGCCCGTTTATTCTGTATCCTGATTGTCCTTCTCCAAATCCTCCAAAACCATCTCCAACTTCAGTTCGACATCAGGCGAAACATACACATTTTTAATAAAATAGGCCACCAACAAAATTAGGGCAATTATGAAACACACAAAGAAAACGCTAAATACCTGTTCTAAATTTGATGGCCAATTCAAGATAACCACATATGTCCCCCAGGCCAATATAAGGATAATAGTCAAAATCCACATTAACCTATTCCCTATTTTATAGATTTTCAATGCTTTGCGAAGCCGCCGTGCGTATTCCGTCACAGGCATAGAGACGGAATTGCCTTGGCGAACCACAAAATATGTGTAAATGCTTATTACAAGGAGACCCACGCACCAAAGTAGAAATATCCCAAGTTCAAGCCTCCAATAAAAGTAAGCTGCCCACAGGGTAATTATGACGATTCTGCCAATCAGTTTCCGCTGCAATTCGGAAATGTGTTTTTTTGTGGCTTCACTGACATGCCTTTCGTCAACAATGCTTTCGTTTTCCAGCTTTTCGTTCAAAGTGGCCAATTGCGCCCGCATTTCTTCCAATTCGTTGTTTTCCATTGCTTTGCGTTTTTATTCGTTTGACATTTTCTTCAGTTGTTCCTTGATTCTGACCAATTTGACGGAGACGTTCTTCGTGGAGATGCCAATGATTTGCCCGATTTCCTCGTAGCTCATATTTTCAAGCCAAAGCAAGATGATGGCCCTATCGACTACGCCGAGTTTGTTGATGCGGCGATAGAGTTGCTGGATTTGCCGGGTGTCGTCGTCGGTGTCGGTGAAGAGGTTGATGTCCATCGAGAGCGGCACGGTTTCCACGCTGCGTTTCTTCTTGCGCTCTGCGGTGAGGCAGGTGTTGAGGCTGACGCGCCAAATCCAAGTCTTCACGTCGCATTGCCCCTTGAACGAGTCGAAGCCCCGCCAAAGGTTGATGAGCGTCTCTTGAAACAGGTCGTTCACCTCGTCCTGATCCTTCGAGAAGAGGTAGCACACGGTGAAGATGGTGTTTTTGTGTGCCTTCACGATGTTCGCAAAATCCGTTTCTTTCTTTTTCATCGTTCAGAATCGTTTGCCTATTAGACGCAAAACTCGGCGTAAAACTACAAAGAATTACTGAAAATAAGAAATTTGGTTGTCAAGGACTGAATGTTGTTTTGGTTTAAGTTGTTGATATACAACATGAATTTCCATGAATTGAACATAAATTTTCCAGAAATTTGATTTTTGAAGATTCGTGAATCATTCATGGCAATTCGTGTTCAAGAAAAAACGAATTGTAATTTGTTGATATATAACATGAATTTCCATGAATTGAACATAAATTTCCCAGAAATTTGATTTTTGAAGATTCGTGAATCATTCATGGCAATTCGTGTTCAAGAAAAAAAACTGGAAATTTTTCTCAAAAAAGTTTGCGGCATTGAAAAAAGTTGTATTTTTGCCGCGCAATTCGCAAGCGGAAACCTTGAGCGAAAGTGATAAGGTTCCCGATTTGCAAGCAAAGCGGAAATAGCTCAGTTGGTAGAGCACGACCTTGCCAAGGTCGGGGTCGCGAGTTCGAGTCTCGTTTTCCGCTCCGCTTTTGCGGAAATAGCTCAGTTGGTAGAGCACGACCTTGCCAAGGTCGGGGTCGCGAGTTCGAGTCTCGTTTTCCGCTCCACAAGGTCCCGATGGAAGTCGGGATTTTTTGTGTAAGTGCCTGAGTGGTGGAATTGGTAGACACGAGGGACTTAAAATCCCTTGGCCTTTAAAGCCGTGCCGGTTCGAGCCCGGCCTCGGGTACCTCAGAAATCCTCTGTAAATCAAATGTTTGCAGAGGATTTTTGTTTGTTTCGCAACCCTACTTTTGGATTTCCCTGATTACTTCGTCAACGATATACAAGTCACCGAATGTGTAAAGCAGCGTTGATGGGTCGTGAAGCCGCTCATTGGTTTTTGAGGTGTAGAAAATGTCCAAGGCCCGCTCGCCGGAAATGTCGAGGCGTTCCGCCAGAAGCGTAACTATACGGCCAATCTTGTTCCACAATAACAAATCGCTCAACATTTCATTTCCCTTCCATTTTGACTGCTTTCTCGAATTTCAAGCAGGTATCGATTATCTTTTGGTTCAAGATGCAAAACTGGTTGTTGGGTCGGAAAATTTATACGGCAACCACTCCTTTCTTGGCTTCCCAAATGGCGAGAGCACCCAAAACATCTTCTGTGACATGCTGTCGGCTTTGGGTGTGGAGGCCTTCGTAGCATTTCATAATGAAACCCTCAATCAGCCCCACCCGCTTCATCCTTTTATACATTTCGGAAGAGGAAACCTTTTCTGCTCTTGCAGCCGATTCTACACACGATGATACAAAAATCATCAGTTGCTCCGTCTTTCTTTTGCTCGCTCTCTTTGGCATATTATTTCTTTTTCTCACCGCAAAAGTAATAAAAATATCAACATGTTCCTATGTAACGGAAAACTCGCCTTTCCAATGTCAACTATTTAACCGTTCTTCATAATTGTGTCTTTTTGGCATAATTAAAACCCCGAAAGCCTTTTGTCCAACTTTCGGGGTTCAGTTCAAAAGCCTGACCACTCTCCATTTAAAAGGTAATGATTCCCGTTATTTCGTGGCGTCGATGGCTTGCTTGATCAGTTGGTATGTTCTCTCGGGATCGTTGTCCAAGCCCATGGAGAAGCGGATGAGGCCTTCGCTCATGCCCATTTCCTTCTGGATGTCCTCGGGAACCTCGGATGAGGTGGATTTGCCAGAGTTGCTGAACAGCGTCTTGAAATAGCCGAGGCTGACGGCGAGATAACCCACGCCCAGTTCCTGCATCTTCTCCATGATGGCACTGGCTCTTTCAGCCGTGCCCATGTCGATGGAAATCATGCCGCCGAAGCCGTAACCCTCGTTCATCATAGACTTGAAGAGTTCGTGATCCGGATGTTCGGGAAGGCCTGGGTAGTTGTATTTGATGCCAGTCTCTTTGAAACGTTTTGCCAAATACATGGCGTTCTCGCTGTGCTTCTTCATACGGATGTGCAGCGTGTGCAAGTTCTTCTGGATGCTGGTGGAGCGGAAGGTGTCCAACACCGGACCCAGCAACATGGCCGTACCGTTGTTCACATCGATGAGGGAGTTGATGTAATCAGCAGAACCGCAGATGGCACCGGCCACGCAGTCGTTCATGCCGTTCACATATTTGGTCATACTGTAAATCACCACATCGGCACCGAGACGGTAGGGGGAGAAAATCATTGGGGTGAAGGTGTTGTCAACCAATAATTTGGCACCACCAGCGTGGGCAATCTTGGAAAGCTCAGGGAGGTTGGCGATACGGAGCAACGGGTTGTTCATTGTTTCGGTATAAACCACCTTTGTGTTTGGACGCATGGCTTTCTTTACAGCGTCCAAATCTTGCATGTTCACGAAAGTGACATCCACGTTGAACTTCTTGATATAGTTATTCAAGAAAGCAAACGTGCCGCCATAGGTCGTCATGCTGGCCACAATGTGGTCGCCGGCCTTCACTTCGTGCAACAGGGCCACAGTGATGGCGGCCATGCCGGAACCGGTGGTCCAAGCCAACTCAGTGCCTTCGATGGCGGCCAGTGACTGTGCCAGCGAGAGGGTGCTGGGATTCCAGTGGCGGGAGTAGAGGAAATAACCCTCGGTTTCGCCGTGGAAGGTGTCAGTCATCGTCTTGGCCTGTTCAAACATAAAGGTTGCGCTATCGCAGATAGCAGGATTCACGCCACGGTAGGCGTCTTTCTTGTCCAATCTTTCCAAATTGGTAGCAGGATCGAATTTTTCCATATTGTTAGTGTTAATTGTTGTGTTTTTGAATGTGCAAAAGTAGTAAAATAATCTATCTAAAAAATCACAGAGCCATAGTTTTACTATTTGTTTTTCAAAACTTTCTTCTTCTCACTTTCCAATCTTCTCTCCACTTTCTTCACATCTTCGGCAGGTGGAAGGTTTTCGGGCACAATCCCTCTTTCAATCAACATTTGGCGGACTGCGGCATTATTATCGACATGTTCCTTTGTAATGGAAGCCTCGCCTTTCAAATCTTTTGTTTGTACATTGACACTGGTCATTTCGGCTGCAAAATCCTTTGCCTTGATGCTGATTGTTGGAAGAAAGTCAGCCAAAGGACGAGTCTGCGGCATCCCAAGACGTTGTTTCATCATATTGGTACTCAGGCGAAATAGTGCTTGGTCGCCTTTTGAGCGGATAACGGCAAAAGTTTGGTCGTTTATCCCTCGTTCATATAGGATGCCTGATAGTTTACGCTCGGTTTCTTGCAGTTTAGCACGCGCTTTTACGCGCTCCACTTCCAGCAATCGTTGCTCGATGAGTTCTGCACGACGAGTTTGCACGGCGAAATAGGTTTGGGCAAAGGCAATTTGGGGTTTTCTTGGGTCTCCATTTTGGGCTACAAGATAGCAAGCGTAGCGGGTGAGCATAATGTCATCTATTTGACGTTGAGCGCCTTTCCCTGCAATTATCATCTTATTGACGTCAATAAAATGATCGCTGATTTCTTGCCCAACATTTTGGCAAGATTCTTTTGCTTTGGCAATTACTTTACAGAAGTTTTGCCAGAGGCTATAACCCAACAATCCGCATAGTTCTCGTGCACTCCAACATTCTGTGTCATCAATCAAGCATACTGCATCCTCGTAACTCTGAAAAAGGGCTTGGATTTCTTCTTTTTTCATACCGTTTCCATTTTTTGTTCAAGGAGCAAAAATACAACTTTTTCTCATCGTGACACTGGCGACACAAAAACAGGGAAAGAAATTATTGAGGCAACAAAATCCCGCAAAAACTGTCCAAAACACGACTTTAACTCCTGATTTGGACAGAATAATTATATTTATTTCATAATTAAGTAGTTAAATTATTTATATTTATGAAGTTTAGCCTATTTTACCATTATTTTCGAAATGAATAACTGTTATTTGCGATATATTTCCTATTTTTGCGGACAAATCTGTAGTTTAACTCCAAAATTGTCCATATTATGTATAAAAGGGTGTTAGAGAACCATTTGCATTTTCTGTCAAAGAGTTTCCCCATCTTGTCGGTGACGGGGCCGAGGCAATCGGGCAAGACCACGCTCTGCCGTATGGCGTTTGACGGATACGATTATGTCAACCTTGAGGATGAAGAAAGTCGTTCCATCGTGCAACAAGACATCAAAGGCTACCTTCGCAGCCACCCCAACGGCTTGATTATCGACGAAGCGCATTATCTGCCCGAATTGTTTTCCGCTTTGCAAGTCGTTTCCGACAAGGACGACAGCATGAAATTCATCCTTTCGGGTAGCAGTAACTGGCTTATGCTGCAAAATATCAGCCAGTCGCTGGCCGGGCGTGTGGCTCTGACGCGCCTTTTGCCTTTGTCAATCGAGGAGATTGGCTCAACTGATGCCATTAGTACCGATGAGCTGATTTACAAGGGATTCTATCCCGCCATTTGGGGCAAAGGTCGGCCTGTAATGGCCGTTTATGACAGTTATTTCAGCACCTATATCCAACGCGACGTGCGCCAAATCATCAACATCAAGGATATGGACCTGTTCCGCAAGTTTGTTCGACTTTGCGCCACGCGCATCGGCAACGAGTTTGTTGCCAGCAGTTTGGCCAACGAGGTAGGCGTTTCTGCCAAGACCATTCAAGGCTGGACGAGTGTGCTTGAGGCTTCCTACATCGTCTTTATGCTTCAACCTTATCACAGCAACCTTAACAAACGCCTTACAAAGACTCCCAAACTCTATTTCTATGACACTGGCCTGGCTTGTTATCTTTTGGGCGTCAGAGATGCCCGCGATGTGGCCAATTCGCCCTTGCGAGGCGCTTTGTTCGAGAATATGGTGGTGGCCGACCGCCTTAAGGCCTGTTACAATGCCGGCCTCGACAGCAACTTGTATTTCTATCGCGACAAATCGCAACACGAGGTTGACCTGCTGATGGACGAAGGTGCTTCGGTCAAGGCTTACGAAATCAAGTCTGCCACGGCTTTCCACCCGGGTTTTTTCAACAATCTTGATTATCTGAGGAAACTTTTGGGCGGCAACCTCAGCCTCACTCAAGTCGTTTACGACGGGCAGCAAGAATGGGACAAGCCCGACAACGGATTCCTGAATTTCAGACATCTGTAATGCAAGCCCCACTCACTTTCCGTGGATTTTTCTCTCACATTCCCAAATTATCCCTACTTTTGCACCATCAAATCATTTGCCTTATGAAAGCATCGAACAAACAAGTTTTAGAAGAGGTAAAACGCTATGTCATCATCACTTTGGCCTTGTTCGTGATGGCCTTTGGCTGGACGGCCTTCCTTATCCCTAACCATGTGTTGGGCGGTGGCGTCAGCGGTATCGCCACCTTGATTTTCTATGCTACGGGCATCTCGACGGGTATCTCCGTTTTCGTCATTAATGCCATCCTGGTGCTCATCTCACTTAAGGTTTTGGGCCCCTCTTTTGGCATCAAGACGGTGTATTCCATTATCATGGCATCACTGTTTATGTCGTTTCTGCAGCATTATATTACAGAGCCAATGTTGCTGTATCAAACGGATCCAACCGCTGTGGGTGCCTTGAAACCCTTTGTCGAAGAGAAGATTTTGGCGGCCATATTGGGTGGTGGCTTGGCAGGCCTGGCCATTGGCGTGGCCTTTACTCAAGGAGGTAGCACGGGCGGCACCGACATCGTCGCAATGATGATATGCAAATACCGCAATATCTCACAGGGCAGGGTTATTTTGCTCATCGATATTGTGATTATTTCTTGTTCCTATTTTGTCATTGAGAACGACAAGATACAAGCCATCATTTACGGCTTCATCGTCATGGGTGTGTGTAGCTATTGTATCGACTTGGTTCTGACGGGCAATAAGCAGACCGTGCAGGCCTTCATCTTCACCTCTGAGCCTGACAAGGTGGCCGACCGCATCGTCAATGAGATGCAGCGCGGCGTGACGGTCATCAACGGCACGGGCTGGTACACCAAGCACGAAGGCCCCATCCTCATGGTGGTGGCGCACAAGCGCGAGTCGCAGCAGATTTTGAGGATTGTGAAAGACGAAGACCCCAAGGCCTTTATGACGATGAACACCGTGATGGGGGCTTACGGCAAGGGCTTTGAGGAGATTAGGAAATGACAATGGCCGATAGCCTATGGCTTATGGCTCGCTTTGCCAAATAGTTCTGATTTCACACTTTGGGTGAAGCGAGCCATTGGCTATAAGCCATCAGCCATAGTAAAAAAAGGGAAAGCCTATGAAAAGCTCTCCCTTTTTTCGTTTTTGGAAACCAACGAATTACTTGATACCCAACTTCTTGGCAATGTCTTTCGGCAGGGCGTCCTTGTGGACGACGATGTTCAAGGTCTTGTAGCGGACGAAAGCCTTGCTGACGTACCAAACGCCTTTGTACTGGCCAGCATCGCCCCAACTGTTCTTCACGATGAAGTATTCGTTGCCGATTTGGTCCTTGGCGGTGCCGTAGATGAGCATACCGTGGTCGTCGCCGGTCTCATAGTTGTCGTAGGCGATTTGGCGTTCCTTCTGCGTGACCCATTTCTGCGGGGTGGGAGAGCTTTGGGCTTCCTTCTTGCGGTCGGCGGCGCTCATGCCAAGCCAGTGGGCCATGTCGCTGCCTTGCAAGTCGCGGCCTTTGGCTTCGAGGTCGGGGAGGACGGCCACACCGGCCATCTTGCCACGGAGCCAGCCAGCCTCGCTGACGTCGCTGCCCCAAGCAATCGGATAGCCCTTTTCAATGGCGTTGTCCATCACTTGCATGAACTCGTCAATGGGGAGGTTCCAAGCCTGGCCCCAGCGCCAGTTGTCCTGCACTTCGATGACGAAAGGCTCGTAGAAAGGATGATGCGTGAACGAAGTCAGGTTGACATAGTCGTTCATGTTGAGGCCAGTGGATTCGGCGAAGCTCATGGGCGTGTACTTCTTGCCCTTGTAGGTGAACTCAGTCGGGGGAACGCCAAGGTAGGCATCGTAAATGCCAGCCAAGCCCTTCTTCCACAGCGGATTGCCGTCCTTGTCCATCTGGATTTTGCGGCTCTTGATGACACCGGCTACATACGGGTCGGTGACAGCGGAGAGTTCGGTGAAGTTCGACAAAGAATCGCCGTGCATGGCACCGGCAGGCATCAATTCGTCGGGGACGAGGCCGTAATGCTTGATGGCATACAGCACGTCACCGAAGGAACCACCTTGCGAGAACGACACGTCGCCGTGGGTGCGGACGGCGGCCTCGGCGCGGTCCAAGTAGGTCTTGTAAACGATGTACATTTCCGAGAAGTCATACTCGGGCTTGCCCATGCGAAGCAGTTCGGCCTCGAAGAAAGCCAACGAACTGTAGCACCAGCAAGTGCCGGCTTGGTTCTGGTCCTTCACGGAGGTGACGGGCAATTCCTTAATAGTGGTGAACTTGAAGCCTTCTTCTTCCTTGGCTTCGTCTTTTTTTGCCTCTGGCTGAGCAACGGTGCTAATGCTGAGCATCAAAGCGGTTGCGGTAAGTAAATGCTTGAATTTCATTTTGTTGTTATTTAATGATTTAAGATTTAAGATTCAAAATCGTTTGCAAAGGTAAGCATTTTTGTTTGTCAAAGCCCCAAATCTTTGCGCATGGCTTTTGAAAGGCCGTCCTTGTGGAGCGTGAAGAAGATGGTGTTTAGGCGCAGGTATTGCTCGGAGCAGTACCAATAGCCTTTGTGCGGGCCGGCATCGCCCCACGAGTTCTTGATTTTGTAGTATTTGTTGCCGTTCTGGTCTTTGGCGATGCCCACCACGAGCATACTGTGGTCGTCGCCGGCTTCCCAATTGTCGTAGGCCGTCTGGTGGATGTCATCGGTCACATTCTTTTCGGCAACGATTTCTTTCCAAAGGTTCTCGTCCTTCGGGTCTTCGGGCACAATGCCGACACCTTCCTTGCGCGAGAAGCCGGGATTGCTTACATCTTGTGCCCAGCCGAGGGTAAAGCCATGCTCAAGGGCATAGTCGACAGCTTCCATCAGCTTGTCCAAGGGCAGGTTGTAGGCTGGGGTCCAAGTCCAGTTGTCGGGGATTTCGACCATGCAAGGCTTGTTGTATTCTTCAGTAGTGAACGAGCAGATTTCGATGTAGTTGGCGGGGTCAATGCGATAGGCTTCGGCAAACGACTTGGGTGTGTATTTCTTGCCATCCACGGTAAACTCTTCTGGAGCTTCGCCGAGGTAGGCATCCAAAACGCCTTGCACCGCCTTGGGGCCGGCTGGGGAGATTTTCTTGTTGCCGTTTTTGATGATGGCGCGGGCCACCGACGAAACGACTTCGTTCATTTCGGCGTGCATGTGGCGTTCCTCGCCGATGACCTTGCCGCTGTAGTCGGCTTCGGGCATCATGCCGTATTTGTCGATCATGTAAAGCACATCGCACACCTCACCGCCTTGGCTGAGGGTATTGTTGCCGTGCATACGCACAAACTTGGCCACCTTTTCGGTCCAAGCGTTGCGGACGATAAACATCTCGGAGAGGTTGAATTCCTTGCCATAAATGCGCTGGATTTCGGCCTCGACGAGACCCACGCCGGCAAAGCACCAGCATGTGCCAGAACTGCCTTGGTTATCGACTGGCGTGTGCTTCACATTGACGGTCTCGGTGATTTTGTAAACGGGTTCTTTCTCTTCGGCTTCTTGGGCAACAAGCGTAGTGCCCGTGCCGAACAGCAGCGCGACGGCTGCCCATTTTGTGAATCTGTTCATACTATCTATTTATTTGGTTTTCAATATTTTTGTTGTCTTGCAGCCTTGGTCGGTCACGGTTTCGATGAAATAACAACCTTGAGGTTGGGCTGAGAGGTCAAGGGTGATTTGGCCGACACTCACGGTTTGGTTCAGAATCTCCTGACCTGTCAAGTTGAAGACCTTGACTTGGCGCAAGCCATTGGCTTCGACGTAAACCTTATCCTCAGTCGGATTAGGATAAACGCTAACTTCTTGATAATCAATGTTTTCATTGACATTTGTTGTCCAATCCACATAAACCTCATTGGAAGGACTTGACTCAAGGGAGGCGGTACAACCTGTCACAGTGTAGCGATAGGTTTGTTGCATTGAAGCCTCATAATCAAAGAAATAAGTCTCGGTAACGCCTTGAGCGATACGCTCACCGTTGCGGTAGATGTTGTAGCCTTCGGCCAAAGTCGCTTGTTGCCAAGTCAAGAAAACATTGCCTTGATGGATTTGGAAATCAAGGTATTGCGGAATGATGGTCTTGTTGACTTCAACAAAATGCAATTCGGGATTGCTTTCCGTGGGTGCATAGCCCGATTCGCAATCGTTAGCGTTATAGTAGGCGGTCACGGCATATTCAAAACGTTGGTCTTCTTGGGTGCCGATGTTGTCGGTGTGGAAAGTCTTGGTCAACAACTTGATACGCTTGAATTCCTGACCCTTCACACGACGGTAGAGGATATACCCGGTAATGCTCTCGTCTTGCGGCTCATCCCACATCAGTTTCACTTTGGTGTTAGTGGTCATCTCAAAGCGAAGGTTGGTCGGTGTTTCGCAAAGGCCGTTTTCTTGATAAACCGAGCAGAAATTGGATGGGTCGGATTCGCCCTGTTCGTTGACGGCAGTGACATGATAATTGTGCAAAGCATCACTGACATTAGTGTCGGTGAAATTGGTGCCTTCCGCGACAGCGAAAAGTAGCCGGTCGCGATAAACATAATAATGATCTACCTGACCCTCGTTGGGTGCATCCCACGTGAGGTTGACATCGTTTCCGCTGCGCACGGCAATCAGATTCATGGGCGCATTGTGGTTGGCATCGCTGCCGCAATGGTTGTTGGCAATGAAGAACAAGCCCTTACTAAGGTCGGACGACGCCCCTTCGTAATCAAGCACGGTGTTGTCGTTGCCGTCCTTGATCTCAAACTGCACTTTTTCAATGGCTTGAGTGGGCGAATTCCAAATGATGTCGACATGTCCCATAGGCATCACAAAATCGGTGCTTGTGGAAGCGGTAAGGGTGGTCAGCTGGCAGATTTCCACCCCAGCCGAGTTGACCAAGGTAAGATGGCCGCCTTTCCAGCCCTCATCGTTGTCCGAAACCATGTCAATATGCCAGACGCAAGAAGGGCCAAGGATGACTTGCTCGTCGGTGGCTTCAATGCCTTTCGCGTTGTGGACAACGGCATAGACCGCGTATTTCACCATTGTGGGCAAATAATGGTCGGTGAAGGTCATGTTGGCACCGGGCGTCACATTGTCTTCGGTGTAGATGACTTTGCCGTCGCGAGTGACCACGATTTGGTCAATGGTGGTAAGGTCTTCAAAATGGATGTTTTGGGTCGGGTTGGTCCAAGACAGCGTGGCGGAATAGTCGAAGTCGCCGTGCGAATCCACCTCAAAGTTCTCAGGTTGCATGGACATATAGTTGTAAACATCAGTAGGCACATAGTTGAACACGGCTTGCGCCCAACCTGCATAGTCGATTTCGTCAATCACGAACCAACCGTCGCTGCTGCCGCCCCAGCCCCAGTTGAAGTGGAAGAGGTCGTTGTCATCGTAGCCATCGCAAACGAAAGCATGACCGCCATCGTTGCTGAAGCCCGAATAGTAAACCGGCCAGCCCAAGTCAAACTGCTCCTTCAGCAAATTTTGCCAGTTGGTGAGCGAGTATTCGTCGCGGCTCTTGAGGCTGCATTGGTTGGTGTAGGAGAAATAATGCCTGATGGCGTAAGGCACATCCCACGAATTGGCACCGCTACCGCTGGGCGAGAAGTTCATGTCGACAGACACGCCGCAATGGTACATGAACAAGGCCACGGCCTCGATTTCCTCTTGGGAGGCGCCAGCGAGTCGGTCGGGCATCAAATCCCATTGGTAAGTGGTGGCACCAAAGTTGGCCGATTGGGTTCCGTAGCCATAGCAATAATAGGAGTGGCTGCTTGTGCCTTGCAGCGGGTGGTTCCAGCGTTTCATCACTTGGCTCATGGCCGTGGCCACGCAGCCCGCATAGCAGCGACCACCCGAGCCACCGCTGGCCTCGGGAGCATAAAGGTTATAAGGCGAATCTTGGTTCCACTTGGTGGTGCAGATGTAGTCCACGCCACGACCACCATTGCGCGAGAGCAGTTTGCCCGTGGTGGCCACACTCTGCCATTCCTCGGCAGTGCGGTCGATGGAAACTGCATTGCGGCTCGTGCGCGCCTCGATGATTTTGTCGAGGTAGAACATCAGTTCGGGCGAGGGGTTCTCGGTCGCAAACGGGCCTTCGTCCGAATAGCCCACGATGGGACGGAAACGGTCGTCAGCCGACACGATGACGAAGCCACTTTCGCCCTTGTTGAAAGTGTAGAAACAGGCTTCGCCTCGGGTCGAAACTCCCGTGTAGACTAATTCCAATGCACTGTTTTCCTGAATGTTGCTGAAATTGGCACTAACGAATTGTTGTGCGATTTGTTTGGCTTGTGCCACGTCAACCGGACGGGCATTCAATGAGGTCATGCCAAGCAACATGACAACGAGAAATGTGAGATGTTTTTTCATAGAGTTGAAAATTTCTGAATTAAGGCCTCAAAAATAGGTAAATAATCGAAATGAACGGCAATTATGGTAAATATTTCTATAAATTTCTTCAAAATGAAATCACTTCGTCCATTTTGATGTCGAAAGGCTCGGTTGGCACTTCGTCAACCAATTGGAAATCAAAGCAGATGCCGATGCGCTTCACTTCCAAATGCTGGTTGAGGAATCGGTCGTAATAGCCTCGTCCGCGCCCAATGCGGTTGCCTTTGCGGTCGAAGGCCACACCCGGGACTATAATCAAGTCAAAATCGCCCGTATAAGGCTCATTTTGAGGCTCCAAAATGTTGAAGTCACCCACGGCAAAAGTCGTTTCTTGGGCGTATTCCACGGGGATGATGTCGTCGCCGACCACCGTTGGGAGGATGATTTTCTTTTGCAAGTGCCACTTGTCGAGGAAACTTTGCGTTTGCACCTCATCGGGCAAGGCACTGTAAAGCATGATTTTTTCGGCCTTCACAAAATCGGGGTGCTGCTCCAATCGGGCTAAAATCTTTTCTGATTGTTCTAAAAGTTGCTCCTTGGTATGTTGTTTTTTCAATGCCTTGATTTGTGTACGCAATTCTTTCTTATTCATGTTGCAATTTGTTGTTAATCAAATGTTTTTGTCGTATATAAATTATAGCCATATCCCCTGCTCGTGAAACATTCTAAAAAGTGGCGCATGAGTGATAGATTTTAGCGGCAAAATTAGCAAACAAAACGAAATTGTTTCAACCAAACCGTAAAATCTGTATTTTTACCTCCCCAAAAAAAAGACGCTTATGAGACGAATTTTGCTGGTTTTCTTGGTTTTTTCGGGATTTTTGAAAATGGGAACAGCCCAAGTCACAACAACGGCTGTCATCCCCGAACCGAAAGAGTTTCAACAACTTGGAGATGAAAGATTTGAGTTGACTGGGATTGAAACGGACACTACTACCCGCTTCGACCATCCCGACGAGTACCGTTTGACGGTAAAATGCGGCAAGGCCACCATTGCGGGCAACCGACATTGGGCGGAGTGTACTTTGACGCAATTAGTGGACGAAAACGGCTACATCGCAAATGTGGAAGTCCACGATTGGGCGGCATACCCTTTCCGGGGATTCATGCATGACACGGGGCGCAACTATCAGCCTGTCAGTATGTTGAAGGAAACGATAGACCTGATGAGTTTCTACAAATTGAATTATTTCCATTGGCATTTGACCGACTATCCCGCTTGGCGCATCGAGTGTAGGGTTTATCCGCAACTCAATGATCCACAGTTTCAAAGGCCGGGTCGCGACGAGGGCAAGTTCTACACATACGACGAAATTCGCGAGGTGATTGCCTACGCCAAGAAACGCGGCATTACGGTCGTTCCCGAAATCGATATGCCTGGACATTCCACCTATTTCAAGGCTACTTTCGGCTTCACGATGGACTCGAAGGAAGGCAGAATGGTGCTCGAAAAATGCCTCGAAGAGTTCTTCTCGGAAATTCCTAAAAGCGACTGCCCCTATTTCCACATCGGCTCCGATGAAGTTTGGATTGAAGACCCGAATGGATTTATGCAATGGATTGAAAACCTGATGGTTAAATACGACCGCAAACCCATTGCTTGGGATCCGGGTCTGCCCGCCTCCGACAAGGTCATTCGGCAGATTTGGAACGAAGCCGCAGGCTCTAACGCCGCCGCTTCCGAAAAGGCGGGGAAATATTTGGATTCCTTTGTCGGCTATCTGAATTATTATGACCCGATGTTGTTCACGAGCCGCTGTTTCCTGCATACGGCAGCCGCGCAAGCCACGCCCGACACGACCAAGGCTTTGGGCGGCATCCTCTGCCTTTGGAACGATGTCCGCGTCGACAAGAAGGAGAACATTGCGCTGCACAATGGCATGATTAACGGCATGATGGCCTTCGCCGAGCGTTTTTGGAACGGCGGCAACGCAGGCGAAGTGGAGAACGAAAACCTTCCCACCGGCCCGTTGACCACGGCAGGCTCGCGTTTGGCTCATTTCGAGGAAAAAATCTCCCTCCACCGCGACCGTTTCCACATGGGCAAGATGCGCTGGGTGGCCAACTCGCAAATGGAATGGCAAGTAAAAATCGATGAAAACGAGGCTTTTACGTCCTACGGCGGTGTCATCGATTTGGATGCTTTCTGTCTGACGCACGCTATTAATATAGGTGACACTGCCTTGGCCGTGGCGCAAACCACCCTCATCGCCGAACGCGATACGATTATTGAGGCGTGGATAGGTTTCTGTACGCCCGCCCGTTCCAACCGCAACGGTTACGGCATTGGGCAGGGTGCGGGGTGGGAAGGTGGCTGCCAGTGCTTTGTGAACGGAAAGGAGATTCTGCCACCAAAACCGTGGAATGAACCTGGAGAATACGACTATCATTTCAACACTTGGGGCAAGCCAGAAGAGGAACAACCCTTCACCGACGAGCAACTCTATTGGATGCGACAAACTGCTCAGATTCAACTGAATAAAGGTGAAAACCGAGTGGAAATAAAAACACCGAAGACCTACAACGGCCTTCGGTGGAGTTTTGCTTTTATTCCCGTCCACACTTGCCCTGACGGAACAGTGACAGAGATGGAGGGAGTGAGGTATAAATGGTGATTATCTCCCGCTGTAATTCCCGCTCAAAGTTTCGATGAAACCGTTGGCTGCGGTCTTCATGTTGGTAAAGTCGTTGCCAAGCGAGCTGGAGCAGTCAAGCACGAGCATAATCATCGCACTCTTGTATTCGTTGACGACTTCTGTGTTGCCCGACGGCGTAAACTCGCTGTTGTATTGCCATTGCGCCGACGACTCAAGCCAGTTCCATTCCTTCACATAGTCAGTGCTCATTTGGTTGCCCTCCATGTCGGTGAGGTTTTGGAAAGAGAACACATCAAAGATGCCTTCCGAGGAAGCGGTGACAGTGATGCCCGTCATACTCTCCAATCCAACATATTGGATGTCTTTCAGTTGGCCTTTGCCGTTGTTGCGGATGTAGATGCCTTCAATATAGCATTGGGAGTCGTCGGCATTATTCACATTGTCGAAAGTGAAACGGATTTTGGTGTTGGGTTCCTGTGCCGGCAACTTCAGCGTGACATTGTAGAATGTGCTTTGGTTGTAAAGCTGTTGGGCGATTTGGGCGAATTTCTCGGAGGCTTCACTCATATTGCTCACCTCAAAGACATTATGCGCGGGGTCGCTCGAGAGTTTGTTAAGGTTGTTGCGGAAACTCTCGATGTCGTTCACATCCGAGCCGCGCACGCCGATGGAATAGGCAGAGATGTTGGTGCCGCCTATGATTTCGTTGTTGATTCTGTTGTTGACGGCGGTAAGGTATTCTGCGCCAGTGTTGTAGTTGTTTTCCGACAAAACATAGGAGCCTTGGTCGAGGCCGTCGGTGAAAGTCACCACTGAAACGTTGATGAGGTTCTCCGGAATCTTGGCCTTGGCCAAACTGTTGATGCCCGTGTTGACGGCATGATAAAGAATAGTGCCGTTTTGCATGGTCAGGCCTGTAACGAAGTCATTGAAGTTGTGCTTCGTGTCTTGGTTGAGCAGGCCAAGCGGCATGGTGTAAAGCTCGGAGTTGAAGCCGACAATGCCCAAATAAAGGCCTTCCTTGGCGGGAGTATTGTCCTCGGCCTTGGGTTTTCTGCAACTGGTGAAAGTGGTGAGCACGACGGCAAGCGTCAGGGCTGCCACGGTTAAGATGTGTTTTTTCATTTTCGTTAGATTTTGTTGTTTATTTGTCATTAACGAGATTCGTGTTGAAAAATTGTAGACGAGGGAATTTATTCCTTCATGGTCTGTCGGATGGCCTTGCAAAGCTGGTCAGGGCAAGAAGTGTTCTTGAAGCCGCAGCGGATGCCTTCCAAACGCTGGAGCACCTCATCAATTTTCATGCCATTCACCAATGCGCTGATGCCTTGCGTGTTGCCGTTGCAGCCGCCGTAAAACTGCACATTCTTGACAATGCCATCCTCGATTTCAAACTCGATGGCTTGACTGCAAGTGCCTTGGGTTCTGTAGGTGTATTTCATTGGATTTCAGTTTTTTAACTACGAATTTTTACGAATAAGACGAATTGTTACGAATAGAATTTTGCAACTTCGTTGCTGATTGGCACGAATAACCAAGAGTATAACTAATATGTGTAATTCGCAGCCTTGGCTGCAAAATTCCGATAACAGTATTCGTTAAATTCGTGTAATTCGTAGTTTGTTTTCATTGTTCTATAATTTACTCATAAACTTCTCGCTATCAACCACAAACCTCTCATGGATGCCTTCGCCAACGAGGGTTTCATCCTCGAAGCATTTCACTTCAAAGACCAAGCGGCGGCGGTCCACTTCTGTGAGTTCAGCCTCGCAGTGGATGGTGGCTCCAACAGGGCTGGCTTTCAAGTGTTTGATATTCACCGCAATGCCCACAGTGGTGTTGCCTTCGCCAATTTTGTCGGCTACGGCTTCCAAACAAGTTTTCTCCATCAGGGCAATCATGGCGGGAGTGGCAAAAACCTCCAACGCGCCCGAACCATAAACGGCGGCGGTGTCCTTATGCTCCACCACGAGCGTTTCGCTGTGGCGGAGTCCTTTCAAGTTGTCGTATTCCATCATGCTTGGAAATTCATGGTGATGTTCACTATGACATCGGGATGCAGCGAGCGGCCCACGGGGCAGCTTTCGGCAGCGGCCCAAAGCAGGGCTTTCTGCTTTTCGGTATATTCCTTTGCGGGGAAGTTGAACACGAGGTCGATTTGTCCGATGCGGCGCGGGTCGGCGGCCATGGTTTTGGTCACTTCGTAAGTCGTGCCTTCGATGTCGAATTTGTGACCTTGCGCACTGATGCCCATGATGGTCATCATGCAGGCGGCGAGAGCGCCGCAGGCGAGGTCGGTGGGCGAGAAGGCTTCGCCTTTGCCGTGGTTGTCGGTGGGTGCGTCGGTGAGGATGGTCGCGCCCGATTGTACGTGGGTCATCTCATTGCGGAGATTGCCCTTGTAAGTTCCTTTGATTGTTGCCATATTTGTCTGTTTTTTATTTCACAAAACCTGCAAAACCCTCAAAACCTTTTTCTTGTGGGTAGTGGGAAGCACGCCAACCGGCTGCTTCCCAGCGGCGACACGGTTGTGGAGCCGCCCACGTTTTTTTGGAGTTTTGCCAAGTTTTGTGAGTTTTGTGATTAATTGATTTGTTCCAGAATTAACCCCGCCAAGCGACTTGTTCCCACTCGGAAGAGATTCGGGTTGAGCCATTGCTCGCCGAGGATGTTCTTCACTAAATAATAATAGGTGAGCGCGTCGTCGGGCGTTTTCATGCCGCCGGCAGGCTTGAAACCGACCTTCTTGCCCGTGGCCTCGTAGTATTCCTTGATGGTGTCGATCATGACGATGGCGGCCAAAGGTGTGGCGGCCACTGGCACTTTGCCCGTTGAGGTTTTGATGAAGTCGGCACCGGCGAGGATGGCCAATTCGCTGGCCTTGCGGATGTTTTGCACGGTCTTCAGTTCGCCCGTTTCAAGGATGACTTTCAGTCGGGCCTTGTCGCCGCAAGTTTCCTTGATAGTTTTGATTTCTTCAAAAACCTCATCGTACCTTCCCGCGAGGAATGTGCCGCGTGAAATGACCATATCGACCTCATCTGCACCTTCGCTGACGCAATACTCCACCTCCTTGACTTTCAGGTCGAAAGGCATTTGTCCCGAAGGGAAGCAACAGGCGACGGTTGCCACACGGATGCCGCTGCCAGCCAACAGCTGCTTGGCTTGCCGCACAAACGGGCTGTAGATGCAGATGGCGGGCACGCTGAGGTGTGGCTTCTGTTTCGGGAAAGCCAGTGCCTTTTCGCAAAAATCCTTGATTTTGGCCTCGTTGTCGAAGGCCTCCAAGGTCGTGAAATCAATGCTTTGGAAGATGGTTTTCAAGGCTTCCTTTTCGTGGCCTTTTTTCTTCTCTTCGTTGAGAATCAGAGCAATGCGTTCGTTAAGTGCTTCTTCGCTATGGTTATAGGGTTTGAATTTCATGGTGATAGAATTTTAGGCAAAGGTAAAGGTTTTTCTTGAAACGGTTCTTATTTTCTCAGCCAAAGCCCGAAAAACCTGTCATAAACGCTATACCCATCCTCATCCTCCGCAATCAGTTCCTTGTCGATAAGGACGCGGAGGGCGCTCCTTACGGTGCTGCCTGCGCCGAGTTGGTGTTTTTGCAGAAATCCCTTTCCGCTGATTTCCTTCACTTTGCCTTCGTGGGCGATGGCTTTGATGAGCGACAACTGATTGGAAGTAAGCAGCTTGCAATAAGTTCTAAAGGTTTCTTTGTATTCGGTTAGGATGTCGTTTATCGCCATTTGCAATACTTGCCCGTCGATTTGGCGCGTTCCGTATTGGTAAAGCCGGTTGAGCAGGCACTGGATGTACCATGTGTGGCCGTAAACAGTTGTGTACAATTCGTGGAAAGTTTCTTGTGGCAAGGTCTGCTTGTTGCGCTCAAAATGGCGTTGCGCGAAGGCAAAATATGGCTCTTCGGGAATTTCGTAAAGCGGAAACATCTGCGTGCTTTGGAAAAACGGACGCTTGGCGGCCATGAACATTTCCGTCATCAGGTGTTTTTGGCTGCCCGCGAAGATGAAATTGACATTGGTCAGGTGCTGGATGTGGCTGCGCAACAGGGCCTCCATCTTAGGCTCGGGATATTCCGCAATGACTTGGAACTCATCGAAAGCCAAATAGCACGGCAGTTTTGACTTTTCGAGCCAACCGAACAGTTCCCTCAGCGAGGCTTCAGCCGCCGAGGGCTGCACATCAAGGCTGATTTCGGGCGCACCAGTGGCGGGATTGGCGGTCATGACGGGCCGCAACGACTTGAACCACGCCAAAATCTCCTTCCAAACGCGCCCCGACTGCATCCCGATTTTCTCCAAAACCACTTCGCCGAAGGCTCTGGCCATGTCGGCAAGGCATGTGGTTTGGTCCAAATCGACATAGAGGCAAAGGACTTCTTTGGAGTCAAATTCTTTAAAAACATGCTTGATTAATCCCGTTTTTCCCATCCTTCTTGGGCTGATTAGGGTCACATTTCGACCGTTTTCAAGGGATTTTTTGAGTTGTTTTGTCTCGTTTTCGCGGTCACAGAAGTATTCCTCACCATGATAAGCGAGCACGGAAAACGGATTGAAATCCTGTTGTTTAGCCTTCATTCTTCTTGCTTTTATAGGTTATTCATTTTGCTTAAAATAGAGCGAAATTTTCGCGCCAATATTTTCGCGCCAACTTTTTCGCTGCAAAAATAGATATTTTCCCCAATACAAAACCAAAAACACAATAAAAAACACATTCCCATGTTTAACGAAACAGCGTAAAACTGTACTTTTGCGCCAGTTTTTAATCAACCAATCAAAAACCGATGCCCCGATGGTATATAACAGCGGCCAATTCGAAATGAAGAAGTATTTGTTTGTCCTTTCAGCCTTGATTTTGTTTGCTTTCAGCGGCTGCCAAAAGTTTGCTGGTGACCCTATTACCAAGGATTTCAACGTTCCGGGAGCCTACACTGAACTTGAAGTTCACAATGCGTTTGACGTCACTGTCAGCGATGCTGTTGATGTCATTACCATCACGGCGGGCGAAAATGTCATGCCGAAGGTGATTGTGGAAGTCGTTGACAACACGCTGAAAATCTATCTCAAACCCATTACCAATGTCTATGGCGGAGAATTGAAGGCCACCATTCCTTACAATGCCAACTTGACGAGCGTCGACCTGTCGGGTGCCTCGGAATTCCGTTCGGAGTATGGCCTTGAAGGTCAAAAGGTTGATGTGGAATTGTCGGGTGCTTCCAATTTCTATTGCGACATCGATGCCGATGAGGTGGATATTAGTATTTCGGGTGCTTCTAATTCCTTTGGCGACATTTGGGCAGACCAAATTGACATGGATTTGTCAGGTGGTTCCAACATCAATGGTAATGTGGCTGCCAATGACCTCGACCTTGAATTGAGTGGTGCCTCGAATGTCAAACTTTTAGGTCAAGTCGGCATGCTCAAGGTTGACTTGACTGGTGCCAGCAATATCGTCAAACAAATCGTGGAGAACCGTTACGGCCTTGTTTGCGACCAGTGCGAAGGCTCGATAACAGGTGCCAGCAATGCTTATATTCATTGCGATGGCAACATCCGCGTCAGCCTTTCGGGTGCCAGCGACCTGCACTATACGGGCGATGCCAACACCACGGGAAGCACCACTTCGGATGCTTCAAACATCATTAAAGACACACTTTAACTTATTGTAACACAAACAATACCACAAGTCAGGCTTGGCAAACCCGACTTGTGGTATTGTCTATTTTTTCCACAAGAATCTTGACGGGGATACGCTCACGCAAAGCCTCCACATGACTGATGACCCCCACGCGGCGGTCGCCCAAAGCTTGCAGCCTGCCCAAGGTGTTCATCACCACTTCCAAAACCGTCGGGTCCAAAGTGCCAAAGCCCTCGTCGATGAAGAGGATGTCGGCGGAGAGGCTGTTGCGGTTGAGCGAGGAAAGACCCAAGGCCAAGGCCAACGAGACGATGAAACTCTCGCCGCCCGAAACCAAGTCGACAGGACGCGCCATGCCGCCATAGTACAAGTCGCGGACAAGGATGGTGAGGCTGTTTTGGCACACCAACTCGTATCGGTCTGAAAAATTGCTCAAGAAGGTATTGGCATGTGCCAGCAACTCGCGAAGCACATAACTCTGCGCAATGACGCGGAACGTCTTGCCCTCCTTGTCGCCGAAAATCTTGCAAAGGCTGTCCCATTTCAGCCATTCCTTTTCCGCCTGCTCAAAAGCGGCTTTCTGTCGATTGTAATCCTCGCGACGGCTGTCATTGGCCTTGATTTGGCTATCCACTTCACCCATTTGACGCGCAAGCACCATTAGGGTTTCTTTGATAGCATCTATCTGGATAACAAGATTTTCCAATGTATCCTTCTCCCCTATTTCAGGTTCGTCAGACCTATGGCTTTCATGGTTTTGCTTCACTTGCGCCAAAGCCCCTTTTGCCGTTTGCAAACCTTTCTCGATGCCATTCAAGACATCTTCCTTGTCCTTGATTTGCGAATGTGATAAGTCCGATAACGCGGACAAGTGCGAAATGTCTAACTCGGTTTCCGAAGTCAAAAACGAATCGATAATTTGCTTGTTTTCAATGATTTGATTCTGCACATTTGTGCTATTCCCATGCAATTGTGTGGCTTCCTCAAGCAACTTGCCCCAAGCACTATCCAAATCGGTGATTGGGCACGCCTCGCGACTGATTTCCCATCCGGGAAACAGGTTTTTCACGCGACCACAAGTCTTTCGGGCCAAATTCTGGGCCATTTTCGCCTTCTCGTTCTGCGACTCCAGTTGCTCTTTTTGCTTTTGCCATTGGCCAAAACGCTCTGCATCAGCTTTTAGACGAAGCATAGTTTGCTTTATATCCCCCTGCCAATCGGGATAGGAAATCTTATCGACCACCTCCTTCAAGACTTGTTCCGACTCCGTTTGTTTTTGGGAAGCCAACTCCTTGAAATGCTTGATGTTAGCCTTCAATTCCGAAAGCGATTTCTCGGCTTCAGAAACGGCATCTTTGGCTCGTTTCTCTTGTGCCGACAACTCGTCCTTCTCCTTGTTCAAGTCGTTGATTTCCTGCTGTTTGAGTTGAACTATCTCCAAATCCTTCGTCAAAGATTCAAGGCGGAATGTTTTATCGCCTTTCATTTCAATCAAAATGGACTCCAAATTGTTGAAATCCAATTCAATATTCAGCGTTTCACATGATTTTTCAACCTCTGCTCTCGCTGCTTGCAAGACCTCGGATTTCTTCTGCTCTTCTTTTTTGGCAGTCACCACATTATTCTGCTGCGACTTGATTTCAGCTTCAACGGATTTCTTATTGTCATTCAACTCATTAAGTCGACTTTCTTTATTCTTGAAATCCTCAAATAGAGGCTTCAAGGCCTGTTCAAGAACCTCGTCGTGTTCAAGGCTGGCAATCGTATTTCCACACACGGGACAAACATCGCCCGCCTGCAACTCATGCCGCAAAGCCTTGGCATAATCGCCCACGCTGAGCTTGGTCTTTTCGTAAAGGTTTTTGGCCGTGTCATAAACCAGCTGTGCTTCAACAATTTGCGGCTTCAACGATTCAAGTTCCGTGGTTTTTTCTTGAATCGTTTTTTCCATCTCGGTGACGCGGATCTTCGACTCCTCTAAATCCTTTGCCGCCTGAGCGTGGTTTTTCAACTTGTTTTCGGCATCCTCAACCAGCCTCAACTCCTCACTTATTTTCAGGTAATCATGGTTCAATTGCCTGGGATTCAACTGGTTCAATTCCTCTTGCTTGGACTTCACGAGGGACTCCTTCTCTGTCAATGCTTTGCCAACTTCCTCCAAATGCGTCCTCCTCTGCTGCCAAGTCTTTTCCAATTCGGGCTGTTTGGCCTCTTCCTCCTTGGTTTTGGCCAAATACTGCTTTGCTTTGGCTGCATCGTCGAGATGCTGCCCTAACTTTGCGATAATCAACTGACTTTCAGCATACATTGCTGCATATTGCTGTTCCGCTTCCAATTGCGCCGAAAGATTGCTTATCTCCTTTTGCTTCGCCTCAATTTCATTGTTTCTGAACAATTCCCCCGAAATGAGCCGTTTGAAAATCTTTTCAAGTCGTTGGTTTTCAGCACGATTCATTGAATCCTGTTGCTTCAGTCTGCGCAAAGCGGCCACGGCCTGACGCTCTTTTTCGGTGCGATGCCATTGCGCCACAATTTTTCTGTCTTCAACAACCTGATTCTCAATGTTTTTACTTTCCCAATCACCAACCTCTTGGATAGCTTTTTGCTCCGCAGCAACCAGTTCGTTTTCCTTCTCTAACCATTGCTTTTTCTTCTCCAAACCCTTCCTTCCGGCCTCCTTTTCCTTGCTTTGGGCTTCGGCCTGTAACCGTTGCTCGCGTAGTCCGTTAAGGGCTTCATCATCAAGCAAATTAATGGTTTCCAGCGCAATGTTCGCATTTTTCTTTTGGGTTTCCTTCTCTTTCGTCACTTCATAGATTCGCTTCCCGATTTCGGAATAAATCTCGGTACCAGTCAGTTTTTCGAGGATGTCCGACTTCTCCTTTTCGTCGCTTTTCAAAAAACGGGTGAACTCGCCCTGCGCCAGCATCGTGGTACGGCAAAACTGCTCAAAATCAAAGCCTACCGTGTCCACGATCTTGGCCCTGATGTCTTTGTCTTTGGTGATTGTGACGCGATCCACTTCGAGCGTCCACTCGGCAGGCTTCAGGTTTTGGCTGCGCCCAACGATACCAAACCCAATGCGTGCCGTGCAGTTTTCGCCATTATTACCTGTAAACGAAAGACTTACAAAACCCTCTCGTGTTCCGCGACGCAAGTATTGTCGCGGGTCGCTCACCTGAATGCCCTCGTTTTCTCCGTTCTTGATGATTTGCAGGCTTTCGTCGACATACTTTTCGCTTTTCGACTGTCTGATGCGCGGCGTGGTCTTGTAGAGCGCAAGGCAAATGGCATCGAGGATGGTGGATTTGCCTGAACCCGTCTCGCCGCAAATCAGGAAAAGCGATTCGTCGGCCAAAGGTTTTTGGTCGAAATGGATGGTGGCATCGGCGATGGAGGCTATATTGTGTATGGTTAATTGCTTGAATTTCATATTGTTGGTTTTATCTCGGCAGGGATTTACACCGCTTGCCTATTGTGCTGTCGCCCCTACGGGGCTAATTGTTTCGTTTATAATCTTTCTCAGCATTTCTTGTTTTTCAGGGTCCATTTCTTGACCGAAACGCTCGCGATAGGCGGTCAAGGCGATGTCCAAAGGATTGATTTCCTTGATTTGCCCGATGTCGAAATGAGCCTTCTCGGTCGCTGAAGGTTGCCTTTCGTATTCCGTCCTGATGTAGCAGAATTTCAGTTCAGGCTTTCCAGCCAAAGCCTCGCGAATGCGCGTTTCGGCATTGGTCGGGGCATAGTCTTTCACTTTGATATTAAGGCGCACATAACCCGACCCATCAGGCTGGAAATGAAGCAGTTCGTCCAAGGCTTCCTCAAAAGGTAGGGCTTCCTTCGGCACGGTGAAAGTGTGCATTAGTTGACGAATACGTTCCTCTCGAACAATCGGCGTTGCGCCATGCTTTTCCAACTCCACGATGCTGACCGTGTGGGGATAGTTCTCGTCGAAACTGACATGGAGAGGACTGCCGCTATAGCGAACCCGACCATGCGAATCGGCCAAAGTTTGCGGACGGTGGATGTGACCCAAGGCAAAGTAATCGTAATCATCGCCCAACTTATTGACTGACAGGTTTTCCATCCCGCCAACCAAACGCGGGTCGTGGCCCGAAAGGTCGCAGCCCGAAACAGCCAAATGGCCCATCACAACGACGGGAAGTCCATCGGCATTGCGTTGCGCCACCACATTTTGCAATTGGGCGAAAATGGCATGATGACGCTCATTAATATAAGGTATAGCGACGATGAACCCCTTGCCGGGAATCTCGATGATGTTGCGATTGGGGTCGTAAAGGTCGTTTTCGGCATCGTAGGCAATGCTCCCCACCACATCCACGTTGGCCATTTTCCAAAGTTCGCCGGTGGATTCGAGGCGTGAGGGGCTGTCGTGGTTGCCCGCCGTCACGACGATGCGCATCGTGGGGCAGCTTTGGTGCAGGCGCACCATGTTTTCCGTATAGAGCCGCACCGAAGCATTGGACGGCATGGAAGTGTGGTAAATGTCGCCACTGACCAACAAGGCGTCGGGTTGCTCGCGGGCGACAAGTTCGGCCAATTGCCGAAAGAAATGCTGATGCTCTTCTTTTCGGTCGTAATGGTAGAAGTCCTGCCCTATGTGCCAGTCGGCGGTGTGGATGAATTTCATGGATACATTCTTGGTTTGCAGGCGCAAAAATATAAAATATCCAGCAAGATACACATGTACATCATAAACAAATCTTTTCTTTTTATTCTGATTACCAATTTTTTACACTGTATTTCAAAAAAATTCCGAATTTTACTAAGGGTAAATTTACAGTTATCAGTCATATAGGTGTCGACATTTAAAATAAACGCGTTTACTATGCATTCGAAGGAACATTCCATGCTTAGGAAAAAAGTTGCCACCGTTGCCAAAGGTAGCGGGGCTAAAGCCGTTTTTACCCCAAGAAACTTTATAATTCACCTATTTATTAACCAAATCTATTCATTATGAAAAAGAAAGTTTTTTCTTTGATGATGACGCTTTTGCTCGCCTTCGTAGGTGTGGCAAAGGCGGATCTTGTTGAAGTAGGAGTAGATGGGTCAACTACGACAAACTCGTATTTGCCTTGCTATTCGCTCTACAACAACACGCTCTCACAGCAGCTTTACACTGCTGATGAGATTGGCACTGCTGGCACTATCAACAGCATTGCCTTCTACAATGGAGGAACTGAAAAGTCTCCTCTGATCAAGATTTACATGGTGAACACCAGTAAGTCTGAATTTGCCAGCACCACCGACTGGATCACTGCCGTGTCGGAAGACAAGGTGTTTGAAGGTACTGTCACCTTCACTGCTGGCGACTGGACGACCATCACGCTCGACACTCCGTTTGCGTATGATGGCACCAGCAATCTTGGCCTCATCGTCGATGCCAACCTCGCTTGGAGCAGCGGTCTTGCTTGCCGTGTCTTTACCGGCACCAGCAACTGCTCGATGTACGTGTACAGCGACCCCACCGACTATGATGCCCTTAATCCCTCGTCCTACACGGCTAACAACCGTTTGAACGTGAAGAACCAACTCCAACTCGAAATGACCATCTCTGGTGGTGGCGGACAAGCCGGCCTTGTCGCCCTTCAGGACGGTGAAGTTGTCGAGACCATCACTGTTGGCGCACGTCCGAACGGCTGCTGGATGGAGCCTTTCCGCTTCAGCCTGCGTAACGACGGCCCCGCCACCAATGTGACCGACCTCGACTTCACTCCCCATGTGTACTTCACCATCGAGGAGCCTGAGACGCCTTTCCACATGGCTCGTCATCAGGAAGTTGAAGTGACCCTCACCACTGGCAGCACCGACATCACCACTTGGCAGATGGTGGCCATCTACGGTGGCCGCGCCGCCCGCGTTTGGGATGTTGTGGCCGAACCTTACACCCCCGCCACTCCCGACGTTTGGGAATTGGCTGCCAACGTGACCAGCTATCCTTACGTCAATGTGCCTGCCACGATGACCAACCTTCACAACGACTACACCTTGCCTTTCCCCGAAATTCCGGAAGGCAACGATGCCGTCTACAAACTCGTCATCGATCAAGACCAAATGATCAGCGCCTCTGTCACCTATGGTGAAAACGGCAAGGTCGCTCTCTACACCAGCGACTTCAATGGTCAAGGTGGTCCTATGGCCGACAACAACTACACTGGCATTGTTGCTGGCGGCGCCAGCGGCCAGCCCTTCGAAGCCCAGATTGGTGAAGGCACCAACACTACTGGTTACTTCCCCTTCTACTCTCTGTATAACTACAGCATCGCCACTGCGCTCTACACCGCCGCCGAACTTGAAGAGGCCGGTGCCACCACAGCCCCGATGAGCAGCCTGAGCTTCTATGCCACCAACAGCATCAGCCAAGACCAGAACAACATCAAGATCTGGATGGCCAATGTGACCGACACCGAAGTGAACGCCGCTTCTCCTTTGGCTACTGGCATGACCCTCGTTTATGAAGGCAATGTTGCCAATCCTACTCCCACGGAGTGGATCGAGTTCGCTTTCAACCAAGGCACCTTCGCTTGGGACGGCACGAGCAACGTGCTCATCCTCTGCCAGCGCAACAACGGTTCATGGACCAGCTCAATCCAATGGCAAGCCCACAACCCGGGCTTCTATGGCATGGGCTACCTCTACACGGACAGTGCTCCGTATGATGTGGAAACCACGAGCTACAACCTGACCCGCAGCCAGACTGCCCGCCCGAACATCATTATGAAGGCCGACCGCAGCCGCAGCCGCGACATCACCATGCTTGAAGAAGGTTTTGAAGGCGGCGTGATGCCTGCCGGCTGGACCTCAGAAGGCGACAACGAATGGACTGTCGGCACTGGCGACTACAGCTCTGCCACTGGTTCAAATTCCGGTTCTTACAATGCTTTGATCACCCACGTCACCAGAAACGACGAAACCTATCTCGTCACTCCCGCCATGGATTTGAGCGATGCCACTCAAGCCACCCTCAACTTCAGCTTCGTGAACAGAAGCTGGCTCGGCGACATCGACGAGTTTGGCGTTTACTGCCGCGTCAACGGCGGTGCTTGGAACGAATTGTTCTACACCACTGAAGCCCATGCCCAATGGACTCCCAGCGGCGACATCGCTCTCCCCGGCCTTGCTGCCAACTACCAACTTGGTTTCAAGATGGTTGACAACTATGGCTATGGTGTTGGCCTCGACGACATCGTTGTCACTTGCAATGGTGGTGGCGGTGGCGGTGATACGCCTGTCGTCGTCAACTACAGCGCCGGCCCCGTCATCGAGAACCTGCCTGTTGTTCCTGGCACCTATTACTTGGTTGCTTCTTCGACGACCCCCGACTTCGAGGTCACGATCAACGCCGAGAACATGCCTTGCCCGGAAGTGGCCACCAACCCGGTGCCTGCCGATGGCGAGTATGAAGTGGAGCCTGCCCGCGTCACCTTGCGTTGGCAGCTTGACCCCTATGCCACTGAGTATCGTTTGCGTTATGGCCGCACCTACTACTGCGAGGATGTCCTCGTAGACTGGACGAGCGACCTTGCCAACAGCTACACTGTTTCCAACCTGTTCAACAACACGCACTACTTCTGGTGCATCGACCAGCGCAATGCAAGCTGCGAAACCACTGGCGAAATCTGGGGCTTCACCACTCACCTGAACATCCCTCAGAACCTTTATGCTGAAGACGAAACCATCTTCAACGATGAAAGCGTCGTTTTGCACTGGACTGCTGTTGCCGACCGTACCTATCGTACTTACAACGTCTACCGTTCCGCCGACGGCGTGAACTTCGAGATGATTGGCAGCACCCAAATGAACAACATCAACGCCACCACCTACACCGATGGTCCTTTGGCTTACAACATCGATGGTTACACCTACTATGTGACCGCTTTCTATGATGAAGGTGAAAGCGCTCCCTCGAACATGGTGAATGTGAAAGTTTCGGGCCGTGGCAACGTGGAAGGTCACGTCTACGAGCAAGACGGTGCCACTGGTATCGCTGGCGCCACCGTTACGATGCAAGGTCAAGACGAGTATGGTGTCAGCCACACCTACACCTTCACGACCAATGCACAAGGCGCCTACAGCGGTGCTGTGTATGCTGGTAACTACAATGGCCAGGCCGCCAAGGATGGTTACCAAACCATTACCGCTCCTGTCCAAGGCAACCCGATTGCCATCACCTACAACACCACCACAAGCCCTGTCGACTATGTGCTTGACGAGAACTTCGATCCCGTCTGCGCCGTCATCGCTCAGTATTATCCCGACTCAACGGACATCAATGCTCCGTATGTGAAGGTTTACTGGGGCTGTGGCCTGCCTGGTAGCGAAATCGTCGAGCCTTTCGAGACTGGCGACTTCAGCCTGTTCGATTGGCAGATCGATCCCACCTATCCTTGGACCATCACCACCAACGCCCCGTATGAAGGCACCTACTGCATGAAGAGCGGCGGCGCTGGCGTGGCCAACGTGGTGAGCAACATGACCGTGACGGTCGACATCCCCGCCGACGGTTTGATGAGCTTCTTCGGCAAGATCTCCTGCGAAAGCAGCTGGGACTATGGTTACTTCTACATTGACGGTGTCCAGAAGGGCAACTACACTGGTGCCGGCACTTGGGGTGAAAGAGTCTTCGACATCACCGCTGGTACACACACCTTCCAGTGGCAATACACGAAGGACGGTAGCGTCAACAGCAATGACGACTGCTTCTATGTCGACTACATCACCTTCTACAAGCAACCCGCCCCTGCCGTTCCTGGCATGACCTACGACTTTGAAGACCACACCATGCAGGGCTGGACTTCTGTCGATGCCGACGGCGACGGTAACGGCTGGAGAGTTGGTAGCGAAGTAATGAGCGGTGTCGCTGGCCACAATGGTTCGGCTGACTTCGTCTTCTCACAGAGCTACGACAACAGCATCGGCGTCCTCTATCCGGACAACTACCTCGTTTCGCCTCAAGTGCAACTCGGTGGTATTGTGCAATTCTATGCTTGCGCACAGGATGCCAACTACGCTGCTGAGCACTTCGGCGTTGCCGTTTCCACGACCAACACCAACCCGAGCTCCTTCACCACCGTCCAAGAGTGGACGATGAGCGCCAAGAGCGTTGCTGCTCCTGCCGGCAAGCCCGTCAAGGAAAGCCGCAGCGGTCGCGCACAAGGCAACTGGTATGAATATACCGTCGACCTGAGTGCCTACAGTGGCATGGGTTATGTGGCCATCCGTCACTTCAACTGCAGCGATATGTTCTACCTCGATGTTGACGACATCACCATCGGCGAACCCGGTGCCAAGGCTGGCAACGACCGTGCCTTTGCATACTATCGCATCTATCGTACCAACTGCTACAACGATGGTCCTTACACTGAGGAAAACACCGTTCTCCTTGCCAGCGAAGTGACCGATACCGTTTACATTGATACTTATTGGCCGGATGTTCCCGCTGGTGTCTACAAGTGGGGCGTTGGCTGCGTCTACATGGGCAACCGTGGCGAAGAAATCGAAGGCCCCATCACTTGGGCTGCTCCTATGGCTGTCAGAGACCTGACCGCTGACAACACCACCAACCCCGTTGCTGGCGAAACCAATGGCATCCGTGCTCCTTGGGATCTGATGAATACGTTCTATGCCGCCGAAGCCGCCCAATATGGCGTGGTTACCGATGGCCAATACATCTACACCTCCAACTGGGGCTATGCTTCTGCTGCTCACAACTTCTACAAGTATGACATGCAAGGCAACATGATTGAAGGCTTCGAAATTCCTGGCTGCGGCACGCTCCGTGGCATGACCTTCGACGGCCAGTATGTCTATGGTGTTGCCAATGCCAACACTGTCTACTGCGTTGACTTGAACAACCACACCTTGATTGGCTCCTTCACCACTCCTTATGGTGCCATGCGTTGCATCTCCTACGATCCTGTGCGCGACGGCTTCTGGGTTGTTGGTAACTGGAGCGGCAACTTGACGCTCATCGACCGTACTGGTGCCATCGTGACTGCCGGTCCTGCTCCGAGCAGCGCTTCCGATGTTGCCTACTACAAGGATGAAAACAATGTTGAGCATGTTTACTGCTTCGATAACAGCAACAACATGGTTTGGGATTATGACATTGCTTCCAACGCTATTGTTGGTACTGTGTTCGACTTCTCAGTCACTCCTGGCTTCGATGCCGGTACCAGTGGCGGTTGCCATGTTGGCGAATACAACGGCAAGGTGGCCTTCTTCGGCAACCTCCAGCAAAGCCCGAACCTCATCGGTATCTACGAACTGAGAGATGGTGGCAGCAGCCCGACTCCTGGTCCTGGCGGCAACAACCCGATCCAAGAGCCTCGCGAGAGCGAAATCGTGTGGTCGAACTGCTTGGATAAGGACATGTACCTGACCAATGCTGACGTCACCGTGTTGCTCAACAGCGCCGACAGCCCAGAAGGCACTGTGGTGACCTTCACCAACTACAACGAAGCTGAACAAGCTGCCTATCCGATTGCTCCTATCGTTTTGGACGGCACTGGCTACTATGCTTTCGACAGCTTCCGCCGTGGTGTCTACCAAGTGACTGTTGAACACGAAGGTTACGAAACCATCGTCGACAGCATCAACTTCCTCGACTACCCGAACAACCTGCTGACCGAAATGCACCTCCGTTATGTGATGATCGAAATCCTCTACGGTGTGAGCAACGTTTACGTCTCCCGCACTGGCTGGGCCATGTGGGATGGTGCCGATGTGCCTGTCAACCCGACTCCTGGTCCTGGCGGCAATGGCGACACCTTCAGCTATGACTTCGACAACGGTATGCCTGCTGGCTGGACCACTGTCGATGCCGATGGCGATGGCTACACTTGGGTTTCGAGCATGACTCCT
>CACZZO010000026.1 GCA_902785755.1 uncultured Bacteroidia bacterium | reverse complement strand
TGATCTTGATCACACTGTTGGGCAACGCGGCCACCAAGGCAGCCTTCAAATCGTTCAACGTCACCTCAACACTCGTCGAAAACCAGTTCTTACCGCTCGACAATGCAACCACCTGAGTAACAGTCGTCTGCTCAAGCGTCGTGAAGGTAACCATGTTGCTCCATGCTTCAGGATCGGAGCAGTCGCTCTTCACTTGGGCTTCGTAAGGCGTCTCAGGTGTGAGGCCTGTCAGCGTGACGTTGGTGGTGCTGCTGCTTGCAGTTTGCCATTCGCCAGCGGGAACTACATGGGCACCGATGGTGATGTCGTCAACATAGAGATAGTATTGATAGTTGGAGAAGTAGTGGATGGCGAAGTACTTCGCATTGGCAGGAAGCTCTTGAGTGTAGGCTTGCCATGTTGTGGTAGCATTGATTGTGTCGCCCCAAGTGAAAGCCTCCACATCGTTGGTGGTGGTGGAATAGCCCACGTTGAACACCTCGGTTCCGCTGCCTTTCTTATAATAGAATTTCAGCTCGCCAGTTACGGTCAGCTCGGGAGAAATCAGATACTGGTTGTAATCGTCTGAACTGCTGTAAGAGGAGAATCTAAAGCCATACGAGCCACTGTGCGCAGCAGTTGTATTGCGTCCAGCATGATAAGTTCCAGTAGCGTCTATGCCATTGATAGAGTCACCAATGAAAGTCCAGCCGTCTAACGAAGTCTCGCTTTCGAAGTCCTGCATGAACGGGGCTGCATCATGGGCAGCTATTCTGTATTGCACCGTGTAGCTATCCACATCAATGGAGCCATTCCATCTAAGGCCAGCGGTGGTTGCCGTCAATAAGCTATCAACAACAGCCAAACCCGTAGGTGTCGGGCAGGCATCAAGCGTGGTGAAGGTGATGACGTTAGACTCAAGGCTCAAGCCGTCGTCGCCGCAGTTGCCTTGCACCTTGGCTTCGTAAGTGGTTTCAGGCGTGAGGCCGGTAAGGATGACAGGAGCTTCGTCAACGGTGACGGTCTGCCATTGGCCAGCGGCAACAGGAATACCGATGCCCACATTGTCGATGTGCAGGTCGTTGTCGCCAGCGTTGCTGCCTGTTGAGGATGTTGATTCGCCGTAGAAGGCAATCTTCACGGTCTTGCCGACGTATGCCGAAAGGCTGATGTTGACATGTTCGCCTGTGGTGGCGATGGTGTTATAGACATATTGTGAACCGGTATTGTTCCACTCGCGCAGGATGGTCCATGCTTCATCGGCATAAATCAAAACGACAAATCTGTCATCGGCTTGCAAAGTGTCATTTTCAATAGGATTCGAGTTGCCAAAGTCGGTCAGGGCAAGGTCGAAGTCCAAGTTGTAGCCATTTTCAAGGGTGACTTCAGGAGTCACAAGCCAATTCTTGCGTGAGCTTCCGTAGATGTTGAGTTTTGCGTTATAAGCACCCAAACCATAAGTGGTGGTTCCCCAGTTCGATCCTGTTGTCAATTCGATAGTGTCAGCCAGCACTCCGTCCACCAAACCGCTGTATTGTGTCCAGCCAGATGGAATGCCACTGGTGTTGAACGCTTCATAGAAGCCAATCTCAGAGGCGGTTGTTTTGTAGCTGACAGTGTAGTTTTCGCTGTAGCCAATCCAGTTCAGTGTGGCAGTATAGCCCGAAAGTTCTGTGGCGGCAAAGCCAGTGGGAGCAGGGCAGGCCACTGTGGTGGTGAAGTTGACGGTGTTGCTCCAGTCGCTCACGTCTCCACCGCCGCAGTTGGCGCGGACACGCACATAATAATGTGTCTCGGGATCGAGGCCGCTCAGCACATAGTTCTCATGGTTGTTGACGTTTTCAACAAGTGTAACGATACGGCTGAAGCTAACAGTGTCGGAAACTTGCACGTCCCAAGCGGTTTGGGTCTCGTCGTTCAAGAGCCAGCTGAGGGTGGCACCGTGGCCGTAAACATTGCTGTAAGTCAAGCCAGTGGGTTTGAAGCAGGTGGGAGCCTCAGTAATGGCGATGTCGTCGATATAAACTTGACGGGTGCTTGAGGTTGAGCTGGCGGCTTCCATCATGATGGCGATGTAGTGGGCTGTTGCATTGGCAGGCACAACATACTCGAATTCCTGATAGGAAGTAGTCAGGGCTTGGGTGGCCATCTCCGTGAAGGTGGTAGCATCGGCCGGGTCGGTCATCAAACCGATCTTGAAGGTAACAGTATTGCTGTTGGCCCTGGCCGAGAGCGTAATGAGCTTGCCAGCCAAGTTCTCCATTTCAGGCAGGATGGCATATTGGTCCTGAGGATCGTAATAGTCGTAATAGCTTGAATAATAGGAATAGAAATACAAGCAGTTGGGCGAGGATTGAGAGCTATAATTATAGATTCTCGGATAACCCTGATATGAACTGTAAGTAGTTGTGTTGATCTTGTTCCAGCAGATGGGCAGAACACCTGCAGCAGCCGTGTAGCTGTCGAAGTTTTCGGTGTAACCCAAGGCGGGGATGATGGCGCAGTCGGTGAAGAAATCAAACACGCTGCTCCATGAGCCGAAGTCTTCGCCACCGCAGTAGGCGCGCACCCTTGCATAATATCTGGTGGAGGGTTGCAGACCGGTCATGCCGTAAGTAGTGTCGGAAACAATTTCCTCAGTGGCGTTGTCGAAGTTGCCATTGTCGGCGAAGGCTACTTGCCATTGCTCGGCTTCACCGGCAGTCCAGGTGAGGGTGGCACTGTTAGTGGTAACATTATCCACAGCCAGACCTTCCACTTCGTAAGCGCAGGCCACGCGAGTGATGCTCACGTTATCAACAGCCGCAGGGGGTTGGACACCGCCACTCCCGTCGTTGCGCCAAGCCACCACCAAGTAATAGTTGCCAGTGGGCACGTTGACGGCCACGCTTTGGTTTTGCCAATCGGTAACACCTACAAGTTGGCTGCCACCGTCTATGGCAATCCAGCCACTCGGAACAGCTGAGTAAGTCAAACCAGTAGGAAGTGACGTACCTGCAGTCAAGGTGACCGAAGCGGGTACCAAAGCTACTCTCAAGAAGTCCCAGTTAGTTTCACCATTGGCCATCCAGTTGTAGGCAAATTCAAATTTGCCTTCCGTGAAGTTGAGGAGCTTGGTGGCATACACCATGGCAGCGCTGCCGATGGTGTAGGCGTTGGAGGTGCCACCGTCGTTGGAGACATAAAGGGCATGAGTGCCGCCATTGTTGACAGCCGTGCCCCAAGCCCAATTGTTGCCCGTAGCGTTGTTTACGAGTTGCCAACCGCAGGTGGTGCCTTCAAAGTCGTCGCTCCAAGCGTCGCCAACGAGCTCGGCCTGAGCAGTGGTGCTGAAGCTTGCGGTTTTCCAGTCGCTGGTAGCACCGCCATCGCACACGCTCTGTGCCTGCACGTCGTAAGCAGTGAGCGGAGTAAGACCGCTGAGCGTGAAGGTGGTTTCGGTGGTGTTAGAGGCAACATTCGTCCAAGTTGTGGCAGAAGCCAGCTTGTATTGCACGTTGTAGGTGCCGCTGCCGCCACCCACGGTCAAGGTAGCTTGGTTATGGGTGATTTCGGAAACTGCAAGGGTGGGCTTGTAGCAAACCGGAGCTCCAGAGGCAGTGATGTCTAACTGGATGTTGGTGCGGTATTGGTAGCGATATTTGCTGCCGTTGTAGGTGCTCACGTCTTCTAAGCTCGGGATGTTGCTGTCACTGTAATAGGTAAGAGCCAAGTAATCAGTGGTGGAAGTGGTGCGGAACTTGTAACTATTTCCAGGATAGCCATAAGTTGGGTCGTAGCAGCACACCAGGAGGTTGCTTGAGCCATCATACGCGAAAGGAGTGTCAAGGTCAATGGTTACCCAGCCGGTTGCAGAGGCCGTAAAGGTGCCTTCCCACACTAGATCGTTTGCGCTAATCTGCACCATGTCAGAGGTGGATTCAAAGTTCTCCTTGTCCACATTCATCATGTAAATTTGAACGTTTTCCATGGAGAATCCACCAGTGTACGCATAGTCAAAGGCGATGGAATTGATGGTTCCAGCCATTCCGATTTCCTCAGCAGTGAAAATCTGCTGCGTCATTGAGTAGTGGTAATACAGGTTGACAGGAAGATAGTACTGGGTACTCGTCGATTCCGTGTCTCCGATCACAACTTCATCAGCTCTTGCCACGCCAAATACAGCGAAGCAGAGCAGCATCAATGAAAGTAGTCTTTTACTTTTCATAATGATTGAATTTAATTGTTAAACATTTGTTTGATTGATATTTAAAGTTACAATAATCTATACAATTGGGCATAAAACATGCTTTTGCGCGGCAAAAATAGGTTTTTTTTTAATGGAAACGAAGAAAAATGGAGAAATAGTTGGGTTTTTTCCCCAATTCCAAAGCAATAAATGCCTACAATTCTTCCCTCAAATATTTCCCCGTGTAACTTTCGGCGCACTGCGCCACTTCCTCCGGCGTGCCTTCGCAAACAATGCGCCCGCCGCGCTCGCCGCCCTCGGGTCCCATGTCGATGATCCAGTCCGCCATTTTGATGACGTCCATGTTGTGCTCGATGATGAGGACGGTGTTGCCTTTTTCGACCAACTTGTTCAGCACGTTCATCAGCACCTTGATGTCCTCGAAATGCAGGCCTGTGGTGGGTTCGTCAAGCACATAAAGCGTCTTTCCCGTGTCGCGTTTGGCGAGTTCGGTGGCCAATTTCACGCGCTGCGCCTCGCCGCCGCTGATGGTAGTGGAGGCTTGGCCGAGGGTGAGGTAGCCCAATCCGACATCCTTCAACGTTCTGATTTTCTGTATGATGTTGGGGATGTTCTCGAAAAACTCCACCGCCTCGTTGATGGTCATGTTGAGTACGTCGTTGATACTCTTGCCTTTGTAGCGTACCTCTAAGGTCTCGCGGTTGTAGCGTTTGCCTTGACATTCCTCGCACAGCACCGTCACGTCGGGCAGGAAGTTCATCTCGATGACGCGCACGCCCGCGCCTTTGCAGGCCTCGCAGCGACCGCCTTTCACGTTGAATGAGAAACGCCCCGCCTTGTAGTTGCGTATTTTCGACTCGGGCAACTCGCCGTAGAGTTTGCGGATGTCGTCAAAAACCTTGGTGTAAGTGGCTGGGTTCGAGCGCGGTGTTCGTCCAATCGGGGCTTGGTCGATTTGGATGATTTTGTCCAATTTCTCCAAGCCTTCGATGCTGTCGTAGGGTAGCGGCTCTTTCACGGAGCGGTAGAACTTTTGGCTCAAAATAGGGGAGAGGGTCTCATTGATTATGGTGCTCTTGCCCGAACCGCTCACGCCCGTCACGCAGACCATCACGCCGAGGGGTAAGCGCAAGTCCACGCTTTTCAGGTTGTGGCCACTTGCACCTTTTATGATAAGGTAGTCGCCTTCCAAAGGTTTGCGCCGCGTTTTCGGCACTTCGATTTGGCGCAGGCCGTTGAGGTAGTCGCAAGTGATGGAGTGGCCGTTCTTGATTTCGGCGGGCGTGCCGGCAAAGACGACTTCGCCGCCGTGCCGTCCCGCGCCCGGACCAATATCGACCAAATAATCCGCGTTGAGCATGGTGTCTTTGTCGTGCTCCACCACAATGACCGAATTGCCGATGTCGCGCAATTCCTTCAGCGACTCGATGAGGCGTTGGTTGTCGCGCTGGTGCAGGCCGATGCTCGGTTCGTCCAAGATATACAACACGCCCGTCAGTTGCGACCCGATTTGTGTGGCCAAACGGATGCGTTGCGCCTCGCCGCCCGAAAGCGAGGCCGCCGGACGGTTCATGTTGAGGTAATCGATGCCGATGTCCAAGAGGAAATGCACGCGCTTGTGGATTTCGCGCAAGATTTCCTTGGCTATATCGTTTTGTCTTTCAGTGAGTTTTGCGGGAAGTTCGTCAATCCACTTGCCGAGGCTAAGCGTGTCCATGTTGGCCACTTCGGCGATGTTTTTTCCGTCGATACGGAACCATTGCGACTCCTTTTTGAGCCTCGTGCCGCCGCAAACGGGGCAACTCACATGGTTCATGAACGAGCCTGCCCACCGCGCGATGGCCGCCGAAGCCTCCTCGTTGTTCTGCTCCTCGATGAAGTTGATGATGCCCTCGAAGTTGATTTTGAACGTCGAGGTGACGCCGAGGGTTTCGCGCTTCACCTCGAAGGTCTCGTTGGTGCCATAGAGAATCACGTCCAAGGCCTCGTCGGAGAAGTCCTTCAGTGGCGTGTCCAAGGTGTAGCCATATTTCAGCCCGATGGCCTCCAACTGCTTGAAAATCCAGCTGCCGGCCTTGTATTCGCCCGCCGGAGCCAGACCGCCCTTGCGGAGGCTCAAATTCGGATTGGGGATGAGTTTTTCCTTATCGACCACCGCGATTTCGCCCAAGCCGTTGCACTTGGGGCAAGCCCCGTAAGGCGAGTTGAACGAGAAAGTGTTAGGCTCGGGGTCTTCGTAGGAGAGGCCTGTGGTGGGGCACATCAGCAGGCGGCTGAAATAGCGCAGTTGCCCGTTGTCGTTGTCCAAAACCATCAGCAGCCCTTTGCCGTAGCGGAACGCCGTTTGCACCGATTTCTTGATGCGCGAAAGCGCGTCCTCGTGAACCTCAATGCGGTCGATGACGATTTCGATGTCGTGGGTCTTGTAGCGATCCACCATCATCCCGAACTCGATTTCGCGCATTTCGCCGTCCACGCGCACACGGGTGAATCCCGCTTGACGGATGTGCTCGAACAACTCGCGGTAATGGCCTTTTCTGCCTCTCACGGTCGGAGCCAAAATGTTGATTCGCTTGCCGTCGAACTCCTTGAGGATCAAGTCGGTGATTTGCTCTTCGGTGTAGCGCACCATCTTTTCACCAGTGTTGTAGGAATAGGCCTCGCCGATGCGGGCATACAAAAGGCGCAAAAAGTCATAGATTTCGGTGATGGTGCCCACCGTCGAGCGCGGGTTTTTGTTCACCGACTTCTGCTCGATGCTGATAACAGGACTCAAGCCTGTAATCTTATCGACATCAGGGCGTTCCATGTTGCCGATGAACTGCCGCGCGTAGGCCGAGAAGCTCTCCATATAGCGGCGTTGCCCCTCGGCATAAATCGTGTCGAAGGCCAGCGACGACTTGCCGCTCCCGCTGATCCCCGTGACCACCACGAGGGCATTCCGAGGCATCGAGAGGTCGATGTTTTTCAGGTTGTTCTCCCTCGCACCGAGGATTTCAAGGGTTTTATCTTCTGAAAATTCGTTCATGGTTTTAATGGATTCGCCTGTTTTGTTCCTAAATCTCGCTTAAATCTCGCTTAAATCTCGCTTAACCTCACTTTAATTTCACCTAAATTTCGCCTAAATCTCACCTAACCTCGCCTAAATCTCACCTAAATTGTTATAACTTTAATTTATTGTATTTCAGTATTTTATAATTATACTTCGTCTAAACTCGTCTAAATTTTCGCCTAAATCTCACTTAAATCTCACTTAAATCTCGCTTAAATCTCACTTAAATGCCATAGCCTGTCTTTGTCTGTTCTTATCAAATCTTGTTTCCTCATTTTTGTGAGCAGATTTCCAATCTTTGTGATTTTCTGTTCATCGCTAAAATCAATCGGCAACTTGCTCCAAAGCAATTCATTAATCTGTTTCCTGCTCAGTTCGGTATGGTCTTTCAGTGCTTTGATGATCCATTGTTGGCACTCGGCATCGTCAAATCCTTTTTTCAAGGTGTATTCCACTTCCAAGTTTGTCGCCTTGGCAATCCGTTTTGATACATACAAATGCGGCTTGCGGCCCTCAATCAGCCCTTCTTTTCTCAGCATTTTAATCGCGTTGCCGTTTAGGGGTTTCCTTTTCTGCACCCTGTCAAGCAGTACGGCCGTAGTGAGGTCAATATCAGTATGCTCCAGCAATAGAAGGCTATAGTTTTCGTCGATGACATTGCCAGGAAGGGTGAGCACCACGTTCTCGTTGTCGCTTTTGTCATAGTCTGGCATGGGTAGATAGCGGTCTTTCTGCGACACGAACATCTTATGGATGCCAAAGCCTTCAGTGTCAATCATTTTGATGTTGGCCATGGCCTGTGCCAAAAACGGATTGCGGTAATGCTTCGGGATGCGCTCGCCGGTGATGTAGTCTTCGTAGGTTCCCTCAAAAAACCTTCCGCTGTTGCTGAATTCCAACTCGTTCTCTCGCTCAATCACAATGATACGGGCATTTTGGGTGTAATCCTGATGGGCAATGCAATTGTGAAGCGCTTCAAGAATGGTTTCCGTGTCGTATTTCATGCCTTCTCCCGGCAGAAAACTCTCGTTTGGGAAAATCTTGAAAGGATAGTTGCGAATCTTGTGCATCACCTCCGTTGTGGTAAGAAGGAAAGGAATGGAAAACACCTGCCCCACATTGTCCTTGCCCGCCAATCGCCACACGATTTCGCCGATATGGTCAAGGTAATGCACCGATTCCGGCTTGCCGAGCAACAATATGGCGGTTCTCGTTATCTTTCCGCCAATCGTCAATTTAGCTTTGTTCAAAAACACCTCGTCGCTCCAGCCATCCACCTCTTTCTTCAGTTTCGGATAGTGTTCCTTGAAGCCCTTGCGAGCCTCGGCAATCGCCTCCTCGTCCAAGTCGTCAATCGTAGCACCTTCAACGATTTGCTTCGACCAGTCCACATCCGTCACCTGCCTGCGAATCTCTTCATATTTGCTCATGTCCAATGCCACAAGGCTTTCGCCCCTTCTGCCATAGAAATGACCTTTCCAAGCCATCGGGATGCCGCGAGGCGCAGCCGGAATCTGGAACATCAACACCCGTTTCCCGTCAATTTTCAGTTCGTGGATTTCGCGAAAAGTGTTGTTGTCCGTGGTGTGTTGCGACAAGTCTTGCTTCAGTTTCTGTAGGCTTTTCATGTTGTTTTTGAACGAAGTACCTAACACTTCTCGCGACTTGTCATGAACGCCAAACACTATCCACGCAAAGGCTTTGTCCCTCAAATTGGCTTCGTTGCTCAGTGCTGAGAAGTATTTTCCCAAGTCGTCGAAGTCGAAATTGTTCTCCGCCTTCTTGAACTCTACCACCTCATCCTCATGGTGATAGCGCAAATCGTTGAATGTTTCATGGATGTCCATTTTTTCTATGTATTCGTCATTCTGCACTCCTCATTTTCTTATGCGTTTTCGCAAAATCCCCAGTCGGAATCTTGATCTCATAGCTGTTGCCCGGAGAAACCGTCAGTGAAGTGCTGCGTAGCCACGGGTTGAAATACTTCAGCATCTTGTAGTTTGTGCCTTGCCTGTAGGCAAAATCCACCAAGTCGGGAATGGATTGCACGACGGTGACAGTCTTGGTCTCGTAAGGCCTGTACCAACCGTTGTCGCGAATCGTAAAACCGTATTTTTCAGGGTTCTCCGTGATGAGTTTCAGTGCAAGGATACGGTAAACATAGCGTTGCGTTTCCTCGGGCAGCAGCATGTCAAAATAAGAATCCACGCGCTGCTCTTCCATCGTCTTGGTGATGCGCCCATTGCCGCAGTTGAAGGCCGCCGCTGCCGAAATCCAACTGCCGAATTTGCGATAAGAATCTTTTAGGTACTTGCAAGCCGCAACGGTTTCTTTTTCAACATTGTAGCGCATATCGACTTGCTTGTTGATTTCGAGGCCGTATTCTTTCCCTGTGCCTTCCAAAAACTGCCAGAAACCGACCGCTTTCGAGGGCGAAACGGCGTTGGTCAGTTCGCTCTCAATCATGGCGAGATACTTGAAATCTTCGGGCAGGCCGTATTGCTCCATGATAGGCTCCATGACTGGAAACCAGCGCGTGGTGCGCTTCAACTGCAATATGGTTGCGGAATGTCTGTATGAGTTTACCATCAGTTCCCGCTCCAACCGCTCCCTGACGAAAAACAAGTCCAACGGCACTTCCTCGCCGCAAAAAGTCATGGTTTTGGGCAACTCAACATCGTGCGTGATGTGGTCGATTTGCTCGAAAACTACAAATTCACGGTCGGTGCCTTCGTATTCTTCCAGTTGCTCCAATTGTTCGTCATTGGATTGGGCCGGCAAAAGCGTAATGGCAGCGGTCACACCTATTAATATAATGGCTATGCCGCAGGCCAAGAGGATGTTTCTTGTTTTCATTGGGTGATACGCTTGATGGTTTCTCGTTTCTCTAAACTCTAAACACTAAACTCTAAACTAAAATGGTGTCACAAAATCCTTGAACATCGGCGAGACTTTGTCCTTCTCCGAAAGAATCGGGTTCACGATGTCCCATTTGATGCCCAAGTCGGGGTCGTTCCAGCGGATGCTCCCCTCAGAGGCTTTGTTGTAAACATTCGTGCATTTGTAGGTGAACACGGAATAATCTTCCAAACAAGCGAACCCATGCGCGAAGCCTTCCGGGATCCAATACATGAACTTGTTGCTCTCAGTCAAAATGACAGACTCCCACTGCCCGTAGGTCGGTGAACCTTTCCGCAAATCGACGGCCACGTCCAAGACGGCACCTTTCACCACGCGCACCAACTTGCCTTGCGCAAAAGGCGGCTTCTGGAAATGCAGCCCGCGCAACACGCCTTTCATCGATTGCGACTCGTTGTCCTGCACGAAATCCATCTCCAGACCATGCTCAGCGAAACGCGCCTTGTTGTAACTCTCGAAGAAATAGCCGCGTTCGTCAGTGAAGACGTCCGGCTTGATGACCAACAGGTCTTTTATCTTGGTTTCTATGATTTCCATTGTCTCTTATTTTAACTACGAATTACACGAATATTACGAATATATTTAGAGAATTACTGGGCAACAAGTTGCTATTGTTACGAATTTTGAGGTCATCCCATTCGTGAAAATTGGATGCTTGCGTCCTCGAAATTCTTTCGCTTCAATTTGTTCAATTCGTGTAATTCGTAGTTTCTTTGATTATAAATGCACACATTCATTAAACGCCGCCGCCGCCGCCTCCATAATGCCTTCCGACATAGTTGGGTGGGGGAACACAGCGCGGATGATATCCTCGCCCTTGGCACCCAGTTCGCGGCAAAGCACAGCCGAGGCCACCATCTCAGTCACGTTGTCGCCAACCATGTGGCAGCCGAGCCAGTCGCCGGTCTTGGCATCGAAGACGACTTTGATGAAGCCGTCGCGGTTGCCGGCAGCGGTGGCCTTGCCCGAAGCGGTGAAGGGGAACTTGCCAATCTTCACCTCATATCCCGCAGCGATGGCCTTGGCCTCGCTCAGGCCGACGGAAGCGATTTCGGGCGTGGTGTAGGTGCAGCCGGGGATGTTGGCGTAGTTGAGCGGCTTGGGGTTGAGGCCGCAAATCTTCTCTACGCAGATGGTGGCTTCGTGGTCGGCCTTGTGTGCCAACGCTGGACCGTGTACAATGTCGCCGATGGCATACACGCCTGGCACATTGGTACGATACCATTCATCGACATTAATCTTTCCGCGCTCGGTGCTGATTCCGAGTTCCTCAAGGCCGAGGTTGTCGATGTTGGTTTGCACACCCACGGCGGACAAAACAATGTCGGCCTCCACGGTCTTTTCGCCTTTCTTGGTGGCGATGGTACACACGCACTTCTCGCCAGTGGTGTCGACGTGCGTCACCGAGGCCTCGGTCATCACGGTCATCTTCAGTTTCTTGAAGGCGCGTTCCACTTGCTTGGAAACTTCCTCGTCCTCATTCGGGACCACATTGGGTAGGAATTCCACCAAGGTCACTTTCACTCCCATTGAGGTGAAGAAGAAAGCGAACTCCGAGCCGATGGCACCTGAACCAACCACCACCATGCTTTCGGGCAGTTTGTCCAAGACCAATGCCTGACGGTAGCCGATGATTTTCTTGCCGTCGATAGGCAATGCGGGCAGTTCGCGAACGCGAGAACCCGTAGCCAAAATAATGTCGTCGGCTTCGTAAATGGTGACGTTGCCTTCGGCATCGGTCACTTCCACTTGCTTGTCGGCGGTCAGCTTGCCGTAGCCGGCAATGACTTCCACGTTGTTCTTCTTGAAGAGGTATTGCACGCCCTTGCTCATGGTGTCGGCCACGCCGCGACTGCGGGACACGACGGCTTCCATGTAGGGTTTCACTTCGCCTTCCACCTTGATGCCGTAGTTCTCGGCATGATTAATATAGGTGTAGACCTGCGCGCTCTTCAGCAGGGCTTTGGTGGGGATGCAGCCCCAGTTGAGGCAGATGCCGCCCACTTCGGCCTTCTCGACCACGGCGGTCTTCTTGCCCAATTGTGATGCTCTGATGGCAGCCACATAGCCTCCCGGGCCGCTGCCGATAACGATGATGTCGTATTTCATATTTCAGTATTTTTAGATTTGTTTTTCTTCTCGCTAATCCACTTAATCACCTTGAGCAAAACCGCCCACAGCGCAAAGAACGCCACTACGCCGACGACCCAAACGACCAATAATTCGGTAACCATTTTGCTCAATTTTTAATTTGTTGGATTTTTCAATTTCGGGTGCAAAGGTAAGAAACTCTTCCCGATTAGAGAGGCTATTATTAATAAAGGTGAGAAAAAATTGTCGGTTTCAAAAAAAACACTACCTTTGCGCCATCAATAAAACAGAAAAAATATGAATTACGACGCAAATCCAGTACATGTCCTCTACGACAACGAGTCATTGAAGCATCTCGTTCAAGTCATTGTCGAGCGCAACGACGCAATATCGGGAACCACTTTCGTCAACCTGTGCTACCAAATCAAGCAGCAGGCCATTCGCGACCGTGCCCTTGCCGACCTCGAAAACACGGTTTACACCAGCGAGGAACTCGCCCCCGAAGACCAAGTTCGCGTCAGCAGGATGCTTTGGGAACTCATTTGGGAACACAAGGTCTATCTGCTTTTCGGACGCAGTCCTTTGCTCGGTTTGAGCAACGGTGAGGACCGTTTCGTGAAATATTGAGACCTTTTTTTAGTCATTCAAGCGTCTTTTTCGGCAAAACTGAGTCGGGAAAGACGCTTTTTTTATGTCGAAGAAAAGTTTTTTAATCTGTTTAATTTATTGAATAACAATGAGATAAAATCAAACCACATTATTTTTGACGAAATTTTTCAAAAAAGTGCGCGGGGTATTGAAAAATGTTGTACTTTTGCACCCGCTGAATTGAATGAGGGCTTGCCCTTGAAAATGATATAGTTAAGGAACCTGATAAGTTAAACGTGATAGGTTTCTACACGATGTGACACTAAAATCAAGCGTAAAAATCGTCGCAGCGTGGGTTTATAGACTTCTAAGCCGTACATGGCTTATTATGTTTCCCTGACTACATCTTGCAGAGAGTTGCCCTCGGCCAGTTTGGTAAGAGTTTGTAAATAATTCCTAATCAACGGATTAAATAATCAACAAATTAACCTAACAAATTAAAAATGCCGACTATTCAACAATTAGTGCGCAAAGGGCGCCAGAAATTGATCGACAAGAGCAAGTCGCCTGCATTGGATTCCAGTCCGCAACGTCGCGGTGTGTGCGTGCGTGTTTACACGACGACCCCCAAGAAGCCTAACTCAGCCATGCGTAAGGTCGCGAGGGTCCGTTTGACCAACCAAAAGGAGGTCAACGCCTACATCCCCGGTGAGGGCCACAACCTGCAGGAACACAGCATTGTTATGATCAGAGGAGGTCGTGTTAAGGATTTGCCGGGTGTGCGTTATCACATCATTAGAGGTGCTTTGGATACCTCTGGTGTTGATGGCCGCCGCCAGCGCAGGTCGAAGTACGGTGCTAAACGACCCAAACAGACAGCCGCAAAGAAATAACGATTAGTCAAAACAGAAAGACTTAAAGACATGAGAAAAGCTAAACCAAAGAAGAGAATTATCCTTCCCGACCCGAAGTACGGTGATGTGCAAGTCACGAAGTTCGTGAACAACATCATGCTCAAGGGTAAGAAGAATTTGGCTTATCAGATTTTCTACGAAGCAATGGACATCGTTGAAAGTAAGCTCAACGAAAATCCAGTTGAGGTATGGAAAAAGGCCTTGGCCAATGTTACTCCTCAAGTGGAAGTAAGAAGCCGTCGTATCGGTGGTGCTACCTTCCAGATTCCTTCAGAAATCCGTCCTGCCCGTAAGCAGAGCATCGGTATGAAGAACCTGATCGGTTATGCCCGCAAACGTCACGAGAAATCGATGGCTCTGAAGCTCGCTTCGGAAATCATGGCAGCTTACAAGGAAGAAGGTTCTGCATTCAAGAAGAAAGAAGAAATCCACAGAATGGCAGATGCCAACAAGGCATTCTCGCATTTCAGATTCTAATAGGAGAGATCAGGAATTATGCAAAACGGACAGGAAAATATGATGAACCCGCTCAGCCTCACTCGTAATATCGGCATCATGGCTCACATCGACGCCGGTAAGACGACCACGACGGAGCGTATCCTCTATTATACTGGCCGTAGTCATAAGATAGGTGAAGTTCACGACGGCGCCGCCACCATGGACTGGATGGTTCAGGAGCAAGAGCGTGGCATCACCATCACTTCTGCTGCAACAACGGTGTTCTGGCACCTTAATAATGAGGCTTACAAGATTAATATCATCGACACCCCCGGCCACGTCGATTTCACCGTTGAGGTGGAACGCTCGTTGCGCGTTTTGGATGGTGCTATCGCTATCTTCTGCGCTGTCGGTGGGGTAGAGCCTCAGTCAGAAACCGTGTGGCACCAAGCCAACAAATACAACGTCCCGCGTATATGCTACGTCAACAAGATGGATCGTGCAGGTGCCGATTTCTTTAAGGTGTTGGACCAAATCCGCGAGAAGCTCCACGCTACTCCAGTGCCCGTCCAACTGCCCATCGGTGCCGAAGACGACTTCATCGGAATCGTTGACCTGATTAGGAATAAGGCATATGCTTGGGAAGAAACCGACAATGGCTCCGTTTACGACGAAATCGAAATCCCCGAAGACATGAAGGAAATGGTTGCGAAATACCGCACCGACCTCATCGAGGGAGCCGTCGAAGACGACGAAACGTTGTTTGAGAAGTACATGGAAGACCCCGACAGCATCACCGCCGAGGAAATCATCGGCCAAATCCGCAAGGCAACGCTAGACCTTCGCATTTGCCCCGTGATGTGCGGCTCGTCGTTCAAGAACAAGTGCGTGCAGCCGTTGCTTGACGCCATCGTCAACTACCTGCCCAGCCCCTTGGACATCGACCATGTGAAGGGTATCAACCCAAAGACCGAACAGGAGGAAATCCGTAAGGCAGACCCCAAGGAGCCTTTCTGCGCCTTGGCGTTCAAGATTGCCACTGATCCCTTCGTCGGTCGTCTTTGTTTCTTCCGCGTCTATTCCGGGACCTTGAAGGCTGGTGAGATGGTACTCAATGTGTCGACAGGCAAACGTGAACGCATCGCCAAGATCGTTCAGATGCATGCCAACAAGCAGTTGCCCTTGGAAGAGATTTCGGCTGGCGACATCGGTGCCGCCGTCGGATTCAAGCTCATCCGCACGGGCGACACGCTTTGTGTTGAGAACAAGCCGCTTGTGCTCGAGAACATCAAGTTCCCCGAGCCAGTGGTCAACATTGCCATCGAACCTAAAGTTACAGCAGATTTGGACAAATTGGATCAGTCTTTGGCCAAATTGACCGAGGAAGATCCTACGTTGTTCGTACACACCGACGAAAATTCGGGCCAGACCATATTGGCAGGTATGGGCGAATTGCACCTTGACATTATTTTGGACCGCCTCAAGAGAGAGTTTGGCGTCGAAGTCAACTCCGGCCGTCCGCAGGTCGCGTACAAGGAAGCCTTTACTCAAACAATTCAGCATCGTGAAGTCTATAAAAAACAGACCGGTGGCAAGGGAAAGTTTGCCGATATCGAGTTCACTATGGGTCCGGCCGACGACGGCGTGCAGGGATTGCAGTTTGTCAACGAAGTGAAGGGTGGTGTCCTCACTGCCGAGTACATCCAAGCCACCGAGAGAGGCTTCAAGGGTGCCTTGTCCAACGGCGTGTTGGCAGGCTTCCCGGTCGAGAACCTCAAGGTTACGCTTACCGACGGTTCGTTCCATCCGGTGGATAGCGACGCACTTTCATTCGAGAGCGCGGCGCACATCGCCTTCAAGGAAGCTGGCCTCAAAGCTGGTGCCGTGTTGATGGAACCTATCATGAGAGTTGAAATACATTGCCCCGACGAGTACATTGGTGACGTCACGGGCGATTTGAACAAAAAGAGATCAATATTGCGCGAAGTCATTGCCGACATTGGTTTCCAGACGATTAAGGCAGACGTGCCGTTGGCCGAGATGTTCGGATACATCACCCAGTTGCGCTCGCTGTCGTCGGGCCGTGCCAACTTCAACATGGAGCTGAGCCACTATGCCCCCGTCCCCGAAGCCATTGCCGAAGTGGTGATCAAGAAGGCAAAAGGACTATTATTCATTTAAGCAAACAATTCAATAAAAATAATTATTGTGAGCCAGAGAATTAGAATTAAACTGAAGTCGCACGACCACAACTTGGTTGACAAGTCAGCCGAGAAGATCGTAAAAACCATCAAAGCGACCGGAGCAGTTGTCAGCGGTCCTATTCCGTTGCCGACTAACAAGAAGATCTACACCGTATTGCGCTCAACCTTCGTCCACAAGAAATCGAGAGAGCAGTTCGAGCTTTCGACCTACAAGCGTTTGCTCGACATCTACAACTCGACTTCGCAGACGATTGACGCACTGATGAAGCTGGAGCTCCCCAGTGGTGTGGAAGTAGAAATCAAATTGTAATTAAACCTATCTAGTACAACAAATTAAAAAGCTAAAGTAGCATGTCAGGATTACTAGGAAAAAAGATTGGTATGACCCACATCTATGACGAGGCCGGAAAGATGGTTCCCGTCACTGTCATCGAGGCAGGCCCTTGTGTGGTCACCCAAGTCAGAACGATTGAGAAAGACGGTTACAGCGCTATCCAGTTGGGCTTCGACGAGAAGAAGGTGAAAAACACCTCGAAGGCCGAGCAAGGTCACTTTGCCAAGGCCGGCACGACCCCCAAGAAGCTGGTGCGCGAGTTCTCGCGTTTCGAAGAAGGCCACAGAAAACAATTGGGCGAAACGCTCACCGTCGATGTGTTCATGGAAGGCGAGTTTGTTGATGTCAGCGGCATCAGCAAAGGTAAAGGCTTCCAAGGCGTAGTGAAGCGCCATCATTTCAATGGCGTAGGTCAAGCAACTCACGGTCAGCACAACCGTTTGAGAAAACCGGGTTCCATCGGCGCTTGCGCTTATCCTTCGAGAGTGTTCAAGGGATTGCGCATGGCTGGCCAGATGGGCAACCATAAAGTGAAGGTGACGAACCTCATGATTGTGAAGGTCGTTCCCGAGAAGAATTTGTTAGTGGTGAAAGGCGCCGTTCCGGGCCATAATAACGGATATTTAATGATTGAGAGATGGAGTTAACAGTTTATAACATCAAAGGCGAAGATACTGGCCGCAAGGTTCAACTGAATGACGACATTTACGCCATCGAGCCTAACGAGCATGTCATGTATCTGGCAGTGAGACAATACCTTGCCGACCAACGCCAAGGCACTCACAAGTCGAAGGAACGCAGCGAAATCGCAGGTAGCACCCGCAAGCTCTTCCGTCAGAAGGGCACAGGCGGTGCGCGCCGTGGCGACATCAATTCACCCCTGCTGAGAGGCGGTGCCCGCGTGTTTGGTCCCAAGCCGCGCGACTACAGCTTCAAACTGAACAAGAAAGTCAAGGTGCTGGCTCGTAAGTCGGCCCTGTCGAGCAAGATTACTGACGGTGCCATCCGCATTGTCGAGGACTTCAACTTCGAAGCCATCAAGACCAAGCAGATGGTCAAGGTGCTGGACTCCTTCAAGGTGAACGGCAACCGTAACCTCTTCGTGTTTGCCGAGCCTCAGAAGAACGTGGTGCTTTCCGCAAGGAACATCCAACGCACCGAAATCATGCTGGCTCGCAACCTGAACACTTATGATATTCTGAAGGCCAAGAACATCTTCCTCACCGAGAGTGCCCTCCAGCCTATCGTGGAAGTGTTGAACAGAGAGATTTAACCCTTAAATTGCACAAGAGATGATTATCATAAAGAAACCCGTCATTACTGAAAAAATGACCGCTATCAGCGAGAAGCTGAACAGGTTCGCATTCATCGTTGACAAGAACAGCAACAAGTACCAAATCAAGGACGCTATCGAAAAGCTCTACGATGTGAAGGTCGTTGCCGTCAACACGATGAACTACGATGGAAAATTGAAGTCACGCTATACCAAATCCGGTGTTGTTTCCGGCAGAAGGGCTGCTTTCAAGAAAGCTATCGTGACATTGAGAGAAGGTGATACAATTGACTTTTATAGCAATATCTGATCATGGCATTAAAGAAATATAAACCAACTACACCAGGTCAGCGCTTCAAAGTTATTAGCGCGTTTGACGAAATCACGACCGACAAACCCGAGAAGTCGTTACTGAGACCCAAGAAGAGCACGGGTGGTCGTAATTCCAGCGGTGAAATGACCGTCCGCTATCGTGGCGGTGGCCATAAGAGAATGTACAGAATCATTGACTTCAAGCGCGACAAGGATGGTATTCCGGGCGTTGTGAAGACCATTGAATACGACCCGAACCGTACCGCCCGTATCGCCCTCGTGTTCTACAAGGACGGTGAGAAGCGTTACATCATCGCTCCTGCCGGCCTGCAGGTCGGTCAGGAAATCCTCTCCGGCAAGGGTATCCAGCCCAACGTGGGCAACACCCTTTACCTGAGCGAAATCCCCTTCGGTACGATTATCCACAACATCGAGCTTCGTCCTGGCCAAGGCGCCAAGATGGCCCGCAGCGCCGGCAGCTATGCCCAGCTGATGAGCCGCGACGGCAAGTACGCCATCCTGCGTATGCCCTCAGGCGAAACCCGTATGATTCTCCAAGCTTGCAAGGCCACCATCGGCAGCGTCAGTAACGCCGACCACAACCTTGAGAAGTCAGGTAAGGCTGGCCGCAGCCGTTGGCTCGGTCGTCGTCCCCACAACCGTGGCGTTGTTATGAACCCGGTCGACCACCCGATGGGCGGTGGTGAAGGTCGTGCCTCTGGCGGTCACCCGCGCTCACGCAAGGGCTTGCCGGCAAAGGGCTACAAGACCCGCTCGCCGAAGGCCGCTTCGAACAAGTACATCATCGACAGAAGAAAGAAGTAATTTAATCAGGAAAATCGCATAAAACTATGAGCAGATCACTTAAGAAAGGACCGTATATCCACTACAAACTCCAAAAGAGAGTGCTGGAAAACGTCGAAAGCGGCAAGAAGACCGTTATCAAGACTTGGTCAAGAGCATCGATGATTTCTCCTGATTTCGTCGGACAGACCATCGCCGTCCACAATGGCAACAAGTTCATCCCGGTTTATGTGACCGAGAACATGGTGGGCCACAAGTTGGGCGAGTTTGCCCCGACCCGTATCTTCAGAGGTCATGCCGGTAACAAAGATAAAGGTAACAAGTAATACATAGGTAACAATGGGAGCAAGAAAACATAAAAGAGCAGAAGCTTTGAAAGAAGCCCGCAAGAATGTCGCTATGGCTCGTTTGAACGACCTGCCGACATCCCCGTTCAAGATGCGCCTTGTGGCCGACATGATCAGAGGCCAAAAGGTAGAGTTGGCACTGCACTCGTTGCAATACTCGACCAAGCACGCCGCCAAGCCGGTCTACAAGCTCCTCCGTTCGGCCATCGCCAACTGGGAAGCCAAGAACGAAGGCAAGCGCGTTGAAGACAGCAACCTTTACGTGAAAGAGATCTGGGTCGACGAAGGCCGCACCCTGAAGCGCATTCAGGCCGCCCCTCACGGACGTGCTTTCCACATCCGCAAACGCTCTAACCACGTCACGATCATTGTGGACAGCAGAATTGCTAACGATGCTAACGAAGAATAATTGGAGAATAAAAAGATTTGAATAATGGGACAAAAAACTAATCCTATAGGTCTTAGATTGGGAATCATCAAAGGATGGGATTCCAATTGGTTTGGCGGAAAAGACTTTTCGGCTAAGCTCGTGGAGGACGACAAGATCCGCAAGTATCTGAACGCCCGTCTCGGCAAGGCCGGCATCTCAAAGATCGCCATCGAACGTTCCTTGAAGTATGTCACTGTCACCATCTTCACGGCTCGCCCGGGCATGATCATCGGCAAGGGCGGCGAAGAAGTCGACAAACTGAAGAAAGAACTGGTGAAACTCACCGGCAAGGAAATCCAAATCAACATCAACGAGATCAAGAGACCTGAGCTTGACGCTTACATCGTTGCAAGCACCATCGCCAAGCAGATTGAAGGCCGCGTGTCGTATCGCCGCGCCATCAAGACCGCTTCGTTCGGCACCATGCGCATGGGCGCCGAGGGCATCAAGATCTTGATTTCGGGTCGCGTCGGAGGTGCCGAAATCGCACGTTCCGAGTCGTACAAGGAAGGCCGTATCCCGCTGCACACGCTGCGCGCCGACATCGACTACTCCTTGGTGGAAGCCCATACCTCTTACGGCCGCCTCGGCATCAAGGTGTGGATTTGCAAAGGTGAAATTTATGGCAAGCCCGAACTGGTGCCCACCACCGTCAACGCTCCTGCGAAGAAGCAAGGTGGCGCCCCGCGTCCAGCCGGCCGTGGTCCCCGTCGTGGTGGCGAAGGCAAACGTAAATGATTGTGTTTAATCTTTAAAAGTTGACTGAATATGTTACAACCTAAAAGACAAAAATACAGAAGGCCACAGAAAGGCAAGATGAAAGGTAACGCCCACCGCGCTCATCAGCTTGCTTTCGGCTCTTTTGGAATCAAGACACTGGAAGAGGCTTTGATTACTGCCCGTCAGATTGAGGCCGCCCGTCAGGCCGTCACCCGTTACATGAAGCGTGAAGGCCAAATCTGGATCCGCATCTTCCCCGACAAACCCATCACCAAGAAGCCTTTGGACGTCCGTATGGGTAAAGGTAAGGGTGATCCCGAATACTTTGTAGCTCGTGTCACACCGGGTCACATGCTGTTCGAGGCCGAAGGCGTGCCGTTGGCCGTCGCCAAGGAGGCTCTCCGCCTGGCCGCACAAAAGCTGCCCGTCACCACGAAGTTTGTTGTTAGAAGAGATTACGTCGAATAATTAGGAGGATAAAACACAATGAAAAAGCAAGAATCAATCAGAGAGATGAGCACGCCCGACCTGAACGACCGTTTGGACCAGGCCCGCGAGCAGTTGGTGAAGATGAGACTGAACCATGCCGTTTCGCCGCTCGACAATCCCAATCAGATTCGTGAGACCCGCAAGAACATTGCCCGTTATCTGACCGAATTGAGAAGACGCGAACTTGAAGGTAAAAAATAACTAAACGACGCAGATACAATGGAAATCAAGAGAAACCTCAGAAAAGAAAGAATCGGCGTGGTCGTCAGCAACAAGATGCAGAAATCCATCGTCGTGGAGATCGAGCGTCGCGAGAAACACCCGATTTACGGCAAGTTCATCAAGAAAACCAGCCGTTTTATGGCTCATGACGAGAAAGAAGAGTGCAACATCGGCGACACCGTGCGCATCATGGAAACCCGTCCGCTGAGCAAAAGAAAACATTGGAGACTAGTAGAAATTATCGAAAGGGCTAAGTAAAATGATACAACAGGAAACCAGACTCGCAGTAGCTGACAATAGCGGTGCAAAGGAAGTCCTCTGCATCAGAGTGTTGGGCGGAACAAGGAAACGTTACGCCCACACGGGCGACATCATCGTCGTCACCGTGAAAAGCGCCATCCCGAGCGGTAACGTAAAGAAAGGAACCGTCTCGAAGGCAGTCGTAGTCCGCACCAAGAAGGAAACCCGTCGCGCCGACGGCTCCTACATCCGCTTCGATGACAATGCTTGCGTGCTGCTGAACCAAGCCGGTGAACTCATCGGCACCCGTATCTTCGGGCCAGTGGCCAGAGAGTTGCGCGAAAAGCAATTCATGAAAATAGTTTCGCTCGCTCCAGAAGTGCTTTAATTAACGTTTAAAAACTGAAAGAAATGAGCAAATTACATGTAAAGAAAGGCGACACCGTACTGGTCCTTTCAGGCAACGACAAAGGCAAGCAAGGCAAGATCCTCAGGGTAGATGTGAAGAAGAACAGAGCTATCGTCGAAGGCGTTAGAATCATCTCCAAGCACACCCGCCCCAACACCGAGCATCCCCAAGGTGGCATCGTAAAGCAGGAAGCCCCCATCCACATCTCCAACCTCATGGTGGTCGACAAGAACGGCACACCCTCTAGGATTGGTCGTAAGAAAGACGAGAACGGCAAATTGGTCCGTTATTCAAAGAAAACAGGTGAAATCATCAAGTAATTATGAACTATCAACCCAGACTTAGAGGACAATACAAGAGTGAAATCGTGCCTGCATTGATGGAAGAATTCCACTACAAGAGCGTGATGCAGGTTCCACGGCTTCTGAAAATTTCACTCAATCAGGGCATCGGAGCAGCTTTGGCTGACAAGAAGCTCATCGACGTCGGTGTGGAGGAAATGTCCGCCATCACCGGCCAGAAAGCCGTACCGACCATTTCAAGACACGACGTCAGCAACTTCAAGCTGCGCCGTGGCAACCCGATTGGCGTTCACGTAACGCTGCGCGGCGACAAGATGTACGAGTTTCTCGAGCGTCTTGTCTGCGTGGCCCTGCCGCGTGTGCGCGACTTCAGGGGTATCAGCGACAAAGGCTTCGACGGCCGTGGCAACTATAGCTTCGGCATCACCGAACAAATCATCTTCCCCGAAATCGACATCGAGAAAGTGGCCAAGATGAACGGCATGAACATCACCTTCGTCACCTCAGCCAAGACCGACCAAGAGGCATTGGCTTTGTTGAAACATTTTGGTCTTCCCTTTAAAAATCAAAACAAGTAAACTATGGCTAAAGAATCAATGAAAGCGCGCGAGCGCAAGAGAGCAAAGATGGTCGCGAAATATGCCGAGAAACGCGCAGCCCTGAAAGCTGCCGGTGACTACGAAGGCCTGCAGAAACTGCCGAAAAACTCGAGCCCCGTCCGCTTGCACAACCGTTGCAAGCTGAGCGGCCGCCCGAAAGGTTATATGCGCCAGTTTGGCATTTCGCGTATCGATTTCCGTGAGATGGCCCTCAAAGGCCTCATCCCGGGCGTAAAGAAAGCTAGTTGGTAAACTTTAAAGATCAGAAGAAAGATGAATACAGACCCTATAGCAGATTATCTGACTCGCATCCGCAATGCGAATAGTGCCAAGCATAGAATCGTTGAAATCCCCGCTTCGAACATGAAGAAAGCCATCACGAAAATCCTCTTCGAGAAGGGCTATATCCTCAACTACAAGTTCGAAGAAGGCGAAAAGAAATCGCAGAATGTCATTAAGATCGCTCTTAAGTACCATCCTGTGACCAAGCTGCCTGCCATCACGACCATCGACCGCGTTTCGCGTCCCGGCCTGAGAAGGTATGCTGACAGTGAGAACCTCCCGAGAGTGATGAACGGCCTTGGTATCGCCATCATCTCCACCTCTCAGGGCGTTATGACCGACAAGGAAGCCCGCAAGCTCCACATCGGCGGCGAAGTGATTTGTTATGTCAGTTAAACTAAAGGATAGGAGATAGAAAACATGTCAAGAATTGGTAAATTGCCTATCGCCATCCCCGCAGGCGTAACGGTCGACATCAAAGACGGTGTCATCACGGTTAAAGGTAAGTTAGGTGAACTTTCGCAGAAGTTCGGCGACGGCGTCATCCTCGAAATGGAAGACGGCCAACTGCATGTGAAACCCAACGAGGCTACCACTATGGGCAAGCCGGGTGCCATGCACGGACTCTATCGCGCCCTCATCGCCAACATGGTCAAGGGCGTGAGCGAAGGTTTTGAAACGGTGCAGGAATTTGTCGGTGTCGGCTACAAGGCCGAGGCCAAGGGACAAATCCTCGAAATGGCTCTGGGCTTCTCCCACAACATCTTTATGGAGATGCCTCCGGAGATCAAGATTGAGACCATCAACGAAAGAGGTAAGAACCCCATTCTGAAGATGCGTTCATACGACAAACAACTTCTTGGTCAGGTGGCCGCAAAGATCCGCTCGATGCGTAAGCCTGAACCTTATAAGGGTAAGGGTATCAAGTTCGAAGGCGAAGTCCTGAGACGTAAGGCTGGTAAGTCAGCTGGTAAGTAATGATTAATACCTCAGTAAAGAAAGTAAACAATGGCAAAAACTAAAGAAGAGAGAAGACAGTTCATCAAGAAGAGCATCAGAAAGAAGATTTCTGGTACGGCCGATCGCCCGCGCATGTCTGTCTTTAGAAGTAACAAGCAAATCTATGTGCAGCTGATTGACGACGAGGTCGGCAAGACATTGACTGCCGCCAGTTCCCGCGAGAACGGCATCGAAAACGAAAAGATCACGAAGACCGAACAGGCCGCCAAGGTTGGCGCCCTGATTGCTGAGAAGGCCAAGGCCGCCGGCATCGAGAAGGTCGTGTTCGACCGCAATGGTTATTTGTATCATGGTAGAGTGAAGTCGCTGGCCGACGCAGCTCGTAATGGAGGACTTAAATTCTAATTGTCATGGCAGAAGTTAATGTAAAAAGAGTAAAGTCTAGCGAAATCGAGTTCAAGGAACGTCTCGTTAGCATCAACCGCGTCACCAAGGTGACCAAAGGTGGTCGTACTTTCACTTTCGCAGCACTGGTTGTCGTTGGCAATGAGAATGGCGTGGTCGGTTACGGCCTCGGCAAAGCCAAGGAAGCCACTGCCGCCATCCAGAAGGGCGTCGACGACGCCAAGAAGAACCTCGTCAAGGTTCCCGTCCTGAACGGCACGCTGCCTCACGAACAATACGGTAAGTATAGCGGCGCTTACGTCTACATCCAGCCCGCTACCCCCGGTACCGGCGTCATCGCTGGCGGTGCCATGCGTGCCGTCCTCGAAAGCGTTGGCGTGAAGAACGTGATGGCCAAGTCGAAAGGCTCGTCCAACCCTCACTCCGTGGTGAAAGCCACTTTCGATGCACTGACCAGAATGCGCGACGCCTACACCGTCGCCCAGTTGAGAGGTGTGGATTTGGATACTGTGTTTAACGGATAAAACTTTTGAAAGATGAAGAAAGTTAGAATCACCCAAGTCAGAAGTGGTATCGGAAGACCACAAGATCAAAAGGACACTTTGAGGTCACTCAAACTGAGAAAGATGCACCAGTCAGTAGAGGTCGACATGGACGACCCCTGCATGGCCGGCATGGTGAACAAGATCGCCCATCTCCTCAAGATCGAAGAAATCTAATTGTTGAACTTATCAAATCTACAGTATCATGGATTTAAGCAATCTCAAACCAGCAGAAGGTTCTACAAAGGAAAAGAAAAGATTAGGCCGTGGCCAAGGCTCTGGAAGAGGCGGCACGTCAACGCGCGGTCACAAGGGTGCTCAAGCCCGTTCCGGCGCCAAGCGTAAAGTCGGCTTCCAAGGCGGTCAGATGCCTCTCGCCCGTTTGGTTCCTAAGTTCGGTTTCAAGAACATGAACCGTGTTGAGTATACCCCTGTCAACCTCGTAACTTTGCAGAAACTTGCTGACAAAGGCATTACGGTGATCACTCCCGAAGTGCTTGTCGAAAACCGTGTCACCCACAAGAAGGAACTCGTCAAGATCCTTGGCAGGGGTGAATTGACTGCAAAAGTGGAAGTTAGGGCTCACGCTTTTTCCGCAAAGGCTAAGGAGATGATCGAAGCCGCCGGCGGAACCTGCGAAAAATACGAAACGAAATGAACAGACTAATTGAAACCATAAGGAATATCTTCAAGATTGAGGAGTTGCGCCAGCGCATTCTCTACACCATCCTCATCATCTTGATCTATCGCTTTGGCTCGTTCGTTGTCATTCCTGGCGTCGACCCGAACCAGTTGTCGAACCTGCAACAAAGCAGTGAAGGCGGCTTGCTCGGACTGTTGAACATGTTCTCGGGCGGTGCTTTCGGCAACGCTTCGGTCTTCGCTCTTGGTATCATGCCTTACATCACCGCATCCATCATCATCCAACTGCTTGGCATGGCAGTGCCTTACTTCCAGCGCTTGCAGAAGGAAGGTGAAAGCGGACGTAAGAAGCTGAACCAAATCATGCGTTACCTCACCGTAATCATTGTCATTATCCAGGCCCCCGGCTACATCAAGAACGTGCTTGTGCAGTTGCCCAAAACCGCCGTCACTCCTTTCGACGGCGTGAGCGACCCGAGCGCCTTCTTCTGGATTTCGTCGGTCATCCTACTCATCGCCGGCACCTTGTTCATCATGTGGCTCGGCGAGAAGATTACGGACAAGGGCATCGGCAATGGTATCTCCCTGATCATTATGATCGGTATCATCGCCCGTCTGCCCGGTGCCTTTGCAGCCGAGGTTGCAGCCCGCTTCAACCAAGGCGGAACCGGCCTGCTGGTTCTCGTCATCGAGTTGATTGTGCTGTTCTTCGTGATGGTGGGCACTATCGCCCTCGTGCAAGGCACGCGCAAGATTCCGGTACAGTATGCCAAGCGCGTGGTTGGCAACCGTCAGTATGGCGGTGTGCGCCAATACATCCCGCTGAAAGTGAATGCCGCCGGCGTTATGCCTATCATCTTCGCCCAGGCCATCATGTTCCTGCCTATTACCATTGCCGGTTTCAGACAGAGTGATGCCTTGACGGGATTTGCCGCTGCGTTCACCAACATCAACGGATTCTGGTACAACCTCGTGTTCTTCCTCATGATCATCGCCTTCACCTATTTCTATACGGCTGTGACGATGAACACCAACCAAATGGCCGAAGACATCAAGAAGAACGGTGGATTCATTCCCGGCGTGAAGCCCGGAAAGAAGACGGCTGAGTATCTCGACACCATCATGTCGCGCATCACCCTGCCCGGTTCCATCTTCCTCGGTCTCGTGGCCATCATGCCTGCCATCGTGGCCTCGCTCATGAACGTCACCACGGGATTCTCCCACTTCTATGGCGGAACCTCGCTGCTGATTCTTGTGGGCGTCGTGCTCGACACCTTGCAACAAATCGAAAGCCACCTCCTGATGCACCACTACGATGGTCTCACCAAGAGTGGCCGCATCAAGGGACGCATCGGCAGGATGTAATCGCAAACGCCCTTTGCCCGTTGGCGCAAAGCAAGCCTGACTTTCGGGAAACCTTCGGAAAAACAAGGCCGAGGGTTCCCCGAAGAGAGGGCAAGATTCTTTGATAAACAGGTGAGGATGAAGAAATTTGACAAAAATGTCCTCCGTTTGGAAAAGAATTATTACTTTTGCAGCCCGAATTTCAGCCAAAAAAGGGCAGGGAATGAAGTAAATAACGCATTATTAAGTATTTGAAAGTAATAGAGTATGGTTAAACAAATGTCGATAGAACAGGAAGGCACAGTAGTGGAAGCATTGGGTAACGCCATGTTTCGTGTCGAGTTGGAGAACGGGTTGGTCATCATTGCCACCATCTCCGGCAAGATGCGTATGCACTATATCAAGATTCTGCCTGGCGACAAAGTCAAGTTGGAAATGTCTCCCTATGATTTGACAAAGGGCCGTATCACCTTCAGATACAAGAGTTAAGCAGCAAACTACAAAAGTATATTGAAATGAAAGTTCAAGCATCTGTCAAGAAAAGATCTGCCGACTGCATCATCGTGAAGCGCAAGGGCAGAGTGTATGTGATTAATAAGAAGAACCCTAAAGAGAATCAGCGTCAGGGTTAAATCTTTGTCGAAAATTTAAACTAAAGAATAAGATAATATGGCAAGAATCGCTGGTGTAGATATCCCGAGCAACAAGGCCGGTGAAATCTCGTTGACCTACATTTACGGCATTGGACGTTCATTGTCCAAGGAAATCCTGAACAAAGCCGGTGTCGAACCTGCCAAGAAAGTCCAAGACTGGACCGACGACGAGCAGAAGACTGTCCGTGACATCATCGCCGAACAGTACAAGACCGAAGGTGAGCTTCGCGGTGAAGTTCAGATGAACATTAAGCGTTTGATGGACATCGGTTGCTACAGAGGTGTCCGTCATCGTGCCGGCCTGCCCGTCCGCGGACAAAGCACGAAGAACAACGCACGTACCCGCAAGGGCCGTAAGAAGACTGTTGCAAACAAGAAGAAAGCTACGAAGTAATAAGTAGTTGGATCATATCAAATTAAAAAAACCACACAATCAAAAATGGCAAAAAACAACAAAGTTACAAAGAAGCGTGTTGTGAAAATCGAGGCAACGGGCATGGCTTTCGTGAAGGCTTCGTTCAACAACGTCATCGTTTCTCTGACCAACAATGAAGGACAAGTCATTTCTTGGGCATCAGCAGGTAAGATGGGCTTTAAAGGCTCAAAGAAGAACACACCATACGCTGCTCAGATGGCTGCTGAAGACTGCGCCAAGACTGCCTATGACTTGGGATTACGCAAAGTTAAAGTTTATGTGAAGGGACCTGGTTCAGGACGTGAATCCGCCATCCGTGCCATCCACTCGATGGGCGTCGAGGTGACCGAAATCATCGACGTCACTCCGCTGCCGCACAATGGTTGCCGTCCTCCAAAACGTAGAAGAGTGTAAAGTCGAACAATTAAAAAACTTGAATTATGGCAAGATATACAGGTCCAAAAACGAAAATCGCTCGTAAGTTCGGTGAACCCATCTTCGGTTCAGACAAGTACTTCGAAAAGAGAAATTATCCTCCTGGGATGCACGGCGCCAACGCAAGAAGAAAGAAGGTTTCGGAATACGGCACCCAGTTGAAGGAAAAGCAAAAGGCTAAATATACCTACGGAGTTCTCGAGAGACAATTCCGCAAGACCTTCGAGCACGCCCGCCGCAAGGAAGGCGTCACCGGTCTTATCCTGATGCAACTTCTGGAATCACGCTTAGACAATGTGGTGTATCGCTTGGGCATTGCTCCCACCCGTGCCGCAGCTCGTCAGCTTGTGAACCATCGTCATATCGCCGTCAACGGCAACGTCCTCAGCATCCCGTCTTACCTTGTTAAAATAGGCGATGTTGTTGGAGTCCGTGAAAAGTCAAAGAGCCTCGAAGTTGTCACCAACTCGTTGGGCGGCCGTCAGGGCAGCAACTTCGCTTGGCTTGAATGGGATGCGGAAAAGATGTGCGGCAAGTTCATGAACTATCCGGCTCGTGAAGAGATCCCGGAGAACATCAACGAACAGCTCATCGTCGAATTGTATTCTAAGTAATTGTTCTTTGTTAACCTGGTAAAACTATTCAACATGGCAATATTAGCGTTTCAAAAACCCGATGAGGTTATAATGGTTGAAGGCTCCGACACCAAAGGCGTATTCGAGTTTCGACCTCTTGAACCAGGTTTCGGCATCACCATTGGTAATGCGCTTAGAAGAATCCTGCTGTCTTCTCTTGAAGGCTTCGCTATCACTTCTATCCACATCGATGGCGTCACCCACGAATTTGCTTCCATCGACGGCGTTATTGAGGACGTCGCAGACATGGTATTGAATTTCAAACAAGTGCGCCTCAAACAGCTTGTGCCTTCCGAGGTACACGAGAAGATCAGCTTCACCATCACGGGCCAAGAGCAATTCAAGGCCGGTGACATGAACAAGTATCTCTGCTCCTTCCAAGTGCTCAATCCCGACCTCGTCATTTGCAACCTCGAACCTTCCGTGAAGTTGAACATTGAACTCAACATCAACAAGGGTAGGGGATATGTGCCTGCCGACGAGAACAAGTTGGTTGGCGCCCCGGTCGACACCATCGCCATCGACTCCATCTACACGCCCATCCGCAACGTGAGCTACAGGGTGGAAAACTGGCGCGTCGAGCAGAAGACCGACTACGAGAAGCTGGTCCTCGAAATCGACACTGATGGCTCCATCAATCCCAAAGATGCCCTTAAAGAAGCCGCAAAGATCCTCATTTTCCACTTCATGCTCTTCTCCGACGAGAACATCAACCTTGTGCCCGACGAGAAGACCGTGCCCGAAGATTTCGATGAGGGTTCGTTGCATATCCGTCAGCTTCTCAAGACAAAGCTCGTCGACCTCGACTTGTCGGTCCGCGCCTTGAACTGCTTGAAAGCTGCTGAGGTTGAAACGCTTGGTGAACTTGTCGCCTTCAACAAACAAGACCTCCTCAAGTTCCGCAACTTCGGTAAGAAGTCGCTCACAGAATTGGACGAATTGGTCAGAAGCAAAGGCCTCGAGTTCGGTATGAATGTCAGCAAATTTAAATTAGATAAGGAATAATCAAGATGAGACACAATAAGAAATTCAATCACTTGGGCAGAAAAAGCGCACACCGCAAGGCAATGCTTTCGAACATGGCCACTTCGCTGATTCTCCACAAACGCATCATCACCACCACAGCCAAGGCCAAGGCCCTGCGTATGTATGTTGAACCGTTGATTACACGCTCGAAACCCGAGAACAACACGACCACGGAGCAAGGCACCGGCAACCGCCGTTTGGTGTTCAGCTATTTGCACGACAAGTATGCCGTCACCGAGCTTTTCCGTGAAATCGGCCCGAAGGTGGGCAACCGTCCGGGTGGCTATACGAGAATCATCCGTATGCCCGAAAACCGCAAGGGCGATGCCGCCGAGATGGCCATGATGGAATTGGTCGACTACAACGAGGTCTACACCCGCGAGGGCCAAAAGACCGCTGCCAAGGCCAAGAGCACTCGTCGTAGCAGCAAGAAGGCTGCCCCGAAAGCTGAGGCTCCTGCCGCCGAAGAGGTGAAGGAGTAATCCTACAACTTTCTTACAGATGATAAAAGGCTGCCGCAAGGTGGCCTTTTTTCGTGTAAAAATCCCCGATTCGGCGTAAATCAATCTGCAAATTCGCTTAATTCGCATAATTCGCCGTTGTTTATTCTGTGATGCGGCAGAAAAAATACCAGTTTCCTGCAATCCACAATCCATTTCTTATTATCTTTGCACCCAAAGACACTTAAGGCCATGGAAAATGCACAATTTGGAAGACGCTATCCTATTGGGATTCAGACGTTTTCAGTAATCAGGGAAGGCGGATATGTCTATATTGACAAGACAGACCTCGTTTGGAAACTGGCTCATGAGGCTAAATACATTTTCCTCAGCCGTCCGCGAAGGTTCGGCAAGAGCCTGCTTTCCACCACTTTGGTGTCCTATTTCCAGGGTAGGAAAGACCTGTTCGAGGGCTTGAAAATCATGCAGTTGGAGCAAGAGTGGGAAACCTATCCTGTGTTGCATTTCGATTTGAGCGGTGCCAAGCATTTGCCCATCAATCTACTAAAAGACGAGTTGGGTCGACAACTTGAAGTCATGGAGTGTGATTATGGCGCTAATGCTGGGGAAACCTCGCCCGGTATGCGATTGGCAGGTTTGATACGGCGTTCGTACGAGCAGACGGGACGACAAGTCGTTGTCATTATTGACGAATACGATGCGCCGCTGCTCGACGTGCTTCATGACGACGGTCGTTTGGAAGCCGCTCGTGAGGTGATGCAGGAATTTTACCAGAGGCTTAAGATGAGCGACCCTTATTTACGATTCTGTTTCATCACGGGCATCACCAAGTTCAGCCAATTGAGCATTTTCTCCACTATCAACAACCTGCTGAATGTTTCGATGCAACCCGAATATGCGGCCATTTGCGGCATCACGGAAACGGAGTTTGCCACCGACATGGCTCCCGACATTGCAATGTTGGCTCTGAAGTATGGATGTACTGCTGAGGAGATGCGCACCAAACTCAAGCAGCAGTATGACGGTTATCGTTTTTCAGAGGATTCGCCCGACATCTACAATCCGTTTAGCCTGCTAAAGTGCTTCACACAAAAGAAGATAGACAATTACTGGTTCGACAGCGGCACCCCAACCTTTCTCATTCGTCAGATGCAACATTTCCGCACCGACATCACCACTATGGACGACATGGAAGTGCCCTCTACGGCTTTCGACCGCCCAACCGAGGCCATGACTACCGCGCTGCCACTGCTCTATCAAACTGGCTATCTGACCATTAAGGGATACGACCGTGATTCGATGGCCTATACATTGGGTATTCCCAATCAGGAGGTCCGCTTGGGTTTTGTCGACGGGCTTTTGCCGACCTACATCGGCCTCGACGGTGCGGATGTCCAAATGGGATTCGCCTTGAAGTTTTGGCGGGCTTTGAGGGCGGCAGACTTAGACCTTGCCTTGAGGGAAATGCAGGCCTATTTGGCAGGATTGCCCTATATCGAAGGCTTCAAGAAGAAACTGGAAGACATTTCCAATGCAGAAGGATTTTATGAATGGTCGTTCTACTTGATTTTCAATATGTTGAATGTGTATGCGAAAACGCAGGTGAAATGTGCTGGAGGTCGAATAGACATGGTGGTATATATGCCTGACACGGTTTATGTTTTCGAGCTGAAAGTGAACGGCACCGCAGAGGAAGCCTTGAAGCAAATCGACACGAAGGGCTATGCCATTGCCTACCAAACTGATGGCCGCAAGGTGGTGAAGGCGGGTGTGAGTTTCTCAACAGAGAGCAAGACCATTAAGGATTGGGTATTTTCCGTGAGGTAGGTCCGAAAACCGCAAGGGCGATGCCGCCGGAACTGGTTGACTACAACGAGGTCTACACCCCCTACAACTTTCTTACAGATGATAAAAGGCTGCCGCAAGGTGGCCTTTTTTTTATGCTTGGCAGGGCATTGTCTAACGGGTGGGAGTCCCGATTGGACACTTATAGCGGAAATCACATAGTGAGGACTTAAGGCTCGTTGGTCTTGGAGAAGGGTAGAACTTAACCAAACGAGCTACGACTTTGGAAAACTACCTCATTTTTCTCCTACTCGATTCATCCCTTTGGAAAATTTATGTTTACCTTTGCGCCCATGAACGGAAAGGACGAAATAATCAAAAAGCGGCTCTATTTTGAGGGGCTGAAGCAAGCCATCGAAATGCCTCTGCCAGAGGAGGCCATCCGCGATGTGGACGAGATTCTTCAGGATGACGAAACAGAAGAAAGCATCAAGGAAACGATGAGGCTTTGGAAGGAAGTGACCGGGCCTTTTGACAACGCCATTGTCTTTGTCCACAACAACCGTTTCCTTGTGGAGGAAAAGGAAAATATCGTCAACGAAGGTGTCGAGGCCGTCTTTATGATGCCCCACGAAGCCTTCAGAAACTTTTACGCTTCCTGATGACTTCTTCGGTTGGCAGCACAAAGCCAACAGCCCCAAAGAATACTTCTATATGGATGATGCCTTCAAGAAGAAAGGCGTGAGAACCTTTGTGGCTTTCATCAACTGGCTTGCCGACAAGGGCTATATCGAGGACGACAACGAAGTGAAAGCCTTGTTCGCCTACCGCCTGACGGGAAGATGCCGCCCAAAAGGAAAGGAACTGCCCGCCATCGAATGGCGCGGCAAGAACAACAAGCCTTACGAACTGATTTACATCATCAAGAGTTTCTCCGACCGTGGCGACTACAAGAAGATGCGGCTTTTCTTCCACGGCCCCGAGTGGGTGAAAGACCGCGACAGCAGCTATGCCAATTCTGCGGATTCGGAGTTCAGGAGGCAGGTGGAGATGTTTTATCCCTCCATCTGTAAGTCCAAAAAATGACTGATGGGGGAATATTTACCCTCTATTTCCTGCGGAAAGTCGAATTTTTAGGCACATTCCGCAGGAAATAGACCTGTTTTTTGTATTTTTGCGATTCAAAAACGACACATTATGCTTATCGGACGAAAGAAAGAGAAAGAGCTTTTGGCAAAACTTCTGTATGAAGAAGAATCCTCGTTTGTGGCTGTTTACGGAAGACGGCGCGTAGGAAAAACCTATCTCGTCAGGAAAACTTTTGAGGACAAGTTCACTTTTTTCCATACGGGACTTGCCAATTCTCCGCTCAACAAGCAACTGGCGGCTTGGCGAACATCGTTGCGTGACTATGGAATGAAAAAGGCACGGCTGCCACACACTTGGCTCGATGCTTTCGACATGCTGAAGGAATTGGTCAAAGTCTCCAACGAGCCGAAAAAACTGCTTTTTATCGATGAACTTCCTTGGATGGACACGCACAAGTCGGGTTTTTTGCCTGCCCTGGAGTATTTCTGGAACGGATGGGCCTCGGCACGGAACGATGTCGTTCTGATAGTGTGCGGCTCGGCCACCTCGTGGATCATCAACAACATTATCAAAAACCACGGCGGTTTGCACAATCGCATTACCCATAACATTCATCTTCAGCCTTTCTCGTTGCACGAATGTGAGCAATATGCCGCATCGAAGCGATTGGGCATGAACCGTCGCCAAATCATGGAGTGTTACATGGTTATGGGCGGAGTGCCTTATTATTGGTCGAAGTTGGCGCGTGAGCGCAGCCTCGCGCAAAATGTGGATGCCTTGTTTTTCGAGCAAGATGCCGTGTTGAGGGATGAGTTCGGCAACTTGTTTGCCTCTTTGTTCAAGAAGCCGGAACCCTACATTGCCGTGGTTGGGCTGCTCGGCACGAAAAAGGCGGGCATGACACGAGAGGAACTGATTGAAACGGGCGGCCTTAGCGACAATGGCAAGTTGACGGAGGTGCTTGAGAACCTTGAAGCCTGCGGATTCATTAGGAAATACAAGTCTTTCGGGATGAAAAACAAAAACGCTTTGTATCAATTGATCGACTCTTACACGCTGTTCTATTACCAGTTTATTCAACAGAACCTGCAAAGTGATGAGCATTTTTGGTCAGCTAATATCGCTACGCCCTTGTATTACAATTGGTGCGGACTGGCTTTTGAGCGGCTTTGTTTGTTGCACCTTCCGCAAATAAAGGCGGCCTTGGGCATCAGCGGCATGGTCAGTAACGCTTGCTCATGGGTCTCGACGCGCAAGAGCGAGGAGGAGAAAGGCGTGCAAATCGACCTGCTGATCGACCGCAACGATGAGGTCATCGACCTTTGCGAGATGAAATTTACGAAAGCTGCTTATTCCGTTTCCGATGAGGATGTGGAGAAAATGATGCACAGGCAGTCTGTGTTTGCCGCCGAAACTTCCACTCGCAAGGCCATACATCTCGTGTTGGTTTCGGCATCGGGCGTGGTTCGCAATGCCAATGCCAACGAGTTCCAAAACATCTTGACCGCCGAAGACCTTTTCGCGCAATAACCCCTCTATTCCCTGCGGAAAGTCGCAAATTTTGGCACATTCCGCAGCGGATAGGCGTTGTTTTGTCATAATTTGTCTATCTTGTCCAACACTTCATCGGGTTTTTCCGTCCATTGAATCACATTGTCTGGGTGTTGACCCATGTAACTGATGTAATCGCGAATCAGTTGGTAATGCTTGCGGGCGAAATCAGTACTGATTTTGCCATAACTATCAAAACAAATTGGC
>CACZZO010000025.1 GCA_902785755.1 uncultured Bacteroidia bacterium | reverse complement strand
AGGGCGTTTATGCAGCCATCATGGAGTCTGCCGAAAAAGGTAACCTTGAGCGTTGGTAATCACCAATGTGAACGATATCGGAGCTGCTGTGCCTTGCGCGGCGGCTCTTTTTCGTTTGCGCGAAAACCAATTTGCCTATTTGGATAATATTTCCCCCCATTTTCAGTTATCCTTTCATGCGTGCCAAACTAATCATACTGCTGATGTGGCTTTCAATTGTGGCGACGGCCCAACAACTGCCGACGGCCACGGTCTACGGCAAGGTGACCGACGAACAAGGGCATCCCATCGAGATGGCCAATGTGGTCGTGCCCGAACTGCTTGTAGGCTACACCACCAATTCGAGAGGCTATTACGAGTTGTCGCTGCTATCGGATTCCACTTGGACCATCCATTTTTCCTATATCGGCTATGAGCCGAAGCAGGCAACGGTGCGTTTGAAGAGGGGCGAGAAAAGGAAATTGGACATGGTGCTACATTCCACTGCCACGGTGCTTCCCGATGCCGTCATCAGCGACCGAGCCGTGGAGGCCTCCAGCCTGACACGCCTCAACGCGAAACAGGCTACTTTGTTGCCCACGATGGGTGGTGGGGTGGAAACACTTATCAAGACATTGCCGGGCGTGGTGTCGAACAACGAAATGAGTTCACAATACCGCGTGCGAGGCGGCAACTTTGATGAGAATTTGATTTATGTGAATGGCATCGAAATCTACCGTCCTTTCCTTGTAGGTTCGGGGCAACAGGAAGGATTGAGTTTTGTCAACTCTCAGTTGGTCAACAATATAGAGTTTTCTGCGGGCGGCTTTGCGGCTGAATATGGCGACAAGATGTCGTCAGTCCTCGATGTGACCTACAAAACCCCGCGCGAGCCTGCCGGTTCGTTGACTTTGAGCCTTTTGGGTGCCGAAGCCCATGTGGAAGGCGCGACAAAAAACGAGAAATTCAGCTATTTGGTGGGAGCACGTTACAAAAACACGGCTCTGGCTCTCGGCATGATGGACACGAAGGGCGACTATCGCCCCAACTTTACCGATGCGCAGGGTTTGTTTAATTTCAAGTTCAACGCGAAATGGGACTTGTCGTTTTTGGGCTACTATTCCAAAAACCGCTACATGCTGATTCCGCAGAACGCCAAAATCAACTTCGGCGACATCAACACACCGCTTCAGGCAAATGTGTATTTCGATGGTCAGGAAATTGACGACTACACTACTGGCCTTGGATCCTTGACATTGACCTACAAGCCCCATAAGGATTTGAGCATGAAGTGGATAGCCTCTGCTTATTCGGCTTACGAAACTGAGACTTACGATCTTCAGGAACAGTATTTTTTCGGCATTCGTAATACTTCTTTTGGCACAGAGGAATTTGGGGAAGTGATTGAAAACCATGAGATTGGGACGATGACCAAGCACGCCCGCAATGGTTTTTACGCGCAAGTCTACAACTTTGACCATAAGGGACTTTACGCTTTTGGCAACAGTCTGATGAAATGGGGACTTCGTTTCCAACATCAGGACATTAATGATGTGGTGGACGAATGGCAGATGATGGACTCGGCGGGTTATGCGTTGCCGCATGTCCCTGACGTGATTGGCGGCTATCCCATCGAATTGCCCGGAATCGGGATGGATTTTGTACACAAGTCGCACAATTTGCTTTCTGTCAATAGCCTTGACGGTTTTGTGCAAAACTCTTGGACGCTTCCCTATCGCGACAAGGGCGAGTTTGTCGTTACGGGCGGTGTGAGGGCCAATTATTGGGGCTATAATAAAAAGGTGTATGTCAGTCCGAGGGCAGGCGTGGCCTACAAGCCTAATGAAAACAAGCGCGAGTTGGTGTACCGACTTTCGGGCGGTGTGTACAATCAAGTGCCTTTCTATCGCGAAATCCGCAACCGCGACGGTAGCTTGTTCAAGGATGCCGAGGTGCAGCGTTCTTATCAGATTGTGGCGGGCAACGATTTCAAGTTCCGCGCATGGAACAGGCCTTTCATCCTGACTTCTGAGCTGTATTTCAAGTGGTTCACTCATGTCATTCCTTACGACATCGATAATGTGCGCATCCGCTATTATGCCGACCAGTCTGCACGAGCATACGCCACTGGGCTTGATTTCAAGGTGAACGGCGAGTTCGTGAAGGGCATCGACAGTTGGGCGAGTCTTTCCATCATGCAAACCAAAGAGGACATTCGAGGGGACTATTGTTTGGTGGATGCCGAAGGCAAAGTGTTGCCATTTTATAACCACACAGATGCGCAAGTGGCTGATACCGTTGCGCTTGGCTGGCATTACCGCCCATCCAACCAATTGGTTAACTTCTCCTTGTTTTTCCAAGATTACATCCCCAATTTCCCGACTTGGCGCGTCAACATGACGTTGACCTTTGGCATGGGCTTGCCCAAAAACGACAACAATTCGGACTTTTATTCCCCATCGAGCCGTTATCCTGCCTATCGCCGTGTTGACATCGGCTTCAGCAAGCAACTCATCAGTGAAGCGAGCAGCTTCAGCAAGGGCAATCCGCTGCGTTATGTGAAAAACATGTTCGTCAGTGTCGATGTGTTCAACCTATTGGACATTCCCAATGTGATTTCTTACACATGGGTGAAGTATATCGACAATTATTACTACGGCGTTCCCAACTACCTGACACCGAGGTATGTGAATGTCAAATTGGTGATGGAGTTTTGATTCTAATACACGCAAAATCCGCAGAATCTTGAGAATAATGTCCCAGGGTTCTGCGGATTCTGCGTGAGAAAAAACAATCAATACATTCCCGTCATCTTAATCCATTCTCTACCTTGCGCACAGATTTCCTCGACCTCCGAAACGGTCTTGGGAATCGGTCTGCCGAGGATGCGGTTGCCGTCTGCGGTGATGAGTAAATCGTCCTCGATGCGGATGCCGCCAAAGTCCTTGTAAGTCTCCAACTTGTCGTAGTTGATGAAGTCCTTCATCTTGCCTTCGGCTTTCCACATATCGATGAGGGTCGGGATGAAGTAGATACCCGGCTCGTCGGTGACTACGAAGCCCGGCTTCAAGGTCTTGCCGCAGCGCAATCCGCTGAAGCCTAACTTGGTGGAGCGTGGCGTGATGTCGTCGTAGCCGACGTAAGTCTCGCCGAGGCCTTCCATGTCGTGTACATCCATGCCGAGCATGTGGCCGAGGCCGTGAGGCATGAAGAGCCAGTGCGCACCGTTCATCAGGGCTTCTTCGGTGTCGCCTTTCATCAGGCCGACGCCTTTCAAGCCTTCAATCAAAGTGCGGCAGGCCAAGGTGTGCATCACCATATAAGGCATGTAGGGGCGCGTTTGTTCGGCCACGGCTTGGTTGGCGGCAAGCACGATTTCATAGATTTCGCGCTGGCGAGTGTTGAACTTGCCACCCACGGGCGTGGTGCGGGTGAAGTCGGAGGCGTAGTAGTTCTCCGTTTCGGCACCGGCATCGCAAACCATCATGCGGCCTTCCTTCAGCACGTTGTGGTGGCCGTGGTTGTGCAAGGTCTGGCCGTCGACACTCAAAATGACGGGGAACGACACAGGACCGCCGCCCGACAGCGAAAGGCCTTCCACCACGCCGGCAATCTCTTGTTCGACCATGCCGGGCTTGCACATCTTCATGGCGGTGGTGTGCATGTAATAAGCGGTGTTGGCGGCACGTTCCATCTCCGCGATTTCGAGTTCGCTTTTCACCTCGCGCATGGCGATGACGGCCTTGATGAGTTCGAGGCTGACATACTCCTGCACCTTATTAATATGGCACCCCAACCACTCGGAGCACTGGATTTTCGTGTCGGCGCGATAGGTCGGCAGGATGTGGATCTGGCGGCCTTTGGCGATGGCTTGTTGGATGTATTCTCCGAACTTGTTGAAGTCGCGGCAGTCGGTGATGCCGATGCAGTCGCCTTGTTCCTTTAGCGAGGGCAGCGGACCGCACCAAATCACGTCGTCGATGGTCACTTCCACGCCGAAGAGGATTTCCTCGCCCGTCTCAAAGTCGATGACACCGACCAAGTCGGGGTGGTTGAGGCCGAAATAGTAGGAGAAATTGCTGTCCTGACGGTAGATATAGGTGTTGTCAGGGTAGTTGAAGGGTGCTTCGTTGTTGGCCGGGAAGAAGGCGATACCCTTCTGAATCATCTTTTTCAATGTGGCGCGACGGCCACTGTAAACGTCTTTGTTGAACATATTCTGTTGATTTTGCTTGTTGTTGCGTGATTATTTGATTTGTTATAAATCGGGTAAAGAGCAAATTTCAGTTATTGCTTTCCAATTTACATAATAGTGATTCTTTGATGTGTCTTGAACAAGAAGACCTAGAGAGCGCCAAAGGATACATTCGTATTTCAAAAAGCCAACTTTGCTGGAAGTCCCCGACTTTCTGTTTGGATTGCGTTTCAAGAGGCCTTTGGCTTCGTATGTTTTTTCCATTAGTTTCAGACAATCGGTAAATGTATGACCTGAGTTTGCCCTTATGGTTGAGTCTAAGTCTAACAGTAAATCCAAATGGTGTCCTGTGGTAAGAACCTCTTTTGTAAAATAATCCTTGAAAACTTTACTATTAGCTCCATGAGCTAATCCTAAATGATAAAGTTTGAATCCGTTATCGGTAAGTTCTCCTTCGGAATCAATCATTTTGAGATGTTTTAGGAACGTGACAAAATTCTTTTTGTAAGATTGAAACATGTTGTCGCCGGCAAACTCTGTGTCTATTTCATGCTTGATGATTTCTTCTCTTTCCTTAATACTTAGGGTCTTGGTTTTTTCAAGAAGTTTTTCAAGCATCATAAGATTTTTGTTTCCAGCAGGTGTTTTGATGACTTGGTTACCGCAATCATAAACGACTTGAGGCTGAAAATCAGAAAGTATTGTAGGTGAAATAAGATAATTCTTCCAGCAGCATTTAAACCCATCTTCATTTATAGTATGTGATTTCTTCAGGAAATAGCAATGAAGTAAAAGATGGAATAAAGGTATCGGCAAATCTTGATGCTTGGCCCAGAATCTGGAAGTTGTAATGCCTCTTGCCTTTATGTTGTTTTGTGTGCTAGTTCCAAGACTAGTTGAAATATTGCAGATCAATCGTACATCTTCAGGACAATCATTTTTATAAAGGATTAATCCTGATGGTATTTTGCCAAATATTTGTTTTTCGAACAATTCTGTTAGGTAGCCTCCCAAATTGTAATCTTCCAACCTTTCAGGGGCTATAAGATAAGAAATATTGGCATCTTGTAAATATGCTATGCTTTGCCCTACACCTGTCAGTATTCCTCTTTTTGTTTCAGTAGGCGGCTTGAACTCAAATGAAGCAAGAAACTTTCTGCCTTCATCATAAAAGGACGCATCAGGTGCGGGAAAAGAAGCATCTGTGGTTACCCTAAAAAAGTCTTTTCCAATACCGTCACAACAGTTCCATTCTTCGGTTTTGAACTTGCTTAATATGGAATCGGTTGTGACTTTTGCCAATAAATGATGGTTCAATTGCATAGTCTATTCTTTTTTGTCAATCATGGAATAGGTTGCAAGGTTTGTTTCTTCCCCTTCCTTCCATTCTTTATTAACGATGGTTCTGAGTCTTTCGCCAAATAATTGTGCCACAATGCAAGGAAACGCATTGCCAACTTGTAGGCATTGGTTAATGATAGGGCCAGAAAACTCAAAATGGTCTGGAAAAGTTTGGATTCTTGCGGCTTCTCGTACTGTCAGGGTTCTATTAAGGAATGGATGAACGGGAAGCGCATTGTGCCCTGGCACAATGGTTCCAGATGGTTTGTTCCTATCCAATCTTCTAAATACATGACTGAAATTTGCAACGGGTTTCCCTGTTTTGGTGCCTAATCTCAAATGTTCAGGAAGTGATTCAACATCCATTTTCTCACCTTCTTTGATATATGAAAACCTTTCGGTTACGATGGCATTGTGCTTGGGAGCATTATGATTCTTTATTTTCCCTAAAGTGCTCTCATCAGCCAAATCGGAGATTACTTCTCCGACCGTTCTGTATCCTTTTTGATAACTTTCCGGATTCTCAAAATATTTTGCCTTGGGAAAGGGTATTATCAAATCCGTCTTTGTGCCAAAAAGAATAAAGCGTTTACGCAATTGTGGCGTTCCATAGTCGGCTGCATTTATTATTTTGTATTCGGTCCTATAGCCGTTTTCGTGAAAGAATGATGCAATAGCATTTACATATTCCCCATTATGGGCAGACAATAGTCCCGGTACATTTTCCATGATGAACCAGTTAGTGCCAGAATCTACAACAATCTTTGCATAGGCAAAAACTAAATCATTGCGTTTGTCCTTGGTAAGGTCGTGGTTCTTGGTATTGACGAACCTTCGCTTCCCAAAGATTGAAAAACCTTGGCAGGGTGGTCCGCCAACTACCAAATCAACATTTGCGTCTTTAAGTTTTTTCGCCACTATTTGCTGGTTTTCTTCAACAGACAAATCAAGTTGCAAACACTCATGGTCGAAATTTTTCCTATAAGCATCAACGGCCCATTCGTTTGAATCCACACCAAGTACACATTGTAGCCCTGCTTGCTCCAATCCTTGAGTGAAACCACCTACGCCGCAAAACAAATCTCCAAATCTCAATGTGGCTCTTTTGGCATTTTTTTCATGGAATTCATCTTTATAAGATTCTTTTTCTGCCACAAAAAACGACTTGTCGGGCAAGATGCCGTCATAATCGATATTATTGATGAATAGTTCCAATGCCTTGGCAAGTTTTGCCGCCAATAACGGAGGAACGGCATTCCCAACTTGGATACATTGTGACCTTCTATCCCCTTTAAATATATAGTTGTCCGGAAATGTTTGAATTCGTGCGGCTTCTCTTGGTGTCAAACTTCTGTCTAATACAGGGTGAACAGGAAGTGCGTTGTTTCCGGGTACTATGGTGGGGGACAGTTTTTGGCGGTGCAATCTCGTATATGTCGTTCCAAATCCTTTCCTTCGAATGTCTTCAGGCAATTCTTCCGGCTTTGGCAGTTTTCCTCCTTCTGGAATCAATTGGTATCTTCTGACAACTTTGTCGCTATGTGCTAATGCTATATGATTGGGTATCTCATCTCCTTTTTCCATCAAGTCATTAATGGCATCGCCAACATTTAGGTATGATTTCAAAGAGCCAAAACTTTCTCGGCTGTATGGGGGGAACTTGAACTGTCTGTCAATTTTGGTTCCAACAAAGATGGCTCTTTCTCTTTTTTGTGGTACGCCATAGTTTGAAGAATCTATCATTGAAAAGTGAATGTTATAGCCAATGGACAAAAATGAAGAAACTATTTTTTTGAAAAACCTGCCTTCAAACATGGTATATAATCCCTTCACGTTTTCAAACAAAAAACACTTGGGTTGCAAATCTCTCACTATTCTAACATAATTCTCGAACAGCAAGTTTCTAGGATCCGCTGAATTCTTATTGCCCATATTGGAAAAACCCTGACATGGAGGACCTCCAATGATAACATCAATGTTCTGGTTGCCAATAAGTTGTTTAATATCATCGGTTGTTACAAGACAAATATCTTTGAGTAAAAATGTCGTATTTGGGAAATTGGTATTGTATGTTTCTTTCGCTTCAGGCATTATGTCAGAAGCAAGAATATCTTTGTATCCTGCTTCTATGAATCCTATGTCAAGTCCCCCTGCTCCGGTGAATAGCGAAATCACATTCATTTTTCAACTTTAAAATTCTCTGCAAAAATACCAAAAATTTTCAACTAAAAAAGGATAGTTTTTCATTTCTTTTTCATCGCCGCCTCAATCTCCTCGATTTCCGTCGGCAAGCCATCAAACAAATTAATCGGCTCGCCCTCGGTAATCAAAAGGTCGTTCTCAATGCGGATGCCGATGCCTTCCTCGCGGATGTAAAGCCCTGGCTCGCAGGTGAGTATCATCCCAGGCTCAAATGGTTTGAATTTGTCGATGCTGTCGTGTACGTCAAGGCCGATGTGGTGCGACATGCCGTGCATCAAATATTTCTTGTAGAGCGGCTTGTCAGGGTTTTGGTTTTTCACGTCCTCGGTGGTGAAAAGTCCGAGCTTGATCATCTCTTGTTCCATCAACTTGTAAGTCGTCTCGTTGATTTCGTTGATGGTGCCGCCGGGGCGGTAGAGTTTCGTGATTTCCTTCATCACGCGAAGCACGGCGTTGTAGCAATCTTTCTGTCTTTCAGTGAATTTTCCGTTGATGGGAATGGTGCGGCTCAAATCAGAAGAGTAGTTTTTCAACTCGCATCCGATGTCGAAAAGGATGAGGTCGCCGTCGTTCAAGAGGCTTTGGTTCTTGCAATAATGCAGGCAACAGGCGTTTTTGCCTCCCGCGATGATGGGCGCGTAGGCGTGGCCCGAAGCGTTGTTTTTCTTGAAAATGTACTCGATTTCGGCCTGAACCTCGTATTCGTTCATTCCCGGCTTCACGGTTTCCAAGCAACGGCGGAATGCCTTTGCTGTAATGTCGCAAGCCTGCCGAGTGATGGCGATTTCGTCTTCCGATTTGATCATGCGCAAAGCATTGAGAATCGGGGCGGTGCGGCCGTAGTTGTGCATCGGATAGCGTTCCTTCACCTGCTTAACGAATCGTTTTTGTATGGTTTCCACGGCGCACTCGTATTTCGGGTACTCGTAGCTGTTCATAAAAATCGTGTCGGCGTAGCCAGAAAGCGCGATGTCGTTCAGGAATTGCCAAAAAGCGTTGCTCCCTTTGATGGTTTTCACGCCCGAAAGTTCGGCGGCTTGGGCGTTGTCGAGCATTTCGCCTTGCCAAGTGGCTTTCACTTCGTCGTAAGGCTCAATGAAAAGGATTTCGCGCAAGTCTTCGATGGGATAGTCGGGCGCGATGAGGAGAAAGGCGTTCTCCTCGTTGATACCCGTAAGGTAAAAGAAATCAGACTGTTGCCGGAATGGATAGAACTCGTCGCCGTTGCGCGGCATAGGTTCGTTGGCGGTGAAGACGGCCACCGACTTGGGCGGCAGTTGTGCCGCAAAATTTGCCCTGTTTCGGATGAAAAGGCGGTTGGGAATTGGTGTATTCATATCATGCGATTTTGGAATTTCAAAAATAGACAAAATTCCTTGATGCGGCGAAAAAATGTCAAAAAAGAAAAGCGTCGCACATCGGAAAGATGCACAACGCTCTTTTTTGTTTTTAAATCTATGGATTACAGGAACTTGTAACCAATGGTCACCATAAACATATTGGTGTGGACATTGGAAATGTTGTTGGTGTCGATGTATTGGCCCCATTCCGTGTTGTTGATAAGGCTGGCACCGAACAACTTGGTGATGCCGAAGTTGTAGTTGATGTCGAGCGTGAGTCTGTCGAACACATCCACGCCGAGGCCGCCTTGCATACCGAAAGCGATTTTTTTGGTGTCGAATGTCTCGTTATCGATTTCAGTAGGCTCGATGTTGCCAACTGACTGGCTCACCAAAGTCTTTTGAGGCAAGGTGAAATTGAGCGTTGGGCCTACTTGGGCGCGAATGGCAATGAGGTCGTCGATGATTTCGTACTTGTAGCCCAAGAAAATCGGCACTTGGATGTTCATGGCGTTCAGGGTGAAATCAACCTTGCCACCGTCAGGAATGGTGATGTCGCCGATAATGACATCTTGGTGTACATTGGTATTCAGGTCAAAAACATTCGATGTCTTGAACCAGAGAGCCTCTGGCTGCACATAGAAGCCGCCAATTTCGATGCGACCGAACAGGCCAAGAGTGAAATGGTTGGCAAATCCAGCCTTGATGTCTTCTTTTTGGTAGGAGAGATTCGCGGTTTGATAACCAACTTTAGGGCCAATGCCAAAGTCGAGGCCGCCACCGGCAAAAGCAGTACTGCCCATCATCAGCAGGGCTGCAATCAGTAAAAACGTCTTTTTCATTTTTGATGTGTTTTAGTGAATGATTTGATGAATTTGCGGCAAAAGTAAGAATCATTTTTCAATTTTTGGGAAATGTCGGCAAAAATAATTACTTTTGTAGCTCAAAAATATGTTATTATGAGAAGGATATTATTGATTTTCAGTTTAGTAGTTATGTTTGCCACGATGGGCAACGCTCAGCCTAAAGATGTGAGGTTCGGACTCAAGGTTGGGCCGACTTTTGACTGGGCCAGTTCTGGCTCCACTGCCACAAAGAATGATGGCATGAGGGTAGGTTTCAGTGTCGGAGTGATCCATGACCGTTATTTCAACGACCATGTCGCGATTTCTTCTGGCGTGAACCTCAATCTGTTGCGGATGAAATATTCTTTCACCGACCGCAGGTTGGTTGAGGATTTTTTGGAGGATGCCAATGTGATGGTGTCGCGCCATCTGAAAGCCACCAATGTCGAGATTCCGCTCAAGGCCAAATTAAGGTTTGAGATTTTCGATTCGTTCAGCGCTTTTATGGAGGCTGGAGGTGGTATTAGTTTTAATATCAAGGACTTGTGTAAGGATAGTTACGAGTTTTATTGGGTCTCTTCCGATGGCAAAACGTATGACAATTGCTCCTATCAATACCGTTTGCTCCAACTGTCGATGGTCTTCGGCTTGGGTGCTGAATATGAAATCAATAGGAACTTGTGTACTTTTGTCCAAATCTCTTTCGATCATGCCTTTTCCAACGCTTTTGTGCGTTCGTTAGAGAAGCAGACAGGCAGTATCTTGCGCAACAACTTCATCGGAGTTGAAGCGGGCATCATGTTCTGATTTCCAACGCGATAGAATCAAGCCTTCTTCAGCAAAATCACATACACGGGGAAGTGGTCGCTGTAGCCCCCCATCCACACGCCGCTGCCGAAAGTGCGGAAGGGGTAGCCGTTGTATTTGCCGCCGTGCTGTTTCAGGAACTCCTTGTTGTGAACCTTCGCGTTCTTGAACTGATAGGTGTCGTAACCTGTAGGCACCAAGGCAGGGGTGAGGATCATTTGGTCCAAAACGCCGGGCGCGTCGCGGTAGTAATTGGTGCCGTAGCCTTTCTTATGCAGGTCATACATGGGATTGTAGAACTCGCCGTCGCGCAGGTCTTTCATGTCGCCCGAGGCACGCAGGTAGTTGATCACGCTTTTGCTGTCAGGGTAGTCGTTGTAGTCGCCCATCATAATGATTTTGGCGTTTTGGTCCTCGCGCATGATGCTGTCTGCAATGTTGCGGCACAACGTGGCAGCGGCAATACGTCCGGGCATGGAGCGTTTCTCGCCGCCGGCGCGCGAAGGCCAGTGCATGACGATGAAGTGCATCGGCTCACCGTCGAATAGGCCGCTCACCACAAGTTGGTCGCGGGTGATAAATTCAGGGTCGTTAGGCACAACGGTGCGGTAAGATTTGCTGTTGGTCAGCTTAAAGTATTTCGGATTGTAAATCAATCCCACATCCACGCCACGGCGGTCGGGAGAATCATAGTGTACAATTTGGTAGTTGCGGCTTTTGATTTCGGGCTGGGCGACCAAATCCTCAAGCACATGGCGGTTTTCCATTTCGCACAAGCCTAAGACAGCCACACCGTCGGGCGTGATGTCGGTGCCGATGGTGGAAATAGCGTAGGCCATGTTGTGGAGTTTGTTGAGGTACTTTTCGGTGTTCCATTGGTTGCCGCCTAGGGGCAGAAACTCCTCGTCGTTCTTGTTAGGGTCGTCGATGGTATCGAACAGGTTCTCAAGGTTATAGAAACCGACCAAACCGACCTTGTAGGCTTGTTGCTCTTGGGCGGAAACGCGGTTTATTTGAAGACCAAAAGCCAAAATGACGAGTGCAAAGATGAGATGCTTATTCATGGTTTGAGTGTTGTTTGCATAATGATTAGGCGGCAAAGGTAGAAAAAAATCGGTCTTTTTTCTTCCTTTGGATGATTTTTCGGTCAAGCAGGCTCTTTTACCAATTTTATTTCTCTAAACTCTGATAAAAAAGCGTGATTTAGAGAAATAAAAATGCTTTAATGAAAGAAATGTTTCAACAAACCGAAAAAATGTTTTCTTTTACATCAAATTTTTCCCAATAACCGAAAATATGTTTATCTTTGCAACGTGGAAAAAGAGAAAGACATATCGCAAATGTACACGCCGGAGATTGTGGCTGTGCTTGGCCGTCGGTTCAAGGACTATCGTATCGGGTGCAACATGACACAAAAAGAGGTTTCGGACCATTCGGGAGTTAGCGTCGTTACCATACGCAATTTCGAGAATGGGCACATGTACAACATTAACTTGGGCACGTTTATCGAGTTGCTTAGGGCGGTGGGGTTCATGCAGGGGCTTGATGATGTGCTGCCTGAAATCCCCATCTCGCCATACGAATTGGAAAAAATCCAGCAAGGCAAACGAAAAAGAGTGAGACATGCAAAATAATATCGTGAAGGTTATCATTTGGGGCAAAGAGGTTGGAAGTCTCTTTTGGGACGAGCGCCGCAAACGGTCTGTGTTCAGTTATCACCCTGACTTTGTGAAGGGCGGTTTGGACATTGCCCCACTGTCGGCATCCATTCGAAATCCGCGCAACAAGTTGCCTCTTTATGGAATGCCCAACGACGAAATCTATTCGGGCTTGCCCGCCTTTATTGCTGACTCGCTGCCCGGACGATGGGGCAATGCCGTGTTCAACGCTTGGGCAGCCGAAAACCACATCAGAACCTCTGAAATCACGGCGGTCGACAAGTTGTCGTTTATCGGGAAGCGTGGAATGGGTGCTTTGGAGTTTGAACCGGCGCACGAGTTCGACAAGGGTCGCAATTTCCAATTGGCTGAATTGTACGCCAAAGCGATGGAGATTCTTCAGGGGCGCGAGGATGTTTCCTTCGTCGGCAAAGACCTTTCGCTCGAAGCACTCTATGAGGTAGGTACTTCGGCCGGAGGCAATCATTCCAAGGCTGTGATTGCCATCAACGAGGCGACGGGCGACATCAGGTCGGGACAAATCATGTTGCCTGAAGGCTATAAGTATTACCTTTTGAAGTTTGCCGAAAGCCGTTATTATCCGCTTACCGAGGTTGAGATGGCATACGCCGACATGGCCCAAGCCGCAGGAATCAATATGATGCCGTGCAGGTTGGTTGAAGTCGGAGGAGATCGTCATTTCCTTACCGAAAGATATGACCGAAAACAACAGCAAAAGATTCATACCCAGTCGTTGGCGGCCATGATTCCTGATGCCACATCTTACGAGCAACTGATGGAAGTGTGTGTCAATTTGTCGGTGCCATATGAGGAAAGGGAAGAGACCTTCAGGCGTGCTGTGTTCAACATCTTGACCACCAACGTGGATGCCCACATCCGTAATTTTGAGTTCATGATGGAGCAAGGTGGCAGTTGGCACATCACGCCCGCTTTTGATTTGACCTTTTCGTGCTTCAACCCGAACAACAAACTTGATGAGTACCACTATCTTAGCATGAACGGCAAACGCACGGGCATCACCAATGAAGATATGGCAAGTTTTGCCCGTGTCGCAAAGATTGACCATCCCAATAGAATCATCCGCCAATGTGTGGAGGCTGTGAAATGTTTCCGGGACTTTGCCTGCAAATACGACATTAATGACCATTGGCAAGACATTATTGAGGGGCATTTTGCCAAGATGAATCCCGTCTTGCTCTCCGAGTTGCATCTGTATAAACCCTTGACTTTTGATTATGTCATTGAGGCATACGGAATTAAGGTAGAGACTGCTCATTGGGAAGAGATGGGCAACGGAGCGAAACGGCTGACGGCTATGATGAATGGGGTGGAATACAAGGCAACGGTTAGCCCGAAATCTCAACGAGGCAAAGAAGTTGCCGCTGACGGCGGAACCAAAATGGATATGGAACATCAAAAGAAATGGGTAGAGGAACTTCTTTTGCCCAAGTATTTGTCTTGAAATACGGTAAAAACCAGTCTTTTTCTTTCTTAGGATGATTTTTCGGCTGTAACAACCAAATTATTCCTAATTTTGCAACGCTGTTTCCATGAAAGGAAGCGGCAGACATAACAGAAAGACGTTGAACTGACGTTTTATCTGCGGCATACTGAATCTCGCAAATTCTAATCGTCCGCTTGGTAAAGCAAGGCTTGACGTCCCTTTGTTCGTATATACCTTATTTTGTATATCGAATAGCGGGGGCTTCGGCATTGCTTATCCTCGGACGATGGGCAATGCGAGAGCCTCAGTATGCGGGATGAGCAATAGTTTTGACTCCCGCGCTTTTTATTGTGTCACTGGCTGATTGGAACATAGTATTAACAATTAAAACGGATAAAAAATGAAAAGACTATCAACAATTATGATTTGCTTGCTCGCGATGATGTCGGCAAGCCTGAGTGCTAAGGCACAAGAAGTTACGATTACCTTGTTTCCTGGTTGGAATTGGATTAGCTACCCCAAGGCAGAAGTGCTAGACATTAACACGGCTTTGGGTGATTTCGTTCCTGTTGATGGCGACATGCTCAAGTCGCAGTTCGGCAATGCTGTTTATTCCAATGGCTATTGGAGGGGAAGTGTCACACATTTCATCCCAGGCTGGGGCTATAAGTATTACTCTAACAGGACGGAAGTCGTCAGTTTCGTGTTTGGCGAGGAAGCCCCTCAGCTCATTGTGACTACTGCGGAACCGACGGAGATTACCGCAATTTCAGCTATCAGTGGTGGATCATTAACATCATCCGATGGCAGTTACATAGTCGTGCTGGAAAAAGGTATTTGTTGGGCGACCCATCCGAATCCTACAGTAATGAATGACTTCCATACGGAAAATGGGAGCGGAATTAACAGTTTTACGTCAGAGATGACCGATTTGAACTTTAATACTATCTATTATGTTCGTGCTTATGCAGTTACAGATAGTGGTACGACCTATGGCGAGGAAATGAGCTTCACCACGCGTGACGGTATTCCCACATTGACAACGGACAGCATAACAAGCATTACTGGAGCAAGTGCCACAAGTGGCGGCAACATTACTGACGATGGTGGCTTGAATGTGATAGCAAGGGGAGTGTGCTGGAGCACCAACCCCAACCCGACCGTAAGCGACAACCACACCACAGATGGCACTGGCACAGGCAACTTTTCCAGCAGCATTACTGGTTTGGAGATTATCACAACCTATTATGTTCGAGCATATGCGACTACTAATGCAGGCACAGCATACGGCAATGAGGTGAGCTTCATCACCGAGGCAATCCCCACTGGAGCCATCAATGGCAAGTTCACCATAAACAGCAATGGCGACCAAGTGTATTTCTCGCAAGGTAATCTGCAATATCAGGCATCAACCAATACTTGGCGATTTGCAGAGAACCAATGGGATTACATGGGAGATGGTAACGCTAACATTTCATCCACCTACGATGGATGGATTGACTTGTTCGGTTGGGGCACGAGCGGCTACCATGATGCCAACGACCCTTATAACGTGAACTACCAGCCGTGGTCGACATTTACCTCGCAGGTGAATAGTAGCTATAATTACTATGGCTATGGTCCATCTACCAATATGACCGACCCGAATCTTACGGGTACCAGTGCCAACTATGACTGGGGCGTTTACAACCCGATTAGCAACGGCGGCAACCAAGAGAACCAGTGGCGCACGCTGACCGATGATGAATGGGGGTATTTGTTCTACACGCGTAGTACTATTTCAGGTATTCGTTATGCTAAAGCACGGGTGAATAGTGTGAATGGTGTTATCTTACTTCCCGACGATTGGGACGCCAACACTTACAATTTAAATTATACCAACACGGGAAATGCTAGTTTCAGCAGCAATGAGATTACTGTCTCTGTTTGGAATACTTTGGAGCAAGTGGGGGCAGTATTCCTTCCATTGGCAGGCTACCGCAATGGGAATAATTGGGCTGACAGCAACGGCTACTATTGGTCAGCCACATATAGTGATAGCCAATACTCCTTTAATTTGGCCATAACTGCAGAAGACCTTTATTGTGGCGTTAGAGCTATGTTTAATCGCCATAACGGGCTGTCGGTGCGCCTCGTTGCCCATGCCGAGAATTGATTTCATGTGTTGGCAGAGGCGAGTGAACTGAACCCCGAAAGTTGGACAAAAAACTTTCGGGATTTATTGATTGTAGAATGTAGAATGATGGAGTTGCCAAATTGTTTTTTGGCATACGGATTGGCAAACGGATTATTTTTGTTATTTTTGCGTTTTGAAATCCGCCCGTTAGTTTGGATCAAATTGATGATGTTTTCATGGGTTGACAAAGCTGATGGGAGGGAAAATATAAGTATAAACTATGAAGTAATTATGGAAGAGAATAAGAGTGTATATCATGATCCTTCAGAATATGTTAGGAATTTACAGCAATTGTTAGTGTCAGACAAAAAACGTATTGGATTTCTTTTTGGTGCAGGAACTTCTTTGGTGAAAAATGTAGATACAAAAGAGGCTTATGTGCCTGCAATTCAAAAAATGACAACAGATATTGTTGGTAGTGTTGCTGATGAATCATATAAAAAAGCCATCGAAGAAATTCAGAAAGAGATAGAAAACGAGAATAAATGTTTTACTATAGAAACGTTATTATCAAAATTGGAATTAAAAAAACAGGTTGTTGGTTGCGGAAAAATCAATGGTTTAGACAAAGATGGGTTTAGTGAATTGATTATCAAAATTAAGAAACAAATCCACAGTAAAGTCTTTGTTCAAGATAAAGTCGATTGTACAAAACTTGTTCATACTGCTTTTGCAGAATGGATACAAAAAGCAGATCGCAAAACCGCAGTTGAAGTGTTTACGACTAACTATGATTATTTGTTTGAAATAGCTTTTGAATATAATAGTCTGCCTTATTATGATGGTTTTACTGGAAGTTATAAACCATTCTTTGATGGACAATCGGTTGATGATCTTTGTTTTATGCCTAAACAAACAAAGTTGTGGAAAATACATGGTTCATTAGGGTGGCACTATGATGAAAAAATAAAAAAGGTTGTTAGGACTAATCCTGATGAAACGGATATTCTTATTTATCCTTCAACTCTTAAATATGATCAATCAAGGAAACAACCGTATACTGCTTTGGGAGATAGATTGACTAATTTCATTAAGCAAGACGATACTGTTCTCATTGTTTGTGGTTATTCTTTTGGTGATGAGCATATCAATGAAAGGATTAATACGGCTTTGTCTATGAATCCATTAGGTCATGTTTATGTTCTTTTGTATGATATTGTTTGGAAGGAGGATAAAAAAGAATATTCATTTACAGAAGATTCGGCTTTGGCAAAAATGGCCATATCTAATAGTAAAATGTCTGTTTTTGCGTCTCGGTCAGCAGTAATTGGTGGTGTATATGGAAAATGGAAGTTGAAAAGAGAACCAGATAAGGATGACTCTATCAACATTGATAAGTTTTTTGACGAAGATGCTCACTCTGACACAGCCGATGAAAAAGGGAAAGAGCTCACTCAAAAATGGACTGGTGAGGGTGAATTGACAATTCCTGATTTTTCAAAATTTGTTGCTTTTCTGAAAAGTATGATTGTTTCAAATTAATTGTAAAGTTATGAATAATAGACAAACAGAGGTCGGAGAAATTATTAGCGTTAGCGGGAATACTATATCCGTTCAATTGTTTGATACAATTAAGTCCAATATGCCTGTCATAAATGGAATTGTTTATAGAATAGGTCAAATTGGATCGTTTCTGAAAGTTCCGTTGGGGTATGCAAACCTGTATGGAATTGTAACCCAAATAGGAGCAGCAGCAATTCCAGAAAGGCTAAAAATTGAAGAAGAAAATCTCGATTTTTCAAAATGGGATAACCGTCAATTCTTGACTATTGCATTGATTGGGGAACAGATTGGTCGGAAATTTGAAAGAGGTGTTTTTCAGTCTCCTACTACGGGTGATAAGGTTCATTTGGTTACTATTGAGGATTTAAATATTATTTATGGAGGATATAATGAAACCAATTCTATAGATGTTGGCAATATTAGTATATCGGAAAGTTTGAACGCAAAGATTGATTTAAACAAACTGGTTTCTAGGCATTGTGCAATCTTAGGTTCAACAGGAAGTGGCAAATCTAATGCTGTTGGTGTATTATTAAAAGCGATTGCAGATAAGGGATTTAAGAGTTCGAGGATATTGGTGATTGATCCACATGGTGAATACAATAGCGTTTTGAAGTTTCAAAGTACTGTTTATAAAATACGCGCTGATATTGGTAAAGGGGAAAAGGAACTTAATGTGCCGTTTTGGGCCTTGCCATTTAATGAATTAATGAGCATTTTCACAGGAAATTTAACAGATCAGAATCGCGAATATTTTAGAACCAAACTGGTTGAGGCAAAAATTAAAGCAGCCAAAGAGAATGATATTCAAATTGAAGAGGAACTTATAACGCAAGATACTCCAATTCCATTTAGTATAAAGCAACTATGGTTTGAATTAGACGATTTTGAAAGACAAACATACAAAGAACGAAGTAAGCCTGAAACAATAACTGATAAACTCCAAGAAGGAAATGCAGATGATTTAGTATCGAACATATACCAACCTGCCGCAGCTGGCGGTGGTTCTCCGTTCCTAAATAATCAAGCAAAAGGAATACTTGGGTTTTTGGATAGTATAAGGTTAAAGCTAAAAGATTCAACATATAGTTTTTTGTTTGCCCCAGGAGATTATGCACCTAATTTAGATGGAAAAGTGCAAAAGGACTTGAGTGATTTGCTATTTGAATGGTTGGGAAGTGACAAGCCGATAACAATACTTGATCTTTCTGGAATCCCTAATGAAATAATGATTTCTGTATCGGGTACTTTGTTGAAAATTATTTACGATGCTCTTTTTTGGGGGCAAGATCTGCCAAACGGAGGAAAAGAGCAACCTTTGTTGATTGTTTTAGAGGAGGCACATAATTATTTAAAGGCTGGTGAAAAATCTATTTCTTCAAGAACAGTACAAACAATAGCCAAAGAGGGACGTAAATATGGGGTTGGATTGGCATTAGTAACCCAACGACCTTCGGAATTAGACGAAACAGTTCTTAGTCAATGTGGAACAATAATAGCTTTGCGTATGAATAATGCTAAAGACAGAAATTATATACGTGGTGCTATTCAAGATGAATTGCAAACAATGGTTGATTTGTTACCGAGTTTAAGAACTGGTGAAGGAATTGTTTCGGGTGAAGGTGTTAGAATTCCATCGCGTATTCAATTCTATAAACTAGCAGATGCCCCGAAAGGTTCTGACCCTAATGTTTCCGAAAAATGGAGTGAAGATAAGAACATTACAATAGACACTTACAAACAATTACTTGAGAATTGGAGAAATCAAAAAATAAAAAATAAACATTAAAAGTCAAAATATGGAATACCCAGAAATGCACCCAGTTAGTTCTTCCAATGTAGCCGAATTAGGCTATGATGATGCCAATCAAATTGTATATGTAAGATTTTTAAATGGTTCACTTTATAAATATAATAATGTGCCTGCTATGGAATATGAAGCATTGGATAATGCGCCATCAATAGGCTCTTATTTAAACAGAAATTTTAAGAATGTTTATCCATACGAAAGAATAGAATAACTGAGGCTAATGCACGAATCCAACGAAGAGTAAATACTCGTCAACTCACCGCATACAAGAATTGACTACAACGCTAAAGCGCGCCAATGGTATCTGGAAAATGCTTCAAGTAATATGTGGAACGGATGGTTGGGGTCAGGCATTTGAAGAAATAAGCAGAAGTTCTCTTCATTGAAAAGGAAAATTCCTATTTTTGCAATCACAAAAAGGCAATAAAAAACCCGGATTCATCACCAGCATCTGAATATCTGGGAGAGGAACGCCCGGGACTGCGAGGCAAAAGTACAAATAAAATGGAAGGTAGCAAGCAATTTTTTGAAAACGTTTCAACCCCTTTGAACTTATTTCGACGTTTCCGAAACAGGATATTTCATAATGAATCAATTTGTTGGAATTTGGATAGAGTGGAAGAAATCCACGATGAAATGTTGAAAGTGATTGGTTGGATGAATTGTGACCTCCCTGAATGGGTCAAAGAGCAAGAACGATTTGATGAAGTGTGTGTAGAGATTCGCAAACAGATGGGATGGAAATAATTAATGGATTGAAATTGTAGATTTCTTTTTTCCCAAAAATCCCAACAAAAAATTCCCTCCATCAATCTTTTTTCTACATTACCCCGTTAAATTCCTTTTGTTAAAAGCAATGAAAAATCATAATACATTCAATATGAAGAAATTCCTACTGTTAGTGGTCTCGGCGATGCTGATGGCAAAGGTGCAACTCCAAGTCGTTGACACGGCTTTTGCATTATGATTAGGCGGCAAAAGTGGTTTTGTCTTTCTTTGTGTCAAAAACACAACCTCAAAGTCTGCTGATTTCTTCAACCGTTAATCCTGTCCCTTTTGCGATAACCTCCAAATCCACGCCTATGGCTTTCAGCTTGCGGGCAGTTTCGAGGTTGGCTTCTGCTCTACCTTCTGCTCTACCTTCTGCTCTACCTTCTGCTCTACCTTCTGCTCTACCTTTGGCCATCCCTTCTGCTCTACCTTTGGCCATCCCTTCTGCTCTGCCTTTGGCCATCCCTTCCTCTAATCCTGCTGCCACGCCTTGCGCTTTGCCTTCTGTCCAGCCATCCAAATGTGCAGCAGCAAAGACGCTGTCTTGGTACATATAATTCTCCATCTGACGCTGATAGGCTTTCCGCTCCTCGCTGTCCATTTTCAGATACTGCAACTTCTTCCGAGCTTCCTGCAATCCTGGTGCCGTGGTGTCTTCCTTGATGTGGGCGTTCTTCAGGTAGTCGAGCCACTCCTCAAGTGGGGTCTTGGCAACGGCGTTGAACTCGTTCACTCGGATAAGGAAATATTCGGGGAAAATCTCTTCGGGGGTCCTCATTCGCAAGGCGTTCTCGTCTTTGGTCGTGATTTCCAAGATATCGTTGGTGTGTACTCCTCGGAACGTAGTGGTGCCGTGGTAGAGGTAATCCTTGCCTTTGCCGAGGTCGAAATAGAGGATGTTGATGGAATAGACTTTCTTCACGTGGTCGTATTCCTTGCCTAATTCGATGTGCTCGGTGATGGTGCGCGCCACGCCATAGAGGATGCGCTCAAGGTAGTACAACTCGCGCGTCTGCTGTATCTCGACGATGATGATTTCACCCTTGCTGTTCTTGGCTTTGATGTCAACGCGGTTGAACTTGTCCTGCGGGTCGTCTTGGTTGCTCTCGCTTTCCAGCAGTTCCACGATGTGGATAGGCTCGTTGAGGAGCACGGTAACCAAGCCTTCGAGCACGCCGAAGTTGGCCTTGTCGCGCAACATACGCTTCGCAGCCCAGTCGAATCTGATGAGTCTGTTGTCGTCCATCTTGGGGGTTGTTTTAGGATTGATACGGCAAAAATACAAAGATTTTCGTTTTGTCGCCAACATTCCAACATTTTTGGGATGAATCTTCAACTTGTTAAATCATTGTTTGGGCGTGTCTTTGGTTTGAAAAGAAGATTTCTTTCGGCTTTTCCCAAAAATCCCAACAAAAAATTCCCAACCCATCAATCTTTTTCCTACATTTGCCCGTTAATTTCACTTTTGTAACGATGAAAATCATAACAAGTTCAATATGAAGAAATTTCTATTTTTAACGGTCGCAGTGTTGCTGGTTGGGCGAATGACGGCTCAAACTATCGACACTACTGACCTCAATCAGAACGAAGTGCCGACGGTGATCCTGATGGATTCCGACTTCGAGGAAACATCCACCTCGGTCAACGATGCCTCGACTTTGCTCAACTCGTCGCGTGACGTTTTCAATAGCATCGCGGCCTACAACTTTGGCTCGCTGCGCTACCGTGTGCGCGGCAATGACTCGAAGTACAGCGATGTGATGATCAACGGCATCCTGATGAATGACCCTGAGACGGGACGTCCCGTCTTCTCCAATTGGGGCGGACTGAACGACGCTTTCCGCAACTCGATTCTCGTTGAAGGCCTCGGCAGGACGGGTGCGGGCTTTGGCGGTCTCGGTGGCCTCACAGCTTATTCAACACGCGCCTCGCAGTATCGCAAGCAGGTTTCGCTGAGTTATGCCTTCAGCAACCGTTCCTACAACCACCGCGCCATGGCCTCCATCGGCACGGGCGAGATGGGCAACGGCTGGTATATGATGGCTGCCGCAAGCGGGCGTTATGCGGGCAAGGGCTATACCGAGGGCACTTTCTATCAGGCCTACAGTTACTTCCTCTCCGTGGAGAAGAAAATCAACGACAAACACAGCCTCGACCTCACCGTGTTTGGCGCACCCTCGCAACGTGGCGGTTCGGCTCCCGTGGTGCAAGAGATTTACGACCTCGTCGGCACGAACTATTATAACCCCAATTGGGGCTATCAGACGGTGGATGCCAACGGCAAGCAGGTCATCCGCAACTCGCGCGTGAGCACCTATCATCAGCCCATGGCGCAACTCACTTGGTATTGGACGCCCAACAAACGCACCGAGTTCAACACTTCGATATACTATTTCAGCGGTCCGGGCAGCCAGACTTCGCTCGAATGGGGTGAGGCCAAAGACCCGCGTCCCGACTATTACAAGAACCTGCCAAGTTATTATGAAACCAACGCCCACAGCACGGCGGAAATAGAAAACCAGTTTGCCATTTGGATGAACCGCGACCCGAAGGTCACGCAAATCGATTGGGATGCCTTGTACAACGCTAATCGTAACCACCTCTTCACCGTGCAGAACGCCAATGGTCAAGAAGGCAATACGGTTACGGGCAAAGCCTCCAAGTACATCCTTGCGGAGCGTCACTACGACAAGCGCCAAATGGGCAACGCCACCTATTTCAAGCATGAGTTCTTGCCCAACTTGATCATGACGGGCGGCTTCGCAGTGAGTGCTTCGCGGACGCATTACTACGAAAGCATCAACGACCTGCTTGGCGGCGATTACTACTATGATATTAATAAGTATGCCGAAAACCTCGAATCCGACGAGTGCCAAACCAACCTGCTCAATCCCAACCATGTGGCCAAGGTGGGCGACATCATCGGCTACAACTACTACGCCAACCGCAACTATGGCCGCATTTGGGACCAAATCGACTGGCTCGTCGGCAACTTCGACCTTTATTTGGGCTTGCAGGCCGAGTTCACCCAAATCTGGCGTGAAGGCTTGTGGAAAAGCGGCTCTTTCGCCGACAATTCCTACGGCAAGGACAAGATGCACAACTTCTTCGACCCAAGTTTGAAGGCTGGTGTGACCTATGCCATCAACGGACGTAACCACCTTGTGGCCAATATGGCCTTAATGACCCAAGCCCCACAGTTCAGGGACATTTACATTTCGCCGCGCACCCGCCATACCGTTGTGGAAGGCGACCTCAAGAGCGAGCGCATTTTGGCTATGGATTTGAGTTACCTCTATCGCTCGCCCGAGTTCAAGTTCCGTTTGACTGGTTATCACTACGCTTACAGAAACCTCATCTGGAACCGCAGCTTCTATTGCGAAAACGTGTTCCAGAACACCACCACCAGCGCCAACTCTTACACCAGCGAATTCATCAACTTCATCATGACCGACATCAACCAAAAGAGCATCGGCGTGGAAATGGGTGCGGAGTGGAACGTCACCCCGACCATCACCTTGCAGGCGGCAGCGGCCAACGGCATCCATGCGTATGACAACAACCCGATTTTCTCGGTCTATGACGACAACAACACCACGGCTTACATCCAAAACAGCGTGGCTTACCTGAAGGACTACCATGTTTCCGCTGGACCTGAAACCGTGGCCTCGTTGGGCATCAAATATAACTCGCCGAAATACTGGTGGGTGAGCCTCAACGGAAACTATATGGCCAATATGTACTTTGACGTGAACCCATATAACCACACCGAGGAAGGCATGTTGCACTACGCCCAAGGCGACATCCGCATTCCTCTTGTCCTGGACGAAGCCCCGCTGAAGCCCGCCTTCACCCTCGACTTCTACGGCGGTTTCTCGAAGCGTTACAAAGGGTATTATTTCCTCTTCAACTTGAGCGTCAACAACTTGCTCAACAACAAGAGCACCATCCTTTATGGCTATGAGCAACTCCGTTTCAACGCCAACAACCCCGACATGTTCCCCGACAAGGTTTCCTATATGTACGGAACGAATTTCTTTGTCAGTATAACGGTTAGGAAGTAGGCCGTTGGCTTTTGGCTATTGGCCGTTAGCCAGCTTGCTGACTGCTGATAGCTGACTGCTGATAGCCAAACAATTAAACAAATCAACGATTAACAATTAAACACACAACGATATGAAAAACAGAGTATTCAACGCATTTCTGCTTCTTGCCTTGGTGGGCACATTGTTCACAGCTTGCAAGAAAGAGTATCCGCAACCGCCTATCCAAGACCTGCCGATAGGAAGGGTTTACACCATCAGTGAAATTCTTGCCTTGGAGCCGGGCACCGTTTTCAATGAAGACGCTTCGGTGTATGGCATCATCACTGCCGACGAGGTGTCGGGCAACCTCTACAAGGCCGCTTTCATGCAAGACCGTGCCACAGGTGCCGCCATCGAGCTGTATTTGGAAGCCGTTAGCGGTGTTCGCATTGGTGATTCCGTCCGCATCTACCTGAAGGATGTGACTTACGCGATGTACAACAACCTGCCCCAGTTGAGCAACTTCGAGGCCGACGGACACATCGTTATTTTGGCCAACAACAAGCCGATTGAGCCTGCTTTGGCCACCATCGATGAGATTACCCAAGGCAAATACCTCGCGGGTTTGGTGCGATTGGAGAATGTGAAGTTCACCGAGCAGAACACTTTTGCCGACCCCACCACATACGGCAATCGTACCTTGATTGATCCTATGAACCCTTCAAGCAATGTCATCGTGCGCACGAGCAACTACGCTAACTTTGCCAACGACTCGCTGCCGCAAGGTATTGGCAATTTGACGGCCATTGCCACGGTTTACAACAGCACTTGGCAACTCGTCATCCGCTCGGCTCGCGAGTTGGAGTTTGACGGCTATGTCCCGGGCGGCGCCAATGACTTGCCGTATTGTGAGTTTTTTGCCTCTTCGTTTGGATCCTACACGACATACGATGTAAAGGGTGCCCAACATTGGGAGATTGACTACAGCACTGCCAAGATGACGGGTTATGAAAACAGCACGAACTATGAAAATGAAGACTGGCTGATTTCGGCCAAGTTCTCTTTGGAGAATGTTTCGAGTGCCAGCATGACGATGTCCTATATTGCCCGCTATTTCAACAATGTGAATGAAGATGTTACCGTTTGGGTTTCCTCTGACTACACCTCTGGCGACCCGACCAATGCCAATTGGACGCAAGTTCCCGCTTCGTGGACAGAGGGCAACAACTGGAATGATTTCGCTACTACCACACTCGACCTCTCCCAATTCGTTGGTAAGAAGGTTTGTGTAGCCGTAAAATATCGTTCAGATAGTAACAAGGCTGGCACCATTGAGGTGCAGAGCATCTGTATCCAAGAAGGTAGTGGCCCGACGCCTCCTCCCGGACCGGGCACTGGCGGTGAGTTGCAAACTATGCCTTACACGCAATCATTTACGGAGGAGTTTGGAACCTATATGACTTACGATGTGTTGGGACCGCAGTCGTGGATGATTGATTATCATACGGCCAAGATGACGGGTTACTCTGGTGGCTCCAATGCCAATGAAGACTGGCTCATTTCTTCGCCTGTGGCTGTCACTAATGTGAGCGAAGCCAAAGTTTCGGTGACCTATTCCGCTCAGTATCAGAATGCCGACAATGGCGATGTGTCGTTGCAAGTCTCCACGGATTACGTCTATGGCAATGACCCGTCTTCAGCCACTTGGAAAAATATGCAGACGACTTATCCGAACACAGCGAATTTCAATGATTTCCAAACCGTTGAAACGAGTTTAAATGAATTTATTGGTCAGAATGTGACGGTGGCCATTAAATACACTTCAACCGCTTCACAATCGAGAACGATTGAAATCCAGAGCATCACGGTTCAAGAAGGGGCAGGTGTGACACCTCCGACACCGCGGGCAGTGGTACTGCCGACGACCCGTATAATGTGGCCGCTGGTATCGGTTTGCAAAGTGAAGAGCCTATTGCATGGGTGCATGGCTATATCGTGGGTGCCGTGAAGGCGGGTTTGAGTTCGGTCACAAGCAATGCCGACATCAATTGGAGTGCCCCCTTCGACTTGGCCACCAATGTGGTGATTGCCGACGATGCCGCTTGCCGTGAGATTGCCAACTGCATCATCGTCAACCTGCCTGCGGGCAAGCCGTTACGTACGCAAGTCAACCTGATGGACAATCCGGGCAACTTGGGCAAGCATTTGGCAGTGAACGGCAAACTCCGCAAGTATTTCGGACAGGCTGGTTTGCGCGACAGCGGTGGCACCGAGGCCGACTTCGTGCTTGAAGGTGGTGATACGCCACCCACGCCTCCCACACCGGGAACGGGAATCTTCTCTGAATCTTTCGCCAATGGGCAAGGCCAGTTTACAATCCATGACGTATTGCTTCCTTCTGAGCTTACCTACGTTTGGACGCATGACGCTTCCCGCAAGCACATGAAAGCAAGTTCATTTAAGAGTAACACTCCATATAAGGCTGAAAGTTGGTTGGTTTCTCCGAAAATTGACCTGTCCAATGTTGGTTCAGCGGTATTGACATTCGAGCAAGCAATCAATTACGCCAATCCTGAAGGTAGAATCCATGTCATGGTGTCTAATAACTTTGATGGAGAAATTGCGAGTGCCGATTGGTCAGAGTTGGTATTTGACCAATGGCCAGTCAACGATGGCAGTTGGTCATTCGTTACCACAACGATTGATTTGACAGCCTTTGTCAACCATGCTGTGACCATTGCTTTCAAGTACACAAGTGAGGCATCGCAAGATAAGTGCCCGACTTGGGAAGTGAAGAATGTTGTGGTGGAATAAACGAAACGACAAACCAATACAAGTTTCAACATTACCATAAACATGAAAAGAGTTGTAATCAAACAAGGAGACATATTCTCCATAGAAACGGAAAAAGGGAAACGATATTTCCAATACATTTGCAAAGATGCGTATCAGTTGAATGGAAATGTTATTCGTGTGTTTAAGGACGATACCATGACTGATGTCGAATTCTATCTCCATACAATCATCTCCATTGGAGTAAAGCAGTACGGATGGGTGAAAGTCGGCAATGGTCCTGTGCCAGACATTTCTAATGTGGTTTTCTTTACGGATGTTGATATGGCTGCTAAGTTGTACGTGTTTAAAAACCAAGATGCAAACTGGAGAATATGGACGGTTAGCGGTAATGAAAAAATCGTGAAGGAATTGCCTGGATACAGATGTGAAGCGGGTTCAGTTTATCCTCCAAGTCGTATAATGGATGTCATTTGTGGTAAAGATTTAGCTTACAATAAATACATGAAAGAGATGCCTGATTTGTAAGACCCGAATTTCCAAATTCGGAAGCAGAGAGCATCAGCATTTGCAATGCGAGAAAAGGGGAATAAGACTCCGTGAGTTTTGATATTGAAAAGCCTGCCTTCGGGTGGGCTTTTTTTGTTTTGCATCGCGGCAGCCGATGGGGCGCATTGCGGCAACTGCAAAAAATATTATGTCCAAAACCCATAAAATTCCCTACCTTTGCAGCCGATGAAAACCTATCAAGATGGAATAGTTTTAATATACAAGTTTCAACATTACCATAAACATGAAAAGAGTTGTAATCAAACAAGGAGACATATTCTCCATAGAAACGGAAAAAGGGAAACGATATTTCCAATATATCTGTAACGACATCAATCAATTGAATGGAAATGTAATAAGTGTCTTTAAAGATGAAACGCTAAAAGAAGTGGATTTTTACATTCATACCACAGTTGCTGCCGGAGTGAAGTTTTTCGGGTGGCAGAAAATTGGCAAACAGCCCATACCTGATATATCCGACATCGTGTTTTTCACGGAAATAAGTGAAATTGTGAGGAAAGTGGTTCACAATAATGCCGATGTAAATTGGAGAGTTTGGACGATAAGCGGAACCGATGCGTATGTTAAAGATTTGCCTGATGTAGAGTGTTACGAGGGATCGGTTTGGCCTCCGTGCGACATTCCTGACATATTATGTGGCCGTAATAAGTATTACAAAAGGTTTGTCAGATAAAGAGATTATGGAAAGTCCCCGTTTTCCTGAATTTGCGATTCGGGAGCCGCGAGTATCAGCATTTGCAATGCGAGAAAAGGGGAATAAGACTCCGTGAGTTTTGATATTGAAAAGCCTGCCTTCGGGCAGGCTTTTTTTGTTTTGCGTTGCGGCAGCCGTAACAAAATGTGTCTAAAACCTCGTAAAATTCCAAGATTTGGAGCAACTATAGCCTATACTTGCTCCAAATCTATGAAAAAATCGGAGATTTGGAGCGAGTATAAGGGTGTCGTTCTGAAAAAAGATTTATCTTTGCGGCGTGAATCAAGGAGATAAAGCCATGAACGACAACAAAATCATAGGACGGAAGTATGAGCAACAACTGCTTGAATCGGTTTGCGAACAGCGCGAGGCACGAATGGTGGCGGTGTATGGCCGCCGCAGGGTGGGGAAGACCTTCCTCATCAGGGAGTTTTTCCACAACGAGTTCGACTTCATGTTCACCGGCAGTTACGAAACCCCAATGGTGGTGCAGTTGTCGCTGTTTCAGAGGGAGTTGCAAAAACGGTCGGGGCAAGACTTGCGGCGGCCAACCAACTGGTTTGAGGCTTTCGAGCAGCTTCAAGCCTATTTGGGCAGCCTCAGAAAAGAACGCATCGTCGTGTTTTTCGACGAGTTGCCTTGGATGGACACGCCCAAGTCCAAGTTCCTGACGGCCTTCAGCTATTTCTGGAACACTTGGGCATCCACCCGCGACGGGCTGAAACTCTTCATCTGCGGCAGTTCCACCTCGTGGATGATGAACAAGGTCATTGGCGACAAGGGCGGACTTTACAACCGCTGTTCGCGCACCATCTATCTTGCGCCGTTCACCTTGGGCGAGATGGAGGCGCAGTTGGAGCAGAAAGGCATCGTTTGGACGCGCTACCAAATCACCGAGGCCTACATGATTTTCGGCGGCATACCTTATTATATAGACATGCTCGACAAAAACCTCACCTTCGCCCAAAACATCGACAGGCTCTTTTTCGCCGATGGCGCACCGCTGCGCACGGAATACAATTTCCTGTTCCGCTCGCTGTTCAAGGACTCCACGATGGCCCGTCAGGTGGTTGAGGAATTGGTCGAGAACGGGAAAGGCATGACGCAACAGGAGTTGAAGGAAGCGCTCAAACTGCCTTCGGGCGGCGCATTGACCAAGACCTTGAAAGACTTGCAACTCTGCGATTTCATCCGCTCCTATTCCTCGATGGGGAGGAAGTCGAAGGGCATGTTGTATCAACTCACCGACTTGTTCACCTTGTTCCATCTTCGCTTCGTGGCCAAACATTCGGGGCAAGACGGCCAATATTGGAGCAACCTCGACGAACATACCCACGACGCTTGGGCAGGCTATGCCTTCGAGCGGGTTTGCCTGCATCATATTCCGCAGATTAAGAAGAAGTTAGGGATTTCTGGCGTTTTGACTAATGCCTACGGATGGAGTACGAAACCCATGGTGGACGAGGACGAAACCGAGTGGGAAGGCGCACAAATCGACCTGCTTTTGAGCCGCGCCGACGATGTGATTAACATCTGCGAGATGAAATACAGCAAACATTCCTACACCATCACCGACGACTACAGCAAACGCCTGAGAACCAAGATGTCAGTCTTTCGACACCATACGAAAACCAAGGCTGCGCTTCACCTGACGTTCATCACCACCTTTGGGCTTACGCACAACAAATATTGGGGCATGGCGCAAAGCGAAGTCATGATGGACGACCTGTTCAAGTTGCCATAAGGTGCTTATACTTGCTCCAAATCATGCAAAAAATTCGAGATTTGGAGCGACTATAGCCTATACTTGCTCCAAATCTATGAAAAAATCGGAGATTTGGAGCAACTATAAGGGTGTTCCTCAATGTTGGCAAAATCAATTTTCTGCATTTCTGTCGTTTTGTCTGCAATTTTCATTACCTTTGCGCGTTGATAGGAAAACGAACTTGGTTTATGTCAGAGAATTTGGTCATCATCCCGACTTACAAGGAGAAAGAGAACATCGAGAACATCATTCGCTACGTCTTCAACTTGCCGATGGCGTTCGATATTCTGATTATCGACGACAACAGCCCCGACGGCACCGCCGACATCGTGAAAACGCTAATGACAGAGTTCGGCGACCGCCTGTTTATGATTCAAAGGGCGGGCAAGTTGGGTCTTGGAACGGCTTACATCACGGGCTTCAAGTGGGCTTTGGAGCGTGATTATCAGTATGTTTTCGAGATGGATGCCGACTTCTCTCACAATCCCGACGACTTGTCGCGACTGCACGATGCTTGCGCCAATGGTGCTGATTTGGCTGTCGGGTCGCGCTATAAGACGGGTGTCAATGTGGTCAATTGGCCGATGGGTCGCGTCTTGATGTCGTATTACGCTTCGGCATACGTCCGCTTTGTCACGCGGATGCAGGTGCGCGACACCACTGCAGGCTTTGTGTGCTACACGCGCAAAGTGCTCGAAACCATCGACTTGGATAGAATCAAGTTCGTTGGCTATGCCTTCCAAATTGAGATGAAATACACCGCTTGGAAACTTGGCTTCAAGATTGAGGAAGTGCCCATCATCTTCACCGACCGCCGCGAAGGTCAGTCGAAGATGAGCAAAGGTATCTTCAAGGAAGCCGTTTTCGGGGTCATCAATCTGCGTTGGAGGGGTTTGACAGGAAAGATAAAACCGAGAAAATGAACTATCTTATTAAAAATGCGACACTTGTCAACGAAGGCCAAACCTTCGTGGCAAGTGTTTTTGTTTCGGACGGCAAGATTGCCAAGATTATTAGGGAAGGGGACAACCCCTCGACGGACCAGATTACAGGTTTTGACATGGAACTGGCGCATGAGATTGACGCCACAGGCAAATACCTCATTCCGGGCATCATCGACGAGCATGTGCATTTCCGTGAACCGGGCTTGACCTACAAGGGGGACATCTACACCGAAAGCCATGCAGCCGTGGCCGGTGGCGTGACCTCGTTTATGGACATGCCCAACACTGACCCTCAAACCACTACGCAAGAGCTTCTGCAACAGAAGTTTGACCTTGCCGCCGAGAAGTCGTTGGCAAACTATTCTTTCTATCTCGGCGCGACTAATGACAACCTTTCGGAAATCGTGAAAACCGACCCAAAGAAAGTCTGTGGCATCAAGGTTTTTATGGGCAGTAGCACGGGCAATATGCTTGTCGATAAGGATGAGGTTTTGGAAGCCATATTTAAGGAGTCGCCTTGCCTGATTGCCGCGCATTGCGAGGACGAGGAACTTATCAAGCACAACTCAGAATTGTATGCAGAGATGGTGGAAAGGGACATCGTGGAGCCAAAAGCCCCTTTGCATCCCAAGATTCGCACCGAAATGGCTTGTTACCTGTCATCCTCAAAGGCCGTCGATTTGGCTTTGAAAACGGATGCCAAACTCCATATCTTGCATGTTTCCACGGCAAAGGAATTGGAATTGTTTAGGAATGACATTCCGTTGAAAGACAAAAAGATAACGGCGGAAACTTGCCCGCATTACTTGCGTTTTTGCGACGATGACTACCGGAAAATGAAATTCAGCATCAAGTGCAATCCGGCCATCAAGTCGGAAAAGAACAAGGTTGAGCTGATGGAAGCCTTACAAATCGGACTGATTGACACCATCGCCTCCGACCACGCGCCGCATCGCCGCAACGAGAAATACACGGGCAACTATTTCACGAGCAAGTCTGGATTTGCGTCCATCCAACATTCGTTGGAAGTGATGCTCGAATGGGTTCTTGATGGTATGCTGACATTCCCGCAAGTGGTGCAGTGGTTGTGCCACAATCCGGCCATTTTGTATCAAATCGACCGCCGGGGCTTCATCCGCGAAGGCTATCACGCTGATTTGGCTCTCGTGGATTTGAACGACCGACATGTGATTTCGACCGCCAACGAGTTCACCAAATGCCATTGGACGCCCTACAAGCGCATGTGGATTCGTTCCCGCGTTTCGCACACCTTCGTGAACGGCAATTTGGTGTATGAAAACGGTGAGTTCCACGATGTAATTCGGGGAGAAAGACTGGTGTTTAACAGATAAAACAAACTGAAAATGAGAAAGATATTCCTTGTTTTTTGCACGATGTTGTTTTTGGCCTCTTGCACGGCGCAATTGACTGAAAAAGTGATGGTTTCGTATCCCAACGGACAGCCGCAGGTGGTTCGCTATTTCGATAAACACAACAACTGCGTGAAGGAAAGCGAGTATTACGAGTCGGGGCAGGTGAAGATGGAAGGCGGCATGAAAGACGGCAAGATGGAGGGGAAATGGAAGGCCTATTTTCCTGACGGGCGCGTGCAAAGTATTGGCTTTTTCAGCAACGGGCTGCGCACGGGCGAGGCTACGGTTTGGCAAGAAAACGGCAACCTGTACCAAGAAGGTTTCTACAAGGAAGGCAAGCACTGCGGCAAGTGGAAATTCTACGACGAGCAGGGCAACCTCCTGAAGGAAGTGGATTTCGGCGAGTGAGGCTCATTTGTTGGCCTTCTCCGATTCATCGTTGAACCAATCCAGATATTTTTCCGTGTGCTTGATGCCTGATTGCACAAGTTCCTCCTTCTTTTCGTCTTTAATGTTGAAGTCGATGGAGCTGACGCCCAACGAGTCGATATAAATCGTGCGCTGCCAGTCGTCGTTGTGCAAATGCACATTGTTTTGGAAGTCGATGAGGGTATTCAGCAAAGCCTTTGTGTAGTCAAAGAAATCCTCGATTTCCCGGATGGGAGGTTCTGCATTATCGCGGAACATGGCAATTTCGGCTTCGGAGTCCAAACGGAATCCTAACGTTTCCTTGTTGTAGACATAATCGGATATTTTGCGGGGCTTGTCCTTGAGCGTTTCGTTGATTTCTTCGTAATACTCGGTGCGTACATGATTGGTTTTCACATATTTCAGACGGTCGAAGACCTTGATGGAGTAGTTGTCTAACAGACCGCCGTCCACATAAACATCGCCACGCATACCGCGCACGGCAGCGAAAAACAGAGGGATGGACATGGAGATTCGGGCGGCATCGGCCACGCAAAGGTTTGGCGTGTGTTCGTGGGAGAAAATTTCGGAAAAACCTGTTGACAAGTTGCTGCCAATCAGGAAAATATCCCTGAATGGATAACCTTCTTTCTTGAGTTTGTAGATGTCCTCAAACGTGGATTCGCTGTTGCCAGTCTTTTCTTTGATATAGTTTCCCATCAACTTGCGGAAAAAGTCGCCTTTGTACCAGCCGAAATCGTTGAGCAAGCGACTGGTATTGCGGATGAAGCCCCAAGAACTATCCATGAATTCCTTGAAATCGAGGTTCCAAAGGATGTTTCTCAGGTCTTCGGTGTTGTAGCCCAATCCGACGAGAACGGCAACCATCGCGCCCGCTGATGTACCAGCCACGCGCTGGATGTTCTTCAGGATTTTTTCTCTTTCAAGGACTTCGAGGGCACCCACGTAGGCAATGCCTTTCACGCCGCCGCCCTCGAAGACGAGATTTTTGAATTTGTATGCCATATTATTGATTTTTTGGGGTTAAGTATCTTAATCCACAACCCAACTCGTGCCTTCCTTGCCGTCCTTCAAAGTGATGTGAAGTTTGGCTAATTCGTTACGAATCTTGTCTGAAGTGGCCCAGTCCTTGTTGGCGCGGGCTTGCTTGCGGATGTCGATGATGGTTTGCATCAGGCCATCGACGAGGGCACCGCTGCCGTCAGAGGCATTGCTTTCCACGAGGCCGAGAATGTCGAAAACGAAATCTTGGAACAATTTGTTGAGCAAAGCCAGTTCCTCGGCGTTGATTTGTGCCTTGCCGTCCTTCACGGTGTTCACGATGCGCACGGCCTCAAAGAGGTTCGCGATGACGATGGGGCTGTTGAAGTCGTCGTTCATGGCATCATAGCAGGCATCCACAATCTTTTGGATGTCAAGCGGTTGTGCGCCATCGGTGGCTTTCAAGGTCTTGGCGGCTTTCACGGCTTCCATCAGGCGGTTGTAGCCCTTTTCGGCGGCTTGTAGGGCTTCGTTTGAGAAGTCCAAGGTGCTGCGGTAGTGGGCTTGCAGGATGAAGAAGCGGATGGTCATGGGGCTGTAGGGCTGCGCAATCATCTCTTCGCCCTTGGCATTGATGTGGCTGCCGTTGAAGAACTCATCAAGGGTGATGAAGTTGCCGAGCGACTTGCCCATCTTTTGTCCGCCGATGGTGATCATGTTGTTGTGCATCCAATAGGTGACAGGCTGCTTGCCGTTGGCCGCCACGCTTTGCGCAATCTCCGACTCGTGGTGAGGGAACATGAGATCCATGCCGCCACCGTGGATGTCGAAGGTCTCGCCGAGATATTTGCAACCCATGGCCGAGCACTCCATGTGCCAGCCCGGGAAACCGTCGCTCCAAGGCGAAGGCCAGCGCATAATGTGCTTAGGCTCAGCCTTTTTCCACAATGCGAAATCGACGGGGTTGTGTTTCTCCTCCTGACCACTCAGTTCGCGCGTGGTGTTGAGCATTTCTTCGAAGTTGCGTCCCGAGAGGATGCCGTAGGGGTGCTCCTTGTTATATTTCTCGATGTCGAAATACACCGAGCCGTTTTCGACGTAGGCATAGCCGTGGTCGAGGATCTTCTGCACCATCGCAATCTGTTCGATGATGTGTCCCGAAGCGTGTGGCTCAATCGAGGGGCGCAGCACGTTCAGTTTGTCCATCGCGGCGTGATAGCGGTTGGTGTAATATTGCGCCACCTCCATCGGCTCAAGGTGTTCGAGGCGGGCTTTCTTTGCGATTTTGTCCTCGCCTTCATCGGCATCGTGCTCCAAGTGACCCACGTCGGTGATGTTGCGCACATAGCGGACTTTGTAGCCAAGATGCTGCAAATACCTGAAAACCAAGTCGAAAGTGATGGCTGGACGCGCGTGGCCTAGGTGTGCATCGCCATAAACGGTGGGACCGCAGACATACATGCCCACATGTGGGGCGTTCAAAGGTTTGAAAGGTTGCTTGCAGCGCGAGAGGCTGTTGTAAATATATAAGGTGCCGTTCATCTTTGTTGGATTTTGAATTTTGTGCAAAAGTACAAAATAAAGCGATAGGGTAACAAAAACCTTGAATTAAGGAAAAATGTTTATATTTGCAGGCGGAAAATTATGACAAAATGGAAACGATTACATTAAGATTCAGCACAGACAATCCGTTTGCGGCTTCGTTGGCGGCACTCCTTCGTGAATCAAATGGAGTGAGCGTAACAGAACGCCGCATTGTGAATACTTCGCGTTCCCGTCGAGGGACACTTGCTAAGGCCATCGAAGAAGAAAAGGAAGGCAAGGTGACGACCTATGCCAATGTTGAGGAATTGTTTGAAGATTTAGGTATCTAATGTACACGATTAAGACCACTGGCCAATTCAAAAAGGATGTGAAGCGTTGCCAAAAGCGGGGCTATGACATGAGTCTTTTGCGAAATGCTTTAAGCATCCTTGCCGAGACAGGAACATTGCCCGATTCGTATTATCCTCATAAACTGACAGGAGATTACAAAGGACATTGGGAATGTCATTTGCAACCCGATTGGCTTCTCGTTTGGAAAAAGTACGGAAAAACGCTTACCCTTACAATGACGGATACAGGAACACATTCTGATTTGTATGGGAAGTGATTGCTTGAGTTTAATAGAATGAAAATCAACACTATAAGTAACTAAAAAAAAGAATAATCGAAAAGAACAAGATAAACAGAAACTTACATATTAGCAGATAGCAGTTGTTGCTGTTCTTGACATCCACTTTTCCACTTGTTCCCGTTTGCGGGGGCAACTTCTCAAGGGCAAGTAAACAAATGCCGTACTTGGTACGGCGTGGAATACTTGTTAGAGAAGTGGGCGTGGAAACCCGGATGTCAAGCAAGGAATTGATTCCACGCTGTTTTTATATCCAAATGAAAATGAACAAGAATAAATCGATAAACAATCAACAAATTAAAAAAGGAGGAACAATGAAAAAAGTTTTTATCATCGTAATGTTAGTTTTGGCTAGTGTTTCAACCACAATTGCTGAAAACCACGAAAGACAGTGCATCAACAGAGATTATGTAGAACTAGACATCCAAGACATCACCTATGGCCAAGGATTTGATTACTGTAAAGGAGCCTATGACAGTATCATTGTCCATGGCCGAACAGAAGTCGGCAACGAATGGAATGTAAATGGTCAGTTATTCTTCACTGAATCCATCACACTCAAAGAAGAGGATGCTATTTGTGATATGTTCAACGTAAGTCATACAGCAGGTAACCAAACAATTGTTTTCGGTTTTACTTTTTGGAACAATCATGTTCCATATCCATTCAGCGAACCATTAATTTGGAAACGCCAAGGCGAAAGTATCAGATTACATGCTGACAGTTATGGATTTTCAATTTACTGGTCAACTGGCGACGAAAACACAGAAGACATAGAAATCAGTCAACCAGGCATCTACACTGTAACAATTAACGATAACGAATTTGCAGGTTGTGTTGATAACGAAATATTTTCCGTGGAAGTCCGGGACAATGTAGAGATTATGTCAGCTTCGGTCGATCCAAATACCAACAAAAACTTAATCACATGGGGAACCACCTCGGAGCAAGCCGAGTACATCTCCAATGTCATCATCAACCGCGATGGCGTGGACATGGCTACGGTTCCTTATATGGATGGTCATTTCATGGACAACATTGGAAGCGACCTTGCAGCGCGTGTCTATACCATCACGGGCGTTTGCACTGATGGAACGCTTTGCCCCATCCCCAGTTATCAGAGAGGCACCATCCACATGGCTTTCCTGCCCGACATCAACGGCAATGTGGAAATGACATGGAACCAACCGATACTTGATGATGCGCCCATCCATATCAACCGTTTCGAAATCTGCGAGTACGACCCCAACAGCAACGAAATTAGTGTCATTGATTTCGTCAGTTCCGTAACAACAAGTTATTCGTGCAGCCAAAGCATGTTCGATTATGGCTATCCGCTCATTCGTGCCGTCATCGAAGATGGCCGTGGTGAGAAGGATATGCTGTCGAACCGCACCGAAGACCTTGTCGGTCTCAACGAGATGGAAACGGGCATACTTCGTGTTTATCCTAATCCGTCAAACGGAGTTTTCAACATTGAGGGCGAAGGAACCCTACATATTGTCAATGTTCTTGGTCAGGAAGTCATGTCCAAGGAAATTGATGGCAAAACGACCATCGAACTGCCGCAAGGTCTGTATTTTGTGAAATTGGGCGGTGTCACGCGGAAGGTTGTGGTGGAATGATTTTTGGCACGCAGAATACGCTGAACAATGTGAATTTGCTGCCGCTTTGCGCCAACGCGCTTTGCGTCATTGCGAGGAGGCACGACGAAGCAATCCAGAGAGTCGGCCAATACCATTCAACTGGATTGCTTCGTTCCTCGCAATGACGCGAAGCGATGCCAAGGTTGCGTCCGGCAGGTTCTGCGTATTCTGCGATTTCTGCGTGAGGCAAATCTATCCTCGGCCTACGGGTCGGGGATTTTTTTGTTTCGTGGTTTCCGATGTTTGTTTTTCCGTACAGGTTTACGATTGAATCGAGAATTTGTACCCATAAAAAACAGATGTTCTAAAAAAACAGTTTGGGTTTCTGTTTTTTTCCTACTTTTGTCGAAAATTCCAAAACATCAAGCAAATGAATAGAATGAAGACAACCGGATTTTTAGCCGTAATTGGCCTGTTGAGTGGCTTGTTCACGAATATGGCAATGGCACAAGGCGTGCGCTATGCCGAACCCGTTTTCGACGAGGTGAGCGTTTCCACGAACATCCCTTTCAGCAGTGCTGTCAAGGAGGGTGAAACGTCACCCACCACCTTATTACTTGACTTCTACGAACCGCAGGGCGACACCCTTTCGGCGCGCCCATTGGTGATTACGGTTTTTGGCGGTGCCTTTGTGGCCGGCAGCCGCGATTATGCCGATATGGTAGAGTATTGCACCCGCTTGGCCAAGCATGGCTACGCGGCGGCCTCCATCGACTACCGATTGTTATCATTTTGGAACATCAATGCCACATCGTTGATTCGCACTGCCTACATGGCGTCTCAGGATGTCAGTTCTGCCGTCAGGTTTTTCAAATACCATCAAGAACAATTCAAGATTGACACGGAACAGGTTTTTCTGCTCGGAAATTCGGCTGGCTCCATTGCCATATTAAGCGAGATTTTTTTGGATGAGGACGAGCGACCTGTTGAAACTTATGTAAGCCCTGATTTAGGCCCGATGCACAGTTCAGGCTATCCAGAATATGCCGATGTTTCGCCTGCGGTGGCTGGTGCCGTTCCGCATTGGGGTGGCGTGAATGGCCTTGATGTCATTGACAAAGAGGAATTTGTGCCGCTGTGCATGATACACGGCACCGACGACACCACCGTGCCTTACGATTCAGGGTATTGTTATAATGGGATGCTTCCAGATGTGATGCCTTATATGTACGGCTCGCACGCAATGGCCCAACGCTTAGACGACTTGGACATCAGCGATTACGAGTTTCATCCTTTCGAGGGCGAGGGACACGCTTTTTATCTTAGCGGGGTTGGCCAATTGATTGAGGAAAAATTCAACGCTTGCTTCGACATCACCCGCGATTTCCTATTCAATCATCTGAAATTCCCAACCTCCGTTGCCGAATCGAATGAGCCACGCATACAGGTTTATCCCAATCCCGCCACCGACTTGCTGACCATCCATCTTGGCGATGTTGCACAATGTAAACCTTTGAATGTGACCGTCATGGATGTGATGGGAAGGGCGGTTTTTGCTGAAACCGTTTCTTCCACTGAGGCCCGTCTTGATGTGTCGCAATGGCCGTCTGGTGTTTATGTCATTCGGACGGAACAGGAAGGTGCTTGGGCTGTGCGGAAATTTGTGAAACGATAACTTTTCCGTACAGATTTACGATTGAATCGAAAATTTGTACTATTTTTGCGGAATCAATTGAATTTGAGATGATAGAAAGAACGATTACCGCAAAATTGCAACGGATGGCAACGCTTTATCCTGTTGTGTTGCTGACAGGGCCGAGACAGTCGGGAAAGTCCACTTTGTTGCGTGAGAAATTCGCTGAATACCAATATGTTTCGTTGGAGGATTTGGACAACAGAGCTTTCGCTTTGGATGACCCACGAGGTTTCTTGGGTACCTATCCTGACAAGACCATCATTGACGAGGCTCAATACGCCCCGAACTTGTTTTCCTATTTGCAAACCCATGTCGATTTGGCCAACAAGGAAGGGATGTATATCCTTTCAGGCTCGCAGAATTTCCAGTTGATGCAGCAGATTTCGCAGTCTTTGGCGGGGCGCGTGGCCATTCTGGAATTGTTGCCGTTTTCCCGCGAGGAACTGAAGACCGCTAATGTGCTTCCTCAAACAGTTGAGGATGAAATGTTTATGGGTGCCTATCCGCGTTTGTTCGACAAAGGCATCCCGCCCACTGAGTATTATCCTTATTATATCAAGACCTATGTGGAGCGCGATGTCAGGCAGTTGAAGAATGTCGGAGATTTGGGCTTGTTCGTGAAATTCATCAAGTTGTGCGCGGGGCGCATTGGGCAGTTGCTGAATTATTCCTCGTTGGCCAACGATTGTGGTATTGCCGTCTCTACGGCGCAATCGTGGCTTTCGCTGCTCGAAACGAGTTACATCGTGCATTTGCTGCGTCCCGATTTCAACAATTTTTCGAAGCGGTTGATTAAGTCGCCGAAATTGTATTTCTACGATACGGGATTGGCTTGCTCGTTGTTGGAGATAAAAGACGCGAAGCAGCTTGATACCCATTATCTTAAAGGAGGTTTGTTTGAGAATTATGTCATCAATTTGTTCCTGAAAAAGGCGTTCAATAAAGGCGAAACGCCACAATTGTCGTTTTGGCGCGACAACAAGGGAAACGAAGTCGATTTGTTGGAAAGCGTTGAAGGAAAGCAGTTTGCCTACGAAATCAAGTCGGGGAAGACCTATTCGGCGGATTATGCACATTCCTTGAAATATTGGGCTGGATTGTCGTCAGCCGATGCCGAGCATTGCAATATCGTGTATGGCGGCGAGCAAAAAATGAAAATGTCCGAATTTAATGTTTTGACTATAAATAATTTATAGTTTATTAGTACAGATTTACGATTCAATCGTAAATCTGTACCATTGGTATAAAGTGTGGTTGTAGCCAAAAATCATAGTTTTTCGTTCCAACCTATCAATCCTTTTTGTACCTTTGCGGCCAAAGAACAACTTTAAAACTTTTATCACATGTACGCAAATTTTCAAGAGTATCTGAAGAAGGAATTGGCTCAGATTGAAGCCGATGGCCTTTATAAACGTGAACGCATCATCGAGAGCGCACAAGGCGCTGAAATCATGGTTGGCGGCAAGGTGTGCCTTAACTTCTGCGCCAACAACTACCTCGGCCTCGCCGACAATCCCGAGCTGATTCAAGCCGCCAAGGACGGCATGGATGCCCGTGGCTATGGTATGGCTTCGGTCCGTTTCATCTGCGGCTGCCAAGACCTCCACAAGAAACTGGAAGCCAAGATTGCTGAGTTCTTCGGCACGGAAGACACCATTCTTTATGCTGCTTGCTTCGATGCCAACGGCGGTGTGTTTGAGCCGCTGCTCGGTCCCGACGATGCCATCATTTCCGATGCTTTGAACCATGCTTCCATCATCGACGGTGTGCGCCTCTGCAAGGCCCAGCGTTTCCGCTATGCCAATGCCGACATGGCCGACCTTGAGAAGCAACTGCAAGACGCGCAAGGCTGCCGCTTCCGCCTTATCGTCACCGACGGTGTGTTCTCTATGGACGGCAACGTTTGCCCGCTTGACAAGATTTACGAATTGGCCCAGAAATACAACGCCATGGTGATGGTGGACGAAAGCCATTCCGCTGGCGTGGTCGGCAAGACCGGTCGCGGCGTGACCGAACACTTCAACCTCCGTGGCAAGATCGAAATCTTGACCGGTACTCTCGGCAAGGCCTTCGGCGGTGCCATGGGTGGCTTCACCACGGGCCGCAAGGAAATCATTGACATGTTGCGCCAGCGCAGCCGTCCGTACCTCTTCTCCAACTCGATGGCTCCGGGCCTCGTTGCCGCTGGCATCCGTATGTTCGAGATGATGAGCGAGACCAACACGCTGCAAGACAAGCTCCACGCCAACACCGAATACTTCATCAAGAAGATGACCGAGGCCGGCTTCGACTGCAAGCCTTCGCAATCGGCCATCTGCGCCGTGATGCTCTACGACGCCCCGCTGTCGCAGAAGTTTGCCGCCAAGTTGCAGGAAGAAGGCATCTTCGTCACCGGATTCTACTATCCTGTGGTGCCGAAGGGACAGGCCCGTATCCGCGTGCAGGTGAGTGCCGCCCACGAGCGTGAGCATCTTGACAAGTGCATCGCTGCCTTCGTGAAGATCGGAAAAGAACTTGGAATTTTGAAATAAATAATGTGATGCCCTAAAGGGCAGAAATCAATCAAAATCCATAAAAAATCAAACAAATAATCTACAAATAGATTTTGAAGGATTTTAAAATGGATTTTTGAAAGATTTCTCGCCAAAGGCGATAAAACATACACAATGAAAAAGATATTGATAATTGGTTCCGGCGGACAGATCGGAACAGAATTGGTGAAGAAGCTCCGTGCCACATACGGAAACGAAAATATTGTGGCCTCGGATCTTCGCCCTTTGACCGGTGAAATTGCCGAGACCGGTCCTTTTGAAAGAATCGACTCGACGCAAATCATGCAAATCGTGGACGTGGTGAAACGCTACAACATCGACACGATTTATAACCTCGCCGCCATCCTTTCGGCCACGGCTGAGAAGAACCCTATGTTGGGTTGGAATGTCGGCATCGGCTCGTTGGTGAATTGCCTTGAAACGGCCCGTATCTTCAACTGCGCCGTCTTCACACCTTCATCCATTGGTGCTTTCGGTGCCAGCACACCGCATGACAACACGCCTCAGGACACCATCCAGCGCCCGAACACGATTTACGGTGTGACCAAAGTCACGGGTGAGTTGTTGAGCGACTATTACTTCACCCGCTTTGGCGTGGATACCCGTAGCGTCCGTTTCCCGGGCTTGATTTCCAACCTGACTTTGCCTGGCGGCGGCACCACCGATTATGCCGTGGAGATTTACTATGCTGCCGTGAAGGGTGAGAAGTTCTATTGCCCCATCAGCAAAGGAACCTACATGGATATGATGTACATGCCAGACGCTTTGGATGCCATGGTGGACATCATGGAAGCCGACCCGACCAAACTCGTTCACCGCAACTCGTTCAACGTGACGGCCATGAGCTTCGACCCGGAGATCATCTACAACGCCATCAAGAAGTACTATCCGAACTTCGAGATGGAGTACAAGTTCGACCCGATTCGTCAGGCCATCGCCGACAGCTGGCCGAACAAGATGGACGATAGCTGTGCCCGCAAGGAGTGGGGCTGGAACCCGAAGTACGACCTCGACAAGATGACGGTCGACATGATTGAGACCCTCAAGAAGAAATTGCTGTAAGTTCAGCAGAATTTCAGATTAATACGAATAGTGGAGGCGAAGCGTCTCCGCTATTCGTTTTTTATGGGTGGTTTCGGAAAAAGTTTGAAAAAAACGTTCAATTCCAATGTGATAATCCAAAAATTTTGTATTTTTGCGGTTGGAATTCATTCCACCAGGGGACTTAATCCAAAGTTGAGGGGCTTAGTGCCGCTGTGTCCCAAGTGTCGTGGCTGAGATGCCATGTGATGCGATTGATAAAGGGGTTTCTGCTAAAGGAACCCTTTTGTTTTTCTGACATATCCCTTGTTTTTGATGTCTTTATAGTTGATAGTCAATGATTTCCCATATTTGTTCAATACAATGAGATTGCCATAGTGAATCTCATTGCGCACCAAATAATCAATCGCTTCCACGAATTGGCCTGTATCCATTTGTGTGAGTTTGAGCACAATGGTGTTTGCTTGCGTAAATCCGTGTTCGAGTTGTTTGGCAAGAGTGTTTGGCTTTACTGTTACACAATATTTGAAGTCGGCCAGTTTGAATATTTTGCCGATTCTCAACAGACTGTCAGTGCTTGACAGACTCTCATGCTCAGGCAAGAAAGCAACGTCAATGCCTGCTTCGTTCAGTTCAAAAGCCATTTGTTTCGTTTGCTCCCAAGTGCTTGTCTTTGGGCCTTTACTTCCCACGAACAAAGTTGTTTTGTTGCCATTGACCTCGTTCAACAATTCCGCTCTGTTATCATCCATCACGCTTTCAAGAAAAACATTTTTGGTCTTTCTTTCTTTGAATGTTTCTAACTTCTTGATTATTAGTGAAGAGTATGGGATAAAAGAGTCGTCCATCGTAATAGTGTTGTAATTGGTGCAAAAATAGTAAATTGCTGATAAAAGCATTATCTTTGCGCGTTCAATTCACACCTTATATTAATTATGCTCTCCAACCTAAAAAAATATCATATCATCCTAGCCTCCAAATCCCCCCGCCGGCAGGAACTGCTGCGTGGCATGGGCGTGGATTTCGAGATTCTGACCAAGGAAACGCCTGAAAACTATCCTGCGGATTTACCCTTGGACGAAGTGCCTAAATTCTTGAGCCTGCAAAAGTCGTTGGCCTTTGCTGAAAATGAGTTGCCTGCTGATTTTCTGCTGATTACATCGGATACGGTCGTCATTTGCGAAGGCGAGATTTTGGGCAAGCCTAAAGATAGGGAAGATGCTGCCCGTATGTTGCAAATGCTTTCGGGCAAGACGCATCATGTGGTTACGGGCGTCACGGTGCGCTCGGCGGAAAGGACAGAGTCGTTTGCGGTGCGCTCCAATGTGACCTTTGCTGACTTGGAGCAAGACGAAATCGACTATTACATTGAGCATTGCAAGCCCTTCGACAAGGCGGGCGCCTACGGCATCCAAGAGTGGATTGGTTATGTGGGCATCTGCGGATTGGAAGGCTCGTTCTACAATGTGATGGGCCTGCCTACGCGAAAACTTTACCAATGCTTGAAAGGGTTTTGATGGGATTTGCTTCGCAAAGAAATCGTTCAAAAATCCTTGATTTCTCATTTGTTAGATTTTTCAAATTGATTTTTGACGGATTTCTTGCCGTTAGGCAATCTCCCCAAAAAACATGGATTTCTTGCCGTTAGGCAAAACCATTGTTATAGATGTGAGTTTTTTTCATATTTTTGCGGCATAATGCTGTAAAATGAACGGAAAACGCCCCCAAATATTGATTACCAACGACGACGGCCACGCGGCCAAAGGTTTGTGCAAACTTGTTTCGTTGATGCGGACGCTCGGCGATGTTGTGCTCATCTCTACTGACGAGGTGATGTCGGCCAAAAGCCATTCCTGCACCATACGCGAGCGTATTTATGTGCGCCTCGTGCATGAAGAAGAGGGCTTCAAGGAGTACTGCTGCAATGGTACGCCCGTCGACTGTGTGAAGTTGGGCTACCAGAAACTGATGGAGCATACGGATTTGGTCGTTTCGGGTATCAATCATGGGATGAACGCCGCCACGACGGTGGTCTATTCCGGCACGATTGGCGCGGTCATCGAGGCCTGCATGAACGGATTGGACGCCATCGGCTTCAGCCTTTTCAGCCTCAATCCCGATGCGGATTTCGACCATTTGGACACGGCCATCCTCGAAATCACGAAACGGGTGCTGAAAGAGGGTTTGCCCAAGGGCGTTTGCCTCAATGTGAACTTCCCCAAGCGCAGTGAGGAGCCTTTGAAGGGCATCAAGGTATGCCGACAGGCGGCCTGCCGCTGGGTGGAGTATTTCAAGGAGCAGTACGACGAGAATGGTGAGCGTTTCTATGACCTCGAAGGCACTTTCGAGAGCGACGACATCACGCCCGACACCGACCTTTGGGCCTTGCAAAACAACTATGCCTCGCTCGTGCCTACTTGCTTCGACTGGACGGCACACCGCTGCATCGAACCGATGAAGAATTACGAACTTATAAATGTAAAACCATGAAAATCAAGGATAACTTTTGGTTGGGATTGTTGGCAGGAGCGGCTTCTTTCGGGTTGTTTTTCCTGCTGTTGAGCCTCATCAATTGGGAGTCGTTGGGCGCGTTTTCCAATCGTGCGCCTTATCTTTTGGCCTTCATTCCGGGGGTCGTCTTGTTCAGGATGATGCTTGTGAAATGGCGACTTGACAAGATGGGTCGTGGGGTGCTTGCAGTCACAATAGTTGGGATGCTGTTGGTGTTTTTCCTTGTTTAACAAATTGTGAACCAATGAAATACTATATCATAGCAGGTGAGGCTTCGGGCGACATGCACGCCTCCAATCTTGTGGCCGAAATCAAGAAAAAGGACAAGAAAGCCGAGTTTCGCGGCTGTGGCGGCGACTTGATGAAGGCGCAAGGCGTTGACTTGCTGAAGCATTACCGCACGATGGCCTACATGGGCTTCGTGGAGGTGGCGGTCAACCTGCGGAAGGTGTTGGACAACATTGCCCAGTGCAAGAAGGATATTATTGACTATCAGCCTGATGTGGTGGTTTTGGTGGATTACCCTGGTTTCAATTTTCGCATTGCCGACTTCGCCCACGAAAAGGGTTTCAAGGTGTTCTATTACATCTCGCCGCAGGTGTGGGCATGGAAACGCCGCCGTGTGCGTAAGATTCAGAAGTCGGTGGATAAAATGTTGGTTATCTTGCCTTTCGAGGAAGAATTCTACAAGCGTTACGGCGTGGATGTGACCTACGTGGGCCATCCTTTGCTTGACGAGTTGGCCAAATTCGGCAATGGCAACCGCTCCATGTTCCTCCGTCGCAACAGCCTCGGCGAGAAGCGCGAAATCATCGCTTTGCTGCCGGGAAGCCGCAAGCAGGAGGTGAAGCGCATGTTGCCCGTCATGCTGAAAGTTGCATCGCATTTCCCTGAGTATCAGTTTGTAGTGGCGGGCGTTTCGTCGCTCGAAAAGTCTTTGTATAAAGGCATCATGGGTAAGGCGGATGTGTTTTTGGTGGAGAACCAAACCTACGAGTTGCTGCAAAACTCGAGTGCCGCTTTGGTCACTTCGGGCACGGCCACGCTCGAAACGGCCTTGTTCTCCGTGCCGGAGGTGGTGTGCTACAAGGCCACAGGCTTCTCCTATCACCTCGCCAAGTGGATGATCAAGGTGAAATTCATATCGCTTGTGAACCTCATCATGGACAAGGAAGTGGTCAAGGAATTGATTCAAGGGGACTTGACAGAGGATAATTTGGTGAAGGAGTTGAACCAACTGCTTCACGATGGCAATCGCCAACGCCAATTGCTTGAGGATTATGAGGACTTGCAGGATCGCCTCGGCAATGCTGGGGCTTCGGAAAAAGCGGCTTCGGTGATCATCGAATCACTGAAATTGAAAAAGTAAAATTTTGTTTTATTCAAAAAATATCCCTTTTCGGTGTATTTTTTTACCATTTTATTTGTGATTTTTAATTTTTTACTATATTTGCGGCGTTGTTTAATCTGAAATACTATGAAAAAGGTCACTCTACTCACAATGCTATTTCTTTTCATCGGGTTTTCGATGATGGCGCAAAACTCCACACAAGGCAAGGAGTTCTGGTTTTCCTATATGGAGAACGGTTACAAGTACAACAACAATGCAGGTTGGGTTGAAAACACGGTGATGGTCAGCGCGAAAAGGGCCTGCACGGGCACTATCGCGAAACCTGACGGTTCGCTGCCGCCCATCACTTTTTCGGTGGAAGACGATGGCATCACCTACATCGACATTCCTGAGATGTATGCCTATAATCAGAGCAACTCGGAGGTGGTGAGCAACAAATCCTTGGTGCTGAGGGCCACCGATACGGTTTCGGTCTACATCAGCAATGTGGCCACCTTTTCCTTCGATGCCTCCTTTATCCTGCCTGTGGAAAGCCTTGGGTCGGAATACATCATCCAGTGTGGCCAGCAGTCCATTGCCGAAGGAGGCCTTTGGTCTGAAAACATTGAGACGAGTGCTTTCCTGATCATTGCCGTGGAAGATGGAACGGTGATTGACATTACGCCAAGCACGGAAACGGAACAAGGCATTTTTCCGGATGCGACGGTTTCGGTAACTTTGAATGAGGGTGAGACATTTTTCGTCAAGTCGAATGGCAATTCGGGATGGCGCGATTTGTCGGGAAGCTCGGTCTTTGTCCATGATGAAAAGAAGGTGGCCGTGTTCAACGGAAATACGGTGACCTGCATACCAAACGATGTCGGGAATGGCCGCGACCATATCTTTGAGCAAGCCTTGCCGGTGGATTCGTGGGGACAGCAGTTTGCGATTACCACTTCGTATAGCCGGGCGCGTGATTTCGTGAAGATTACTTCGTCCGCCAACGATAATAGGATTACGCGGAACGGGCAATTGCTTACCACGCTCAATCAGGGTGAATCTTTCGAGTTTGACTTGTTGTCTACGGAAGGCTCTTGTTTCATCGAGACGACCAAGCCAAGTGTGGTGTACCTCTACAACACCACGGGTGAGGAGCCTTATGAACCTTTTGGATCGAGCAACGGCGACCCTTCTATGGCTTGGATTCCGCCCGTCGAGCAGCGCATCGACGAAATCACGTTCTGCACCTTCAACAGCGATTATGATTTCGCTACCATAGACTATCATTATGTCAATATCGTGGTTGACAAAGAGGCGGTAGGGCAGGTCTATTTCGACGGCTCCTTAATCAATGCTGCTGAGTTTCAGCCAGTTCGTGGCACGCAGGACTACAGTTTCGTCAGAAAGGAAATCACCCACGGCACGCACCATCTTGCCTGCGAGTTGGGGCTGATTGCCCACGTTTATGGTTTCGGACAGGCCAGGGGCTATGCCTATTGCGTGGGTGCCAATGTGATTCAGCTTACGCAAAAACTTTTTGTCGACGGCACATGGAGCGGGTTGCTTCCCAATGGCCATTATATGTGCATTGACGACGAAGTGAGCCTTTCCGTTGAAACCAACTACCAAATCAACCATGTGAGTTGGGATTTCGGTGACGGACAGTCGGGCGAAGGCATAGAGACCACACACCAGTACATGCATGGCAATGATTATTTGGCTACGGCTTACATACTGGGTTTTAACGACTTCTCCGTCCAAACAGTTTACGATACTTTATCGGTGGACATTCATGTGGGCGAGCCTGAGTATCACGATACGACTATGGTGGTTTGCGATATGGATGCCTTTGAATATTATGGCGTTGAATACACGCAATCTGGTTATTATGAGCGGGTTGGGACGAGCATTTATGGCTGCGACAGCACTTATATCCTGACCATTGACATGGGATTTACGCCCAATTTCGAGTTTGTCGGGACGCATTGGCCCATCGGCGGCAGCGAAACGCACATCAGCGTGAACGAATACGCCATTAGTCCTGTCGAACCTCGCACACAAATCGACACTGTGCTTTGGCAAATCGACTGTCCCAATTGGTATGTGGTGCCGCACGGCGACAAGGGCAGGGAATGTACTTTATACATTTTCTCCTATCTCTTGGAGCCGGTCACGCTGCACGCTACGGCCATCAACCGTTGCGATACCATCCATGAGGAATTTTTCATCAAAACTTCTTATTATGGAGTGAATGAAAGCGTTGGTGATGAGGATTTTGCGGTTTCTCCCAATCCTTCCGATGGCCATTTTACTTTGCATTTTGGAGATTTGGCTGGTAGGGTGGATGTTGCGGTCTACAACACTTTGGGGCAGAAAGTGGATGCCTTTTCCGTTGACGCGAACCTGCGCAAGGAAATGGCCTACACCATGCCTGACCTGAAGAACGGTTTGTATTATTTTGTGATGAATTGCAACGGTGCAAGCGTGACCCGAAAGGTGATGCTTGTGCGATAAAAAATAATGATTATGAAACACTTGTATTATCTTTTCTTGATGGTTTTGGCCATGTTGGCTTTGCCTTCCTGCCTCAAGGAGGGCGATACGACCATCTTGGTGAACGACCCACAAGACATCCCGTTCATCACCGATTATCTGCCGGATGATTTGTTGGATATGTTCGGCGAGGAAAATGTGCATTTCGGCGACCAGCCGCCCGTTATTGATATGGAATTCATGTCGCTTCACGAGTATGCGGCCACTAACTTGCAGCCTCCTTTTGCACCGCCAGTGGGAACACAATCGCCTATCAAGCACTACCATAAGATCGACCAACAGTACCTCCAGATTGCGGACTATTACTGCATGAGCTCAGAAGAATCCTTTTGCAAGCTGATCAGTCCGGTGTATCTGACAGGTAGCGGCAACGATTTCACGATGTACTATCATGAATCGCCGCAAACGGAAGGCTCGCCCGAACACGCGGTCTTGTTTTCGGGAACCTTGACCAACAGCGGAGTGCGTAATTTGCGCTATGGCTATAAGATACTGAAATACAACGATTCCATTGTGCCGCAGACGGTCTATCCGGTCAATTCCATCTTCATTTTCAAGGACTACGACGGCATTTCGGAGGTCTGCCACTGGTACAATGATTCTTTGCTTAACCCTCAAAACCCTTGAAGCCATGAAAAAGCGCATGATACTTTTGGTGATCGGTTTGCTTTCGGTGGCCTCGGTGCAGGCCCAACATGCAAAACCGCTGAAAAACAGGAATTTCATTTGCCGCAATACCAGCCCGTTTAGTGTTGGCTTAACGGGTAGTTTCGCCGCCAACGACATGATGTATTCTGCGGTGAAAAAGGCGATATTGTCACCATGTTTTGCCCCGACTTTCGGCCTCGCCTTCGAATGGAACACCATGCGGCGCGTTTCGGTCGGTTTGGATGCTTCCTATGCCATGCGAGGCTCCAACGAGGTTTTTGCCACGGAAATCCTGACGAGTTACACCACTTCGACTTTCGCCCGTATCCATTATGCAATGAGGATGAACGCCGTTGAGTTTAGGCTTCCCTTGACCTATTACATCGGTTATGACGAGATTTTCAGGCCATATATTTATGTTGCGCCCCGTTTCGACCTTTGGCTGAATGGCAACCTCCGTTGGGAACGCTCCTATGATGATGCCAGCTATCCGCCTTTGGTTTACGAAACGAAGTTGGACAACGCCACGATGACGCCTTACGACATCAGCGCAGTGGCTGGCATTGGGATTTGCAGTCGGATTATGCTGAATCGGACGCAGCTTTTCGTCAAGTTTGACTTGTCGTATGGACTCAGCATTTTGAGCAATTTTTCGCAACATGAAGTAAATGAAGATGTTGAGTTCCAAGGTTGGGGCGACATTGAACATGAAACTTTGGGCCAACGTCGTTTGCAGGATGTGGAGGCCCGACTTACCTTATTGCTGCCTTTCCGAAACCATCTGAGGGATGCTTGTGCCTTCGAGCAACGCATGAAGAAACCCAAATAAAGCCAGTGCGATGTCCGTTTGGAGCAAATATCCTTTCGTCAGGATGCTGATTCCCTTTGCTTTGGGCATTTGGTGTTGGGTTTGTTTGCCTTCCTTTCGTTTGCCGTTGTCAACCTTGGTCGGTATTGCGCTTGGGCTTTTCGCCGTGGCCTCCCTGACTGCATTTGTGCTGAAGACTTATCGCCTCAATTGGATTTTTGGAGCGGTGATTTACATCTACCTTTTTTTGGTCGGCTATGCCTTGACATGTGTGCAAGAGGCTGAAAACCAGAAGGATTATTTCAAGAACTATCAAAGCGGTGTCCATTATTACGTGGCACGCATCCATGACTGCCCTATGGAGCGCACTAACACCATTAGGACGGTTTTGGAGTTGGAGTACCAGTTTGGCGACAGCTTGGCTTCGCGCTATGTTTCGGGCAAGGTGATGGCCTATTTCCCCAAGTCGGATTCGGCTTTTGCCTTGCGTTACGGCGATTTGATAGCCTTTCCCGCGCCTATTCGCGAAGTGACGCCTCCATTGAATCCGGGCGAGTTCGATTATCGTGATTATTTGATGAGAAAAGGCATCACGGGGCAGGTGTATCTGAAAGATGACGATTGGATTGGCTTGCAGGTACACAATGCCAATCCGCTGTTTTCGTTTTCCTATCGGTTTCGCGATATTCTGCTCAATTCGTTGCAACACAGCGGATTGAACAACCATGAGTTTGGTGTGGCGGCGGCCATTTTGCTTGGCTACGACGACCACCTCGCCGACGAAATGCGGAAGAGTTATGTTGCGGCGGGTTCTATGCACATCCTTTGCGTTTCGGGTATGCACGTGGGCATCATCTATTTGTTTGCCTCGTTCCTTTTGGGTTTCCTCAATCGCAAGAAATGGCAAAAGATGCTGAAAAACCTGCTGTTGCTCGCCTTGATTTGGTTTTATGCCCTCATCGCGGGACTTTCGCCTTCCATCTTGCGCTCCTCGCTGATGATTTCTTTCGTTATTATCGGTGAAATGATTCATCGCAAAGGCTTCGCTGTCAATTCCATAGCGGTTTCCGCCTTCATTTTGCTTTGCGTCAATCCTAACAACTTGTTTGAGATGGGATTTCTGCTGTCCTATTCCGCTGTCATCGGTATTGTGGTGTTGCAAAAGCCGATACACAGTCTCTTGTATGTCAGGAACAAACTTCTCGACAAGGCATGGAGCATCACCTCGGTGGCTCTCGCTGCTCAAGTCGCAACCATTCCGTTTACTTTGTTCTATTTCAACCAGTTCACGACTTATTTCTGGCTCTCCAACCTCTTTATGACACCGATTTCGTTCATCGTGGTCATCAGTGGGATGGTTTTGCTGTTGGTTTCGTGGATTCCCTTTGTCAATGTGACGGTCGGTTACTTGGTTTGGGGCGCGATTTATGTGATGAACGCAGTGGTTTCGTGGGTGGAGCAATTGCCGTTTTCCATTGTCAAGGGGTTGTATGTCAGTGAGTTTGAGTTTGGAATGTCGCTATTGGCTTTCGCTTTGCTGTTGCTCTGTGTCAAATTGCGGAAAAGACGTTTGTTGATTGCTATGTTGTCGGCATTGTTGTTGCTGATGGTTTCGGTGACATTGAGAATCTATCAATTTGAAAACCAGAGTGGAATGATAGTTTTTAGTTTGCGTAACCACGTCGCTGTGGATTTCGTTAGTGGGGGAGACCATGTTCTTTTGGCAGACTCTGCTTTGATGACCGACGAGCCTACTGTTGATTACAGCTTGAAGGGCGCGTGGACGAAGCGAGGTCTTTCTTTCTATCCGCAAACCATTGGTTTTGAGGATGATTACAGCAATGATTACCTTCGCAAAAAGTCGAATTTGGTTTCCTTCCACGGGAAGTTGTTGGCCCTTTGGGATGATGATTGCCGAGGCGACGACAGCCTCAGTTACCGTCTGCCCGTGGATTATCTGCTGGTTATGGGAATGCAAAAACCTGATGTTCAATCCATTTTGAATGGTTTTGATGCCCAAATGCTGCTCATTGACGGCTCCGTGCCGCGCTATTTGGCGGAAAAATGGGTCATTCAGGCCTGTGAAAAAGGCCTGCCCAATTATTATATAGGTGATGGTGCTTTTGAATGTGGCTTTGAATAGATTTTTTGACTTATTTGTAATAATTTAATAATCAGACGATTATTTTGTTTTTTATGAAAAAGTTTCAAAAAAAGTAAAAAAATGCTTGCCAGTTTCAAAAAAGGTCGTACTTTTGCACCCGCAAAGCAAAGCAATAGAGTTCTTTTTCTGGTTGGTCCGGTAGTTCAGCTTGGTTAGAATGCCTGCCTGTCACGCAGGAGGTCGCGAGTTCGAGTCTCGTCCGGACCGCTCAAAGCGCAAGTCCAAAAGACCTGCGCTTTTATTTTGCCATTTGTCGTGTAAAAAACTATCTTTTGCTTGTAATAATAGTAAATTTACTATTTTTGCAGGGTCAAAAGCAAATCATCAACTCAAAAGTGAAGGTTGTAAAAGTCAGTAAAATATTGAAAATGTTGGCGGAAGACGGATGGGTGAAAGTTCATCAAGTCGGAAGCCATCGCCAGTTTAAGCACCCGACAAAGCCTGGTAAAGTTACCGTGAACGGAAAAGAGAGCGATGACACTTGGGGAAGCGAACTGAAAAGCATTGAAAACCAATCGGGGTTGAAATTCTAATCCCAAAACAGAAGAAAGGAAAAAAGCATGGAAAAAGTAATTATCACTACATCGAAAACAGAAAAAGGCTTCTGCGCAAGTTGCGACTTGCTTCCCGGATGGGTGGTGGCCTTTTCGGGCAGTTTCTCGGATTTTGCAAACTATGTGCAGGAAAGCATCGACTTCTATTTGGAATGTGCGAAACTCGATGGCGATGATTATCCGGCTGTTTTTGACGGCGAGTATGAATTGACCTATAAAATGGATATTCAAAGCCTTTTGTATTGCTACGACAAGATTCTCACAAGGGCATCGCTTTCAAGGCTTACTGGCATTAACGAAAGACAACTTGGACACTACATCTGCGGGCGCAGCAATCCGCGTCCGACACAAACGGACAAAATAGTGAATGCCTTACATTCGCTCGGCAGAGAGTTGCAATCTGTTGCCGTTTGAATTAAGTTAGGAATATTATCAATCGATTGAAACATGTCTTTTTTTGATGAAATCAACCGGCGGCGAACCTTCGCCATCGTCAGCCACCCCGACGCGGGTAAGACCACTTTGACCGAAAAATTGCTGCTTTACGGCGGTGCCATTCAGGTGGCTGGTGCCGTGAAGTCGAACAAAATCAAGAAAACCGCCACTTCAGACTGGATGGAGATAGAGCGGCAGCGCGGCATCTCAGTGGCCACCTCAGTGATGGGATTCGATTATAAGAACATCAAAATCAATATCTTGGATACGCCTGGCCACAAGGATTTCGCCGAAGACACCTTCCGCACTTTGACGGCTGTGGATAGCGTTATCGTTGTCATCGACTCGGCCAAAGGCGTGGAGTCGCAGACGGAGAAGTTGGTCGAGGTGTGCCGCATGAGAAACACGCCTATTATTGTTTTCATCAATAAGATGGATCGTCCGGGCATGGACCCGTTTGAGCTGTTGGACGAAATCGAGCAGAAACTGAACCTGAAGCTCACGCCGCTGAGTTGGCCCATCAACAGCGGACCCAAATTCAAGGGTGTTTACAGCATCTACGACAAGAGCCTCTATCTCTTCAACTCTGACAAACAACACATTACGGAAGGAATTGCTTTCGATGACTTGAACAATCCCGACTTGGACAAGATGATTGGCGAGGATGCCGAAACCCTTCGCAACGAAACGGAATTGGTGCAAGGCGTTTATGACGATTTCAGTCGCGAGGCTTATCTTAAAGGTGACATTTGCCCCGTGTTCTTCGGTTCGGCCTTGAATAATTTCGGTGTCAAGGAGTTATTGGACTGCTTCATCGAGATTGCGCCCACACCGATTGGCCGTGACACGGCAGAACGCCGCATTGAGCCGACTGAGGAAAAGTTTACGGGCTTCGTCTTCAAGATTCACGCCAACATGGACCCCAACCACCGCGACCGCATCGCCTTTGTGCGCGTGGTTTCGGGCCGCTTCGAGCGCAACAAGAACTACTTCCACGTGCGCCAACGCCGCGAACTGAAATTCTCGAATCCGACCGCTTTCATGGCACAGAAGAAGTCCGTCCTCGACGAGGCTTATCCGGGCGACATTGTGGGTCTTTACGATGCCGGCAACTTCAAAATCGGCGACACCCTGACCGAGGGCGAAATCCTGAACTACAAAGGCATTCCGAGTTTTTCGCCCGAGCAGTTCCGCTACGTGGAAAACGCCGACCCGATGAAGTCGAAGCAATTGGCCAAGGGTTTGGAGCAACTGACGGATGAGGGAGTGGCGCAACTCTTTACGGGCAAGATGACGGGTCGCAAAATCATCGGAACGGTGGGAGAGTTGCAGTTTGAGGTGATCCAATATCGGCTGTTGCATGAGTACAATGCCTCCTGCCGCTACCAGCCGATTTCGCTTTACAAGACCGCGTGGATTACCAGCGACAACGAGGCGCAATTGGCTGATTTCAAGATGCGTAAGTCGATGAACCTTGCCGAAGACAAGGAAGGCCGCGACGTGTTCCTCGCCGAGTCGCCCTACGCCCTGCAAACAGCAATGGAGAAATACCCCGACATTGAGTTCCACTTTACTTCGGAGTTCTAATCAACATGAATGGCCATAAATTATCCATGAATTGATTCATAAATCATTATTTCAGAAAAATCAAGACAAATTCATGTAAATTCGTGTACAAGAAAAGGAATATTTCCATATTTTTGCACTGATAAACAGTTAAACAATTAAACAATCAACAACTAAACATTATCGCTATGGGTAAATTTATGCAAGAATTCAAGGAGTTTGCCATGAAGGGCAACGTCATGGACATGGCTGTCGGTGTGGTCATCGGCGGCGCGTTCGGAAAAATCGTCTCCTCATTGGTCTCCGACATCATCATGCCGCTCATTGGTGCCATCACGGGTGGACTCAACTTCACCGAATGGAAATGGGTCATCCGCGAAGCCGTCATGGAAGGCGAAACCGTCGTGAAGCCCGAACTGTGCATGACTTGGGGCAACTTCCTGCAAGTCATCTTCGACTTCATCATCATTGCCTTCTCCATCTTCTTGGTTATCAAGGGCATCAACAGCATGAAGCGCAAAGAGGAAGAAAAACCCGCCGAGCCTGCCGCTCCTGCCGGCCCGACGCAAGAGGAACTCCTCGCCGAAATCCGCGACCTGCTGAAAAACAAGTAATTTTTGGCCTGTCGAAACAAAAGCATCTGTTGCCTTCCAGTAACGGATGCTTTTTTCATGTCGTGTACTGAAAAAATGCTACCTTTGCAAATTCAATGGATTGTTTCAATGATGCGTAAACTATGGCTCATTCTTGGTTTCCTGTTCTGCTTCGCCTTCACCGCGAGGGCGACGCACCAACGTGCCGCTGAAATCACCTACATTTGGCTTGGTGGCAATGCCTACGAGTTTACGCTTACGACCTACAATGTGCCCAATGCCGCTTGGGATCAGCGCGATTCGTTGTATGTCAAGTGGGGTGACGGAGCGGAGGAAAACATCCCGCGCATCAATTGGCAGAATCTTGGCGACGATTGTGTGGTGAATCATTATAAAGCCATTCATAACTACTCAACCTCAGGGACTTACACCATCAGTATGGAGGATGCCAACCGCAATTACGGCGTCGTCAATGTGCCCAATTCGGTGATGGTGCCGATGCACATTGAGACAGAGTTGGTCATCAATCCGTTTTTGGGCTACAACAATTCCGTGCAACTCCTCAATGCGCCTGTAGACAAGGGCTGCGTGGGCAAACTCTACCTGCACAATCCCTCAGCTTACGACCCCGACGGCGACAGTTTGAGTTACCGCTTGGTGACTTGCAAGGGACAAGACGGCATGGAGATTGGAGGCTACACTTTTCCGCAAGCCTCGCAATCGTTTGAAATCGATCCTGTTACGGGTGAGTTGCGTTGGGAGAATCCTGTGCTGCAAGGCGAATACAATGTGGCCATCATGGTGGAGGAGTGGCGGCATGGCGTGAAAATCGGCTCGGTGGTGCGTGATATGCAAATCCTTATCTCCCATTGCGACAACGACTTGCCTCAAATCCAATGCGACGAGCAGTATTGCCTCGTGGCAGGCGAACAACTTGATTTCATCATTTCCGCTTCCGACCCCAACGGCGACAACGTTACGCTGACCGCTTCGGGTGCGCCTTTCGAGGTGGCGGTCAGTCCGGCGGTGCTTAATCCCGAGTCGGCATTTGGTATGCAGCCGCAGATGGAATTCCTTTGGAACACCACTTTTGCCCATATCCGCCACACGCCTTATCAGGTGGTCATTCATGCCAAGGACGACGGCTCTCCCGTCAGTTTGACGAATGTCAAGACGGTGACTATCAATGTGATGGCTCCACAAGTCCAAAACCTGACAGCCGAGGTGGTTGGCCATGACGCAAGGCTTTCGTGGACGATTTATCCATGTGCCAATGCGACGGTTTTGCTCGTTTACCGCAAGGCAGGTTGCAACGGATATGTGCCTGATGAATGTGAAACCGGCATACGCGAGGGCTATCAACTCATTGCCACTTTGAACGACATTTTATCGACCTCGTTTACTGACCAAAATCTTCCGCAAGGCATTTCATACGAGTATCGTGTCTTGGCCCAATTCCCCGACGGGGCCAAGAGTATCGTCAGCGATGCGGCTTGCGTGACCTTGAAGAATGACAGCCCTTTGATGACCCATGTCTCAAACGACAGCATCGACCTCGTTTCAGGTCAAGTGGTGACCCGTTGGGCAAAGCCGAAAGAGATTGACGACCAATATGTTGCGCCGTTCAACTACACCTTGACCCGTATCCTTGACGGCGCGACTTCCATCGTTTATGAAGGCTCCGACACCACCTTTTTAGATGCAAATGTAGATTTGGCGCAGGCCACCTCATTAATATATAAGGTGCAAATGCGCGATGCCAACCAGCAAGTGATGGGCGAGAGCGCGACGGCCTCGGCGGTGATGCTTTCGGCCAACGGAACCAACAACGAGGCGCATCTTTCGTGGACGGAAGCCGTGCCGTGGATGGTGGACAGTACGCTGGTTTTCAAGGAAGTGAACAGCCATTTTGTCAGGATCGCTTCGGTAACGGGGATGGAATATGTTGATGCTGAGGTGGAAAGCGACGTAACCTATCGCTATTATGTGCGCACTTTCGGGCATTACACCTTGGAAGGCATTACGCGGCCTTTGGTCAATTATTCGGCCATCAAGACCGTGCGCATTGGCCACGAGGACCCGATGGAGGAATTTTCCTACACACTGCCCAACGTGTTCACGCCCAACGGCGACGGCTTCAACGACGTTTTTGAGCCTATTGTGACAGGCATCGACTTGATTGTCAGTGCAAAAACCGTGGTTTTCAACCGTTGGGGCAATATCCTTCACGACACCGACGACCCGCTCATCCAATGGGACGGCAAGAGCAAACTGACCAAAATGGACTGCCCGCCCGGCACCTATTTCTACATTTGCGACATCACCTACCAAAGCGAAACCGGCGAGGAAAAACTGCATCTGCAAGGGTCCATCACCATCGTCAGATAAAAAATGTAGAGACGCGCCTTGGCGCGTCTCTACAATAATTCGTTTAATCCGTGAAATCCGTAGTTAGTATTTCATCATCTCAATGAGGTCGACCATACGGTTCGAATAACCCCATTCGTTGTCGTACCACGACATGATCTTCACCATCTTGCCCATCACCATTGTACTTTCGGCATCGAAGATGGAGCTGTGCGGGTTGTGGATGACATCGACGCTCACAATCGGGTCTTCAGTGTATTCCAGCACGCCTTTCATCGGGCCTTCGGCGGCCTCCTTCATAGCGGCGTTGATTTCCTCCTTCGTGGCTTCGGTCTTCAGTGTGCAGACGAGGTCAACCAAGGAACCAGTCGGGGTGGGGACGCGGACGGCGATACCGTCGAGTTTGCCATTCAGTTCAGGGATGACGATGCCCACGGCCTTGGCGGCGCCAGTGGTGGTCGGGATTTGCGACATGGCGGCGCTACGGGCACGGCGCAGGTCGCTGTGCGGGCCGTCGAGGATGACTTGGTCGTTGGTGTAACTGTGGATGGTGGTGATGTAGCCCTGCTCGATGCCGAAGCGGTCGTTCAACACCTTGGCGACAGGAGCCAAGCAGTTGGTGGTGCAGGAGGCGTTGCTCACACATTCCACATCGTCGGTCAAGTCGTTGTTGTTCACGCCGACCACGACGGTGGCGTCGATAGCGTCTTTCGAGGGAGCCGAAAGGATGACCTTCTTGGCACCAGCCTTCAGGTGGTCGCCATAGCCGCCTTTGCTGCTTTCCTTCGAGCGGAACACGCCGGTCGATTCAACCACCACATCGGGAGTCTTGCTCCACTTGATGTTCAGCGGGGCACGCTCGGCAGTGACGGGGATGCGCACGCCGTTGACAATCAGTGCGGTTTCATCATATTCCACGGTGCCGGGGAACTTGCCCTGCGTGGAGTCATATTTCAACAGGTGGGCCAGCACCTTGGTGCTCGTCAGGTCGTTGACGCCCACGATTTCCAGATTCGGACGTTCGCAGATGATGCGGAACACGTTGCGGCCAATGCGGCCGAAACCATTGATACCTACTTTAATCTTTTCCATTGTTGTAAATTTATGATTTTTAATCAATTACGTTCAATTTAGGTTGTAAAAAACCATGCAAAGTTAGTCATTTTTTTGGAAAAACACGATTTTCATTGAATTAGGCCACGTATTGCCCATGAATTTTGTATCTTTGCACCTTTGAAAAGGTACAAAACCGCAAACCCATGTTCATCCAAGACATACCTTCAGGCCAACTGCTTTATAGCATGCTCTATGGCGGAGCGGCCATGGCTGCCCTCATCGCCTTCGTCTATCTGCTGCTGCGCAGGGGCAACGCCTTTGCGCCCGACGTGACGCCGCCGCTGGCCATGCGCCGCTGGGCTGTGGCATTCTTTGCCGTGGCGTGTTTGGGCCATTTTTGGTGGCTCCTTCTATACTTCCGTTCTAACGACATCAACTCTGTGGGCGGCATGGTGGTTTCGTTGCTCGACTGCGTGGGGCTGCTCACCACTATCGCCGGCACGCTGTTTGCCATGCTCCAAGACCGCAAGCGACCTGTCTGGCCCGTCGTCGTGGCGATTTTACTATACGCGGTGCTCCTGGCGCTGAACCTTGTCTTCCCCGATCGTCGTTTCTATGACATCGCCATCGCCTGCATCTTGTTGTTCTACGTGCTCTTTATCATATATATGGTGTTCGCTGTCAGGCAATACAGGCAGTGGCTGCGCGACAACTACGCCGACTTGGAGCATAAGGAGGTCAGGCAGAGCTATATGCTCATCGTCGTCGTCTCGCTGCTGCTCATCCTCTTCTATATGTGGGACACCCGCTACATGGCCATCAGCTTTATCGTGCAAGCCATCGAAATCCCGTTTTTCGGTTTCCTGCTGTGGCGTGTGGAAACGCTGCAACAATTGGATGGCACGCCAGTAGAAGCCACGGAAGAAGCCCCTGCGGAACAGGAAGATGATGATGCGTCACCGTCAGACGCTCCCTCCGGCATCGGGCAACTGCTTGAGCTGCATTGCGAGGGAACCCAACTGTATTTGCAGCACGACCTCTCCCTGTCTCAACTCTCGCAGGCCATCGGCACCAACCACTACTATCTCAGCCAGTATTTCACCCAGCAGGGTCTGACCTACAACGTCTACATCAACGGGCTGCGCATCCGCCATTTTGTCAATCTCTATAATGAAGCCGTTGCCAACCAACGTTCCTTCACCGCGCAACAACTGGCCAGCGAGAGCGGCTTCAGGAGCTACAGCACCTTCAGCACCGCCTTCAAGCAACGCATGGGACAGACCGTGACGGCCTGGATGCGCGGTCAGGGGCAGTAGGGAGCTGCCCCAATGACTTTTAGATTCTGCAAAAACGGATTTGCAGAATTTGCAAAACAGTTTCAAAATCTGCAAAAAAAAATAAAACGGTTAGTTGCAAAATCTGCAATTTTTGCGGAATCCGCAAAACTTTTATCGGGATTTGCAAAACCTCTGTTTTGGGGTTTTTGAGGCGCTTTTCATATAAGAAAATGTACTACTTTTGCACGTCTTTAAGCAAGAGGTATGGCCGAGTTGAAGGCCGAATAATCTTGAAAAACGTTATTAAATCTTGAATCTTTAAATCTTAAATATTAAATCTTTAAATCTTTAAATCTCAATTAAATGAAAACAACCAAGAAATTGAAAACCACCACGCTTTCGCTTGGGCTGGCAGCCCTGATGTTTCAGGCTGTGACAGTGGATGCCCAAGTCATCAACCGTGGGCTGCTGCAAAACCCCTACAAGGAGCAGGGCAAGCAAGACGGTGCGCTGATGCGAAGTGGCTCGAGTAGCACCTACAACATCTCGACCGGACAGTTCGGCGGCAACGGCGGCCAAACAGGTGGCAACTACGGGATTGGCATCGGAACGTTCGGACAAGAACCTCCTCAGCCTGCACCGCTCGGCAGCGGACTCTTCATCATGGCAGCGGCTGGCGCGGCCTACGCATTTTCAAAAAAACGTAAAAAACAGGAAAACAACTAAAAACACATCAATCTACAATGAAAAAACTTAGCACAATCATCATGGCTTTGGCTCTCGTGCTTGGTATGAGCCAATGCAAGAAACAAGAAATTCCCACCAATGGCGGAGAAAAGGTTCACATCACCTTGAACGTGAACAACGGCGAAAGCATCGCTGTGAACGTCGACAACGGCGGCAGGCACGCAGTGGCCCCGAACCTCGGCGTGATCCAATTCGAAAATAACGATGTCCTCTATGTGGGTTACAACGGCCATTATATCGGCTATTTGACTTACGAAAACGGTGCTTTCGACGGTGATCTCGATGCCCCAATAGACACCGTTCAGGACCATTTGCATTTCTACTTCTTGGGCGGCAAGGAGCCTGCAACGGCACCTACTGCGGGAACCACAACCAGTTTCACCATCAACATTGCCGACCAAAGCACCAAACTGCCCGTGCTTTGCTACGGCCATTCGACCCAAACTTACGGGAGTGCCACCAACTACTCTGCCGTTTTGGAATACAAGTGCGCCTTGGTGAGGTTCAATCTCAGCAACCCAACAGAATATGAATGCACCTTGTTGAAGATGCCAACTACGGCCACCATCAGCTTTGCCACGACTTCCAGTAATTTCACTCCGATTGCCAAGACCAATACTACGGGCACTATCAACCTTTACGCAGAGGAAGGCAACAGGGGCGTGAGATGGGCCATCCTGCTGCCTGGCACCAAACTTTCAGCCGACGGCCATGTGACCGGGACCGGGGTTAATGCTAATTCACAAAATGTTGCTGTTGGTACAGCACTTAATGCAAACGATTTTATCAAATCTGGATTTACACTTCATAATCCTGAATTTGCTGCGCCTGCTTTAGCAAATGCTGTCAAGACAAGTGGGAATGTATTGACCCAATTCTCGGTGAGTCCTACGCAGAAGGTCTATTTCTCGAGGGCCAACTTGAAGTATAACACATCAGAAGGGTGGGGCTTCCACGAACACCAGTACGACGAGTGCTTAGGTGTTAAAACTTACACCTCTTCGAGTACCCCAGCCGATCAAACTGGGAGTAGTAGTAATGGTGTTCAATATGGTAGCGACGTGGAAATGGACCGATTCAGTTGGGGTTTTCAATACCCTACTGTTACAGGAGAAGACGATTGGGTGAACGGAACAAGGAATCTGAGTTGGTATGATGGAACAGACTGGGGATGTGCATTGACGGGCGAAGGGAACGACCATTGGCGCACACTGACGTATGAAGAATGGGACTACCTTCTCAATAATACAAGTAGAGGAGATAGGCGTTTCTTGAAGTGCCGTGTTGCAGTGAGTATAACAAGAGATGGGGTGACTTATAATACGTATATAAGTGGCATGTTCATAGCGCCTGATGGCTATAAGGGAAAACTCACTGCTAGCTCATGGAACAAGACTACAACTTATAGTACAACTACTCTGACCACAACTCATACTAATCAATTTTTTAATGACGGATGTGTGTTCCTGCCTGCCGTCGGCTACCGTAATGATTCTTATTACTATGCTTACGATTGCTACGGTAGTACTGCCGATTTCTTCCAGGGTTGTTATTGGACGGCCACTGGTTTGACACAGCAACCTAATTCGTCAGCAACTCCACAAGCGCATGCTATGAAATTTGATAAAACGACAAATGGATATGGAAATGAGAGCTATCCAACACGCGATCTTGGCATGTGTGTCCGTTTGGTGTGGGATGCATACCCGAAATAATAAGTTGAGCTGTGTCGCGGGCGTTTTTAACCCCCCTGGCCCCTTAAAAGGGGGGAAGCGCGTTGCGGCATGAGCGCAGAAGAGACCATACGCCACGAGGGTGTGTCAAAATAAGGCACGCCCTCGTCTTTTTTGTCGTTTTCAACGGGAAAGCCTTGACGTTTAGGAAATAATGTGTATCTTTGCACCCAGAAAAACCATAATACACCAGGAAATGGAAGCAAACACAACAAAGCCGAAGAACTTCGTCCCCCGCCTGCTTCAGTTCAAGCGTGAGATGAGAGAGTGCATCCAGAACGGGGCAGATCATGAAGAAATGAAACGAATAGCTGACAAATATGGCTTCGAATTTGCGACCCCCGTATGAATACCAGAAGATTGACGAACTTAACTACGAGTTTGTCAACAGGGATGGCATCAACTATCACCTGTATTTTACTCCGATAAGTAGCATCTATCCCGATTTGCCGAACACTTATTCGTTCAACATCGAGCGGGAGGGTACGACCTCTCATCCCATCGACCTTCGTATTGCCGCTACTGTCGTCCATATATTGCGCCGTTTCTTCGAGACCATTGAGAATGCCATGATTATGGTGTGCGACAGCACCGATGGCAAGCAGCATAAGCGGCGGAACCTATTTGACCGATGGTTCCGTTATTATAATGACGGAACATTGACCACCATCAATGCCGAGGTGGGCGAAGGTGACTACGAACTGTTGCTATCCATCTACTTCAGAAAGGACAATCCTAACAAGCCACAGTTGATAAAAGCCTTCGGCGACTTGTTGAGCCAAAACTATTACGAAATCGTTGTCTGACCTGTTCTTGCAGATTTTGCCATGTGTGTCCGTTTGGTGTGGGATGCGAACTAAACGGGATGCAAGGAGGCGGAATTTCCAATTCCGCAAGCTGGGGGAAGGGAGATTTCATTGTGGCGTCTCTATGTTTTTTATTGCGGTAGGATGGACGGCGGCAGCGTCAGCGGGTCAAGACCCGCTGTCCCTACCGGGGTGCTGCCTGCCGGGGTGCTGCCGTAGGTCAGCGACCTACGGTTACGGGAGGTTGCGTCTTTCAGACGCGGAGGGGCTGTAGGGCTGTCACACCGTGGCAGCCTCATTTTGGGTGTCAGGGGTGCAGGGATGCAGGGGTTATCGTCCTTGCGGACTTCACCCCTGCTTAATGTCCGCCGTCGCTCCGCGACTTTGGGGGGCTTGTGTTTTTCATGGGAAATGTGGGGAGGAGGGCGTTTTTTTGGGGGGTCTTTGGGGTGTGTGGTTTGCGTTTTTTTCAAAAATTGGCTGCATGGTTGAGAATTAATTGTATTTTTGCGGAAAATATGGAAAACAAATGAATAGTGAGCTAATCATCAAAAAACGAATCCTAAGAGAAAACCGCAGAAGTACTGATAACTATGTGCTTGAGAGAGAGTTGAGAAACAGTGTCGGTCCTGAGGAATTCAGGGCTAAGTTGGTGGAAACGGTAGCCAAGCGGTATGAAAACGTACAAGGTTAGGTTTACAAGAGGACTTTACGACAAGATAGATGAGATTGCGGAATACATTTCATCGATAAACACTGCCGATTCGGGAGTTCGATACGCAAATACACTTGTTGATGAGATTCTTACACTGTCGTATCGTGCGGATACAATGCCTCGCTTACTATTGGATACGGCGTATGTACGACATCCGAATTCCAGGCGTATGCTTGTGAAAAAAGGGCGATTTGCAGTGTTTTTCACTATTTACAAGGATTATGTATTGGTTTACGACATCATTCCGTCAAAGATGTTGACAATGGAGTTGCCCGATACGGAAGAAATTTGACCCAGTGCTTGCGAATTTGGCATGTGTGTCCGTTTGGTGTGGGATGCCAACTAAGCGGTTCGCAAGGAGGCGGGATTTCCAATTCCACAAGCCGAGGGAAGGGAGATCATTGTGGCGTCTCTATGTTTTTTATTGCGGTAGGATGGACGGCGGCAGCGTCAGCGGGTCAAGACCCGCTGTCCCTACCGGGGTGCTGCCTGCCGGGGAACTGCCGTAGGTTGGGGTCGCTGCTGCCGATGAAAAAACACAAGGAAAACACGCGGTTTTCGGAAAAAAGGTGTATCTTTGCGGAAAATTCAAAGCAATGAAAAAAGGTGACAACAATAGTATTATGGTATTCTCGAATCCCGACAATGGTTTACAGAAAGACTATAGGTTTTCATTGGAGTTTTTTGTCTTTGAGGAGAATGAACGACAGATTGCCTACTGTCCTTCACTTGACATATCCACTTCGGGAGCGACTTTCAATGAGGCTGTCGGTAGCTTTTATGAGATGTTACAATTGTATATCGAGTGTTGCGTCGAAAACAATACGCTCCACGATGATCTGATTGCCCACGGATGGAAACTTCACAAGAAGCAGATGCAACCTCCGACTTTTGCAGTCTTGATGAAAAAGCCGGAAATGAAAAAGCTGGTGGGTGGGAAAATCGGTTATGAGAAAGTGGTTGCTCCTGCAAGAATACCTATGGTCGTATGAGAAACCTGTCTAATGTAACGATTGCCGAGTTCAGAGCCATAATGTCATTGCTTGGCCTGACCAAAGTGAGGACAAAAGGAGGTCATGAAGCATGGATGAAAGCAGGGATGACAAGACCTGCCATCGTCCAAACCCATGTTGATCCAGTGCCAGAATATGTTCTTCGCAACAATTTGCGTGCCATAGGCATAAGTAAAGAAGATTTTCTTGCATTATTGGAGAATCAAAAATAACACCTATATCCCTTTGAAATCCCGCGATCTTGGCAAACGGGTCCTCTTTTTTGCGTGGGATGCCAACTAAGCGTTTTGCAAGGAGGCGGAATTTCCAATTCCGCAAGCTGCGGGAAGGGAGATTTGCCATTCCCGCATGAAAATCGTAGAGACGTCACATTGTGGCGTCTCTATGTGTTTTATTGCGGTAGGATGGACGGCGGCAGCGTCAGCGGGTCAAGACCCGCTGTCCCTACCGGGGAGCTGCTTGCCGGGGAACTGCCGTAGGTCAGCGACCTACGGTTACGGGAGGTTGCGTCTTTCAGACGCGGGGGGGGCTGTAGGGCTGTCACACCGTGGCAGCCTCATTTTGGGTGTCAGGGGTGCAGGGGTTCCCGTCCTTGCGGACTTCACCCCTGCTTAAAGTCCGCCGTCGCTCCGCGACTTTGGGGGGGCTTGTGTTTTCCCCGTAGGTGGGGATTTGGCTGCTGTGTTTGAGCAGGGACTGACGTCACCTGAGCAGGGACTGATGTCGCCTGCTTACTGATATGCCGTCCCTATGGGACTTTGTGTCGGTGCGTGGGAACCCCGTTAGGGGTGGCAGCAATGTAGGCAGGCGGTGTGAACCCCTGCCGGTGTGTGCCGGTGTGAACCCCGATGCTGGCAATGTATTCGATGTTGGCAGGGGTTTCATTGCATTTCACCCCTGCCTAATATCCTGCGTCACTCCGTGACTTTGGTTTCTATATTTTCCCGAACAAAATTCCCACATTTTCCTGAAAATTTTTCCTACAAATTACTGAAAAATTCTTCGACAAATTACTGAATTTGGGAAAAAGCATTATCTTTGCAGCCTAATATCAACGAAATAGAGCAATATGAAAGAACAATACAAATCCCGTATAGTTGATGGTTTGCTGCAACGCAAACTGAAAGGCAAGGGTGCGGTGCTGATAGAGGGCGCCAAATGGTGCGGCAAGACTTCCACTGCCGAACAAGCGGCAGGCAGCGTGTTGTATTTGGCCGACCCGAAGAAAGTCGAGCAAAACATCCTGATGGCAAGCGAAAGCCCTGACATTCTGCTGGATGGGCCAACGCCAAGACTGCTTGACGAATGGCAATTAGCACCGAGGTTGTGGGACGCAGTGCGTTTCGAGGTGGACCATCGTGGTGGCATGGGTCAGTTCATCCTCACTGGTTCGGCAGTACCCGCCAAGCGCGATGAAATCCATCATACTGGTACAGGGCGTTTCGCAAGGCTCTTGATGCGCCCGATGAGTCTTTGGGAATCAGGCGACTCAAACGGAACAATTTCTCTGCAAACGCTGTTTGGTCGGCCTGATAAAATTGCTGCTGTTAATCCCTTGGACATAAAACGGTTGGCTTGGGTGACTTGTCGGGGTGGCTGGCCCTTGGCCACGACCATCGACAAGGAAGTTGCCCTCGACCAGGCTTTTGATTACTATGATGCCGTGGTGAACTCCGACATTCAGCGTGCCGACGGCGTGAGTCGCAACCCTGAACGGGTGAAACGTCTTATGCGCTCCTACGCCCGCAATATGGCCACGCAAGCATCGTTGGCGACTCTTTGTGCCGATATGAAGGCTAATGACAAGGAAAACCTCGACGAAAACACGGTCTTCTCCTATCTGAACGCCCTGCGTTCCATTTTTGTGGTGGAAGACATGCCTGCATGGAATCCCAACTTGCGCTCCAAGACCTCCATCAGAACGACTGAGACACGCTATTTCGTTGACCCGTCAATAGCTACGGCATCTCTTGGCATAGGCCCTGATGACTTGCTCAACGACCTCAACACTTTCGGACTTTTCTTCGAAACCCTTTGTGTGCGTGACTTGCGTGTCTTTGCCCAAGCCTTGGACGGAGAGGTATTTCATTATCGCGACAGTAGCGGTTTGGAATGTGATTCCGTGGTTCATCTTCGTAACGGAAGCTACGGTTTAGTGGAAATCAAGTTAGGCGGTGACAAACTGATTGAGGAAGGCGCTGCCACTTTGAAGTCTTTGGCGAAGAAAATCGACACGACACGGATGAAAGAGCCTTCGTTCCTTATGGTATTGACAGGCACTACAAGTTACGCCTACCGCCGCGAGGACGGCATTTATGTGGTGCCTATCGGATGCTTGAAAGATTAGCATCGTATGACCATTTTCCCTATTTTTGCAGACCTTATTAAATTGTTATGTCAGAAACCTTCAAATCGCAAGCCCTTGCGGCCAATCTGGAACAGACCAGATACAAAGATATTTTCATTCCCGCTGAACATCAGCGTTTTATCGAACTTTCAGCCAAGTATTTCGGCATCAACAAACGCGCCAAGGAGTGCATCACCGAATACCATCACCCGCTCTCGAACCACACCTTCGTGACCGAGGAACTGCGCAAGATGCTGATGGACGACTTCTGGTTCTACACCCGCGACGACATTCCCGCCGACGCGCTCCACATCCCCTTGGAGATGATGCACAGCCTGCTGAAGCCCGAAGTGGCGGCAAAACTGCGCCTCCAAATCATCATCACATTGATGGAATTTGCCAACAAGGTCATTTCCGAATCGCCAAAATATAGCGAACTTATTTCATTGGTATTCAATATTTTGAATGATTCTTTTGAAGCCAATAAGGATGTTTACATTTTGGCCACAAAACACGCCGGGCGCTATTTGGACAAAGTGGCCGTCGACGAGCGTTTCAAGGCTTCGGCCTGCCATCTGCTTCGCATGATGTTGCAGGAAAACTACCGCTATTGGCAGCAGACCTCGCAAGTGGAAAATTGGGTGGAAGGCAAACGGCAGATGCTCACCGAGGAGGAAATCCGAACCGTTTGCGACGAAATCGGGCAGCCTTATTTCGACCGTTTGAATGTCGATTTGGCCGCCGCCGACACTTGGGAAAAACTTTCAGACTTGCCACATTTCGAGCAAATTGCGAAGCGATTCACTGAGTCGGAGAAGGCGTTCCCGCATTTCATCACCAAGTTCCATTATGTGTTTTTCCTCTTGCATTTGCCGGGCATGGAAAATCAACGCGAGCGCCTCATCTGGAACATGGACCGCATGATGCGCGACGCCATCGACGAGATGAAGCAAGAGGAACTGATTCCCTTCATCGACACGATTTTCGAACTCGCCGAGGAACTGAAACAGGACTACATGTCAGCCGTGCTTGATTTCCAACTCACCTTGGGCCTCAAAATCATCGACGTCGACCAAACCGAGATGAAGGAAATCGTCAACTATTTCGAGAAGAAACTCATCGCATTCGGATTCGTCACACCGGGCAATGTGTTTGTGGGCGAGGATTGGCAACTCTCTGTGGATGAGAACCATATCAAGAATATCCGCGTGTGGCTCGAACTCATTGAGCACGCCACCACGCCGATGGACAAGTTGCTTTCTGCCTTGATCGTGAACCTCAAGTTGGGCGGCATTTTCCTCAGCGATACCGACCTCTTCCAGCGCGAAATCACGAAGGTGCTCAACTCCAACATCACACCTTATTATAAAAAGGTGAAGCAACTGACGCGCATTTTCCCCGTCTATTTCAACGAAATCGGAGCCGAGGGCGAAATCCGCAACGTGACCACCAATATGGACGAAATCTCTGGCCGACAGGACAAATTGGTGCATTTCCTCCGCAAACAGGTCCACACGGAAAGTAATAACACGCTGATTGGCTTGACGTTGGATGTGTTCAAGTTTTGGAGCGACGGCAACCTTGAGGCCTTGAAACCCATTGTGCCGAACAACGTTTTCGAGAGCATCGACAAGGAAAGCACTTGGTTTGTACACGTCCATAACCTCGTGCAGATGATGTGCGAAATCTCGTGCCTCAATCCTGAAGATGTTTTGATGCTCTCCCGCGACGACTACGAAAACCTCATCGGTTCGGCCTCGCGTCGCCTCGAACTTGACGACGAAATCAGCCAGCGCGAACACGCCCGCCTGATGGACATTCGCGACCTATACGCCTATCTCAGAGAGAAATACAGTTTCGAGTCGGTCAATATTTTCAGTTCGTTGCGCAGCTTCCCCTTCATTGCCGACGAGGAAATCGACAAGTTCGAAAAGGTCTATAAAGCCAAGGATTTCGGCCAGTCGCTTACGATGATCTATGCCTTTATGAACCAACTTAAAAAGGTGATTTTCAATCCCGAACAGAGTGAAGGCTGGGAAAACATCTATCATAAGCGGCATATCGCCATTGGCATCCCTTCGATGTATGGCACCTATCGCGAGAACAAGTTTGAGGCCATGGGATTGACTTTCCGCCTCGAGCGCGTCGCCACGCAACTCATGGAAAAGGTGGTGCAAAGCATCAATCTCGAATACATTTCGGAACGCACACTGAATCAGATATATAGAATCCTCGAATACTTCCGCAACGGTCTCGAATTGGACGGCATCACCAACCAAAGTTTCAACTCGAAATTGGATATGTTGCGCTACTCACTGACCTCGCGTAGTTTCTCTTTCGGCCAGTATATCAACATTTTCCAGTTCATCGCCGAGGACGTGCGCCGCATCATCATCAAGTATTTCCTGAAGTCGTATGAATATCCGCTGAAAATCGTCATCCCACAACTCTTTGACCCCGAAGGCAAACTCAGCGAACGCGAAACGGCAGCCTTAATCAGCAAGAAATCAGAGGAATTCCACCGCGACTTGCTCTCCGATGCCTTCCTGATGCAGCCTTTGGACAATTTTATCGGTCGGATTCTCAACTCGTTACGAACGATGGAAGCCACCCTTGACCCGAAACTCATCAGCGACATCATGACCTATAACTCGGAGATGTTGATTTGCCCCTTCTGGGAGGTGACGCCCATGATGGACAACCAAGTGTTTATCGGCAACAAGGCCTACCATTTGAAAAACCTCTATCTGAATGGATTGCCCGTGCCTCCCGGATTTGTCATCACCACGGAGACTTTCCGCCGCAACGATTCTATCAACACCATTCCTGAACTGCGCACGGAAATCCACGGCATGATTCGCAAGCATATCGCTGATTTGGAGCGGATTAGTGGACGCAAATTCGGCAATCCCGAAGCCCCGCTGCTCGTTTCGGTGCGCTCGGGCACGGCCATTTCCATGCCGGGTGCAATGGACACCATTCTCAATGTCGGTTTGAATGATGAATTGGTGGAAGCCATTGGAATCCAAAGCGATAAGTCGTGGGCGGTTTGGGATTCCTATCGCCGACTGCTGCAAAGTTGGGGCATGGCAAAGGGCATCGACCGCGATGTTTTTGATGATGAAATCAACAGTTTCAAGTCGAAATACAATGTGAAGCAAAAGAGTCAATTTGACCCTTCAGTGATGCGCGAATTGGCGTATGCCTACAAAGAAATCCTTGAAAATCATGGTATTGAGTTCGAGCAAGACCCGTTCAAGCAAATCATCGAGTGCGTGAACATGGTTTTCGAATCGTGGAATTCCGAGCGGGCCTTGGCCTATCGTCGTCATCTCAGCATTTCCGAGAATTGGGGTACGGCGGTCATCGTGCAGCAGATGATTTTCGGCAACTTGAGTGATGTTTCCGGTTCGGGTGTGGTCTTCACGCAAAATCCGCATCGCGAGCGTCCGGGTGTGCATCTTTACGGCGACTTCACCATGCGAAGCCAAGGCGAGGACATTGTGGGTGGCCTCGTCAAACCTTTGCCGATTGGCGAAACGCAGCGCATTGCGGCCAATCTTGATGGACCTTCGATGCAAACGCTTTTGCCTGACATCTATTGGAAGATTTACGCCATAGCCAAGCAATTGACTGAGAATATGGGATATAGCCCGCAGGAGATGGAGTTTACTTTTGAATCGGACCGTCCCGAGGATTTCCACATTCTGCAAATCCGCGACCAAGATTTGAAACTGGAGGACGAGGTGAACGCTTTCGTGCAAGCCCCCAACGAAATGAAGCAAATAGGGCGCGGCATGGGCATCGGTGGAGGCGCGATGAATGGCCTTGTAGCCTTTAATGAACTCGACATCAAGACTTTGAGAGAGCAATATCCCGAAGCCCAAGTCATTCTCGTGCGTCCTGACACGGTGCCCAACGACATCGGCATGATTTTCGACTGTGACGGCCTCTTGACGGCTCGCGGCGGCGCCACTTCCCATGCGGCGGTGACGGCAGTGCGTTTGGGCAAGGTTTGCGTGGTGAGTTGCATCGAATTGCAGGTGTACGACGAGAAGCATTGCGGCGAACTGAATGGACACCAACTTCAAATGGGCGACAAAATCGCCATTGACGGCAACCTCGGCATCGTTTATCTTGGCCATTATCCAACGGAAAAGATGAAGATGGGGAAGGGGTATAATTACTGATTTTGGTCTTCTACATATATAATATAGGTGTTAGAAAAGCAAGATTTTTGCTTTATTTGATTTTTTTTCTTCTTGACAATCAGCAACATGTGTGATTTGATGAAATATTTTTGGAAAAAGTCATTGCGGGAATGGGAAAAGGTTGTACTTTTGCACCCGCTT
>CACZZO010000024.1 GCA_902785755.1 uncultured Bacteroidia bacterium | reverse complement strand
AGGTTGCAATAGGTTCATATAAATACATGGAAATCCCTGGGAGCATTTCAGTTGTTATCATCCAAGACGATGGATGGAATACACTCGAAATGGAAGCCATCATTCGCCCCTACATGTTCTATCCCAATCCCGCCCAAGGCCAACTCCACCTGCAATACTCGCCCGACGTAACACCCAAGCAAATAGAACTCTACGACCTTCAAGGCCGCATGGTGCAAACACAAAGCAAGAATCTGGAAAGCCTCAATATGGCTGGCCTGCCCGCAGGCACTTATACGATGCGCGTCATGTTGGAAGGCGGCAAGGTGTTTTCGGACAAGGTGGTGAAGGAATAATCTACCCCTTCAAGATCATCTTTTCCAGTCGATTGTACCAATCCTCGCCAAACTTGCGCACCATCGGGGCTTTGAGGAATTTCCACAGCGGGATGCCTTCGTGTTCGCCCTTGCGTTTGGCGGGCACGCAAACGCTCCATTCGTGATAGAGAATATGCGTGAAGCCGTCTTTTTCCACCAATCGGATGGGGTAGAGGTGGCATGAAATGGGTTTCCAAAAGTCGCATTTGCCTTCGAGATAGGCCTTTTCTATGGCGCAAAGGGCCGTGCCGTTCTCGTGGAAGTAGACGAAAGCACATTCCTCGCCGTTTACCAAAGGCGTGACGAGTTCGCCCGTTTCGTCATAATCGTAGACATCGTTGTCTTCCACCACTTTGATGCCTTCGGGTCGCATATAGGGTTTGATGGCTTCAAGGTTGTCTTCAATTTGCTCTATTTCAGAGGCTTCGAGAGGTGCGCCAGCATCGCCGGCCACACAGCACCAACCTTTGCAGCGCGGCAGGCAGCAGCAGAATTGGGCGTTCAGGAATTCGTCGGTGACGACTACATTGTCGAGGATAATCATGCTGCAAAATTAGCGTTTTTTGTAAATACATTGTGGGAAGATCGAAAAATGCCGTTTTACACTTTTTAGTCGCACTTTTTGTATAAATCATACACTTTTTAGTCGCACTTTTTGTATAAACCATACACTTTTTAGTTGCACTTTTGAAATTTTGAGAAGATTTTCCTTATTTTTGCGGCGAAATTTGAAACCAACATACCATGATACGCTACGCCATCGATGATTTATATGCTTGGAAGGACAAACCTAACCGTAAACCGCTGATTTTGCAAGGAGCAAGGCAGGTGGGCAAGACTTGGCTGATGCAAACTTTTGCACGACAAGCTTTCGCCAACCATGTGTATATCAATTTTGAAAACAACGCCCAGTTGCATCAGTTGTTTGTTAAGGATTTTGATATGGAGCGGATTTTTTTTGAAATCTATCTGGCCACAGGCATTCGGCTCGATGACAATACTTTACTGCTTTTAGATGAGATACAAGAGGTGCCGAGAGGAATTACGGCACTCAAGTATTTCTACGAGCAAAAACCCCAGCAACCCATCATTGCCGCCGGTTCGCTGTTGGGTATTGCCATGCACGAAAAAGCCAGTTTTCCTGTTGGCAAAGTTGAGTTCCAAATGCTTTATCCGTTGTCGTTTTTTGAGTTTCTTGAGGCCTTGGGCAAGGGTCAATTTGTGGAAGCCTTGCGCCAACAACTTTGGGATTCGATAAAGACATTCGCTCCGCAATTGGAAGATTTGCTAAGACAGTATTATTTTGTTGGGGGAATGCCAGAGGTTGTGCAAGCCTTTGTAAAACAAAAGGATACGACTATGGTAAGAGCATTGCAACAGAATATCCTTGAAGCCTACGACTGCGATTTCTCGAAACATGCTCCGCTCAACGAGGTGCCGCGCTTGAGGATGGTTTGGCGAAGCATCAGCGGACAGTTGTCGAAGGAAAACAAGAAATTCATTTACGGATTTCTCAAGGAAGGGGCGCGTGCAAAGAATTTCGAGTTGGCCATTGAATGGCTGAGCGATGCTGGTTTGGCCTATAAAGTCAACCGAACCAAAAAGGGACAGTTGCCTTTGTCGGCTTATGAGGATTTTTCGGCGTTCAAGTTGTTCATGCTTGATGTAGGACTATTGGGTGCGTTGAGCAACATTCCGCCACAAGTGTTGCTTGAAGGCAATGCCATCTTTACCGATTATAAAGGAGCAATGACCGAGCAATTTGTGTATCAGCAATTGTGCTTGTCGTGCAAGAACAGTATCTATTATTGGTCGGCTGAAAACTCAAGGGGCGAGGTGGATTTTCTTGTGCAGCGCGACAACCGTGTGATTCCCATTGAGGTGAAAGCGGAAGAAAACTTACAGTCGAAGAGCCTTTCCGCTTTTGTGGAAAAAAATCCTGAATTGCATGGGATGCGCTTTTCCATGTCGGATTACCGCGAGCAATCGTGGATGACCAATTATCCTCTTTATGCGATAAATGCCCTGTTTTGACATTTGCGAAACAAAAAATTGAACGGTACAAGAAAAAAGACTAATTTTGCAGCGAATTTATATCTGGATTGCTTTGCACCTCAAAATGGCGCGAAGCGACAAAAGAATCTTGAAATTTCAATCTTTAAATCATTAAATTAAATAGTAATGGCATTTAACCTCAGAAACAGAAACTTCCTGAAGTTGTTGGACTTCACTCCGGAAGAAATCAAGTTCTTCCTGAAGCTGGCCGCCGACCTGAAGGCCGCCAAGTATGCAGGCACCGAACAACCCAAACTGACGGGCAAGAACATCGCCCTGATTTTCGAAAAGACCTCGACCCGCACCCGCTGCGCTTTCGAAGTCGCCGCCAAGGACCAAGGCGCTCACGTCACCTACCTCGGCCCCACTGGCTCACAAATCGGCATCAAGGAATCGATGGCTGACACCGCCCGCGTGTTGGGTCGCATGTTCGACGGCATCGAGTACCGTGGCTTCGGTCAGGACATCGTTGAAGAACTGGCCAAATACGCCGGCGTGCCGGTGTGGAACGGCTTGACCAACGAGTTCCACCCCACCCAAATCCTCGCCGACTTCCTCACCATGCAGGAACACAGCGACAAACCCCTCAACCAAGTGACCTTCGCCTACTGCGGCGACGCCCGTTTCAACATGGGCAACTCACTGATGGTTGGCGGTGCCAAGATGGGTATGGACGTGCGCATCGTGGCTCCCAAGGAACTGCAACCCAACCAAGACCTTATCAACACCTGCAAGGAAATCGCCAAGGAAACGGGTGCCACTGTGACCGTGACCGACAATGTGGCCGAGGGTGTCAAGGGCTGCGACTTCATCTATACCGACGTTTGGGTATCGATGGGCGAACCCGCCGAGGTCTGGAAACAGCGCATCGACCTGCTTATGCCTTACCAAGTGAACAAGCAGATGATGGAAATGACCGGCAACCCGAACTGCAAGTTCATGCACTGCCTGCCGGCTTACCACAACCTTGAAACCAAGGTGGGCCGCGACGTTCACGAGCAATTCGGCTTGGACGGCATCGAGGTCACCGAAGAGGTGTTCGAAGGCAAGAACAGCATCGTCTTCGACGAGGCTGAGAACCGTATGCACACCATCAAGGCCGTCATGGTGGCCACGCTGGGCGACTAATCACAAGTCCAAAAGCATCAAAAAAGAAAGGAACCCCGACTCGGGGTTCCTTTCGTGTTTTAAGGCAAAGCCTATGTCCATCAATGGTTGACAACCACGCGCTGGTTGCTCACTGTGCCGTCGCTTTGGCGGATGTTGAAGAAATAGGTGCCGTTGCGGTATTGGCTCAGGTTCACGTTGAGGATCATGCTGTTGGCGGGGATGGTCTCCACCAAGGCACCCATCATATTGTAAACCATCACGCTCTCAATGCCTTGTGCTGACTCAATGCGCACTTGGTTGTTGGCGGGGTTAGGATAAACCTTGGCCGTCGACGAAATCTCGGAGATGCTCAGCAGTTCGCCGTCAATGGTAACGTTAAATACTACTTCTCCACCATTGGATTCCACCTTAATAAGCGTTTCTGCAACACTTCTGCCAGCAGGCGCATTGGGGCTGATGTTGAAGTGGAACTCTTCTCCTGCTTCTATCGTTGCAGGCAGTGTGGTTGCGGGTTCAATCACCAAATATTGGTCGTCCGTAGGATTGGTTTCTGTAATGGCGGTAATTTCGATGGGAGTTTGCGTAGCAAAATTGCCATTGGTCACATAGACGTCGGCTTCGGGTTCAGCGACCGTCAAATCAACGTAAGGCGATCCGGTGATATACAATCCCATGTCTTGCAAATTGCTTGACACGCTGGCCAGCACCTTCACCGAGCTCATGTCGTTAGGATACTTGGCAACCACACCTGCGACATAGAACACACCGGGTTCGCCCTCAAATGAATACTCGGTTTCCGTGGTGTTTTCGGCCACCAAAACATTGTTGACATACACATCATATCCGATAGGATTGCCATTGGAGGGGGCATTCCACGAAGCCACAAGCAAGCCTCTTGGACCAGCGTTTTCAGTCAATATCAAATTCTCAACAGGATAAGGATGCACATCGGTATATTCATAGGCGAAGTGGCTGTTAAACATTTCCTTGGTGGCGTAGTTCTGCACCCAGATGGAGACTTCGAGGTCGCTCATTTCCTCAACATGCGTTCCCGACATGTCTTGGGTGAACTCCAAGTGTTGGTTTTCGGTGGCGGTAAAGCTGACAGTGGTGCCTTGTGCATCGGGCAACATCTTCATGAAGACATGGTGGAACGAAGTCTCACCGTTGCCGCCCACATTGTTGTGGGTTTCCTTTTCGTTCACGGAAACGAACACGCGGGCATCGGCATCAATGTAAGGCATAATGTCGGCCTTGACGGTGATGACGTTGCCTTCCATCGAGAAGGAGCCTCTTATGTCCATGAAAGCGGTTCTTTCGGCGTGTTGGTCGAAAACGCCTTGCTGGATGGCAGCATAGCCTTGGTCTTCACCATCGAGGAAGCATTGCGGAACGGCGCTCACACCGTAATAGGTGCGGCGTGTGCCACCTTCTTCGGTATAGTACGGGTCGCCGTTGCCAGGCCAGTTCATCTGGTACTTGGTGTAGGTGAAGCGACCAGCGTTGTTGTTGCAGAAGGTCAGCATGGCCGTGTTGACGCTCACGCAGGGGCCGCAGGTCGATGATGAGAAGTGCTCGATCATCGGGATTCTTTCGGCGGCACCGATGGCCACGGAAACGGCCTTTTCGTAGGTGTTGTTGTCAAGCACATCGTCTTGCTGTCCGTTGACCAAGTTGAGGCTGTAGGCCACATTGTAACTGCCGGGGCTGAGATTGGTCGTGGTGTTGAAATTCAAGGTTTCGGTGCCCAACGAAGGGATGTTGACCGAGAAGGTTTCAGTGACGGGCGACATGCCTTCAATCGTGTAAGAGGCTTCGACAGAAGTCACGGTGGTGGAGCCGAAGTTGAACACCTTGATGCCCAATGCGGCCTCGCCGCTGCCGATGAAGTCGGGAAGCGTGACCGAGGAAATGCTGAGGTCGAGGTTTTCGAGCGTGAAGACCATGATGTCGTCGAAGAACCAGTCGTTGATGTTGTAACTGCTTCCGTTGAAGAAGATGCAGAACTGCACGTTGGCCTGACCCATGTCAGGGGTGTTGATTTCTTGGCTCACCGTCCATGAGTTGCTGGTGTTGTAGCCTTGACTCCAGGCTTCGTTCCAAGTGGTGCCGCCATCCGAAGTGGTAGCGATACCGATGGTGTTGCTGCCCGAGTAGTTGTCCAAAGCGTGCTTGAACGAGAACACGACGCTGTTGATGCCAGTCAGGTTAACGGCGGGCGACACGAGGCGGGTCATGCCGTTGAATTGAGGACTCCAAGCGAGGTGCATTTCATTGGCTTCACCACCAGCATTGTTGGTAGCCGAAACCGACCAGTTGTTGGGTTGTGCGCTGATGGACCAGCCAGTGGGCATGGTGGCACCATCGAAGGATTCTTGCAGCAAAACCGCGCGGTTTTGCGCCATCGTTGCCGTCGCAAAAAGGAGGGCAAACGCAAACAGTAAGGTTTTCTTCATAGTGATAAGAATTTAAAGATGAATAATATTTATTTTCGCTGCAAAAATAAGAATAGTTTTGAATGTTGAGGCTTGTTGGACGAAAAAAAACGGTTCAAATTATCAATAACATCCCAAAAACCACCACTACCAAAAAACTATGCTTGACTTGCCGCCCCAAAAACGGGTCAAGGAGTTCGGGCTTTGTGGATTTTATGGCTTTCAAATCCTTGAAAAACAATAGGAAAAGCAGCAAAAACATGTAGGAATAAACGGGAGCGTGTTTCAAAACAAGGTAAACCGTCAGGCAAAGAAACGCCCCGACAATGAGCAGGCAATGGTAAATAAAAGCCTTTTTTTGCCCCAATTTCACAACGAGGCTGTTTTTGCCCGAAGCCTTGTCGTTCTCATAGTCGCGCATGTTGTTGATATTCAGGACAGCGTTGGAGAGGAATCCCATCGCGCTTGCGGGCAACAATACGCTGAAATCCAATACTTTTGTGGCCAAATAGAAGGTTCCCGCCACGGCTGCCCAGCCGAAAAAAAGGAAGCAATACAAGTCGCCAAGGCCGCGATAGCCGTATGGATGCTTGCCCAAAGTATAAAGCATGGCCGCCAAAACAGCCCCGATGCCCAATGCGGCGAAAACGGCCAGTTCCTGCCACGTCAGGCGAGCGCAAAGGAAAATGAGCGTGCCGCCCGAGAGCAAACACAGCAAAGCGCTGAAAACAATGGCTTTTTGCATTCCCTTTTCGGTGATTTCGCCGCTCTGCATCTCGCGCTGCGGCCCCACGCGGTTTGCGCCGTCAACGCCGCTCTTGAAGTCGCCGTAGTCGTTGGCGAAGTTACAGAGGATTTGCAACAGAATGGCGGTCAGTGCGCAAAATACTATCGTTAAGGCTCCTGAGCCTGCCGAAAGCCCGACACTAACAGCCAAGAAACCGCCTAACAACACTCCAGAAAAAGAGAGCAGCACCGTCCTCAGACGGGCTGCCCTTATCCATGTTTTTAAATTTGCCATAGTTTTATTTTTTAGTATTGCCTATCGGCAAGAAATCTTTTAAAAATCTGTTATAAAAATCGTTCAAAAAATCCTTTCTTGATTTTCAAAAGATTTTATTGTGATTTTTGATAGATTTCTTCGCGAAGCGAATCCCATAAAAAACTATCTCCTGCGGCCTCCACCGCCACGGCGGCGCGGGGCATAATAATCATCGTCATAGCGGCTGGCGCCACGGCGACCACGGCCTGAATCCCTCGAAGACGAGCCTCTTGATGAGCCTCCTCTCGAACTGCCTCCTCTCGACGAACCACCTTTAGAACCGCCACGGCTGCTGCCGAAACCACGCTCGGCGTTGCGCTCCTTACGGCTTGGGCGGTCGTCATCGTCAATGAAAACGTCTATGTCGTCCAAATGGTCTTTCCAGTCGGGGTCGAGCCACTCGCGGCCATCGCGGGAGCGTTCCGACTTGTAGAAGGGTTTGTCGTCGTCGAAGTCCTTCTTTTTCTTCGATTTCTTCTCGAAGAAGTCATCGTCGCGGCGGTCGCGTTTCTCACGGCGTTCACCACCACGGAAGTCGTCGCGGTCGCGGCGTTCCTTGCGCTCGCTGCTGCCTTTCTTGCGGTCGGGCTGGTCTTTGGCCACTTCCACAACGATGCCACGTGGATTGTTGCGCGGATCGGCGAAACTTTCCAGAATCATCGGGACGAAACTCTCCTCCACGTCCACGTATGAATAATCGCCATAAAGGTCGATGCGGCCAATCGGGATGTTCTTCGAGCGGGTCACGTCGTTGATTTTGCCGATAATCTTTTGTGGCAGAATGTGGTCGTTTTTGCCCATGCCGAAATAGAGGCGTTTCATGGTTTCGTCCTGATGGTCGCGTTCCTTCTTGCGTTCCTTGCGGTCTTTCTTCTCTTCTTTGTCGCTGACATTCAGATCGATAGCGTCCTTGTAATAGTCCAAGAAACGATTGAAATTGAGGGCCACCATGCGGGTGATGAGTTCCTCGCGGCTCATCCACTCCAACTTGCGGAGGATGACGGGCAAATAGTCGTCGATGTCCTCGCGGTTGATGTCGACATGCTCGATGCGGTCGATGTGGTTGAAAAGTTGCTTCTCGCACACTTCCTTGCCGGTAGGAATCATGGCCTTCTCGAAAGGTCTACCCACGATTTTTTCAATCCTCTTAATCTTGCTCTTTTCGCGCAAATTGATGAGGCTGAGGCAGATACCCCGCTTATCGGCACGACCTGTACGACCACTGCGGTGAACGTAGGTTTCGATGTCGTCGGGCAGGTTATAATTAATAATGTGCGTCAGTTCCTTCACGTCGATGCCACGGGCGGCCACGTCGGTAGCCACCAACAGTTGCAGGCTGCGTTTGCGGAAATGGTCCATCACATTGTCGCGCATTGCTTGGGAAAGGTCGCCATGCAGTGCAGCGGCGTTGTAGCCGTCCTGAATCAGGTTGTCGGCAATCTCCTGCGTCTCTAACTTGGTGCGGCAGAAGATGATACCGTAAATCGACGGTGTGTAGTCGATGATGCGCTTCAGCACCATATAACGGTCCTTGGCGGCCATCATGTAGTAGATGTGGTCGACGTTGGCGGTGCCGGAGTTACGCTCGCCCACGGCCACCTTCACGGGGTCGGTCATGTACTTGTTGAGGATGGCTTCCACCTCTTTCGGCATGGTGGCCGAGAAAAGCATGGTGTGGCGGCCTTCCTTGGGCATGTATTCGAGGATGTCGTCGACTTCCTCTTGGAAGCCCATGTTGAGCATTTCGTCGGCCTCGTCGAGAATCATCGTCTTCACGTTGCTGAAATCCACGCGGTTGCGGCGAATCATATCGCGCAAGCGACCCGGCGTGGCCACGATAATCTGCGGCTTCTTGGCCAAATCTTTGAATTGTACTTCGATGCTGGCGCCGCCGTAAACGGGCACAATCAGGATTTCTGGAATGTACTTGGCATAGTTGCGCAAGTCGCGGGTAATCTGCATACAAAGTTCGCGCGTCGGACAAAGAATCAACGCTTGGACGCATCGCTGCGTTTCGTCAATCTTGTTCAACAGCGGCAAACCAAATGCGGCAGTCTTACCTGTTCCCGTCTGTGCAAGGCCCACAAAGTCAACATCTTTCTCCAAGAGTACAGGAATCGTCTTCTCCTGTATCGGCATAGGATTCTCAAACCCCAACTCCTTTATAGCCTTCAACAGAGCGGGATTCAATCCAAAATCGGTAAATTGTGACATGAAAATTGTAATGTTATGATGTGTAATTTGAGGCTGCAAAAGTAGTAATAATTAGCCAATTAGGACACAAATATCTGCTTTTTGGCAAAAAAAAGGCGGTTTTACCGCACTTTTCGCTATTTTTGCCTTATGAAAACGACAAAAAACGCACTTCTCATATCGGTTTTACTGTTCATTCTGGCCTCGTTTTTCTCCTGCGGAAGGCATAATTGGAGCGATGTCGTGATTAATACCGACAGCATTTTCTTCGATTTGGGCAAGATACAGGTGGCCCAACGCGCAAAAATGGCTGATGATGTATTTAACGACCTGTTTCGCAACGGCTTGAACGGCGTAGTGCTGTATGCCGAACAGGGGCAAGTCATTTACGAAAAGGCCAACGGCTGGCGCGACCTCAGCAAACGGCACAAGGATTCGCTTCGCATAGATGATGCTTTCCAACTTTCCTCCGACTCGAAAATGTTCACCGCCGAGGCGATAATGCTCCTGAAAGCCGATGGCAAATTGGATTATGATGCCGATGTGAGAAAATACATCCCCGAATTGCCTTACGAAGGCATTACGATTCGCCAATTGCTGACCCACCGCTCGGGCTTGCCGCGCTACGACGCGATGGCCGACAAGCATTGGCCCGACCGCCGCAAGCCGTTCTCCAACGAGGCGATGATCAAGATGATGGCCGAAAAAAAGCCCAAGCCTTACAATGCCCCCGACGCGGTTTTTTTCTATAACAATGTGAACTATGCGCTGTTAGGCTCTGTGGTGGAACGGGTGAGCGGACAGCATTTCGAGGACTTCATGCGCGAGCGGATTTTCGAGCCGTTGGGCATGACGCGCACCTATGTCTATTCCATGCGTGGCGACTCGGAAGTTTCGGCTTACATGCCCGTTGAGGTGCATGGCCACGACATGTACAAAAAAGGCCCCGTGAAGGCGCGAAACGACTACCTGAACGGCGTGATGGGCGACAAAATCATGTTCTCGACCGTAGAAGACCTCTATAGGTTCAATCTGGCCTTGGACAATCATCTGCTGCTGCCCGACAGCCTCCAGGCCGAGGCTTTCATGCCGGGTTCGTCTGAATGGAAAAACAATGAAAACTATGGCTTTGGTTGGCGCATGAGCAGAGAGTATCCCGATGCTTATTTCCATTTCGGCTGGTGGAAGGGCTACCGCAGCCTCGTCATCCGCGACGCGAAGCACCGCCGTTTCCTCGCCATCCTGACCAACACCACACAATTGATTCCCGTGGATGAAACATTTGGTTTTGTGGAGGATACTACTGTGATGCTGCCTCCATCGGAACCGTGGCCGAAAAACAAGGAAAATTGACCAAAGCAATTCCACTAATGAAAAAATGTGTATTTTTGCCATCGAAATAAACATTGCAAAAATGACTGTAGCGACACAATCAGCGCGGATTCTCCGCAAGCCAAATCATGAATTAATGGTAAACAAGGAGAGTTACATTTCCTCAAAGGATTTCTTTTCTTTGTTACGGCAAGAGGTTGACAAATACTATGAAAATCTATAAGGAAGTAGTATTTTCGAGGGCTGTTCTTTTCGACTTGGGTGACATTCGAGATTTCATAGTTTCAAACAACACCCAAGAAGCAGCCAATAGATACATCGACCAACTGGAAGCAGAAATTAATGCGCTCGTTTATTTGGCTGATTGTATTCCGATAAGTCGTTGGTTATCGATTAGAAGATACCATCCCCAAGCCCGTAGTCTTATTACCAGAAACAAAAAATGGAATGTCGTTTTCCATACAGAGGGAGATTTGGTCGTTGTGGATAAAATTATTCCCTCTAAAATGGTGATTCATTGATTGTTCTTCCATAACCTCACCCTTCGCGCAACCGTGTCGGGTGCTGGAATTTTGAATTTAAGTAGCGTTTTTCATCGACAAAGTGAAGGAATTTCGCTGACAAAAAAAGACGCGAAAATCTTATTTCAGATTTTTACGTCTCTTTTCTTTTGTGCGGCGGATGCCTATCTGGTCACTTCACCACCAACTTGAACCCCACGCCGTGTACATTCACGATGTCGACGTGTGGGTCGTCTTTGAAGTATTTGCGCAGTTTGGTGATGTAGACGTCCATCGAGCGGGCATTGAGATAGGAATCTTCCTCCCAAATCTGTTTGAGTGCAACGGCACGCTCAAGCGTATTGCCCAAGTTTTCGCATAGCATCAGTAGCAGGTCCGATTCCTTCGAGGTTAGTTTTTTGGTTTCGTCACCGTTGGTCAGGAGGTGGCGTGGAGCATCGAAACTGTAATTGCCTAAGCGATAAGTGGATGGCTTGGCTTTCGAACGCGAGCATCTGTGGTGGACGGCTTGGATGCGGGCCAAGAGTTCGTCCATGCTGAATGGTTTGGTGATGTAGTCGTCGGCGCCAATGCTGAAGCCTTCCAAGATGTCATCTTGCTCTTTTTTCGCGGTAAGGAAGATGATGGGTGCCCAAGGATTGGTAGACTTGATTTGTTTTGCCAACGTGAAACCGTCCATAACGGGCATCATCACATCGAAAAGGCAGATGTCGAATGCAGAAGCCTTAAAAGCGTTAAGAGCCTCCTCGCCGTTCATGCAAAGGGTGGTAGCCAGTCCTTTGGAGTCGAGAAAAGCCTTGAGGATCATACCGAGGTTACGGTCGTCTTCTGCAAGTAAAACTTTAATCTGTGACATATTGTTCTGTCTGTAAAATGGTTGATAAAAATGATGCAAACAATTATATTGTTATGCTTGAAAAAATAATCTGCAAAAATAAGAAAAATTTCGATAAATATTCATGCAAATTGAAATTTATCACATAAGATTTCATTTTTTTGTCATATCTTCGCCGCATCTTAATCCATAACGAAATGAAAATAGATCTTACACACATCAATCCTTTTTTGGAAGCATCAAATGTTAAATTGTTAGAATCAAGAATACCAACAATTTACGAAACGATTTACAAGAAAACAGGAGCCGGCAACGACTTCCTCGGCTGGGTGAGTTTGCCCTCCGAAATCGACGAAAACCTGCTCACCGACATCGAAAAAACCGCAGCTTTCCTGCGTCCGAAGTCGGAAATCTTTGTTGTCGTCGGCATTGGAGGCTCTTATTTGGGTGCCAGGGCGGTCATTGAGGCCCTGCAAAACCACTTTGCGCCGCTCACGGGCGAGAAGCCTTTGATTGTTTATGCCGGCCACAACATGAGCGAAGACTACCTCCACGATTTGCTTGCCGTTTTGGACAAGAAAGACTATTCGTTGGCCGTCATTTCCAAGTCGGGCACGACGACGGAGCCGGCCATAGCGTTCCGGATTTTGAAGCAACATATTATTAATAAGTACGGCGAACAAGAAGCCGCCTCGCGTATCGTGGCCATCACCGACAAGGCCAAGGGCGCATTGAAGCAATTGGCCAACGTGAAAGGTTACAAGACCTATATCGTCCCTGACGATGTGGGTGGCCGTTTCTCGGTTTTGACTCCCGTGGGTCTGCTGCCTATCGCAGTGGCGGGCATCGACATCCGCGCTTTGGTGAAAGGTGCAGTCGAGATGGAGAAACAATGCAAAGCCAACCCGAACAAGGACAACATCGTTTCGCAATATGCCATTGTGCGTCAGGCACTGTATGCCCAAGGCATGACCAATGAAATCATGGTGAACTACGAGCCGCGTTTGGTGTATTTCAGTGAATGGTGGAAGCAACTCTACGGCGAGAGCCACGGCAAGCAGCACAAGGGCATCTTCCCCGCTTCGGTCACCTTCAGCACCGACCTCCACTCGATGGGGCAATACATCCAAGACGGCCTGCGTAACCTCTTCGAGACCGTGATTTCGGTGGAAAACTCGAACCACGAACTCCGTATTCCGAATGAAAGCGAAGACCTCGACCAACTGAATTACATCGCTGGCAAGCGCATCAGCGAAGTGAACCACAAGGCTGAACTCGGCACCGTTTTGGCCCACGAGGACGGCGGCGTGCCGAACTTGCGCATCGTCATTCCTGAAGTTTCGGCTTGCGTCCTTGGCGAGTTGATTTATTTCTTCGAGATGGCCTGCGCCGTCAGTGGTTACATGCTGGATGTGAATCCTTTCGACCAACCCGGCGTGGAGGCTTACAAGAAGAATATGTTCGCCTTGTTGGGCAAGAAAGGTTTTGAGGAACAGACAGCTGCCCTGAACAAAAGGTTGAACCTTTGATAAATAGGTTGTAGGGCTGTCACACCGTGGCAGCCGCGTAAACGGCAAATGGCTGCCATAATATGACAGCCCTACATATCGAATTGAAAAAATGTTTATTTTTGCAGCCCAAAATCAATATCAACATCTAAAATGGACGTACCCAAAGACGACGTAAACTCCCAGTTTACATTCACTTACGACGACATCAAAGGCACCGTACACGTGGTTGACCACCAAACGGGCGAAGAATATGACCTCTTGAAGGAAGACACTGGCTGGTTTGATGCCGAATTCAAGTTTGACGTGTAAATATTTCACGCTGAATACGCAGAATTTTAGGAAGCGCAAAGCGACATATTAATCGAAGCCGATAGGTTTCTGCGTTTTCTGCGCATTCTGCGTGAGGAAATCTCATTTCTTCCGTTTCCAAGTCTGTGAGCGGCCCAGCAGCCCGGCCTTGTCCAACGAGCCGCGCAGGATGAGTTCGTCGGTTTTGGCGTGGTAAGTCACCTTGCCGTAGTAGGTCTTTTGGCTTTCGGGGTCGAAGACCTTGCCTTTCAGGTGTTCGCCATGCACCTTCATTTCGCTGAAAACTTGGGTGCCGATTGCGCCCTCATATTCTTTCGGATAAGGAGGCGTCATCACTTTGTACTTGCCGTTGTCGTCTTTCTCGTAAAGCGTGACAACTACGGCCTGATAAGAGCCTCTTTCTTCATAAATCCTGATGGTGGAGCGCATGTCGCCCGTCTTGTCGTCAAAAGTGTTCCACTGTCCGAGCATCTTGCTCACTTGGGCAGGGACACTTGTTGCTGTGGCAAGGAAAAGGAGGAGAAAAAGGAGTTTTTTCATAAGATGAGCTATTGAATCAATTCATCAACCGGCTTTTGCCCCAAGTGTATTGCGGATAGGCATTTTTGAGGTCCTTGGCTGAGCCTTCCACGCCGCTGCCGCCGCTGGTGGCGAACACGTTGAGTGTCTTGCCGCTCAAGTCGTGGGCCTCGATGAAGGTATTGATGATGGTCGGGGCGGTGTACCACCACACGGGGAAGCCAATCCAAACCGTGTCGTAGTCGGCGATGTTCTCACAACGGCCTTTGATGGCAGGGCGCGACGATTTGTCTTTCATTTCGATGGTCGAGCGCGAAGTCTTGTCGCGCCAGTTGAGGTCGGCGGAGGTGTAGGGTTCCTCGGGCATGATTTCGTAAAGGTCGGCGTTGAATTCTTTAGCCAACTGTTGGGCTGCGGCCTTGGTGTTACCAGTGGCCGAGAAGTAGACGATGAGCGTTTTCATTTCTTTTTTCTCCTGTGTTTCAGATGTTTGCGTTGTTGTTTTGTTTTCTTTTTTGTTGTTGCCTTGCGAGCAGGCTGCGAGGCTGAAGCCCAAAATGGCTGCCAGAATCATTACGGTCTTTTTCATAATTGTTTGTTGATTAGGTTGATTTTCAGGCTACAAAAATAGGAAAAATTTTGGAATGTCGCGAAAAAAGTCGTTTACACCAAGTCGCGAATCGTTTTGCCGACGTTGGTGAGGTGGTCGCCCACGCGCTCTGCATTTTGCGCCAACGAGAGGTATTCCGCCCCGACCGAAGGCGTACACACCCCTCGCACAAGCCGCTCGATGTGGTTCTTCTCCATAAGGTCAGTATAATCATCTATCTCATCCTCAATGCGATTGGCACGGTCGAGGGCTTCGAGGTCGAGTTTGTGGTAGGCCTGCATAGTTTCCTTGTACAAGCCGAGAATCAGTTGCTCCATCTTCAAGATTTCAGCGATGGCGTCCGCCGAGAAAGTGGCGTTTTGCTCCTTGAGCGCGTCGGCATATTCCACGATGTTTTCCGCGTAGTCGCCGATGCGCTCGAGGTCACTCACCGTGCGGATGGTCGAAGAAAGATAGCGTTGGTCGAAGCTGTTGAGCCGCTTGCCGGAGAGTTTCACCGTATAGTTCACCAATTCCTTGTTCAGGTAATTGAGCAAGTTTTCCGTCTTTCGGAAGGTTTCTATCTCGCTGTAATCCAATGTTGTGACAATGTGAATCGACCTATGGAAGTTTTGCAAGGCGAGTTCGGCCATATTCTCGATTTCGGCTTTCAATTGGCGGATGGCGACCACAGGCGTGCGCAACATTTGTTCGTCAAGGAAGCGCAAATGCGGCTCGTCGGTTTTTTCCTTGGGAACCTCTTTCACGATGCGGCAAGCCAAGTTCACCAAGGCGTTGGTCAAAGGCATCGCAACTAACATAGTACAAATGTTGAACACCGTGTGGAACATGGCCAATTGCAGTTGTGGCGCAGCGGGAAACATCCGATTGAACACCTGCCCGAAACTCCAATTGCCGCCCGTCGTCGAGCGAAGCAAAAAACCTATCAGCATAAAAATAACAACGCCCATTACATTGAAAATCAAGTGTATCGTTGCGGTGCGTTTGGCAGCTGTGCCACTCGTTACGCCTGCGATGATGGCCACCACGCACGAGCCGATGTTGCTGCCCATCGTCAGGTAGATGCCTTGGTCGAGGGTGACCAAGCCCGAAACGACCATCGTGATGGCGATGGAAGTCATCACCGACGAGGACTGGATGATGGCCGTCAGCACCGCACCGACCAGAACTAACAGTACGGCATTGTTGATGTTGGCCAAGAATTGCCTGACAGACTCCAACGCGGCAAATTCATCCATAGCGTCAGCCATCATCGAAAGACCGACGAACAACATTCCGAATCCTGTCAGGATGCCACCTATCTGCTTGGTTGTGTTGCGTTTGCTGAACAAGGTCATAAACGCGCCAATGCCCGCAAAAGCCGCAAAAATGACGGTAGTGGAGATGCTGTTGGTGCCAAACATGCCCAAGGCCACCAATTGCGCCGTGACGGTGGTGCCGATGTTGGCGCCATAGATGATGGTGGCCGCTTGTGCCAGTGACAGAATGCCCACATTGACGAAGCCGATGACCATCACCGTGACGGCGCCGCTGCTTTGGATGGCGGCAGTGCCCACCGTGCCGATGCCCACGCCGAGCCACTTGTTTCGGCCAGTCTTTGAAAACAGTTGCTTCAGCCGCTTCGACGACACCGCTTCGAGATGGGTGCTCATCATCTGGCAGGCCACGAGAAACACGCCTATGCCCGCCGTCAAGGTCAGGATTGCAATTAAAATGCTAGTAAAGTCCATAGTTTAAGTATTTGATTTTCAGAATAAAAAATGGCACAAACCTGAAAGAGGTCCATGCCATTATTATTTAGGTTGATATAAGTCAAAATCGGTCGGGGCGCATAACGACGCACCAATCCCCTGAATTGCTCGGCTGATTGCTTGGACGAGGAAAGTTGCATTGTGCCAAGGATAATGCACACTATCCCATTGGGAATCAATGAGTACGGGCTAAAACTTGCTTCTTTGGCAATATCATCTTCCTCACATTCTGATTCGTCGGCTTCCATTTCCGCAAAACATTCTGCGACAACGCCTTTCATTTTTCGTGGCTCGTCGGCGTAATCATCGATGACGAAAGTCACGAAAAACAATCCCAACAGAATGGGCATCAGCAATTTGGCGTATTTTCTGAGATGATTAAACATCGGGGACAAAGGTACGCTTTTTTCGTCAAATTCATGGAACCGTAAAGAAAAAATACTTGTTTCTCACCCAACCATTAGCTCACCTTCAGCCACTACAGCCGCCGTTCCCCCGACAAAGATGTTACCGTCGGCATGAATCCTTGTGGCTACCACTGAAGGCCGTCCCATCATTTCGCCTTGTATGAAGGCACATTCCGCTTCGGCAGCGAGGTGGCCGCATTGCTGAAGATAATAGGTCAAAGAGGCATTGGCGGTGCCAGTGGCCGACTCTTCGGGAACACCGTATTGGGGCGCAAAGTCGCGGACATGCGCGGTGAAGCCGTCGCTGCTGAAAGCGAAAGGATGGATGCTGACAGCCTCATAACGCTTGGTGATGGCGGTAATGGCCTCCATGTCGGGTTGGAGCGATTGCAGCGTGTCCACATCGGGCAAGGGTAGCATGATGTCGGGCAATCCGGCGTAAACCACTTGGACGGGGAAGTTTAGAGTTGAGAGTTTAGAGTTGAGAGAGTGGGGGAGTCCTATGGCGTTGTATATTTCCTCGGTGTCAGAAATGGTTGCCACGATGCGGGGTTTCGCCATTTGCATCATTACTTTTTTGCCCGCCTCAATGTTCAAATCGCCGGCAAGGGTGTGGCATTGGCATTGGCCTTGTGCCAATCCCTTCTGGTGCAACAGGAAGAAGGAGGCGATGGTGGCATGGCCACACAATTCGACTTCAGCCTTTGGGGTGAAATAACGGATAGTGAACTCGTTGGCCGAGTGTCGGCGGATGAAAGCCGTTTCCGAATAGCGCAGTTCGGCTGCTATTTTCAGCATCAAATCCTCTTGCGGAAATGTTTGACTATCAAGCAATACCACTCCAGCAGGATTGCCACCAAAAGGCTGGTCGGTGAACGCGTCGACGATGAAGTATTTCATGGTTTGAAGTATTTCAATTCATGGCACAAAAATAGAAAAAAAGCGGTTGCCTTAAATTTTTTGTGGAGTCCAAAATTTCTTTATAGTTTTGCAGCCGTTTCCAAGACACAACAAATGGCAAAATTCGATATTAAAGACGTTTTCTATCCCAAGTTTTTCAGCGTTTTGAAAAAGGGATACACCAAGAAACAATTCACAAAAGACTTGTTTTCGGGCATCATCGTAGGCATCGTGGCGTTGCCATTGGCTATCGCCTTTGCGGTGGCTTCGGGCGTATCGCCCGACAAGGGTATCGTCACCGCCATCATTGCGGGATTCCTGATTTCGCTGTTGGGCGGCAGCCGTGTGCAGATTGGCGGTCCCACGGGGGCTTTCGTCATCATCATTGCGGGTGTTGTGTCGCAATACGGGCTTGACGGCCTGATGATTTCGACCATTCTGGCAGGCATTTTTATGATTATGTTTGGCTTGCTGAAATTGGGTTCGCTGCTGCGCTTCATTCCCCATCCTTTGGTGGTGGGCTTCACCAGCGGCATCGCCCTGACCATCTTCTCAACCCAGATAAAAGACGCCCTCGGACTTGAAATCGCCAGTGTGCCGGCGGGGTTTGTCGACAAATGGGGCGTGTATTTCGACAGCCTTGGAACCACCAACTATTGGGCATTGGGCATCACCGTGGTTACTATAGTGATAAGTCTGACATTCAATAAATTAACAAACAAGATTCCAGGTTCGTTTGTGGCCATCATCTTGGTTTCGGCTTTGGTGGCCATTTTCGACATTCCTGTGACCACCATCGAAAGCATGTTCGGCGAAATCAAGGGTAGTCTCGCGCTGAGCATCCCGGAGGTGCATTGGGAGAATGTAGGAAACTATGTGCAGCCGGCCATCACCATCGCCTTGCTCGGTTCTATCGAATCGTTGTTGTCGGCGGTCGTTGCCGACGGTATGATCGGTAGCCACCACCGCAGCAACACCGAGCTTATCGGTCAAGGCATCGCCAACATCATCACGCCTTTGTTTGGCGGTATTCCGGCCACGGGTGCCATTGCCCGCACCGCCACCAACATCAAGAACGGAGGTCGCACGCCCGTTGCGGGTATTGTTCATGCTATCACTTTGTTGCTCATCATGTTATGTTTGGGAAACTATGCTAAATTGATTCCCATGTCGTGCCTCGCGGGCATCCTTATCGTGGTGGCCTACAACATGAGCGAATGGCGCAGTTTCGCCTCCATCCTTCGTGGCTCGCCTTACGACATCATCATCCTGCTTGTGACCTTCTTCCTCACCGTGCTCGTCGATTTGACCGTGGCCATCGAGGTCGGCATTGTGCTGGCATCGTTGATGTTCATGAAGCGCATGGCCGACAACGGCGAGGCCATTTTGAAGAACGACTTGGACACCAATACGATGGAAAACTACGACGACATCCCCAAAGGCATTGAGATTTACGAAATCAGCGGGCCGTTCTTCTTCGGCGCAGCGAAGCATTTTAGTGAGGTGCTGAAAGGCCGTCCCGATTCCACCAAAATATTGATTATCAGAATGAGGCATGTGCCTTTCATGGACGAAACCGGCGAGCGCAACTTCATGGAAGCCATCAAGTCGCTCAAGACCGACAACAAGAAAATCATCCTTTCAGGCGTGCAGCCCAATGTCCGCAAGTCGTTAGACAAATGCCGCATTTCCTTCCTCATCGGCAAGGGCAACATCCACGACAATTTCGATGCGGCTTTGGCCCATGCCAAGGAAGCGTTGGAAGAGGAGAAATCCGCTACAAATAATCAGTAACCATCTGTTTGTTTTGCATGATTTGCCTAACAGATGAGGCGGGTTTTTAAGTTTTTCCAGCGTAATAACAGACGCTGCTGGACTTGATTAATCAGAAGAATTGAGCAAAAACTTGCCGATAGCGGCAAAAACCACTATCTTTGTGGCGGATTTTGAAGAAAAACTTGCCGATAAATGAAATACATTTCAGTCAGTCAGTTTGCCGAAAAACACGGCATCAGTGAGCGCACCGCCCGTAACTATTGCGCTACGGGGAAGATAGATGGCGCGTTCCTCACGGGAAAGACATGGAACATTCCCGCCGAGGCCATCATACCCAAACGCAGCAAAATCAAGGTGTCGCCTTTGCTTGCCGCTTTGCGCGAGCAGAAGGAAACAAAGCTGAAAGGCGGCATCTACCATCGCACCCAAATCGACCTGACCTACAATTCCAACCATATTGAAGGTAGCCGATTGACCAAAGAACAGACGCGCTACATTTTCGAGACCAACACCTTGGGCATCACTACGGAGAGCACACGCATCGACGACATTTTGGAAACCGTGAACCATTTCCGCTGCGTCGATTATGTCATCGACCATGCCACCGACAAGATTACTGAGGCGCACATCAAGCAATTGCATTTGTTGTTGAAAACCAACACTTCCGACAGCCAAAAATCGTGGTTTGCCGTAGGCGACTACAAGCGTTTGGCCAATGCCGTTGGAGAAGAGGAAACCGCCCAGCCCAAAGAAGTCCATCGTCAGATGAAGTCGCTATTGGCCGAATACAATGCCAAAAAGCAGATTAAATTTGATGACCTTTTGGACTTCCATGTGCGTTTTGAGCGCGTCCATCCATTTCAGGATGGCAACGGACGTGTCGGGCGGCTATTGTTGTTTTGGCAATGCCTTCAAACAAACATAGTGCCGTTCATCATCACAGAGGATTTGCGCTTGTTCTATTACAGAGGTATCCAAAACTGGGGCAAAATCAACGGCTATTTGCGCGACACCTGCTTGACGGCACAGGATAATTTCAAGGCGTTGTTGGAGTATTATAAGATACGGTATTGATGGGTGGAAACACATTGTCGCGAAAGACTTTGAAGGAAATCAACCATCGTTTTTTTGTTTCGTAAAAAATGCCCTATATTTGCAGCCTACAAACAAATACATTATGACACTAAACGAAGCAATCGTTGCCCGCCACTCGGTGCGGCAATACTTGGAAAAACCTATCGAATCGGAAAAGGTCGCGCAACTACAGGCCTTGATTGACGAATGTAATAAGGAGGGTCAATTGCACCTTCAGTTGGTCACCAACGAGCCGAAAGCCTTTGCCGCTGGCATGGCCAAATATGGCGGGTTCAAAGGAGTCGGCAACTATATCGCCGTTGTAGGGCCGAAAGGCAAGGACGTGAAACTCGGCTACTACGGCGAGAAAGTGGTGCTGTTGGCACAAACCCTCGGCCTGAACACTTGTTGGGTGGGCTTGTCCTACAAGAAGCAACCCGACCAATACCAAGTGCTTGACGGTGAATCTTTGGTGGCAGTAATCGCTTTGGGCTATGGAGCCAACCAAGGCAACGCCCATCCGCAAAAGAAGGGCATTGAGCATTTCTGCCATGTGGAAGGTGCCATGCCTGAATGGTTCCGCAAGGGCATGGAAGCCGCTTTGTTAGCACCCACGGCCGTCAACCAGCAGAAGTTTGAGTTCATCCTTCACGAAAGCAACCGCGTGGAGGCCAAGGCGAAGTTCTCATTTATCGGCTACGCCGCCCTCGACCTCGGCATTGTCAAGTGCCATTTCGAGATTGGAGCAGGGAAGGAGAATTTCAGTTGGGTGGAAATGGACAGACTGTACTTTTTGGCAGCCTTGACGTAGGTTTTTTCCATGTTTTCACGCTCTTTCGGGTTGTCGAGCCAGTAGTCGATGGCACGGGCAAGGTCTTTCGGGTTACCCGGCTGGAACAGCGACCGCTCATCCAACGCAAACTGAGGTGTGGCTGAGAGTTCGCTGTTGGCGATGACAGGCACCAAACCTGTGGCGAAAGCCTCAATGCACGAGATAGCCTCGCTCTCCATGTCGCTGGCATGTACGTACAAGTCGCACTGGAGAAGCAGTTTTATCAATTCATCCTGTTTGACATACACAAACTGCGGTGGATTGGCAAGCTTTTCGCCCAGTTTCACGTACTTTTCATATTGCGGTCCCTTTCCGGCAAAAACCAGCTGTATTTTGTCGGCATATTTTGAGTAATTCACTGCATTGATGATGACATCTTGTCGTTTTTCCTTCGCAAGACGTCCAACCATCATAATCACAATCTTGCCCTGGTATTCCGGCAACTTCAGCGGCCTGCCGTTGTCAATCTTGTTTTCCCCGGCCTCCATGAACGCATCCTGTATGCCATTGCTGATGACATGAATCTTCGCCTTGTAGTCTCTCTCCTCAAGCATACGCCCCATAAAGGCCGACGGCACATGGATATGGCGATACTTGTAGTAAAACGTGTTACGGAAAAGCCGGTAAAGCATGTTTTGTACCCATTGCACTTTCCCACAACCCACTGACGACGTTATGTTTTCGGGCTGGACATGGAATGCTCCCGTGTTGGGTTTCCCAATCTTTGCCGCATAATTGCTTGCCACTATATCAAGCGGAAAAGGAAGAAAAGAGTGCACAACATCTGCCCACTCTACTGCCTCACGGATGACAGGTCTTGACTTGGATCGAGCATCACCGAATGTGAAACCATGTTTCTTGATCAGCGGGTTGAACAAAGGTATTATAAATTCAGGTACAATGTATTTCCCTGTCACCTCCACCGGCAAGGCCACGCCTTTCTCATCCGTCTCCTTCGGGTCGGCACATAATATTCGCACCTCATGTCCACGCCGCTCCAGTTCATTGGCAAAACGCTGTGCCGAGATGCTTGTCCCGTTGTTGTTGGTATCGTATGTGTCTAAAGCGAAGAGGATTTTCATAAATAAAGCGGTTTAATGGTATAAATGGTTTGCAAAAATACTACTTTTAATACACCAACCTGATATTGTCGCACCAGACCACATTGCCTGGACAGCCGACAAACGGTTCCTGACATCCTGCGGAAATTTGCAGAATCAGGTGGGTGGGCTCCACATCTGCTTTATAGCCAACCTCTTGCACGGGCACCATCTTCCCTTTTGAATTGCGAGCCATAAAACGATCTTTTGATAGTTTTTCCCAAGTTTTATAGTCAGAAGACTGTGTGATGTCGCCATAACGCACAGGCAGCTTGTGGTCGTTCTGCCATGTTGGGATGCTTTGCGTGATGCGCTCGTATGCCGTCCCTACGCGGTAGGCAAATATGTTTCCATCGGCATCCTCCCAACGGTGCTGTAGGAAAAGAACAATCTCGCCCGCATCCTGCCCTTGGAAAGAAGTCACTTTAGTGGACCCGGTAGCCTTTACCAAATCCTTATCTTTTTGGATAACAGCCTTATAATCAAGCATTAAAGCTTTTGGACGTTTCGTAAAAGGAACACCCATGTCCATAGTCTTCAACGGCACTTTGCAACCTTCCATTGTCATTGGGTCAAGAAGGGCGCCTGTGAACACGCAACCTGTGGCAAGAGCCTTGAGGTCGATACCAACAGCTGTCACAGTTTGAAGCGTGGTTTCCAAACGGCAGCAATAACCATTGCCGCGCCGCTCAGGGATGACCGAAACGGCAGCTTTCTCCACCCCTAGCACCTTGGCGTATGCATTGCTCGTACACCATGGCGAATCATCACTGTCGTATGGGTAGGGCTTGTTTTTGCGGATAGTGTCGGTCTTGGCGATGACGTACAAAGCACGTGTCTTACCTCCCAATAAGAAAGATTCCTTAATATACCGCACGGTCCATGAATCCATATTGCCATACGGCAAGTACTCAACCTCCTCTTGCGCATGTAGGTATAATGAGAAAATTGTAAAAACAAGCAACAATTTGTATTTCATTATTTCAATTATTGTCTTTACCGGATAATGTATTCTGCTCCTCGATTTCCTCGTTCAGCATCTCCTCGAACTTGCGCACGGAAATGGACAGACTGTACTTTTTGGGGAAATGGACAGACTGTACTTTTTGGCAGCCTTGACGTAGGTTTTTTCCATGTTTTCACGCTCTTTCGGGTTGTCGAGCCAGTAGTCGATGGCACGGGCGAGGTCTTTCGGGCTACCCGGCATGAACAGCGACCGATCATCCAACGCAAACTGCCGCGTGGCTGAGAGTTCGCTGTTGGCGATGACAGGCACCAAACCCGTGGCGAAAGCCTCAATGCATGAGATGGCCTCGCTCTCCATGTCGCTGGCATGTACATACAAGTCGCACTGGAGAAGCAGTTTTATCAATTCATCCTGTTTGACATACACAAATTGCGGTGGATTGGCAAGCTTTTCGCCCAGTTTCACGTACTTTTCATATTGCGGCCCCTTTCCGGCAAAAACCAACTGTATTCTGTCGGCGTATTTTGAGTAATTCACGGCATTGATGATGACATCTTGCCGTTTTTCCTTCGCAAGACGTCCAACCATCATAATCACAATCTTGTCTTGGTATTCCGGCAACTTGGGCGGCCTGCCGTTGTCAATCTTGTTTTCCCCAGCCTCCATAAACGCATCTTGTATGCCGTTGCTGATGACGTGAATCTTCGCCTTGTAATTCCTCTCTTCAAGCATACGCCCCATAAAGGCAGACGGCACATGGATATGGCGATACTTGTAGTAAAACGTGTTACGGAAAAGCCGGTAAATCATATTTTGTACCCATTGCACTTTCCCACAATGCAATGACATCGTTATGTTTTCGGGCTGGACATGGAATGCCCCCGTGTTGGGTTTCCCAATCTTTGCCGCATAATTGCTTGCCACTATATCAAGCGGGAAAGGGAAATAGGAGTGTACAACATCTGCCCACTCTACCGCCTCACGGATGATAGGTCTTGACCTGGGCAGAAAATCACCGTATGCGAAACCATGTTTCTTGATCAGCGAGTCAAACAAAGGTACTATAAATTCCGGTACATTGTATTTCCCTGTCACTTCCACTGGCAATGCCACGCCTTTTTCATCCGTCTCCTGAGGGTTAGCACATAATACTCGCACCTCGTGTCCGCGCCGATTCAGTTCCTTGGCAAAACGCTGTGCCGAGATGCTTGTCCCGTTGTTGTGGGTATCTAAAATGTCTATGACGAAGAGGATTTTCATAAAAGGGTATTTTTGGTTTATTTGGTTTGCAAAAATTCAACTTTTCTTTCAGTAAGTCCGACGCCGTATGGCAACACAGCCGATACCGTGATGCTATGTTGGGGCGCATTCTTGATCCATGCCACTTCCACAGTATTGTTTTCAGTAGAGAGGATGACACCCCCTTCGACTGTCCAGCTGGCCTTCAAAGGGCAAGGCTTCACATAATAATGGCCGTCTTCCCCCTCGATTTCGAGTTTTTGTGGCACGATAATGTCGTGGAAAAACTCCGACATCGTGTCTTGGACGACGTAGAAATTGTCGTTAATGACTTTGGTTTTGGGGTCTACGTGTGGCATGTGCTTGTAGCCGGCAAAAGTGACCAGACGGGCGTGATATCCCAATTTGGTGGCGCGGTCGACAATGCACGATGCGCCGAACATCGGGTCGGCTGCCAGCCTGTTAAATGGTTTGGCGACACTAAAGGGACGGTCATATTCGTAAGGCATGATGTCGTCGGCGTCGCCATGGAAGGCCAATATCGAAACATTGTGTCCGCTGAGAGATGAGGTGTCGGGCATGCCTCCCCACATGTCGACGACGCCCTTGATGTGGAATTTGGTCCGGAGGGCGTTACCGCAAGTGTCGATGTCGCCGAGGTCAGGGCGAAATAATCTTTTGCGGGCGTATTTAGGGCGGCCTTCATTGGTCATGAAGGCGAGACTGAGCGCGGTGATGGCTCCAGAACTGGAGCCACCCACAAAAATCATGGAAGTGTCGATGCCATAGTCTTCTTGATGCGAGACCAAAAAACGCATGGCAGCATGGGCATCCTGCACCGCGCGGTAAGCCGCCCGCTCGATGGCGACCTTGCCAGGAAAGAAGCCTAACCTGTAGTCGAGGGAAACCGTCACATAACCTAACGAAGCGAGGTGCCGGCACCATTTGGTGATTTTTGGATCGTCTTTCGACCCGAAATAATATGCGCCACCGTAAATCAACATCACCAACGGACGTTTTTTTAATGTGTCGTTTTGCGGCCTGAAAATGTCAAGACAGAGGTCCAATGGGACTGTTCTTCTGACATCAACCACCCGGAGAATCTTGCCCATGGGTTTGGTATTGTCGTCTATTTCCGACCAAAAGCCAAGGGAATTGGCGTAGCAAATGTCGCTGATTTTCTCCACCGCAAACAAGCTGTCCTGATAACGTTTGTTCCCGAAATCCTGAAAAGCCGGTGCCTCATGAATTTGAAAACGGAAAATGGCAGTGTCCAACGTACTTAATTGAGCATAGCCATAGGCCTGTCGCTCATCCATGAATTCGACACAAGGACGGAAAATCTCCTCGTGGTCTTCGTAATAAAGGATGGCATTGTGACCTTCGGCTTCCAGCTTGAAAGGAAGGGTGTCGGTCAAGGTTTCCTCCAATGACATGTAGTGCCCTTTGATGTTCAGGCTGTCGCTGTACTCGATGAACACAAGGAAGTCCTTGCCTCCAATAGTGCTTTTGAAAACGGTGGGGGTATCAATGATGGGGAAGCAGTCCCCGTTCTTAAACATGATAGGGTCAGGTGTGCTGTCGTTACCAAAGAGATGGGTACATAATAGCAGACACATCGAAGCCAGAAAGAAAAAAGAGACAATTTTTTTCATTACTACTTTGATTTCGGTTTTTATGATGCGCCATGTCCTATTGTGTGTGATACAATTGTCATGTTGCTTTATCTGAAAACGGCTGCAAAAGTACGGTTTTTCTCGCTACGCAGAAAACAAAAGCCGCCGCAAAGGCACGAAAACCCTTGCGGCGGCACATTGTCTCATCCCTTAAAAGCGTTAATCACACTTGTTTTCGCAGCGAGATAAATTCAACTTGATGCCCAGCGGCTTCCTCGCCTTTGGCAAAAGAGTCATTTCGTGAACTCCACAATAGCGCTCGCCTCGCTGCCAATGATCTCCGAGCAGTCCTGCATCATCTGGAGGGCTGAGAACAGCTTGAGTTTGCCCTCGCTGTCGCAGGTGCTGGTGGTCACTTTGTAATTCAGGCTGTACATAAATTCCAATTAATGTTACAAATTCATCTCATCCCACCAATCATACTATTTTTCTATCCTTTTCCTTTCTTATTCAGATTTTTCCCTATCTTTGCAACTGCCTTTTATTAGAAGGCTATGGAATAACCCAACTTGTAATTAATGAGCAAAATAGACAAATCAGCCCTTATCTCCAAACTTCAGCAGCTCGACGGCCTCACCGATGAGGAAAAGAGTAACCTGATAGGACTGCTTCGGCAGCATAAGAAATACGGCCTCGTGTGGGAGGACAAGCCCGAGGACGTGGAAGAACGCCTGCGCGAGGAATTGCCTGTATTGAAAGAAGTGAAAGAGCGGGCACTGATTAGCGACCAATCCGACGCACCCAATCATATACTTATCGAAGGCGACAACCTCGAAGCCCTCACTGCCCTCAGCTACACCCACGAAGGCAAGATTGATGTCATCTATATCGATCCGCCTTACAACACTGGCAACAAGGATTTTGTCTATAACGACAGCTATGTGGATACCGAGGACAGCTACCGCCACAGCAAATGGCTCTCCTTTATGAGCAAACGGCTCCGCATTGCCAAACGGCTGCTTTCCGATAAAGGCGTGATTTTCATTTCCATTGATGATAATGAACAGGCTAATTTGAAATTGCTATGTGATGAGATAATGAATGGCCTTGATTTTGTTGCAACGATACCATGGAGGAAAAGAACTGCAAAAGCTGATGTGCCACATGGATTATCGCAGGATTACGAATGGATAACTTGCTACAGTAAGGAGAAGTTCAGAGCTGGCATCGAGAAGGAAACTCGCAAATACTACACCACTCCAGATTATCCTGATAAACCATGGCGCGTTCATGATATGACAACCCAGCGGTCAAAAGATGAACGTCCAAATTGCTTTTTCACAATAGTAAATCCTAAAACAGGTACTAAGTATCCTGCAAACCCCAATCGAGTTTGGGCAAATAATGAAGAGACATTTCAAGAATACTATGAACAAGATCGAATAGTTTTTCCTGGAGATTATGAGTTTTTAAACCTCTCCAAACCCGTTATACGGTATTGGAAAGAAGATGATGAAAAGAAAGCAGGAGACCTATATGGCATGGTAACAACAAGCACAGATTTGCCAAAAGAGGTGGGTATGACACAAGATGGAACAAAAGACATTACTGAAATATTTGGAGAGAAAGCCTTCGGTTTTCCAAAGCCATTATCACTAATTCAGTATTTATTGAAAATTGCTACACCAAGAGCAAGAAAACTTACCATCCTCGATTTCTTCGCCGGCAGTGGCACAACCCTTCACGCCACCATGCAACTTAACGCCGAGGACGGAGGTCACCGCCAGTGCATCCTTGTCACCAACAACGAGAACGGCATTTGCGAACAAGTCACCTACGAGCGAAACAAGCGCGTTATTCAAGGCTACACCACGCCCAAAGGCCAAGCAGTGGAAGGCTTGCACGACAACAACCTGCGCTACTATCGCACCGAGTTCATTCCCCGCGAGCGCACCCAACGCAATATGCGTGCTTTGGTCAACGCGGCTACTGATTTGCTTTGCATCAAGGAAGACCTTTATCAGGAGTTGCCAATTGACGCTTTGCGTCATTGCGAGGAACGAAGCAATCCAGAGAACCAGCTTCCTGTTGGACTTACACCGAAGCATGTACGATTGTTTTGCGACGGCACAAAGAGTATGATGGTCATCTACGACGAGCGTGCGATTCCTTACATTGTGAGATGGCTTAATAGCGGAGCCTTCTCTCAACTTTCAACACTCAACTCTAAACTGAAAATCTACGTCTTTGCGCCAGGGCCATACGCTTGGGACGACGACTTTGCGCCAGTAATCGACCGCGTGGAGCTTTGCGCTCTGCCCGAGGCCATTTATCAGGCTTATAAGAATGTGCTGCCGAAGAAGAGAAATAAATATGCTGATGAAGAATCAACGAACGATGTCGATATAAATGAATTTTGAATTAAAATAAACGATAATATTATGAGACTTGAACAGCTAACAATAAAGAATTTACGATTGTTTGGAAACGATGAACAGACAATCAACTTTTCAGCTGATAAAAACATCACAGTCTTTTTAGGTGACAATGGCGCAGGAAAGACCGCCATTCTGCATGGTTGTACAGTTGTATTAAGTAATTTCTTTACAGCATTTCCGGATGTTAGTTACAAGACTTTTTCCGATACAGATGTTCGAGCAATAAGCAACACCCAAAGGGCTGACTATCTTCATGTGAAAATGATTATTCGCACAGAAGACAATCGTACTATTCAGGTTGACCAATATAAAAAGGGGAACTCGAACGATACCCCCAAATCGGATTTGTCGCAACTTAAAGAGTACGCCAATTCCTTGAAAGAGAAGATTGATGCCAATGAGAGCGTTGCCCTGCCGATTCTAGCCTACTATGGAACAGAGAGGGGACAAATACAGGCTCCAGAACGACGAAGAGACTTCAATGTGATATTTCCAAGATGGGATAGTTATACTGGGGCACTGGAACCTGCCACGAATTTCAAGCGTTTCTTTACTTGGTTTGAGAGAAACGAGGATGAAGAGAGAAGAGAAAAAGAAGCCCGAATAGATTGGAATTACCGTTCATACGTATTGGAGGCTGTACGGAATGCACTCAATAAAATGGATGAGAGATATTATAGGCCTCGGGTCTTGACAAGCCCACTACGGTTTGTTATGGATGATATTTCCGATTTGCAGCCAAATGATAGGGAACAGTATAAACGTGTTTTTTCAACGAGCATGCCTCCTGCAGGATTTGAAGGAGTTAAAGAAGTCAGAATCGAACAAATGAGTGACGGCTACAGAATAATGATTGCAATGATTGCAGATATCGCAGCTCGTATGGCAGAAGCCAACCCTTCGCCAGAATGTTCAGGCCTTGATGATCCTTTAAACACGTCTGGTATTGTTTTTATCGATGAAATAGACCTACATTTGCATCCTATGTGGCAAAGAAAGGTACTCAGGCAGTTGCATAATATCTTCCCCAATGTTCAGTTTATTGTGACAACCCATAGCCCCAATGTTGTGATGGGGGCACTTGAATTGGTCCAAGTGGTCAAACTTGAGAATGGAATCATTGACTCGCAAATAGATTCAATACAATACGCATACTACGATATTAGCCAGCTGCTATTAAGTGAGCTGTTTGAATTGGATAACGTTCGTTCTGATGAATACTTGAATATATACAAAGAAAGGAAAGATTTGATTTTCAAAGATTCAGAAGTTGGTTTGTCTGAAGACGAACGCAAGCGTTTAAAAGAACTCGATAAGCAAATATCATTGTTCGACCCTTGCGATGGCGAAGAAATGCGACGCACAAGACAACTATTAGAACAGATTGCAAAAAATATGCACCATGATTAAACTCAACAAGACATATCCTGCCCCAGCGTCCTTATCCTCAAAGGAATGCGAAGATACACTGGAACAAATCCGCAAAAAAGAAGCCAACGGAGAAACTGTTACTACAAAAGATTATGGCACGCTATATGGCAAGGAAGATGTTCGCAAGCAACTCATGGATGACCAAAACAATAAGTGTGCCTATTGTGAAAGCACAATATTACACGAGTCGCGGCATGTGGATCATTATCGCCCAAAGTCCATCTATCATGAACTTGCATTTAAATGGGACAATTTAGTTGGCGCATGTTGGGCATGTAATAAGGACAAAGGCAAACAGTTTCCATTGGATGATGAGAGCAAAAGAAACACCATAGAAGAAACACCGCTGATAATAAACCCATACACAGAAGACCCATCAGAATATATAGCATTCCATGAAGAAATAGCAGTTCCTAAAAAGGGACTGCAAAGACTTCAAAAGAGAAAGGCTGAAACAACTATTAAATTGTTGCTGGAAAACAAGGATTTGGAGAAACGCAGAAAAGAAATGTGGCAATATTACACTACAGCAAAGCTTGCTTACGAATTAACCAATTCCCCTTGCTTTCTCGATGATGTACAACAATTCACAAAAGATAATCATCAGTATGCGGGGATGTTCCGTAACCAACAATAAAAACAATGATTGAACTGAAAAACTACCAACGCACGGCCGTACACGAACTGAAACAGCGCATGGTGCGCCTGCTCAATTTGGGCGGAAAACGACAGAAAATCGTTTTCAAAGCACCAACGGGTTCAGGCAAGACGGTGATGACTTCGGCCATGATGGACGAACTGACCCGCGAACTGAAGGTGAGCGGTGAATGCCGCTTTACCCGTGTGGCTTGGGTGTGGATAGCCCCCAACAAACTGCATCAGCAGAGCTACCTTTCGATGCGCAATTTCTTCAGCGAGACACGCTCGTTGCGTCCGGTGATGTTCGATGAATGTGAACATTCTGAAGGCTTGAAAGACGGCGAGGTGTTGTTCCTCAACTGGGAGAGCATCAACAAGGACAACGCCGTCATCATCCGCGACAACGAGCAAAACCGCACCTTGTATGAGTTGCTACGCCGCACCCGAATCGAACATGGCATCCCCGTTGTAGTCATTATCGACGAGGAGCACATGTTTGGCGGTAGAAACGCAGTGAAAAGCGAAAAAGTGTTGGCCAACATCAACCCTGACATCGAGCTGCGCATCAGCGCGACGCCTATCACTGGCGGTTGTGATACCGTGGTGGTGCAACGCAGCGAGGTGGTCGATGAGGAAATGATCAAGAAAGGTGTGCAGCTCAATCCCAACCTCAAAAGTGAGCGCGAGCAATCGTCGCTCACCGTGAACCAACGCTTACTGCAAAAAGCCTTGAACAAGCGCGACGAGTTGGCGAACAGTATGAAAGAATATGGCATCAATCCCTTGCTGCTCATTCAATTGCCCAATGACACAAGTGAAAGCCTGAGTCGCGAAGAAAGCACCATTGCCGATGAAGTGAAGCAATATCTTGCAACCCCAGGAATCGACATCACCGAGGCCAATGGTGGCTTGGCCGTGTGGCTTTCAAAAGAGAAAAGCCCCCATCTGGCTACCATTAGCCACAACGACGACCTCACGAAGGTGCTGCTCTTCAAACAAGCCATCGCTTTGGGTTGGGACTGTCCGAGAGCCGCTGTGCTACTCATCTTCCGCGAGCTGAAGAGCATGACCTTCACCACGCAAACCGTGGGTCGTATTTTGAGAATGCCCCAGCAGCATTTCTACACCGACGACAGGCTCAACTATGGCTACGTCTATACCAACCTCAGTGCCGACATCATCAGTGTGGTGGGCGACGACATGAGCTACATCAGCAGCGTTTATGCCAATCGCCGCGAAGGGCTGAGCAACATCTCCCTACGGAGTGTGTATATGGACCGACACGAGCAGCGCAACCGTTTGGGTAGCGGCTTCAAGAAGGCTTTATTTGAGGTGCTGGAGGGAAAACTCAACCTGCCTCAATTGCGTCTGTTCAACTTTGAAGAGGACGACACCACAGGCGGAGTGCAATTAGGTATGTTTGAAGCCGATGTCACGCTCAACCGTGAGAAAGCCCGCAAGAGCGGCATCCAACTCGACGTGGCTCGTATCTTCATCGAGATTCCCAAAGACACCCAACTGACGGGCGACAACGGCATTGTGGAAGTGGTCAGCAAAGCGCGCATGGCTCGAAATGCAGCCGAACTCGATGTGCTATTGACCTTGTTCTGCCGTAGTCATGTAGGCAGTTTCGCCAAATTCGACAGCACCCCAGTATTGCGCGGTGCCTTATTGGAGATGATGGAGAGCTATTTCGGCATCTTCGAGACTGAAGCTCCCAAAGTGATTCTCTACCATGGCAATCGCTCTTTCATGGAAGACCTGATCAAGAGTGCCTTGCAGCGTTATGGCAACACACTGAAAGCCAATCCTGCCGCGCCACGAGCATACACCGTGCAGCAGTTTGAGATTCCCGCCACAAGGATTTATAACTCGATGGTGGTTTATAGCACATACGGTGAATTGTTCAACCACGCTTTGCAGCCCTATTTTGAGCGCAACGATGTTTCGCAACCCGAACATGCTTTTGCCCGCTGGATTGACTGCCAGACCGAGTGGGTGGACTGGTGGTACAAGAATGGTGACGATGGCAAGCAGCATTTTGCAGTGCCCTATACCGCGAGTGACGGGCGCAAGCGGTGCTTCTATGTCGACTTCATCATTCGTTTGAAAAACGGAACACTCTGCCTGTTCGACACCAAAACGCCCGGTAGTGACGAGGATGTCGTTGAAAAGCACAACGCACTTCAGGCGTATGTTGACGAATACAATGCCAAAGGGGTGAATATGGTCGGTGGTGTGTTGATGGCCGATAGAGAGAACTGGTATTATCCAGGAGGAAAAATAGATACAGATAAAACCACCGCTGGGTGGACATTATTGGAATTGAAAAACATCTAAACATACAATAAAAATATGAGAGGAATACAAGATACTTCAACTGCCGACTTCAGATCGATAATAGGAAGTGGTACAAAATTTAGAGTGCCAAAATTTCAGCGTGATTATTCATGGGAGAAGGAACAATGGGACGACCTATGGCAAGATATTGAAGCTATGATTGAAGCCAAAGACGACCACTATATGGGTTATCTGGTGCTGCAAACTACCGAAGGGAAAGACTATCAAATAATTGATGGACAGCAGCGATTTACGACCATCACATTGCTGATACTGGCTGCAATCAAGTGTATCATTAAAAAGGGGGGCAAATCAGAAGAAGAAAGAACGCGTGCTAAAAGTCTGCTTGATGCATACGTTGGAAGTATGGATCCTATATCATTGGAGTACGACAACAAGCTTGTTTTGAACAGAAACAACAATGATTACTACAAGGATTATATTGTCAAATTTGACAAATTGCGAGTGAGCGATTTGAAAGCCACGGATAAATTAATGAGAGGTTGTTTCGAGTTTTATGAAAAAAAACTGACAGAAGGCAAGTATGCAGCATACAATGGTCAAGATTATGCAACACTGGTAACTTATATTGTTGATAACTTGTATTTCACACGAATCACTGTAAATGACGAGATGAATGCTTTCAAGGTATTTGAAACTCTTAATGCCAGAGGTGTTCAACTGTCATCAGCTGATTTGCTGAAAAACTATCTTTTTTCTATTGTGGATAGTGGGCAACACCATATCAGCTACATTGAGGACCTTGAGCGTCAATGGACCAAGTTGACCAACAACATTCGGGCGGAAAGACTTCCTGAATTTATTAGATACTATTGGAATACCAGCCATAAGTCAATTCGAGCCAAAGAACTATTCAAGACCATACGTAAAGAAATAACTGAAGAAAAACAGGTATTCGAACTCCTTCAAGACATGGTGTCGTATAGTCATATTTACATGGCGTTGAGGAATTGTAACAGTGATGTTTGGGAAAAACCTGAAACCAAATGGTATGTCGGCCTCTTGAATTTGTTTAATTTGAAACAACCTTATTCTGCATTAATGGCCGCAAATCGTCACTTGGATATAGATGATTTTAATCGGGTGTTGAAGAACATTGTAAATATTTGTTTCAGATATAATGTTATTTGTGACAGAAATCCTAATGATCAAGAGGCTCCATTCAACAATTTAGCAATATTCATCAGTAATAACAAATATGTTGATTTGACAATGCTTCAGAGTATCTATGTAGATGACAACACATTCGCCAATGCTTTTGAAAATTGTTCTATGCCAGATAAAGGCAACAATATGCAGAAAGTTCGGTATATCCTTGGACAAATAGAGAAGTTCCGAGGAGGTGTGTCTGACATAACTCCTGATAGAAGTGCGGCAAGCATTGAACATATACTTCCTCTTGATTACTATGAAAAATGGGATATTGAAAACGAAATTGCTGACCGAATGGTCAACAGATTGGGGAATATGTGTTTGCTGGAAGATAGGATAAACCGAGACCTACAAAACGAACAATACAATGTCAAGAAGGGCAAGTATTCTCAATCAGTATATTTGACAACAAAAGCTATTCCCGAGCACTTTGATGAATGGGACGAAGAAGCTGTCAATAAACGTCAAAAAAGGATGAGTGAAATTGCCCTAAGCATTTGGCGAGTTGATTTATAACCGTTTACGAAGAGCCAAGGGAAAAGAGCACCGAAGAAATAGGTTTTCTACAACCATAGAAATATAATTGAGATGAAAAAAGGACTTGACCGCTGTTTCCTGCATTACGGCATACGCCAGGAAGATATGAACATCATCGAGGACATGTGCCACGATGCAGACATCGATGCCGAATGGATGAAAGAAAACATCCTGAAACTCTACAACGATGCGAGAAATGAAGAAAGCATCGATGAAAAGAAGCTTCGCAAGATTTTGAACAACGCCTTAAAGAAAATCGTATGAAGATTACGCATATATACGCCGAGAACTACAAGACCTACCGCCGTCTTGACCTTGACCTGACCGCCGAAGAAGACCGTCCTATCATCTTAATTGGTGGTGGCAACGGCTGTGGCAAGACCACATTGTTTGATGCCATCTATAGCGCATTGTATGGCCTTGAAGTGAAGACTGCACATCAATTTGAGGAGCTGTTCAATGCCGGAGTAAAACTTGAACAAGGCATGGAAAACCGAAGCATCGTTCTTGAAATATCGTTTAGTGGCATGGTGTTGGGTCAAGAAACTCCCTATCGCCTGAAGCGCGAATACAAGCTGATCGACGGCAAGGTACGTTGGATGGTGGAACTCAACATGAACGGCAACCGATACAGCTACGGCATAGCTTCCTCAGCTGCTCAACGCGCAGCCAACGAAGAGGTGGTGAACAAAATCATTGCGGCCAATCTTCCTTCGGAACTGAGCAACTATTTCCTTTTTGATGCTATGAAAACCAGCGAGTTGGTCAAAGAGGAACAAATCAACCGCCTCATTATGAAAAACATCAACTCGGTGATGGGTTTCAATAAATACAACCAGTTGCACGAGGCAGCGGTCCTCTTGCTGAACGATAAGAAAGCCGCTAAACTGGAAAACGAGAAACAACGGCAAGAGTATGAGAAATTGGTTCATCAAAAGCAAGGTCGTGAAGCTGAGCTGAAGCAACTGCGCGAAGACTACGACCAGGCTTTGGACTACAGCGAAGAACGGCGTGAACAATACAATCAGTTGAAACAAGGTCGCAATGCCGACGAGATGACTCGCGACCGAATCAAAAAGCAAAAAGAGAGTATCAATAAGGTAGAAAAGAAAGCAACAGATTTTCGCGAAAGTGTTGACAAAGTGGTCAAAGACCTTGAACTGAATGTACTGTTTCCTGCATTGGCCGACCGCATTCGTCCAGAGGTGGAAATCATCGTCAACGAGCGCCGTCGTTTGGCACAAGAGCGAGGCGAGGAAGTGTCCGATGAACAATTGGCAAGGTTAACGCGCGACATCTTGAGTTACCTTGCCGAGCAGTACAAAGCTATTGAAAACGTCAAAGTTGATGACGTGGTCCGCCATATCCAGATGGGGCGCAAACATGGTGAGGCATTGGCCGACAAACATCCTTATTTGAGCGATGCCAACGTGGAAGTGTTGGAAAAACTCATCAAGGATGCTTACGTCAATCAGTTCCTCCCCTTGGACAATGAAAGAGAAGCCATTGATATGGATTTGGCCGAATTGCCTCGCAAACGCGAACAGCTTTTGTCACTTGAAAAAGAACTTAGCGGCTTGGATTACAACCTCATCACATTGTATGAAGACAATGAAAAACGCTTGAAAGACTTGAAAGCCAAGATCGACGAAGCCGATAAAGACATCAAGAAACTGACGGAAGAAATAGCTACATTCGACTACGACATCCCGCAAATTCCTGACCCACAGTTCGACATGCTTTGTAAACTGCCTGGATTCTTTAAGGGTGTTTCCGCCAAATTGCTGGCTTCCAAGCGGAAGAGCATTGAGCAAATGATGAAGGAACAACTGAACCTAAACCTTGTGGTTTATGCTGGTGTCATCGGTCGCGTTGACTTGTCGAGCGATGGCAACGAAGAGGTGAGTTTCAAGATGTATCATCAAAACGGCAACGAGATTTACCTCAGCCAACTCAATGCAGGTGCCAAGCAAACCGTCATGCAAGTATTGCTGAAAGTGCTTTATGAGTTGGGCGATTATAATCCACCCGTGATGATTGACACGGTGATGGGTGTGCTTGACAAGGAAAGCCGCGAAGTAATCCTTGAGCACTATTTCCCGGATTTGGCGCATCAAACCATTTTGCTGAGCACCGATACTGAAATTACCACAGAGCACGACCTAAAGAAGATTGCGGCTCATGTGGCGAAAACCTACACCTTGCACCGCGACAAGGAAGCCCAGTGTACCACTGTTTCTAACGACTATTTTGGAATCACCATGAAAGACTGAAAGCCATGAAAGTAGATAATTTGGTTATCAATAATACAATCAAGTCATTCGAAGGAATGAATGAAATGACAGCCGATGTCAAGCAGGCACTTGAGCAACGTATTAATTTGAGAGAATATCCTGGCGATCGTCCTGTGGTGATTTCACAGAGCGTTGTGATGAGGATGTGCTTGCTTGCTGGACTTGCCGACAAAACTCCAAGAACATCCGAAGAGGTATCAAATATCTCAGTGCAGCTGACCAGTAGCCCATATTCGAGCACGTTTTTCACAAAACAAAACATTGGTCAATTGGTTGAAGCTTTGATGAAAATGCGTTATCATGATGTGGATGCTGATTGGAAAACACCAGCAGTAGTAAGCCGAGTAATAGCTCATGAGATACTTCGAGGGCGTGACTTGTTGATGAAAGAAGGTGGAATTGATGATTGGCTGCGCTTCAGTCCGTTGAAAGGTGGTGGTGGCGTGAATGACATTCCAGTGTTGAACTTGTGTGTAGGTAATTATGGCGACGGGATGCCTGCCAATCTCGACATCAACAGCCGTGCCATCGCCAACACCCAAATTCTTGTGGCTGGTACAACGGGTAGCGGCAAGAGCAACCTACTGGCCGTGTTGTTGCATGAAATGCGTACGGCATCTTCTGACACACATTATCCCGTCAACTTCCTTTTGTTTGACTACAAAGGCGAGTTTTCTGATCCAAACAACGCACTTTGGCTTTCGCTGTTCGATACCGACAGCTCGGCCATCCTTAACCCGATGGAAAGACCTTTGCCCTTTACACCTTTCAAGGATTTCAGCGACCGACCTGTAAATGAGCTGAATCTGTATTCTACCACCATGGCAACGGCACTATTGTCAATCGCCTCGGGAGCGAAGGTAAGTGCCAATATGGATAACCGATTGAGCACTGCCATTGTGAACGCTTATAAAGCCACCCACATGAAGCCCATTACTTTCAAGATGATTTTCGACCACTACAATCATCTATTGCCTGAAAAGAAGCAAGGTGACATGGACAGCGTGAAGTCGGTGTTGAATCAGTTGGTCAACAACAACATATTTGCCGATGAAGATAAGATTGATTTGCTGCATACTTGCAACATCATCAATCTTGGAAGGTTTGAAAAGGATGGAATCATTGCCAAGGCCATTGTTTATTTTGTGATCTCAAAACTGAATAATATTTACGAGCAATTGCCGGTCCAGGCGATGAATGACGAGCGTGTGGAGATACGCCATTTCACCATCATTGATGAAGCCCATTACATGCTCAGTTTCGAGAACAAGCCTCTACAAAACCTGATTGCAGTGGGTCGCAACAAAGGAATGAGCATTATTTTGGCCACACAGAATATGGCGGACTTCAAGGTTCGTAGTATTGACTTCTATGCAAATGCCCAGTATCCACTCATCATGCGACAGCAGCAACAAAGTGACGGTGTGTTGCGCGACTTGTTCGGCGTTAGTGGCAGTCAATTGCAAGACCTAAAGCAAGCCATCACTAATCTGCAAAAGGGCGAGCTGATTACCCGTGACAATAGTTTGGCTGAATTAGGCTTGGGTGCCAGTTGGAAGAAAATCAAGGTAACGCATTTGATTTGACGTCATGAAAACAGAGGAATTAAAGAAAGCACAAGAGGCCATTGAAATGCTCCAAAAGTTGGATTTGCCTATTGGTGAAGAGCAACGGCGTACTTTGAAGGAGCTTGAGAAAGCCTATCTTGAAAAAGAGGTACTGCCAGCGGTTATCAAAACTATTCGCCCGATGTTTGACGATTTGAAAACCTCATTTCAAGTGACACTCAAGTATTCTGAAAAGGACGGGCTGCTGTTGGAAGGTGTTGAAGCTCAAAAAGAGGCGGCCGAAGAAGCCATCCCTGGTAATGACACGGATGAAGGCCGCTATTTGGGTGTTGACCCTGAGAGCGGTGAAAAGGTGTATGTGAAAGTGACTTCCTATGGTTTGTTGGCTCAACTTGGCGACTCAACCCACGATAAAAAGCCCAAATATGTCCGATTGAAACGAGGAACCAGCCTTGACGATGTGACTTTGAGCGATGTGCTAACGCTATTTAAGTTCCCTCGCTCTTTGGGCTTTTTTGAAGGTATTGATGTTTTGGTCGGCATTGGCCCTTATGGTCCATACGTCAAACATAATGAAAAGTATTACAATTTGAGTCGTGAGGATGACCCAAATACAATAGAATACGACCGAGCTGTAGAGATTATTCTAACGAAACGGGAATTGGGCATCGGTGCTGTCATTTTGGAGTTTGAGCAAGACCCCAACATTCGGGTTATCAACGGAAGATTTGGCCCTTACATCAAATACAAGAAAGCTAACTATAAGATTCCAAGGAGTCAAACACCTTCTACATTGTCCTATGAAGATTGTCTGGCTATTATAAACGACCCAGCAAATGCAGCCCAGAAATGGGTGCCAAGGAACAAACAAGAATAAAATACTATAGTCATGGATAAAGACAAACTACAAAAAGCCTACGAAGCCGTCGAAATGCTGAAGGCGCTAGACTTGCCTATCAGCAAGGAACAAATGGAGCAAATAGCCCAACTTGAAGCATCGTATCTTCAAGAAAACATCATCCCATTGTTGGAAAAGCATTTGGAACCTGTGGTTAAAGATATGGTAGGCGATTTTCGAATAGAAATCTTTTATTCCAAGCAGGAAGGTCTGACGATTAAATGTGGTGAAAAACCAATAGTGAAACCGCGAAAGCAGGCTCCAGAAAAACCAAGACCAAGCGAAGCCGCTATTAATCGTTCCAAGAAAAGGTATATAATAAAAGTGACATTTAGCGATGGCTTTAGCATTTGCTATAACAATGTGGTTCAAACTTTTATGGAAGTGATTGAACGAATTGGAGCAGAAAAGGTTATGTCTATCAATGAAGAGGCTTTTCGAGGAACATTGGTCATAGAAAATGCTGATGTGGCTGCTGAAATGCAGTATAGAGGTCTGAAGGTTAAACAATTGTCAAACGGTTCATACATAAATGTCAATACAAATACCATGGCTAAAATGAGACAACTTCAAATCATTAATGACACCTTACATTTAGGTTTAAAGATTGAGAAAATTGGGCTTTGAAAAACAAAATATCCTATAAACGAAATATATACAATTATGACACTTTACGAAAAATGCCAAAAATGTGGCGATACCAGTATCCATGAAGACTATGTTTACATTGGCCAAACTGGCAGCGGAAAAATCGAAATCCCGCTAACAGGTGAACAAATCAAAAGCATCTGCACCTCGGGCTACAACGACATTGCAGTGGAAGCAGTGTGCAGTAGTCAGGAAATCCAAACATGGATGGAACGTTATAATGATTCACAAATTCAGAACGCACTCTCGGAATACGGTAATTGGAGCGTAGAAGAACTCACTGACCGACAAACCAACATCAGTCGTTTGGTGTGGACTTTGGCTTGGGATGTTTTTGATAGTGAGAATCCGAATGAGAGCCTTGCTGCTGACGATTTGCAAAAGGTTTGCTGATAAACACCCCAAATGACGCCCCCAACCCACCCCAATGCGCAGTTTCAAGTTTTCGTATCAGGGCTGACATATTCTTTTGTGAGTTTCACGAACAATTCACAAATAGGATCTTCTCTAATAATCTTCGGAGCGGACTTCCCAGCCAGCACCAACACTTTCTTGCCATTACGATAGATGTGGAGCTGTCGTGAGCGAACCACAGCAGTCAGTTCCTCGTCATCTTGCATGGCTATCCATAGATGATGATATTCGCCATCCTCATCGAACAGCTTCTTTTGCAAATGCGAGCACATATTGGCGGTGCCGAGGGTCATCATGTTAATCGCTCAATGATTCCGTTTTCTCAATAATCTCAATAATTGGTTTGAGTCCATCATAATCCACGAAGTCAACCTGCTTGCCGTAGGTTTCCAACATAGCCTTCGCGTCAGCGGTGAGCTCCGATTCGGGTTTCTTTAGCATCATGGAGTGGAACATCTTCATCATGATGCGATGTTTGAAGCCGAGTTGGCTGTAGTCGATGGCTCCTCTTAAATGAAAGATCTTTTTTTCGTCATACAAAGACGCTGGAAACTGAGCCTTGAGCGCTTTCCTGATGCCTTCGAAATAGGTCGTTTCATTGGGATCAGTCATTCCCACCGTGGCCAAAATAAGCTCCTGCCGAGAAGTCATCTTGCTGACCGTTTTCTTCAACCCCATGACACCTCCCGCAAAAAGTCCCCCGAGATAAACAATCCTTTTGTAATCGCCAATGTCCTTCACTTTCTTGTAATTGATGGCATCAAGCCCCATGATCTCCGAAAGTCGTTCGGCATACCGTTTGGTCGAGCCATACTGGCTGCCATATATGATGATTTGCTTGTTCATAGTATAACTGTTTTGTTAATCTACTGCAAAGATACAGCTTTTATTTCGTTCGCGTCAAGCGTTTCAGCGAAACCAGCACCAGCGGAATGCTAACCAATAACGTCATTACCTCGGCGATGGGCATGCTGAGCCAGATGCCTTTCTGACCAATGACGGGGATGAGCAAAAATATGGGAATCAGCTCGATACTCAAACGCCTTTTCCCATCTCAAACGCCTCTTGTAGCTTGGCGTTGCCTTCAATCTCTTTCGGGCCGCCCACGCCGCCGCAGAAGATATGGCCTTTGAGCGCGGACTTGCCGTAGCAGTCAATCCAGCCGGTGAGGCCGCCTTCGGCGCGTCTGTAAACAAAATCGCCGTCTTCGGCAGCCGTGGTCAGCAGATAGACCTCGCGGAAACGGTAGTCCTTGGGATACATCGCGTTCATACGGTCGATGAGGGTCTTCATCTGGCCGCTCATCTCATAGTAGTAGATGGGCGTGGCCCAGCAGACCACATCGGCGTTCAAGACGCTCTCCATAATGGCCGGCACATCGTCCTTGATGACGCAGGCACCCGTCTTTTGGCACGACAGGCAGCCGATGCAAAACTTGATTTCCTTGCCTCTCAACGAGACGAGTTCCACTTGATGCCCAGCGGCTTCTGCGCCCTTGGCAAACTGCTCCGCCAATGCGTGGCTGTTCGAGCTGGGGCGGAGACTGGTTGAGATTACGATTACTTTTTTCATATTTTGATTTATAGATTTTTGCTGAAAAATTCCGCCAGCGTGTCCCACGGGATGTAGTTGCCCTCGCCGCCGTCGTAAAGGTCGCAGTGGGTGGCGCCGGGGATGATGAGCAGTTGCTTGTTTTCGGGGTTGGGATTGGGTTTTCCGATGAAATTGTAGCCTTCGGCTTGGCCTTCCACCATATATTTGTAGGCCGCCTCGCCGAAATAGCGCGAATGGGCTTCCGCGCCGTGCATCACGAGGACGGCGGAGCGGATTTCGTTGATGTAGTAAAGGAAACGGCTGTTGGCGTAGGCCTGTGTGCCGATGACGCGCCAGCCGTCGTTGCTGTTGCCGCTGCGCTTGTGGTAGCCTCGAGGGGTTTTATAATAAGCGTGATAGTCTTTCACGAACTGCGGAACCTCATCGGGCAGCGGGTCGATGACACCGCCTGCCATTGCCATCGGGTCAGAAAGTCGCTGTTTGGCGAGGGTTTCACGGGCAGTGTGGCGGTCGGCCTCGTTGTCGTTGGACTCATAATAGCCGTTGCCGCTGATGCGGGTCATATCGTACATCGTCGAGGCCACGGTGGCTTTGATGCGCGTGTCGGCGGCGGCAGCGTTCAGGGCGATGCCACCCCAGCCGCAGATGCCGATAATGCCAATCCTTTCAGCATCCACATTGTCCAACTTCGAGAGGTAATCGACGGCGGCCATAAAGTCCTCCGTGTTGATGTCGGGCGAGGCCGTGCGGCGGGGGTCTCCACTGCTTTCACCGGTATAGGACGGGTCGAAAGCCAAGGCCACAAAGCCGCGCTCGGCCATCTTCATAGCGTACAGGCCACTCGACTGCTCCTTGACAGCACCAAAAGGTCCGCTCACAGCGATGGCTGCCATCTTGCCGTTGGCATCTTTCGGCGTATAAAGGTCAGCAGCCAACGTCAGGCCGTACTGCGTTTCAAACGTCACCTTGCGGTGGTTCACTTTTTCGCTCAGCGGGAACACCTTGTCCCATTCCTGCGTGAGGTTCAATTCTTGTTTCATTTCTTCTTTTGTTTTTGCTGTTTGAGGTTGGTTGTTGCAGGCGGTCATAAGTGCTACCACTGCTGCAAAGATGAGAATCTTTTTCATAATATCAATGGATTATCCTTTTTTTCCCGTTTTTAATCACAAAGCCTTTGTATCCTTTGGGCGCAATTTGCCCGGTAATCGTGTAGGCTGTTCCTTCGTCGTTTTCGTTGGGCGAAAGTTCCTGGATTCCAGTATAGATTGGTTGCAAGGAAAGCGTGATGTTCACCTCTCCTTCGCCGGCTTTGACGAACCTACGCACCTCGTCAGCAGAAAGACCGTCGAGTTTGCCGATGCGGGTGTACGACCACGAGTTGCTTCCATAGAAAATGCAGATGTTGTCGCCGCCATAGAGGACAAGGTCGCCCGCCGAAGTGGTGATTTGGTGGTTGTCGGTCGGGAACGACTGCCCAATATAGCCCACTTTCTCGAAGTTGCCGTAGTCGTGTGCAATGTAAACGATATTTTCGGTTTGCAGAGCGGCAATCAAGGCTCGTGTGCCGACATTGTCTTCCATTGTGACGCTATGCGTCTCCTCGCCGATGGTTATATACATTTTCTGTTCCATAGTCTGTGCAAAAGTCTCGCTGTTTTTTGTGCAACCTGTTATCAGTATTGCAGCCAATAACCAAAGAATCTGTTTCATTTAGGTATAATTCTAATTTCGTTGGCAAAAGTACGCTTGTTGTTTAATAGAGGTATTACACAAATTGGCTGAATTAATACCAATTTCGCAGAAAATGAGCAAAAAGTATAAAATATAGTACCATTTTTATCTTATTTCATCGGAATAATCGTACCTTTGCCCAACGATGAAGAAAATCTTGAAAATAGATAGCCCCAACGATTATGCCCGATTTGTGGATGCTCCTGAGCTGCATCCATTGGTCAGCATTATTCATTACGATGAACTTCCGCCTTTCCGTCATAGCCTGAACAACTACGGTGTCTATGGACTCTTTATCCAGCGCCAGTTTCCCAAAGATCTCTCGTATGGTATGAAAACCTTGCAGGTGAGCGATGCCTCAATTATTGCCGTCGAGCCAGGACAGATAGGCGGCTTGGAGGACAACGGCGAGCGCATCTCGTTGAGTGGATGGGTGCTTTTGTGGTCGCCCGAACTGCTGCACGGCTCCGAACTGGAGCACCAGATAGAACGCTATCAGTATTTCTCTTATTTCTTCACTGGCTCTTTGCGGATGGAACCTGACGAATGGCTCAGCATTACACAATTGCTTTCCCAAATGCGGCAAGAGTTGATAACTCACGACGACTCACCATCGCTCAGAAGCATCTTGTTGGGCTATCTGCACCTGATACTGGAATACTGTAACCGCATCTACCAGCGGCAACTTTCTGAAGAAGATAATGGCGGCAGCGACCTCTTGAAGCGCTTTCACGACCTGCTGCATCAGTATTTCCGCGAGAATCGGCAGCTGTCACAAGGCCTGCCCACCGTCGCCTATTGCGCCTCAGAACTGGCTTATTCGCCGCGATATTTCGGCGACATCGTCCACAAGGCCACTGGCGGAACAGCCATCGGCTACATCCACAACTACATCATCAACCAGGCCAAGAGCCTACTGATGAACGGACACAACATCAGCGAGACTTCGCGCCTCCTCGGTTTCGATTTTCCCCATCATTTCACCCGCCTCTTCAAAAAGATGACTGGCCTCACGCCCAGCGAATATTTGGGGAAATAGTTTGATTATTAGTTTATCCCTTCTTGATTTCCCTAATCACCCTCGCCGGACTCCCCGCCACGACCATATTGTCGGGCACATCCTTGGTGACCACGCTTCCCGCTGCCACGATGGCGTTTTCGCCGATGGTGACACCTGCCAATACCGTGACATTGGCTCCAAGCCAAGCGTTGCGTTTCACGACGATGGGTTTGGTCAGCAGGGAATGGCGCGTCGCGGGTTCTTCGGGATGGTATTCCGTGGCCAACACACAATGCGGCCCAATGAAGACATCGTCCTCAATGGTGATGCCACCCAAGGCGAGGAAAGTGCAGCCGAAGTTGACGAAACAGTCGCACCCGAAGGTGGTCTTCTTGCCATAGTTGATATGGAACGGCGTGAAAATGCGGAGGGTCTCATCGATTTCGGAGCCTGTGATTTGTCGCATATAGTCGCGCACTTCGGCTTCAGTATGGTAGCCCGTGTTCATCTCCGCTGCGAGGCGCATCGTGCGCTGCACATCGGCGTAGAGGTCGTCGCTGCCGACATAGTCTTTTCCTGTGGGGGTATTGTTCATAAGTAATTCACTTATAATATTTTACCTAATAAAATTAGTATAACTCACCACTTCCTTTTCGGGCAATCCGTTGCGCTCGCGCTCGGCGGCGATGGCGCGGATGAGGAAGGCCATATTGCGACCCAAGATGCGCATAATCTGCACCCCTTCTTCGTCTTTCATCACGTCTTCAGCGGAGTGACCGTGCACCATATTCCAATAGCGGCTGCTCGCGATGGGCATCTCGCTGATGGTGAAATACTTGTTGAGGCGATCGAAAGCGGCTGTGGTGCCGCCACGTCGTGCCGAGACGACGGCCGCGCCCACTTTCATCCGCTTGTCGAACGGTGTGCTGAAAAACAGGCGGTCGAGTAGGTTGGTGAGCGTTCCGTTGGGGCCGGCGTAATACACCGGCGAGCCGACCACAAGACCGTCGGCCTGCTCAAACTTGGGTGCCACTTCGTTCACCATATCGTTGAACACGCAATGCCCTAGTTCGACGCATTTCCCGCAGGCGATGCAGCCTCGGATATCCTTGTTCCCGATGTGGACGATTTCGGTCTCTATGCCGTTTTTCTGTAGTTCTTCCGCCACAATGTTCAAGGCGGTGAAGGTGCAGCCGTTGGCGTGTGGGCTGCCGTTGATGAGTAGTGCTTTCATTTGTGATAAATTTGTGCAAAAGTACAAAAAATCCGCTATCCAAACCGTCTCCTGATTTGCAGATTTCACCTTAGAATATTTCTCTATCCCAAAGCATTTTCAGGAAGTCGAGCACATATATGAGTTCCTTGTCGTCGGATTTGCGGGTGATTGGGTCGAGCGACACAAGAATCAAGCGGCAGTCGGGGTGTTCCTCTTTGAAAGCCTTAAGGCCTTTTTTGTGTTTGGTCTCCACACGCTCTGTGGACTTGATTTCAATGGCCACTTTCGCGTCGCCGATAATAATGTCCACCTCTTTTTTGTCATAGGTGTGCCAATAGGAAATCGTGTCGCGCTTGTCGTTGTATCCTTTGTAGGCAATGATTTCCTGTATCACAAAGTGCTCAAAGGCGTGACCGTAATCATCGGTGCCACGTTTCAGGGAATGACGGCCCATCAAATAATTGGCAAGCCCGACATCGAAATAGTAGAATCGAGGTGCTTGCACCACTTTCCGCTTGATTTCTTTCCTGAACGCAGGGATTTCGTACCCGATAAGGGTGTCATAAAGGATTTGGAAATACGACTTGACCGTTTTGGCAGAAACGCCGCAGTCAGCGGCAATGTTGGCATAGTTCAGCATTTCCCCGTCGGAGATGGCGGCTACCTCCATAAAGCGCTCAAATGCATCGAGTTCCCTCACTTCTCCCTCTTCCCTGATTTCTTCGTCCAAATACACTTTGACATAACCCGAAAGTCGCTTCGTGGCATCCTCAACCATATAATGACGAGGAATCATACCATTTTGCACGGCGCGGTCGATTTGGAAGTCAGTCACCTCCGGCCACACAAGTGGATAAAGCGTTTCGGGTATGGCCCGCCCTCCGAGCGTGTTGGCACCCGAGCGTTTGAGTTTCCTTGCGCTGGAGCCGCTGAGGATGAAAAACAAGCCCCTTTCCACCATCAGCGAATGGACGACATCCAACAGTTCCGGGACTTTCTGGATTTCATCCACAATGACAAGCGTACCGGCAGGTTTGTCTTGAAGTGCCTCCCAAAAAGAGTTCGGATTCAATTTGAAAGCCTTTCTTACGCTCGGATTGAGCAAATCATAGTAAACCGCTCCTTTGAACTGCTCTTTCAATAGGGTGGATTTCCCCGTCTGGCGTGCGCCAAACAAGAACATTCCTTCGTCCAACTTGCGTTCAATATCAATGATTCTCTTGTACATAAAACCTCAGAATTTAGGGAGCGTACTCCCGATTTTTATAAGAAATTCGGGAGTATGGTCACGAATTTTGCAACTTTTTTACGGCGCAAAAATACAAAACAAATCAATTAATCATTGAGCAAAATGAAATATTCTGAACATTAATTAATGCAACGGGCAAGTTTTATTCTTCCTTTGCATTAGGCACCGCAAAAACAACCGTCAACACACCGATGGCACCAACAATGGGCACAATGATGCGAGCCACCGAGCCTTGGGGAATAAAGACGAAAGTGGAAAGCAGCACCATCGCCACCATAATGCCACAAGCGCCCGCCTTTTGTGCAATGGTCATCCCGCCGCGACGACGATAACTGCGGATGTAAGTTCCTAACCACGACTGCAACAGCCATTCTTGTAGTCGTGGCGAGGAACGATAGAAAAGCCACGAGGCCAACAGCAGAAAAGGCGTAGTGGGCAATCCCGGCACCACCACGCCTAAGGCGCCAAGTCCAACGCAAATAAAGCCTAAAACGATGTAAATTATACGTTTCACTTGATTGCCTTGGGTTATTTCAGTACCTTCAAAACCTGCTTTCGGGAGGCGGTTCCCTCCGTCAGCTTCGTGATGTGGTCGACTAAAAACTCCAGCGACTCCTCGGGGGTTTGGTCGGTGTGGAGCATGGTGAAGTCTTCGAACAGCGACTCGGGCGTGCAGAAATACGACACCTGCCAGCCGTTGTAAACCTGTTCGGGCCCTCGATACACCCGCTCGATGGCTCCCGTGACGACACGGCACTGTTGCATCAGCTTGCCTATAGCCGCATCGGCTTGGCCTTTTTTCACGCCAAGCAAGGCGCGCACCTCCTTGATGGTGATGCTGCCTTGCTTTTCGAGATACTCCATAATGCGCTCGCCGTTCTTGTCGGGCGTTGTCGTGGTTCGGCGGACATTCATCAGTTCGCGGTAGAATGGGACCATCGCGAAGGCGGCTTTTCCTCCGCAGAGGAACTTTCCGTAGGCGATGCCGCCGTTTTGGAGGCAGTCGATTTTCCAATCCCACGGCCCGAGCGAGTCCTCTTCGCCGTCAAACCAAAACCCAGGCTGGGTGAGTTCCTTGATGGAATAGCCCGGGATGGCACCGGTGAAAAACGGGACAATGCCCAGCTCGCAAATGGCTCGCTCCATTGTTTCTGGACTGGAAATTTCCAAGTTCATCATAGTTTATACGTTCCAATGAGGTTACAAAAATACAAAATTCGCAATCCAAGCCAAACCTGAATAGTGATTTTTCAGCAAAAACGTTGTGAATGTTTCTTTCTTATTGATTAGTACCCGTTCTTCTGCATTTGTAATGCGGAAGTGGAGAGCATGAGCATTTGTAATGCGAAAACGAGCAATTGCTGCTGCGTGATTAATGGGAAATTCGTGGTTCATTTACGGCAATTCGTATTTGTTGTGTTTAGCATTCTAGCTCCTCCCATTTCATTTTCAGTTTTTCCAACTCCTTTTTCACCATTGTTTCAACAAACTCTTTACACCATTCCTTGCATGAATAAATGGGAAAAGTGCTATCTTTGCAGACAAAACAAAGACACACGAGATGCAGATTAACAGGTTTGGATATTATTGGTTGGATACTTGGGTGCTGGCCAACGTCATACAATTGTCCACGCAAGACTTCTGCGCCCGCAACCTCAACCGCACCAACGACCCCTGCGGGCGGCAATACGACCAAATGACACAAGCGGCACGCTCCGTCCCCGCCAACATTGCCGAAGGCAACTCGCGGCATTCCACCTCAAAGGAGACAGAGATGCGCCTCACGGATGTGGCCCGGGCAAGTTTGGCAGAGTTGGCCAACGACTATATTAACTGGCTCATGCGGTATGAGAACGTCCCTTGGTCAGTGAAGTCGAACGAACACAAAGCGGTCAGCCACACCCCATTAGACCGCCCCGTCTACAAAGACGATGTGCAACACAAAAGCAGCCTCCACATCCTAAAGCAAAAGCACAAGTTTGATACTTGGCTTTGCTCAAAAGATTCAATGATAGAAGCCAATTGTTTGCTCATTCTTTGCAACCGCCTCATTATGATGCTTGGCAAACAAATTGAGAACCAACTTGAGGCGTTCAGGGAAGAGGGAGGTTTTTCCGAGGCATTGTCAGCCGAGAGGCTTGCCCGCAGGGCGGAGCAAAGTGCCCAAACGGATGTCCCGCTTTGCCCAAAATGCGAGAGGCCAATGCTAAAACGAATGGCCAAAAAAGGCAAGAACGCAGGCAATGCCTTTTGGAGCTGCCCAGCCTATCCTGAATGCGATGGAACGAGGAGTGTTTGAGTAGAATCGGAATTTCATTATTACGTAATGACGGAATAACGAAATAACGGTATTACGAAAAGTTGATTGAGGAATTTCTCTCCCAACTCCATTTTCAGTTTTTCCAACTCCTTTTTCACCATTGTTTCTGCGCTTTGAGGAGGTTCTTGGTATTCCGAAAATAGGAAACAAAAAATCCGCAACCCAAGCCTCCGCCTGATTTCCGGATTATTCACAAACCACGTAGCCGCTAAACCTTCAAGACTACACAGCAGTAATCCTCTCATTCAAGAAAGCTTATTAATTACCTCCTGAAGGCCATTAAGGAAACGGGCGGCTTCGAAGCCATCCATCTGGGCATGGTGAAACTGGAACGAGATGGGCAAGGTCGTTTTGAACAGCCCTTGATGGTATTTGCCCCAAGCCAAGAAGGGATTGGTGAATAGCTCGGAATAGACACTCACCACACCGTCGATCTCACATTCTGCCAAGGCCGAGGTGTCGATAGCCATATAGTCGTCACCAAGAAGGTGGTCTTCGTTTGTTTCGTGAACTTGGCGCGTCAGGCGCAAATAATCTTCATTGAACTGGCGAAGATCCGCTGAAAACGGGATGTCACAAAGGTGGGCATCACCGTTCATGGTCTTCACGACGGTCATCACTGCTATATGGTCGTACTGCCATAAGCGCCCTCCGGCAGGCAGTGTGTAGAACTCCTGAATGTCGCTGGCCGCTTGACCGATACACCAGCACATCAGCATGTTCGTCTTCATCCCACTTCGTTTGGCGACCCTGACCAGTCTGCTGACATCAAAGGTTTTGACTATCGTCACTTTCGGCATGCCAGCCGTTTTCCACAGCTCAAACGCCCGTCCGCGCGGTGATTCTTTAGGGTCAATCTCTTTCTTCATTGCTGTTGTTTTGCCGCAAAGGTACAAAAAAACTGCAAGCCAAAAACTTCTAAAACCCAAACTCATACCCCGCGCCAATCCAGCCTCGGAAGCCGGTTTCTTTGGTGTAGGACTTCAGTTTGGTGCCTTCGGCGTTGGCGTCTACTTGTTTTTCCATGAGGTAATCGCACAAGATGTAGAAATTCAGTGTGTTGTGCTTGTCCAATCGAATATCCGCGCCCAACGAACCCCGCAAACGGTTGACATAGCCGCCGTTGAAGCCCGTTAGGAACCAGCCCGCCTCGCTTTCCTCGGAGTAGTCGTCCAAAGTGACGTAAACAGAGCCGTCGTAGGCTGCCGCAATGACGGGCGCATTCAAATAATTGCGCACCTCGAAATAGGCGTAAGGCTGCACCTTGCCGAAGCCCTTATACAAAGCCTTCACGCGGCTTTTCAGCGTCAGGGCGTTTTGGGGATTTTGGTAAATGTTGAAATCGCCCGTGCGCCGTGTCACCTGAAAACGTTCCTTCAGCGAGAAGTTCCAGTTGCCACAGTGTATTGTTCCCGTGACATCCGCCATCAGCCTGTGGCGCGGGTTCTTGAACAGTCCCGAATTGGCCCCATAGCCGTTGATGAGCGCATAGCCCAACCCGAGTTTGATGTTGGGATGCACCTTGTAACTCAATGCCAAGGTGGTTTGCAGGCGGTCAAGGCTGCCGAAGTTGTTGTCGAAACGCATCTCTTCCTCAAGTGAAATGTGCAGGCCTCGGGTGATTCTTTTGTCAAGGCTCAAGGAAACCCTGCCGCCAAATTCATGGTCGAGGGCGACATCGGTTTGGGCTGCTGCCAAAATAGGGAACAACAACCCTAACATCAATATGATACTCTGTTTGCTTTTCATAACTCTAAACTTTAAACTCTAAACTCTATATCTGGACTGCTTCGTTCCTCGCAGTGACGCAACTCTAAACTCTAAACACTAAACTCTAAACTCAAAAAGGTCCATGACCTCCGCCACCAGGACCACCTCCTCCTCCATTGCCACCCGAATAAGACGAAAGGCTGACGGAATTGCCCCCACTTACAGCAGCATCAGTATAGAACAAACCTTCAAAACATTCCGTTCCGCTACTGACATTCACATCAGATTGTAAGACAGGCGTAGAACCTCCCGAAACAACAAGAGGCGTTCCCCCGCTCGCTGGGGTCTTGAAGGCGTAAGTCGTTGATCCAACGGTCAATCCGTACCAAGTGTTTTGCGACCAAGAAGAGGCCGAATAGCAACTTTGCGACAGCGACGAACCGCTCTCCAAGCCGCCGATGGCCACCAAAGTGCCGCCTGTGAGGTAAAGTTTGTAGCCGCCTTCCGTGTTGGCATCGATGGCCACTTCGGGCGAACTGGCACTGATGGCATACACCACGCCGCCTTTGATGTAGCAATTGCCATTGGCATCGAGGCCGTCGTTGCCTTGGCTGTAGGCGCAGACTAACCCGCCCGAAATGGTGAGGTTGCCGCCTGAATTAATAGCGTCGTCCGATTGAGAATGGCTGTACACCTCGCCGTCCGAAACGGAAAGCGTGCCCTTGGCTTCTATGCCTTCGTGGGCGGTGCAGTTCACCATCACTTTGCTCCCTTTGAAAATCAGGTTTCCGTCGAATTTGAGTCCTTTGGCCAAAACGCCATCGGAACTATTGTTGCCCCATCCGCCTTGGCCTCCGCCGCCACCATTGGAGCCGAAATTGCTTCCAGTTACCGTCACATTGACCATGCCGCCGTTGAAATAGCCGTTGCCGTCGCTGCTGATGCCCTTGCCGCCCGTGCCCGTGCTGGTGAGGCTCAACGCACCTCCAGTCATCCTAACGTAATCCTTGCCTTTCACACAAGCCGGCTTCAAAGTGTCGCTCCCATTGACTGTGGCTGAACTCGACACATTGATGGTAATGGTGCCGCTGATAAAATGCACATAGTCATCGGAAACGATGCCCGACTTGCCCATTGCCGCAACGTTGAGGCTGCCTTCGCCACTGAAGATGAACTGGCCTTCGCCGAACATTGCCGCCTTCTCGTCCTCGGTGGAGGGCGTGTCGGTGTAGTTTGCGCCGTCGGCAAGAGTGTTTTCGCCTTTCAAAACGATGAAAGTGCGCTTGCCTTTGCTCGGCTCGGCCTGCGTGCCTTGCACATTGATGGCCGCACCATTAGGATTGGTGATGCTCACGCCATTCAGCGTAATGCCCTGTTTCTTCGCGCTGTAGAGTTTGAAGAAACCATCGTTGGCAGTCCCCGAAAGTTCATACATCACATACTCTTCGCCTGCGTAAATGATGGTCACATCGTTGCCGTTGACGGTCACGGTGAAGTCATCGTTGGTTCCAGTGACAGTTGCATTTCCATTGGTGGAAAAAGCCACGCCGACCGTCTGGGTAAACACCGTGTTGGCGATAAGGTCTTCGCCGTCGTCGGTTTCAATCGGGTCGATGGCGACAATATTGTCCTTTTGGCAACCCACAAATGACATTGCCAGCAAGACAAACATTAAATAATTCAAGAGATGTTTCATCTTTGGTCGATTTTGTAAGACAACTTCAAATCGGGGCGTTTTATTATTTGAGACGGGTGTTAAATGACGACAAAAAGTCCCTAAAACCCACCATAATTGAGTAATCAGCGCTTCAAAATCCCCGAAAATGGGGATGATTCATGCAAACGAAAACCTCTATTTTTGTGGCCGAAAACGATTCAAATGAGAAAAGACCATCCTTTGAGAATGATTAATGCAGGCCGTTACAAGGTCTGCTTTTCCGAGTTAAGTCCTGAAATTCAGGATGATGTGCTGAAACGCATGGCACGGCTGATTGACGAAAACCGCGAATGGTACGACCGTGGCAATTATGGCCATTTGTGCAACATCCTCCCGACTTTGGCCATTGATGAGGCACTGCAAGCGGCTGGCAAATCGCCCGAAGAATCGTTGGCGTTGCTCTCGAAATACATGTGGGCATCATTGAAGCCCGAAAAGATGCAGAAGTTGGCCGAAAAGAGTTACTTTGTGCCGTTGATGAAGGTTGTGGTGCCCTTGGGGTTCAAGATGGGCTCGGGCAAGGGCTGGCGATACGTGTGGCACAAGGACACCGACGGCCCCAACGAGTTCCATTTCGAGTGTACCGAGTGCCTCTATAAGCACATCTTTACGAAATACGGCGTGATTGACCGCTTCGGCCCGATGTTCTGTCACTCGGACATCATCAACTACGGCAACCTGCCCCACACCGACTTCATCCGCACCCAAACTCTTTGTCAGGGCGGGGAAGTTTGCGATTTCTATTTTGTCCGCCACGGAAAAGACGAAGTTTGGGAACGGACGAAGAGCATCTGACAGCCTTTCGCCGCACGGATGACACCCAAACAATAGATTCTGACCACTCGCTTGGTGTTGGTTTCAGCGGTGCTCTCTCCGAGACTCTTGTACAACTCCGATTCATTCATGGGAATCTGCATCTATTTACCAATCATCTTCAAGAATCTTTTGTCATTCATCTGTTCATTGGTGATATACTCGCCATCATGAAAAACCGCATAAGTAGTAATGGGAGTTGGTGCGTTTTGGGCATCTTCCTTGCTCTGAAGATGATAGGCTTTGAAAGCTATGCCGTGTTCCTTTGCCAAAGATTCAATAATGGGGACATACTTGCCATTGAACGGACACTGGTTGGTGTAGAATAGCACATATCCCTTTTCTTCAATGTGTGGATGTCTGGCACATTCCTTGAATGTAGGGGCATCTGTTCCTTTGGCAAAAGGCAGATACCATAGTTGGATCCCATTATCGGCTTCATCACATACCATGAATCCTTTATGTGCAAGGAATTTAGGGTCGGAAAGGAAAGGTTTTTTCTTGGCAGATGAAAGGATACACAAGCCTTTTTTCCCTTTCGCTTTGCTATCTTGGATGCATTTATCCAAAAGGTCGTTTGAATACCCGTGTCCCTTAAACAAACCGGAAACCCACAAACAGTCGATGTACATATAACCATCAGCGGCAATAGGATTCCACGCATTTTCCGCAGGGATGTATTCTATAAAGCATTTTCCTCGTTCCACACTCTTCAAGAACACCAGTCCATCATTGAACCTATCCAAAAGCCACGACTTTTTTGATGACACTTGGACGTCATTGTTGTTTGAAATGGCACAGCAGATATGCTCCTTATCCAAATTGTCTTTTGTAACTCTAATGTATTCCATAGTTGTAAAAATCCGATTCTTGATTGTTTGGTGCAAAGATATGAAGTTTTCAGATACCAAGGCAATGTCGTACGGTCATCTTCTTGGACTTTTCATTGAACCTTGACAAATTATTTCAAAGTGTCGTATTGTTCGTCGGTGACAGGCTCCAGCCACTCGTTGCTGTTGCCGGGCGTGGCGTTGGCGTGATAGGTGAGGTGCTGCATCCAACTGTCTTTGGCGGCGCCGTGCCAGTGCTTCACGCCCTCGGGAACGGCGATGACGGTGCCAGGGACCAACGGAATGGCTTCCTTGCCCCATTCCTGATACCAGCCGCGACCGCTCACGCAGATCAACATCTGCACCGCACCGTGATGAACGTGCCAGTTATTGCGACAACCAGGTTCAAAGCTGACGTTGTAGAGCCCGCTTGCGGGGTTGAGGACGGCAAGGTAGCTATTGCCTATGAAATACTTGGCGTATGCTATGTTGGGTTCTCCAATTGGCCAGGGCGACTGTGCACACACCACATCATTCTTGCCGTCCACAGCGGCAGCGATGGCCGCCTCACAACGCAAAGCCTCAGCTTGCAATCCTGCGGCTTTCAAAGCCACTGGGATGCTGCGCAACTGCTCCTCCGTGACACCCATGTTCAAGGCACCACGCACATGTGCCTGCAACTGCGGCATCACGTTTTCCAAGCCGCTCAACGCACTCACGGTGATGAGCTCGCGGTCGGCGTGGGTGAGGTTGTCGCGGGCAAAGATGTCGCCGAAGAGATGGGCTTTCAGATAGTAGTCCTCGGCGGGACAAAACACATAGTTGAAAGGTTGTCCAGAAAGTTTGGTCTGCACTTCCGTACCTTGGACCAAAGCATTGTAATGGCTCGGCAGCGGCGATGCCTCAACACCTTCTTCAGTGGCTTTGCCTTCGCTTTGGCGTTGCTCCAATACCTTCTGCAAAGTGCCAAGGGCATTCAAAGAACGCGGGAATCCTGTGTAGGCATAGAGTTGCGATAGGGCTTCCTTGATTTGGCAGACCGTCAAGCCGACATCCAAGCCGCCGTTGATGGCCTCGGCCAAGGCGGTATAGTCGGCTTTGGCCTCGTTGCAGGCGATGGCCGACATGAAGGCCGCCTGCTCTTGGTTAAAACTCAAAGTATTCATTTCCTTTTCCATTGTGGTGGTTTTGCTGCCGCACGAAGCAAACATCATAGCGGCGGCAAACATTCTGATAATAAGTTGTTTTCTCATTTTATTGCGTATAGATTGATGATTGGTTTTGCTTTTGCGTTATCCGTAATTCTCAATCAGATACTTCACAAAGTTCATGTCATTGAAATTGACGGTTCCTGTGTCGTGTTGGTTCATTGTTGCAATCTGGGCCATGTCGTCGTCGGTAAGGGCAAAGTCGAAGATGTCGAGGTTTTGCTGCATACGCTCCTTATGGGTGGATTTCGGGATGGCCACGATGCCGCGTTGTGTGAGCCAGCGGAGGGCTACCTGCGAGGCGGTCTTGCTGTACTTGGCACCAATGCTGGCCAGCAGTTCGCTCTTGATGATGCCGTCCACGCCTTCTCCGCCAAGCGGTCCCCATGCCATCATCTTGGTGCCGAACTCGTTGAGCGTATGCTCGATTTCGCGTTGCTGGATCATCGCGTTGCATTGCAGTTGGTTCACCATCGGCTTCATGTCCACATAGTGGGCGAAATCGAAGAAACGGGCTTGTTGGAAGTTGCTCACGCCGATGGCTCGCACTTTGCCGTCGCGGTAGGCATCCTCCATTGCACGCCAGGTGCCGAACACGTCTCCATAGGCCTGGTGGATGAGCAATAGGTCGATGTAGTCGGTCTTCAGCTTGTGCAGGCTCTCGTCAATGCTCTTTGCAGCCTTCTCCTCGCCGTTGTTGCTGATCCATACCTTTGTAACGAGGAACAGGTCCTCGCGCTTGATGCCCGACTTGGCGACGGCCTCGCCCACGCCTTCCTCGTTGAAATAGGCTTGTGCGGTATCAATTAAGCGATAGCCCACACTCAATGCGTCGCTCACGCAACGCTCTGCCTCTTGCGGAGGCACTTGGAATACGCCGTATCCCAAAACCGGCATCTCAACGCCGTTGTATAGTCTGATGTTTTGCATAGTTTTGATGTTTTATGATTTCTAACTGTTTGACAATGCAAAACTACAACCATCATTCATCATGGCTGTTATGGATTTTTCGGGAAAAGTTTCACATTTTGCGGTTTTCTATTTAATCCTTTAGAAAACAATCTACATCGCAAGAATCGCCCTCAAATTTGTATCCGTAAACGTATGCCAAATCATCAACTTGATGGGTTTATAGTCTTCAAAAAGCTGTTTTATAAACTCTATTTCAAAAACAATGCGAATGTCATTTTCATCGTATTCTTGGCGAATTTCATGTTTGGTTCCCACACGAGCCACTTTGATTATATACAAATCCCGAATCCCTTTGCCTTTAGTATATGGCATGAAATAATAGAGCTTATTCAACTTAACGGTTGATGGGAATTTCTTTCCTGTGTAGTACAGCTTGGCATTTTGTTGGTTAAATGGGTCGATATTCTCGCCAGTAACCAAACTTACCAACACATTTTTTGAGTCATCAAGGTCAACATTATTAACACGCTTTCTTTTTCTATAATCATTTCTAACGATGTCTTCGGGATAAGCCTTTTGTATATCAAATAGGTCAATGGGAAACAATTCTGGTGGTAGCATCTCATTGGCTATACGATTTGCATCTTCGAATTGTGACTCTTCAGGATTTTGTGCATCAATGTCATTAAACAGCCTAATTAGAGAACGTCCTATTGCGTATGCGAGATTTACAGGCACGGCATTGCCAATTTGTTTGTACTGTTCTGAAACATTTCCTTCAAACACCCAATTGTCTGGGAAGGTTTGAATGCGGGCATATTCTCGAACCGTCAAAGGACGGGTTTCTATGGGATGACAACGCTCCGTTTGTTTTTGGGCTGGAGCACATGTCAGGGTTAACGAAGGCTCATCCATTGACAAACGGCGCGCCATTCCTGTCTTGCCGCCTTCTAAATAGAAACTGCCGCCCATATAATTCTTTTGCTCATCCTCTGGCAAATCACGCCAGTCGCCACCTTCTGGAACCATTGCCATTACACGAGCTTTCTTTTCTGGATAGGCTTGACCCTCTGATTGAGGAACATCGCAATCAAAAAGATCTCCTTGATAAAACGCATCACGAAGCGTCATCACGCGACGATAAGGGTCTGGCCATTTGAAACGAGCGCCAGCCTCGAAAATGTCGTTGCGAATAGCTATCAGTATTAATCGTTCGCGTTTTTGTGGAACTTGATACATAATAGCCTTTAGAACACGCGGCTCAACCAAAGTATAACCCAACTCTGCTATAGCGTTTCGGATGATTTCAAGCGTTCTCCCGTCATCGTGGGACAATAATCCTTTTACGTTTTCGCCCATAAACACCTTTGGCTGTATTTCTTTTACGGCACGAGCCAATTCAAAGAACAGCGTACCACGAGTATCGTTCAAGCCGCCTTTCTTTCCTGCATAAGAGAAAGCCTGACACGGAAAACCGCCAGAAAGGAAGTCCACTTTGCCTCGAAGTGGCGTAAAATCGACTTGATGAATATCTCCTTCCAACACATTCCATTCAGGATGATTCTTTCGCAAAGTCTGGCAGGCCATTGGGTCAATCTCGTTAAGCAAAACATGACGGAATCCTGCCAAGTGCATTCCAATAGCCAAACCACCAGCACCAGCAAACAATTCAACTGAAGTGTAATCACGCAAAGGTGCCACATGAAATTCTTCGTCCCAATGGGTATTAAGCATCATTCTGACAGGTTCGACATCCGTAAGATCCTCCATATAGAAACCTTCTTTGCCATTTTCGTTCTTGTGGTAAGGATAAGTGCCGCTCTTACCCCATTTCTGTGCAGTGGCAAGAGAAGTTCCCGTTAAGTCGGCCAAATTCGATGCAGATAGAAATGTTGGCATTGTTAGAAATTTTCAAATCCTTCGTAAGTTTTGAATGCAAGCAGATACAGGCTTTTAATAATGTCGGGTGAAATCCTTGCCAATTCAGAAAATACAGTGTTCTGGTTAGTAGAGTTACCCAACTCTTTTATGACATCATCCAGTATCGTAGGAAGAGTTTTGCACAACTTTGCAAAAGCCGCTGAATCACCAAAAACAATCTCATAAAACTTATCTATAGAAACGCGGCGAATGTGGTCGTTGTTGAATTGTTCTTTGTCAACTGTTACAACCCAAGTTTTGTCCTGCGACTTCGTGGCTATAACTTCAACAAGCATACAAATGGCATGGCTGTCGCGAACTATTTTGTTCTGCATTTTCATATAGGTTTTCTGCGATGCCGCTGAATTCATGGTATTATGCTTGTTTTTCATTTCGACATAAATATGCCTTCCCTCATTGACAACGTCAAAACCTTGTGTAGGAACAGACCAACCATTGCCGGCATATCGGAAAAGATTCTGATGGAAGTATCCAATATGATTATTATTGGATTTATCCATTTGACGAATGCATTCCGAAGCTACAACTTCTTCCATCGTCCTCCCATAAACTTTTGCGTCAAAAGTTAGTTTGATTGGGTCTATGATGTTTTTGTTAAACCCCTTGAGGTCAATGTTAGCACTATACCTCAAAACAGTTTCTTTAACATGATTATAGATGTTTTCATCTGAAATGAAGCCAAGATTATATGCTCTCATTTTTAATACTTTTTTGTTTTCTGAATTACAAATTGCTCATTTTCTCTTTGAACGTGAGTTCTTGCGAAATTCCTCTATCTGCCGCAGCATTTGCTCCCGCGAGTAGGGAAGCAATGACATGCGTAGCACCTCCCTTTGAGCTGCCATACTGTTTTGCCGATGAAAATCGCTTATATACAAGCCGTTGTGTGATGAATTGTTCTGCATACGACTCCAATTATCGTCCAATGATGCGCAAAAATACAACATTTTTTCAAATCGTCGCCATCGATTCGTTCACTCCCTGAACGAACTCGGCGAAGCCCCAAGATTGTTTTGGACGTAGCGCGAGAAATGGCTGAGGGAGGCGAAGTTGAAGCGGTCGGCGATGTCGGTGAGCGTGAGGCTGCCGCCGTACCACACTTCGCACTCGCCCGCCGAGCAGTAGGCATGGGTGATATAGCTTTCCATACCCGCCTCCGCGATGCGATTGAGACTGTAGTCGATGATGATATTTCGCTCGTTGAGTTTCACGGTGCAAAGTTTTTGATTTGTGATTGCGCAAAGGTACGAATAATCACAATATGAATGGAGTAAATGATTTGAAAAACCGCCGCAAGGGTCAAGAAAAACCTTGCGGCGGTTCCCTTGTCGCCGACAGGACTATCCCGCTGGAAGGCGGATGCTCAACCCAGGTGACCCTTGCCGTGCGCTGATGGTACTTGTCGAAGGTCAGGCCGAGGCGCGAATGATGGGCGAGGAAGGCCGCGAGGTGCTTGTTGACCACTTGAAAGCCCCAATGCTGCTGGCTTCAGCGTTTCTGTTTGCCAACAATAATGTCGTCCCTGTAGAAGTCACCGCCCTCACCGATTGCGCCGTGTGGCACATCAACCGTGAAGATTTTTTCGAGTTTATGTAGCAGGAGCCGACCGTGTTGCGTGCTTTCGGAAATGGTGAGCGAGGGTGTTGTTATTTAGGATGGGAAAGGGTATAGGAACTTAGTCTTTATTTCGTCAAAGAATAGCCGTCAGCAGCCAAACCGAGACCACCGGCAACAAGGATGTTCCGCCCCATGACTCATCCAATTTGCTCCTCCAAAAACTCAGACGCATCGGCGACGCAATCGGAACATTCACGGAGGACTTTCCCCGTGCCGATGCCCTTCAGCAACTTGCACTGCGTGGCTCCGTTGCGCTCTTGGAACTTGTTCATGACTTGGCGCATCTGTTTTGTTGAAGCGCCGGATAGTCCAAGAACGAGGCCTGCCCCGACAATGGCTCCGCAAGTTCCCTCCATGTTGCCCATTCCAGCTCCAAAGGGAGCGGCAAGGTGCATGGCTGTCGCCTCGTCGATGCCCGCAAGGTCAGCGTAGGTGCAAAGCACAGCTTGTGCGCAATTGCATCCGGATTGTTTCTTTTCTACCGCAATTTGTTTTCTTGTTTCCATAATTATTCCGACAGTTTTGGCTCAACGATATAAGTATCACCATGCCTTAGAAAAATTGTTTTACCTGATAAAATGCATCCCTTTCCAAGGCTCCCTTTCTTTAAGTTTGCAGCGTAATTCGTACAAGGTTAATTCTTACCTTTGTTGTATGAAGGGAGGATCGACTTCCGGAGGGCAATCCAGCACCCTTT
>CACZZO010000023.1 GCA_902785755.1 uncultured Bacteroidia bacterium | reverse complement strand
TTACAGCTTATGGCTTACAGCTTTAAAATCATCTCACCACGATCTTTTGCGTTTTCACATCGTTGCCGTTGATGAGGCGGAGCATGTAGACACCAGCGGGGGCGTTGATGGCCTTGCTGACGCTGCCGTTGACGGTCTCGTTGCTCAGGATGCGGCCATTGACGTCGACCACTTGTAGGGTAGCTTCGCCAGTGTTGTTGATGACCCAAGTGCCGTTGCTGTAGAAAGCAAAGGCCGTTGAGCCTGTCGAAACGCCGTCCTCATTGTTGGCGGCAAACACCAAGCGGAAGCGCGACGAGTAGTCGGTCGTGCTGGCGTTGAAGGTGTAGGTGGCCACTGAGCCTGTCGAAGTGGCGGCCAGCAGGTCGACATCGGCGCCGGTCATGTTGTCAATGAGGTGGAGGTAGTTCATCTCCACGCCTTCGGGGTTGACGGTGATGGTGTAGGTGCCATTTTCGGCAGCGCGGAAGTTGACGGGCATTTCGCCTTGGGCTTCGGTGCGCACCACAGCGTAATCCTTGTTATCTTGCGTGATGTAGAGCTTGGCACTGTTTTCGAAGAGTTGCATCTTCGGTAACTGGCGACCTTCGCCGAAGCGTACAACGGCGCGGTCAACGATGATGCCACGATTACGACTGATGTTTATGACAACCTTGTTGTCATTGTCGTTACTCTTGGCTCTGCTTTGAGGATCGAAGATTACCGTCTGACCCGCAGCGGTAGCTTGTACGAAAACACCTTGCATGGCTTCGACAATGTTGCCTTCATTAACAATCAATTCGGAACCCTCTTCATTCATCATATAATAATCATCGCTGATTTCTGCATCTACATCAAATGGGTTACCAACGAGGTTCCAACCATGCATTTTGCTATCGGAATTAGCAGTGTTGTAAACCAACTCAATTTCACCATCACCGCTGTAAGGCACACCTGTGAAAGTGAGCGTGACAGTATTGGGTATGTTGTTTACATCTCCTTTATTGGCATAGAGGTAGCCTGTGCCAGGAACGATGTTGAAATCGCCCGAGTGCTGATGGTAGTTTTCCCATTCCGATTCAGCAGTTTGGTTGAAGCGGTAAAGGTCATACGAATATGGGGCTGTGGTTTCCTCAGTGAGCATATTGGTAACCTGATCAGGTGTGGTGGACACTGGCGAAGCAATCAGATTCCAGCCTCCTGTGGTGCTGCTGCCATAGCCGTTGATGGTGAGTTCGTAGGACTCAAGACCACTAATTGTGATAGGACCAACACCAATATTTGAACCTCCTGAAGAAGGCTTGTTAAAACTGATCTTTACATATCTATAGTTAGCATTAAAAGCACTAGTTGTGATAAATGTCAATTCATCATTCTGTGCTCCACTAACAGTGAATGATTGTACCGTAGTAAAGCTTTGACCGTCTGAAGAACCTTCAATATTAAGAGTAGATGTGTTACCACTTCCAAACTTCTTGATGCCGACCGACACTACAGCAGGTTGGTCATTGGTTTTAACCAAAATATAATGTGTACTGGCACTAAATTTTATACGATACGGAGCATTTTGTGCAGCATAATCAGAATCACTATTTACCGTGACTCCATTTTCATTGTCTAAATCTCCACTCGTTCCACCTTCCCAAATGAACGGCAGGGAAGCATAGTCAACCACTGGAGCGGCTTGGGTGACAGTTACGAGGTTAGAGTAGACAGTTTCCTGTCCTTCACCTAACGAGGCATAAACCTTGAAGTACGCTGTGCGGGCTTCGCCATCATTTGCATCGGCAACATAATACACGAAATCACCTGTCTCACCTTGTGGGGCTTCGATTGCGAGCGTAAACCAATCAGGAGCCTCACTGAGTTCTTCACCATTGGCATTGCAATACATAATATCAAAACTACTTGGATTAAAATTGCCGTATTCAATCTCCAAATAGCCATCTTCCTCATTAGCCGTCAGCTCAAACGCATCGGATTCAATGGTGATATAAGGCTCGGTGGAGGTAATTGTGATGGGGCCAACACCTACATTTGAGCCTTTCGTGAATAACATTTTGACATATCTGACATCTGCACCAAATGAACGAGTTGTTGTAAGTTGCAGTTCTGCGCTAGAAGAACCACTGATTGTAAGCACTTCGCCGGCATCAAAATTCACACCATCTGTTGAAGCTTGAACAGTAATTTTTGAAGTTGATGAACCACCAAGCATTTTCACGCCAATGGTAACAACATCTGGTTGGCTGTCTGTTCTCACTAAGATATAGTCGTTAGTGTTGTCAAATTTTACCATATATGGGAAATTGCTTTCTGCATAATCTGAGCCAAGTCCATTGGCTGTCACACCCTGAAAAGCCATGAGAGCAGTTTTCCCTCCACCTGTCCAAAGAAATGGAAGAGTTGCAGGGGTTGGCATAATTTCAGTCACACTACGAGGATTAATGCGTTTTTCATTTGTACTATTACCAAAGCAAAAGACACCAGTAACATCGTATGTTTTTCCATCACTCAAATAATCTCTAAAACTTGTTAATCCGCCCCAGGAATATGGGTAAACTGTGTGGTTCTCCCCATCAGTAAAAGTATAAGTAGTACCGTCAACGTGGCATGTTAAGCCATTAAGCGTTATTAGTTTTCCAGTGTTTACACCTTCCATTGTGTTAATAGTTGTAACAGTTGGTGTTGGGTTGGCACCATTTTCCACCTGTATCCCAGCAGTTTCGTTTGTTAATTGTGTCAATCTGGCCATGCCTATATACCTGTTCAACTTACATACCACCGTACCACTTAGGATATCACCTTGAACAAATCCATGTCCGGAACCAAAAATAAGAAGACCCTTATCACCGTCACTAAGAAACGCATAAGACGAATAACTACCTGTAACAACCCAATTATCAAAAGTAATAGCTACATTTTGATCGGTATTTGTTGCATTCGCGTCATAAATAGCCTGCATTGTAGTGAGCGGAGTTAAAATAGTGTAAGTAGCACTGGCCACAGTGCTTGCGTCATTACCCACATAGGCAATAGCCTTTATAGTAGTAGTTGTTGAAACCGGAATAGCTGCGGTGTATTCAGTGCTATTGTTATCGGGAGTGCTGCCATCCGTGGTATAATAAATGGATGCACCTTGTGTTGTACAACTAATCGTGACATTCTGTGTTGATGTATAAGTGCCTCCAGCAGGGTCAAAAACTGGAATTGCTACAGTTGAGCCACCGCCCTCATACTCAATACTCAACGATTTTATCCAAGCATTTTTGCTTGTGCTATTTTCAAAGTAATACGTTGTGCCTGTATTATTAGATGATATAGTATAGGAATTGGTCCCAGTAACAATAGATGCTATCAGGGTGCCAGAATTATTAGTGCCAGCATATACTTTAATGGTAGCACCACTTCCCCAATTATTACCATTTACTTTGCTTATACTTTTCAAAGTAGCGCCCGATGGAATAGTTACGGTCATATTGCTATTAGCTTTGAAGCCAGATGAATTACCTCCACCTGTAACAATATTAGACGATGTCCATGTAAAAGTGACATCGTTATCTGTAACAGGTGAAGTCTGAGCAGTTGACATATTTAACGTACCCGTTTTGGTTGTTGTCTGTCCCCATCCCGCCAAGCTCGGCATCATGAAGACCAGCAGCGCGAGGGCTGCCATCAATTTTGTAATTTTTTTGTTCATTTTGTTTTGTTGTTTTTAATTGTTGGTTATTTAATTATTTGAGATTTAATATTCAAGGTTTATAATCCAAAGATTTAAGATTCCTCTTTAATTTATGGGCTTATCATGGCAAGATACTCACCAGCGGTCATAACAGGGATTTTCGAGTTGGTGAAATCTTTGCCGTTTCTGGTAATGACAGCCTCGGTACCAGCTTGCATTGCTGAATGATATTGCATGGCATCCTCGAAGTCCTTAAATTGAGAGACGTTTGTATCAAGAAAAAGCTTAGTCATTGGTATTTCTCTTCAAGGTGTTGATAATAGGCTTTGCGCCCATTCAGGTCGTCATCGTCCAAAGGTAAGCCTGCGCCAAACAGACGGAGCACGGCATCAGGAATAGCCTGCTCTTTTGTTTGTTTTTGCCTTGCTTGGCATATTTCAGCATTAATCTCATCGAGCGTCAATTGAGGGTTGCCATTGTTTTCGCTTTGTTGGCGCATGGCCGTCACAGCTTTCCTCGCGCGAATCTTTGTCTCTTGCCGTAAAGAAAGATTGAGCAAGATTTCCTCCACTTGCTGCTGAAGCCAAAGCTGCAAGGCGTTGTCGTCGGCAAAGGAAGGTCTCACTTTTTCCACCAAAGTATCGCTCAGTGTTATGTTGTAACTGCACATGGCTTGTTGTTTGTTTTTAATTATCTGTTTTTGTCCTTCCTTTCGTTCTTTTGGGGTTTTGTTGTTTTTTATAAGTGCTTGAAAATTTCGCCCGCAAAAATAAAAAAAATCCCGATGCGTGTCAAGGGGCATCGGGATTAATTTTCTTCAGAATCCGTAGCTCGAACCGTCGAAGCAATGTGTGCAAAGGTCACACTTGGGCAGGCCGATGGCTTTCACAACGCTTTCCAAAGTGTTGAATTTCAGCGAATCGACGCCTACATGTTTGCGCAACATCTCCACGAGGTTGGCGTATTCCTTGCTGGTCGGGTCGCAATACTTTTCGATGTTGCGGTTGTCGTCGCCCTCCATTTCCTTGATGCAGCGGCGCGTGATGAGTTCCATCACATTTTTCGAGGCCGAGAAATTGAGGAAGGGGCAGCCGTAGAGCAATGGCGGGCAACTGATGCGCACATGCACCTCGCGGGCACCGAAGTCATAAAGCATCTTCACATTGTCGCGCAACTGCGTGCCGCGCACGATGGAGTCGTCGCAGAAAGCCACCTTCTTGCCGTCCAAAAGGGCGCGGTTGGGGATGAGTTTCATCTTGGCCACATGCTCCCTTTGGCTTTGGTTGACGGGCATGAAGCTCCTTGACCAAGTAGGAGTGTACTTCACCACGCCACGCTTATAGGGCACCTTGCGCTCGTTGGAATAGCCCAAGGCCATGCCGATGCCTGAGTCAGGGATGGCCGACACATAATCGATGTCGATGTCGTCGTTGCGGCCCATCTCTCGACCTTCGTTATAGCGTGCCTCCTCCACATTGACACCCTCATAGTCGGCGGCGGGATAGCCATAATAAATCCAAAGGAAGGAACAGACCTGCTTTTGCGGATTGGGCGCCAACATCTGCTGCACGCCGTTCAAGGTCACCTTGACGATTTCGCCGGGCTTCACATCGTAGCAAGTCGTGTAGTCGAGGTTGATGTAACTATGGCTCTCGGAAGCCACCACAAAGCCCTCCTCACCCTTGCCGATGACGATGGGCGTGCGGCCATAGCGGTCGCGGGCAGCGATGATGCCATCCTCGGTCAGGATGAGCATCGAGCATGAGCCTTTCACCTTTTCATAGACATTGCGGATGCCGTCAACGAAGTCCTCACCTTGGGTGATGAGCAAAGCCATTAACTCGGTGGGATTAGTGTTGCCTTGGCTCAGTTCGGCAAAATGCTGGCGTTGGTCAAGGCAATGTTGCACAAGTTCATCCAAGTTGTTGATTTTGGCCACCGTAGCGATGGCGAACTTGCCCAAGTGGGAGTTGACCACGATGGGCTGTGCATCCGTATCGCTGATGACACCAATGCCCAAGTTGCCCTTGAACTTGTCCAGCTCATCGCTGAACTTGGTGCGGAAATAGGTGTTCTCGATGTCGTGAATCGAGCGATGGAAACGCTCGCTGTCGTGGGTCACCATGCCCGCGCGTTTGGTGCCGAGATGTGAATGATAATCAACGCCATAGAACAAATCCTTGACGCAAGGACTTTTTAAAACGGTTCCGAAGAAGCCTCCCATAGTAGTTACGATTAAGGTTATAAAAACAAAAACATCTGCGGGTGGTGGGTGAGCAAAGTCGAACCATCCCGTAGATGGACGGCAAAAGTACGGAATATTTTGATACGGTTTTCAAGTTTCGGCAAAAACAATTCAACAATTCAACACCAACCAATTCAACAATTCACTATTTTTGCGCGATTTTTCTGTAAGCCTATGATACTCAAACTTTACCCGACAAATCCCAACCCGCGCTATGTCAAGATGATCCTTGAATGTTTGGCCGACGGCGGGCTTATCATCTTCCCCACCGACACTTTGTACGGCTTGGGCGGCAATATTAATAATGTGCGCACATTGGAGCGCATCTGCCAAATCAAGGGCATCCGCAAAGAGAAGGCCAATTTCTCCTTCATCTTCCACGACCTCAGCATGTTAAGCGAGTTCACCAAGCCCATCAACAACGATGTGTTCAAGATGATGAAGCGCAACCTGCCCGGCCCGTTCACCTTCATTTTGGAGGCCAACAACAACATTCCGCGCATTTTCCAAAGCAAAAAGAAGACCATCGGCATCCGCATCCCCGACCAGCCCATCATCACCAACATCGTGAGGGAATTCGGCTCGCCCATCATGACCACTTCCTTGGCCGACGAGGAGGACGAAATCAACCCCTACCTCACAGACCCGGAGGAGATTTACGACCGCTACAAGGACTTGGTGGACATCGTGATTGACGGCGGAGCTGGCGAAAACGAAGAAAGCACCGTTGTGGATTGCACTGGAAATGAGATTGTTATCATCCGTCAGGGCAAAGGTTTGCTCGACGAATGAAAAAAAATTGCCCGAAAAGCGACACGGTAACGAAAAAAGCCGTACTTTTGCAGCCGCAAAAAAGGTCGACTTGGTAGCTCAGCAGGTAGAGCACAACACTTTTAATGTTGGGGTCCTGGGTTCGAGCCCCAGCCAGGTCACGAAGATGAAATAATCCACGGCTATGGTCGTGGATTTTTTATTACCTTTGCGCTTCAAACGAACCGACAATGATTGACCTATTGAAAGACTTGAACGAGCCTCAGAGAGAGGCCGTTACCACCATAGAAGGCCCCGTGATGGTCATCGCGGGCGCTGGCTCGGGAAAGACACGCGCCCTCACCTATCGCGTCGCCTATATGATTCAAGAAGGCATAGACCCGTTCAGCATCATGGCACTCACCTTCACCAACAAGGCCGCACGCGAGATGAAGGAACGCATCATGCAACTCGTCAACGCCAGCGACGCGCGCAACGTGTGGATGGGCACCTTCCACTCCATCTTCGCCCGAATCTTGCGCATCGAGGCGGAGAAAATCGGCTTCACGAGCAACTTCTCGATTTACGACACCGACGACTCGAAAGCACTCATCACACAGATACTGAAGGACTTGCAACTTGACACCAAAGTCTATCCAGCCAAGCAAGTGCTTTCACGCATAAGTTCGGCCAAGTCGAGCCTGTTTTCGCCCGAAGACTATGCCAACAACCCCGACATCCAAGAAACCGACCGCAAGTCGAACAAGCCGCTGATGGCGCAACTCTTCAAGCTCTACAACGACCGCCTTCACCGCGCCAACGCCATGGATTTCGATGACATTCTGTATTTTACGAACATCCTCCTGCGCGACAACCCAGATGTGCTCTACAAATACCAAAACCACTTCAAGTTTATCCTCGTCGATGAGTATCAGGACACCAACTACGCACAATACCTCATCGTGAAGCGCATCGCGGCCCTGTTCGAGAACATCTGCGTGGTGGGCGACGACGCGCAAAGCATCTACGCCTTCCGTGGTGCTAACATCCAAAACATCCTCAACTTCAAGAACGACTACCCTGATTACAAGCTGATTAGGTTGGAACAGAACTACCGTTCCACACAGAATATCGTCAATGCGTCGAACAGCGTCATCGCGCACAACAAGGACCAAATCAAGAAAAAGGTGTGGAGCGACAAGGAAGCCGGCGAACTCATCGGCCTCATCCACGCCAACAGCGACACGGAAGAAGGCACGATGGTGGCCAACAGCATCTTCCGTTACAAGATGGAACGCCACCTGCCCAACAAGGACTTCGCCATCCTCTACCGCACCAACGCCCAAAGCCGCTCGATGGAAGAGGCACTGCGCAAGCAGAACATACCTTATAAAATATATGGCGGCCTCTCGTTCTACGACCGCAAGGAAATCAAGGACCTTTTGGCCTACTTCCGCGTCGTCATCAACCCTGAGGACGAACAGGCTTTGCTCCGCATCATCAACTACCCCGCCCGTGGCATCGGCAAGACCAGCATCGAGCGCATGATGGTCACCGCCAACGAGCAACGCACAAGCATCTGGAAGTGCATGGAAAACAACGTGTTCCCGCAAGACTTCAACATGGGTACCATCAATCGTTTCCGCGACTTCATGGTGATGATGAAGAGCTTCCAAACCCTGCAAGCCAAGATGAACGCCTTCGAATTGGCCAAGCACATCACCAACGCTATAGGACTGATTAAGGTGCTGAAGGAAGACGACTCGCCCGAGGGCGTTTCGAGGGTGGAGAACGTGGAGGAACTGCTCAACGCCATCATGGAGTTCAGCGACCGCCAAGTCGATGAAACAACCGGTGAGACCGCCCGCGTGGACCTCGTACAATTCATGGAAGACGTGGCCCTGCTCACCGACGCCGAGATGAAGAAAGACGACGGCGACAACGACTACGTCAGCCTGATGACCATCCACAGCGCGAAGGGATTGGAGTTCCCGTATGTGTATGTCGTCGGAATGGAAGAAAACCTCTTCCCCGGCATCCTCAGCCTCAGCACCCGCGAAGAATTGGAAGAGGAACGCCGACTGTTCTACGTGGCCGTCACCCGCGCCATGACCAAACTCACCTTGAGTTACGCCGAGCAACGCTACCGCTACGGCAACCTCACCCTCAGCGAGCGGTCGCGCTTCGTCGATGAAATCGACGCCAACCTCATCGAGCAGACGCAAAAGGCCTCGTTCAGAGGCACTTCGCCGATGGGCGGCAGAGGCAGCTTCGGCGGACGTTTTGGCAGGCCCATCGCCGAGCCGGAACAACACGGTTTCCGCAAGATAGAGAACACGCCATCGGCAAGGCCAAGTTTCAGCCAACCCACTGTGCCACAAAACTTCGAGCCTTCCAATCCCGACCTGCTTCAGGAAGGGATGCGCGTGATGCACGCCAAGTTCGGTGCAGGCACCATCCTGAGCATCGAAGGCGCAGGGGCCAACAAGAAGGCCTCCGTTAACTTCGACAACGGCGGCGTGAAAATGCTCATGCTGAAATTCGCGAAACTGGCGATATTGAAATAAATGTGTACCTTTGCAAAAATTTTAAGACAAGATGGACAAAATTGGATTAACCTACAATACTGAGAAAGAGCAGATTGTGATTCCCGAATACGGTCGTTGTATTCAGGAAATGATCAAGAAACTGCCTGAGATTGAAGACCGGCAGCAGCGCACCGAGGCCGCCAAATACATCATTAGCGTGATGGTGCAGATGAACCCGAACATCAGGCAGTCGAGCGACTTCGAGCACAAACTTTGGGATCACCTCTACATGATTTCGGGCTACAACCTCGATGTGGAAAGTCCCTATGCACCACCCACCCCTTTGGCACAACAGAAAAAACCCCAACATATTGGCTACCAAAACAATGACATCAAATACGGTCACTATGGCCAATACCTTATCAAGATGATTGAGGCCGCCTCGAAGGAAGAGAACGACGAAGTGCGCGAGGCCCTCGCCTACTCGCTGGCTGGCCAAATGAAACGCAATTATATCGAGTGGAACAAGAGCGTGGTGAACGACCAAGTCATCCTCGACGACCTGAAAAACATCTCCAAAGGGCGGCTCGTCATCGGCGAAATATCGAAACAGAACCAGAACGGCGACATCCTCGGCAAAATCAGGCAAAAGCCCCAACAGCAGCAGCAACAGCAAGGCAAGAAGAAGAAAAAGAAGGTGCCGAACCTGAAGGCCAACATGAACAACCCGAACAACCCAGCGTATAAGCTGAGGATGCAACAGATGGGAAAGGTGTAGTTTGGCTCTAAGCTGTAAGCCGTAAGCCATAAGCAACTTACAGCTAAAGCTCAAAAACACGGTTCAAACAATCTTACTGCTTATTGCTTACTGCTTAAAGCTCAAAAAAATATGGCATCACTAAAAATAAAAGGCGGCAACACGCTTCATGGCGAAATCACGCCGCAAGGCGCGAAAAACGAAGCCATGCAAATCCTCTGCGCCTGCCTGCTCACCGACGAGAAAGTCACCATCCACAACCTGCCCGACATCTTAGACATCAACAACCTGATAGCCCTATTGGAAGGCATGGGCGTGAGCGTGGAACGCCCGACACGGCACGACATTACTTTACAGGCCAAGTCGCTCAACTTCAACTACTTCAACGAAGCGGCCTACCAACAAACCGCCTCGAAACTGCGCGGCAGCGTAATGATGACTGGCCCGATGCTGGCCCGTTTCGGCAAGGCCTTCATGCCCAAGCCCGGCGGCGACAAAATCGGTCGGCGCAGGTTGGACACACATGTCATCGGATTGCAGAAACTCGGTGCCATCTTCGACTTCGACACCTACCAAGTCGGGGTGCAAAAAGGCGGACTGAAAGGCTGCTACATGCTCCTTGACGAAGCCTCCGTGACCGGCACGGCCAACATCGTCATGGCCGCCGTGATGGCCGAAAGCACCACTACGATTTTCAATGCAGCCTGCGAGCCTTATTTGGTGCAACTCTGCACCATGCTCAACCACATGGGTGCCGATATCAAAGGCGTTGGCTCCAACCTATTGACCATCAACGGAGTAAATCGATTGCACGGCACGGAACACACTTTGCTCGCCGACATGATCGAGGTGGGCAGCTTTATCGGCATGGCCGCCATGACGGGCAGCGAAATCACCATAAAGAACGCTGGAATACAACAACTTGGCATCATCCCTGATGTTTTCCGCCGCTTAGGAATCCAAATGGAATACCGTGGCGACGACATCTTCATTCCCGCGCAGGAACATTACGAGGTGCAGACCTTCATGGACGGCAGCATCCTCACTGTGGCCGACGCGCCCTGGCCCGGCTTCACGCCCGACCTCATCAGCATCGTTTTGGTGGTGGCCACCCAAGCCAAAGGCACCGTGCTCATCCACCAGAAAATGTTCGAGAGCCGTCTGTTTTTCGTCGACAAACTCATCGACATGGGCGCGCAAATCATCCTCTGCGACCCGCACCGCGCCAACGTCATCGGCCTCGACCATTCCCACAATCTTCGCGGCATCCGCATGGCCTCGCCCGACATCCGCGCCGGCGTCGCCCTGCTCATCGCCGCCCTCTCCGCCGACGGCACCAGCATCATCGACAACAGCGACCAGATTGAACGCGGGTATCAATACATCGACACGCGTTTGAACGCACTTGGGGCGGAGATCGAGAGGATGTAAACTTTTTTCTCATATTGTTCTTCTATTCTAACAAAAATCCGTATTTTTGCGCAGAATTTTGAACATTATAGAAATGAAAAGACCTTTATTGCCCAAACAAGAAAGGATGTTGCAGACCCTTGGCGAGAACATTCGCCTCGCGAGGTTGCGCCGCGACTTGTCGTCAGAACAAGTGGCCGAGCGCGCCGGCATTTCACGCAACACCTTGATAAAGATTGAACGCGGCGACGAAGGCGTGGCCATCGGGATGTATTTCCGCGTGCTCATCGTCCTTGGCCTGCAAGACGACCTGCTCCTCATCGCCCGCGACGACGTGTTGGGCCGCAAGTTGCAGGACATCGGCTTGACCACACCGCGCCGTGCCTCGAAAAAGCCACCCTTGAACGACTGACACCATGAACAAAGAGATTTACGTTTATTTTGACGATGCTTATACCGAAGCTCCCGCTTTGGTTGGAGTGCTTTCGGCGCAGCAGGTGCGCGGTCGCGAGGTGTTCTCTTTCGAGTTTGCCGGCGATTGGCTTCACGACAGTCGTTGCCATTTGTTGGACCCTGACTTGCAACTCTTTTCGGGACGGCAATACCTTCCCGAGAGCAAAAGCAACTTCGGTCTTTTCCTCGATTCGTCGCCCGACCGCTGACGGTCACGGCGCAACCTCCAAGAAAGCGACTATCTCTTGGGCGTTTTCGACGAGAGCCGCATGGGTGCCTTGCGCATGAAATTGACTCCCAACGGCGATTTCTTGGACAACGATCCCGAATACAGCACGCCGCCGTTTACCTCGCTGCGCGAATTGGAAAATGCCGCATGGCAGTTGGAGCAAGACGGCGAAGGCTTGAGTCTGAACATCAACGAGCACGACAACGCCCTTGACTTCGCCCTTGCCTTGGAAGTGGCACCCTACGCGGGCATTTCAAAAGCCAACGCAAGCCAAATGATTGAGCAAACGAAAGAAGTCGTTGCCAGATGGCGCACTTGGGCTGCGCTGTACCACATTCCTCGCGAGGAACAGGAGATGATGGCGAAGGCGTTTGAGCATTAAACGATTCCCCTCCCCTGCCATTTTGTCAAAACCCGACGTTTGGCAAAGGTTTTGATATGGCTTGCGGCAAAATGAAAAAATAGTAAAACAACACATATCATGGAAGAAAACGAAAACGTTAAGAATCAGGACGATGCCTTGAAAGACACCGTCAATCCCGACATGGAGAACAAGCAAGAACCCGCCGAAGAGCAAACCGCAAACGAGAAAAAGGAAGAAGCCGCTGACAAGGTTTCGGACAAAAAGTCAAAGCGGTTCAAGATCCGTCATGCGGCTGAAAAGGCTTTGGAAGAGGAAAAGGCCAAGTATGCCGAACTGAACGACAAATACTTGCGACTGTTCTCGGAGTTCGACAACCACCGCAAGCGCACGGCCAAGGAAAAATTGGACCTGATGGCCACTGCATCCGAAAACGTCATCAAGGACATTTTGCCCGTGCTTGACGACTTCGAGCGTGCCTTGCAAAACATGGAAAAGAACGGAAACGAAGCCGACCTGCAAGGTGTCACCTTGATTTTCAACAAATTGAAAGACACCTTGAAGAAGAAAGGCTTGGAGGAAATCGAGGCGATGAACGCCGAGTTCAACACCGACGAGCATGAAGCCCTCACTATGATTCCCGCTTCTGAAGAGGACAAGAAGGGCAAGGTTTTGGATGTCATCCAGAAAGGCTACAAGCTGAATGGCAAGGTGATTCGCTTCGCGAGAGTCGTCGTTGGTAATTAATGGGATTGTCCTGCGGACAAAAAATCCATCAAAAACAGTAATAAAATCTAATAAAAATCAATGCAATATTTTTTGAAAGATTTTACAATAGATTTTTGAGATTTCTTGCGAAGCAATCCCCAAATAAATAAATAAGGAGAAAGACAATGGCAGACAAACAAAAAAGAGATTACTACGAGGTGCTTGGGGTGAACAAAAACTCCACGCCCGACGAGATAAAGAGCGCGTACCGTAAGGCCGCGCTCAAATGGCACCCCGACAAGTGGGTGAACGGCACCGACGCCGAGAAAAAGACCGCCGAGGAGAACTTCAAGGAAGCCTCGGAGGCCTATTCCGTGTTGAGCGATGCCAACAAGAAGGCGCGTTACGACCAATTCGGCTTCGCTGGCATGGACGGCGGATCGGCAGGCGGCGGCTTCGGCGGTTTCGCCGACTTCGACCTGAACGACATCCTGAACAGCGTGTTCGGGCGCGGTTTTGACTTCGGTGGTGGTCGCGGTGGCTTCAGCTTCAGCAGTTTTGGTGGAGGCGGCGGTCGTGGCGGCACGGTCAAGCAGCGCGGCTCCAACCTGCGCGTGAAAGTAAAACTCAACCTGTCAGAGATTGCCCACGGCGCAAAGAAAAAAATCAAGGTCAGCAAGTATGTGACCTGCACGCATTGCCACGGCAGCGGCTCAGAAGACGGCTCCACCGAGACCTGCCCAACCTGCCACGGTCGCGGTCAGGTGGTGCAAACCGTCAACAGTTTCTTCGGGCAGATGCAGACCGCTTCGGTTTGTCCTACTTGTGGCGGACAAGGCACCGTCATCAAGAAGAAATGCACCCACTGCGCCGGTGAAGGCATTATGAAAGGCGAGGAAATCATCGACATCGACATCCCTGCCGGCGTGGGCGAAGGAATGCAACTCACCGTGCGAGGCAAGGGCAACGCCGGTCCGCACAACGGCATCAACGGCGACTTGCTCGTACTCATCGAGGAGGAAGCCCACCCCGACTTCGAGCGCGACGAAAGCACCCTGATTTACAACCTGTTCATCACCATCCCCGAAGCCATCATGGGAACACAGGCCGAAGTGCCCACCGTCGATGGTAAGGTGAGGGTGAAAATCGCCCCCGGCACTCAAAGTGGCAAGGTGCTGAGGCTGAGAGGTAAAGGCTTGCCTGTGGTCAATGGTTACGGCATGGGCGACATGCTCGTCAACGTGAACGTATGGATTCCGAAGAAGTTCAACAAGAAAGAGGAGGAACTGTTGCAGCAACTCTCGCAATCGGAGAACTTCAGGCCCAACCCCACCGCCGAAGAAAAGAGTTTTTTCAGTAAGATCAAGGATTACTTTAACTAAACATGACCAAAATATCCGTCAACGAGGTCACAAAGCGATACGCCGACCACACCGCCTTAGACCGTATGTGCATCGAGATTCCAGAGCGTTGCATATACGGCCTTTTGGGTCCAAACGGTGCGGGCAAGACCACCCTCATCCGCATCCTCAACCAAATCACCGCCCCCGACTCGGGTCAAGTGCTGATTAAAGGCGAGAAACTCAGCCAAAAACACATCGCTCGTATAGGCTACCTGCCCGAAGAACGCGGCCTTTACAAGAAAATGAAAGTCGGCGAGCAGGCCATCTATTTGGCTGAACTTAAAGGCATAAAGAAAGCCGAGGCGCAAAAACGCCTGAAAATGTGGTTCGACAAGTTTGAAATCGGAGGCTGGTGGGACAAGAAAGTCGAGGAACTCTCGAAAGGTATGCAGCAGAAAATCCAGTTCGTCACCACCATCATCCACGAGCCGGAAATCCTCATCTTCGACGAGCCTTTCAGCGGCTTCGACCCCATCAATGCCAACCTCTTGAAGGAAGCCATCCTCGAACTGCGCGACAAGGGCGCAACCATACTGCTTTCCACCCACAACATGGCCTCCGTCGAGGAACTTTGCGACAGCATCACCCTAATCAATCACGGAAAAAGCATCCTGCAAGGCAAGGTCGGAGACATCAAGCGGCAACACGACACCCACGAAAGGGAAATCATCGTGCGCTGCGACGACTTCAACAAGGTGATGGCCATCGCCGACACCTATAATAATATAAAGGTGGAGCACACCGACCTTCACGACGAAACCAAACTGACCCTTTTCAGCGAGTCACCCAACGAATTGCTCGGGCAATTGCTGCAAGTCGGGCAACTCGTTTCGTTCAAGGAAGTGCTGCCCTCGATGAACGACATTTTCATCCAAGAAGTGCAATCCAAAAACCAAGCCGCATGAACAAGATCGGACTCATCATCAAGCGCGAGTATTTGACTCGCGTACGCAAGCGCAGTTTCCTCATTCTCACCTTCTTGGGGCCTATTTTGATGGCTGCCATCTACATCATCCCCATCATGCTCGCCCTCAACACAAGCACTGGTCACTTGCGCGTGGCCGTAGTGGACGAAAGCCACTGGTTTGAGGACCGCTTCACCAACAACGAGGAACACACGTTCCTGTCCATGCGCGGCCAACCGATTGACTCAGTGAAGGATATGGTGAAAAACGGCGTGTTCGACATGGCGCTCTATGTGCCGCCCACCCAACTCAACATCCCTTCCAATGCCGTGGTTTACAGCATCCGACAAGTGCCGATGGAAGTGGAAACCTACATCAGCGGCGTGATGCAAAAGGAAATCGAGGAACAAAAACTGATGGCCAAAGGTGTTGACCCTGAAATTGTTAGTTCAGTCAAGACCGACGTCAACCTGCAAGTCATGCGCATGGACGAAAACGGCAACGAAAAGGAAACCTTCACGAAAGTGCAGTTCTCGCTCGGCATGATTCTCGCCATGCTCATCTACTTCTTCATCATGATTTTCGGCGGCCAAGTGATGCAGGGCGTGATTGAGGAAAAAACCAACCGCATCATCGAGGTCATCATCAGTTCGGTGAAGCCTTTCCAACTGATGATGGGCAAAGTCATCGGCGTTTCTTTGGTCGCACTCACCCAATTCGTGATGTGGATCCTGCTGACGGGCGTGCTGTATGTGGGCTTTTCCGCCTACATCGGCCTGAGCAACCCGGAAATGTTGTCGCAAGGCACGGTGATGGCGCAGGAAATCACTTCCAACGACATCATGAGCAACGAAACGGTGCAAAACATCGTGCAAATCGCCCATTCCATCGACTTCGGCACCATCATCACCACTTTCCTCATTTTCTTCATTTTGGGCTACCTGCTTTATGCCACCTTGTATGCCGCCGTCGGCTCGTTGGTCGACAACAATACTGATTCACAGCAATTTACATTACCCATCACCGTTCCGCTTATTGTTGCCATCATTAGTTCGTTCTACATCGTCAACAACCCCGACAGCAGCCTATCTGTTTGGTTATCAATGATTCCGTTCACATCCCCTATCTCCATGATGGTCAGGATTCCGTTTGGCGTTCCCATTTGGCAAATCGTGGTTTCGGTGGTGCTGTTGGCCGTCACTTTCGTGCTGATGACATGGATTGCGGCCAAAATCTATCGGACAGGCATTTTGATGTACGGAAAAAAACTCACTTATAAGGAAATTTTCAAGTGGTTGAAATATAAATAGAAATATTCCTTATCTTTGCAGGCTCAAAATAGGGTAAAAATTATATTGTTGGAAATTTAACAAATTAAAAGTCAAATAATTAAATTAGTTTTACAATGCAAAACAAAGGAGCAATTAGGACGATAGCCATTATCTTCGCGCTCATCTTTCTCTACCAGCTCTCGTTCACTTTGGTGACGAAGAGAGTCGAAAAGAAGGCAGAGAAGTTTGCTGAGGCAGAGGCTACGAAACTTGCAAACGGAAACGAGTCACAGTTCAATCTTCTCAAAGACGAGAAGGAAACTTATTTTTTGGACTCGGTCAGCAACACGAATGTGTACAACTTGTTATTCAAGAAGTTCACCTATCGCGATGCGAAAGAAAGAGAAATCAATTTGGGTCTTGACTTGAAGGGCGGCATGAACGTCACCCTTGAAGTCTCGGTGAAAGACATCGTAAAGGCCTTGTCGGGCGACTCTCAAGACCCCACCTTCTTGCAGGCTATGGAATTGGCCACCAAGAGGCAGGAAGAGAGCAAGGGCGACTTCGTCACCCTGTTCGGTCAAGCCTACGAAGAAGTGGACCCCAACGCCCGTCTTGCTTCCATTTTCCTGTATGAATTCAAGGACAAAGGCATCACCGTCAACTCTTCCAACAGCGACGTGCTGAAGGTTTTGAAGAGCGAAAGCGATGGTGCCATCGACCGTTCCTACCAAATTCTCGGCACCCGTATCGACCGTTTCGGCGTGGCCCAGCCCAACATCCAGAAGATGGAGAACTCGGGCCGTATCCTCGTCGAACTGCCCGGTATCAAAGACCCGAAGCGTGTGCGCAAACTCCTCCAAGGAACCGCACAACTCGAGTTCTGGGAGACCTACAACCTTTCTGAGGTGCAACAATTCTTCATCGAGGCCGACAACAAGGTTGCCCAAACCCGCAAAGCCAAGAACTCTTTGGGTGAAACCAAGGCTGAAGAGCCTGCCGTGACCGAAAACGCTGAAGGCGAAGCCGTTGCCGAAGCCACTGACGCTGTTGTGGCCGACAGTGCCGCCCAAGCAGGCGACCTCCTCAACGAACTTGCCAAGAGCCAGACCGAAGAAGAAGTGGCCGAGCCTGAAGACGAAAACCAATTTGCTGCCCTCCACCCCTTGATTTACAAACTCAACATGGGTGGCCTCTATGGTTCATCGGCACGTGTGGGTATGGCCCAAGTGAAAGACACCGCCGACATCAACCAAATGTTAGCCGAGGCCAAGGGTATTTTCCCGCGCAACCTCAAGTTGGCATGGTCGGTGAAGCCTGAAACATACGACGGACAAAATGGCGAAAAGGTCGAAATGCTTGACCTCGTTGCACTGAAGATGTCGCGCGACAACAAGTGCGCCCTCGGCGGCGAAGTCATCACCGACGCCCGTCAGGACTATGGCCAAGGCAACCAAGTGGAAGTCACCATTCAGATGAACCCCGAAGGTGCCAAGGCTTGGAAACGCCTCACTGGCGAGAACGTCGGCAAGCAGATTGCCATCGTTCTTGACGATTATGTCTACTCCTACCCTGTCGTCAACGGTGAAATCCCGAATGGCCGTTCATCCATCAGCGGTGGCGGCATGACCATCGAAGAGGCACAAGACTTGGCCAACATTTTGAAGGCCGGTAAGTTGCCCGCTCCTGCAAGAATCCTTGAGGAACAAGTTGTTGGTCCTTCGCTCGGTAAGGAAGCCGTGCAAAAAGGTATGTGGAGTATGGTGTTCGCCTTCATCCTCGTGCTGGTCTACATGGTGTTCTTCTACAACAAAGCCGGTACTGTGGCCGACATCGCCCTGTTGGTCAACGTGTTCTTCCTGTTCGGTGTGCTGGCTTGCCTCGGCTCCGTGCTGACCTTGCCCGGCATCGCAGGTATCGTGTTGACCTTGGGTATGGCTGTTGACTCCAACGTGATTATCTTCGAGCGTATCAAGGAAGAAATCAAGGCTGGCAAGGGCATCAAACTTGCCATCCAAGACGGTTACAAGAACGCTTACTCCGCCATTATAGACGGTAACGTCACCACCTTGATTACGGGTATCATCCTTATCATCTTGGGTACGGGTCCTGTCCACAGTTTCGCCGTCACCCTCTGCATCGGTATCCTCACCTCCTTGGCCACCTCCATCTTCATCTCACGCTTGATCTTCGAACGCATGTTGGACAAGGAAAAGGAAATCACTTTCTCGACCAACTTGACCCGCAACTTCTTGCAGGACAAGCACTACGACTTCATCGGCATCCGCAAGACCTCCTTCATCATCTGCATCTGCTTCATGGTGGTCAGTTTGGGTTCTCTCGCCATCCGTGGCTTGAACCTCGGCATCGACTTCAAGGGTGGTCGTAACTATGTTGTCCAATTCGACGACCCGAGCATGAAGGTTGAAACCGTGCGTGAAGCCTTGGCTGATGTCAACATCAACAAGAACGCCATCCACAGTGCCCTCGAAATGAGAGAAGACCAAGAAGTGGAAGACTGGTCAACACCTGAAGTGAAGACCTACGGCACCAACGGCCAAGTGAAAATCACGACCAAGTTCTTGATCAACAACGACAGCCCCGCTGTTGACTCTGTCATCCAAGTCATTCTTTACGACAACCTGAAAGGCCTTTACGGCAACAACCTGACGATGAATCAGTTCTCATCTGAAGACGAAACCGTTGGCATCTTGAGCACGCAGAAAGTAGGTGCCACAATCGCCAGCGACGTGACCCGCAAGTCCATCATCGCCATCATCGTGGCCTTGGCCTTGATGTTCTGCTACATCGCCATCCGATTCAAAAAATGGCAATACGGTGTGGCCTCCATCATGGCATTGGCACAAGACACCATTATCGTGTTGGGTATGTATTCCTTGTTCTACAATGTGCTGCCCTTCACTATGGAAGTCGACCAGAGCTTCATTGCCGCCGTGCTTACCGTCATTGGTTACTCCATCAACGCTACGGTGGTTATCTTCGACCGTATCCGTGAGAACGTCAACCTGCACCCGAAGTCCTCGTGGAAGGAGAACATGGTCAACGCAGTGAACAGCACCTTGACCCGCTCGTTCAACACCTCCGGTTCTACCTTGGTCGTGTTGCTCGCTATCTTCATCTTCGGCGGCGACACCATCCGTGGCTTCATCTTCGCCCTGTTGGTCGGTGTGTTGGCCGGTACGTTCTCGTCAGTGTTCCTGTCGTCGCCGTTTGCCTACGCGCTGATGAAAGGCGACAAGAAAGACAAGGAGATTGCCCAAGACAACACTTCAAAGAAGAAATGATTTAACATCATATTAACCTTCTAAACTGTTTGCAAGAAATCCCGCTGGAAACGGCGGGATTTTTTTGTTGGAAGATGCCGAGGAGTTACTTATAAATTGTAAGCAACTGAATCTTCACGCTGGAAACGGCGGGATTTTTTGTTGCCACTATTGCTCGCGTTCAGAAATATGCCTATTTTTGCAATTGTAATCATTAAAGCAGTTATGCCTAACATTACATAAGTGTTATGCCAATATATAGGATTGTAAAAGCGGAATATGCAGGTGACTACAAGGTATTGATCACCTTTGACGACGGCCAAATGCGGCTGGCCGATTTCTATGGTTTTATCTCCAAAAGCCTACACCCTTCCATCCACAAATACATTGACAAAACATTGTTTCAGCAGTTTGAGATAGACGATTACGAAATCCATTGGGGAACGCAATTCGACATTGACCCTTACGATATTTACTATGGTGAATTTGAGGCTGCTGATAGTCCTTATTTTGCTGAAATAGAGGCATTGAAAGGGCAATTTGAGTTGGTGGAATAAAAAAACGCAAGAACTTGAAAAGAATCCCGCTGCAAGCTACGGGATTTTCTGCTTTCTTCCTTTGGTTTCTATGCAGACGAATAAAAGAAGGAAATGAAACGGTAATAAATTGTTACCAGTTGAAATTGTCAGCATCTGTTGAAATGTTGGCTCCAGACGGCAAACAACACAAGATGCCGATGCGCTGATGTTGCCCGATTCGGATGGAGCGGAAAAAGAACAATCCTGATTATTAGAACAAGATTCTGCTGTGACGGCGGGATTTTTTGTTGCCATTATTGCTCACGTTCAGAAATATGCCTATCTTTGCGATTGAAACAAACTGATGAAACGATTTTCGTTTGATAATCAAGCAATAAAAATGAAAACCATTTTGCGCATAATGGCATACCGATTCTTTGCTTTGTTGCTTTTGGCGCATTTAGTCGTGCCAAACGTCTTCGCGCAAAGCACTGTCGGCACCGATTTTTGGTTGGCTTTCATGCCCAATTTAAGGCTGGAACAAGAACATCCCGAAAGAGCCTTGTATCTCAAAATGTCGACTGCAAGGGCATGTTCGGGCACGGTGACCAATCCTCGCACGAACTGGTCGTCAGAGTTCAATGTCGCTGTAAATCAAATAACCACACTTGAAATTCCTTTTGAGCAGGCCTATGACGAAGAGGCCTCCGACACCATCCTCGACATAGGCTTGCATGTGGTGGCCACGGATTCCATTTCGTTGTTTGCATTCAATTTCCGTGAGTATTCGTTGGATGCCTCATGCGTTTTCCCCATCACGGCTTTGGGCGACGACTATATAGTGCAGTGCTATGCCCCAAATTCCATCAATGGTGACGCTGCCATGCGTTCGGAGTTTTCGGTGTTAGCTTTGAAAGACAACACGATGGTAGAAATCCAGTTGACCAGCGACACAAAGGGCGGTCATCATGTAGGGAATATCTTTTACGTTGTATTGGATGCAGGCCAATGCTATCAGGTTCAATCCGTACCTCTTGGAGAAGTGGATGGTAACCTTTCGGGTACTCGGGTGCGAAGCCTTGAAGGGAAGAAAATTGCTGTATTTGCGGGAGACAGAGGTACTTATATTCCAGATTCGGATCCGTTTTGCGGAGTCGCGGATATGATTTTTGAGCAAATGCTTCCCATGGACACGTGGGGAAAGCGTTTCATCGTGACCAATACAGAGAGGCGGTTTTACGACAGGGTGCGCATTACTGCCGCCAACGACAACTGCCAAGTTTTTGTGGACGGTGTTTTGCAAACAACCATTGATGCCTTTGAAACCTACGAATTTGAAATGCAACCTGATGCCCCTGCCATATTGCTTGAAACTTCGGAACCTGCGGAGGTGTTCATGTACCTTACCGGTGCATTATACCACCAAAGCGACCCACTAATCGGCGACCCTTCCATGGTGCGCATCAGTCCGTTGGAGCAAACCTTTGATTATGTCACTTTTCCCATATTCATCAATGGGCATTGCACATTTCATTATGTGAACATTGTGGTAGCCACCGCATTTGTCCAAAACATGGTGTTGGATGGCCAAAACATCGCTTCCCGTTTCAGTGAGGTGGCGAGTTACCCTGAATATTCTTTTGCCAAGATTCAGTTGGGGTCGGGGGTGCATACTTTGTCGAATCTTTTGGGTGGTTTTGTGGCACATGCCTACGGATTGGGGCAAGGCGAAAGTTATGCGTATTCTTTGGGAACACATTCGCATAGCCTTGTAAGTCAAATTATTGTGAATGATGAAACTGCCGTTGAACATCCTTTGGGCTTCGATATTTGCCTGAACGACGAGCCTGAATTTGATTTGCAGACCAATTTCAATTGCTCCGCCGCTCATTGGGATTTCGGCGATGGGACAACAGCTTCGGGTTTCCCAATATCCCACTCATTCAACGAGGCAGGTAATTATGCTGTTTTGTGTGATGTTTTCAAGGACGAGCAAGGCCAAACCGTATTGGTTTCCACTTTGACGACAGCCATCCACGTTCATCCCAACTACATGAGCGAAGAATATGTCTCGGTTTGTGATGCTTATGAAAACAACGGGATAACCTATACGGAATCAGGTGTTTATGATTTACAAGGCGAAACTTATTATGGCTGTGACAGCATTGTGAGTTTGCGCCTCACCGTCAACCATAGCGATACGACTAAAATTCACGTCGAAGCCTGCGACGCTTACACTTGGTATGGACAAACCTATTCGCAATCTGGCTTTTATGAGCATCTTTTGGAAAGTGTCCAAGGTTGCGACAGTTTGTTGTTGCTGGAACTCGAAATGGGGGGAATTTTTAGCACGACAGAAAATGTTGAGGCTTGCAACAGTTACACATGGCACGGTCAAACCTATAATGCTACTGGCGTTTATTCCGATACCGTCCAAAATCCCGATGGTTGTGACAGTCTTTTTGTTCTTCAATTAACCGTAAACTATGATGTTACAAATGACACTATGGCTACAGCTTGCGAAGAGTTTACTTGGAATGTCCAAACTTACACTGCATCAGGACATTATGAGCAAACACTGCAAACCATTACGGGTTGCGACAGCATTGTCAGCCTTGACCTCACCGTAAACCATGCCCAGCAACTTGTTCTTCAAGGTTTATCGCAAGTGTATGTCTCAACCAATATCATTGATGGTCTTTATGAATATAGAGTGACTGATTCAATGGGTATTGCGCCAGGTGCGCTTATATGGTCATGTACCGTTCCCGATTGGGTGGTCATGCCCTCGGAAAGTGGTTTCAGTTGCCAACTTTGGGTAACCACTTTTGGACATGGCACATTGTCGGCAAGAACAGACGAAGACTGCGAGGTCAGTTTCAGCCTCGACATTTTCGCGGAATGGTTCGATGTTGACGAAAACAGAAACTTGAAAATCAGCGTGTTTCCCAATCCCTCCAACGGAAAGCTGCTGATTGAGGGCGTTGATGTTGTTAGCGTGAGGATTTACAATGTCCTTGGCCAATTGCTATTAACCCAATGCACCAATGGCAATGACCAACAAACCATCGACATAAGCAACCTGCCCGACGGTCTTTATCTGATTCAAATGATTGGAGAAAACGGAATTGCCACGAAACAAGTCATCAAGGTCCAATAATTGAAGTCTAAATTCTTGGCAAAGACTCCCGAAATCTTCATTGTTTTGGGAGTTTTTGTCTATTATCTGCCCGTTTTTTGTATCTTTGCAGCATGACAACGCGAGAAAAATACATAGCCGACCATGCTGCCTTGTTTTGGTACACGCCCGAAGCCAAAAAGAAAGATATTAGCGACAGCCTTTTGGTGGAAACGATACTGAACTATGGCACAATGGACGATGTGAAAGCCTTATTCAACCTGATGGGTATGGATAAAGTAGCCGATGTTTTCTTTGCAGCAAAAGGCAGACAAAAACTGAACTACTTCCCGCAGATTTACAATTTTTTCACCTTGGTATTCAACCGTTATGTTCCACAAAGAAGTCCTGAACGACAAGCAAATTGAACTTCTACCTCTCATCGGCGAGTTCAAGCGAGAATATTACCTTGTGGGAGGCACCGCCATAGCCCTTTATCTCGGACATCGGCGTTCCATCGACTTCGACTTGTTCAAGTTCGCTCCGCTCAACAGAAAAAAGAATCTTGAAAAAGTTCAATCATCGGGGTTTCCTTCCATTGTCACATGGAACGTCACTGACCAAATGAACTTGGTAGTCAACGAAGTAAAAGTCACTTTTTTCCAATATCCTTTCCAAATCAAGGCTAACAATAGCTTTGACAACATTATTAGATTGCCTGAATTGTTGAACCTTGCTGCAATGAAAGCTTACGCATTAGGAAGAAGGTCGAAATGGAAAGACTATGTGGATTTGTATTTTCTTTTGAAAGAGAAGTTTTCAATTGACGAAATCAGCCAAAGAGCAATTGAAATCTATGGTGATTTGTTTTCGGACAAACTATTCCGTTCACAACTGTCCTACTTTGAAGATGTTGACTACTCGGAAGAAGTAGATTACATTATCCCCAGCCCTCCATCTGATGATGGGATCAAACAGTATTTGATTGAAATTTCGACTGCCATCGGCTAAACATCATTTTTCTTTCATGTAACACCATTTGTTTCCCCGAATTGTCGTACTTTTGTCCGATAAAATAAAAACGCCAATTCCGCGTTTGCAAAAAGAGAATTTATGTCTATGAAAAGATACATCCTGATTATCATGTCGGCCCTGTTCATCTTCATGAGCAGCGACCTTTACGCACAAAGAAGAAATCCGGCCAAGAACGCCGATTTGGCCTTTGGCCGCAAGCAATATACCGAGGCCGCCGACCGCTACAAGAAAGCCTACCGCAAGGTGCGCCGCAACAAGGACGAGCGCAACCGCATCAGCTTCCAAATGGGTGAGTGCTACCGACTTATCGGACTCACCAAACGCGCCGAGCCTTTCTACAAACGGCTGCTGAAAACGGAGTACCCCAACACCCACCCCGAAGTGTATCTCTATTTGGCTGAAACCTACAAGATGAACGAAAAGTTCAATGATGCCATCGAAATGTATGAGACCTACGCCGAAAAGGTGCCCGAAGACCCGCGAGGACCTCTCGGGGCGGAAACCACGCGGACGATTCAAGAATGGATGGAGAACCCGTCGAAATATGAGCTCACGCCATTGAAGAAAATCAACTCCACAAAAGACTCCGACTATTGCGCCACTTGGCTCAACAACAACTACAACGAGATCATCTTCACCTCCACCCGCGACGCGGCCACGGGCAAAGAAAAAGACGGCATCACAGGACAAGAATTTGCTGACTTCTTCACCTCGAAGCAAGACCGCAAGGGCGACTGGAGCACGCCCGTACTCGCCGACGAGAGCGAAAATGTGAACACAACAGCCAGCGAAGGCACACCGTTTATGAACGAGAGATGCACCAAAATGTACTTCACCCGTTGCCAAAATGGTGCCCACAAAAAAAACGGCTGCCAAATCATGGTGGCTGGCAAAAGCGGCGGCAGTTTCTCTGAGGCGCGTCCCGTGGAAATCGCTGGTGTCGACACATTAGACATCATTGGTCACCCCACGCTGACGAATGACGAATTGGTCATCTATTTCGCCGCAGAGCGCAAAGGAGGCTTTGGCGGCAACGACATTTGGGTGGCCATGCGCGACAACGCTTCTGAGCCTTTCAAGCACCCGTTCAACCTCGGCGAGCGCATCAATACCGCTGGGAATGAGGTGTTTCCGTTCCTGAGATACGACACTGTCCTCTATTTTGCCTCCGACGGTCATGGCGGCATGGGCGGTTTGGACATTTTCGTCAGTTCGATGGACACTGCAGGCGAATGGGGCGAGCCGCGCAACCTGAAATACCCTATCAATTCGACTGGAGACGACTTCGGCATAGTGTTCCACCCCACCGAGGAACGCGGTTTCATTTCCTCAAGTCGTGGCAACAACCGTGGCTTGGACAACATCTATTATTTTGAGGAGCCTCCCATCCTGTTCACCTTCTCTGGCACGGTGAAGGATGCCAAGACCAAGCAATTGGTCAGCAATGCAACCGTCAGATTAGTCGGCAGCGACGGCTCCAATCTTTCGACCCGCACCAACGACAAAGGCTACTTCAACTTCAGCGACAGCCAAATCAACAAGAACACGACTTACGACATCACCATCGACAAGGACAACTACTTCACATTCACCGCTCAAGAGACGACCATCGGCTTGGAGTTTAGCAAGGACATCGAGAAGGATTTCGACATCGAACCCATCCCGCAGGAGCCTATCATGCTGCCCGACATCCTTTATGATTTGGGCAAATGGGACCTGAAGCCGCAGTTTGAGGACTCGCTACAAGGCCTGATTGAAACGCTGCAAGTCAACCCGACCATCACCATTGAGTTGGCCTCGCACACTGACGCCCGCGACACCGACGAGCGCAACGACATTTTGTCGCAAAAACGCGCCCAAAGTGTGGTTGACTATCTGATTATCAGAGGCATTGACCCATTACGCTTGACCGCAAAAGGCTATGGTGAACGTGTGCCGCGCACCATCCAGAACGACATCACCATGAAAGGTTACACCTTCAAGGCCGGCACAAGGCTGACCGAGGATTTCATCAACTCGCTACCTAACACAGAAGTAAAGGAAGCCGCTCACCAGATGAACCGCCGCACCGAGTTCCGCATCCTCAGCAAGGACTATGTGCCTCGCGAACAAATCAAGGAAGGCGGCACCGTCAACATCGCCATCAACCCGCAAGAAGACCAAACCGAGCATTTCACCGTGACCCAGAAAGGCTATTTCACCTTCTTCGCCAACGTTGATGGCTACAACGAGCCTTTCACCTACAGCCAAAACGCCGACTTCTGCGTGTCGGAAAGCCGCGCTTTGGAAATGCTGAAGAACGGCCGCATCTCCGCCGACGACTTCAAGGGCGACGTGGAGAAGATTCTCACCACTGGCGGCATTGCCAACGATGCTGTCTTTGTCATCAAAGAGGTGAGAATTGCAGGCCGCTCCCTCTACAACGTGGAGTGCAAGGTGGTCAAGCGGATGGTCGAGCAATGGGTCATTGGACAGAAGAACATGAAGCAACTCGGCAACTTCGAGTTTGACACTAAAGATAAAAAGTTAAAGTTCAAATAATTAGACTATGGCTTATGACTATGGCCTATGGCCTCTTGGCCACTGAAAGCCAGCCATAGTCATAGGCCGTATGCCATAGTAAAAAAGAGAAAATGGACAACCAAAGATATGCTCAACGCGGCGTTTCAGCCGAAAAGGAAGACATCCACAACGCCATCAAGAACCTCGACAAGGGCTTGTATCCCAACGCTTTCTGCAAAATCATCCCCGACATCCTCGGCCATGACCCGCTCTATTGCAATATCATGCACGCCGATGGCGCGGGAACGAAATCCTCATTGGCCTACCTCTATTGGAAAGAGACAGGCGATATGAGCGTGTGGGAAGGTGTGGCGCAAGACGCCGTGGTGATGAACACCGACGACCTCATCTGCGTGGGCGCGACCGACAACATGCTGCTCTCCTCCACCATCGGGCGCAACAAGAGCCTGATTCCGGGCGAGGTGATTTCCGCCTTGATTAACGGAACGGAGCATTTCTTGGAGAAGTTGCGCAAACTCGGTATCGGCATCTATCTGACCGGTGGTGAGACCGCCGACGTGGGCGACTTGGTGCGCACCGTCATCGTGGACAGCACCGTGACGACACGCATCCGCCGCGACGAAGTGATTGAGAACAACATACAGCCGAATGATGTCATCGTGGCCTTTGCCTCCTACGGGCAAGCCACCTACGAGGACAGCTACAATGGCGGCATGGGCAGCAACGGCCTCACCTCGGCCCGCCACGATATGCTAAACCATTATCTTGCAGAGAAATACAACGAAAGCTACGACCACAGCATCCCTAAAGATTTGGTCTATTCTGGTCCGCACAAACTCACCGACCCGACCGAAGTCCCAGGCGTGGACGTGGGCAAGCTCATCCTCTCGCCCACCCGCACATACGCCCCGCTGATGATTCCGATTCTGAAGGAATTCCGCAAACAGATCCACGGCATCATCCATTGCAGCGGCGGAGCGCAGACCAAAGTGCTACACTTCGTTGACAAACTGCACATTGTGAAAGACAACATGCTGGCGTTGCCGCCCTTGTTCCGAATGATTCAAGCGGCTTCGGGCACCGACTGGCACGAGATGTACAAGGTTTTCAACATGGGCCACCGCTTGGAGATTTACACCAACGAAAAGGCTGCCAATGAGATGATTGCTATTGCAAAAGCGTTCAATATTGAAAGTCAGATTATTGGGCATGTGGAAACTTCGGAGCAAAAGAGATTGACGATTAAGAGCGGGTTTGGAACATTTGAGTATTAAACAACCTACAAATCATAAACATCATGAACAAATCAAAGTTTTTAGTCTTAATGGGCATTTTGCTCATTTTCGGATTCACAAGTTGCAACAAAAACGGTGAAAAAGTCACCATCAAAACCAATCAGCCGGAAATTGTTAATGCACATCATGCAAAAATTACCGGCACCATCAAATCGCTTGACAAGAATCTTGATGAACTTGAGGCATACGGTTACTGTTTGGGAAAGAACCCTAATCCTGACATGTCCGAAATGTACCTTGTTGTGCAACAGGATATCAACTATCACCCTGACCTTTCGCTTCCCCGTCCTTTTGAATGGATGATTCCTGGGCTGGAGCCAAATATTGAGTATCACTTCAGGGCATTTGCAATTTTTTGGGGCGCACAGACTGTATTTGGTGAAGACATTTGTTTTACTACGCCAGTTGAATAAGTTAAACCGACTTAGCCAAGAACAATTATTGGCGAAAATTGGCAAAACACCGATTTTCGCCAATAATTTTGTACCTTTGCCCAACAATTCTAAAACCGTGGACATCACCGAAAAATTAGAAACGATCAAACACCGCTGGGAGGAAATGGGCGAACAACTCGCCGACCCTGCCGTGGCTTCCGACATGAAAAAGTTCGTGAAGCTCAACAAGGACTATAAGGACTTGGAGCCAATCGTCATGGCCTTCAAGGAATACAAGACGCTGAAAGCCAACATGGAAGAAGCCCGCGAAATCCTTGCCACTGAGAAGGACGAGGAAATGCGCAAGATGGCCCAAGAGGAATTGGATATCGCCCAAACGCGCATCGAGCAGTTGGAGCAAGACATCCGTGTGATGATGATTCCCAAAGACCCGCAAGACAGCAAAAACGCCATCATGGAAATCCGCGCGGGCACGGGCGGCGATGAAGCCTGCCTCTTTGCCGGCGACCTGTTCCGAATGTACAGCAAATTCTGCGAAAACCGTGGCTGGAAGGTCGAAGTGACCAGCGTGAGCGAAGGCGCGAGCGGCGGCTACAAGGAAATCGACTTCACCGTGACGGGCAACGGCTGCTACGGCATTTTGAAATTCGAGTCGGGTGTTCACCGCGTGCAGCGTGTGCCCAAGACCGAGACCCAAGGTCGCATCCACACCTCTGCCGCTTCGGTGGCCGTGTTGCCCGAAGCCGAGGAATTTGACGTGGAAATCAACGAGGGCGAAATCAAGTGGGACACCTTTCGCTCAAGTGGCGCTGGTGGGCAGAACGTGAATAAAGTGGAGTCGGGCGTGCGTCTGCGCTATATGTGGAAGAATCCCAACACGGGCGAAATGCAAGAAATCCTCATCGAATGCACAGAGACCCGCGACCAACCCAAGAACCGTGAACGGGCATTGGCGCGACTGCGCACACGCATCTACGACATGGAATACCAGAAATACATCAGCGACATCTCCGCCAAGCGCAAGACTATGGTCTCGACTGGCGACCGATCGGCGAAAATCCGCACCTATAACTACCCTCAAGGCCGCGTCACTGACCACCGCGTGGAAGGTTTGACGGTCTATAACCTTGCTGCCGTCATGGATGGCGATTTGGATGAGATTATTAACCGTTTGCAAATGGCGGAAAATGCTGAAAGACTGAAAGAAGAAATAATGTAGATCAAGCCATTATGAGTTACAAATCCATCGACACATTACAAAAAGCATTGAGCGAGAAAGTGTTTGCCCATACCAAAGATTCAAAAAAAGCCGCTGGAAGGGCTTTGGGAACGCTTATCGAAATCATAACTTACTATCTTTTAAGGGAATGGGATTTGGTCGACTGCATTTCCATCGAGAGGAAACTTGCCGAATATGGCAATTCATCCATTACTCATAATGTTGAATTCACCTTACATCCCATCATCAAGAGAAGCACCCTCACGCAAAAAAACACAGATAGAATAAGCGCAAAAAGCGTCGCGAAATCACTGAATTTGAGCGATGACTTTGTCACCAAAAACAATATGCTCATTGACAAGGATTTGACTTTGAAAAACTCATGCGTGATTGCAGAAAACAACTCTTTGGTCATCATTGCCAACATTGAGCAACTAACTGAAAATGAAATTACTATCACGACAAATTGGCAAATAGCAAATCCCTACGCGATGGTGGAATGTAAGCGCGTTGGGGTTGAGGAAGGCAACAAAAAAGGCCCGCAAACCATCGAAAAAGCCAAGCAAGGCGCGTATGTTGCCCAAACGACTTCCTCACTTCAGAAAATCAGGAACGACAAAGGAGAGAAATTTGGAATAATTTACAAAAACGGGAAAGCCCTCATCAAACCTTACACTGACCTTTTGGAAGAAATCATCAATAGTGACGACATCAAACTTTTGGAGAATTTCACCTTGTCCGTCGGAGTGGTCAGCAACCATGGAAACTGGTTCACTTCCGAAGACCAAAACAAGGAACTGAAGGTTTTGGCACAATCATACGACTGGCTTTTGTTCCTGACAGATGAAGGTTTGGCGCAATTCATAACCGACTTGTTATTAGAGCCTTGCATAGAATACAAGTCTGTTCAGAACGCATTTTTGAACAGTTATAAGGAAGGCAAAAAAGCCAATACTTTCACTAAAACCAAGATAAATCATGCTGCTCATCAGGCATTGTGCAACTATTTTTCTGACCACATCGACGAAATTGAGCGTTGGTTCAACATCATTTCACCAGAAGGCAAATCCTTGCAAGTATTGAAAGACACCTTGTCGAAACTGGCTAACAAAAAATGGGAGGATTTGCTATGACCGCAGGCAGACATGTCAATACACAAAGCCAAAGTTGGTGTACCCCGCCAAAATATGTGAACGCCATCAAGCGTTTTTGGAACGGGATTATTCACCTTGACCCTTGTTCAAACGAACACTCCATTGTCCATGCGGAAACAGAGTTTCGCCTTCCCGAACATGATGGTTTGAAGGAAGAATGGAACTTCGAAACCATCTATGTCAATCCGCCATACGGTTCGGACAAAGAAAGGGGAACGACCATAAAAAACTGGTTGGCAAAGTGTTGCCTCTCACACAATATATATGGTTCGGAGGTTATAGCATTAGTTCCTGTTGCAACGAACACCGGACATTGGAAACAATATGTCTTTGGCAAGGCTACCGCCATCTGTTTCCTTTACGACACGAGATTGCGTTTCCTTGTTGACGGACTTGACGGCGGCAAAGGTGCCCCGATGGCTTGTTGCTTGGTTTATTGGGGCAACCAACTGGACAGATTTCGCGCCACATTCATGGAATATGGGGCAGTGGTGGATATAACCGACCTGAAATCAAGGAAAATTGGCAACGAAGCCCTTGAATTATCCATTTTTGACAATCAAAAGATAGCAATATGAACAAACACCTATTATTCGAGCAAATCAAGAAAAAGCAGTCCTTCCTTTGTGTCGGGTTGGACACCGACATTAACAAGATTCCACAGGAATTGTTGGCTTTGGAAGACCCTGTCTTTGAGTTCAACAAACAGATTATCAACAAGACCGCCGAATTTGCAGTGGCCTACAAACCCAACACGGCTTTCTACGAGGTGTATGGCGCTAAAGGTTGGCTGAGCCTTGAGCGCACCATCCAATACATCAAGAACAACCACCCCGACATTTTCATCATCGCCGATGCCAAGCGCGGCGACATCGGGAACACCTCTGCCAACTACGCCAAGGCCTTCTTCAACACCTTGAACGCCGATGCCCTGACCGTGGCACCTTATATGGGCAAAGACTCCGTCGAACCTTTCCTCAACTTCGAGGACAAATGGGTCGTCCTTTTGGCCTTGACCTCCAACAAAGGCTCGCAGGATTTCCAATACTTGAATGTCGGTGAAAGGATGTTGCACCAACAAGTGCTGCAAACCGCCACCACTTGGGCCACTTCAGAACAGATGATGTTCGTCATTGGCGCGACGCATCCTGAAGAATTGGGAGAAATCCGCAAGATGTTGCCCGACTATTTCTTCCTCGTTCCCGGTGTGGGTGCGCAAGGCGGCGACTTGCAGGCTGTGGCCCACAACGGCTTGAACGACGAATGTGGCTTGCTCGTCAATTCGTCGAGAGGGATTATCTATGCCTCCAACGGCAGTGACTTTGCCGTGCGCGCCGGCGAGGAAGCGAAGAAGTTGCAGCAACAAATGTCCGAATTGCTGAAGGAGAAAGGATTGGTTTAATCCCCACCCTACCCATGCTAAAACGAAAAAAGCCACCTCGATTGAGATGGCTTTTTCAGTTTCAGTCAGTCGGCTTGATTAACGGGCGACTGAGAATGTGCGGTTCAGCACGGAGCCGTCGTTGGCAAGAATACGGATGAAATACATGCCGTTGTTCAAAGACTCAGTGTTGACCTGAGCCTTGTTGCCATTGACTTCCTGAGCCATAATACGCTGGCCAACAGTATTGTAAACCTCAACACTCGTCAATCCTTCGCCTTCAATGTTCAGCACATTGGCGGTCGGGTTGGGATAGAGTTTCAGGCTGTTTTCAAGTTCGCCAACGCCTACCGTTTCGGTTTGGAACGTGGACTCGCTGCCGTAGAAGGTCTGACCATTGACGATGGCGTAAGCTCTCACCATATAAATGCTCGAAGGTTCAAGCTCGTCAGTCATGCCGAGAATCTTCTTGAATTCGTTGAGAATGCCATGCACGATAATCGGATCGGGACTCGTCACCTTTTGGCAGACAAAGCCGACCTCATCAGGATAGCCATCATAGGTCAATGACGACATGAATTCCGCATGGTTGTAATCGACATTGAACACTTCGGTTTCGCCGACTTCGACATTCGTCTGCTGGCCTTTGACCGAAATCAAGTGGGAGGCCGTCGCACCAAATTCACCATCATCCTCATCACCAAAAATCACATTGCCGTGGCTATCCTTGACAAGGTAATAGCCGTGGCCGTATGAACAGCAGATACCGTTGCCCATCTGGTCGTTGATGGTGAACTTGACACATTCGTTGACGGGAACCGTGACATACTCAATGTGGAGTTGGGTACCTGAACCCGCTGCAAGCATGTTATAAGGGCCGCCTGAGCCAAGCAAAGTGCCATCAGAAGCGGTGACTTCCCAAGTAATATGGTTGCCAAACTTGTCTTGCATCAAATCAATTCTCAGTTCTTCCTCATCGCCTTCAATCTCAAGGTCTTCCCATTCAAGGCAAGTGATACTGCCCGTACCGCTATGGGATTGTGACACTCCGTTAGCCTCAGTAACCGTAACAACAACAGGATAGGTGCCAAAAGGAACTTCCATAGGCATCACAAGTTTCTGCACACCGAAAGTCGGCAACTCCCCTTCCCATTCGGTGGTATAGGTCTCGCCATTCAGTTCGGCAACGATAGTCATCGAGTTAAGAGTTTCAGTACCAATGTTTTGGATACTCACCTCAATATCTTTGGTGTGTGTGCAGGTTGTCCCATTTTGGGTAATACTTGTAACCGAGGGATAAATAGGTTCGTTTGAGCCTTGTACCATGTCGAGTTCGCAACCTGTCAGGATGGGACGGGTGGGTGTGCCTTGGAAACGCTCCGAAACCCATGCGAGGAAGAAAATGTTGTCAATGTCAACCTCAACTCCGTTGGGATTGCCGATGCTTTCAGGAATTGCATACTCAAAGGTGCGTGTAATCAAAGTACCCTGTGTGGTGGGAGAAATAGGATCTCCCCAAACACTCGTGTTGATGATGTCGCGAAGGACGTGCATGTGACAGTATTGGTTACCAATCACTTGCGCTGGATTGTCGTTCATGCCCGTTTGTGAACCGAGGATGCTGTCTTGCAACATGGCAACAGTCAGGTAGTTCTCGTCGACTGCGCTGTTGCCCGTGTAATACACCTCAACGGTAATCGTGGCAATACGGGTATCAGGATTGATGATTGCCATTCCTGCAATGTTACATTCAGACGCTTGGTTCAACTGGTTGTTTGCTTGGTTCGTCCATTGGTCACGACCGATGGCAGAAGCCGTCGAGCGGTTCACCACGCCCGTTGGGAAACTGCTCACGCCAAATCCCGAGCAAATCGCTTGACTGGCGGGATTATTCAGATTGGGAAAAGTGGTAGGTGAAAAACCACCCGCATGAACGTTGATTGCCCAAGCACGGCCTGGGTTGTTAGCCATGATTTGGTTGGCAATCACATGGCCCGAGGGGCACCAAGTGCAATTTCGTCCTGTAAACTCTTCGAGGATGACGTTCCTGTTGGAAGGCACCGTCGACACATACTGCTGAGCCTTCAGTGAAAAAGAGAAAGCCAGCAAAGCCATCAAGGCAAAAGTAATTTTTTTCATTGTTGTAGTTGTTTGATGATTAATACATTTTCCGCCACAAAAATACACATAAATAAAAAATGCGCCACTTTGTGACGCATTTTTTTCTTGTTTGGGAAAAACTTTCTCGATTAGATGCCTTCAATGACGGTCGTCCAGCCAAATTCGTCAGGCTCTGTGCCGTATTGGATGCCACGGAGCTTGTTGTAAAGTTTCTCGCTCCACGGTCCGGGTTTGCCGTTGCCGAAGGTGTACGACTTGCCCGTTTCGGGGTCGTCGATGCGCGAGATGGGGCTGATGACGGCAGCAGTGCCGCAAGCGCCAGCCTCTTCGAAAGTGGCCAATTCTTCCTCAGCGATGGGACGACGTTCCACCTTCATGCCCAAGCTCTCTGCAATTTGGATGAGGCTCTTGTTGGTGATGGAAGGCAGAATTGATGTGCTCTGAGGCGTGATATAGGTGTTGTCCTTGATACCGAAGAAGTTGGCAGCGCCAGCCTCATCGATGTACTTCTTTTCCTTGGCGTCGAGATAGAACTCACAGGCGTATTCACCGCCGTGGCAAGCCTCAACGTGGGCACGCATGGAAGCGGCATAGTTGCCACCCACCTTGTAAATACCTGTGCCGAGCGGAGCCGAGCGGTCGTACTTGCGCGTGATGACGTAAGGGTTGGCCATGAAGCCGCCCTTGAAGTAAGGACCAACGGGCGTCACGAAAACGACGAACAAATACTCGGTGGCAGGTTTCACACCCACTTGGGCACCCATACCAATCAGCATCGGGCGGATGTAGAGGGAAGCTCCCGTTTCGTATGGAGGAATGAAGTCCGAATTGAGTTTCACCACTTTGATAATGGCTTCCTCAAACTTTTCCAAGGGGAGTTTGGCCATCATAATGCCGTCGCATGAGCTTTGCAGACGCTTGCCGTTCTCGTCGAGGCGGAAAACGCGCACCTTGCCGTCCTTGCCACGGAAAGCCTTCAGGCCTTCAAAAGCCTCCTGACCATAGTGCAGACAGGTAGCGGCCATGTGGATGTTGATGGTGGTTTCGGAACTGATTTCCAATTCGCCCCATTGACCGTTGCGATAGTAGCAGCGGACATTGTAATTCGTTGGATAATAACCAAATGACAAATTTGCCCAATCAATGTTTTGCATGATTTTTTATTTTTTAGATGATTAAACTCTGTCGATTTTTAAAAGTATGCGAAAATACGGAATTTTCTTGATATGGCGACAGTTTTTTGGAGAAAAATAGAAGTTTAGGCAAACGAAGCTCTCAAAACCATGATTCTCAACACGATAACTCTTTCATTTTATCCTCACCCGCCGCAAATCCAGCAAATTAGTAGGATTGCTGCCCATATTTTGCACCCTTTTGTTCACGAAACGAAGCACCTCGTCATAGAACAAAACCACCACGGGCGCGTCCTGCATCATCAGGCTATCCATCTCGGTATAATATTGGGCGCGTTCTTGCAAGTCGTTGCATAACAAGGCTTTGTCGTAGAGTTTGTCATATTTTGGATTGGTGTAATGTGTATAATTTGGTCCCGCAGGAGCAAAATTGGAAGTTGTGAACAACGAAAGATAATTCTCCGCATCAGGATAGTCGGCCACCCAAGAGGAGCGGAAAAACTGCAAACTGCCGTTGCTTCTCATGCTACGCATCGTGGCGGGCGGCATTACCTCCATCTTGCATTGCAGCCCGATTTGCTCCACTTGGCTTTGCACAAACTTCCCAATGTCGGCATAGTCGGCCACGGTGGAAAGTTGCAACAAGTAGCCTTCCAAATGGTTCTCGGTCACCAAACGCTGGGCACGTTTCAGGTCGTAACCATAGCCGATGGTCGGGCTGTAACCGGGCAAACCAGCGGGAATCATGCCGCCCGTGCCAGGTTCTCCTATGCCGTTGCGCAAGTAACGTAACATCTTCTCGCGGTCGATGCAAAGACTTACCGCCTGACGCAAAGCACGAGCGCGGTCGGGACCAAGCGGGTCGTTGGGGTCGATGAAGAAGGAGAAATACTCGGTGTTCAAATACGGCTCGGTTATCAACTCGATTTTGCCCTCGTATTTCTGGCGCAATTGGCCGTCGTAGGTCAAAAGTTCGTCCTTGTAACGTGCATCGATGCCCGACATAAAGTCGAACTTGCCCTTGATGAACTCCAAAAACGCCACTTGCTTATCTATCAGGAAGCTGACGGAAACGGCATCGATGTATGGTAGCCTCTCCCCTGCCTCGTCACGCTCAAAATAGTTGGGATTCTTGCGGAAAACGAGCTTCACGCCTTCCTTCCAATACTGGAACTTAAATGGCCCAGTTCCTACAGGATGGCTTCGGAAGTTATCTCCGTAATACTCAACGGCTTCCTTCGGAACGACTGAGGCGTAAGTCATAGACAAAATGCCCAAAAATGGCGGAAACGGCTTCGACAACTCAATCTGGAAAGTAGAGTCGTCCAAAGCCGTGAAAGCATATTGGTCGTTCTCGTGCTTGACGGACGAAAAAATCCACATTCCGGGCGAACTCAACTGTTTGTCCACAACGCGGTTGAAGGAATAGACGAAGTCTTGGGACACAACGCGACGCGGTGTTTTGAAACATGTGTCAGCGTGGAAAAACATATCATTCCGAAGATGGAAAGTGTAAACCAAACCATCATCACTGATGTCCCACGACTTGGCCACCATCGGGACGAGGTTCATCTTGTCGTCGAAGGCTACAAGGCTGTTAAACACTTGGTTACAGGCCCATATATGCGGCAAGTCCTTGGCATAAATCGGGTCGAGGGTCAAAATACCCGCACTTTCATTATACTTGAAAATGGACAATCCATCCTCTGAATCTTGGCGTTTGCCGCAAGAAACCATCAACAACACGGATAATATGCCGATTAACAACTTTCGCATAATACTTTTACTACGGATTTCACAGATGAAACGGATTGGGGTTACATCATACAGCAAACAATCTGTAAAATCCGTGCAATCCGTAGTTTATAATCACTTGACTTTGAATCCGATAACTTCAGGATGCAGATTATTCAAATACTTGTTGAAGTCGAGGTCGTTCTTGTCTTGTTCCTTCTCCAAGGCGAGGTCAAGCACCTGCATCATATTCTCCACATAATGGAAGTTCAATCCGCTGATGTAATCCTCCTTGATGTCCTTGATATCGTGTTCGTTATCAATGGAAAGGATGAGGTCAGTCACGCCGTTGCGCTTGGCGGCAAGAATCTTTTCCTTCACGCCGCCCACGGGCAAAACGCGACCGCGCAGCGTGATTTCGCCCGTCATAGCCAACTGGCCTTTCACTTTGCGTTGGGTGAAAGCGGAAGTCAAGGCGGTTAGCATAGTGATACCCGCCGAGGGGCCATCCTTGGGCGTTGCTCCTTCGGGGATGTGGACGTGTACATTCCAAGCGTCAAACACATCAGGATTGATGTTCAGTTGGGAAGCGTGTGCCTTGATGAACTCGTAGGCGATGGTTGCCGATTCTTTCATCACCTCGCCGAGGTTGCCGGTCAGCGAAAGATGTCCACCGCCACGACTTAGGCTGACTTCGATGGAGAGGATTTCGCCGCCCACTTGCGTCCAGGCCAAACCTGTGGCCACGCCTGGAATGGTGTGTTTCACCTCGTCCTCGTCGTGGTGCATTGGAACGCCCAGCACCTTCCTGAGTTCTTCCTTGGTAATTTTCTTGTCAAATTCCTCACCTACAACGACTTGCTTGGCGCGATAACGCATCAAGTCACCAATACGGCGTTCCAAATTACGCACACCAGCCTCGCGGGTGTAGTCCTCAATAATGAGCATCACAATCTCCTTTGAAATAGCGATTTGCTTGCTGTCGAGGCCGTGTTCCTTCATTTGTTTTGGTATCAAGTGGCGCTTGGCGATTTCGTATTTTTCCTCGCGCAAGTAGCCGCTCAAGTCGATGATTTCCATACGGTCGCGCAAGGCAGGATGGATGGTCGCGAGGTTGTTGGCCGTGGCGATGAAAAGGATTTTCGAGAGGTCGTAATCCAACTCGATAAAGTTGTCGTAGAAAGTATTATTCTGCTCAGGGTCAAGGATTTCCAGAAGTGCCGCCTGCGGGTCGCCACTGATGTTGTTGCCGCTCACCTTGTCGATTTCATCGAGAACAAAAACTGGATTTCCCGACTTCACCTTGCGCAAATTCTGGATAATACGGCCCGGCATAGCACCGATGTAAGTTTTTCTGTGGCCGCGCAGTTCCGATTCGTCGCGCACGCCACCGAGTGACATTCTGACATATTTTCGGTTCAAAGCCCTCGCGATGGACTTGCCCAAAGAGGTTTTGCCCACACCAGGAGGTCCGACGAGACACAAAATCGGGGCTTTCATATCCTGACGCAACTTCAGCACAGCCAAATGCTCAATGATTCTGTCTTTCACCTTGTCCAAACCGAAATGGTCGGCATCGAGGACGCGCTGGGCGTGTTTCAGGTCGAAATTGTCTTTCGTGAACTCCTCCCAAGGCAGGTCAACCAAATACTGCAAATAGTTCAATTGTATGCCATATTCGCTTGATTGAGGATGGGTGCGCTCCAACTTTTTCAGTTCCCGGTCAAAGACTTCAGCCACTTCTTTCGACCACTTTTTCTTCTCGGCTTTCTCCTTCAACTCCTTGACATCCTGTTCGTTAGGATTGCCACCCAATTCCTCTTGAATGGTCCGCAACTGCTGGTTGAGGTAATATTCGCGCTGCTGCTTGTCCATATCGTCGCGCACCTTGCTTTGGATTTGCTGCTTCAGTTCAAGCATCTGTTTGGCCTCGGTCAGCACCGAAAGAAGCCCTTTGGCCATTTCGTTGAGGTTGCGCGACTCCAAAATCCCTTGACGTACAGGTAGTTCTGCCTCGATGTTGCTGGCCACGAAATTGAGCAAAAACACGGGGTCATCAATGCTCTTGATGGCAAAACCTGCCTCTTGCGACAAATTGCGCGAGCGAGGAATGACCTGAATGGCCAAGTCCCTGACCGACTGCAACAAAGCATCGAACTTGCGCGATGCAGGCACATCTTCCGAAGCCGCGTATGGTATCACGGCAGCCTTCATATAAGGCTCATTTTGAATGGGTTCCACCACTTCAAAACGTCGAATTCCTTGAATTATGACCGTGACGCTACCATCGGGCATCTCAAACGACTTGAGGATTTGGGCCGACACGCCGACCTTGTACAAATCGTCGAGAACAGGCTCGTCGACATTCGACTCCTTTTGCGCGATGACTCCGATGGGCTTGCGTTTGCGGTTGTATTCCTTCACCAACTGGATTGATTTTTCGCGCCCCACGGTGATGGGAATGACCGTGCCCGGATAAAGCACCGAATTGCGCAAGGGCATTATGGGCAATTCTTCTGGAACGGATTCATTATGACCGAGTTGTCCCTGCTCGATGGTCAGGACGGGAATAAACTCAGCATCCGTGTCAATCATATCTGAAAACAATACGGGTTCAACTTTATAACTCATAAAACACTTTCGTTTATGGCGACAAATTGTCAGTTAGCCGCCGTTTCACACCTTATTATATGTGGCGCAAAGATACGACAATAATAATGCCAAGGCACAAAAAAAGCCCTCGCGATTGGCAAGGGCTTCCCTTTTTCGGTTGCGTCCAACTTACTTGGCTTCCTTCTTCTCGAAGAACTTCTTGTACTTGTTGTTGAACTTATCCACACGACCGGCACTGTCGACGAGTTTCATCTTGCCGGTGTAGAAGGGATGTGACGCGCTGGAGATTTCCAATTTCACCAACGGATATTCGTTGCCGTCTTCCCACTTGATGGTTTCCTTGGTGTTGATGGTCGAACGCGACAAGAAGGTCACGTCGTTTGACATATCTTTGAAAACAACCAGTCTGTAATTCTTAGGGTGAATGTCTTTTTTCATCGCTTACTTTCCTTTTGATTTTGAGCCGCAAAAGTACAACAATTTATTGGAATGGCAATCGGTTTCGGGAATTTTTTTTACACAATAAATTAAAAATTTGAAATTCAACAATTTAAATGACTTATCACTTTTCTTTATGAGTTCTTGGGGTGCAAGTAATTGGTTAGGATTTCACGCCTTGTGTCGTAATCCATCTCTACGGCGAGCACTTTTTCGGGGTCGACACCAAAATCGGCAAGTGTGCGCGTCACCAATGCCTTGAAACTGTTGTCCAAACCGGCTATAAAAAAATGGCCAAATTTACCAATGAAATCCGTCCAAATTTACCAATAAAAATCGTCCAAATTTACTAATTTGATATTATTATTGTATTTTTGCAGCCGATAAACGACTGATTTCAAATGAATTATAAAACAAACCTTCATCAAGTCACGAAGATGCCTTCCCTGATGGTAATGATCGGCTTAAGAGATTACGCCTACCGACGCAATGACGGCGTTTATGTAGTGCCTATCGGGTGCTTGAGGGCGTAACAAGGCTTCGTCCTAACGCGAAGCACACACCGGACGAACAGAGTAGCCAGCGCACCTGCTGAAGTCGTCGTAGATGTCGCAGTCATCAAAATCGATGATGAACTGGAAACCCTTCGCATAGATAGGCATGCCCGTGTTGAGCGAACTCGACCAATAATTGCCCATACCGTCCTCGATACTCGACTTGCCGTCCCCGATTCTACCCCTGACAGGCAGAAAGATACTATTGCCATTCCGAGCGGTGAACAGACAACCATTCACCCCGTTTCTTGTAGTAAAAGTATAGCTGCACTTGGTCAACAGTTCCACCCATTCATTAATAGTCGGAGTGCGCCAGCCCTCACCCCAGTTGACCGTGGCGGCATCATCGCTCGGCTCCAAAGTCTTCAGGTTGTCGGTGAAGCCATTGTAGCCAAACTCTGGTTTTGTGCAATACTTTGTGAAATCGTCATAACCGCCGTGGCTGTAAACATAGTTGCTGTCGGTGTAGACGGCTTTGGGTTGGGTTTCCCCCAAGCGAAGTAATCGCCGTAACCTTCGGGATTCTCGGCACCCACATTGCAAGTCGCCCACATCGTGCCGCTCGGCAAGCCGAGATCAATGTAATCGCGGCCTTTGTAAGTGCCGTTACCACTATTGTGTTTTTTGCATCCTGTGGTGCAAACTAACGCTATTGATAGGATTAGGACGGCTATGGTCTTTGTGAGGTTTTGCATAATAATCAAGGTTTTGATAATTTCATGCCGCAAAATTAGCGATTATTTCCAAATAGCACATTCCTTTTCATTTTTTATGCTAAATTTGCAGCGGAGGTTGCAAAATGCGGCATAAAATTTCACTTGCAACACACAAAGCCGCAACTTTCACTATATTTGCACCCAAAATCAATCATCTGCTATTATGGCCCTACTCGCCGACATCAATGATTTGCTCAAGAAGCGCAAGGTTGAATCCGACCGCATCGAGTTCAAGAAAGGCTGGAACCCGACTGCCATCTACCGTTCTATCTGTGCATTTGCCAACGATATTGAAGACATTGGTGGAGGCTATATCCTTGTCGGAGTAGAGGCCATTGATGGAGTGCCCGTGAGACCTGTCACTGGCTTGTCGCTTACCGAAATCGACAGCATCCAACGCAAGATGATTGACTACAACAATATGTTTGAGCCTTACTATATGCCTCGCCCTTCCATTGAGGAGGTTGACGGGAAACATATCCTTGCCATTTGGGTGCCTTCGGGGGTCAATCGTCCTTACGCCATCCCTTCCGATGTCAACGCGAAACTGAAAAAGCCGACCTATTATGTGCGAAACGGGAGCAGTACCGTCGAGGCAAAAGGCGAAGTCCTTGATGAGTTGCGCGGTCTGGCTTCTCATGTCCCCTTCGACGACCGTCCCAATCCCGACATCAAATTAGACGACCTTTCTTCGAGCCTGATGCGCGATTTCTTTGTCAGCATCGGCAGCAAACTCAAAGACCAAGACCTCTCGGGCAACAATATGCTGGATGCGCTTGAACAGATGAATATGCTTGATGGCCCAACCGAGCGACGTTACATCAAGAACATTGCCGCTATGATGTTTTGCGACCATCCGGAAAAGTTCTTCCCCAAGACCCAAGTCGAAATCGTATTCTTCCCTGAAGGCCGTGAGCGCAATCCCAACAATATGTTTGAGGCTCCTGTCATTCACGGTTCCGTGCCACGGATGATCAATGACACTTTGCAATATCTTCGCACTATGGTCATACGGCAGCGCATTTTCAAGCCCAAAGACGATGAACATTCCATAAAGTCGTTCAACTATCCCTATCAGGCCATCGAGGAGGCCGTGGTCAATGCCTTTTATCACCGCGATTACCGCGAGTATGCGCCCATCGAAATCACCGTCGAGCCTGACCGCATCACCATTTTCAACCTCGGCGGTCCCGACCATTCCATCAGTATGGAGGCCATACGCCGTGCCAAGTCGTTGCGTTCGCGCCGTTACAGGAATGTCCGCCTCGGCGATTGCCTCAAAGAACTTGACCTCACCGAAGGTCGTGCTACTGGCATTCCCACCATTCAGGATGAACTTCGCGCCAATGGTTCTCCTTTGGCCACCATCGAAACCGACGAGGAGCGCTCCTTCTTCCTCATCGATTTGCCTTGCCGTGCAGATATGGTGGAGAATATGGCCATTGAGGAAATCATCGAAAAAGACCAAAACAAGGACTTGACCGATAGGCAACGCTGCATCCTTCTGGCAATAGGCGGCGATGTCTCATTAAATGTCTCATTAAATGTCCCATTAAACACGACTACCCTTGCCGAGGCTTTTGGCGTAAGCCGCAAAACCCTCCAGCGCGACCTTGAAGTTTTGGTCGATAAAAAACTGATTATCAGGGAAGGTGGTCGCAAAAACGGTTTTTGGGTTCGTTCCAAAAAGTAAGTTGGATTACATTATCACAATTCGTAACATCGCAACTCAAATAGATTTCACGTCCATTACAAATGTCCCATTAAATGTCCCATAACAATATCTACCAACCGTATTTAACAATTCGACATCTACAATGGTGACATCAAACCCATCACCCCAAAATTCCACCGAATCCATAGAAAAACCTAAATATTTCAAAAAAGGTTCAACAGATGGTTTTATTTACTATCTTTGCAGCAAAATACGAGCAACAAACTTAATCAACAAATTATAAACCAATAAATTAAACAACAATCAGTAATGAAACAGGCTTTTAATTTCAACGCAGGTCCCTGCGTACTGCCCAAACAGGCTATCGAAAGCACCGTCAAGGCGCTCTATGATTTCGACAACACCGGCATCGGTATCGCCGAGATTTCGCACCGCACCCCAGGTTGGGAGCGTATCATGGAAGAAACCCGCCAGCTGTGGCGCGACCTCCTCAACATCCCTGAGGAGTACGAAGTCCTCTTCCTCGGTGGTGGTGCCAGCACCCAGTTCTTCACTGTGCCCGCCAACCTGATGAAGACCAAGGCCGCCTACCTCCAGACCGGCGTCTGGGCCAAGAAGGCCGCCAAGGAAGCCAAGCTGTTCGGTAAGGTTGAGATCGTCGCCTCTTCAGAGGAAAAGACCTACACCTATATTCCTAAAGGCTACACCATCCCGACGGATGCCGACTACTTCCACATCACGACCAACAACACCATCTACGGTACTGAGATCAAGTACGACATGGACTGCCCCATCATGCTCGTCGCTGACATGAGCTCCGACATCATGAGCCGTCCCGTCGACGTGAAGAAGTACGGCCTCATCTACGGTGGTGCCCAGAAGAACGTCGGCCCCGCAGGCGTGACCTTCGTCATCGTGAAGAAGGACATCCTCGGCAACATTGGCGACCGCGCCTACATGAACCCGCTGCCGACGATGGTCGACTTCCGCACCCATGCCGCTGAGGAAGCCAAGAACATCAGCATGTTCAACACCCCGCCCGTACTGCCTATCTTCATGATGCACGAGACCCTCGTGTGGCTGAAGGACACCATCGGTGGCGTCGAGGAAATGAACAAAATCAACACCAAGAAGTCCAACATGCTCTACGAAGAAATCGACCGCAACAGCATGTTCATTGGCACCGCCGAGAAGGAAGACCGTTCCATCATGAACCACTGCTGGGTGATGGCCCCCGGTTACGAAGACAAGCAAGACGCCTTCATGGCCTTCGCCAAGGAGCGCGGCATGGTCGGCATCAAGGGTCACCGCAGCGTCGGTGGTTTCCGTGCCAGCCTCTACAACGCCTGCCCGATTGAGGCCGTCGAAGCCCTCGTCCAGTGCATGCAGGACTTTGAGAAAGCGAACAAGTAAGCTATTAGCCATAAGCTGTTAGCTATTAGCTCGCCGCTCGGTTGCTAATAGCTAACGGCTAAAAGCTAACAGCCAAATAATCAAACAACAATAAATCAAACAAATAATCGAAATGAAAGTATTAGTAGCAACTGAAAAACCTTTCGCAAAGGTTGCTGTTGATGGAATCAGAAAAGTCGTCGAAGAGAATGGTTACGAATTGGCTCTCCTCGAAAAATATACCGATGTCAATGACCTCTACAAGGCCGTTGCCGATGCTGACGCTCTTATCGTGCGCAGCGACAAGGTGACGAAGGAAGTCATCGACCACGCCAACAACCTGAAGATCGTCGTCCGTGCCGGCGCCGGTTACGACAACCTCGACCTCGAGGCTTGCACCGCCAAAGGCATCGTGGCCATGAACACCCCCGGCCAAAACAGCAACGCCGTTGCCGAACTCGTCATGGGTATGCTGGTCTACGCCGTCCGTAATTTCTACAACGGCAAGAGCGGTAGCGAACTGATGGGCAAGAAGCTCGGTTTGTTGGCCTTCGGTAACGTGGGTCGCAACGTGGCCCGCATCGCCAAGGGCTTCGGCATGGAAGTCTATGCTTTCGACGAATTCGTCCCCGCCGAGAAGATTGAAGAGGCTGGCGTTCACGCCGTCGCCAACCGCGACGCCCTCTTCGAGACCTGCGACGTGGTCAGCCTGCACATCCCGGCCACTGCCGAGACCAAGCAGAGCATCAACTACGCTGTGGTGAACAAGATGCACAAAGGTGGCATCCTCGTCAACACCGCCCGTAAGGAAGTCATCAACGAGCCTGAACTGCTCAAGCTGATGGCTGAGCGCACCGACCTCAAGTACATCACCGACATCATGCCCGATGCCGACGCCGAGTTCAAAGCCTTCGAAGGCCGCTACTTCGCCACGCCCAAGAAGATGGGGGCCCAGACAGAAGAAGCCAACATCAACGCGGGTTTGGCCGCTGCCAACCAGATTGCCGATTTCTTCAAGACCGGCAACAAGCGCTTCCAAGTGAACAAATAATTTTATGAATTGCGAAAGACACCGCAAGCCTGTCTTGTGGTGTCTTTTCCTTAATTGTCTGATAATGATTCCGGAAACCACAAAACCCACCAATTTCTTCAAATTCGAGGGACTCCGCATTTACCATAAGTCCGTCGACTTCACCAATGCCATCCTTTCCCTCAACAACAACGCCCTAACAGCCGCCCAAACATTACTCGCCAATCGTTTCTTCGACGAAGCGGGACAGATTTCGACCAACATCATCGAAGGTGCCGCGCTCTCAAAAACTGAATTCACCGATTGTTTGCAGAAAGCCAAACAGAACATCGGCAAATGCGTGATGTTCTGCTCTTTAGCCTCGAAGCAACACCTCATCGACGATACACAAGAGAACGACATCCGCAACGAACTGATGGAACTCACCAAGATGATCGGCGCTCTGATTATCTCTTTTCAGAAACATGAATCAGTCAATAACCCTGAAGTCTGACTGTCAACAACAAACAAAAGAATCAACATCTAAAACCTAATACAATGTCAGTTATCAAACCGTTCAAAGGATGGCGTCCTGGCGTGGACATCGTCCAAAAACTGGCCTCCCGCCCTTACGACGTGCTGAACACGGAAGAAGCCCGCAAGGAATGTGAAGGCAATCCCTACAGCCTGCTCCACGTGACCAAGGCCGAAATCGACCTGCCCGAAGGCCACAAGGACAGCGACCTCGAAACCTATCTGAAAGTCGTTGAGAACTTCAACAGCTTCAAGGATTTCGGATGGATCAAGCAAGACCAAGAGGAAAAACTCTACATCTATGCCCAAAGCATGAACCCCACCGACGCCAACGCCCACTGGCAGTATGGCATCGTGGCCTGCGCCTACAGCGAAGACTATGTGAACAAGGTCATCAAGAAGCACGAACTGACCCGCAAGGACAAAGAGGAAGACCGCATGAAGCACGTTCGCCTCACCAACGCCAACGTGGAGCCTGTGTTCTTCGCCTACCCTGCCGTCGCCGAAATCGACGCCATCGTGAGCAAGATCACTGCTGAGAAGCCCATCTATGACTTCATCGCCAAGGAAGACGGCTTCGGCCATCGCTTCTGGATCATCGACGACAAGGCCACCATCGCCCGCCTCGTTGAGCTGTTCGACAAGAAGGTTCCGGCCATGTACATCGCCGATGGTCACCACCGCAGTGCTGCCGCAGCCCTCGTCGGCCAGGAAAAGAAAGAGAAGAATCCTGCCCACACCGGCAAGGAAGAGTACAACTACTTCATGACCGTAATCTTCCCCGACAACCAGTTGAACGTCATCGACTACAACCGCGTCGTGAAAGACCTCAACGGCCTCAGCACCAAGGACTTCTTCAAAGCCCTGCAAGAGAGCTTCGACATCGAGTGCAAGTGCAACTGCACCAAGGACGGCGGCAAGTGCAACTGCGAGTTCCCCTGCCACTGCGAGTGCGACACCGAGTACAAGCCCAACAAGCTCCACAACTTCTCGATGTACATCGAGGGCGTGTGGTACAGCCTGACCGCCAAACCCGGAACCTACAACGACAACGATCCCATCGGTGTGTTGGACGTTACCATCCTCAGCAACCTTGTCTTGGACAAGATTCTGGGCATCAAGGACCTCCGCACCGACAAGCGCATCGACTTCGTTGGCGGTATCCGTGGCCTCGGCGAGCTGAAGCGTCGCGTCGACAGCGGTGAGATGAAGGTCGCCTTCGCGCTCTATCCAGTTAGCATGAAGCAGATCATCGACATCGCCGACACTGGCAACATCATGCCTCCCAAGACCACTTGGTTTGAGCCGAAACTGCGCTCGGGACTTGTTATCCACACTTTGGATTGATAAGGACACGAGACAATATGACACGGGACGCGAGACATTGAGCCTCGCGTCCCGATTTGTTTTTATGCGTCAAACTAATCAGAAAAACTGCACCACCTCATCCAGCGGCCTATGTTCAGGCTGGCGTGGCTCGCCCGACCTGTAGCCCAATGAGATGACCGCCATAATCGCTTCATTTTCAGTGATATTGAACAAAGCACGAAGCGCATCTGAATCGCGCATGCCCATGATGAGTGTGTCGAAGCCTTTGGAGCGGGCCTTCAGGATGAAATAGGCATTGCTGAGGCCGTTGTCGTAGGCACCCCAGCCGTCGCCCACCTCGTTGGTCTGCTCGCCACGGAAGAAGCCCGACTTGCCTTTCTCGTAAGTGGAGACAATCAAAACGGGCGCACCAGCAATGTTCTGCTTGTTGCGCTCGCCCACAAGATTCGACACTGCTTCGACTTTTTCCGGACTCATGGCCACATAGTATTTCGATGGCTGTTGGTTGGCCCACGATGGAGCCTCTTGTGTTGCAATAAGCAACTCTCTCACTTCGGCCTCGCTGATGGTCTTGGTGGCATCGTAGCTGCGGACACTTCTGCGAGTGGCCAACACTTCATCGAAAGAAACCGCATTGGCAACGGCTGCTTCATTGTTGTTTTCGTTTTTGTTCGAGCAGCCCGTTAGCATCAAGAATGCCAAAACTGCTGCAAAAAGCAAGTTTGATTTTGAATTTTTCATGTTTTGACTATTTGAGAGGTTAATTTTCGGGACAAATGTAGGGAAAAAAATTACCACAGCGGCAAAAAAATGTACTTTTGCAAGACAAAACCATGGACAAGCAACCCGTCAATATCACCCAAAACCTCATCAAGCACTTCGCAAACTATTTGCGGTTAGAGCTTTCGCTGTCCGACAACAGTGTGGAAGCCTATTGTCACGATGTCCATTTGTTTTTGCAATACCTTGAAAGCCAAAACCTTTCCACTGAAACCAACGCCATCAAGCAGGACACCATCGAGAACTTCTTCGCCTATCTCTATGATTTGAACATCGGTGCCACATCGCAAGCGCGAATCCTTTCGGGACTGAAGTCGTTTTGGCGTTACCTACTCCAAGAAGACCTTGCCGAGACCGACCCAACCGTGCTCATTTCCTCCCCCACTTTAGGCCGCCATCTGCCCGAAGTATTGACTTACGAAGAAATCCAAAAGATGCTCGACAGCATCGATTTGAGCCTTCCCAACGGCCACCGCAACAAGGCCATGATTGAGGTGATGTACGGCTGCGGCCTGCGTGTTTCGGAACTCATCGGACTGCAAATCAGCGATATATACCGAAAAGACGGCTTTCTCCGCATCATCGGCAAGGGCAGCAAGGAAAGGCTTGTTCCCATCGGCGACAGCAGCCTGAAAATCCTATTCCAATACATCGAAGGCGCACGTTTGCATGTCACGCCAAAACCCAAATTCACTGACACAGTTTTCCTCAACAGCCGTGGCACAGGCCTCACACGACAGATGGTCTTCCTGATTGTCAAGGACTTGTCGGAGAAAAATGGTATTACCAAAACCATCAGTCCGCACACGTTCAGGCATAGTTTTGCCACACATTTGCTTGAAGGTGGTGCCAATCTATTGGCCGTCCAGCAGATGCTCGGCCACGCCAGTGTGAGCACTACGGAAATCTATACGCACATTTCCGATGAACTGTTGCGCGATACTTTGACGACTTATCATCCGAGATTTAGGAAATAATCTTACTTTTGCAAAAAATATCCACCATGAATACCAACAACTTCAACTTCCTGAAAAACCTCCGCCCCGACCGTTTCTTCCTCATGGCCGGCCCTTGCGTGATTGAGGACGAAACCTCGCCCCTTTTCATTGCCGAAACCTTGAAAAACATCTGCCAAAAACTCGACATTCCGCTGATTTTCAAAGGTTCCTACCGCAAGGCCAATCGTTCCAGACTGGACTCGTTCACTGGAATTGGAGATGAAAAAGCCTTGAAAGTGCTACAAAAAATCGGCAAGGAATTTAAACTCCCTGTGGTGACAGACATCCACGCTGCCGAAGAAGCATCAATGGCCGCAGAATATGTTGATATTCTGCAAATTCCGGCTTTCCTCTGCCGCCAAACTGACCTCCTCGTGGCTGCCGCCAAAACGGGAAAGACAGTGAACATCAAGAAAGGACAATTCCTTTCGGGTGAAGCGATGGGCTTTGCCGTCGAAAAAGTCAGGCAGTCAGGCAACGACAAGGTCATGCTCACGGAACGTGGCTCCATGTTCGGCTATCAGGATTTGGTGGTGGATTATCGCAACATTGCCACAATGCAGAAGTTTGAAGTACCAGTCATTCTGGATGTTACGCACTCTTTGCAACAGCCCAACCAAAGCAGTGGCGTCACGGGTGGACAACCTGAAATGATTGGCCTCATTGCCAAAGCAGGCATCGCGGCAGGTGCCGATGGTATCTTCATGGAGGTACACCCAGAGCCGAAAAAAGCCAAGTCCGACGGTGCCAACATGCTCCGTTTAGACTTGGCTGAAAACCTTCTGAACCAATTGGTTAGAATCAAAGAGGCCGTCACTTCGTCCTCATGTTGACAATTTGCCCTGTTTCCGGGTCAAACACCAACTTCGCATTCGACAAAGGAGCCGTCAACAAGACACCCAACTGATTGACAATCAAGCGTTCTTCCAACAAAGTGCGTCCGTCGAAAACCACCCTTACATTCGCCATCTCAGGAAGGCGGTAAAACACCTTGTTTTCATAAGAAATGGATTCCACCGCCGACTGGCTCGGGGCATTGATTGCCGCAGTCGTATTCAGCGGCAAAGTCTGGACAGTAATCATGTTACCTTTGCCGCCCGTGCCCACCGTCAATCCGTCGGTTTCGGAAAACTTGGCCACAGTTTGCATTGCAACTTCCTTATTTGGAATTACATACACCGTCTTCACCACCTTTTTTGAGACACGCTTCCCTAACAACAAACTCGTGTACTCCTTCTCCATCTCGTCCAATTTCTGATACATGGCATTGAACGTTTCCGGATTTTGAGCCATCTCGACATCTCCAGAAATCAGATAGAATTTCGCTTTGCGGACTTCCTCAATCCTGTCAGCCACTTCCTTGGCCAATTGCGCATTGGTTTTCCCTGCCGACATCAAGCCGATGAAACCCGTTTTTTCGTCAGTCTTTTCAGGGCAACATTTAGGCATCTCCATTTTGGTCAAAGGCTTTATTTCCTCATTTTCAGCAGGATCGCCAATGCCTACGCTACGGATAATGCCGTTAGGAAGCAAATCAAATTGTGCCTTATTTCCACCTCTCACGGTGGCAAGAGCAACAAAAAATGTCGCGCTTGGATCTGGGCAGGCTTCTGTGGACATCTTCACATCAAGCAGTTGGAACTCAGTGGTTTCATACTCAACATAATCCTCCAATTCCAAATACTTTGAAGCATAGTCGCTGAGCGGGCCTTTCACAAACTCAGTCTCCTCGATGAGGAAATCCAGTTTCAACATGGTCTGAGGCAGGGAATAATAGAGGCCGTTCTGCTGTCCCGGGTTGACATTCTTGGCGAAAGTCGTGGTGAATTGGGCGCGGAGCGAACCTCCCACAAAGGTCAAAGCCAAAAGCAAAAGTGCGGTTTTTGTAGCAATTCTATTCATTTCTGTAAGGTTTAAATTCAAACTTCAAAAATACAAATTTTTCGGCAATCCCGTCATTTTGTGGATGTTTTTTCCTTTCGGCTGAAAACCAGCAACGACAAGAAGGTCAGCAAACCATTGATAATCAATATCTCAAACCCAATCCGATAACCTCCGAACAATTGCGGCGAATACATCTTCAGAAAGTAACTCACGATGGGCGACGCAACGGCAATGAAAGGCACTGCCCTATCGATGACCCTCCTGTTTTTGATGAACAAGCCGAAAGTGTACAAACCTAACAACGGCCCGTAAGTGTAACCTGCAATGTCGAACACCTTATCTATTAATGATTCGTTGTGGAACGGGCGGAACGCAATGATTACCAACAAGTAAAGCAGGGCAAACGCCACATGGATCCACTTGCGGTATTTGGTGATTTGCGCTTCGGTCAATTGTTTCTTGTCGAAGTGCATAAAATCGAAGCAAAACGTTGTGGTTAAGGCGGTTAAGGTACCATCTGCACTGGAATAGCCCGCCGCCACCAAGCCAATGACAAACACTATCGCCGTGAATTTGCTCAAACTGAAAGCAACCGATGGGAAAATCTTGTCGTTGACCACAACACCAGCCTCATTCACAGGCAGTTGGAATCCCTTTGCCTGAGCGTAACAAATCAACGAAGCACCGAGGCAAAGGAACAACGCATTGACCACCACAAACAACAGGCTTGAGGTCATCACATTCTTTTGTGCATCACGCAAATTCCTGCAAGTCAGGTTTTTCTGCATCATATCTTGGTCGAGGCCCGTCATGGTGATGGTGATGAACATTCCACTCAGCAACTGCTTGACCCAAAACTTGTTATGCGTCCAATCGGTTTCAAACATCTTGGTATAACCCTTTTCCGAGGCCGATTTCAGCAGGTCGCCCAACGAAATGTTGAGGTTTTTCAGGATGAACCATGCCGTCAGGAAAGCCGCCAACAGGAGGAAAGTCGTCTGCAAAGTGTCCGTCCAAACCACCGTTTTGATGCCGCCCTTGAAAGTGTAGAGCAAAATAATGGCGATGAAAATGACCGCCGGCACCCAAAATGGCACGCCCCAATCCTTGAAAACGAACTCATACAGCACAAAGACAACGAGATACATCCGCAACGCCGAACCCAACAATCGTGACAAAATGAAAAACGCCGCACCCGTCTTCTCCGACCTCGGCCCGAAGCGCATATTTAAATAGGTGTAAATCGAAGTCAGGTTAAGCCGATAATACAAGGGTAGCAATATCAACGCAATCAGCGCATAACCAAGCACATAGCCAAAAACCAAAGGCATATATGTAAACTGTCCTGTATAGACACCTCCCGGCACTGACATGAACGTCACACCTGACAAAGAGGCACCAATCATGCCGTAAGCCACCACGAACCACGGCGAATTCTTGTTCCCACGGAAAAACGCGGCATTGTCGGATTTCCGCGCCGTGAAGTGCGAAATCACAAAGAGAAGAACCGTATAGGCGACAAAAACGAAAAGGATGATGGTTGGTGTCATAGGATTTGCGTTTGAGTGTGCAAAAATAGGAATTATTGCAGCCGCCGCGCCGAAAAAAACGCTATTTTTGCCGCCCAAAACAAACTATTTCCCATGAAAGGCATTTACACCATCCTTTTGCTGATCGTTTCCAACATCTTTATGACTTTTGCGTGGTACGGCCAACTCAAACTGCTCGAAATCGTCCCTTCGTCAAAGGATTGGCCGCTCTTTTTGGTCATCCTCATGTCGTGGGGTGTCGCCTTGTTCGAGTATTCGTTCATGATCCCTGCCAACCGCATCGGCGCCATGCAAAACGGTGGCCCATTCAACCTTATCCAGTTGAAAGTCATACAAGAAGCCGTCTCGCTGACCGTGTTCACCGTCATCGTGATTACCGTCTTCAAGACCGAAACTTTCCGCTGGAACCATATCCTTTCCTTCCTCTTCATCATCCTCGCCGTGTTTTTCGCGTTCAAAAAGTAGTTTTTTGTTGCGACAAACCGAAAAATGCATGATATTTGCGGACTCGAAACGACACCAATAACTGACAAAAAGAAAGGCAACAATATGAAATTCTATGACATTGATTCAGTTTTCACTTTCGGAAAATACGAGGGCATGACCATCGCCGAAGTGTACGAAAAAGACCCTAAATACCTGAAATACTGCGAAGAAAACATCGATGAGTTCTATGTTTCACCCTCAGTGATGCGCGAATTGAAATCCATGAACCGCGCCATCAACGACTCGGCTTTGCTTGACGTGAACTTCGACAAGATGAGCGATGACGAGATTGACGACTTCATCAGCGGCCACGACGAGGAGGACGAGTTCGACGAATCGAAATTGGAGCGCGACTTCGACTGGGAAAACAACGACTTTGCCGATGATTCGCCCTTCGACGAATTTGAGGACGAGTTCGACGAGGAGGAATTCAACGATGAATTTGGCGACAGCTTCGATGAAAGCATCGATGGCGGTTTCGACGAATTGTATTGATTTACAGGAAACAAGCATAAAAAAAGCCACCGTTTTGGTGGCTTTTTCGTTATGCGTTGATGCGCTCCGAAATGGAATAAACTCGTTTATCGCGTTGCGTCGAGGTAATCATCTCGGCGAGAAAACCTGTAGAGAAGAGTTGCACGCCCAAAACGATGGCCAAAAGCGCGAAATAGAACAAAGGCCTGTTTGTCATGCCGTAAGCATGGGCAAACAGCCGAATGTAGGTCAAATACGCAGCAATGACGAAACCTATCAGGAACGTGATGGAACCCAACACACCGAAAAAGTGCATGGGTCGGTTGCTGAATTTCGAGATGAAATTGATGGTCAGCAGGTCGAGATAGCCGCGAATGAAACGGCTCATGCCAAACTTGCTACTGCCATATTTCCGCTTCTGATGGTGAACGACTTTCTCCCCTATGTGGCTGAAACCGTTCATCTTAGCAATGACGGGGATGTAGCGGTGCATTTCGCCGTAAACTTGAATGCTTTTCACCACTTCCTTGCGATAAGCCTTCAAGCCGCAATTGAAATCGTGCAACTTAATGCCCGACATCACCCGCGTGGTCCAATTGAAGAACTTGGACGGGATGTTTTTCATCAACTTTGAGTCGTAACGCACTTTCTTCCAGCCCGATACGAGGTCGTAACCCTCTTCCTTAATCATTTTGTAAAGTCCAGGAATTTCATCGGGGCTGTCCTGAAGGTCGGCGTCCATCGTAATGACCACATCGCCTTCCACAATCTTGAAACCTTCGTTCAAGGCTGGCGATTTGCCATAGTTGCGCCTGAAACGCAAGGCCTTCACATTCGGATTGGCCTGCGAAAGCCCTTGGATGATGGCCCAAGAATTGTCCGTGGAGCCGTCATCGACAAAGACGATTTCATAGGAAAAGCCATGCTCGTCCATCACGCGACGAATCCATGCCTCCAACTCGGGCAGCGACTCAGCCTCATTCAACAGCGGTACGACGATTGATATGTCCATAGTTTATCTTTTTTTACCATGGCCTATGACAATGACCATGACCACTTCAACCGAGGGCTGGAACTTCGCCTTTTCCGTGAAAGTGGTCATAGTCATGGTCAATGGTCATAATCATCTAATTTCAGTTTTTCCACCCATGTAGGGTTGCAAGGCCTTCGGGATGGCTACCGAACCGTCGGCGCGGAGGTTGTTCTCCAAGAAGGCAATCAACATGCGCGGCGGGGCGACCACCGTATTGTTCAAGGTGTGGGCGAAATAGTTGCCGTTCTTCCCCTTGATTCTGATTTTCAGTCTACGCGCCTGAGCGTCACCAAGATAAGAGCAACTACCCACCTCGAAGTATTTCTTCTGGCGCGGCGACCATGCCTCCACGTCAAGCGACTTCACCTTCAGGTCGGCCAAGTCGCCGGAACAACATTCAAGGGTGCGGACGGGAATGTCCATCGAGCGGAACAAATCCACAGTGTTCTTCCACATCTGCTCGTACCAATAATCGGCATCCTCCTGCTTGCAAAGGACGACCATCTCCTGTTTCTCGAACTGGTGAATGCGATACACGCCGCGTTCCTCAATGCCGTGTGCGCCTTTCTCCTTGCGGAAGCAGGGCGAATAACTCGTCAAAGTGAGCGGCAGGCTTTCTTCGGGCACGATTTGGTCGATGAACTTGCCAATCATGGAGTGTTCGCTGGTGCCAATGAGGTAAAGGTCCTCGCCTTCAATCTTATACATCATCGCGTCCATCTCGGCGAAACTCATCACGCCGCTGACAATTTCGCTGCGCACCATGAACGGAGGCACACAATAAGTGAAGCCTCTATCTATCATAAAATCACGGGCGTAGGTGATGACGGCGGAATGAAGCCGTGCAATGTCGCCCATCAGGTAATAGAAACCGTTGCCCGCCACGCGGTGCGCGGAATCCAAATCCAAACCGTTGAACTTGGCCATGATGTCGGCATGATATGGCACCTCGAAATCGGGTACGACAGGCTCGCCGAAGCGTTCCTTCTCCACGTTGAAGGTATCGTCCTTCCCTATCGGCACCTCGGGCGCGATGATGTTCGGGATGGAATACATCACCTTCGTGAGTTGCTCCATGAGCGAGGTCTGCTGTTTGCCAAGTTGCTCCAATTCCTGCGCGTTGACCTCAACGAGTTTCTTCATTTCGTTGGCCTTTTCCACTTCCTTGTTCTTGAAGAGGATGCCAATTTCCTTGGAAATGGAGTTGCGTTGCGAGCGGAGGTCGTCGGCACGTTGCTGGCAATCACAATATTGCGTGTATAAATTGACCGCCTCGTCCACGAGAGGCAACTTGTTATCCTGAAACTTCTTCTTGATGTTTTCCCGAACCAAATCCGGGTTCTTGACTAAAAACTTGATGTCTATCATAGGTGTATCGTTTTGCTTCTTAAAAACGGGCAAAGATAGGAAAAAATCAGATACATAAAAACATGGGGAACTCTAAAGGAACAAATTACTGGATATCGTTTACATGACCATTTTGCCGAAAAACGGACATTTTTATGTAATTTTATTGCCGAAAAACGGACAATTTTATGTAATTTTGTTGCCGAAAAACGGACAATTATATATTTATTAATATGATTTACAGAAAGATAGAGTTTTCTATAAAAAAATGGATAGGTTCATCCCCCAAAAAAGCCCTTTTGGTCACTGGTGCAAGGCAGGTGGGCAAGACCTATTCCATCCGAAAAACACTGAAGGAAAATGCCGCTTCATTTGTCGAAATCAACTTCTTGGAAAACGAAGATGCCCTCCAACTTTTTCAGCAATCCACCAATGCCCATGACCTTTTGCGCGGCCTTTCGGTACTTTTCGGCAAGCCCATGGTAAAGGGAAAAACCATTGTCTTTTTCGATGAGGTTCAATGTTGCAAGGAAATCATCACAGCAATAAAATTCCTTGTCGATGAAGGCAGTTACAAATACATTATGAGTGGTTCGCTCCTCGGCGTGGAACTGAAAGACATCCGCTCATTTCCAGTAGGCTATTTGGACATAAGAACCATGTATCCGCTTGATTTCGAGGAGTTCATGAAAGCAAACAATTTTTCCGATGAAGTCATTGAACACTTAAGGAACGGCTATGACAACCTCTCGCCCGTTGATGATTTCATCCATCAACAGACCATGAAACTCTTCCATCTATACCTCATTGTAGGCGGGATGCCTGCTGCTGTCGACATCTATCTGAAAACCAACAATATCGCAAAGGTAATAGAGGTTCAGAAATCCATCATCGACCTTTACAAGAAAGACATTGCCCAATACGACCCCAAGGAAAAACTATATTTGGACGAAATCCTGATGCTGATTCCGTCGGAAATCAACAGCAAAAACAAGCGTTTCGTGCTGAAGAACCTGAACGAGAACCAAAAATTCAGTCGTTATGAGAACCGCTTCCTTTGGCTGCGCGATGCTGGCGTTGCCTTGCCCACTTACTGCGCCAACGAACCCGCCCTGCCTCTGATGCTATCCAAGTCGCGCAATCTTTTCAAACTATTCATGAACGACATAGGACTACTTTGTGCCATGTATGCCAATGGTCTGCAACTGAAGATATTGCAAGGTGAAATCAACATCAACTACGGAGCGATTTATGAAAACTTTGTCGCGCAAGAACTGACCGCCCATCAGTTTGACCTATATTATTACAACAGCAAGAAAAACGGCGAAGTTGACTTCATGATTGAGTACAACGGAGCTTTGCTGCCCATCGAAGTCAAGTCGGGGAAAAACTACATCCGCCATGTTTCCATGACCCACCTGCTGGCCAATGAGCAATATGGCATAGCCAAAGGTTTCATCCTACAAAACGAAAACATCTCCGTTAAAGGCAAAGCCGTTTATCTGCCCGTTTATATGACCATGTTCATAGAAAACCGACAAATTCCCGAAGATTTGATTTATCGGGTGATTCCTCTGTAGGGACACATCGAATATGTCCGCCAAACGGTTTTGGGCGGACGCACGCGGTACGTCCCTACACTCACAAAACACACAACAAAAAGGCGGCCCTCAAAAACAAAGGCCGCCTTTTCTGGATTTGATTAGGTTGGTATCATTCCCGCATTGCAAATGCTCATATCCACGGTTTCCGAATCACGGTTGCTCGGCGTTTTTTCATCGGCAGGGGTTCCGCCATGCTCCACCACCTGTCTAACACCCTTTCACCCCTCCGGGGTTCCCTCGTGCCGACAAAGTCCTGAAAGGACGACCCGAACACAAGCAGGCGACGACAGTCCCTGCTCGCAACGGAGTTCCCCCTCATGCCACCAAAGTCCTGAAAGGACGACCCAAAAACAAGCAGGTGACGACAGTCCCTGCTCGCAACGGAGTTCCCTCATGCCGCCAAAGTCCTGAAAGGACGGCCCGAACTCAAGCAGGCGACGACAGTCCCTGCTCGCAACGACAGCCCTACAACCACCAACAAAAAAAGGCGACCCGAAGGCCGCCTTTACTGGTCTTGCTTAGGCTGGTTTCATTTCATCCCCGCATTGCAAATGCTCATATTCACGCCTTCCGAATTGCAAATCACGAGCGGTCGAAAGACATGCAAAAGTATCAAAAAGACATAATAAGTGATAAACAATACAGCCGATTAATACTAAAATTTGGATCATGCCGTTGA
>CACZZO010000022.1 GCA_902785755.1 uncultured Bacteroidia bacterium | reverse complement strand
AAATGACGAATAATAATCGTACTCGCTGGTTATGATTTCTGTAAAGGTGTTGCATGTGCCGTCGTCGTCGGCGGTGATGTAGCCCAAAGTGAATATGCCGACATGATTGCTATAGCCCGATGGCGATCCTGCATGTAACATGAAACTGATTTGCAGCTCGTTTATGGGGTTGATGAACTCCGGAAGGATGGCATAATTGTCGCCAAAATAAAACGACAGGGACTGTGAGCCGTTAATTATCATGTAGTAATCAGAATTATGCGGGGCAACATTGCCCATGCTGTATCCTTCCCAGCATGGCGGCAGATAGCCTACTTTCCAATAGGGACTCCCGGCAGGGCTTTCAAAGTCTTGCGTGTAGGGCGTTTCGGCAGTTATTGTGTAAGGCTGTAAGCAGGAACTGAGGGACACTTCCACGTCGTCAATGTAGCAGGCAATGCCTTGCCCGTCGTACCATTTGAACACCAAACGATGCGCATCGGCTGGAACACCAGACAAATCCATGTTCCACGGTTCGGGGTCTACTACTGATGAATCATAATCGAACTCGCTGGTTATGATTTCTGTAAAGGTGTTGCAAGTGCCGTCGTCATCGGCGGTGATGTAACCCAAAGAGAATTGGCCGTAATGATTGCTATAGCCCGATAGCGTCCTTGTCCGAAACATGAAACTGATTTGCAGCTCGTTCATGGGGTTGCTGAACTCCGGAAGGATGGCATAATTGTCGCCAAAATAAAACGACAGGGACTGTGAGCCGTTAATTATAAAAGTATTATCATTATGCGGGGCGACATTGCCCGTGCTGTATCCTTCCCAGCATGGCGGCAGAGGGCCTGCAATCCAATAGGCACTCCCTTCAGGGCTTTCAAAGTCTTGCGTGTAGGGTGTTTCGGCAGTTATTGTGATAGGGTTGCACGAAGTGGTGAACACCACAGGCGAGCAGTATTCCGCCGCGTCGCAGTTGGCCTTCACCCGCACTTCGTAGGCGGTGTTGGCGGACAAGCCCGTCAGGGTGGCCGTGGTGCCTTCCTCCACCGTGAGGGTCATTGGCTCGCCCGCAGGGGCAACGAAATTGGTGATGACAATGTCGTCCAAGCCGACACCCATGCCATTACGGTCATACATCATGAAGCCAATCTGATAGTTGTCGGCCAAGCCCGTCAGCGTAAGGGTTTGGTGGGTCCAATCTGGGTGCCTATTAAACCCGGTACTCCACAGTTCGTTCCATTCGCCTTCCTCGCCGATGCGGTAATAAACGCTTAAAAAGTCAAACACATTTATAGAATAAGTTTGTCTTCGGTTAATATACCAGAAGGAGAGTTCCAAGGCATCGTAGGCACCAAGGTTGAGGGACGGCGTGACCAAGAAGGTTTCGTCGGTATTTTGGTTGTGTGTAATCAGGGCGTTGTAGTCGCCGCTGTGGGTGCCGGTTGATGTGTAACTGTCGCCCACGCCCACGCGCCATGTCGTGGCCGGGTCTTGGTTGTCGCCCTCAATGGTCCAGCCTTCGGGCAGCGTGCCGCCCTCGAAGCCCTCGTTGAACACCTCATCGATGATGGCAGTCGTGTAGTATTCCACCTCATACCCCGTCAGGCTGTAGCCGTACCAACTGAGCTCGGCGGTGGTGGCGGTGAGGTTGCCGACGGTAAGGTCGGTGGGCGTTTCGCAAGGATTGGCAGTGGTGAAGGTCACTATTTCGCTTTCCTTGTTTTCGTTGCAATCGGGCACCACCTTCACATCATACACGGTATTCGGGTTGAGGCCGGTGAGGGTGACGGCAGTGTCAGTCACGTGTAGGTCTTGCCATTCGCCGTAGGGCATCCCAACCATGACAATGTCGTCAAGGAACACTATATATCTATCCTTTAAATCCGTATTGATACGGAACAGGACATTGCTTTGGCCCATGTCGGGGATGGCAATTGTTTCACCGATAGAATAAACGCCCGCGAGAAAAGTTCCCAGCGAAACGTTATGCCATGTTGCGCCGCCGTCGGAAGAGGTGGATATGCTCATTTCAAAACCAGACATGCCAGGATAAGCTGGTCCTATTACCAAACCATCAATACGGCAAGAAACATTTACTTGGCTGATGCCTGACAAATCAATGGCTGGAGTTTGAATGAAGGTTTCAGGATACATTGTTCCATCCATTTTCACCTCATTTGGTGCCATGCCCGCATGGTTGGTCTGCGAAATTATTGAGAAACCGTCTTGAAAATACCAGCCTTCGGGCACGCCGTTGCCGTCGAAATGCTCTTCCAAGAGTGTGTCGCCCATTATTGAGGTGTATTTTTCCCTGTATTTCACCGTGTAGCCTTCGCAAAGGCTGGCGGTCCATGAGAGGTCGGCGGTGGTGGCGGTCACCGTGCCGAGGGTTGCCACGGGCGCGGGGCAGTCATCCAAGGTGGTGAAGGCAACGCTGTTGCTCCAATCGCTTTGGTCGGTGGTGTCGCAATAGGTGCGCACCTTGGCGGAGTAGGTGGTTCCGGGCGTGAGGTCGGTGAGGGTGAAGGGGTTGCTGTCGGCCTCAATAAAGTTGGTTTCGTCGTCGTTCAGGCAAATCTGCCATGCGGTGGCCTCTCCGTTCTCGATCCAACTGAGGGTGGCGAAGGTGAAGCCGAGGGTGTCGATGGCCAAGTCGGTGGGTGCGGCGCATGGGATGTCAATCCCGAGTTCAACGACATTCCTTTGGTAGGGGGTGCCGCTGGCCAAAACGCCGCTTATGTTCAGCGGGTCGTAGTCGGAGCCGTCGCGGCGGGCATAGATGGTCCTGATGGGGTCGCCCTCCGTGCCTGACACCTTGCCTTCCAAGCCGCTTTTCCAATAGCCCGTGTTTTCGTCGAAGGCGATGAGCAGGTTGCCCTCGCCGCTGTATTCGAAAGGTATGTCAAGGGTGATGGTGTACGACTGGAAGGCACGATTGGTGACAGTCAGCGTACCCGAATACACCTTGTCCGTCGCGCTCACGCTCACCCAGTCAGTCAAGCTTGTGAAGGCATCCTTGTCCACCTCGCGCATGTAGATGTCGAAAACCAAGGTGGGAAGGATGTTCGTCGAGTTGTTGCGCAGCCACATCGTGAGGGTGTTGACGGTGCATGCCGTCCCTATCTCCTCGGCAGTGAAGATTTGCTGCGTGTAGGAATAGTTGAAGGTCGAGGTCATCGGGAGAACGGAATGGGAGGCCGTCGATTCGGGGTCTCCGATGGTCACGGTGCTCAATCCGGGGAGCGAGGGGCAGTCGGTCATGCTCAGCGCGACGACGCTCCTTTGGGCAAGGGTGAATGACGTGATGCCGGTCATGTTGAACGGGTCGTAGTCGGAGCCGTCGCGGCAGTGATAAACGGCCCTGAAGGGGTCGTTTGATTCGCCAAACACCATGCCGTTCATGCCGTACTTGTAGGAGCCGGTGTTGTCGTCGAAGGCGATGAGCAGGTTGCCTTGGCCGCTGTATTCGAAGGGCGTGGCAAGGGTGAAGGTGAAGGCTTGCGCGTTCGTGTTGGTCACTTTGACGGAGCCGCAATACACCTTGTCGTCCGCGCTCACGCTCACCCAGTCATTGCTGCCCGAAAACGTTTCCTTGTCCACTTCCTTCATGTAGATGTCGATGTTGAAAGTGGGGAGCGGATTGCTGCCCGAATGATACAGCCACATCGTGACGGCGTTGATGGTGCCCGAGGTGCCGATTTCGTCGGCGGTGTAGATTTGCTGCGTGTAGGAATAGTCATAGTTGGAATGCCACGGGAAACGAGGGCTGTTGGAGGCCGTTGCGAGGTCGCCGATGGTTATGGACTGGTTGTAGGCAAGGTTTTCGTCGTACATCCCGAGTTCGATGACGTTCCTTTGGTATGTGGTGTTGTTGGCCGTAACGCCGCCCATGCTCGTCGGGTTGTAGTCCGTGCCGTCGCGAAAGGCATAGATGGTCCTGTTGGGGTCGCTCGACCCGCTAAACACCAGGCCGCGTAAGCCGTACTTGTAGGAGCCAGTGTTGTCGTCGAAGGCGATGAGCAGGTTGCCTTGGCCGCTGTAGGTGAAAGACTTGTCGAAGGTGAAGGTGAAGGCGCGGGCGGTGGTGTTGGCCACGGTGAGGGTGCCGGTATACACCTTGTCCGTCGAACTGACATACACCCAATCCGTCGTGCCCGAAAATGAGTTCTTGTCCACTTCCTTCAAGTAGATGTCGATGTTGAATGTGGGGAGCGGTTCGTTGTTCGAGTTGCCCCCATGGTAAAGCCACACGGTGAGGGAGTTGATGACCCCTGCCCTGCCGATTTCCTCTGCGGTGTAGATTTGCTGGGTGTAGGAATAATCATAGTTGGAGTACCACGGGATGTAGATGCTGTTGGAGGTCGTTTCGGGGTCGCCGATGGACACTTGTTCGGCCCGTGCCAGGCCTGTTGAGGCGAGGCAGAGCAGCGCGAGGAGGCAGGCCAAGAGGAGTGTCTTAGGCCGTTTCATGTTGTGGGTTCGTGAATTGGTGTTTCTGCAAACGCTTGGTTTGCAACGGTTTGCGCTGTTGAAGCCAGCAACGCCCGAAATCAAGGTAGCGGTGGCCAGCGTCTTCTTTTCGATGGAGATGTTCGTCATCGTTAAGTTGATTTTAAAGAATGAATACTGTTAAAGAGCAAGTTTTGTGGGTGCAAAGATAGGGAATTATTCGGTTTTGTCAAGAGGAAAATACGAAACGGCATGACAAATTCGATGAATTATTGTATTTTTGCGGTTGGATTTCTAACATTCAGAGTGCTATGACCAAATATCCTATCGGCTTGCAGAATTTCCAAGGCCTCCGCGAAGACGGCTATGTTTATGTGGACAAGACGGCCTTTGTGTTCCAACTGGCGCAAAGCGGGAAATACTATTTCCTGAGCCGTCCGCGCCGCTTCGGGAAAAGTCTGTTCCTTTCCACCCTCGAAGCCTACTACTTAGGCAAAAAAGAACTTTTTAAAGGGCTGGCATTGGAGCAAAGATTCAATGGATTTCAATTAGGAATTCCAAATGCTGAAGTCAAACGATGACTATTATCAGTCGCAAGCTGTACAAAATCGGCGTGAACTTCTCCAGCGCAACACGGCGGATTGAGGAATGGAAGATGATTCCTTAATCCAATCCAAAACACAAAACGACCGCCCCAAAAAAGAGCGGTCGTTTTTCATTCAGGCAACCTGAAACAATCATTCGCCTTTCTGGGCTTTCTCTTGCTTCTCAAGGTTTTCCTTCAGGCCGGCAAGCACTTCGAGGTCGCCGAGGGTGCTGTGTTCAATGTTTTCATTGATTTCCTTCACAGTACGCTTGGCTTGCTTGGCTGCCTTTTCGGCGGCCTTCTCTTCTGCGCTCTTGGGTTCCTTCTCTTCCTCTACCTTAGGCAGGGCAAGGATAATCTTCTTGCTTTCCTTGTTGAATTCAAGGACCTTGAACTCGAGGGTGTCGTCCACCTTGGCGTTTGTGCCGTCTTCCTTCTTCATGTAGCGGCTCGGGCAGAAGCCTTCCACGCCGTAAGGCAGTGAAACGACGGCGCCCTTGTCGTTAGCGCTGATGACGGTGCCTTGGTGCATCGAGCCGACGGTGAACACGGTCTCGAACACGTCCCAAGGATTCTCTTCGAGTTGCTTGTGGCCGAGGCTGAGGCGGCGGTTCTCTTGGTCGACGTCGAGGACGACGACATCGATGCTTTCGCCAACCTTGGTGAACTCAGCAGGATGCTTGATTTTCTTCGACCAGCTGAGGTCGCTGATGTGAATCAGGCCATCGACGCCTTCTTCCAATTCGACGAAGATGCCGAAGTTGGTGAAGTTGCGCACGGTGGCGGTGTGCTTCGAACCAATCGGATAGCGGTCGGTGATGTTGGCCCACGGGTCGGGCATCAACTGCTTCATGCCGAGGCTCATCTTGCGCTCTTCGCGGTCGAGGGTGAGGATCTTGGCCTCCACCTCGTCGCCCACCTTCAGGAAGTCCTGAGCGGTGCGGAGGTGCTGCGACCACGACATTTCCGACACATGGATAAGACCTTCAACGCCGGGGGCAATCTCAACGAATGCGCCGTAGTCGGCGATGACGACCACCTTACCTTTAACGGTGTCGCCCACCTTGAGGTTGGTGTCGAGGGCATCCCACGGATGAGGAGTGAGCTGCTTGAGACCCAAGGCGATACGCTTCTTGTTGTCGTCGAAGTCGAGGATGACGACCTTGATCTTCTCGTCCAACTTGACCACCTCTTCGGGGTGCGTAATGCGGCCCCAGCTGAGGTCGGTGATGTGGATAAGACCGTCGACGCCACCGAGGTCAATGAACACGCCATAGCTGGTGATGTTCTTGACCACGCCTTCGAGGACTTGACCCTTCTCGAGTTTGCTGATGATCTCGGCCTTCTGGGCTTCGAGTTCGTCCTCGATGAGGGCTTTGTGAGAAACAACCACGTTCTTGAACTCTTGGTTGATCTTCACGACTTTGAATTCCATCACGCTGTCAACAAATACGTCGTAGTCGCGAATCGGCTTGACGTCAATTTGCGAACCGGGCAGGAAGGCTTCGAGGCCGAACACTTCGACGATGAGGCCACCCTTGGTGCGGCTCTTGACGTAACCGTTGACGATTTCGCCGCTTTCGTAGGCTTCGTTGACGCGATCCCACGACTTGAGGATGAGGGCTTTCTTGTGCGAAAGGACGAGTTGGCCGTTGGGGCCTTCTTGGTTCTCGACGTAGACTTCCACCTTGTCGCCCACCTTCAGGTTGGGGTTGGTGCGGAATTCAGCAACCGGAATAACACCATCCGACTTGAAACCAATGTTGACGACGACTTCGCGGTCGGTGATGGTCACCACAGTGCCTTCAATGACCTCGTGGTCAGCGATTTGGTTCATTGTGCCTGCATACTTGTCTTCAAGTTTCTTGCGCTCGTCAGCCGTGTAGTTGTCGAACTTCTTGTGCGAAGAGGTCCAGTCGAAATCCTCGGCGGGAACCGGCTTCGGTCTTGGGGTTTTCACTTTCTTCTCAACCGGCTTTTCAGCGGCTTGTTCAACGACTGGCTTTTCTTCTGCTGGCATGGCCTCGTTGATGATGTTTTCGTTTTCTGCCATTTTTTTAATTTTTGTTTTTGTTGTACCCGCAAGCGTTCCAGAACCCCGCCGCGAGGAGGTTAAACCTTTGATTACCAACCCAAACCGCTGATGTTGCCATCATTCTGGATGGCGGTTGGAATTGGGCTGCAAAAATAGGAAAAATTTCAATACTCCTTGAAAAACATGGGATTAAAAGATCATTTTTCTTCAAAAAACGCCTTGATCTCGTCTTCCCTCATGTTGCGGAAACCATATTCGTGAACCACTTCCCCGTTTTCCATAAAAACAATGACGGGGACATTCCCATCGATGAGTTCCAGCACTTTGACTATATCATCACATAGTATGTAACGGTAGGCTGGCGACCCCACTTCCTTGTAAAACCGAGCCACACCCAACGAGGTTCCCACAAAAACACAGGTGATGTTTTTGGCCGGAAAACCATAAAAGCGCTGCATGAGCGAAAGTTTTCGTGCCGCCATCTCACAATACTCGCAACTTGTTGAGAAAAAGCATAGTACCTTCTTCCCTTCCCGAAGATTCATGTTGACAAAAGGAGGTTGGTTCAATGTTTCCTCAAACAATTCCATCTGAACGACATGCTCCGGATCGTAGTTGGGCGTATAGTTGTCGGGCGGCGAAATCACAAAAACTGCGATGGTAGAAGCCATGATGTTGAGGAAAAAAAACGGCCAACGTAGAGGTGTTTCCAATTCCTCCGAATTGTAAATCATCAGGAAAATGAATATCAGCACCCCATTCTTGATGAGGCTTTGCTTGGGGTCGAGTTGGATGAAATCGCCAAAACAATGGCAACTGTCGGTGCGCCCGATGTATAGCGCGTATAATAATAATAAGGTGTAGCCCGTCAGCATGACCAAACTCCCCCACCAATAAACCTTATGCAAAGTATTGGAAATCAACCCAATGCCAAGAATCACCTCAAGAATGATAGCTAAGCGGGCTATCATAAACGAGGCATTGAGGCTGAAGAAATGAAAACTATAAATGTAAATCTCGAAGCTGTCCATAGCCAAAAACTTCAGGACGGCTGAGACAAGGAAAAAGAGTCCCAACAGAATCTTAACGGCCGGTCTACCAAGCAAGAATGACATAACAAATCATTTAGGAACAGAGTTATTAAACAGGTTTTGCCACCAATTCGGCTTTTGGCCTGTCACTTCATATTCAGAAACTTCGGTGCAAATCACCTGCCCCCAGCCCACAATTTCTTTCGACTTGTCGGAACACGACGAACCGTCCTCAATCGTATAGTAATCCTCACCCAAGTTCACGACTTCCTCATTCTGGATGGTCGTGCATCTGCAATAGCGCGTCTTCTTGCACGAAGACAATGCAACAACCATCAAGGCGAATAAGACAATCAATAGTTTTTTCATTCTCATGGATTTTAGGCTGCAAAAATACGAATTTTTGCCTTTAATAGGGAAGAAACGGTGAAAAATAAATCCTATTGCGCCTTTGCGCCAACAAAAAACTCGGGGTGCAAGGCCATGAATTTCCGCTCATATTGGCGAATACGACCCAACGTGCGCCGTGTCCACACAAGGCGCAACTCGTCGCGTTCCTCTTCCGTTAGGTGCCAAGCAATGTCTGTGGAATCATGCAGTCGGTTGGTTAGCGAATAAAGCAGCAAAGCCGCCGAAACGCTGATATTGTAACTCTCAGTAAATCCAAACATTGGAATACGAATGTGCATGTCGGCATTCTCAACGGCATAGTCCGAAAGGCCGAGTTTTTCCGTCCCGAAAACCAAGGCGATGGGCTGGTCCAAAGGAAGCGTATCGGGAGTGAAATCGTCGCGATGAGGGCAAGTGGCCACAATCTTGTAGCCCTGCTCCCGCAAATGCGAATAAGCCTCCGGCGTGTTGAATTCCTTGTCCTCGTAATGGTAAAGGTTGAGCCACTTCGTACTGCCCAACACCACATCGGGATTCACGTCATAATGGTTGACATTCTGCACAATATGGATGTCTTGAATGCCCCGAAGGTCGCAAGTGCGCAACACCGCGCTGGCATTGTGGGGCTGAAAAATGTCCTCCAAGACGACCGTAACGTGCCTTGTACGGAAATCAAGCACTTCCTCAAAACGTTGCCTACGCTCGTCCGTGATGAACTGCGTCAAAAACTCAAGCATGGCCGCGTCGCGAGCGGCGTTTTCTCGCATCTCCGCATCGCTCGAATCGCGCCCGTCATATATAATGGATTTCTTCATTGGCTTAGTGTTATGGGGTGCAAAATTACGAAAAAAGAAAAAAAAGAAAAAAAATGGTCGATGGTATGTCGAAAAAGCGTACTTTTGCACGCAAAATTTTGAACAGTTATGGCAAAACAACAAGAGACAACAAAACAAGGAGATGAAAGGCTCGAGAATGTAGAAGAAGCCTTAAGCAAAACCGAACTTTGGATTGAAAACAACCAGAAAACCCTGTGGATTATCCTTATTGCGCTGTTGGTAGCTGCATTCGCCGTCTATGGCATCACCAACTACAACAAGAAACGCAACGAGACAGCCAAAAACCTGAGCTTCCCGCAGGAAATCAACTTTGAGCAGCAAGCCTCAAAAGCGGTTGACTTCGCTTCATATTACATGCAAAACGAAAACTACGCCACTGCCCTGAACGGCGACGGCGAAAAGCCTGGCTTCCTCGACATCTACAAGGATTACGGCTCGACCAAGGCTGGCAAGTTGGCTGCCTACTATGCAGGCCTTTGCTACCTGAAACAAGGCGACTACAACAACGCCATCGAATACCTGAAGAAGTACACCAACGACGATAAGGTGTTGGCTGCTATGGCTTTAGGTCTTATCGGCGACTGCTACCTTGAACTCGGCGACAAGCAAAACGCCATTTCCTATTACGACAAGGCCACCAAAAAGAACCCCAACGATTTCACAACCCCCATGTTCCTCGTCAAATTGGGCATGACCCACGAAATCATGGGCAACAACGCCAAGGCTTTGGAAGCCTACACGACCTTGAAGAAGGATTATCCACTGAGCAACGAGGCTTTCGAGATCAGCAAGAACATTGCCAACCTCGAAAAGAAAATGAAATAATAATAGTATTAATGTTTTCTGTGTGCCTGGCCTTCGAATGGGTCAGGCTTTTTTTTGACAATGATGAAGAAAAGAATCAGAATCGCCTATTTTGGCACCCCCGAATTTGCCGCTTCGCAGTTGGAAGCCATACTTGCCGCCGGATATGAGGTGGCCGTCGTGGTCACCATGCCCGACAAACCTGCCGGTCGCGGAAGGAAAATACAACATTCCGACGTCAAGAAAACCGCCTTGGAGCACAACTTGCCCCTGCTCCAGCCCGAAAAGCTGAAAGACCCTGTGTTTTTGGAGCAACTGAAATCATATCAGGCCAATCTTTTTATCGTGGTGGCTTTCAGGATGTTGCCTTCCGTGGTTTGGGAGATGCCCGAACTTGGCACCTTCAATCTCCACGCTTCGTTGCTGCCGCAATACCGTGGCGCCGCGCCCATCAATTTCGCCATCATCAACGGAGAGAAAGAAACCGGACTCACCACGTTCTTCCTCAACGAGGAAATCGACAAGGGAGCCGTCATCATGCGCGAGAAGGTCGCCATCCGTCCCGATGAGACCGCAGGCGAATTGCACGACGAACTGATGCTTCTCGGCAACAAAGTGGTCGTTGAAACCATCAGGAAAATCGAAATGGGAGAGGTTTTCGCCCAACCGCAGGAAGAACTGACTGATAATCAACCCCTAAAACCTGCCCCAAAAATCACGAAAGCATTTTGCCTCGTCGACTGGAGCTTGGACTGCACTACCGTTTACAACCACATCCGTGGCCTTTCGCCCTACCCTGCCGCCCACACGCAACTCGTTTCCGAAAACGGGGAAACCATTGAAATGAAAATCTTTTCCTCCGAAATGGAGCTTGTCGGGCACGATTTGCCAATAGGCACCGTCGTCACCGACAACAAGAGCTTCCTCAAAACCGCCGTGAAGGATGGTTTCATCCACCTTACCATCGTCCAACAAGCCGGCAAAAAAGCCATGCCCATCGCCGATTTTTTGAGAGGCACGGCTTTATTTGGTCACTGGAAAACCACCGATGAATGAGCGAAATAGGCTATTTTTTGCATTTTTTTAGTTTTTTTTGGAAAAAATTCCACTTTTTTTTCCAAAAGTACTTGTATGTGTGAAAAATACATTATTTTTGTCGGGCAAAAGTTTAACCACTAATTATACTAACTATGAATAAAATTGAATTAATCAATGCTGTGGCCGAGAAAGCTGGCATGACCAAGGTTGATGCAAGAAAGGCCGTTGACGCCATGATGGATGTCACTAAAGATGAACTGAAAAAAGGAGGCAAGATTGCCCTCGTAGGTTTGGGAACTATGGGCGTGACTGAACGTCCTGCCAGAGAAGGCCGTAACCCCAGAACGGGTAAGACCATTAAAATCGATGCGAAGAAAATCGTCAGATTCAAACCCGCAAAGGACATTCTGAAATAAGAGAACAAGAGTGAAACCAAAGCCGTCACATTGCTGACGGCTTTTTTTATTTCCCCTTGCGCTTCATCTTGCCCTCGCCATCCATCTGAATCACGCCGCTGTCGATAAGAAACCGAATGGAATCCAACACTTTAGCATCATCATATTCTCCACATTTCGACAACACCTCGCGCACCGATTGACTCTCTTCGCGCATCACGCTTCTCAATTTCTCCTCAATCGTCCCGTATGGAACGCGGTTTTTGCCTTGCTTCTGGCACACATCACATTGGCCACAAGTCCGGCAGGTTTCTTCGTTAAAATAGCGCAACAACTGCACACTACGACATTCCTCATCGTTGTTCACGAAGTCAATGACAGCCTTCACCCGCGCTTCGGCATCCTTTTTCCTACTATGGTAATTCTCTTTGGAAAGATTAAAATGCTTTGTGTCAACAAATTCCGAAAGAAAAAGCACTTGCGGCTTGTCGTTTCGCGGAAGGTAAGTCAAAAAATGGTAATTGTCCAAAGTCTTCAGTTGCTTCTGTAGTTTTTCCAACGGAACTCCCACTCTTTTCGCCAACACTTCCTCATTGATTTTCACGAAATCGGTCATCAAGCCCGGCAGCGAGCGCAACATACACTTAATCAACTCACTAAATTGCGGATTATTGACTTGGAAACCGTAAATTTCGTCACGCGAAGCCTTTATCATCACCTTGGAAGGTTCGTCGAAACTGTCGGAAAGGATGAGAAATCCCTCTTTTTCAAGGATTTTCAGTGTGTGGAACACTTCCAAGACCGAAAACCCATAATGCTTTGCAAACTCGCTGATTACCAATGGATAGGAAACATTCTCCCCTGCTCCAACGGGAATATTGAAATAGTTTCCCAAGGCATTGTAAATCAACTTGATGCGGTCAAGTTCTGGGAAAGATTGCGTCAAGTCGTCCTGCAATTTCTTGATGTCGGCAGGCGAAACCAAAAGTATGGCCTCTGAAGGCTTCAGGTCGCGGCCTGCCCGACCTGCTTCCTGAAAATATGCCTCGATGCTGTCTGGCAGGTCCATGTGGACGACGAGGCGCACATCAGGCTTGTCGATGCCCATGCCGAAAGCGTTGGTCGCCACGATGACTTTCACTTTGCCTTTCATCCAAAAGTCTTGCCTTTCGTCGCGCGTCTTTGTGTCCAAACCAGCATGATAATACGTCGCCAAAACGCCCACCGAATTGAGCCAGTCCGCAATGACTTGCGTGCGCTTGCGGTTGCGCACATACACGATGGCACTGCCTTCCGTCATGGCCTCCAGCTTGCGGCGCAACATGCCGTATTTGTCAGCGTCATGGAAAACATTGTAAGTCAAATTTTTGCGCTCAAAACTACTTTGGAAAACATTCTTCTGTTTGAAGCCAAGGCGCAATTGTATGTCGTCTACCACTTTGGCTGTAGCTGTTGCAGTCAAGGCCAAAACAGGTGTCGTGGGAATATAAGGCCGGATTTCGGCAATTTTCAAGTAAGGCGGACGAAAATCATAGCCCCATTGCGAGATGCAATGCGACTCATCGACCGCCAAAAGGCATACTTTCATCCGCTTCAAAGCCTCTATGAAAGTATCTGTTTGCAAACGTTCTGGAGAAACATAAAGGAACTTCAACCGACCGTAAACAGCCTGATTGTAAGCCAATTGTATTTCGTCTGAGTGTTTACCCGAATAGATGGCCGCAGCGGGAATCCCTTTTTTGGCAAGGTTTGCCACTTGGTCTTTCATCAACGCGACAAGCGGTGTAATGACGAGGCATAGGCCATCCATTGCCATCGTCGGAACCTGAAAACAAATGCTTTTGCCACCGCCTGTAGGCAGCAGCGCGAGCGTGTCCTTCCCTGCCATCACGGAATCAACAATGTCTTCCTGAAAAGGCCTGAAATTAGGATAGCCCCAATAGCGGGTCAAGATGGTTTTGGCAAGCTCACTCATTTGAATCGCAAAGTTACGGCAAATTCCACGAATACCAACACAAGTAACAAAAAAAGAGGCCAAACGAGCTTTTGTCTAAGAAATAGTGTTATCTTTGCTGCAAGAAAAACAACGACTTAGCATGACAGACCCCAAAAAACAAGTCATCTACCCGCAAAACTTTGACATCAAACTGATTATCGCCGCCGAAATCCCCAACGAAGAGGCCAAACGAAACATCAGCCAAGCCTTGTCGGAGAGCAAGACGGTGCATAGTTTCGTCAACATAAGAAGCAGTGGCAAAGGCAATTACCTCAGTTATTGCTACAACATCGACATTGAGAGCAAGGAGCATCTTGAAAAGACCTACGCCCTGCTCAAACAGATTCCCGGATTAAAGTTTGCGCTATGACAAAAGCCTATTCCATAAGGATTTACGGTCGGGTGTTCAATGTCGGTTTCCGGCGTTATGTGCATCGCTACGGGTTGCAATGCAATGTGGTCGGCTATGTGGAAAACGACCGCGCCGACGGCAGCGTCCACATCGAGGCCGAGGGCGAGGAAAAGGACTTGGACCGCTTCACCCTGCTTTGTGGCGAGGGCACACCTTATTCATATATTACCGACATGAAGATTGAGGCAATTGAATCGACTGGGAAATATAATGATTTTCAAGAAATTAGATAGATTCATATCTGGATCGCTTCGTTCCTCGCGATGACGCTAAGCGACAACTGAACAATTAAACAACTAAAACTGACAACTGCCATGACAGACTTCTCCAAAACCCTCTTTCTTGACATCGAGACCGTTTCGCACGAGAAAACTTTCGACCAACTCTCAGAGCGGATGCAAAAACTTTGGGCGCATAAAGCAGAGCAAATCGGCAAGGGCGACGAAAACGCCACGCCCGAATCGCTTTACGACCGTGCCGCCATCTATGCAGAATTTGGCAAAATCGTCTGTATTTCAGTGGGTTTCTTCAACGACCAACGCTTTCGCCTGAAGTCGTTTTACGGTCACGACGAGAAGGCCTTGCTCACTGATTTCGCCAATATGCTGAGCCGCTACTATGACACGCCCGATGCCCAACTTTGCGCCCACAACGGCAAAGAATTCGACTTCCCATACATTGCCCGAAGGATGCTCATCAATGGCATACAAATCCCTCGCATACTGCAAGTTGCGGGAAAGAAACCGTGGGAAACCAACTTCATAGACACGATGGAACTCTGGAAATTCGGCGACTACAAAAGTTACACTTCCTTGGACTTGCTTTGCGCCGTTTTGGACATTCCAACGCCCAAGGACGACATCAACGGGAGCGAGGTGGGGCGCGTTTATTGGCAGGAAAATGACCTTGAACGCATCAAAATCTATTGCCAGAAAGACGTTTTGGCCGTCGCCCAACTCATGCGCCGCTTCAACTACTTGCCACTCATCACCGAAGACTGCGTCGACTACACCAACTGACCATGCACATTCTCTCCAAATCCACATATATCAAGGGGTTACAATGCGAAAAGGCCTTGTACATGCAGAAAAAGCACCCTTATTTGCGCGACAAGCTCAGCATTGAGCAAAGGGCTAAGTTTCAGCGCGGTACGGATGTGGGCGTGCTGGCACATGAGTATTTTCCAAATGGCGTTGACATGTCGCCCAATTCGCCATCGCAATTCCCGAAGAAGGTGGCGGAAACTTGGGCCAACCTCAGCAATCCCGAAATCAATGTGATGTATGAGGCTGTTTTTCAGTACAATGACACGCTCATCATGCTCGATATGCTCGTTCGCGAAGGTGACCGATGGTTGGCCGTGGAGGTGAAGAGTTCGTTGCGCCTCAGCGACACCTATTATAATGATGCCGCGCTTCAATATTATGTGCTGCACGGTTGCGGAGTGCCGCTGAGCGACTTCAAACTGATGTACCTCAACGCCGATTATGTGAAAAATGGCCCGATTGATGTGAAACAGTTGTTCAAGTTGGAGTCGGTGATGGAATATGTCATTGAGCGTGAGGCATTTGTCAAGGAAAATGTGGAACGGTTGAAAAAAGTGGTCGCCCTGCCCCATTCGCCCTTGGTCAATATCGGGACGCAATGCAACAATCCTTATCCTTGTGATTTTCAAGGACATTGCTGGAAATTGGTCCCGAAAAATAGTTTCCTTTTCACAACGGCCATCGATGACGAAACCTTGTTCCAAAACTACTTCAACGGCGTGAATTCCAACGCCAAGATGCTCCAACAACTTGACCCAAATTCACTGGAAGCACACCAAATTGAGGCTCTGGAAACCAAATCGTACTACATTGATTACAAGACACTTTACTCGTTGGCTCCACAGCCCAAACCCAAATCCATCGCCTACTTGAACCTGCTTTTGCACCGTCCAGCCGTGCCTGAACTTGACGGAACGAAACCTTACGAGGAGTTGATTTTGGCCTTTGCCCTGCAAGGCGAGCATGAATCCGACGGAAAATTCGTTTGGGATTGCTTTGAAAATCAAGGACTTTGGAAAAACGCCATCGGCCTTCTCATTGAGAAACTCTCTCATTATGAGCAGATTGTATGCTTCACGCCGCAAAACCTCACCACTACCCTACTCCGCCACGAAATCATCCAAAACAAAGAGGTCGGCTACAAGGTCTTCAATCTCTTCGATGTGCTTCAATCGGCCCAATTCTACCATCCGGCCATCAAGCGCGGCTTGACATTGCAACGCATTGAAACGGCACTTTTTAGCGAAGCCAAACTGTTCGAACACAGCCGAATCATCCTCGAAGCCACCAGCAACGACCTCATAGGTTATCAACAAGCGCGAGAAGACTTAATCGCTGAGAATGAAATCGTTGCAAAAACTTATCAACACCTTTTCAAGTAGTTGATAACTTCCTTGAATTGCTTCGGAAGGGTCGGGAAATAATGCTTAATTTTGCCGTCCAAAACAGAAAAATCATGCCCAACGATACTATAACGCGCCGTCCATTCGGCGATGCCGCAAAACGAAACTTGATGACTCCAGAGCAAGTGTTTGCTACTCAGGGGCGTATCCCTCCGCAAGCCACCGACCTTGAGGAAGTGGTGCTCGGTGCCCTTATGTTGGAGAAGGAAGCCGTCAACGAAGTCATCGATATTTTGTCGCCCGAAGCCTTCTATTTGGACAAGCACCAGAAGATTTTCGCCGCCATCAAGGCCCTTTTCGGAAAGTCTGAACCCATTGACATTCTGACTGTTACCAACGAACTGAAGCAACGGGGCGAGTTGGAAATGGTGGGCGGTGCCTACTACATCTCGAAACTCACCAACCGCGTGGTTTCGGCGGCCAACATCGAGTATCATGCCCGCATCATCATGCAGAAACACATTCAGCGTCAACTGATTCTGATTTCTTCCGACATGATTCACGAGGCTTTTGAAGACACTGCCGATGTTTTCGACCTTTTAGACAAGGCTGAAAACAACCTTTTCCAAATCAGCGAGAACAACCTACGCCGGAGTTACGACTCGATGCAAGACCTTGTAAGCAAGGCAATTAAGGAAATCCAAAACGCCAAAAACGCCGACAACAAGCTGCGCGGCGTGCCGTCGGGCTACACCGAACTCGACCGCATCACACAAGGCTGGCAGAAGTCGGACCTCATCATTTTGGCCGCGCGTCCCAGCATGGGTAAGACGGCTTTTGCGCTGAATTTAGCCCGCAATGCCGCCGTCAATTTCAACAGGCCGATTGCCTTTTTCTCCTTGGAAATGTCCTCTGTTCAATTGGTTACGCGACTGATTTCGACCGAAACATCACTCACTGCCGACAAACTCCGCTCCGGCGACTTGGCCGAATACGAATGGCAGCAGCTGAACACGAAAGTCACACCGCTCACCGATGCGCCCATCTTCATTGACGACACGCCGCAATTGTCCATTTTTGAACTCCGCGCCAAGTGCCGCAGACTGAAGCAGCAGCATGATATTCAGATGGTTTTCATTGATTATCTGCAACTTATGACAGCAAAAGGCGACAAAGGACTCAACCGTGAGCAGGAAATCAGTACCATCTCGCGCTCATTGAAGAGTTTGGCCAAGGAGTTGGAAATCCCTGTTTTGGCCCTTTCGCAACTCAGCCGTAGTGTGGAGCAACGTCCCGGATCAAAAAAGCCCATCCTTTCCGACTTGCGCGAATCGGGTGCCATCGAGCAGGACGCCGATATGGTGATGTTCATCTATCGTCCTGAGTATTACAAAGATGGCGTGGATGCTGAGGACAAGCCCAAGGGCTACACCATCATCGACATTGCCAAGCACCGTAACGGCAAATTAGGCGAAGTGGAACTGCGTTTCGTTGGTCAATACGCTCGTTTTGAAGAGTTTGAGCAGGGCTTCGACAATAGCAATTTTACTACCATTGGCCCTAACAACCAGTTCGATAGCCAACCTTTGGTCATCGGCTCAAAGATGAATGACGACGAGGGCATGACCTCCTATCCTTCCATCACCTCCGACGAACAAGTACCGTTCTAATTCAAGATTGAAAATTTAAAATTTATTATACAGACTTAAGATTCGATGAAAAAAGATAGCAAAAGAGCTCCCCATAGCAAAAGCAACCCGCTGAAATTCAACGTGACAGAGGAATCCAAACTGATGGAATTCCTGATGAGGAAATTGGACGGCATCAGTAGGAACAAGGTGAAAAACATGTTGGCCAACAAGGTCGTCAGCGTCGACGGCAAGCGCACCACTCAATTTGACTTTGCCCTCGAACCCGGCATGGTCGTCGAAATCGGGAAACCTACCGCCAAGGAACGCTTCCGCAGCCCGTGGCTGAACATCATCTATGAGGACAAGTACCTTTTGGTCATCGACAAGAAGGAAGGTCTGCTCACCAACAGCCCCACCAAGGAAAAAGAAACAGCACAAAGTATTCTGAACCAATATTTTATCTACACACAACAACGTTGCCGCGCCCACACCATCCACCGCCTCGACCGCGACACCAGCGGCCTGATGCTCTTTGCGAAAAGCAAGGAAGTGGCCTTAACATTTGAGGAAGACTGGAAAAACACCGTCTACGACCGCCGTTATGTGGCAGTGGTGTGCGGCTGCGTGGAGAAAAAGGAAGGCATGGTGGAATCGTGGCTGAAGGACAACAAGGCTTTCATCACCTACTCCAGCCCCACCGACAATGGCGGGAAGTTTGCGCAAACCTATTACAAAACCCTATATTCCACCCCGAAGTATTCCCTGTTAGAGTTGCAATTGGAAACTGGCCGCAAGAACCAAATCCGTGTCCACATGGCCGACATTGGGCATCCCGTAGTAGGCGACCCGAAGTATGGCACTTCGGCTTACAAACAACCTCAAGGCACCGATGCTTACGACAACTCCTTGGGCCGCCTGTGTTTGCACGCCTACAAACTTTGCTTCCATCATCCCTTCAAGAAACAAGACATGGAGTTTGAAACGCCGTTCCCTAAGACGTTTATGAGGCCGTTCCCAGGGACAGTAAAGAATTTCATTTAATTCTATTGATATGTTTTTGAAAAACTATTCCTATGGATGAATTATTATTTGTTGCATTGTTAAGGAATTTGAGGAGAGAACTTGCAAAACATTAATGAAAGAGTTTTATTACTTTATTTCTCTCAGATTTCTCTCAAACTTCAATTATTTTTGAGAGAACTCTTTGAGTTGCCATTGCTTTTTATCACCAATTTCAATCTTTCCCGACAGCCTTAAATAGGTAAGCGATTCTTTCGCTCGCAAATTCGCTCGCAATTTTTAAGTTTTCCGAGCAACATACACCAAAGAAAATCAAGTTATTACGATGATTACACATTCTCTTTTGCTCGGAAATTTGCTCGTAATCGCTCGCAATTTTCAAGATTTTCCGAGCATCCAAATGGATTCTTTCCCTTTGCTTTTGTTATTAATCTCGCCTTTAAGCCTAAGTTGCTTGAGCAGATATTCAATTTTATTCATCTTCTGTTTATCATCCAATTGGTCAGGCAGCACATCCCACAATAGCCGTACAATTTCCTGTTTTGTCAGACTTCCATGGTCTTTAAGAGAGTCCAGCAACAAAGCCTCGCACTTTTTTTCAGCTAGTCCTTTGTGTTTGGTGTATTCTACTTTTTGGTTTGTTGCCTGGGCAATATCCTTCGACACATAAATATGCGGCAATCGTCCTTCTATTAGTTTGCGTTTGCGGAGCATGGCAACGGCAGACGAGCTAATAGTGTGACCCTTTTGCACTTGGTCAAGGAGCACGGCATCAGTGAGAGACAAACCCGGATTGGCAAGCAACATCAGGCTGTAATTCTCATCAATGATGGTTCCTGGCAAGTTAAGTACGACTTCTTCGGTTGTAGATTGGTCATAGTCTGGCATAGGCAGAAACCGGTCTTTTTGGCTTTGGAACATCTTGTGGATTCCATAGCCCTGCGTGTCAATCATTTTGATGTTTACCATAGCTTTCACCAAGGCAGGGTTGCGGTAGCTTTTAGGTGTCTTTTCGCCTGTAATATATTGCTGGTAGTCGCCATCGAAAAAGTTGCCGTCGTTTTGGAATTTTAATGAGTCTATGTTTTCCGTGACGATGATTCTTGCATCTTTCTCGTAATTCTGGTGAGCTATAGCGTTATGAAGACCTTCAAGAATGCTTTCTGTATCATATTTCCAAACCTCGGCAGGAATCAGCGAATCTTTTGGATATATCTTGAAGCGATAGTTGCGTATCCTGCCAAGCAACTCTGTTGTGGTTCTGATGAATGGTATCGTATAGATGTCGCCGAACACCTGCCCATCCTGAAAACATTTCCAAACAATTTGTGCGATATGGTTCAACTTATGACCCCTCCTTTCCTACAAGAAGAAGCGTGGTTCTTGTAATTTTACCATCTAACGTCAGGCAAGCTTTGTCAAGAAATGTTTTGTCATCCCAACTATCACATGCTTTTGCAAGTTTCGGATAGCGTTGTTTGTAGCCATCACGAGCCAAAGCGATGGCCTCCTTGTCTAAGTCATCAATACGTGCCCCTTCCACAATCTCTTTCGACCAGTCCTCATCCACCACCTGTTTACGAATCTCCTCATATTTACCCATGTCCAATGCGCCAAGGCTCTCTCCACGTCTGGCGTAGAAATGTCCTTTCCAAGCCATAGGAATGCCGCGAGGCGTGGCAGGTATCTGGAACAACAACACCCGTTTCCCTTCAACCTTCAGCTCGTAAATCTCCCTGAAAGTGTGATTGTCGGTGGTGTGTTGCGACAAATCCTGTTTCAACTTTTGCAGGCTCATCATGCTATTTTTGAACGATGTGCCCAATATCTCTCGCGTCTTGTCATGCACGCCAAATGTCAGCCACGCAAAAGCCTTGTCTCTCAGATTGGCCTCGTTGCTCAGTGCCGAGAAATACTTGCCCAAGTCATCGAAGTCGAAGTTATTCTCCGCCTTCTTGAACTCCACCACCTCATCTTCATGATGATACCGCAGCTCGTTGAAAATCTCGTAGATGTCCATTGTCGTGTTGTTGTTTCAGGCTACAAAGTTACAATTTTTATCCAAAACAATCATTCCGTGAATTACTCCCAGTTACTTTTCAGTATCTCTACACCAAATTCCCACCCATACCAACCATTCACTTCTTAATCCTATACTTCCTGTTTTTATACTCCACCTCAAGGACGCCTTCATTCACGAGTTGTTTGAGGTAGTCGCAAGTTCTCGAAGGCTTGAGTCCCATGGCTTTCGAAACGGTTTTTGAATTTGAAATCCTGTTATCGGCGATAAAATCGATGATTTGTCGCCGATTTTCTTCATTTCGATTTCGATTTTCTGATTTTGTTGTCGTTTTATTGGAACAGTTAAACAGGTATTATCATTTTACAACCGTGTTATTCGGTTGGTGAGACTTGGGGCCACTCTTGATTTCTTAATTACGCTGTATAAATACAAAAACCGTAAATATACCAGTTAACCTAAACTACAAAACAGAAAGGATCTTATTAGTCCGTGGCAGATGCCAACCCTTTGAAATAACCGAACTTCTCATCAACTAAGGCTCTTCGGTCGAGTCCTAAATTGCGCTTTTCACATGAAGTCTCTGACACAAGGCAACATGAAAAACAAGCAGCCAAGTTTAATTGATCCAAGTTTTCCCAGCATAAAGGATCGGAAGAACACTCTTTGGCATTATTAATCGCCCTTTTTATTATTTTTTCGATGAGTCGAGGCTGTCCCTGCCATACGAGTCCTCCCATACTTCCTTCTGCACCATCTACTGTGTAAATCAACACACCACACATCCTGTTCGAGTAATAAAGTCTTTCTTGAAGGCTTGCAGTAGGGTATCCGCAGGAAAACTCCAACTCTTTCATTAGTACATGTGAAAACGTATGAAGAGTCAAATATCTTGCAATACCACCATGTTTCATTTCTTGATAATTGTTTTTGAAAGAGTCATCATGTGAATCCATACCTACACAATGATTTGTAAATATTCTTCTGTTCCTATGCCCACACATTCTCATTGTTTCTGTATTATAAACTATAATCATAGTTTCAACCCATCTTCAAATGCTCGTATAATTTCAGTGGCAGGATTTCGCCATTTTCAAACTCAAACTGAAACTTCTTGCGGTCAAAACGTGGATTGTTCTTGTGAATTATCCTATGATAATTTGGACTTATAATTATAATGTTGGTAGAATCGTTGTTTTGAGATTGGGTGAAATATTCGATATGGTGTGCTTCAACCACACTTTCGCCATATTTATCACCAATTTTCTCACCGCTAATCTCATCTCGATAGTCATAGAACTTTTTTAGAGTCAAAATAATACTACGGTCAATTTTGCGATATTTCACCAATCGTTGCTTTTCTTCTATCGAAGCCGATTTATCAGCCATAAAAAACTTGTCGTCATCGCTGGATTCATATACTTCTTCTGGTATTGAGCGCAGCATATTGTCCAATTGCTGATAATCAGTACAGGAACAGCACTCCATACAAAGTACATCTTGTGAAGTTGTCAGATAAAGACGAATGTATTCTCGAATATCAGTTGGCAAAAGTATTTGACGCTTGCTTTTCCCGACTTGCTGTTTTTGGGCATACAAATATTCATAACTCTTTTGAAAAACAGTTCTCAACTTGATTGCTAATGTTGATTGTCTACTATATCTAATTTGGATGACATCCTTGTGCCCAGCCCAGTTACTCTGTACAAAATTCTGATTTTTCAGTTTGGCTTCATATAGCTCGCCATCAATAAGTATTTTGATGTCTTTGCTCTGACCATGTGTCAGAATTGATTCATCCCAAACTTTAAACAAGGAGCAAACAGACACAGGAATTGTCATTCCATCATGAAGCAATGACCAGTCTACATTTTTTTGCATTAAAAAATCGCTTTGGAGTTCCATAGTTCCAATTATTTAAAACTATACACGAATTTATAATGGTATTTTGTTTTCGAAAGCATCTCTGCTCTTCTCCATAAGGGCTTTCGGCAAGCATTCGCTCATCAAGGCCTTGACGAAACTGAAATGGGCGGCCTGTGTCAATTAACTGCTGCAATTTGGAGCGCCACACCTCTGGATCAGCAGCAAGGAAATTGTCATCCCAAAGATAGATATACGGGCGAACCAGATGGCCATGCTCATCCCGCTCTTCATCAAGGAACCATTCAAGTTCAGAATACGGGAAGATTGTATCCTCCAACTTGTTAATGCAGAAAGGACAGTGTCGAATACAGCCCCGAGTCAAAAAGCCAATACTATATTGCTGATAGTCTTTGTACTTGTCTCGTTTGAAACCCTCACTGACTTTGCACTCTACAAATTCATCATAAAGGTGGTAATATGGCATTTGATGGGCGAGGTCGATACCATAAGTGCGAGAGCCACCTCGACGATTAGGATAGCTATTTAGAAACTCATCGTTTTCCAGCTGTTTCATATCCTTCTCACGTTCATAGCGATACTTGTTTACATTCAGCTCGTTAGCATAGAAACCCGTGCCTCCTTTGCGAAACTTGTGCTCCTTTTGGTAAGGTGTAGCTTTTTTATAAAAGCTTGGCTCTTGAGTGAAAGTAAATACCCGTGAGATATAGATATACTTATATGGTTTGATATTCTCATTCTGATCAATAATCAGTTTGAAATCAATGCCATTGTCATTAAGAAACCATGCAAGTTTCATCAAGACAAGATTAGGATGCCGAGTCCCGTTGCAAAGCAGGTCGGCATCTACTAGTCCTATCTTAATACTTTGTCTTACCATCGAACTTTTAGTTAGCGCAAATTGTCTTTTTGGACAAACAAACCAAGGTATCGTTCCCAATCGGCACAAGTTTATCCGTATCTGGCCGAGACCAATCAACAAGTTCTTCGAAACCCATATCCAAAGCTTCTTTAGGCTGAATCTCGCGCCACCCATTCTCGAGCGCCATAGATTCCAATTTCTTAGCGGTATCTTCTTCCACCAAATCAATCAAGTTCATCCACTCTTGAAACATTCCACCTGAAGGTATTGTCAAATGAGCATTCATGGCATTATCTTTCGTTTGTTCTAGTATAATTATATCCTCTCTGGAGCAAAAAACTTCACTTTGCAAAACTACGAAATTTTCTTCAAAATAAAGCTCTTTAGAAATCAATTGTCAAAAACTATAAAAGTTTATGATTGTTTTATGGTTAATGGTTTATTCATCTTTTGTATCTTTGCCCTAATAAATACTAATTCCCTCCTCTTAGGTTTAAGTGAAAAAAGGTTCAAAATCATCACCACCCCATCCCCGCCAAGATGTTCCGCTCCCAACGAAAAGTTTGTCTTGTGCCGACAATGCCCGGTACATTAAACTATGCAGAATAACTGCTTGGACTAAAGCTTTTTTGTACAAAGGTGATGCAAATGTTGGCTTTAGATTGGCTATGGATTTATAATTTCCTAAATAATCAACATGCGTAAACTATCAGAAGAAGTATTTGTGACGATGGGCGTTTGCCCAAATATGAGTAACTTTTCGAAAAAAGCCTTCAAATCTACTGCACTTTTGAAAAATTGCAGTAATATTATTTCTCTTCCCAATACCTATAAAACAGACCTTTCAACCGTACAGTAATCACGGCTATCACATTGGCAAATGAAAGCGATTCCTTCCACTGAATATTCTTTAGGAACGCTTCCCATCGCTTCAGGCGCACTTTATCGGTGCAAAAGTATTCTTTGAACAGTTGCAGGTTGGTGTTATATGCCAACTCACGATTGTCGAAGGTTGCTTTAACTGCCTCGTACAGCATTTCGTCGTCAAGTTCCTTCGTGGTCAGAATCTGGTAGCAATCGAAGAAGTCCTCGTTACTTTTGAACGGAGAATTTTAATAATCTCCGTAGAAAATACAAGTTTTCGCAGAAAAAGTGATATGAAATCTACAGAAAACTATCTTTTCGGTATTTAAATAGCCGTCCTGGTGATTTCTTGAAAGAACTTGACTTGACAGAAAAAGAAAAATCCTAACTGACTGATAATCAATTAGGATTACTTTGCTTTTAGTGCCCCGAACAGGAGTCGAACCTGCACACCTCTCGATATACGCACCTGAAACGTACGCGTCTACCAATTCCGCCATCGGGGCTTGGAATCAGTGCCCAGGACAAGAGTCGAACTTGCATGCCGTAATCGGCACCACCCCCTCAAAGTGGCGTGTCTACCAATTTCACCACCTGGGCTTGAAATCGGCTGCAAAGATACAGCTTTTTTCAATGCGACAATGCTTTTTCAGAAAAATTTTGTCGTTTTTTTTCATCGCATTACTTAATTCCCTATTTTTGAACCGCATAAAAACCTAATATCATGTTTACAGATCAAGACCTTCAACAGCTTTCGGAAAGAAATATCGCTGAAAATCAGGTGTTACAGCAAGTAGCCCAACTGAAAAGAGGCACCCAATTCGTCCAACTGATGCGTCCCGCCACCCTCGGCGACGGCATCCTACGCCTCGACGACGAGCAAGTGAAACAGATGACCGCCGACTTTGAAGCCGACAAGGAGTATTACCAATTCACGAAATTCGTGCCTGCTTCGGGCGCGGCTTCGCGCATGTTCAAGGACTTGTTCGCTTTCGCCGACTCGGGCGAGGAAACGAAGTTCACGGACATTTTCTTCGCCCACATCCACAGCTTCGCCTTCTTCGACGACCTCAACGCCGCCGTGAAACGCCTTTACAGCCTCGACATCGACGCTATGCTTCAACAAGGCCGCAAAGTCGATGTGGTGAAAGCCCTGCTCCTCGAAAACGGCTTGAACTACGGCAAGCTGCCCAAAGCCCTACTGAAATTCCATCATTATGAGGGATTTAACCGTTTGGCTTTGGAAGAGCATTTGGTGGAGGCTGCCCGCTATGCCACCGACAATGAGGGCGTGGCCAAACTGCACTTCACCGTTTCGCCCGAACATGAAGAGCCTTTCAAGAAGACGGTTAATGCGCTGATTGACAGTTACGAAGAAAAATACCGCGTGCGCTACGACATCACCTATTCGTGCCAAAAGCCGTCCACCGACACGGTTGCCATCGATGCCGACGGCAACCTGTTCCGCGAGGCCAACGGCAAGATTCTGTTCCGTCCGGGCGGTCACGGGGCACTCATCGAGAACCTGAACGACCTCGGCGAGGAAATCGTCTTCATCAAGAACATCGACAACATCGTGCCCGAAACCAAGGCGCAAACTACCATTATATATAAAAAGGTGTTGGCCGGACTGCTGCTCAAGTTGCAACAAAAGACCTTTGAATACCTCGAACTGCTCGACAGCGGTTTTGTCATCGAGGAAGAATTAGAGGAAATCACTCGTTTTGCGAAAGAGTCGCTGATGATTGACATTCCCGATTTCGTGAAGGAATACAACGAGTTTGAAAAGATTGATTATCTGTACAATAAACTCAACCGACCGATGCGCATTTGCGGCATGGTGAAGAACGAGGGCGAACCCGGTGGTGGTCCCTTCTGGGTGAAAAACGACGACGATGAGGTGTCGCTGCAAATCATCGAATCCTCGCAAATCGACCACAAAAACCCGCAACAGGAAGCCATTTTCCAAGCCTCGACCCACTTCAACCCCGTCGATTTGGTGTGCGGTTGCTGGAACTACCAAGGCGAGGCCTTCAACCTGACGGACTATGTGGACGCCAACACGGGCTTTGTTTCCAACAAGTCGAAAGACGGTCGCGAACTGAAAGCCTTGGAGTTGCCCGGCCTCTGGAACGGCGCAATGGCCGACTGGATTACCATCTTCGTCGAAGTGCCCATCGAAACCTTCAACCCCGTGAAGACTGTGAATGATTTGCTGAAGCCGATGCACAATTGAATGATAACCAGATAATCAGAAGCATCAACATACATGAGGAAAAAGAGAAGGAACAATGAACCGCGCAGTTTGAACCTCCGTTTCTGGCTGAGGTCGATTGTATTGTTTGCAGTACTGATAGCGTTGCTTTTGGTACCCATGTTTAGTGGGGAAATCACAACGGTCATCGGGAAATCATGGTTCCAAATGACAGGTTTGACATTGTTTTTGTGGCTTATCATCTCGATTTGCAACAAATTGACTGACATTTTCATCCTTCGCAAGCAAGAAAGCGGTCTGACTTGGTGCCAAATCGCCATCCTCATCGCCGTTGCGCTGTGGATTCTCGGTTTCCTTCTCGTCTTCGACATCCAAAAAGACTCCAGCTATTTCTTGGTTTTTGGCATTATCGGCACCGTGCTGAGTTGGGTTTTTCAAGACACCCTGAAAGGCGTGGTGGCGTTCCTTCACGTCAGGTTGAACCAACTCCTGAGCATCGACGACTGGATTCAAGTGCCAAAATATAATGTTGACGGCGAGGTGAAACGCATCACTTTGACGACGGTCACCATCCTCAATTGGGACACAACCACCTCGTCAATACCCACCAGTGTGCTACATTCCGACCATTTTATCAATTTCCAGAAGATGGCTGAAGGAAAGACCTACGGAAGGCTTTTGACGAAAAATTTCATCCTCGACACAAGCCGGTTTCGTCCCATTTCCGCTGAGGAGGCTGAACGACTGAAAAACATGGACGAGTTGAAGCATATTCTGCCCGCAGAGGAAATCCATGAAGGAGTCCTCAACGCCCACTTGTTCAGGACTTACCTGTTCCATTGGTTGATGAACGACCCCGTTGTTTCGCAAAACCCACGACTGATGGTGAGTTGGAAAGAACAGAAGGATTCGGGGATGCCTCTGCAAGTGTTTGCCCACCTTTTGAAGACCGGTTTTTCCACCTTCGAATGGGAGCAATCGAGAATCACGGAGCATATTGTGGAATCGCTCGAATGGTTTGGCCTCCGTCTTTACCAAAGCCCGTCGAGTTATGACCTCAGCACTTGCATCGACCACCTCAAAGAGGCCACAAACAGAAAGGAAAACATAGCATGAGCAAAGGTTTCAAAAAAGAAAAGCCCTTTGAGTATTTGAGGCGGAAAAACGGCGAGAGGTTTTCGGACGAAACCGTCAGGAATTGGTATGTGGCACGAGCATACGTCCTTGATAGACTGAAAGATGTGGCCATTGGTCAAGAGTCGGGGGAGCATTTGCAAGTAGTGGTCAACGGTGACAGTCCATTGATGCTTTCGGTTGCAAGGCAAGTGGCGCTGTCGGCCCATTTTGCCAATTTCGACGAAACATGTCCATTGAGAAGCGTTATCACCATTGTGAGTAAAAACAAGCAGATCGCTGAAGTTTTAGAGCAAGAGGAATATCTGTGCAACCTTCCGTTGTTATGCAAGCTATCAGTCTATGAATCAATAACCAAAAACGAAGATTCCCACATCGACATTGAACTTCGTGTGGTTGAAAATTGGCAAGAAAACAGCACCAATGAGGCCATTGTCATATCGGAGGACGAAGTGAGGGCGTTCTGCAACAAGGACATTTATTACATCGACACGCGCAAGGCCGTTTTGACCCAAAGGATGTATTCCTTAGGCTCGTGGATTGACAACTTGCCCGCCGAAAACATCCATAACGCCGAGCGCTATGCAATGGCACTCAACATCTTCCAACACAACCTTTTACGGAAGCCCATCAATCCTTTAGTCAACGCGAAAAAATGGGAAACCGACATGACCACAGTCAGAAACGGTTTGTCAAGTATCTTTTGCAGCGATTGTTTTGAATCGAGAGCTGCTGGAGTAAAACAACACGCAAAGAATCAAGGGATTACAGAAAAAGAAGCATGGAACGACTGTGTAGAGGGATTGTCGAAAAGCGAACATGCCCGATGGGTGGTCGAAAAGCTCATCATGGGGTTCAGGCCATTGAATGAGAAGGAGCGCATGAAAGACGAGGTTTTGTTTGGAGCGGAAAAGAGACAATATCGCAACAAATTGAAAAAGAACGCTTTAGACCCTGCTCACATCGACCTCTGTTCTTTTGCAGAATTGCGACGCATCAATCCTTCCGACCTGAAATACGACAGCTTTTTGATGCTGGCTATCCCCGGAATATTGGAAAAGCTGAGTTAAGCCCATTCTCTTAAAACCCGATTGACAATCCCCTCAGCGTCCAAACCAAATTTGTGCATCAATTCTGAGGCTTGTCCTGACTCACCGAAACGGTTGTTCATGCCAATACGAATAACCTTAATGGGATGGTTTTCAGACAGATATTCGGATACTGCACTACCGAGTCCACCTATTATTTGGTGTTCCTCGACGGTGAAAATCATACGGGTCTCTGAGGAGGCTTTCATCAAAATCTCACCATCCAAAGGCTTGATGGTGTGCATGTTGATGACACGCGCCGAAATATTCTTTTGCTCAAGGATTTTGGCTGCTTCAAGGGCTTCCCAAACCTCGTGACCAGTGGCCACAATGGTAATGTCATTGCCTTCGCGCATCAGTTGGGCTTTTCCAATCTCAAATTCTTGATTCTCAGCGGTAAAATCAGGAACAGCCTCACGACCGAAACGCACATAGACAGGGCCTTTGCACTCCAAAATGGCTTTCTCAGTGGCGATTTTGGCTTGCGTGGCATCGCAGGGCGAAATGACGGTCATATTGGGCAGCACGCGCATGGTGGCCATGTCCTCCAAAGCCTGATGTGTAGCTCCGTCCGGTCCGACCGAAATGCCCGCATGTGCGCCGCCAATGACGACATGCACATCGTTGTAACACACGGAGATACGAATCTGGTCGTTGGCACGGTGCGCCGCAAAAACGCCGTAAGTGCTGAACACGGGAATCTTGCCGCTCAAGGCAAGGCCGGCAGCCGTGGCCACGCAGTCTTGCTCGGCTATGCCCATCGAGAAAAACCTTTCGGGAAAGGCCTCCGCAAAAAAGTTCATCCCGACCGAATTGGTGATGTCGGCACCCAAACCGACCACCCTGCTATCTTGTTGAGCCGCAGCGAGAACGCCCTCGCCGAAGCCTGTTTTTGTGGGTTTGTTTCCTTTATTGATGTAGTTCATGCAAAAAATCCTTTAATTGTTCCTTTGTCGGCACCTTGCCATGCCATTGGTTATTGTTTTCTATGCTTTTCACACCCTTTCCCATGATGGTGTCGGCAATGATAACCGTCGGTTTACCCTTCTCATTGTCAGCCATTTCAAATGCCATCTTGATTTGGCTGAAATCGTGGCCGTCAATCTCAATCGTATGCCAGCCGAAGGCCGCCCATTTGTCGCGCAAAGGGTCAATGGCCATCACTTTTTCCGTACCGCCATCAATTTGCAGACGGTTTCGGTCGATGATGGCGCAAAGGTTGTCCAATTTGTGATGCGCAGCCGCCATCGCCGATTCCCACACGCTTCCCTCCTGCTGCTCGCCATCGCCCATGATGCAAAAAACGCGGTTCTCGGTTCCTGAGCCTATAGAAGTACCGTCCATCTTGGCCGCCAAAGCCATGCCCAAAGCCACGCCAAGCCCTTGTCCCAAACTGCCCGAACAAGTCTCCAATCCCGGCAAGCGGAACTCATAACTCGGATGACCTTGCAAACGGCTGCCCAATTTGCGCAGCGTAAGCATCTCATCCTCTGGAAAATAGCCAGCCGCCGCCAAAGTCGCATACAGCACGGGAGCCGTATGCCCGATGGAAAGCACTACCTTGTCGCGACCTTCCCAATCAGGATGCTTGGGATCGTGGCGCAAATGACTGAAATACAATACAGTAAATATGTCCACCAAATCAAGAGAGCCGCCCGTATGCCCTGAACCAGCCTCCGCCAAGGCGGTCAATATCAATTCGCGAATGTGCTTCGCCTTTGCTTGCAAATCCATCATATCAATCCAATTAAATCACTGACAATAAAGTAAATACAGACACAAGCATAAACTATTTTAATGCCTGTGCCGAGCAAAAACCCGATGAACGACCCGAAGGCCGACTTCCATGCCTTGTGGTCGTCGATTCCTACGGACTTTTCGCCGAGGTAAGCCCCGATGAACGGCCCCAACAGCACCGCAATAAAGCCTATCGGGAAAATGAAAGTGATGAAAAGTCCCGCAAAAAGCCCGATTGTGCTGCCTCGGACACCTGCTTTTGTGCCGCCAAACCGTTTTGTGCCCCAAATCGGGACAACATAATCCACTGCAAAGACAACGGCTCCGATGACACCCATAATCACCAGAAATTCAGCGGAATAATCGATGCCTTTGACAAAAGACAAGGCCAACAAAGCCAGAAAACTGAACGGCGTTCCCGCGATGCCCGGCACCACGGCACCCACCAACCCGAGCAAAGCGAGAAGAATGGCAGCGATAATCAAAACATACATCATAACGTTTTCGTTTTGACTGCGAAAATAGGAAATTATTTTGTTTTTTGAGAAATCAGCCTTACATTTGCCCCATCAAACCTTAATTGCATGAAGAAATTTCTACTTTTATTCACCATAATTCTCACTACCTCAACGCTTTTCGCCTACGACTTCATCCATCCAATGGGCGGTCGCGCGGCGGCGATGGGAGGCTCGTCGGTGGCCTCGCAAGGGCTATGGGCCATGCAAAACAACCCCGCAGGCATGGCCAATTTGGAAAAAATCAGCCTTGGTTTGTACTATGAAAACCGTTGGCTGATGCCCGAAACCGCCTACAAGTGCGGAGCCTTTGCCCTACCCACCAAATTCGGTTGTTTGGGACTGAGTTTCAACCAATTCGGTTCATCGAAATACAACGAAAACAAGTTTGGTTTGGCCTATGCTAAAGACTTTGGCCGCTACCTGCAAATCGGCCTCCAACTCGACTATTTACTGCTCAAAATCGGGAACGACTACGGGAGTTTTAGCGCAGTCACCTTTGAGTTGGGTATTCAATCGCAAGTTACTGACAAACTGACACTTGGCACCTACATCTTCAATCCTGTCAATTTCAGTTTCAAGCAAACTTTGAACCATGAGAAGATTCCTATAGTGATGCGTTTCGGGTTGGCCTACAAGTTCACCAAGGACTTCATTGGACAATGTGAAATCGAGAAAGACACGGAACGTGAGGGTGTTAGCCTGCGCGGTGGATTGGAATTCGAAGCTGTAAAGAACTTTTTCATCCGCGCTGGAGTCCAGACCAACCCGAGCATTTTGAGTTTTGGCCTCGGCTATGCCATCAGTTTCGCACAAGTTAATGTGGCTGCTCAACTGCACAATGAATTAGGAGCTTCGGTTCAAATCGGCATGATTTTCAGCATTGGAAAATAACATGAAACGATTGGTTTTCATCATATTATCCTTTTTTGCGGCCTCCATTGTGAAGGCACAAATCGCCATCGATACACTCAGCACTGAAGCCTTGAACGAACTACTCATTGAACAAATTGAACGCTTGGCCGAAGACAGCGACGAAGACATTGATTTTGAAGAACTTTTGGAGAATTACATCTTCTTCAGCGAGAACCCTATCAACATCAACAGCGAGGATGTTATGCAGTTGGTGGAACTGCGGCTGCTCAGCGTGTTTCAGTACGAGGAATTGAAGCGATACCGCCGCTATTACGGTGATTTTCTGTTTCTTGAAGAGTTGGAGATGGTCGATGGCTTCGATGAGCAGACTTTAGCCATCATCCGACCCGTCGTCTATGTCGGCAAAGACCAAAGCAAGGACAAACTGACCCTTAACAAGATGGCTCGTTACGGCAAGCACCAGATTGTGGGGCGTTATGAGCAAATCCTTGAAAAACAGCAGGGTTACGAGCCTTACGACGACTCACTTTTGTTGGCCAAACCCAACTCGCGCTACCTTGGCAGTCCGCAGAAATACCAATTCAAATACACCTATAATTATAGGAACCGGATTCGCGCGGGGTTCGTGTTGAAAAAGGACGCGGGCGAACTGTTTTTCACCGACAAGGTCAGCGACACGATTCAGGCTTTGTTGGGCAAAAACTACCGAAAAGGCTTTGATTTTTTCGGTTTCCACCTCTACGCCAAGGATTTGGGCATCGTGAAAGCCGCCGTTTTGGGCGACTATCAACTCACTTTCGGTCAAGGACTTACGATGTGGTCAGGATTGAGTTTCGGCAAGGCTGGTGCGGGTAGCAGCGTGATGAAACAAGGTCGCGGCATCATCCCAAAAGGCTCCGCCAGCGAATACGCTTTTATGCGCGGCACGGCGGTCACCCTTGGCGGAGGTCCATTTCGAGGCACCGTGTTTTATTCCAACCGCTGGATTGACGCCAATGTCAGCGTTTTTGACACCATTGACAATGAGTTGGCCGAATTCGTCAGCAGCCTGCAAGAAACTGGTTATCACCGTACTATAGGTGAGTTGCAAGACCGTCACGCCATACGGCAACAGGTGATTGGCGGTCATTTGAGTTACGCCATGAACCATTTTGAGATCGGCTATACCATGCACCACACTTGGCTTAGTGCGCCTTTGCAACTCAAGCCAAGCCATTACAACCAATTCTATTTCCAAGGGCAACGCCTCACCAACCAAGGAATTGATTTCAAGTATGTTAAGGGCAAGTACGCGCTTTTTGGCGAAGTCGCGATGAGTATGAACTTTGACAGCACGGCTTTGGCGGGCGTTTCGGTAGGCTCAACGACCCTCAGCCGTTTTGCAGGTTTGGTTGGATTGACTATAAAACCTGCTGGTTATCTGAACTTTACCCTCATGTATCGCGACTTTGGCAGAGCCTACCAAAACCTGTTTTCCAACGCCCTTTGCGAAGGCAGCCGCAACCAAGGGCAGCGCGGCGTTTACCTCGGTGTGGAAGTCGCGCCCGCGCCTTATTGGAACATCCTCGCCTACGCCGACTATTTCCAGTTCACTTGGCTAACCTCACAAGTCTATGCGCCGAGTCGCGGCCACGACTATTATCTGCGCATCAGCCACAGTTTCAATCGCCGAACCCATGCCTATCTGCAATTCCGTTCCAAAACCAAAATGAAAAACTCGACTGAAGGATTTGTGTTCACTCACTACCCTATTTCGTACACCAAAAACGCCGTCCGATTCAACATCAACTATCAGATTGGCAGCGACTTCCATTTCTGCAACAAAGCCGAATATGCGCATTATCGCAACGACGACGGCAGCAACGAACACGGTTATTTCCTCTGTCAGGATGTTGCCTACAAGCCTGAAAACAAACCCTTTAGCCTCACCTTCCGTTACGCCATCTTCGATGCGAAGGATTACAACGCCCGCATCTACACCTACGAAAGCGATATACTCTACTCCTTCAGCGTGCCAGCCTTATACGGCAAAGGCATGAGGGTATATCTCTTAGGTAAAGTAAAGTTATTCAACGCCTTAACCCTTTACGCCCGCATAGGCCGCACTATCTACAGCGACCGCGACCAAATCGGCAGCGGCCTGACACTGATTGAGGGAAACCACAAGACCGACTTGAAGGTGGAGGGGATTTGGAAACTATAAGGAAAGAAAGTTAAAAGTATAAATCAATCTTCCCGTTCCCCAAGCATCCATTCGTAGGCAGGAATGATTTTTATGGTCTTACCCTCTTTTAGTAGTGTATCACGCTGGAAATCAGTAATTAAAAACAACTTGTCACACCGAGTTTCCCGCGAAGTCGTCAGCAGCCCCCTAACTTCCCTATTGAAAGTTTTCTCCGAACTGATGTCATAACTCACTTGATAGATTTCAAGTACCTTGTTTCCCTTACAAACCACAAAATCAGCCTCATAACCATTACTATTCTTGTAATAATAGATGTCTTGCTCCAAAGGACGGTTGCGGCGAAGCAACTCGATGTAAACCAAAGACTCCAAACGAAATCCCAAATTCTCACCCGAAAAAGCATCCTCGCGGCCATCCATCAAGGCCACATCAATCGGGTAGACTTTCTTGTCGTACAACCTGTTTTTGCTTTTGGTGGAATATCTTCGCAATTCCACAAGAAGATAGGCCTCCATCAAATAATTGATGTAATTGTCAACCGTATGGCTCGACTTGATTTTCAACAAATTAGCCAAATCCTTCGACACTATTGTAGCTGGGGCAATGTTCAACAGATGCTGTGCCAATTGCTCAAAAGCGCGGCTATACTTGATTTTGTGCCGTTGTTCAATATCACGCTTCAAGATGTTCTCAACCAATGTATTGACATAGCCCGTCTTGTTTTTCCTATGAAGCAGTTCGGGAAAACCACCCTGCTTGAGGTATTGGTCGAAAGCATCCCGCCTAAACGCCTCGTTTTTGGTCGTCAATGTGGTCGCATCAACATTTCTGGCTGTGCAAAAATCCCTGAACGAGAACGGATACAACTCTATTTCATCGTGCCGCCCTGTCAAATGGGTAGCCAATTCTCCACTAAGCAAATTGGCATTTGAGCCAGTAATGATGATGTGCATCTTCGTCCTCAACAACCGATTCACGAAAAGATACCAGCCTTTTATGTTCTGAATCTCATCGATAAACAAGTACTTGAAATCGCCATAGATTTTGTAAAGCACCTCCAACATCGGATTGAGGTCTTCTGTCTTCAACGCTTCCAAACGCTCGTCATCGAAATTGACGTAAGCGAATTTCACTTTTCGCGAACGCAACATACTGTAACACAATGTCGATTTCCCAGAACGACGAACACCGATAACGCATTGAGCCATAGTGCTTTCAAGGTCTATCTGATTTTCTTCCTTACGAGAACACAACCGAGCCGAAGCCATATCCAATAGTTCTTGATGCTGCTCTGTTACCACTTCCTCAAGGATTCTTTTCTCTATCATGGCTTAAGAATTTTGCCGCAAAAGTATAAAAAATCCCAATACAAACTGCAATGCTGCGTACATTTTTACTCTTCAAACTGCAATGCTGCGTACATTTTCAACTTCAAAACTGCAATGCTGCGTACATTTTCGGCTTCCAAATTGCAATGCTGCGTACATTTTCACTCCACCACCACCCTATCTACCTCTTGTTTCCCGCCAACATAAATTAATAAGGTATAAATTCCCTTGGATAAACATTGCGTCGGAATGACAAAGGCTTGGGCATTTGAACTATTGGAATAAACCATCCGTCCGGTCATGTCGTACAGCCTGACGGAGGCTTCGCAAACCTCGGCAAAATGGATGTTGATTCTATCCTTAGCGGGGTTCGGGAACACTTCAACTGTTTGAGTCGGCTCTTCGACAGGCTCAGGATCCTCTATGCTCCATGTGCCGCAGGCCGCATTGATTTCAGCGTCCAAATAGTTGAATCGGGCTTCCAACCAATTGCTCATGTAGGTCAGTTGGCTTTCATCGAGGGTAAAATCTGGCCAAGCCTCGTGTTCGCGGTCATAGGCTCCGTTTTCAAACAAGGCATTATATTGGTTTTGAACCAATTGCATGATATGCTCCTTGGTCAAGATGGTGTTGCGCAAGGCATTGTAGCGGGTTTGCGCCGAAGCTACAAAACCGTTGTTCGTGCAGTCATGAATCAAGCGGTCATAGAAACCATTGCTCATCAGGCCGTTGGCGTTGTTGGTGGGTTTGCCATCGGTGTCCAAGCCCCACACGGCATCCAAGTCCCAAGGCAGGTAGAAGTAAGGTCCCGTTTTCTTGTAACGCGCCAAAAACAGATTTCGTCCCATGTTGTCCATTGCCTGCAAAGCATTGATAAACAAATAGTAATCAATGGCATTGCCCTTATCAAACTGGGCGCTGTATTGAGCATAAAACACATTATCGGAGGCGTTTATCACGAAATTGGTGAAACTGTAAAGGTGGCTCCAGTCGTAGGAAGCCTCTGCCTCGTTGGGATACACCCACTCGTAGTTGTCCCAAGTGCCAAGCGTATTGTCATAGGCAGGCAAACTCTCGAAAGTCGGGGCACCGGAGCCGTTGCCTTTATAGAGCAAACCTCGGTTCTCTCCGTTGAATTTCTTCAGTTCGAGTTGCTTGCGGTCCATGCGCTCGCTGAGAGCATAGATGCCCACATACGAGCCATTGACGAACACATCGGCATATTCCATGCGCACACCACTTCGGGCATCTGGCTCAAGTTCTTGATAATAAAGTTGATGCATTTCCATCCAAAGTTCGTTGGCCACCTTGTCGCGAAGGCGGAGCGGTTGCGCCCACATCGCCTCAAGGTTCCAGTCGTCGTCGCTGCGCAACCCGAGGAAGGTGGTGTCCATCATCGTCGTGCCGCTTGCATCTGCCCACAATTCAACACGATACGATTTCTTGTCGTACTGTTGCGACGACGTTCCGCGAATCTTGAATCCGGCGTGCATGGTGATGACATGACCATTGGCATCGGCCACGCTGATGGTGCCGTGCACGGCTGGCGTGTTCACAATAGGACCGTCGGTGGTGATGGTGATGAGGGGCATCTCGCTGCGATAATAGGTGTAGGTTTCGCCTCTCAAGTGCATAGTTTCCTTGTAGGGTTTCGCGCCGTCAGGCAATTTTGCCGTGGCAACGATGATTTTCTTTTCGTGGTCGATGCCATACATTCCCTCAAGTCGCGACTCTTGCGCCGTGGCGAAAACTGTTGCCTGAACGAGCGCCAAAGTCATTAAAAAACGATTTAGTTTCAACACGGTTTTCATTTTGATATAATTTATTGATTTTTAGTCAATTCTAACAACATCTCTTATACCTTCAATGGCTTTTATTCTGTTCATCAGCAGTTCCAAGGCCGGCACATCGGCAATCTGTAGCACGATTTTGCCTTCAAAGAAGCCATCCTTGTCGGTGTTGAATACGATGTTTTTCATGTTCACCTCCAAGTCGTCGGAGATGATTTTGGTGATTTTTCCCACCAGTCCGAGCACGTCGCGCCCCGTGATGCGGATGGAGGCTTGCGAATCGTTTTCCATGCCGTTCCATTTCACATGGATGATGCGGTAGCCGTAACGTTGCTGCATACTCTTGGCATTCGGGCAGTTGATACGATGGATGCTGATGGTACCCTCGTTGGTGACAAAACCAAACACCTTGTCGCCTGGAATGGGATTGCAGCATTTGGCCAACTTGTAGGTCACATTATCGATGTCCTCACCGATGGAAAGACTTTCCTCCGACTCGGCGATATTGTCTTTCCTTGATTCAACCAACTCAGGCACAGACTTTTCCGACTTATCGGACATGCCCTCGAACTTAGTGACAAGGAAATGTTTCACATCCGCCATGTCGATTTTCTCGGTCGAAATCTGATGGTAAAGTTGAAGCGAGTTTTCCAATTTGAACTCCTTCACCAACATATCAACTACGGTTTCAGAGAAGGGTAACTTCCAGTTTTTCAGCCTTCTCTGCAACATGCCCTTGCCCAATTCCGACTCTTTCAGTTCCTCCTCCTTCAGATAACGCCTAATCTTGTTCTTGGCCTTCTCCGAAACAACCACATTGAGCCAGTCGGCACGCGGCGACTGCTTCTTGCTCGTGATGATTTCCACTTTGTCGCCGTTAGTCAGCACATGGCGGATGGGCACCATCTTTCCGTTCACGCGGGCACCGTTGCAGGTCTCACCAACGCGGGTATGCACCTCGTAGGCAAAATCAAGCACAGTGGAGCCTATCGGCAACTGCTTCAGGTCGCCTTCGGGCGTGAAAATGAAGATTTTATCCGACTTGTAGAGTTTCCTGTACGAGTTCTCGAACGACACCAAACCCGGGTTTTCGAGCACCTCGCGCACATTCAAAAGCCACTCCTCAGAGGTTTCCTTCTCACCTTTATATAAATAGTGCGCCGCCTGCCCCGTTTCGGCGATGTCGTCCATGCGGGTGGTGCGGATTTGCACCTCAAACCACATTTTGTCGTCATACTTCACCGTCGTGTGAAGCGACTCATAACCAGAGGCTTTCGGTTTCGTAATCCAGTCGCGGAGGCGTTCCGGCATAGGCTCATAAATGTTCGTAATCGCCGAATAAACGCTCCAGCAGCACTCCTGCTCGTCCTTCAAGGCGCAACGGATGATAACGCGAGCCGCCATCAAATCATAGACCTCCTCGAAAGGCACGTTTTGCGCCTTCATCTTGGCGTAAATCGACGGAATCGACTTCAAACGCCACTTGACGGAATACGCGAACTTGCTCTTCCCGTTTTTCTTGGTGCGTTCCAACTCGGCATTGATGGCCTCCGAAATGCGAGCCACGAACTCTTCGGCGGTCTGTCTGCGAGCCTCGCTTGTGGCCTCTATTTTGGCCTCAATCTCGTGAAACATCGCCGGATTCTCGTAGAGCATCAACTTCTCCTCCAACTCGGCTTTCAACTTGTACAAGCCAAGTCGATGCAAAATCGGGATATATATGTACTTGATTTCGTGGAAGTAACGCGACAATCGGCCTTTATCGACATCATTCTGGTTGCGCACATCATATACCCGGTGAACCATCTTGAGCAGCACAGAGCGCATGTCGTCAATCAGCGAAAGGTACATCACTTGGAAGTTGTCGGAGTTGTAGGCCACTTTTTCAGTGTCCAATCTCGAAATCTCGCTGAAATCTTCCAAAATGATAGCCACCGTTCTGCCAAACTGCTCTCGTAATTCCTTGATAGTCACCCCTTTCTTATAATCAATGCCATGAAGAAACGCCGCCACAACCGAAATGTAGCCCAAGCCCACCTCCACCACGGCGATGCGTGCCATGTCGATAAGGTGCAGCATGTAGGCCTTGCCCGAAAGCAGATAGCGACCGTCGTATTTCTCCAAACAATAGCGGTAAGCCTTGTCAATCAAGGCCAAATGTTCCGGTGCGTTGACGGAGGGGTGAATGTCGTCCAACATCGACTCGTAGGCCTGTTGGATGGCCAATATTTCCAATGAAGTGTAGCCTGCCATTAGTCAGTGATTTTTACCGTCAGTTGATGACCAAGCAGGATGTCGTAATAGGGTTTGAGTTCCTCGAAACTGCCGTGCATGACGGCGCATTTGCCCTTGTAGTGCGTAATCCAAGCGCATGTTTCGGCCTGTTCGCGGGTATGGTGACACACCTTCATCAAGGTGTCGATGACAAATTCAAACGTATTCACATCGTCGTTGATGAGTAGCAAACTCTTCTCATTCTCAACGAGTTCCTCTTCCAAAACATCAATATCTTCCTGTTCCTTGATCATTTCCTTTAGTCAGTTTTTCGCGGGGTAAAAATACATATTATTTCCAAAACCGAACCCATTTATTATTCACATCAGAAAATTTTCCTATTTTTGTAGTCTAAATCACCATTTATGGAAAATGATTCACCCATACATATTTCTCATATTTCCCAAGCGGTTCAAGTAATTAAATCCGCCATTTTACAAAGTCAAATACGCACTGCGAAGAATGTCAATTCTGATGTACTTGCTTTGTTTTGGCAGCCAATGGCTGCCAAAACACAAAGCAATGATTTCCAAGTAAATACAATTCGACAGCCATTGGCTGGCGAAATTGGGTCGCCTGTGGCTACCCAATTACAATACAAAATTTGGCCCCTTGGGAATAAAGATTTTACGGTTGCGACCGTAGTATCTTTCCTATCCAAATTTTCCAGTTGCGACTAGAAGAATACAACAAACTAATACACAAAAAGATATGAGCCAATGCCCACCCGCTTCATAAAAAACATCATTTTCCTGTTGTTTCTCAACCTGTTGGTGAAGCCGTTCTGGATTCTCGGCATCGACCGCGAGGTACAAAACCTGCTCGGCGACGCCTCCTACGGCACCTATCAGGCACTTTTCAACTTCTCCTACCTATTTTATATATTGCTCGACCTCGGCGTCACCAACTTCAACAGCCGCAGCGTCGCGCAAGACCCGAAAAACCTTTCCAAGCACTTCGGCGGTCTCACCGAAATCAAGCTGCTGCTGGGGCTGCTCTATGCCGTCGTCATCTTCGTCGTGGGCTACTTCGTCGGCTACAACGAAGGTCTGAAACTCAAATTGTTGTTCTGGTGCGGACTGAACCAAATCCTGCTGTCGTTCATCTTATATTTAAGGTCGAACATACAAGGCTTGCTTTTGTTCAAGCAAGACAGCATTTTGAGCGTTTTCGACCGAGTTTTGGCCATTGTCTTGATGTGCCTCGTGCTGTGGAGCGGCTGGTTCCCGAAGGAAAAGTTCAACGTCATTTGGTATTTGCAGGCCCAAACCGTGGCCTACATCGTCACCCTCGTCTTCGCCTTGTCCGTCGTTTTGCGCCATGCCGAGAACCTTAGTTTCAGGATTAACTTTCAGTTTTTCAAGGAGATATTGCGACAAAGTTTGCCTTTTGCCTTGCTCGTGCTGCTGATGAGCGTCTATAGCCGCATCGAGCCTGTCCTTTTGGAAAGGCTTTTGGACGACAAGGGCGTGCAAGCCGGCATCTACAGCCGTGCCTACCGCCTTTTCGACGCGGGCAACAACATCTCCAACCTGTTCGCCATCATGCTCTTGCCCATGTTTGCCGCCACTTTGAAAAACAAAACGGACTTGAACAACTTGGTCAAGACTTCGTTCAATGTTATCGTGGCAATGGCAGGTATCGTGCTGATAATGTGCGTTTTCTATCGTCAAGAAATCATGCAAATGATGTATAACCCCGAAGAAGCCGAAACCGAAGCAGCCTACCTCTTGCGCATTGGGCAATATGCCAACGTATTCCCCTTGTTGATGGGCAGTTTCTTCTGTCTTTCAACAACATACGTTTTCGGCACACTGCTCACGGCCAACGGCAGTTTGAAGCAACTCAACCTCGTGGCGGCTGCGGGCGTCGTTATCAATATCTTGCTGAATCTCATCGTCATACCACGATTCAAGGCGGTGGGAGCGGCCTGCACCAGCCTTTGCGTGCAAACCGTAACCGCTTTCTTGCAATACCTGCTCGCCAAACGCATCCTGAAGCTGGAAATCAATGGGCGTTATTGGCTTCACATTGTGCTGTTCATGGCTTCAGTCATCGTAATCACTTTCGTTGTCAAACAATTGAATGTCAATTGGATAATTGGGTTCGCCATCGCGTTTGCCATCAATTGCGGAGCCATCTTCCTCACCCGCTTGTTGAGCCTCAAGGAGATTGTCAGCCTTGTCATTCCACATGAAAAAAAGGCCTAAATTGACATTTTTCATTGCCATTTCAGGGGAATTCCCTATTTTTGACGACTTATTTCACACATTCTATGGAAGAACAGCAACATAACACATACAATTCCAAATACTTATGCAAACTTTTGGTGGAATATAGGAAACCCATCCTCATCATTCTGGCGGTGGCCGCCCTCTGCGCCGTGATTTTCAGCGCACCCTTCTTCATCACCCCCCTTTTCAAATCCACCACAATCATCTACCCCACCTCCAGCAACTCCATCTCCAAAGTACTGATTAGCACCACTTACCAATCGGAAAAGGACATCATGAATTTCGGCGAGGACGAGCAAACCGAACAGATGTTGCAAGTGCTGAACTCGAACCGCGTTCGCGACAAGGTCATCAGCCGCTTCAACCTGATGGAGCACTACAACATCAAGCCCGACAGCAAGTATCCTTACACGAAACTCAACAAATTGTACGATGCCCGCATCAAGTTCCGCCGCACGGAATACAATGCCGTGAAAATCACCGTTTTGGATTCTGACGCTGCACTTTCAGCCCGCATCGCCAACGAAATCGCGGAAATCTTCGACAGCACCATGAACCAAATGCAGAAGGAAGTGGCGGTGAAGGCTTTCCGATTGGTGGAGGAAGAATACACCACGCTTTGGAACGAAATGCACCAATTGGAAGACTCGCTGAACACCTTGCGCAAGTTGGGTGTGTTCGATTATGAGTCGCAAGTGGAAATGCTCAGCCAGCAAATGGCCGTTGAATTGGGCAAAGGCAACACACAAGGAATCAATAACATACAGAAACAATTAGACATTTTGGCAGAATACGGCGGCGCGTCATACGCCATCAATGAGCGTTTGGACAACGACCGCCTTCAACTTTCGTTGGTCAAGTCGAAATACGAGGAAGCCAAGATGGACGCCACGCAAGACATTCCCCATAAATTTGTGGTCACTTCGGCGTTCCAAGCCGAGCGCAAGAGTTACCCCATTCGGTGGATTATCGTGGTAGTCACCGTTTTGAGCACCTTCCTGTTGCTCATTTTCTGCATCGTCTTCTACGACCGCTCGAAAGACTTTTTTCGTCGGGAGGCCGAGAAGAATTCGGTCGCCAAATCCCCGCAAAACAAAGAAAACAAATGAATTAGCCTCATTTATCAACCCTTTCAACATCAATCGGAAAATAACACAAACAACAATGGATAACAATTTCAACAATCTTTCTTTGGTGCAACTCATCCTGAAATGGAAATGGCACATCATCATCATCACTTTGGCTGCGGCCATTTGCGGCGCCATTTTCTCAAGTTCCATGTTCATCACCCCGCTCTACAAGTCGGTGGCCGTGGCCTATCCCGCCAACATCAGCCCCTATTCCGATGAAAGCGAGACCGAACAAATGCTCGAAATCATCAATTCAAGGTCAATCATGGACTCCATCATCGAGAAACACGACCTGTGGACCGACTACAAAATCGATAGGAATTACAAGTTTGCCAAGACCTATATGATTAACGAGTATCGCAGCAAAATCAAGATTGGCAAAACGCCTTACGAGGCCATCAGCATCACCGTCATGGACAAAGACCCCTTTGTGGCTTGCAACATCGCCAACGATATTCTCAAATTTTATGACCAAAAGGTGCATAACCTTCATAAACAGAAAGTTGGCGAAGTGGTTGACATGTACGACATGCAACTCAAAATGAAGCAACGCGACATCGATTCGCTTAAGCAGAACCTTACCGACCTCGCCACCAATTACGGCGTGCTCAACTATTCCGGCCAACTCCGCGAAGTGACGCGCGGCTTCATCAACGGCTCCAACAAGGCCAACGAACTCAAGCAAAACCTTGAACAATACGGTGCCGATGCCGTCGATTTGGAAACCAAAATCATTGCTGAGGCCAATACCTACTCGCTCATCAAAAGAGACTACGAGCAGAACCTGCGTTTCTACAACTCCAACCTCACTTATTCCAACATTATCACCGAACCCTTCCCCGCCGACAAGAAATCCTTCCCCGTGCGCTGGGTGGTGGTCGCTTTGAGTGGCTTGGGAGCCTTGTTGCTTTCCATCGTTGTTATCTTCATCATCGAGAACCGGAAGCGTTTCGTTCCCGAAACAAAGTAAGTTGTGGAGAAAAAAGCGAAAATAGCCTGGCTTTACCTGATTGCGGCACTTTTCGTGGCCGTTGGGCTGTTCCTTGTGGTAAAGAAGAACACCTACCTCTTTTTTGCCCTGCCCGTTGTGCTTGGCGTTTTGCTGCTCTACATCTTCTCGTTGGATAAAGTGCTGTTGCTCACGGCTTTCACCGTGCCCCTTTCCATCAATTTGGACTCCTTGGATGCGGGTTTGGCCATTTCTCTGCCCGCCGAACCGCTACTAATGGGTATTTTGGTGCTTTTCATCGCCAAAATGCTATACGATGGCCGATACGACAAGCGCATCTCGCAGCATCCCATCGCCATCGTCATCTATTGCATGTTCGCTTGGATGTTGGTCACCACCATCACGAGCGAAATGCCCGTGGTGTCCCTGAAGTTTATCGCCTCAAGACTATGGTTTGTCGTTCCGGGTTTCTTCCTTTGCACCTTGCTTTTCAGGGAGCCGAAAAACATCCATCGTTTCATTTGGCTTTACATCGCCGCGCTGTGCATCGTGTGCATTTTCACCATCGTCCACCATGCGCAATACGGCTTCGACGGCGACTCGGCGCACTGGGTGATGTCGCCTTTCTATAACGACCATACGGCTTACGGAGCGGCTTTGGCCATCTATCTCATCCTCGCCCTGACCTATGTTTTCCTGCCCGACATCAAGAAATCGAGGAAACTTATTATTATAGGTGTAGTCGTTTTGCTGAGCGTGGCACTAACGCTCTCCAACTGCCGCGCGGCTTGGATTAGCATGATTGCCGCCTTGGGTGTCTTGTTCTGCGTATTGCTAAAGATCAAGTTCCGCTGGATTGCCACCATTTTGGTCATCTTGGTTGGGCTGTTTTTCACTTTCCAAAACCAAATCATCGACACTTTGGAGAAGAACAACCAAGACGCTTCCGGCGACCTTGTTGAGAACATCCAATCCATCACCAATATCTCCACCGATGCCTCCAATTTGGAACGCATCAACCGCTGGCAGTCGGCTTTCCGATTGTTCAACGAGCGGCCTGTATTTGGCTGGGGGCCTGGCACTTACCAGTTTGTTTACGCGCCATTCCAGATGTCGAAGGAGAAGACCATCATCAGCACCAACGCCGGCGATGGCGGCAATGCCCACTCCGAGTATTTCGGCCCGTTGGCGGAGCAGGGCTTGGTAGGTTCGCTCCTCGTGCTGACCTTTGTCATCGTGACGGTCTATTGCGGCATTATGGCCTACAACCGCTGCAAGAACAAGAAAGCCAAAGTGTTGGTGTTGGGAGCCACCCTCGCCTTCATCAGTTATTTTGTCCACGGTTTCCTCAACAACTTCATGGACACCGACAAATTAGCCATCCCCGTATGGAGCCTCGCCGCATTGATTGCTTCGATTGATGTTTATTATGCTGATAAAGAGGGATTTAATTCTGAGATTAGCGAATGAAACCAAACATTCAAAGGCTACGGTTGACCTTGTTTCTCTTGCTTTTTGCGCTTACATCTTACGCAATCAACAATGATACAACAGTAACTTTTTCAACTCAAGGCGGCTTTTACGACACTTCTTTCAGCCTCGCATTAACTTGTCCTGAAAACCTTGTCATCCATTACACCCTGAATGGGAATACGCCCACTATCAAGGATGCAGTTTATAGTCAACCATTGTTTTTGGACCAAAAACTATATTCAAAATCAAACATTTACACCGTACAAACTTGTCCTGATTCCGCATGGTTTGTTCCTGAATCGGTGCAAAAGTGCATCATCATCCGCGCTGCCGCCTTCGATTCGGATGGCAACCACGTCGGTGCCACGACCACTAACTCTTATTTCATCAAATCGCTCGATGACTACCCAAACGACTTGCCAGTCGTTTCACTTTGCGCCGACTCAACCGCACTGTTCGGTTATGAAGAAGGCATCTATTTGAAAGGTGGTGCCCACAACAACTGTTTTCAGCACGGCAGAGATTGGGAAAGGCTCTGCAACATAGAATTTTACGAACATGACAACAGCGGCATCAACCAATTGGCTGGGCTGCGAATGCATGGCAACGCTGCAAGAAGTGGTACACAAAAAGGTATGAAAGTCTATGCAAGGAAAGAATATGGAGAGAAACGGTTTTGCCATAAGTTTTTTGAAACCACTGAAATCAGGTGTTTCAAACACCTTACACTGAAGCCCCTGAAAGACGAAAGTTACTTCGGCGATTTTCTATGCAACCGTTTGGCATACTCGGTTAATGCAGAAACTATGGCCGATCGTCCCGTTGTCCTCTATTTGAACGGTGAATACTGGGGCATCTATTTCCTAAAGGAAAAGCCTGATGCTCAATACATCTCTGAACATTTCGGATACGACAAAAACGATGTCAATGTCATTGAATCGTGGTACGGGCATGTGGCCGATGGGAAAAATGACAATTTTGTAGCCATGATGCGATGGTTCATCAACTCCGATTTGACGGAAGATGAGTCTTACAAAAAAGCCTGCCAACTGATTGACATAGATTGCTTTATCGATTATTATTGTTTCTATATTTTCACTGGAATCAGCGATTGGCCAGACGGAAATATGCGGTGCTGGCAGGCCCGCGACGGAAAATGGCGATGGATTTTTTACGATGGCGATGGTGGTTGCGGTCCTTTCTATCCCAACACTTTTCGGCTTGCCATCGACAACTTTGGCAGAACAGTCGCTCCAGTCCTAATGTTCTCTAAACTGCTCACAAACCCCAACTTCAGGGACAAGTTCTACTGCCGTTACGGAAATCTTCTCGCCAACGAACTCAGTTATGCCAACACAAGCCGAGTGTTTGAAGTCTGCCTTACTCCTCTTACAGGTGAAATCGACAGGCAACTTGCGCGTTTTTCGCCCAATGGCAAAGGAGCATGGGAACGTTACATTCATCTCACAGACATTTTCCTGAAACACAGAATAGTAAGTGCCGCAGGAATGGCCTACAGCATTTGGTCATACAACAATTGGGAATACAGACTTTCGGCCAATGCGAAACAGTCCCGTTTCAAGTACAACCCCAAAAGCTCCAGACCAACTTATTTGTTAAGAATGTGGAAACAATTCGACAATTCTGCATATTTGAAGGCCTATTTCTCATACGAGCCTTATCGAATTAGGGAGAGAATGAAAGATACCAGATTATACCAATACCTCAAAAGGAAACTGAAAGCGTGAAAACAAAAAAGGGAGATTGCAACACTTGAAGCAATCTCCCAACTTAATTTCAAGATCAATCTCACTTAATCTCAACCAACTCCAACTCAATCTTCAAAGGCGAATAAGGAGGTATATCCTCGTCTATACTGAACTCGCCAAAGGCCAATTCCGAAGGCGTAACCAAAGTGACCTTCGCTCCCTGAGCCATGGTCATCAGCGCCTCCTCGATGGCGGAAATCATTTCGTTGTTCCCGATTTTGAAACTGATGGGCTGGTCAAAATCGTAACTCGATTCCACCTCTTTCCCGTCCAAAGTACACAAAATGTAATGCACCGCCACTTCGTCGCCCCATTGGGCCAATTTGCCAGTGCCTTCTTCCTGACGGATGATGTAAAGCCCTGATTCCGTTGGTGTTTCAGTGATATTGTTCGATTTGATGAAGTCTTCTATCGACTTGCTTTCGATTGATAGCATACGGTTCTTTTCGGCCTCTTTTTCAGCCTCCAAAGCGGCCTGATGCTTGTCGTAGGCTGCCTGATCCATCACACTGTTCATCTTCAGCACGACGACCAAAGGCGTGTAAGGCTGGATGTATTGCTCAAAACCAACGCTGTCGAAAGCCAAAGCGGAAGGAATCACGAAACGCATAGAGCCTCCATTAGGCACCAATCCCAAGGCTTCAGTGAACCCCTTTCCGATGAACTCCTCGCCATACTGCATCTCAACAGGCTCCACGCCGAAAGAGTTCATGATGGTATCACCGTTGGGGTCGCACATCGTGAAATCGAAATCGACATATTCACCCATCTTGGCGGGTTTGCCTTTGCCAGTCTTTTCAAGGATGATAAGTCCTGATTCCGTCAAGGTGTTTTTGGGGTCGTCCCTCAAAGGAGCCAAGAAAGCGTCTTCCACGGTTTTCAGACTGTCCATCAATGCTTTACGCTCGACTTCCAATACCTCGAATGGTTTCACTTCAAGAAGTTTCAAGTCGTAATAGATGGGCTTGCCTGAGTATTCGGCAGGAATCTCCTCCATCTGGAACATGACGGTAAACACCGAGTCGGCCAACACCACAAGTCGAGCCGAGTCGCCCACATGCATCATCAAAAGGGCATCGGCCACATCGCCGACGAAATCGGCTTTCTGTAGCACGAGGCACATGGGTTCTTCGCCAGCAGTGGTAAACAGCAGCGTATCATTAAAATACTGAGCCATCTCGAAGGTGACCTCGTCGTTAAGACGAGGCATCACCTCCGAGTTGCCCTTGCTGTAAAACTTCATGTAGGCTCCGCTCTCCATCTTCTGGAATCCGGAAAAGACCGAATCGTTGCGGCACGATACTGCCGCCACCATCAACACGAGAGCGAAAAACGGGATGAAAACCCTTCTCATCTTATTCGAAATCAACAAGTTCAACCTCAAATATCAGATTGGAGAACGGGACAATCTTTTCGCCAGCCTGTCTTTCACCGTAGGCCAAATAATAAGGTATGTAAAGCACACCCTTTTCGCCTTTCGACATCATCTGAATGCCTTCGTCCCAGCCCGGGATAACCTGACCCACGCCTATCGGGATGCTGATGGGCTCGCCTCTCTCAACTGATGAGTCGAATACGGTGCCGTCGAGCAGCTTGCCCGTGTAATGCACCTTCACCATTTGTCCGGCAACAGGCTTCTCGCCATTGCCTTCAGTGGTCATCACATAGTAAAGGCCCGATTCCGTAGGATTGGCTTCAATCTTGTTTTTAGTCAGATACTCAGCCAATTGCTGAGCTGCAGTAGCAGTCTCTTCCGCATGGTCGGCCTTCAGCTTGGCAATACGTTCTTCGTTGGCCTGCTTGACTTTCAAGGCAATACGTTGGGCATATTCGCTTTCAGGATAGAAATCGTTCAAACGAATATCGAAACGCATCACATCCGTCGAAGTGAAGCCTTCTGGCAGTTGCGGATGACCCATCAAATACTTGAAAGTGGAGTCGATATTAACGATGAATGAGGCGGAATCGCCTTTGTGCATCATGGCAAAGCCCTCGAAAAGGTCGCCGGCAAACTGCGATTCTTGCAACTGCATGATGTTTTCCATGTTAGGAATGATGACTGTGGTATCGTTCACCATGCAGGCCAATTTGATTTCAAGCAGGTCGCCAATCTGGGGTTGTGGGCCTTCGCTTTTGTCGATGAACTTGTAATACAGTCCGTTTTGTGTTTTTTGGAATCCCACATACGGGGTTTTCTCACCGCAGGCACACACCGTACCCGCAACCAGCATGGCCGCAACGGCCATCATAAAGATACTTTTTTTCATTTTTGTAAGTGTTTAATTGTTGATTGATTATTCTTATTTATCCATAATATCCAGTAACTCAACATCAAAGACGAGGTTTGAATAGGCCGGGATATAACCGTAGGTGCTTTCACCGTAGGCCAACGGGTAAGGAAGCACAAAACGGGCCTTCTCTCCCTCGCGCATCAGGCCGATGCCTTCGTCCAAACCTTGCAGCACCATGCCCTTGCCATATTCCACCTCATATTGGCCGCCCAATTGGTCAGAATCGCCCAACGGCGTGCCGTCAAGATAAGTAGCCACAAACTTAATCAGGACCTTCTGCCCCACCTTCGGCTGAGCGCCTCTTGTGGTCTTCAACTTGGTATAATACAACCCCGAAGGAGTGCTATCCGTGACATTGTTGGCTTCCAAATAGTCCAAAAACGCCTTTTCCGAGTCTGCCTTCCGCCTCTCCCTCAGTTTTTCGATGTCGTCCTGAAACTCCTTTTCGGTTTTCACTTCCACTAATTTCACCTCATAGCGGAAAAAATCTTCAGGCTTCAAACCGACCGCCTTGGGGTCTTGCTCATAGTAAAGCACAGCAATCGAATCCGCCTTCACGTAAAACGAAGCCGAATCGCCAACGTGCATCATGGCGTAAGCCTCCTGCAAATCGCCAGCAAAAACCGGCTCCCGCAATTGGGTGTAGACCTCCTTTTGCGAACCCTGCCAGTCATAATACAACGAGTCATTCAAATAGCAAGTCATCTCAACTTTCAAGAAATCAGTCAATTTCGGCTGGATGGCTGACAGGTTTTGGCTATGGAACTTGTAATACAGTCCACTTTTTGTCTGCTTATAGCCCGGATATTTCTGGGTGCAAGCGGTAATCATCATTGCCGTGAGGCAAGCCAATGCGAACAACAATCTTTTCTTATTCATAAATTACTGATTATCAATTATTTTTATTGTATAAACCAAAGTTGCATATTCAGGAATCCTATTGTCGTCACCATGAAGGCCAAAGCCCAAATGGAACGGGATGATGAGTTTGGCCACATCTCCCCGATGCAAGTAAGTCATGGCCTCATCAAGGCCCGACTCCACAGCACCTTCACCAACGACAAAATCCTTAACTCCTTCGTTTTCAGATGAGTAAATCAAATCTCCAGCGATGGAATGTAACTCATATTCCAAGGTTACGCGCTCCCCTTTCCCGATTTTTCGTTCCGAGCCTTGTTTGAGAATCTGGTACCTCAATCCCGTTCCCGTCGAAGTCATGGCCAAACCGTGCCTTTTGATATAATTCTCAATGTCAGTTTCCTCCTCGTTCAGCAAATAGCGGTTCGCTTTCTCCATGCTGCTTTTCATCTCGCTTTTTGAAAGGGTTTCAGCCTGTTTCTGCGGCTTTTCACCACATGAGATAAAAGCCAACAACAGCATAAAAATCAGATATTTAACAGCAATCTTCATTCCGCTTTGCTTAACAAATCCTTGTATTCGGGCAACACCGCCTTCAATTGTATCAACGCTTCGTCAAAAGAGCAAGTCAATGTGCCGCCCGCAGCATTGGTGTGACCACCGCCTTTGAAATGCTTTTGCGCCAACTCATGCACCGAAAAACTGCCTTTCGACCTGAACGAAAGCCTGATTTGGTCTTGCCTTTCCGTAACGAGCACCGACATCTTGATTTTTTTCATCGACAGCGGGAAATTCACCACACCCTCTGTGTCGCCAGTATGATAGTCAAAACGCTCCAAGTCGCTCTTGTTCAACGCAATAATGGCCGTGGAAAACTCATCCAAAACTTCCATCCTGTTGTTGATGGAATGGCCCAAAAGTCGCAAACGGTTCTCCGACATGGTATCGTAAACCAACTGATGGATAAGAGTGTACGGCATGGAACGTTCAACCAACAAACTGCAAAGTTCAAAAGTGCGTGGATGATACATGGAATGGGCAAACGAGCCTGTGTCGGTCATAATGCCCACCATCAAATTCGTAGCAATGCTCTCCGTGAAATGGCTCTTGCCATAGTGCAGAATAATCTCTGCAACGATTTCGGAAGCACTTGAAACACAAGCATCTGAATAGGAGCAATAGAACTGACTTAAATCGGCATCCCTATGGTGGTCAATTAAGATACGCGGGCAGCGCGTCTTCCCGATTTCGTTATGCAAGATACCACTACGCGCCAAATTATTGAAATCCAACATCATAATAACTTCCGCTGCGGCTATGGCCTCCTTACAAGCCTCACCGTTTTGCTCAAAAATGAGAAAGTCCTGAGAACCCTGCATCCAATGCAAAAAATCAGGAAAATCATTGGGAACCACCATTTTAGTCTCATGTCCCTTCGCTCTCAGGAACTCCGACATGGCCAAAACCGAGCCAATGGCATCCCCGTCGGGATTGACATGACAAGCCAAAACAACACGTTTAGGTGACTGAATCACAGCATCAAAGCGTTCAAAAAAGGTATCTTGCGACATAACTTCAATTCAAGCCTGCAAAATTACACTTTTTTCCGATTCGACACCTAATTAATATGTGACAAAATAATCATCGAGGCGTTAGCACCTCAAAGGTGTTGTCATCATACACCAATACGAGTTTCTTCAATCCGTTATCTTGCAATGGATATTGCTGTTTTTCAGACTTATTTGACATTTCTGGCGAAGCAAATAATGTCCCATCCAAAACATTTGCCTTGTTTTCTTCAGCTTTCATTTCAGGTAAACCAGTTGCAGAAACAGGCATTATGTATGGTTCCGACACCGTCATCGGGCCTTTGCCCATCACAATCCAATCCAAATTGTATTCGGGGAAGGTGTCTTTCAGTTTTCTCACAAAATCCAAACTCGGATTGTTACGCCCTGAAAGGAGGTGAGAGATGTTGGAAGGTTGAATGCCCAAGCGAATGGCAAACTCGGCAGCGGTCAGGTTTTTGGCTCGGATAATATGAGCAATCCGATCTTTCATTTCTTCATTTTCCATACTTGTATACTCCTCAAATTTTCATTTTTCACTTCAATTTGATTGACAAAAGTAAACATTTTATCATTACAAATCACAACCTTAACAAATTTATTTTTGTAAACCATCCATACTTCCCTAACACATTGACGAATTACTTTATAAATCATAATATAAATACTTAAATACTAAATATTTGAATAGTATCATTATAAATTCGTACCATCACCATAAATTGACACCTTATTTCTATAATATCACTTTAAATAAATATCTGTATATATTTGAATATCAATTATAAACAAAACAAAATCGACTATTACTCCATAGTTTTACAACCATCTTTCGTTTGTTTGTTTAAACTTGTAAATATTACATTTGTAATATTTTGATTTATATTGTTTATTTTCAATTGTTTACTTATTATAATTTTAATTATATAAATTTTGTGGATTTACACATTTTACAAAATTAAACATTGCGAAATTTGCGTTTTTGACCCCAAAACGACCTTCTCTTCCATCCCAAAAACAAACATTCCCAAATGGCCTAAAAACGCCCTCTACCCTCTTCCGACTCACTTCGTTTTTCGCGAACGGTTTTCACAACCTACAAACCGGTTTTCCCATACCTTATTAATATTATCACCATGAAGCATCGAAAAAAGTCCTACCTTTGCACCCTCGATGAAAGCAAAAGAAAACCATATCCAGAAATTGATCCAGGAAGGCGAACATCAGATGCTCGACTTCAAATTCGAGATTTCGGACAGTCGGCGCATTGCCCGTTCCCTCGCCGCCTTCGCCAATACCGACGGCGGAAGGCTTCTCGTTGGCGTGAAAGACAATGGTTCTATCGCCGGGGTACGCTCCGATGAGGAAATCCACATGATTCAGGCCGCTGCGGAAATGTATTGCCAACCCAAGGTGGAATACACCACCGAGGAATGGGAAATCAATGGCAAGACCGTGCTGGAAGTCATCATTCCAAAGGACAAGCATCACAAGCACAAAGCTCCCGACAATCAGGGCGAGTACAAAATCTTTGTCAGGGTTAAAGACGAAAACCTCGTTGCCGACCCTATATTAATTAAGGTGTGGAAATCCGAGAAGTCTTCCCGACCCGCCAAAATCACTTTTACCGAAACCGAAGCCAAACTTCTCAGCTTTCTTTCCGAGCATGGGCAAATCACGCTGCAAGAATTCCAAAAATTGGCGTACATCAACCGTAGAAAAGCCGAAGCAATTTTGACTGATTTCATCATTGTTGGCACAATTGAGCTTGTTCAAACCAACCAAAACACCATATTTTACCTCATCGAACCACCAAAAAACGAGTAAAAACCGCCCATTTTTCGGTAAAATTTGCAGATTATAAAACTTTTATAATTATGATTTACAATAATATATAACATTTGATTGAAAATAATTGAAATTTTTGATTGCCATTAACCAAAATGGTTGTACTTTTGCAATCCGCTTCCGAGGGAAAGAGGGGATGAAACGAAGGATGAGGGAGCAAGTTCTTTGAGAGTCTGAGGCCAGCACAAGAGACATCCTATTAGGATGTACGGATAAGGAAAGACGCCCGGTCGGCGCGTGAGCGCCGCCGG
>CACZZO010000021.1 GCA_902785755.1 uncultured Bacteroidia bacterium | reverse complement strand
CGCCGCCGAAACCCTTTCGCTTTGAGGCCCTTACCGAATAGATTTAAAATCTCTTGAAAAAATGTCAAAAATTACTTGGATTAGAACATAGAAAGCAGGGCTTTGCAAGTGGGTCATAGCCCTGGAAGGGCGGTGCTATTACAACGGAAGGTTTTAACCTCCGCGTAGAAGGAGGGTTATGGTCATACCGATGTGTCGTGGATTGAAATCCCCGATGGGGTAGGGCCGCCCTTTCAGGGCTTTGCAAGTGGGTCATAGCCCTGAAGGGGCGATTCTATTACAACGGAAGGTTTTAACCTCCGCGTAGAAAGAGGGTTTTGGTTTTACTGATGTGTCGGGGATTGAAATTCCCTGATGATGTAGGTTCGCCCTTACAGGGCTTTGCAAAAGTCAATCCGTCTCAAAAGCATATCGCTCGTCATACGCAATGCCAGCCTCATCCAATAGATGTCGGTATTCTTCGCTCCATTCCGTGCGGTGGTGGTGCTCCGCTTGGTTGCGGATGTAATGTGCGGTTTGGTCAAGATTTCTGTAATCCACCGAGAAGGCTCCGTAGCCCGCCTGCCAGCAGAAGCCTTCGTAATAGCTTTCGTCCAAGGTCTTGATCCACTTGCTGCTGTAGGCCTTGATGTTTTTCACGAAATCGGACAAGGCGATAGTCTTGGGCAGTGAGGTGAGGATGTGGATATGATTGCCAATGCCACCGATTTCCATAGGAATGCCGCCCATGTTGCGGATGAGGCCGCCGATGTAGGCGAACACCTGTCCAAGGTCTTCGTCGCGTATTTCCATGCTATGGTACTTGATGTGGAATACGATGTGTATGTCGTTTTTTGCGAGTGAGCTTCCCATGATGGTTGAGTTTAGTGTTTTCGCCCCTACGGGGCTGGGCGAGGGCTGCACCCCCGCTTGTGATATGGTCGTCCTTTCAGGACTCCGTCGAATCTTCGACTTCAAAGCACAAAAATAGGAAAACTCTTTGAATGTGGATGTATCCTTATGAAAAATCGTCGTTTTTCTATAATGGGAGATAAAGTCCTGAAATCGCAGATTCGACGAAGTCAAAGGACGACCCTAATTCATCGGAGGTTTTAACCTCCGCCAAAACAAAGCGAGAGACTGTCCAATAAGCCCTGAAAGGGCGAACCTAACACATCGGATGGTTTTAACCTCCGCAAAAGAAAACGCTGTAAACCAATTATCTACCCGACAGCAAACGACTACAGTCGACTACAAACGTTTAATCAACGGCTTTGTCTTGACAAACTTCGTTACTTTGCAGCATGATTGGTGTTTGGGCATGTCGAAAAATAAAATCGAAGCAAAGTCATCAAGGAAAGTCAAAGTTTACTATTTTTGTACCATATTATTAATTAAAAACCCTAACAGAAATGACAACAGAAAAAACACAAGAGGAAGCCGCAAAACTGAGGCAGGAGAAACTGAAGGCTTTGGAAGCCACATTGGGAAACATCGAGAAGAGTTTCGGCAAGGGAAGCATCATGCGCCTTGGCGCGGAGGCGGAGAAGATGGAAAGCATCTCCACCGGCTCCATCGGACTTGACTACGCCCTTGGCGTGGGCGGTCTGCCGAAAGGAAGAATCATCGAAATTTACGGTCCCGAAAGTTCGGGTAAGACCACTTTGGCCCTGCACGTTGTGGCCGAGGCACAGAAGAAGGGTGGCATTGCCGCCTTTATCGATGCGGAACACGCTTTCGACCGCTTCTATGCCGCCAAGTTGGGCGTCGACATCGAGAATTTGCTCATTTCGCAGCCCGACTACGGCGAGCAGGCCTTGGAAATCGCCGAAAACCTCATCCGCTCTGGCGCGATTGATGTCATTGTCGTCGACTCCGTGGCTGCTCTTACGCCCAAGAGCGAAATCGAGGGCGAGATGGGCGATAGCAAAATGGGTCTCCAAGCCCGCTTGATGAGCCAAGCTATGCGTAAACTGACTGCAACCATTAATAAGACAGGATGCGTCTGCATCTTTATCAACCAATTGCGTGAGAAGATTGGCGTGATGTTCGGCAATCCCGAAACCACCACGGGCGGCAATGCCTTGAAATTCTACAGCTCCGTGCGCATCGACATCCGCAAGGTCAGCCAAATCAAGGATGGCGAGAATGTGTTGGGCAGCCGCGTGAAGGTGAAGGTCGTGAAGAACAAGGTGGCCCCGCCGTTCCGTAAGGCTGAGTTTGATATTTTGTACGGCGAAGGCATCTCGCGCAGTGGCGAAATCGTCGACCTCGGCGTGGAGATGGGCATCATCAAGAAAAGCGGCTCGTGGTTCAGTTATGGTGAATCGAAATTGGCTCAAGGCCGCGACTCGGTGAAGAAACTCATCGAGGACAACCCCGAACTTGCCGACGAACTGACTGCCAAGATTTTCGAGGCGTTGGAAAAGAGTGAGGAGTAACAATGGCCTATGGCTGATTGCACATGGCCTTTGGCAGCATTATGGAAGTTGAACTTCAACTTCTATGGGATGCTGCCATAGGCCATAGTCATTGGTCATAAGCCCAAAACAAATAACCATGAAGAAAAACCTACTATTCCTCGGCTTGTTGCTCGCCCTTTTCGCCTGCAACAACACGCCGAAAACCAACCAAGAAACGACTCCAAAAGAACCTGATGCTCCAGTGACGGTCGCGAAAGCCATCGAATTGATTTCCGATTCCATCGCTTTTGACAGCACTAATGCGAGGCTGTACATGAATCGCGCCAAGGCTTATTTCGCCACTGAGCAAATCGGGCAGGCTATGGTCGACATCAACAAGTCGCTGCAATTGGAGCCTAACAATGTGGAAACCTACCTGTTGTTGGCCGATGTCTATTACGCTTTGGGCGATCAAGAAAACATCGCCTCGACCCTCAACCGCGCCGTTGAAATCAATTCACTCGACCCGCGTCCATTGGTCAAGTTGGCCGAACTGAACCTCTTGCAGCAGAATTTCAACCTCGCCATCGGCTATGTCGACAAGTCGCTGCAACTTTCATCCTACAATCCGAAGGCGTATTTTGTGAAAGGCATGTGCTATATGGCTGCCAAGAAAGATACGGCTAATGCGCTGAAAAATTTTCAGTTGGCCTCAGAGCAGGACGGCAGTTTCTATGACCCCGTGGAGCAAATCAGCCGAATTTATGCCGTGCAGCAACCGCCTTACGCGATGGACTATCTGCGCAAGGCGCAGCAGCAGTTCCCCGACATTCCGACGGCTCGCTACGAGTTGGCGCTTTACCTGCAAAGCCACGGCAAACCCGAGGAGGCCTTGTTGCATTACGACACTTTGTTGATGCTGCGTCCCGACAATTACATCGTTTTGTTCAACAAGGGTTATGTCAACTATGTGTACCTCGAAAACAACGATGCCGCGTTGGACTATTTCAATCAGGCTTTAGCCTTGAATCCCAACTATTTGGATGCCAAATACAACATGGGGCGCGTGTTGGAGCAGATGGGCGACTATTCGCAAGCCACCGAGATTTACAAAGAGGTGCTGAAGACCCAACCTGACTACAAGTTGGCCATTGATGCCCTCAATCGCGTGCAAAACCAAGAAACAGGATTATGATTCAAGTTTATTGCATCAACACCAAGACAACCAAGGAGTTCAAGGAAGGCATGACCTTGCTTGAGATGCTACCCGAGTTTGATTTCGACAAGCCGTATCCCATCATTTCCGCCAAGGTGAACAATGTTTCGCAGGGACTGAAATTCCGCGTTTACAACAGTCGCGATGTGGAGTTTATCGACCTCACGCATCACACGGCGCGTTTGGTGTATCTTCGCTCGTTGGGCTTCTTGCTCTACAAGGCCGCCCTCGACCTGTTTCCGGGCTGCAAGTTGAACATGGACCACCCGATTTCCAAAGGGATTTTCTGCCGAATCCGCAAGAGTGACGGGCAGTTGCTCAACGCCAACGACATTGCCGCCTTGAGGGTGAGGATGCGGGCCATTGTTGCCGACGACATCCAGTTTCATCGCCACGAGGCTCGCATTGAGGACGCCATTCGGATGTTCAGCGAAATGGGTCAGGAAGATAAGGTCAAGCTGTTGGAAACCAGCGGGAAAGCCTACACTGATTACTACACTTTGGGCGATGTTGCGGATTACTTCTATGGTCGTTTGGTACCCTCCACGGGCTATTTGGGCATTTGGGACATCGATGCCTATCGCGACGGTATATTGATGCGCGTTCCCGACCGCGACCACCCTGACCGCTTGGCCGAAACCGAAGATCAGCCCAAGACTTTCGAGGTGTTTTCGGAGAGTTTGAGGTGGAATGAAATCATGGGATTGAATACGGTGGGCGATGTGAACCATGCCTGCCAAAATGGGATGGCGAGGGAGTTGGTGCAGGTGGCGGAGGCTTTGCAGGAGAAAAAAATCGTGCAGATTGCCGAGGAGATTGACCGTCGCTATCACAGCGAAAATCCCGTGCGTTTGGTGCTGATTACCGGCCCGAGCAGCAGCGGCAAGACCACTTTTTGCAGCCGCGTGAGCATCCAACTGAAAGCTTGCGGACTGAAGCCCATTTCGTTTTCGACGGACGACTATTTCGTCAATCGTGTCGACACGCCAAAACTGCCTGATGGCACCTACGACTTTGACAATTTCGATACCGTTGACCATGCCGCCCTTGAGCGCGATTTGATTGCCTTGTTGCAAGGCGATGAAATTGAAGTGCCTGAGTATAATTTCGTTACGGGTATGCGCGAGTACAATGGTAAGCGGTTGCAGTTGAAGGAAGGCTCGGTTTTGTTGCTCGAAGGTATTCATGCCCTGAACCCCATGTTGACGAAACAAATTCCTGAATCGAGCAAGTTCCGCATCTTCATCTCCACCTTGACCAGCACAGCTTTGGACGACCACAACATCATCCCGACCGACGACAACCGCCTGCTGCGCCGCATCGTGCGCGACTATAATAAAGGTGCTTTCACGGCGCGGCAGACCATCAGCCAATGGGCCAGTGTGCGTGCCGCTGAGGAGAAGTGGATTTACCCCTATCAAGAAAACGCCGATGTGATGTTCAATTCGGCTTATCTGCTTGAGTTTGCGGTGATGCGCAACCATGCTGAGAGCATTTTGGCCACGGTGCCGAACAACAGCCCCGAATACACCGAGGCGCACCGTCTGTTGCGTTTCCTGCATTATTTCACGCCCGTTTCCGACAAGGAGATTCCGGCCACCTCCATGCTGCGCCAGTTCATCGGCGGTAGCAGTTTTATGTAAATTTTTAAATCTTGAATTTTAATATTTGAATATAATGGAATTTAATGCAAAACAAGTAAAAGACCAAGTCGTCCAATGGATTCGCGATTGGTTTGAGGAAAATGGCAAAGGTTGCAATGCCGTCATCGGCATTTCGGGTGGCAAGGACAGCAGCGTCGTAGCCGGACTTTGTGCCGAAGCCCTTGGCAAAGAGCGCGTCATCGGCGTGACCATGCCCAACGGCGTTCAACCCGACATCGACGACAGCATGAAACTTATCAACCACCTTGGTATTCGGCATTGCTGCGTCAACATCGGCGACACCTATAATGCCTTGATTTCCGCTGTAAAGGAGCAACTGGGCACTTTGGATGCCGAAGTCAGCCGCCAAACCACCATCAACCTGCCGCCGCGACTGAGAATGAGCACTTTATACGCTATTTCCCAGTCGATGAACGGCCGTGTGGCCAACACCTGCAACCTCTCTGAGGATTGGGTGGGTTACTCGACCCGCTACGGCGATGCCGCAGGCGATTTCTCGCCTTTGGGCGGACTTACCGTCCAGGAAGTCAAGGCGATAGGGAAGGAGTTGGGGCTGCCCATTGAATTGGTAGAGAAGACCCCATCAGATGGCCTCACCAACAAGAGCGACGAGGACAACCTCGGTTTCACCTACGCCGTTTTGGACAAATACATCCGCACCGGCATTTGCGACGATCCCGACACCAAAGCCCGCATCGACCACAAGCATGTGACGAACTTGTTCAAGTTACAGCCGATTCCGCATTTTGAGATGAAGTGAAAAGGCTTGGGAACAACAATTAATCCGTTGTCCTAAAACCCCACGCTAACTCCAGCCATAAAGTTGAAGCCCGGCTGTTGCAAGTAGGCGCGGCTGTGGTAGTAATAATTGGTGGTTTCGGAACTATAGTCGTCCACCCAGTCACCCACCCACGCGCTGAGGCGGTAGCTGTGGTTGGTCAGGTTGTTGAGGGCGAGGCTGAACCTCACGAAACCGCCGCTTTTCAGTGTTATGTCATAACTGGCACGGGCGTTCAGCAGGAAATAGGGGTCGAGGGCATAAACTTCGCGCGATGTGTTGTCGCAGTATTGCTTGCCCACATACTTGCCGATGATTTGCAACTTGGCACCGTTGAAAGGTCTGAAGGTGGCGATGGCGGCTCCCACGATGTTGGGCGAGAACGAAAGGTCGGTGTTGGCGGTCTTGGTGACCATCACGTTGTCGCCGTCGTTGAAGTCGGTGAAGGTGTAGTTCAAAATCTTATTTTGGCTCAAAGTAATGTTTCCATCAAGGCTGAACCACTTGGTGAAGCGATAGCCCGCAACAAGTTCGATACCAGCTCGATACGATTTGTCCACATTCTCCATCAGCGCGTAGCCCGTCGAACTCAAATCGCCTGAAGGGGTGAGTTGGTCTTTGTAAAGCATGGCGTAGAGGTTGGCGTGCATGGTGAAGTCCATCTTTTCCAAGCCGTAGCCCAATTCAAAGTCGAGCATCGTTTCGGGCTTCACGGTTTTGCTGTTCTCAATGGCGTCCTTGATGTCGGAGCGCGTAGGTTCGCGGTTCACCATTCCGGCCACGAAATAGAGGCGGTTTTGGCTGTTGATTTGGAAGTTGGCACCAAGTTTCGGGTTGAAAAACAGGTAGTTCTGATGGTAAGGAATACTGTCGAAAGTGTCGTCCATTCCCGTGAGGTTGTAGTCGATGTAGCGCACTTGCAGGTTGCCATAAAGGTTGAAGCGGCTCGAAAAGTCGTAGTTGAGTTTCAAGAACGCGGTATTGTCGTGCTTTTGGCCACGGTTGCGGTACCATTCGTAAGGCGTTTTCTCGCTGATTTCCAATGGGTTCTCTCCGTCAAGGCTCAACTCGTCTTGCGCCCAAATGAGGTTGCCGAAATGCCAGCCGTCATAATATAAGTAGGTGTCGCCGAGGGTGGCGGAGAACTTGTCGGTTTGGTAATTAACTGAGAACAAGCCCGTATAGCCGTTGTTGTCCATCTTCTTGCGGTGGATGAAGTCGCTTTTCGATGTGCCCGAAAGGCTGATAAGGCCATAGTAGGAACCGGGCTTTTTGTTGTCTTTGTATTGCTCATAATAGCCGTCGCCGTGGGTGTAGTCGAAGGCGGCGTTCAGCGTCCAGCGGTTGGAGGGACGGAACGAATAATAGAGTTGGTAATGGCGTTGGTTGTAGTTATCGGTCTCATTATCATAGTAATGCACATTGCCGAACTCGTCGTAATAGGCTCCCGTGCCGTTGTAGGTTGGGTCTTGGTCGAGGTCTTCGGCGGAGGCACCGTCCCAAGTGATGCCGGTTTTTTGGTGACCCAAAATGAACACAGCCTTCAGCAAGGAGCGTTTGCCATACCAGCCGCCGTTGAGGAAGAGGCTTTGTTGGTCGGCCTTGCCGTTGCGGACGAAACCGTCGCTGTTGAGTCCGTTGTAGGCCATATCGAAAGCAAAGCCGTTTTTGGTGCGACCCGTTCCGACAGTCACACCGTATTGCTTTGTGTTGAACGAACCGTATGACAAATCCGCCTGACCGTAGGCCTTGGGTGCAACGGTGAAGGTTTGCAGGTTCATTGCTCCTCCGACGGAAGCCGTTCCGCCGCTGCTGGCACCAATGCCGCGCTGAATTTGGATGTTCTGCGCCATGCCGCCGAGGTTGGGGATGTTGTACCAAAACACCGACTGGCTCTCAGGGTCGTTGAGGGTAATGCCATTGATATTCACATTGATACGGGTCGCGTCCACGCCACGGATGCGAAATGAGGTCGCGCCCACCATGCCGTTTTCGCCGCTGACGACCACCGAAGGCTCCAACTCGATTTGGTAGGGCAAAGAAGGTAAGATCCTGATTTCCTCCAACTGTTGGCGTCCCATCTCCGATGTGGTGAGTGGGGTTTTGCCATCGGCGCGAGAGGCATTGATAACCACTTCGTTAAGTTGCAAAGTGTCAGGTATTTGGCCATTGATGCTGACTTGATGTTGTGCAAAAAGACCCGACGCAAACATTGTTGCGAAAGTGAGGAAAAGATGTTGTTTTTTGAGCATAACTCGTTGATTTAATGATTAATACTAAACTTTAAATCAATAGAGGAATGTTGAGGAACTCGATTCCCTGTGTCGGCATTATCCGTATCAGGTGCAAAGGGTTTGATCTCAGCCTGTCTTTCAATCTGCGCGAGCAGATAAGGCACCCCTATTGGTAATTCGGCGGCAAAGATACGGCTTTTTTCTTTTGTTTCTTTGGAATATGAACTTTTTCCATCAAAACTTCAACCTCAGAGAAACTTCCGAAATGATATCGTGTTTCTTGTATTTGTCTGAAGGCACTCGGCTGCGATACTCGTAGGTGAATCCAAGGTCGAGAAACAGTTTTTTTGAGAGTTGAGTCTGGAGTGTCGTCGAACTGTTGATGATGAAATCGTCGAAATCGAGAACGGAAGGCTGATAATAAGTGAGGTTCAATAACGTCAGGTTCTCAGTAAGCCTTTGCTTGATTTTGGGGCGGAGGGAAATGCGGAAGTTGTTGTTTGGCAGGATGGTGGCATCGGTGAAGTCGGTCCAATCGTAAACAAAGGCGGCACTTATGGAATAGTCACAAAATGAGGGCTTTACGTAAATCCTGTACTTCAAACCGATAAGTCCACTCATCTTGATGTCGTATCCCTTATACTTGTTTGTCAGCATTTCCAATGCCAAAAATGGGGAGAACTTGTCGTGTTGTCTGTAATCGAATTTTATTCCCCCGTTGACCTCAAAGTTCGTTTCTTTCCATTGTTGTCCGATGTCGTCCCTGTCGATGAGCGAACTGTAGAGAATCTTGTAATGGAAGTCGAGTGCAATAAGGCTGTCGTTTCGATTGATGGAAGCGTTGTTGTTGAGGTTGAAGGAGTTGACGTTACCCGAATGTAGCGCGGTTCCAAGGCCAAAGTCGAAGCTCCATTTTTTTTGCCCGAACAATTGTGTGGCGGTGAAAAACAGCAAAATGAATAGGAAAAGGCGATGTGTTTTCATTACTTGTGAAGAATTAAAAACCGACAAAATAGCAGATGAAACCGATGACAGAAGCAACTAAAGCATTGACAATCTTTGCCTTGGCAAAACTCCGCTTGCTTTCGGCCAGCAAAGGCAAGGAAGCGTGGCCGTCTTGGGAAATGCTACTGGCCAACAATACCGAAAACGGCACCACACCCGTGGCAAACAAAGTGACAAACAGCAGATGCGGCCCCGACTCGGGAATGATGCCGATGAGGACGGCCAAAAGTATCATCCAAGGGATGTTGTTGCTGATAAGTGCTTCAATGTCAAAGTAGTGAAGCCCGACTTGGATGATGAGCAATGCGCCGAAAGTCCAAAGGAAGATGCTCAGGAAATGCTTGCGGATGATGTGCTCCCAAAGATGCTCCTTGATGACATGCTCGCCCGCCGTGGCGATGAACCACACCACAATCAGGCTCACGACGGCAAAAATCAGGTTCATCCACGATTCGTTGAAGATATTGAGTTGAGTATGAGCGACTTCTTCGTGTTCATGTTCCAACATTCCAAAAGCCAAAGCGATAATGAACAAGATAACTCCCAACAGCAAGGCGATTCTTTCCGCGCTGGCGTGTTTCATGTTGCGGAACGAGGATTTCTCAACGGTTTCGCTTTCTTCTTCGTGGATTTGGTAGCCTTCTTCGCAGCCTTCGGGATGGTGGTGGATGTGGGGCTTCGTGAACCTGTCCACCAAAAGTCCGGCAATGACGGCCACGACAAACAAGATTGCCATCAGCAGCAGGGCTTGCTTGGGAATCATGGCGAGCATGATGAAAGCCTCATCGCCCGAAGTGGCTATCATCATGGCGATTAAAGCACCGAAACTCAGCAATTTGTGCGAAAACATCGACACGGCGGCGAAACCGCCCATGCAGCCAGGAACAAGACCCAAACCCGCACCCAAAACGACCTGACCGAAACGGTTCTGCCGCAGCCGCGTGAACCATTTCCCGTGCGAATGGATGTTGACATACTCAATCATCAGCATCATAATCATCACCAATCCAGTGATTAAGACGCTGTTTCTCAGCACATCCAAAAACAAATGCGAAAATTCGTGCATGGTTTGAAAAATGAGCGGCAAAGATAAAAAATCTTATCTTTGCGGCAAAATCTGACGCAATGAAAAAAGAAGACTGTTTTTACTTGGGTCGAGTGGCCAAGACCCACGGCCTGAAAGGGGAGGTGACCATCAAATTAGAAGCTGACGACCCTTCGGCTTACCTTGAAATGAAGCATTTCTTCCTCGAAATCAACAAGGTACTGACACCGTTCTTTGTGGAGAAAATCACTCCGAATGGCGATAAGTTCTTTGTGGCCGTTCAAGATGTGAAGACTATCGAGCAGGCGCAAAACTTGGTCGGGAAACCGGTGTATCTGCCTTTGGAAATGTTGCCCAAACTGAGCGGAAAGCAGTTCTATTTCCATGAAATTGTGGGCTTTACGGTGGTTGATAACGAAAAAGGCGAACTTGGTCCCATCAGTGAAGTTTTGGAATATCCCACGCAGGCCATTTTGCAGGTGATGAAAGGCAAAAAGGAAATCTTGATTCCGATTCTCGACCAAGTCATCCAAAAGGTGGACAGGGCGAAGAAAACGCTTTACATAACTGCACCTGAAGGCCTGATAGACATGTACTTGCAATGACCGACGCACGCCCTTTCCACTTCAAGCATTTCAGCCTCTACCATCACCGCTCGACGATGAAAGTGGGCACCGATGCCATTTTGCTCGGTCGCTGGACGGAAGTCAAGCCTACGGATGTTGTCTTGGACATTGGCACGGGCTGTGGGCTTTTGCCTTTGATGCTTTCGCAAAAAGGTGTAAGCCAAGTGGATGCGGTGGATATTGACGCGGCTTCCATTGAGGAGGCAACGATTAATTTCGAGGCTTCGCAGTGGCGCGACCAATTGCAGGCTTATTGCATTGATATTGTTGATTTTCAGCCGAATAAAAAATACGACCTCATCGTTTCCAACCCGCCGTTTTTCAACCGTTTCTCCAAGTGCGACTCGGTGCGGAAAAGTCGGGCGAGGCACAACGACGCAGGCTTGTCGTATGCCACGATTTGCCAAGTGGTTCGGCGAGTGCTGAAGCCTGATGGCCGATTGTCGGTCGTGTTGCCTTATGATATGTCGGTGGCGTTTTTGAAAACAGCGGAAAACCATGGGATTTTCCTGCATAAAAGGATGACAATCATCCCAATCGAGGGAAAAGAACCCAATCGCGTCAATTTGGAATTGGGTTTTGCACAAAATGTTGGGATTCAGGAAGAAACATTTGCCATCCGCGATGCAAACAACCAATTCACCCCGCAATATCGCGAGTTTTTGAAGGATTATTATTTGGGGTTGTAAATCTGTCGCCCTTCGGCAGGGGTTTACACTGCCTATATTCTGTCGCCCCTTCGGGGCTGGTTGGTATTCGGTGTTTTTTCGGCAGGGGTTTACACCGCCTGCCTATGTTCTGTCGCCCCTTCGGGGCTGGTTGGTATTCGGTGTTTTTTCGGCAGGGGTTTACACCGCCTGCCTATATTCTGTTTTCGGCAGGGGTTTACACCGCCTGCCTATATTCTGTCGCCCCTTCGGGGCTGGTTGGTATTCGGTGTTTTTCGGCAGGGGTTTACACCGCCTGCCTATGTTCTGTCGCCCCTTCGGGGCTGGTTATTGCTTCTTCGTGGCGTTTTTGTTGGAGGCGCTTCTCCGCTCGTTGAAGATATATACCACTCTCAGTGTCAGGGTGTTGTTGTATTGGAGTTGCAGGGGCTGCACTCTCAGGTCATCCACTTTCAGGTGGGTTTCTTCACGGTCTTTGTAGAAAAGCCTTGTGCGGATGGGTAGCAGCGAATATTGGTAGCGAAACTCGGCATGTATGCCTTCCCAAATGCGTATGCGTGCATCGACACAGATGCTGAAATCGCGGCCACGGTAGTTCTCGGAGTTTTTGATGACGCTGGGAATCAAGGTTTCGAGGTCTGCATCTTGGGAATAGCCCGCTTCGTAGACGTGATTAATCAGTTCATCGATGGTTTTGTCTTTACCAATGTCGGGTAACGAAGCACTTTCTTCGCGCCAGTGCAGTTGGCCATCGCCAATGCCGATGGCGGTTGGGTTGCCGTTTATGGATTCCTTCAGTCCGACTACGCGCCCGTATGAAACACCTAAGCCAATGCTGTATCGGTTTTTGTCCGTAAAGTACACCATGACAGGGACTTCCGCATAATTCAGTCGCAGGTTGTAGCGGCCAGTGTAAAGCCCGAGGTGAGGGTTGATGGAATCGCCCTTGTATGCCCCTTTTTGGTTGAACAGCACTTCCAATCCCACATCCATCCAATTTGTGATGGGTATCAAGGCACCTGCGCCGGCATGGACACCAAATTTGCGGTAGTGATAACATTCGTCGCCGTCCACCTGAGTTGCGTTGCCGCCTACAAACAGCTCACCTTTAATGATTTGCGCATGGAGCAAGGCAGGGGCGGCCATCGTGAAGGCCAACAAAAGGCTAATGATTCCGAATCTCTTCATTTTTGAATTCAATTTATGGATTAACTGATTTTGGCGTGTTTTATTGTAGACAATGGTGAAAAACCGCATTATTTCAATTCTTGCCCCATCATCGTGTAGCGTTTCCCGTCCTTGATGATGACGATATGCCCGTTTTCGATGACTTTCTGGACGGTCGGGTCTGTCAGGTGGTCAATGTTTTCGTCGATGGCGAAATTTGTCTTTTCGATGAAGTCGGACCAGATGATTTCCGATTCTACACCGTTGGAAAACACCGAGCTTATTCCGTACCGGTATAGGCCTGCAAGAGCGTCTTTCCAAGTCGAGTCGATGAACGACGATTCGGAGACATCTTCGGCAAGCATGGTGGTGTGTTCGTTGTTGTCGGCACGATAAATCCTGTATCCCGTGATTTGGGATAGCGTGCTTCTGATTTCATAGATGCGAACAGTGCTGTCAATAGTGACAAACATGGCATCTTTCCCGTCGTATTTCCCAGTATTGACACTGAATGTGTTTCCATCATCAAAAGTCATCAAAGGATAGTCGTTGAGGCGTCTTGCAGTGATGTCATAATCGTAGACCCTTCCACCTCCCATCAATAGCAAATGAGGACTTCCATCTTTGGCTTTTATGTATCCGAATCCCAAAATAAGAAATGGAAAGTTGGGACTGTAAACAATTCTTTGCCCTTGACGATTGACGAGAGCCAATTTACTCGAGAATAAATTACGATCTTCAACGAGCCAAAAACCGTCATTATCAGGGTCATAAGCAATATTGCGCATCTCTATACTTGTGCTGATGCTGTCGATAATCCTTTTGTTGGCAAGATCGACGCAATAAATCTTGTAACCTTCATTTATAGAAAAACCAGCATAGTTGTTCTTGCAATAGAAGTAATTTCCGTCATAGGTCAAATTGGGGACATAAAAATAGTCATTTATGGAAAAAAACTCCACCAAATCACCGTCCAAAGTGTATTTTCCAAATGCAAATGAGACTGGATTTGAGTATTGTATATCGTAATAACTCGTATAGAGGAACTCGCCGTCGGTTGCTACATTTTTTTCCCCGTGGTTTGCAAATTGTTTCAGAAGGTTCCATTGGGTATCTTCAGGAATCCATGTCAGGCTCACGCAAGAATCGTTGGGATTGACCGAATCGGGGACGCAACAAGCCTCAATTTGCTTGACAAGGGGCAAACTGAAGTTGGCTTCAAGGTTGTTGATGTCTTCCAAAACTTCAAAGGTGTAAGTCGGGTTGAAGGCTACAATCTGTCCGTTTCTTTTCCAACAATGAAAGGTGCTGTTTTCGGTTGGAATAGCCGTAAGCGTACACTGCTCGCCGTGATGGTATTCTCCGCATCCTTCAACGCTGCCTGCCGTGGCGGGAATGATTGGAACGTTGACTTGGTACGGCTCATATTGCGGGATAATGTCGATGATGGCTGAATTGCTGTCGTTGAAATTGTATCCGATTGGATTCAGGTTGCCAATAGCGTAGTAACCGTTTCCATTGCCGCCCCATCCCCAGTTGAAATGGAAAAGGTTGTTGTCGTCATAGCCATCGCAGACAAAAGCATGGCCGCCACTACCGTAAGCTACATATAATATGGGCTGTTGCTGGTCAAGGTTGTTTTTCAACAATGACATCCATTCTTCGTTGCCGTAATCGGATAGCTTTTCCCGATGGACACGTTTGGAATAACTGAAATATCGGAGCATGGCATCTGCGATGATGGTATGATCGGCAAGAGAACCATTGATTCCATAATTCATCTTCACCGCCACGCCACAATGGTAAATCAAGGTGGCCACGGCCTCAATCTCGGCCTCGCTTGAGTTTTCGGTCAGCGAATCGGGCATGTGCTCCCAGTCGTAGGTGGTGTTGCCGAAATTGGCGGAAAGTACCTCGCCCGCATTGGAATAGGAATGAGACCCCCAACCTATAGTCGGATAGCCCCAATAGTGCATGATTTGTGCCATAGCTATGGCCACACAGCCCGCTTCGGCATGGCCGCAGGGACCACCCATTTCGGGGCAGAGACTGTTGTAGCGGCAGCCTTGGTTCCATTTGTCGGTCAGCAAAGGCCCGACGGATTTGGCGGCCTTGTTGCCGTTGAGTTGCCCCGTGGCTTTCACGAGTTGCCATTGCCTTGCCGTGACTTCATCGGCAACGATTTGGTTTTCAATGCCGTATTGGATTCTGTCGACGAAATCCTGAAGATAACCAACCATCTGCACGGGGACATTGTTCGGGTCGAAACGGCCTTCATGCGAATAGCCGATGATGGGCGTTTCGCAGTCGTCGGCTGAAACGATGACGAAGCCGTCAGCGGTGTTGAAGACATAGAAGGCGGCAATGTTTTTGCTGGTTCGATAAGTCGCAGAAAGCTGCAAATCGTTGGTGCCCATGAACTTGGCAGCAACGGATTGGGCTGTTTGCAGTTCGACAGGGTTGGCGGTTGAGGAAAGGTACAGCCCGAAAACAATGATGCATAAACAAAGCGGTTTAATCAATTTAGTCATAATAAATGTCATTTTAGCTGCAAAAATAGATGTCTTGTTTTACAAATGCAAATTTTTGGACAAAAATTTTGCTTTAAATCGCATTTTTGTCGATTTGGTAGTTTTTATTGCAGTTTCATCGTCAAACTAATCCTGTTTCTGTTCGCATCGACCTCCAAAACCTTCACGCGGACTTTTTGGTTCAGATGCACCACTTCATTCGGGTCTTTGATGTAATGGTCGGCCATTTGGCTGATGTGGACGAGGCCGTCCTGATGCACGCCAATATCGACAAACGCGCCAAAAGCGGTGATGTTAGTCACGATGCCATTCAAGGTCATTCCGGCACGCAAGTCCTTGACCTCGCGGATGTTCTTGTCGAACTCGAAGGCTTCAAAAGTCTTTCTTGGGTCACGACCGGGCTTGTCCAATTCGGTCAAAATGTCGTTGATGGTCTCCAAGCCGAAGTCTTTTTCCACGAAGTTTTCCGGCTTGATTTTCGCGATGAGTTCCTTGTTGCCGATGAGGTCTTTCACTTTCACGTTCAGCGACTTGGCCATTTTTTCAACGATGTGGTAACTTTCTGGATGGACGGCGCTTTGGTCAAGTGGATTTTCGCCGTTATGGATGCGCAAAAAGCCCGCACATTGCTCAAAGGCTTTGTCGCCGAGGCGCGGCACTTCCTTGAGTTGCTTGCGGCTCTTGAAACCGCCATTTTCTTCGCGATAGGTGATGATGTTGGAGGCCAAACTTGGGCCAACGCCGCTGACGTAAGAAAGCAGTTGCTGGCTGGCCGTGTTCAGTTCCACGCCTACGGCGTTCACGCAACTTTCCACGGTTTGGTCGAGGCTCTCACCGAGTTTCTTTTGATCGACATCGTGCTGGTATTGTCCCACACCGATGCTCTTCGGGTCGATTTTCACCAACTCGGCCAAGGGGTCCATCAGTCTTCGCCCGATGCTGACCGCGCCGCGCACAGTGATGTCGTAGTCGGGGAACTCGTCGCGGGCGATTTTCGAGGCGGAATAGACCGACGCGCCGCTTTCGCTCACCATCACGGCCATCAGGTCGCGGTCGAATTTGATGGAGCGGATGAAGTCCTCGGTCTCGCGTCCCGCCGTGCCGTTGCCGATGGCGATGACCTTGATTCTATAGGCATCCACGAGGCTCTTGATTTTGCGCGTCGCGCCCACCGTGTCCGACTTGGGCGGATGGGGATAGATGGTTTCGTTGTGCAACAATGCGCCTGTTTCGCTCAAGACCACCACCTTGCAGCCCGTGCGGAAACCCGGGTCGATGGCGAGGACGCGCTTCTGGCCCATCGGGGCGGCGAGGAGCAACTGTTTCAGGTTCTCGGCAAAAACGCGGATGGCGGTCTCGTCGGCCTTCTCCTTATAATAATTGCGGATTTCGGTCTCGATGCTCGGCTCCAAAAGGCGTTTCCAAGAGTCGGCAATGGCCTCGCGCACAAGCTCCGACGATTCGTTGTCGTTCTTCAAGAAGATGCTTTCCAACGAATTGAGCACAAAATCATCGTCCACCTTGATTTTCAGTTTCACCATACCTTCATCCTCGGCGCGGAACAAGGCCAAAAGTCGGTGCGATGGTGCCTGCGAAATCGGCTCGCGGAAATCGAAATACTGTTGGTAGGTCTTGCCTTCCTCTTCCTTGCCTTTCACCACGGCGGAACTGATGTCGCCCTGCAAGTGGAAAATCTTGCGGATACGGTTGCGCCCGTTGATGTTCTCCGAAACCCACTCGGCCATGATGTCTTTCGCCCCTTGCAGGGCTTCTTCCACATCGTTCACGCCTTTGCCCGCATTGACATAACGCGCTGCGAGGCGGTCCACCATATCCACGTTTTGCGCCATGATTTGCGCGGCAAGCGGCTCCAAACCCTTCTCGCGGGCGATGGCGGCGCGAGTGCGGCGTTTGGGCTTGTAGGGGAGATACAAATCCTCTACTTCCTGCAAGGTCTTGGCGTTCAGTATCTTCTGCTCCAATTCGGGCGTGAGTTTCTCCTGTTCGCGGATGGAGGCTATGACGCTTTCCTTACGTTTCTGTAATTCAACGAGTTGTTCGAGGCGTTTCTGCACGGCGGCCACGTTCTCCTCGTTCATTGTGCCTGTCATTTCCTTGCGGTAGCGGGCGATGAAAGGGATGGTTGCGCCTTCGTCGAAAAGGCGAATGACGTTGGCCACATGGTGCGCGGCCAAGTTGAGTTCCTGCGCGATTTGCGGGGCGAAGTCTATGGTATTAGGCATATTTTTCAAGTTTTGAAGCGCAAAAATACGGTTTTCTTTGGTTTTTTCACCTGTTTTGAGTTTTGAATCTTTAACCCATACTATATATTTGATTTGTCCAAGCGGTTTGTTGTTGGTATTATGAAGTCAAGCCAAACGGCTGTTTTTGCTGTTTTCAAAAAGATATTTGAATTAACACCGAAAAAAGTTGTATTTTTGTAGTTTATAACCACCAAATGCAATGATCAACATACGAAAACTCGAATCTGAACTTTGGGAGTCGGCTGACCTGCTCCGACAAGGCAGCAAACTGACCAGCAATCAATATTGCATGCCTGTTTTGGCTTTGCTTTTTCTGCGTTATGCCTATAGCCGATATAAAAAGGTAGAGGCTGAAATCTTGCAAAACCGACCCATGCGCAATGGCCGCGTGATGCCCGTGGAACCCAGTGACTTTGCCGCCAAAAGCGCGCTTTTCCTGCCCAAGGAAGCCCAGTTCGATTATTTGGTGAATCTGCCCGATAACATCATCGATGCCCATCTGAAAAGCAAGGACGGACACGACATCAACTCGTTGGGCGAGGCCGTCAACAATGCCATGCAACTTGTGGAAGACCAAAGCGAACAGCTGACGGGCGTGTTGCCCAAGACCTACACGATGTTTGCCGATGACCTTCTGCGCGAGCTGCTCCGTATTTTCAACAACAAGACCATCGATGAGGTAGGCGGCGACATCATCGGGCGCATCTACGAGTATTTCCTCTCCAAGTTTGCCCGTGCCGTGGCCAGCGACGATGGCGTGTTTTTTACGCCCAAGTCGTTGGTGAAGATGCTGGTCAATGTGTTGGAACCCAAGCAAGGCGTGATGCTCGACCCCGCTTGTGGCAGTGGTGGCATGTTTGTGCAGACGGGGGATTTCGTGAACCAAAACGGCATGAACGCCAACACGCAAATGACTTTCTTTGGTCAGGAGAAGGTGGAATACAACGCCCAGCTCTGCTTGATGAACATGGCCGTACACGGACTGAACGGCAAGATTATCTCGGGCGACGAGGCCAACTCGTTCTACCACGATGCTTTCAACCTTGCGGGCAAGTGTGACTATGTGATGGCCAATCCGCCCTTCAATGTGGACAAGGTGAAGTCCGAGTCGGTTTCGGCAGCGGGACGATTGCCCTTCGGCTTGCCGGGCGTGAATGCCAAGACCAAGGAAGTGGGCAATGCCAACTACCTTTGGATCAGTTATTTCTATGCCTATCTCAATGAACATGGTCGTGCAGGCTTCGTGATGGCCAGTTCGGCCACCGACAGCGCGAACAAAGACCGCGACATCCGCGAAAAACTCGTCCGCACGGGCGACGTGGATGTGATGGTGAGCGTAGGCAACAACTTCTTTTATACCCTCTCGCTGCCTTGCTCGCTGTGGTTCTTCGACCGCAACAAGAACGCCGACATCCGCTACAAGGTACTCTTCATCGATGCCCGCAACTACTACACCGTGGTCGACCGCACCTTGAACGAATGGACGGAGTGGCAACTGCGCAATTTACAGGCTATCGTGCATTTGTATCGGGGCGAGAAAGAGAAATACAAGGCACTTGTAACTGATTACGACAAAGCCCTCAACGGACAAACGGTGGCTACCCTTGAGGAAGCCTTACAAAAACAGAAAGTCGAGTCCAAACAACTGATTGCCGATGCGCCGCGCAAGGACAAGAAACGCATTGAAGCCGAACAAAACACAAAGATTGCCGAAATAGAAGACATGCTTGAAACCGCCCGCCAGCGCGAATGGCTCGTATCGAAATTTGGCGAGGACGGCACTTATCAGGATGTTTTGGGTCTTTGCAAGATGGCCACCATCCAAGAGATAGAGGAGAAGAACTACTCACTGACTCCGGGCGCCTACGTTGGCGTGGCCGAACAAGAAGACGACGGCGTGGATTTCCACGAGCGCATGAACGAGATTCACAGTGAACTTGCACAGCTGAACAAAGAGGCCAACGTGCTGATGAACGAGATACAAAAGGCTTGGGAGGAACTGAAATGAGTATGAATTCCATTGATGGGAAAAGTCTCGAAAAGGCCTACACCCTTTTTGATAGCGGTTTTCTTGACACGCTTAATCCCGGCACGGTGCAGTGCCTTCAGCAGATTCATGCCTATCTCTTTGGCGGGCTTTATGATTTTGCGGGCAAGATACGCACCAAAACCATTTCGAAAGGCGGCACCTTGTTTTGCCGTGCCGAATATCTTTTGCAGAATTTGAGCATGATTGAGGCGATGCCCGAAACGACTTTCGATGAGATTGTGGACAAGTATGTGGAGATGAACATGGCGCATCCTTTCATGGAGGGCAACGGACGCTCGACGCGCATTTGGCTCGACTTGATTTTCAAAAGAAGGATGAAGAGATGTGTAGATTGGAGTAAGATTGACAAGAAGGATTATCTTGACGCCATGCACAGAAGCACGACCGATGTAAGCCGCATAAAGGCCTTGTTGGCACAGGCGCTGACCGACCGCATCGACGACCGCGAAATCTTCATGAAAGGCATAGACTATTCCTATTATTACGAACAAGAGGACGGCGTGGAGGTGATCAATGATGGAAAGGAGGACAACCCATGAGCGAGTGGAAGAAAGTGAAGTTGGGAGAACTCTATGAAGTTCATAATGGACTTTCCAAAGGGAGGCAATTTTTTGGAAGTGGCTACCCGTTCCTGACGTTTTCAGATGTTTTCAATAATTGGTTCTTGCCAGAAACATTAGATTCTTTGGTTCAGTCATCTGATAAAGAAAGAGAAGCTTGTTCCATCAAGAAATGTGATGTGTTTATTACAAGAACCAGCGAAACGATGGATGAGTTAGGCATGAGTTCTGTGGCTCTTAAAGATTATCCCGATGCAACCTACAATGGATTCACCAAAAGGCTTCGGCCAATTACAGATGAAGTTGTCCCAGAGTATATTGGCTATTATCTTCGCTCCAAGAAATTTAGAGCCAAATTTATGGCCTTTTCGTCAATGACGACTCGTGCAAGTCTAGCCAATGACGACTTGCTTGGTATGGAAGTGGAAATTCCTGATAAAACTATCCAACACCGCATCGCCACCATCCTTTCCCGCTACGACACCTTGATAGAGAACTACCAGAAGCAGATCAAGCTGTTGGAGGAAGCGGCGCAGCGGCTCTATAAGGAATGGTTCGTGGAGTTGCGCTTCCCCGGGCATGAAAACACGAAGATGGTGGATGGCCTGCCGGAGGGGTGGGAGAGGAAGAAGTTGGGAGAATTAACAAGTAAATTTGCAACAGGATTAAATCCGCGTAAAAACTTTGTTCTGGGGCGCGGCAATAATTACTATGTCACTATAAAGAATATGTCTAATAATGATGTGGCTTTTGATGAAAAATGTGATAAAGTTGATGACGAAGCATTAGAAAAGATAAATAAACGATCTGATTTACAAATGGGTGACTTGCTTTTCTCTGGTATTGGAACTATTGGTAGAGTCTATTTAATAGATAAGCCTGTGACAAACTGGAATATCAGTGAATCTGTTTTTACGATGCGGCCAAAGCCAAACATTCCGTCTTCTTTCCTGTATTTAGTTTTATTAGATAAGGAAATCCAAGATTACTGTCATAGTAACGCTCATGGATGTGCGCAGAAAGGGATTAGAATGGCAGATTTAAAAGCCTTTGAGGTTTTGGTTCCATCTCAGTCTGTTTTATATGCCTTTAACAATGTAACATCCAATCTTATCAAGCAAGTTAAGTATAAATCATCTCAAATCCGCCTTCTCACCGAGGCCCGCGACCGTTTGCTGCCGAGGCTGATGGGAGGGGAGATGGAAGTGGACGCCCCGAAGGGGCAACGAGCTATCAACCCAGTGCATCGCTCTGGGTATAACCCACAAACAAACCACGCCCTGAAGGGGCAAAAGAATTAAGGAATATGTCACAGTCGCTATGTAAAATCTACCTGCACATCGTCTTCCATACGAAAACCACCAGCCCGACGATTGAAACGGAGCATTTGGAACGAGTGCATAGTTATATCGGTCAGCTTGTCAATACAACAGGTTGCCAAGTGTTGCGTGTTGGAGGGGTCGAGAACCACGTCCATGCCTTGATAATGTTCTCAAAGACGGAGACGGTGGCGCATGTTGTGGAGGAGATGAAACGGAATAGTAGCCGTTGGATAAAGACGCTTTCACCAAGGTATGAAAGATTTGCTTGGCAGGGAGGCTATGGCGCATTCTCCGTCAGCCAATCGCAAGTCGATAGGGTATTGAATTATATCGGCAATCAGGCAGAACACCATAAGAAACAGAATTTCAGGGATGAGTATTTGAGCTTTTTGCGATTATACAATATTGAATATGATGAGAGGTATGTATTGTCCGACTGAATCTCCTGTAGGGTTGGAGGCTTTTGCCCTTTCAGGGCGAGGCTTCGCATCCGCTACAATATTCGGGACGGTGTCCCGAACTGATGGCTTATTGGCCTTTCAGGCCGTTCACACCAACAAAAGGACGGTATACAGTCGCCCCGAAGGGGCAGCGAGCTATCAACCTAACGGCATCGCCTTAGGTATGACGACAGAATCCATCAGCCGCCCCGAAGGGGCAGCGAGCTATCAACTTAACGGCACCGCCTTAGGTATGACAACAGAATCCATCAGTCGCCCCGAAAGGGCAGCGAGCTATCAACCCAACGGCACCGCCTTGGGTATGACAATAGAATCCAACAACCGCCCCGAAGGGGCAAAAGCATAATAGATATGTCAAACGACTACAGCGAAGACCAACTGATACAGCGAAGCACCGCCGATTTCATCGAAAAGGAACTCGGTTGGAAGAGCATCTATGCCTTCGACCAAGAAACCTTGGGCAAGGACGGCACATTGGGCCGCGCCACTTACCATGAAGTGCTGCTCACCCGCCATTTCTGCAAGGCCCTCAAGGCCCTCAACCCTTGGCTCACCGAAAAGCAACTGCAAGAAGCCGTGGAGCGCATGACCGAGCGCATGAGCAGCCAGACGCTGATGCAAATCAACGAGCAGAAGTATCAATACATCCGCGACGGCGTACCTGTTACGCGCATAAAACCCAACGGCGAGACCGAGGAAGTGCGCGCCAAGGTCATCGACTTCAACGCGCCCGACAAGAACGAGTTCCTTTGTGTGCGCGAGCTGTGGGTGCATGGCGCCCTCTATCGCCGCCGTGTCGACATCGTGGGTTTCGTCAACGGCATCCCCTTGCTTTTCATGGAACTGAAAAACCATGACGTGGAAGTGGTGGATGCCTTCAACATGAACTACCGCGACTATTTAGACACCATCCCGCAATTGTTCTACCACAACGCCTTCATCATGTTCAGCAACGGTTTGGAGGCACGGGTGGGCACCATCGACTCGAAATGGGAGTTTTTCCACGAATGGAAACGCCTCAACGAGATGGAGGAGGGCAATATCGAATTGCCTACCATGCTACGCGGCATCTGCAAGAAAGAGAACTTCCTCGACCTGTTGGAGAATTTCATCCTCTACGACCACTCGGGCGGCAACATAGCGAAGATATTGGCCCGCAACCACCAGTATCTTGGTGTGAACCAAGCTGTTGAGATGTATCGCAACCGTCAGTATCTCAACGGCAAGTTGGGCGTGTTTTGGCATACGCAAGGCAGCGGCAAGAGCTATTCGATGGTGTTTCTGTCGCAGAAGATACGTCGCAAGTTTGAAGGTTCGCCAACCATCGTTGTCCTCACCGACCGCGACGAGCTGAACAAGCAAATCAGTGATACTTTCGAGAACTGCGGGCTGTTGGGCAAGGTGAAGGCCGAGAAGTTCATCGCTTCGAGCGGTGAAGACCTGAAAGCCAAGCTGAGAGGCAATCCTTCCTTCATCTTCTCACTCATCCAAAAGTTCAACGACCCCAACGCCATACCCATCCATCCCGACCATGACATTATCGTGATGAGCGACGAGGCGCACCGCACGCAAAACGGTATCTTCGCCGAAAATCTCATGCACTTGTTGCCTACGGCACACCGCATCGGATTCACGGGCACGCCCTTGCTTTCCAACGACAACATCACCGCCCGCACCTTTGGCGGCTATGTCAGCATATACGACTTCAAACGCGCAGTGGACGACAAGGCCACCGTGCCTTTGTTCTACGAGAACCGTGGCGAGAAGCTGAAAGACCTGAAGAATCCCGAAATCAACGAGGAGATTGCCGCCGCCTTGGAGCAGGCCGGCGACATGGATGCCTCGCAATTGGCCAAGCTGGAACGTGAGTTTTCCAAGGAAGTCCACCTGCTGACCGCAAGATCCAGGCTGCGCATCGTGGCACAAGACTTCGTGAAACACTACAGCGACCTCTGGACTTCAGGCAAGGCCATGTTCGTATGCTACAACAAAGTGACTTGTGTGCGCATGTACGACTACGCTCAGGAATACTGGCAGCAAGAAATCAAGGCTTTGGAGCAGACCATTGCCGCCTGCACCTCGCAACAAGAAGTGCAGGAGCTGACGCGCAAGTTGGAGTGGATGAAGGAGACCGAGATGGCCGTTGTCGTCTCGCAAGAGCAGAACGAGATCCAGACTTTTGAGAAGTGGGGCTTGGACATCAAGACGCACCGCGAGAAGATGGAGAAGCGCGAACTCGACAAAGAGTTCAAAGATGCCGACTCGAAGCTCCGCATCGTCTTCGTCTGCGCCATGTGGCTGACAGGTTTCGACGTGAAGACCCTGTCGTGCCTCTACATCGACAAACCCATGAAAGCCCACACGCTGATGCAGACCATCGCCCGCGCCAACCGTGTGGCCGAAGGCAAGACCAACGGCCTCATCATCGACTACATGGGCATCGTGAAAGCCTTGCGGCAGGCCTTGGCCGACTATACCGCCAATCCTGATGGAGGTGCCAATGGCAACGACCCAACCATCGACAAAAAAGAACTTATCAAGCAGGTAACCCAGACCATAGCCGCTGCCACTACATTCTTGAAAGAGCATGGTTTTGAACTGCAAGAACTGATTGAGGCTGAGAGTTTCTACAAACTTTCGTTGTTGAAGTCGGCGGCCAACGCTGTATGTGAGACTCTGGAAATCAGAAAGACTTACTGCACCTTTGCCACTACCTTGCTGAAACTATGGAAATACCTTGACCGCGAGGATATTACTCCTGAGATGAAGCAACAAAAGGATGCCATTGAAGCCATCTACAAGGAATTGCAAAAGAAACGCAAACACGCCGACATCACCGAACTTAGCGTGGCAATCAACGCGATTGTCAGCGAGCATCTTGAGGTGGAAAACCTGACGTTATCCGACAGCAATTCCCGCCGTTTCGACATCAGCGGCATCAATTTCGACCTGCTGAGACATGAGTTTGCCAAGAGTCGCGAGAAGAACCTCATTATGAAAGACATACAAGACCTGTTGCAGGAACGTATTGCACAGATGTTGGCAGCGAACCCCTTGCGTATCAACTTCTACGAAAAGTATCAGGCAATCATCCACGACTACAACAACGAGCAAAACCGTGTCACCATTGAGAAAACCTTCGAGGATTTGATGAAGTTGTCGGATGAGCTGACCGAAGAGGAAAAACGCTATGTCCGCGAGGGTTTCGAGAACGATGAGCAACTCTCCATGTTCGATGTGCTGATGAAAGACGACCTAACGAAAGAAGACATCAAGAAGCTGAAAAAGGTTGCCAAGGACCTTTTGGAGAAAATCAAGGAGCAGCTGGCAACGATGAATCGTCCGTTTGACAAACCAGAGACGAAAGCGGCCATTATTAACACTATTCGGGTAATACTATGGAAAGAACTTCCTGAGTCTTATCCGGACGAAACAATTGACTTTTACCGCGATGCGGTGTATGACTTTGTCTATCAGCAGTATGGCGGGGCGGCGTAGTGATTGAAACAATTGAAAATTAGTAGCATAAATTATGAAATCCAAATCCAAAAAGCCCAAGAAAAAGCAATTCAGCACCCTAAAATCCCTCCTCAAAGCCGACCGCGAGAAGGAAATCAAGCAGTATGGTAAGCAAGTCAGTATGCGGCCATCGAAGGTGCATAAGTCGAAGAAAGACTACGACCGAAAGAAAAACAAGGTCGATAAGAGTGATTTGGAATAGTTTTTTCCGTAGCTTTGCACTCGATTTTCTGAACTTCAAAATACTTCCAATATGACCATCAACGAATTAGAAAGAACCGCTACCCAAGTGCGCCGCGACATTATCCGCATGGTGCATGGGTGCCAGTCGGGGCATCCGGGCGGCTCTTTGGGCGCAACTGACATTGTTACAGCCCTTTACTTCGACCAAATGCAAATCGACCCCGCCAATTTCCGCATGGACGGCAACGGCGAGGACATGTTTTTCCTCTCCAACGGCCACATCAGTCCGATGCTCTATAGCATCATGGCGCGGCGTGGCTATTTCCCTGTAAGTGAACTCGCTACCTTCCGCCATCTTGGCACACGCCTGCAAGGGCATCCCACCACGGCTGAGGGCTTGCCGGGCGTGCGAATCGCCTCTGGCTCGTTGGGGCAGGGGCTTTCGGTGGCCATCGGTGCGGCACAAGCCAAGAAATTGAACGGCGACAATCACCTTGTTTTCGTCCTCATGGGCGACGGCGAACAGGAGGAAGGCCAGATTTGGGAGGCAGCCATGTATGCGCCTGTCAAAGGAGTCGACAACCTCATCGCCATTATTGACTACAACAAGAAACAGATTGACGGCTCAACCGATGACGTGATGAACCTCGGCGACCTTCGCGCCAAGTACGAGGCTTTTGGCTGGGAGGTTCTCGAAATGAGCGGCAACAATATGCAGGCTGTGGTGAACACCCTGAAATTCGCCCGCGAAAACGCCTGTCAAGGCAAGCCGCAACTCATCCTCGCGCATACCGAAATGGGCATGGGCGTGGACTTTATGATGGGCACTCACAAATGGCACGGCACTCCGCCCAACGACGAGCAGGCCGCCAACGCGCTTTCACAGTTGGAGGAGACTTTAGGTGATTACTAATTTATGCCGGCCCTTCGACAAGCTCAGGGACCTTGTTTTTACGAGACTGAGGGTGCCTGAGCCTGTCGAAGGCCCCGACCAACAGCTCAACAATTAAACAATCAACAATTCAACATAGAAATATGGATTTCACTATTCAAAACCAAAAAGATACAAGATCGGGGTTCGGTGAAGGTTTGCTCGAAGCAGGTCGCCGCAATCCCAAGGTGGTAGCCTATTGCGCCGACCTCACCGGCTCATTGAAAATGGGCGACTTCGCCAAGGAATTTCCCAACCGTTTTTTCCAGACGGGCATCGCCGAGGCCAATATGATTGACATGGCGGCTGGCATGGCTTTGAGCGGTTTCGTGCCGTTCACGGGTACTTTCGCGGCTTTTGCCACGGGGCGCGTCTACGACCAAATTCGCCAAAGCGTGGCCTATTCCAACAAGAACGTGAAAATTGCCGCCTCACATGCCGGACTTACCCTCGGCGAGGACGGCGCCACGCACCAAATCCTTGAGGACATCGGCCTGATGAAGATGTTGCCCAACATGACGGTCATCGTGCCTTGCGACTTCAACCAAACCAAGAACGCGACCCTCGCCGTCGCCGAATACGACGGACCTGTTTACCTGCGTTTCGGTCGCCCGAAAGTGCCGAATTTCACCCCTGTGGACGAGAAGTTCATCATCGGGAAGGCGCAAATGCTGCAAGAAGGCAATGATGTCACCATTTTTGCTTGCGGCCACCTTGTTTGGAAAGCCGTTCAAGCGTTGCCGATTTTGAAGGAGATGGGCATCAATGCAGAGTTGATTAACATTCACACCATCAAGCCGTTGGATGTGGAAGCCGTGCTGAAATCAGTAGGGAAGACCCGTTGCGTGGTTACGGCGGAGGAACATCAGCGCAATGGCGGTTTGGGCGACAGCATTGCTCAGGTTTTGGCCTTGAACATGCCTTGCCCGATGGAGATGGTCGCCATTAATGATGAGTTCGGACAAAGCGGAAAGCCTGAAGAACTGCTGAAATTCTATCATTTGGACACACCCGACATCGTTGAGGCCGTGAAAAAAGTTGTTGCTCGAAAGCAATAAAACGGCTAATTTTTATGTTGTTATTTTGTCGCATTGCGTCACTGCGAGGAACGAAGCAGTCCACTTTGGCAGTTTGTCCTTTGGATTGCTTCACTGTGTTCGCAAAGACGCCAAGCGGCTGTCAGTCGAACAATTGAATCCATCCAATATGAAAAAACTATCTCTTTACTCCCTTTTTGCCCTGATACTTTTGGGCACTTTGTCCTCATTTGGCAGTAAAAAAGTAATTGCCCAAGAACCTCCTAAAGCATTGAACGTCATTTATTTCATCGGTGACGGAACGGCTTTGCCGCAAGTCTATGCCGGCATGTTGGCCACCCGTCAGGAGTTGGTTTTCCCCAAGTTCCCTTACATCGGCGTGGTGGATACACACTCGGCCAGTAACGACATCACCGACTCGGCGGCGGGTGGTACGGCTTTGGCCAGCGACCACAAGACCAGAAACGCTATGGTGGGCATGAATCCCGACTCGATTCCCGTAAAGACCCTGCTTGAGGTCTTTGCCGAGCAAGGCAAGGAAACGGGCATTGTGGTGACGAGCTACATCACCCATGCCACGCCTGCTTGTTTCTATGCCAAGGTGCCACATCGTCGCCAATATGAGGAAATCGCATTGCAATTGGCTGAGGCAAAAAACATTAATTTGGCCATCGGAGGAGGCATGAAGCATTTCAACCAGCGCAAGGACGGCATCAACCTTGTTGAACGCATGGAGAACGAATTGGGCTGGAAAGTGTACGACACCCTTGCCGATATTGATGTGACTTGCAAGAAGTATGCGGTTTTGGCCAACGACGATCACATGCCGCCTGCTGCCAAGCGTGGCGACTTCCTGCCTCGTGCCGTGAAGACGGCTTTGCAGACTTTGGACGATGCTGAAAACGGTTTCTTCCTCATGGTGGAAGGCTCGCAAATCGACTTCGCATGTCATGGCAACGACTCAGCTTGGATGGTCAATGAGGTTGTTGATTTCAGCAATGCCATCCAATTGGCCTTGGACTACGCTGAGGAACATGGCAACACGCTTGTCGTCGTCACTGCCGACCACGAAACCGGCGGCCTGACCTTGCCCGACCCGAAAGGGAAATATACCAACATGGTTTTCAATTATTCCACTGGAAGCCACACCTGTCTGCCCGTGATGGTGTACGCCTACGGGCCGGGTGCAGAGCAATTTACGGGTTGGATGCAAAACACTGACATCAAAGGTAAGATATTGAACGCCTGCGGTTTGGAGAACATCGGCGATGGCCTGCCTGAAAACGATGGTAGGCGTTTCAATGCCGTGAAAGTCAATTTGGATAGCAAACCTGAATAATGTTTCCGTGACGTATGAAACTGTCTGTCGTCATCGTCAATTACAATGTCGAATACTTTCTTGAACAATGCCTGTATTCGGTGCGTCGCGCCATGCAAGGCATTGAGGGTGAGGTGTTTGTCGTTGACAACAATTCCGTTGACGGTTCATTGAAAATGCTGGCGCAGAAGTTTCCCGAGGTGAAGGTCATCGCCAACAAGGAGAATGTTGGTTTCAGTCGCGCCAACAACCAAGCCATCAAGGTTTCCACGGGGGAATATGTGCTCTTGTTGAATCCCGACACGGTAGTTGAAGACGACACTTTCAGCAAATGCCTCGCTTTCATGGATAGTCACCCTGAAGCGGGTGGCCTCGGCGTGAAGATGGTGGACGGCAAGGGACAGTTTTTGCCTGAATCGAAACGCGGTTTGCCTACGGCGAAGACGGCGTTCTACAAGATGTTCGGCTTGGCCAAACTCTTCCCGCATAGCAAGCGTTTTGCAAGGTATTACATGGGCCATCTCTCCAACGACGAAACCAACGAAGTGGAGATTTTGGCTGGTGCCTTTATGCTCATGCGCAAGGAAACGTTGGACAAAGTCGGCCTGCTTGACGAGACCTTTTTCATGTATGGCGAGGACATCGACCTGTCGTATCGCATCACGCAAGGTGGCTACAAAAACTATTATTTCCCCGAAACCCGCATCATCCACTACAAGGGTGAGAGCACCAAGAAAACCAGCGTCAACTATGTGTTCGTGTTTTATCGCGCTATGGAGATTTTCGCCAAAAAGCACTTTGGCAACTCATGGGCGCGGTCGTTCTCATTCCTTATTAATATAGCCATCTACCTCAAGGCGTTTTTCGCGTTGGTGTCGCAGTTTTTCCACAAGGCGGCCATTCCGTTCCTCGATGCGGTGTTGGGTTATGGCGGTCTGGCGGTCGTCAGCTATTTTTGGGGACGCAACATCTACGGCGGGTCGGGCACCTATCCCTTGGCGTTGTTTGCCGCAGTGTTGCCGATTTATATCCTGATTTGGTTGCTATCCACTTATTTCACAGGAGGTTACGACAAACCTTACAGCATTGCGAAAGCTATCCTTGGAGTGGCCTTCGGCAGTGCGGTGATTTTGGTGCTTTACGCCTTATTGCCTGAAACACTGCGTTTTTCGCGAGCCTTGATTCTTTTCGGCATGATTTGGTTGGCTTTGGAGATGAGCCTCACGCGCTTCATCGGCATTTTGATGGGCAACGAGAATTTCCAATCGAAAAGGACGGATAAAAAACGCTTTTTGGTCATTGGCAGCCCGGAGGAAACGCAGCGGGTCAATGCCATTTTGGGAAGCACTTCCATCAAGCCGGATTTCATCGGTTTGGTGAGTTCGGAAACGCAAGGCGAGGCTCCCGAAGGATTCATTGGCAACCTTGCTCAAGTGCCTGACATCATTGAGATTTACAAGATTACGGAGGTTATTTTCTGCTCGAAGGATGTGCCGCATCAGGTCATCATCGACAAGATGGTGGACTGGCACGCCTCCAATGTGGATTACAAGATTGCTCCCGAAGACAGTCTGTCCATTATCGGCAGCAACAGCATCAACACACGCGGCGACCTCTATACTGTTGACATTAAGGCGATTGACACCGTGGCCAACCGTCGCAACAAACGCCTTTTTGATGTGTTGATGAGCGGATTCAGCATCATATTTTGGCTGCCATTGGCCTTGATGGTGAAGCAGCCCGTAAGGTTCCTGAAGAACGCCGTTTCGGTGTTGTTTGGCCGAAAGACTTGGGTGGGTTATTGTTCGCCTGCCGACGAAACGCAAAAGCTGCCCAAAATCCGCCGAGGTGTCTATAATCCTGCCTCTTATATGGAAAAGGACACCGACCCCGATGTCCTAAACCAGTTGAATCTGCTGTATGCCCGCGACTACACCGTTTGGAAAGATGCAGAGATTTTCTTCCGCTCGGTGGCGGCAAAATAAAACTGTTCAAAAATTTGATCCATCAGGTTTATTTTGCATGTCTATACCCTTGAACCTTATTCCAATCGCCGCGCGTGAAGTCGGGCATTTGCACGGGCATTCCGCCGTTTTCGATGCTGGCTGCGGTCAGTTCGCCGAGGCACGACCATTCGGCGGCATCGTAAACGTCTTGGTCAAGCGGCAAGCCATGTTGCAAGCAATAAATGAGGCGGTAATCCATCACGAAGTCCATGCCGCCGTGGCCTCCCACCTCCTTGGCCTTTTCCTCGATTTCAACCGCGATGGGGTGGAGGTAGTCCTTCATAATCTTGTCGCGCACCTCAGCGGGTACAAAGCCATGTGGGTTAAGGTGTTGACCTTCGGCGAGGAAACCTTCGGGCAACTTGTCCTCAAGAACGGTGAAACCTGCCGTTGGATATTTGTTGGCAAAGCCTTCAGTTCCAGTAAGTTGATATAGGCGATTGTAAGGCCTGTAAGTGTAGACATTATGCTCGATGAGCAGGGTCTTGCCCTTTTCTGTTTGAATCATTGTGGTGGTCATGTCGCCGTTGGCGAAGTCGTCCACGCCCATCATCTCCTTGGCGATTTTCTTGCCGTTGTAGGACGGCGTGCTCATGCAGACCAAGGTCTTCATGCGGTCGCCACGGTGGATGTTAAATGCCTGACAGAGAGGTCCCAAGCCGTGGGTGGGGTAAACATCACCAGCGTGGTTTTGGTTGAACTCCAAACGCCAATTGGCGTAGTATTCGTGCCAAAAAGGCTCAAGGTTGTGGATGTAAGCACCTTCGCCGTGGATGAGTTCGCCGAACATGCCTTGTTGCGCCATGTTAAGCGCGGTCAGTTCGAAAAAATCGTAGCAGCAGTTTTCGAGCATCATGCAGTGGCGTTGGGTTTGTTCGGCCACGTCCACGAGTTGCCAGCACTCCTCAATCGAGGTGGCGGCAGGCACTTCAACTGCCACATGTTTGCCGTGTTGCATGGCGTAGACAGCCATCGGAACGTGGTTTTTCCAGTCGGTGCAGATGTAGACGAGGTCGATGTCGTCGCGCTCGCAAAGTTCCTTCCAGCCTTCGTTGCCCGTGTAGGCGGCTGCACGCGGCAGGCCTTTGGCTTCCAAAATCTTGGTTTGTACGGCTTCAACGCGGTCAGGCTCTATGTCGCAAAGGGCATTGACGGTCACGCCATCAATGTAAGTCATTCTGTCGACGGCATCGGGGCCGCGCATACCAAGACCGATGAAGCCGAGGCGGACATTTTCGATAGGGTCTACAGTGAATTGAAGCACAGATTTCTGTCCTTCAATGCGTTGCGGTTCGTCGAAAACAATGGTGTGGTCGATGATGCGGTAGTTGCGGACTTCGGTTTCCTTTTTCTCGCCGCATGAAGTGGCGAAGGCCAACAAAATGAGGCCGATGATGAGGTGTAAAAACTTGTTTTTCATAGAGTGAGTATTAATTTGCGGACAAAATTAGGAAAATATATTTCGACGCAGTCAAATATCAGTACAAAATTCCTATTTTCGCAAAAATTTTATCCTTATGAACGAACTTTTCACCATTGCGGGCCGTTTCGTCGACCCGAAAACCATCGAAAACATTGCGCCTTTGGGCAACGGACTCATCAACGACACCTATAAGATTTTGGTGGACGGCCAACCAAAATATGTGCTGCAACGCATCAACAACGCCGTTTTCACCAATGTTGACATGTTGCAAAACAACATCGAAGCCGTGACGAGCCATATTCGGCAAAAATATGAGAGTCAAAGCATTAAAGACATTAACCGCCGCGTGTTGCATTTCCTGAAAGCCGACACGGGCAAGACTTACATCGTCGAAAATGGGAAATATTGGCGTGTGATGGACTTCATTTCCGACAGTTACACTTACGAGGCCGTAACGCCGGAATACGCCTATTATGCGGGCCGTTCCTTCGGCGATTTCGAGTCGCTGTTGACCGACCTTGAAACGCCGATTGGTGAAATCATTCCCGATTTCCACAATATTGAGTTCCGCTTGAAACAAATGGAGGATGCCGTGGCAGAGGACCGCATCGGGCAAATGCGCGAGGTTGAGGTGAAGAAGTTTGTGGACAAAATCAGGGAAAAGGCCGAAGAAATGTGCCTCGGCGAGCGTCTTTATCGCGAAGGCAAGTTGCCCAAACGCATCTGCCATTGCGACACGAAGGTGAACAACATGCTTTTCGACAAGGATGGCAATGTGCTGTGTGTCATTGATTTGGATACTGTCATGCCAAGTTTCATCTTTTCTGACTTTGGTGATTTTTTGCGTTCTGCCGCCAACACAGGCGCAGAAGACGACCAGAATTTGGACAACATCCACTTCAACATGGAGATCTTCAAGGCCTTTGCGAAAGGCTATTTGGAAGGCACAAACTCATTCCTTCTGCCGATTGAGAAGGAGAATTTGCCATATGCAGCCACATTGTTCCCCTATATGCAGGCGGTGCGTTTCCTCACGGACTATATCAACGGCAACACCTATTATAAGATAAAGTACGCTACCCACAATCTGGTGCGCACGCGAGCGCAGTGGAAGTTGTTTGAAGAAGCGGAAAAATGTGTTCCTGAAATGAGAGCATTTTTATTGGGTTAGTCCCGTAGGGACGAAAGATTTTAGGCAGGTGGTGTAAACCCCTGCCGACAATCAAACAATTGCGACCAATTAGCCCCGTAGGGGCGACAGGAATTTATAGCACCAACGGAATCTGTCGCGCCCGTATCTTTTTGGCAATGATGCGTTTGCCCTTGTCCAAAACGAAAATCAATGGTGTGGTTTCGATGTCATAGGCATCGGACAACGCTATCAGTTCCGACGGATTTGAAATCCGACGATATTGAATAGGGGATTTCAAATCCCGGTTTCCTTTCGGGCGGATTGCAATTCCGCCCGAACTTTCCATGTTCAAGTCGATGGCAAGCACAGAAATATCAGGATGTTCGGTACAAACCGAGTCCAAATCCCGCATTTCCTGATGGCAAAGGTCGCAGTCGTGGTCATAGAAAAAAAGCACCGTGTAATTGCTTTCAATGGATTGTAAATCAATGGAATCATTCAATTTGATGTCAGGTGCGACGTTGAAAAGCGCGAGCTTCCGAAAACGCTCTGCCTTTTCCTGAATCATGGCAAGATTGGTAGCGTTCAAGTCCTTGATTTCCAGTTGGGAAAAGTATTGGTCATAGAGCCAGACAAACACTTGGTCTTGGCTCATGTATTCGGGGTGGCGGTATCGCTCCAGCAAGTGCCAAAGGATGAAATCGCGGAGTTCGGTATTGTCGTTTGTCTTATCAATCAAACGGCTGATTTCCAATGTGATGGAATCGGGTAGGGGAGAAACGAATTTGTCGAAATAAAAATCGATTTGCGCTGCCAAAATGGGGTTTTCATCAGTAGGGCCGTCGAAGGTTTCAATGCCGTCCCAGAAATGGGCGTTTTGCGCATGACCGAGGTTTGCTGCAAACAGACACAATATGAGTACCAATTTTGGTTTCATGGCGCAAAAGTAAAAACATTTCGCTACATTTGCAGCGGATAATACAGAAACTGCTATGAAAAAGAAAGTCTTGCTCTTTTTGATGTGCTTTGTAATGACAAAATTTGTTTCTGCTCAAGAAGTTCCTATCCGCATCGCTTTCTGGAACATGGAGAACTTCTTCGACCCGTTTGTGGACAGCACGAAGTCCTACAATGCCTTCACCGAGGACGGGATGCAGCATTGGACGAAAGCGCGGTTCTACAAGAAGCGGAACAACATGTACAAGGCGATTTTGGCGATGTCGGAGAATCGGCCCATTGGCATTTTTGGGATGTGTGAGGTGGAGAACGAGTATGTGTTGAGTGCGGTTTTCGAGCAAACGCCCTTGAAGAGGCACAACTACCGCTTTGTGCATTACGAAGGCCCCGACAAACGCGGCATCGACCCGGCCATTGCGTATTCACTTGACCATTTCCGATTGGTGGAAAGTGCGGTTTTCCCGTATGTTAATCCCGAGGACACGGCATATCATTCGAGGGATATTTTGTATGCGAAGTTCATTGGAGTCGACGCTTCCAGCGTCGAACATGCCGATACGATACATGTTTTCGTAAACCATTGGCCGTCAAGGTATAGCGGTGAATTGGAAACGGTAGGCTCACGCTCATGCTCGGCGGCGATTTTGCGTGCCAAGGTCGACTCAATTTGCGCTTCCATGCCCGAAGGCTATCAGGCCAAAATCATTATGATGGGCGACCTGAACGACTGTCCCACCGACCCAAGCGTCTACGATGTGCTTCGGGCGCGGCATCCTTCAGAAATGGAGGACGGTTGCCTTGTCAATTTGTTTGGGAAAACGGAGGGCTTGGGCTTTGAAGGCACCTTGAAACATCAAGCCGACTGGCAGGTTTTTGACCAGATTATTGTTACAAAAGGTTTGATGGACGATAGGGTAGGGCTTCATTATCAGGAAGGTAGCGCGAGAATTTTCCATGCCGATTTCTTGTTTGAGGACGACGAGACCTATCATGGCAAGAAACTTTTCCGCACCTATCTTGGCCCGCGCTACATCGGCGGATTTAGTGACCATTTGCCGGTTTTCATTGATTTGGAACGAAACGCTTCCCATATCGAAAAATAGTTGTACTTTTGCCGCGAAAACAAAAAACAAAAATGGAAACAATTACTTTGCAATATGATGCTACCAACCCAGCCTTGAAAGGGTTGATTGCCGCTTTGCTGAAACTCGATGGCATCAGTAAGGCCAAGACGACCAAAAAGAAATCAGGTCTTGACGAAGCCATTGACGATTTCAAGAACGGACGCACCACCAAATGCCGCGACTTTGACGATTATTTGAAAAAAATAAACGAATAAGCCATGATGAGCATCGAATTTTCCAGCCGGTACAAGAAATCGTACAAGTTGGCAAAAAAGCGTGGTCTCGACATTTCTCTGCTTGATGATGTGGTGCATCAATTGGCTGAAGGTATCCCCTTGGATCCCAAGCATAAGGATCACCAACTTTCAGGCAACTACAAGGCTTTTCGTGAATGTCATATTCAATTTGATTGGGTGTTGGTGTACCGTATTGTGAGAAATCGTTGTTTGCTTTATTTGTTTGATACTGGAACGCACGAAGATGTGTTTTAATTTTTAAATCATGTGGGTAATCCTTTCGCTGACTTCAGCCGTCTTGTTGGGCTTTTACGACATCTTCAAGAAGCAGACCGTCGTCAATAACGCCATCATCCCCGTTTTGTTCTACAGCACCATGATCAGCGGACTGCTGTTTTTGCCTTTCGTGCTGTTGTCGCACTTCAATCCGGGCCTTTTCGAGGGCGATTTCATGCAGAAACTTTTCATCGAGCCGATTACGGCACGGCAACATCTGTTGATATTGGGCAAGACAGCCCTCATCCTCTGCTCATGGATGTTCAGCTATTCTGCCATGAAACACCTGCCCATCACCGTAGTCGGGCCGGTCAACCAACTCAGGCCTGCCATCACGGTTATCCTGATGTTTTTCGTTTTCCGCGAGAGCCTGACGTGGCTGCAAGGCACGGGTGTAGTTTTGGCCATCATTTCGTTCTACTTTATGAACCGTTCGGGCAAGTTGGAGGGCATCCATTTCAAGTCGAACAAGTGGGTGTATATGCTTCTCGGCTCGGCGGTTTTGGTGGCTTTGAGTGGCGTTTACGACAAGTTCCTCCTCAGCAAGGAGAGCATTTCGCCGTCGACCATTCAGGCCTGGTACACGATTTATGACTTCCTGATGATGGCGGTGCTGTTCTGCTTCATTTGGAGGCCTAATCGGGGGAAGCAGCCTTTCGAGTGGCGTTGGGGCATCGTGGCGATGGCGGTGTTTGTCACCGTGGCCGATGTCATCTACCTCACGGGCCTCAAGCAGGAGGCCGCCGTGGTGGTGCTCATCCCGCTCATCCTCTACGGCGTGCGCCTCGTCGTGTCATTCATCTACGGCATCTTCGGCTTCCACGAGCAGAACATCAAGAGCAAAATCATCCCCTTGTTGATGGTCTTGGCGGCTTTGGTGTGCCTTTGCCTTAGGTCGTAAATAAACTGAGTTATAGCAGCGAAAACATAATGTTGACACATGGGAATAAGGTGACAATGCAAAAAAGTCTAAAAAGGCATTTTTTTCATTGAAAAATCCTCCATTTTCCGTGAAAAAATCGGTCGAAATATATTGCTTGTTTTCCATAATTTATTAATTTGTTTGTAATTAATTGATAATCAATTAGTTCCCCCCCCCTATCAATGGGCAAAAAACTGCTAATAGGCATACATTATTTTGGATTTATTTTCTACTTTTGCACGTTTTTTGCTATTACATTTTTTATTTATAAATAAGTTGAATGAAAAACCTTATTGTTATGAAGAGAAATCATTTTGCAACGGATATTGGAATGAGATACGGCCTTGCGATATTTGTGACGGTTTTGTTTGCTCCGTTTTGGGCTTGGGGACAGGTTTTGTGGACAAAAATCCAAAAATACCATCGTGAATCCTTGTATTTATTGGGAAAATTTGCTTAATTTTGCGCGCATTTTAAAAGCACCGTCATGTGGTGCGGCAGTTTTTAGTTATTGACTTGAAAAAGAGACGTTTGTATTATGATTAAAAGAGAAAAATACATTTCAACAAGAAATAGGCTGGCAGTGCTGGCCCTATTTTTACTGTGCTTTCTGGGAGCAAAGGAAGCCGTGGCACAGACACGGGCTGATTATTCAGGGTATTATTACATTGCTTGTTTTAGGGACTATGATGCAAATGATGTCGATAACAGGTATTATTTAGTGCCAGCTTCCAATGGTGGAGATCAGACCGTTTCTGTAACAAGATGGGCGTGGGATAATAATACGGATACTCCTTATTTGACGACCCACAAAGATGGGCAATGTGCGGAAACAGTTTGGCGAATTGAAAAAGTTGGTGAGGGTGACGATTATTATATCTCAACCATTCATAATTCCGTGAAAAAGTATGTGGTTTTTCGTCGGGTATTTCATGATGGTGATTCGCATCGTAAGACCATGCACCTTGTACAGCTTGACTCCCCTATAGATGCAGATAGTGCGAAGTTTGTTATAACCAAGAGATCCAATGACAATTATAATATTAAGCCGAAAGATTTACCATCCAATTGGCCAAGTAATGGTTATATATATTGGACGCCAAGCGGTGGTAACACGGACTATTACTATGGAACGGGTACCTCCCCTAAATATTATACTGGTCTTATTGGTTTATACAAAGAACCTGGTAGTGTTGGTCAACAATGGGTGTTTGAAGATGCTTCTGTTGCAACGCCTACAATCACCTTCGATAATACAACGAATACGGTTTCTATTGAATGTGCCACTACAGGTGCATCCATCTATTATACTGTTGATGGTGCCACACCCTCTTCTTCGTCGACACTATATAACGGAGTGGGAGGCACAGGTCCTTTTGTGCAAAACACTGCAACTACCTTAAGTGCCATTGCATATAGACACGGCGTTCCTTCTGAGATTTTCACTTACGATCTCCAAAAGGTGGCCACCCCGACTTTTTCCCTTAACCATACCAACAATGAGGTTACCATCACCAGTACCTCGGGAGCATCCATCTATTACTCTATTGGCACTGGAAATACGCCGAGCATAGGCGTCAATCCATATACAGAACCGTTCGTGTTTCCTTACAATCAGTCGGGACAGCCCGTCAAGGCCATCGCCAGAAAAGACGGGATGATTGATTCCGAAATGGGTTCCGAAACCTTTACTCTGTACTGCTTGCCACCTACTATTACCTTTGCCAATACCAACAACTTTGCCAGTAATGAGGTTACGCTTGTTTGTGCTGATTCAGATGCCACTCTGTATTACACCACTACAGGTGCCGACCCCGAACCTGGCCAAGTGGGTACAATGCAGTATAATGCGCCTTTTGCGGTCAGCACAGCTTGCACAGTGAAAGCCATTGCTGTCCATGCCAACTACAACAATTCTGTAATCGCAGAGTTGAGCATTCAGCAGGTAGCCACACCGACTATCCAAAACAACGGCAACAATGCCATCTCCATCACTTCAGCAACAGAAGGTGCCACCATCTACTACACCACCGATGGCAGCACCCCCACCACCACTTCGAGCCCAGTATATATGGAACCATTGACGGAGAATGTCAGCAACGTCACCATCAAGGCCATCGCAGTGAAAGAGGGTATGATTACTTCAGCCGTGGGCAGCAATGTGGTTATGCTTCAATGTGATGCGCCTGTCATTACCCGTAACGGTAACGCTGGTTTTATTGCCACATGTTCTTTTCCCAACTCGGGTGTCACTATTTATTATACTATTGGTGACGGCACGCAACCCGAACCAACTACGTCGAGTAGTAGCATACTCTCGGGCGTTTCAGTGGCAGTATCTCTGCCCATCACCGTTAAGGCCATGGCTGTGGCCTCGAATTACAGCAACTCCAGTGTGACTACTGTCTATTTGACTCAGGGTATGGGTGGCAACGGAACGGCAAATGACCCATATACCATCGAATATCAGAGTGATGTGGCAGATTTCATCGATAAAGCAAACACAGAGGCTGAAGCTTCTAAGTACTATAAAGTCATTTCTACTGATCCTCTCGATTTCAGCGGGGCAGGTGTTATCACCCAGCCTTTCTCAGGTAGTTTCGATGGCAATTGCCAAACCCTTACCGGCCTCACACACCCCCTCTTCAATACCGTCGACGGCGGTGTGGTGAAGAATGTCACGCTTAAGAATGTCAATATTAGCAGTTCTGAAGCTGCTGTAGGAGCTATTGCTGGCACCGCCAAAGGTTATAGCCGCATTTACAACTGTGGTATCCTGCCCAACAGCGCCGACTTCCCTGATGGTCCTGAATCGCATCCTATTGTCTCGACTACAGGGGCTTGTGCTGGTGGAATTGTTGGCAATCTGGAGGATGACTCGCGCGTCATCAACTGTTACAGCTATGCCGATGTCAGTGCCACCACTACCGCTTCGGGCATCGTGGGCTATAACAACTATGCTAGCACTGCTGCCGAATCGGATGGTAAATACGCCAATCTCCGTACCGCTATTGTCAATTGCATGTTCTACGGCGACATCCTCGGCGGTACCAACCAATACGGTGTTTATGGCGGCGAATTGATTACCAATGCCGCTGCCACGGGCATCAGCAGTTACAACTACTTCCGTAATGGTTCAAAGTTTACTGCAGCCAACGGACACCCCAATAAAAGTGAAGGCCCCGCAGTCATCGGCAACCCCACGGAGTATAACTGCTCTTTCCCTGCCGATGAGCGTTACCTGACTCAGGTTGAGTTCCACCGCAGCCTCCTCAACAGCAACCGTGAGCTTTGTGGCTGGTGGGTGGGTTCTGACGTGGCTCCTAGCACTTTGACCACTACCCAGGTGCAAGCTATCCCCAAGGATGCCTCGTTGATGTATAAATGGGTTGTCGACCCCAACCTCGCGCCTTATCCGATATTGAAGCCTTTCGGCAAATATCCCTCCGTTGTCAACGGCAACACGGGCACGCCTTGGTTCGACCGCACCACAGCCAACCCGTATCAGGGTAAGCAACTCGGTACACTGACGGTCACCGTCAAGTCGGGCACCCACTCCGATGCCGCTGACAAAGATCTTTCCATTCCCATCACCGATATGGACACTTTGCACTATGACTTTGGTTACTACAAGGTGCAGCTACCTTATTTCAACACCGTCTTCGGCGACCCCGAAGGGGACACTTGGGCCGAGAAGTATGCCGGCAACTACACCGATTCTGTGGTGACGGGCTGGAAGGTCACTGCCGTCACCGGCGGCACACAAGGTTCTTTTGTGGCCCACTGGCAAGATGGCTACAACTTCGCCGACCGCAAATGCACCGACAAAGATCTCTACAGCGTCTCGGGTCGCGTCTTTGCTCAAGGCGGCAACTACTATGTTCCTGATGGCGTCACGGCCATTACCATCGAGGCCTATTGGGGCAAGGCCATCTATGTCTGTGATGACAACTACAGCTTCGATCGTGTCAACATCACTGAAGGAAACACTGGCGTTCATTTCGCCCCTGCAGGCACCCGCAACAGCCAATTAAACGGATCCAACGTATACAATACAAAAATCAGGGATGTAATTGACAATATCACTGTGAAAAAGACAGTTTATGACCATGCCATCGTGCTGGTGGGCAACGTTCAGGAGTCGAACAGTAATAATGCTGTCACCGTCAATACGGATAAAACAATCGGCTTTACCATCATGAGCGTGGACCTTGACTTCGACGAGGAGCCTGACTACTGCCTTGAATGGCAACTCGGTACTGGTACCAGCCGTAATGCTATTTCACCTGCCCGCTTTGACTTCCTGCCTGTGGTGGAGTTGGGTATTGCAGGTAAGTTAAACGACTCCCAAAATTTCTTCTCCCTCGGATGTTTCCGCTCTTGTGGTCACTTCGAGGTCACGGAAACCGCTTTCATCCGCTTTGGGCAATTCGAGTTTGAACGAAAGACTCGCGATAATGGTCCTGTCATCCTCAACGGCGGCATCTATGACCAGTACACTAGGGGGACAAAAGGAGATGAAAATTCTAACGAGAACCAGCATATTACGTACGTTATTCTCGGTGGTCATGTTGTCATGCCATCGTTCACACCAGGGGCCCATGTCAATGCTGGTGCCGCCTACACGACGCGCCATTGTGCTGTCAACGCACTTGGTGGTGACTTCAGCTCTTTCTACCTCACTGGAGGATTCAACGAGAAAGTTAAACCATTCAACGACAATCCCCATTGCTATATCGATGGCGGCCGTTTCGGTACCATCGCTGCAGCTTATAAAGAAGGTATTGCGGGCAATGTCACTTGGCGCATCAACCATGCCTTGATAGGCGAGTTCTATGGTGGTGGAGTCATGTCCCAAGCTGATGGCGACTATTACAAGATTGTGAAAGGCGATATCGATGTGGTCATAGACAATAGCATTGTTGGAAAATACTGTGGCGGTCCCAAGTTTGGCAATATGATGTCGGGCAAGACTGTAAACACTAGAGCCACGGGCACCGTCTTTGGCCATTATTACGGCGCTGGTAATGGTGGTACTAACTATGTACAATACGACAATACCGATAATGTTGCTGCCCCTTACTCCGTCGAAACTTGGAATTCTACCGTCAGAGGCAAATATCACCCTGCCCAATACCGTGGCAGTTCAGCCGCTACGGCTCCAAATACCTACGAGGCCGACTATGAATACGAGCTGATTAACACCTCTACTGGTACTACATCGAATGAGGTCGTAAACCGTTGCTACTACTATTCGGCTCAGTTCGCCACTACCAACACAGGTGATGTTACCAGCTCTTTGACGAACTGCACCGTCAAAAACAATTTCTATGGTGCCGGCTTCCTTGGCGGTGTCACGGGCAGCGTAACCTCCACCCTTACCGACACCCGCGTCATGGGTTCTGTTTACGGCGCGGGCTACTCGGCTGCATCGGGCACGGTTACCATCCATTACATAACCAAAAATCCTCCTGTTGCCAACGTGTACACTGGTATGATTACCTACAACCCAGGCGGCACCTCCGACACCTACACATGGACCCACACATATGGTGACACCGGTCATCCTATCACTGGCAATCTGTTCTACACCGAAGTTTCCCTTGACAACCTCGGTGCAGTTCAAGGCAACGTCACCCTTACCATCAAAGGTCAAAGTGTTGTGGGTACAGAGGGCGACACCACTACTGGCAATGTCTTCGGCGGCGGTGAACAAAGTGCTGTCATGCAATCTCTTGATGGTAGCGGCGATCCAGTTGCAAACACAGGCAACACCACCGTCATCCTTCAAGGCGGCACCAAGGTTCTCGGCAACGTCTACGGTGGCGGCAACATGGGAGAGGTTGGTGGCAACACCAAAGTAGTAGTGAATGGTCAAAGCAACAACAACGGACAAGGCACAGGTTCAGGCAACAATCCAAATAATGATTGAGGAAGGAGAATAAGCAATGAAGAAATCAGAAATGAAAATGAACTGCAATACTATGAAAATGGCACGGCGACTGACGGCAAGCTGTCTGTTGCTGTTGGCTTTTGCGATGAATGGCTTGGCGCAGGACGACCCTCAGTATGTCATCAAGCGTACCGTCGGTAGCTATGACCATTATCTGGCACACGTGAAAATGGAAGCTACGATGCCCGACCATTCGGGTAACGACTCAACCTATTGGTATTGGGTGTTGAGGGATGTCAGCGTTTTCCATCCCGACAGTTGCCTTTGGCGTTCAGGCCCCAATGTCGAGCACAACTACTATTTCATCGACCACTTGGGGAAATACCGTTACCTCACTGCTCCGCTGCAATTGAACGGTGCGCTGTCGCTGTCGTCGCACCCGGGAACGGCCCTCAACAATACCACCGACAACTATTATTTCTATGATTGGGACCAGGGCATAGCGCGAGGCAAAAAGCATAATGTCGCTTCAATGGCAGACTGCGATCCCAATTACCATGTCCCTGACTCTATAGGGCAATGCTGGGAAGTTGTTTGGTTGACCTGTCAAAGCGGTTGGAAGATGTCGTCGCAATATAGTTATAATCCGGATCCGGCGTATATTACGAACCCCGCCCCATACCGCTATGTGACTGTCACTCCGCATGATGAGGAAATCTCCGAGGAGGCGGGTGGCATCACCGACCTCGTCATTGGTGATTTCTCCTTGGAATACAATAATAGCCAAACGATTAGTATCGGCACGGTAAGCAACTATACCTATAACCTTACGCCCGCCTACACCATCTATGATATTGAGGCCGTCAACAAGCCGCCATATTATGTTTATTCCCAGGAACTGCACTATTTCTATGACAACACAGACCATTACCCCAACGGTGCGGCCCCTAGCTCCAGCTCCCACACGGGCACCGTGAGCGGATACGAGTGGAGCCTCTCGGGAGAGGGTCTGACCTATCTCACTCTGACCTACGGGGATCCTGGGAATCCTGCTTCGCCGACCATCACTTGCACTCAGCCAAACACCACGACGAGCCATAAATATGCCACGTTGACCCTGACGGTCACCTATTTGGAAGAAGGCTACGAACCGGTCACGCAGACCTCTACAGCCACCATCACGGTGCTGGCGCAGTGCCAGAACCCCCTTCAGGCCTCGGCGCCGGTGATTACCTACGAGGATGTCACCGTGTCGTGGGTTCCTACAGCCACTAAATATAAGGTGTATTGGAAAAAGCATAGCGAGTCGGCATGGAACAACTCCCACGAGGTGGAGGGTGCCACTTCCTACGCCATCATCGGTTTGGAATACGGCACGGAATACGATTATACGGTCACGGCCTACTGCGGCAGTGATTATCTGCCCATCCCTGATGCAGTGAGCGGCTTGATTTATAGTTTCACCACCAAGAGCCAACCCAATGGCCTGATTTACGGCGCGGTGTTTGGTGGCGGCCGCATGGCCGACGTGGGCGGCAAGACCGAGGTGGTCATCATCAACTGCGACAGCATCGGCGCGGTGTATGGCGGCAACGACATCGCCGGCGCGGTGCATGGTGTCGACGGCTCCACCATCGCTTTGGGTGTCAACAGCGGCGATGATTACGATTCCTACGGCACCACCAGTAGCAGCATCGGTGTCAAGGTCGGCTCGGTGTATGGCGGCGGCAACGGTTACTATGCCTACAACGGCACTTCGTTCGTGGCAGCCACAAACGAATACAAGTCGCAGGCGGTGGCTCCCGGTGCCAGCGTGAACGCCATGACGCCCTCGCACCAAGTGGGCGCCCCCGTGTGGACCAACGAGGGCACGGAAGACAAAACCTTGTATTTCCCCTCTATCATCAAGACAACCATCAACGTGGCTGCCAACGACCATGTGAAAGTCGACTCCCTCTTCGGCGGTGCCAAGAACGCCTTCGTGACCCATATTGAAGATTATGACGAGGACGACAATCCTGTCTATGCCACTAATGGCTCCACCATCATCATCAAGGGCGGAACCCTCTTCGCCGTGTTTGGCGGCAACAACTTCGGCGGCACGCAGGGCTACGGCAAGCATCATATTGAAGTCCGGGGAACCAAGGTCAGTACCAACGTTGAAGGCTATGGCACCAACTTCGGCATTGGCTACCTGTTTGGCGGCGGCAACAAGGTGTATGGCTCCACGACGGAGATTTCCATCACCGGCGGGCGGTGCGACACCGTCTTTGCGGGCGGCAACGCGGCCAGCGTGTATGCGGCCAACCTGACCGTCAACTGCGCTCCTGGGGATCATGCCTCCAGCGGCGCATACGGCAAGATCTTCTCCAATGCCATCAGCGGCTATTCGGAAGAGGATGGGATTACCGTCAATAGCGGCTACGCCTGGGACGGCACAGGCATCTACAATGTGCGTGCCCTTTTTGGCGGCAATAACCAAGCCACCATGTCCCCGGTGCCTAACCTTACCCTCACCTCGGGCAGCATTGGCACTGTGTATGGAGGCGGTAACGCTGGCGACATGATAGGCGATAATGACGGCGTGATCACTTTTCCCGATGTTGAGGAAATCAACGATTATACTTTCAAATATGGCACCTATGTGGAGCTGAACAGTCCCACAATATTGGTGGATTATCTTTACGGCGGCTGCCAGATGAGCAATGTGGGCTATAGTACATGGGTTAAACTCCAAAACGGACATGTGGGCACGGTTTACGGCGGCTGTAATGTCAGCGGCGATGTGGGCAGCACTCGCGTGGATTTGGAAGCGACGCAGTTTGATCCGCCCGGATCGACCAATCCAAATGAAGATTACCAAGAGGTCTATGGCGCCACCTACGTTGAGGCCTCGGGCGGCACGGTCTACAAGAACCTCTTTGCCGGCAGCAACGGCTACTACCACTGCAAAGACAGTTATGGCATCACTTACATTGAAGGCATCAACTACGCTCCCGGACATAACTATGTTGGCATGGACGTTCCTACCCACAATGAAACGCATGTGATTGTAAGCGGGACGGTATTGGTGAAAGGCAATGTGTATGCCGGCGGCAACTTGGCCTGCGTCGGTTTCGACCAGAAATTCATAGACCATAGCCCGTATTCCTATCCTTCGCTCGTTGGTTTGGCCTCGGTGCGTATGAGTGGCGGCACAGTCGACGGCAATGTGTTTGGCGGCGGCAACATGGCCTCCATCTATGGTAGCAACGAGGTGAGAGTGTGGGGCGGCAGCATCGGCGAGGCAACAGGCGGTGCCCTCTATGGCGGCAACGACCGCTCGGGCAAGGCTGGACAAATCTCGAACCGTGTCTTGCCAAGTTTCTATCAAATGGCTTCCGATGGTCTTACTTCCTTGCAAAATCCCAAAGTGTGTACCTATGTCGGCGTTTCGGGCACGCCCAACATCCATACCGTCTATGGCGGCGGCAACGGACTTTATGCGTATTTCACCAACTTTGACGATGCTTCTGCCTACACAGGCCCATTGGAGCCGGTGGTGACTTGCGTTGAGGGCGACTTACCCATACAGAAAGACATTTTTGTCGACATCGGCATCAACGGCGGGGACGAAGGAGGCTATGTCGCCAATGTCTATGGCGGCGGCAACGGCGTCAGCGTGGAAGGTTTCATCAAAGTGTTTGTCAATGTGCAAAACGGGGGAGAGGATACCCGCAATCACGTGGGAACCCTGTTTGGCGGCAACAACGAAGGCGAGTTGTACACCACCTTGCCTGACATCATCCTGTTGCATGGAAATGTGGGCACCATTTATGGTGGCTGCAACAAGGGTGCCATGACGGGCGATTTGACCTTTGGAACTTACGAAAATCTTGGCAGTTGCGTTTATCTGCGTGGTGAATATACGGCTGGGGGTACTACGGTTCAAACTACCGGCCGCGTGACTGAAGCCGTTTACGGCGGATGCCGCATGAACGGCGTGACCAACAACACATTGGTTCTCGTCGAAGGCGGCGACCACCACACTGCTACCTTGTATGGCGGCAGCGACATCAGCGGCCATGTGGGTGGCGTTTCGCAGGTCTATATGACGGGAGGCGCTGTCAAGGATGTGTATGGCGGCGGCAACGGAAACTATGATTACAATTCCACCTACTTAGGATATGAGCCTCCCTATTGCGACTCAACGAGCGTTGAAATGAGGGGTGGCGAATGCACGGGCAGCATCTTTGCCGGCGGCTATGCAGGCGAGTGCGGCGATACCTACCTGTTAGTGGGCGGCGGCACCGTTGACGGAAGCATCTACGGCGGCGGCAATAGGGCAGGCATCGTCATCGAAAGCTATACTTTGCCCAACCCTGAGGACCCGGATCATCCCATCACGGTCTACACTTCCTCGGGCAACAGCTCAGTTGAAATAACTGGCGGCACGGTGCTTTCGGGCGTTTATGGCGGCTGCAATGCCCTTGGTGACATTGAAGGCGATGTGACCATCAACATCACGTGTGGTCAGATTGGTACAGACGATACCCACACGGCCGATGTTCACGGCGGAGGTTATGGTGAGGCCACCAATGTAAACGGCAACATTGGCATCACCTTTGGTGAGGTTGCGTATGATGGAGGTGAAGAAGTCCATACGGAATGTCCGAAGCTGTTCGGCGACCTTTACGGCGGCTCGGCCTTGGGCAGCGTGAATACTGACGCTTCCAACAATACCACCATCCACATCGACAACGGCACCGTCCAAGGCGACGTATATGGCGGCGGCTTGGGCTATAAGGATGCGAATAATCCTGCAAATGATGTGGCAGCCATGGTGTATGGCGAGGTGCATGTCTATGTTGGCGGCGTCAATGACGATGGCAGCTATTTTGGCAAAGCCTCTTTCATCGACTGCTCCATTTATGGCAGCAACAACCTCAACGGTTCGCCGCAAACCGACGTGTATGTGGATGTCTATCAAACGGCACACACTCCTAAGGACGTGTATACCTACACTGGCGAAGACAGAACATACGCCATCTATCAGGTGTTTGGCGGCGGCAATCAGGCCGACTATGCCCCTGAAGGCGGTATTGAAACCTCGGAAAAAGTGACCCATGTCTTCATCCACGGCTGCGAAAACACCGTCGAAGAGGTGTTTGGCGGAAGCAATGCTGCCGACGCGAACAGCGTACACACCGTTGTGGATGGCGGGCGTTTCAACTTCATCTTCGGCGGCGGCAATGGCATCCTTGGAGAGGCCAATGTGGGGCATGAAGGAATAGTGGGTGACGACAATGAGCCTTTGCAGCACACCTTCAGCCGTGTCAACGGAGGCCATGTCGGTTACTATTTCGGTGCTTCCAACCGTTTGGGTAACTGTGTGGACATCAGAGCCGGCACAGATCCGGGCGGATTATGTGGCGAATTGATTACCGACTACCTCTTCAACGGAGGAAATCAAGCAGACGAGTTTGGCGATTTGGTGCTCGATCTCAGTTGCTCCGACCAAAAGACCTATCTTTCCGCTTACGGCGGATGCCGTTTGGGCACCGTCTATGGCACCATCACCATCAACATTACGGGTGGCATCATTGGCAATCTCTTTGGCGGTTGCCAAGGTGCTGGGGACTATGCAGCCAACGTGAAGAGGTTCCCCACCGCTGCTGAAATTGAGGCCAATCCCGGTGATTATTCGGAACGCTTGAAGAATTACTTGGCCGAACATAATGATTTGTATGGCACTGGCGGCACGATTACCGTCAATGTGTATGGTGGCGCCATTGGCAATGTTTTTGGCGGCTGCGACATCAACGGCAATGTGGATGGCAAGATTACCGTCAATGTGGAGAGCATTGACAATGATTGCGGCCTCTTCGTTGGCAATGTGTACGGTGCCAGCAACCAAACCAAATACGAGCCTGAAAACCCCAACGGCATCTCACCAGAAGTGAACATCATCAAAGCCGTCATCGGAGGCGGTTTCGACTTTAACGACGACGATATAATCCAAGACAACGAGATATATACCGGCAATGTGTTTGGCGGCGGCAACTTCGGAGATGTCACTACCAACCCGAAGGTGACCATCGGGCCAGAGGATGGCAAGCCAGTCACAATCAAGGGAAGCGTTTACGGCGGTGGCAACGATGGTAATGTCAACGGCAGCGCACAAGTGATTGTTGGACCAACGGAATAGAATCAAACTTGAACCATTATAAATCAGGAAATATAACTTTAGAACATAACTTTCGTAAAAGATGGAACATAAGCATACAAATCGGATGGAAGTATTGAAAAGGAAGCGAAAAGTGTTACTCATGCTTTGCGCGATGCTGACCAGCGGCATGGCCTCGGCGCAAATCCTCATTGAAGGCAACGTCTATGGCGGAGGCAACTTGGGAGAGGTGACGCAGAGCACCACCGTCATCGTCAATGGCGGCACGATTGGCGATACGCTGAGATTGAAGCATCGCGTGGCGGACAAACAAATGCAAGTCACCACCCGTGTCGATTACGGCAATGTGTACGGCGGCGGCAATGGCTATTTGATAACCGGCCACAATCCGAATAACAACGCCCCAACCTTTGACATCAATGCGGGTCGCGTGCAAGGCAACACCAGCGTCACCATCCAAGGCAATGCCGTGGTGCGTCGTGCGGTGTATGGCGGCGGCAACATGGCCTCGGTGGGTATGTATTCCGCCGACAACGGTGTGGCTACTTATACTTCAGGCGGACACACCGTCGTCACCGTCACGGGCAACGCCCTTATCGGACCCAAGAAAACCGACCTTACCAGCCCGACCCCTGCTGAATTGGATAGCGTCAAGGAGTTTTATAACATGACTTCGTTGATGTCTGCTTCCCAATATGCCGACTCGGCCTTCAAATACCTTGGCGCAAACGAGGGTTGGGTGTTCGGTTCGAGCCGAGGCATTTCGGGCGGCTTGTTGAGAGACCATTCCTTTGTCGACACCACCGAGGTCACCATCAGTGGCAATGCCCAAGTGCTGAACGTGTTCGGCAGCGGCGAGAACGGCCATGTGCAGAAAGGCACCAATGTCATCGTCAAGGACAATGCCCTCATAGGCGGCGTGCCGTTGCATGGCGACGGCAGTTATACCGTCCCTGCTTCTGGAATTGATGACAATCCGGGTGAATACTTAGACGCAACCTACACACTTGCCGAAAAGGATTCAGAAACGGCGGAAGACGAGTTTGGCATGGGTCGCGAGATTCCCCGTGGCAACGTGCTTGGCGGCGGCAAGGGCACAGACTTTATTGCTTGGTTTGCTAATCCGAAATTTTGTTACACCTCTGGCCGTGTGTATGGCAACACACACGTCACCATACAAGACAACGCTCTGATTTACAACCGTGTGTATGGCGGTGGACTTATCTCTATGGTGGGCACTTTTACTGAAGAAGAATCACAAGATCCGGATAACCATACTGTCATCGGCATCGAGTCAGGCGGCCACACTTATGTCAACATCAACGGCGGCATCATCGGCTCTCCCGGTTCAGATGGCCACAACAACGGCGAGGTGTATGGCGGCAGCCGTGGTTTGCCGGGTCGTCCGCGCAAGCCCGGGACAGGGCCTTACGGATTGGAACCCCTTACGCCTATGCACCAAGTAGTGGATGAGGCCTATGTGGGCCATACCCATGTCACAGTGGATGGCGGCACGGTCATGAACAGCGTGTATGGCGGCGGCGCCAACGGCCATGTGCAGGGCAATACCTACGTCACCATCAAAGAGACCGACTCGAACAAGCGCACCACCATCGGCCTTGAAGGCGTTGGCGGCTGGCACGGTAATGTGTATGCCGGCGGTGGCGGCACGGACCGCTATACCGAAGACAACGCGAAGAAGCTCAGCATTACCGCTGGCCGCGTGTTTGGCAACACCAATGTCAACATCGAAGGCGGATCCATCAAGCACAATGTGTATGGTGGTGGTGCCTTGGCCTCGGTGGGTACTTACCTTAAAAACAATGCCCAAGGCGATTTCCAAGCCTATTTGGGTGGTGGCATAGCCCGTGTTAACATCACGGGTGGCACCATCGGCACCAATGGCAACAACAACGGCATGGTGTACGGCTCGGGCCGTGGCGAAATCATGGCCCCCGACCAAATCATGGACACCTTGACCTATGTGGCCTACACCTTTGTAAATATAGGCAAGAACAACAACGGAACCTACGAAGGCGATGCCAAAATCAAAGGCTCGGTGTACGGCTCTGGCGAAAACGGCCACGTCTATCTTGAATCACATGTCAATGTATATAGTGGCACCATCGGCTGCACGGCAACGGAGTATGCTGCCATGAGTGAAGACGACAAGGTGAATAAATTCCCTTATCGTGGCAACGTGTACGGCGCAGGCTGCGGTACCGACAAATACGACAGTGACAACGATGATGTTGTCGACACATACAACCCCAATTCGGGTTATGTTTGGGGCCAAACCGAGGTCAACATCTACGGCGGTTATATCAGCCGAAGCGTGTATGGCGCGGGTGCTATGGCCTCAGTGGGCTTCATCGACCACACTCGCACGAAGAAGCACCTTTACATTGATCACGAGAGCGAACCCTCGCTCAGTTGGCCTTACGAGTTGACCTATGGCAAAATCACTGACTCATTGAATCAGGTGTATCCTTCAGGGGGTGCATTAACGGGCAAATCCACTGTCAATGTGTTTGGAGGTCACATCGGCACCTTGGCGGCTCCCATTGCCGAGAGCGGCAATGTGTTCGGCTCGGCACGCGGCGATGTAGGCCCGTTAGGTGTCATGGACACTTTGGCTATCGTACGCGAAACGGAAGTCAATGTAAACTTTACGCCTTCTTCAGATGCTATCACCGATGCCACACCCAATGTCATCATCGGCTCGGTGTATGGCTCGGGCGAGAACGGCACGGTGTACGAAAACACTAAGGTTACGCTGACCAACGGCCTCGTCAGAGGTTCGGTCTTCGGCGGCGGCCATGGCACGGATACCTATATGGTCGCATTGAAGGACCCTGAAGACCCGACAGGAGAGACGTATTTGGAACCTTCTCCGCAGCGCAGCATCACCTCCGGCAAGGTTTACGGCAATACTGAGGTCGTCATCAATGGTGGCCAAGTGCTGCACAATGTGTATGGCGGCGGCAACTTGGCCTCGGTGGGCAAGGGCAGTTACATGGGCTATGGCGAGTTGACTAATGTATCAGCCTTGCCCGAACCTTACGAGAACAGCGGCATCTGCACCGTCACCGTCAACGGCGGCACCATTGGCACTACTGGCTATCCGGGCGATGGCTACAATAACGGTTTTGTTTTCGGCTCGTCGAAGGGCACTACTTTCGCTACTGTCGACAATCCAGAGGGTACGGCACGCTACGACTACAGCCGCGACTTCTTCCTCGGCTATTCCAACGAGACCGTGGTCAACATTGGCGATCCCGATGAGGAGACTGAACCCCGAATCTACGGTTCGGTATTCGGCGGTGGCGAAAACGGTCACGTGCGCTGGAACACCAATGTCACCGTCGACAAAGGTGAAATCGGTGTGGCATATACTGCTCCTGCCACATACCCAGAAGCAGATAGTCTTATTAAATGGGTTTATCGCGGCAACGTGTACGGTGCAGGTCGTGGTATCGACAAGATTGCCGGCTCTAACGACTATTGCAGCTCTGCAGGTTCGGTCACTTTGAACACCAACGTGACCGTCAACGGCGGCACCATCCACCGCAATGTGTATGGTGGCGGTTCAATGGCCACTGTGGGTCCGCTTCCAACAACAGACTATGATCCCGGCATTTCGACCTGTACGGTGAACATCTATGGCGGTGCCATCGGCGAGGTCGTGAGTAGTGGTGCGGCAGCAGGGTCTCTCTACGGCGGCCACGTTTACGGCGCAGGCCGTGGTATCATCGACGAACATGCTCCTTTGACGCAGTATGCCTCTGCCAGCAATGCCGTGGTGAATGTCGAAATAGGCAATGAAACTGACAAGGTGTTGGGCAATGTGTATGGTGGCGGCTCCTACGGACAGGTGAAGCAAGAAACCAATGTAAACATGATTGGTGGTTCCGTCGAAGGCTCCGTCTTTGGCGGCGGCATGGGCATAGAAACAGAAGAGATTGCCGGTTTGGTGAAAGGCAACGCCACCGTCGACATGAGGGGCGGCACCGTCAAGCGCAGTGTTTACGGCGGCGGCCAGATGGGCTCGGTGGGTACTTTCGTGGATGCAACAGCCATCTCAGTGAATTATCTCGCTGACCCCAATGATCCGGAAAGTGAAATCATTGCAACCGTGAAAGTCCCGACCGAATGTGAAGAAGGCACTGGCTTAACAACGGTGAAAATGAGCGGCGGTTCAGTGGGTCTCAATGGCTCGTTGATGCCTTGGACCAACCACAACCCCGACGACGACGACCGTGGCTGGATCTTCTGCGGTGGACAAGGCGTGGCCGACTCCATCACTTATCCCAAAGCCATTGCCTTGGGCGTGGTCAATTGCACCCATTTGCAAATCAGCAACACCACTTCAGGCGAGAACACCATCAGGCCCGTGGTCACGGCTTCCGTGTATGGCGGCGCCGAAAACGGCCTGGTGTTGGACAGCACCTTTGTCGAGATTGCAGGCGGACAGATTGGTACTGGGCATTACAAAACCGGGAATACCCATCATTTTGATCCCATTTATGAAGAAGACACATGGACAACTGCCATCACAGCCATCAACAACGGCTCCATTGAAACTGCGCTTGGCACAAGTGGCTCGCTTAACGGCATTTTCCACGAGTGCGATGCTTGGGAATACTCGACCAACCACCTCTACGACATCTTCGCCGATGAACCGGGCTACAACTCGCAAGGCGGTGCCTTGGTTGGCACCAACGGCCACTCGTTCTTCGGCAACGTGTTTGGCGGCGGTTCGGGCTACTATCCCATCAAGGCAGGCGTGTGGCGTCGCACGGCCGGTCAGGTGAACGGCAACACTCGTGTGGAAATCACGGGAGGTCACATCCTCACAGCCGTCTATGGCGGCAATGAGACCACCGACGTGAAGGGCAAAAGCACCGTCAAGATGAACGGAGGCACCGTTGGCATACCGCGCACTGCCGTGCAGATTGCGGCAAATCCGCTCAGCGGCAACATCTACGGCGCAGGCATGGGCGACCCCCGCAACATGTTCAACACCATGACCAACGTGAAGAAAACCCAGGTGTACCTCACAGGCGGCACCGTTTTCGGCACCGTTTTCGGCGGCAGTAGGGAAGGCCACGTCTTGGATAGCACTCTGGTGGTCATTGGTCAGGAACAAGGCAAGAGCACCCTCATCGGCACCACGGGATTCTCGGGTTACGACGGCCTCGTGTTTGGCGGTGGCATGGGTAATGTGGATTATTTCGATACCGAAGGAAGAAAATTCCCTGTCGGTCGTGTGGGTGGCAATACCCATGTCACCATGTCGCAAGGCAAGGTGTTGGGCAATATATATGGCGGCGGACAAGTCGGTCTCGTCGGCGTGGACGAGGACGGCTGGATGACTTCCTTCGTTCAAGGAGCTGTGTACGATTCCATTCATCACGGCTTGTCAAAGGTTGAGGTCAGTGGAGGCACAATAGGCAATCTCGCCAATAATGGCGACGACTTGTTGAGGAGCGACCGGGCTGCAGGCAACGTGTATGGCGGTGGTCGTGGCGATTTGGATGAGTATGTCGAAGACGATTTCGGTCGTGTGGCCAAGTCTATCGTCAACATCTCTGGCGATCCTGACATCTATGGTTCCGTCTTCGGCGGCGGCCAAATGGCGAATGTCGGTTATTGGATAGGGTATGGTGTAGGATATGCGATAGGCACCAGCGCTTCTGGGGTGAACATCATCGGCTCTCCAAAAATTGGTACAGCGCATGAGTTCGGCTTATATGACCCTGATTATCAAAAGACGCAATATGATACCATTAATGGTATGAGAATGATTAGCCACACCCGCACGGGTAACGTGTTTGGCGGTGGTCAAGGTAATGTGCAAGTGTATAAAGACAATAATGATATGTATCATGTTGTAGGACTTGAGCATGGTCACTGCGGCAAGACAACAGTCTCTATTGGCATGAATAATGGAACTTCCGGCGGTCAAATCCTCGGCTCGGTCTTTGGCGGTTCAGAGCAAGGTGCCATTTGGGGTGATACCAAGGTGACTGTTACTGGTGGCACTATTGGAAAGGAAGAGATTGTCTGTGATACTCTGAAGTATGTGGATGATAATTGGGTTTTTGTCGAATCCGATTCCACGTATAGCTACGGCAGTGTCTATGGCGGCAGCTATGGCGCTGATGCCTACCGGCACTTTCACATGGATCCATCCAATCTCAGTCCTGAATATCAGCGGAAGGTGGACTCCGTTTTCTTGTTAGGGGGCCGTGTCTACGGTAATACTACTGTTGAAATCACGGGCGGTGCCGTCCGTGGCAACGTGTTTGGCGGCGGCGATATGGCCTCGGTGGGTGAGTGGGATAACAGTTTTGCTCCTACAACCAACACAGGTAAGGCCACGGTCACCATTGGTGGCTCGGCTGTCATTGGCCCGTTTGATTGGACAGGCCTGAACGCCTCCGTGTTTGGCGGTGGCAAGGGTATCGGCAACGACCCCGACAATCTCCGCAAGAAATATTGTAACCTTAATAGCACGGAAGTTACGGTCTCACTTGGAGAAAACGGTCGTGTTTTCGGCTCTATCTTCGGCGGCGGCTCCGATGCCCACACGTTGGGCGATACCCATGTCAAGCTGTTGAGCGGCACCATCGGCACCGAAGGCGTCACGTCGTTGGATGGCAACGTTTTCGGCGGCGGACGTAACTTACTGCTGTTGACCTACGCGGCAGGTCGCGTTGGTGGCAACACCTCCGTGGAGATGATGGGTGGCAATGTCTTAGGCTCGGTTTACGGCGGCGGTCGTAACGGACTAACTGGTTTCAGCGTCGATGTGATTTCTACTGGATCCAATACTTATCAAGCCTTGCCTGATAACACTAACGATAATACATACGGTCGTACCTCCGTGAAGATTTCGGGCGGCACGGTGGGCAATCTTGCTCACATGAAGGATAGCGAGTTTAGCATCGGCGACGTGTATGGTGGTGGCAAGGGTAGCAAGACTGGCATTGAAGACCATCACATATCATCGGCCTTGCTTGTTTCTTTGGTCAAGGAAACCGAGGTTGAAATTTCAGGCACAGCCCGTATTTACGGCAACGTGTATGGCGGTAGTGAATTGAGCAATGTGGGCAATTTCACTTGGAAACAAGAGGGTGATGACGTGAGCGAAATCGCCTTTGTCAAGTCAACGGGGCATACCAAGGTGACCGTCAGCGGCGGCACCATCGGCATGGACAACATGCAGATGATTACCGATTCGGGCTATCCCGATGACTGGGGCCATGTGTTTGGCGGTTGCGAAGGCTGGGTGGAAGAACTTACCAATTCTCCTATCATTGATTTAGAAGAGAACCGTCTCATTGAACTGATGGCCTCCGCGGTCACTACTGAGGTGGAAATCTCAAATAATGCCTTCGTGCTTGGCTCGGTGTATGGCGGCGCCGAAAACGGCCAGGTGTTGGACAGCACTTGGGTGAAAATCCAAGGCGGACAAATCGGCGCTGGCGAAGGCATCGTGGATGCCGAAGGCCACAACAGGCCTTATACCGATGATGAGTGGGCCAATAGTGCTACCTTGGCCCCGACAGCCCATTGGGGCTATGTCGAGAATGGCTTACCCTACGACATCAATATCCTTGACTCCGAGACCCATAAACCCAAACCAGGCCTTGATGGTGCTACCTTCTACGGTAATGTGTTTGGCGGTGGCTCTGGCTACTATCCATACGGGGTTGACGGCGAAGGCAACAGCCAATGGCTGCGCACGGCAGGGCAGGTGTGGGGCAACACCCGCGTGGAAGTCACGGGCGGCCACATCCTTTCTTGCCTCTACGGCGGTTGCGAGACCACCAATATTGGAGGGTACGGGTATAATGAAACAATTCATGGCGAATACCATATTTCAGGCGGTCAGTCCACTATCGTTATGTCCGACGGCACCATAGGCGTGCCGCGCACCTCAGACCAGATTACGAATCTTCCCGTTCCGGGCTACCTCTATGGCTCGGGCAAGGGCGACCCGCGCCTTTACTTCAACACTTGGACCAACGTTTGGTCTTCCGATGTGGCCGTTAGCGGTGGCCGTATCTACGGCAGTGTTTTCGGCGGAGGCGAGGACGGCCACGTCATGGGCGACGTCAACCTCAGAATTAGCGAGACCGACCCGAATACGCCTACCATCATCGGTTGCGGTGGCTTCACCCCCTTCGACGGTAACGTGTTCGGCTCTGGTCGTGGTACCACCACCTTGGCCTTGACCGCAGGCTCCGTGAGCGGCAATGTCTACCTGACGGTGACGGGTGGCACCATACACAACTCTGTCTATGGCGGCGGCAACCGTGGTTCGGTGGGCACTTATCTTGTGGATAAGTTTGTCGTCGGTCAAGAGATAAACCCACATTATGGCCAAATGAGGCCAGATGATGATGATGGCGAGAATACATACGGCTACACCTATGTCACCATCGGAAGTGCCGATCAGCAAAGCAACATTGAAATAGGCCATACGGCGGTTGACGAACACGACCTCGGCGGCAACGTGTATGGCGGCGGCAGGGGTGATGCTGGTCCACCTGAATCCGATTTCCCCAATATGGCAAAGGTGAAGCAAACCGAGGTGAACATCTGGCAACAATCAGACAAGCAGACCTGGATTGAAGGCTCGGTGTTCGGCTCGGGCGAGGATGGCCACGTGTTGCAAGACACCTACGTCAACATCCATGGCGGCCAAATTGGCGGTCATCATTTCGGCAATCTTGAACCCTGCAACGACCCCTACCACGGCAATGTGTATGGCGGCGGACGCGGTGTGGACACTTATGAACAAGGTGGTCAGCAGCATTACAGCGTAACTGCAGGCTGGGTGCAGGGCAACACCAACGTCAATATCTACGGCGGCCACATCGTCCGCAATGTGTATGGCGGTGGCAATTTGGCTTCGGTGGGCGACCCCGAAGAGGAACCTACTGGTGGAAACTACCTTACTGGCTTGGCTTCTGTCACCATCACAGGCGGCACAGTTGGCACAGTTCACGAAAATGAGAATTTCGGCAATGTGTTCGGCTCGAGCCACGGCGACGTGGGCGGTGAGTATGTACATTTGGCATTTGTCAAAAACACCCATGTGACCATTGGCCAGACGGCTCAGATTTACGGCTCGGTGTTTGGCGGTGGCGAGGACGGCCATGTGAGAAAAAACACTCTTGTAGATATCGAAGGTGGTATCATCGGCGATGCATCTGACGTCGTCAACCAGCCTCTCGATGGCAATGTGTATGGTGGCGGACGCGGTCTGCTGCTCAATGGCGAAAGTCAAACGGCAGGTGAGGTGTATGGTTACACCACCGTCAACATCAAGAATTCGACCTACAACGAAATCAACTATTCGCCCATCATTTGGAACAATGTGTATGGCGGAGGTAGCCAAAGCGTGGTGCAACAGTACAAAGTGGTCAATGTGTCGGGCGGCTTGGTACATGGCAGCGTGTTTGGCGGTAGCCGTGAGATTCCTACACAGCGTCCTAACAAGGCTCCGCGTTGGGTCAACATGTGGGGCGGCACTGTCGAAGGCAATGTGTACGGTTGCAGCTACCAAGGCATCGACGGCGACCCCGCCAACGACAAGGCTTGGGCCTCCTTCATCAACTTGAGTGGCGGTACCGTACAGGGCAACGTGTATGGCGCAGGCTACCAAGGCGAGGTGAAAGGCTCGGTGGGTGTCTTGATCGGCAAGAACGCCATCGATCACTTCTCTGCCTTGGTGGGAAATGCCGACAGCCTCAAACCAACAAATCCAATTGTGGCTCCGCTCGACATCAAGGGCAGTGTCTATGGTGGATCCAACTTCTCAGGCTCACAAAGCCCCCAGCCTTGGCGTACATTCGACATCACTGGCTATTGCAGTGTCTATATTGATGGTGACGGCTATAAGACGGGTACCACGGGCAGCGACCCAGAGATGATTATCAGAGGCGGTTTGTTCGGCAGCGGCACCAACTGCGAGTCGGGTGCTGCTGGCCGCGACATCGTTATCCGCAATTATGGCGAACGCGATATGTACGATGCGCCAAGTGGCGGAAAAAATTCAACCAGCGACTCGTTGGTTTCCGTCACGCGCACCTTTACCACCATCCAACGTGTGGGTAATCTCTTCTTGGACAAAGCCAACATTGCCCTCACTGGCGCCCGCGACATTAGTAACCTTGATGGACTGCCTAATACCTATTACGGTGTCTATCAGGTCGACACCTCGATGGTGGTGAGCAATGGATCTTCCATCGTATTGGGCAATGCTGCCGACCCGGCCCACATCGTTCCTGCCTACATCGACTCGGTGAAGGTCTTGCGCAGTGTGAGGTTGGATGAGAGCATCTATAATAAGTTCTTCTTGCCCAAACTCGACTACACATGGATTGGTGTGAAAGACACTCGTGAGGATATAGGCCTCGATGTCAACTTGTACTACAATGAAAATGAAGGAACAGAGCCTCTCGTGCCTCTCGACCGCGCCACTGAGGAAAACGTAATCCTATTCAATGGCTTGTCGCAGCTCTTTGTGCGCTACCATATTGGCAGCGAGAACCAGTACGGTGAGTTGCAAGGCTTCTTCCGCATGAGCAGCCCCTATAAGCCGCGTGGCACCGAGAGCTTCGCCTACGCACGCCAAAAGGTGGCCTCGGCAAAAGATGCCAACAAGGCTGATGGCGGTTTCGCGAGCTATTATTCGCCCTATAACTTCTTCACCGACAATGGTGAGGATTACACAATGACGAAGCAATATCCCTACACCAACATCATCACGGATCCCGTCTTGGGTGAATGTAGAGGATGGTTTATCCCTGAGTTCAATGGTAATAAATGGTATGTGGATGGTCGCCGCAAAGGAATTGATGATGGTGGATGGGGCGACAACAGAATCACTGCCTCTAACAAAGGAGGCCGCTACCCCGACATGCCTAAGTTGACCATCGTAGGCGATGACAATCCAGATCCAGAGGATGGGGTGTATAGTATTATGGGAGACAAGACTTTGGGAGATTTGAGTTTTAATTCAGAGACTGACATCATCTATGTGGTTGGCCCTGTCTCGGCGGTCAAGGAACTTGCTGGTGGTACCTCTTGCACCCTCAAGCCCAATGCTTCACATAGCACGCTGCCATTGAGAATCTACCGCTATCCTGGCGGACACGAGATGAGCAACGGTTATTATGACCATGGTCCTAGTGGAACAGCAGGCACCACCAAAGGCCCTGGCCCATGGTATGGCACAATGCTGAGCCTCGAATCTGACCAAATCATGACAAACAAGACCTTGGTGCTGGATAGTGTGATGATCGATGGCTTGTATGGCGTTACCAATCCTGCAGAAATCCAGGAACACGAAATCAACGTCAATGTTCCTTCTACTTATCATGACAATAACACTACCGACCCGTTGGCAACGGTCAACAAGGGTACGCTGCAGATGAAGGGGAATACCGAACTGAAGCGTGGCTACAACAACCATGATGCTTCGGCCAATGTTGGCACGGCAGAAGCTCCCAACTACAACTTCTACGTGAATCCCGATTTCGACAACTCGGTGATTAACGGTGGCGGTGTGTATGTGGCTCCTGATGCTTCGGCCAACGTTCAGGTGGAGGGCATCGTGACCATCACGGGCAACAAGCAGAAGAAAGGCAACGGCTCCATTGAGAGCAATGTCTATCTGCCCACCTTCCAAAAACACATCGAAATCACTAACCAGTTGGATCCCACAGCGGTTATCGGCGTGACCAGCCCGAACCGCAACACGGATAAGTATTTTTGGGACAACACCTTGTCACCTGTGGCGAAGGGTGTGCGTTTAGGTAGCAATACGAGTTTTGCGGTATTGGATGCCAAAGCTGCTTGGACCAACAACAACTTCCGCGACGACCAAAACTGGTTCTTCTCCAACGGCGACAAAGACACCTATTATCTTGAGCCTTACACCAGCATGGGTAGTTACCAGGGTGATGGTTCGTCAGTGTACTTCGGCTGGACATGGGGCAATGTGGTGAGGACACAGCCTTCTGGCTATGTTGCGAGTGGTGACAACGATGACAACATCACCATTTCGTCGGAGGAAGGTCTGGCATGGCTCATCAGCCAAACTACAGATCTTAATGGCGCACCCCTCACTAATTTCAGTGGCAAGACCATTTCACTTGCCCAAGACCTCAACCTGAAACAATATGTTTGGGTGCCGGTTGGTAGCGAGATTGGCGATGTAAATAACAAGAAATTCAGTGGTACTTTTGATGGCCGAGGTCATCTCATCGACAGCCTCGCCATAGAATTCCTAAGCAAGACCGACCGCCGCTACCAACGCAGCAACTATGGCTTGTTCGGCGATGTCTACAATGGCAGAATCGATCGCACTTTCGTGGTGAGGAGCGTGATTGTGCCAGATAGCATATCAATTATCATTCAAAGGGAGGATCCCCGCACAGTATACAACATCGGTGGCTTGGCAGGCTATCTTGAAGGCACGTCAGTGGTTTCCAACAGCGAGGCCGCTATCACCATCAGAAGTTGCGACACTTACACAGCGTATGCGGGTGGCTTGGTGGGTGAGCTTGTTTCGGGCGAAATCCATTCTTCGATGGCCATGCCTGAAATGACCATTAAAGGCACTTCGTCCATGGCGGGCGGCTTGGTGGGTAAGTCTTCAGGCGGCTCGGTCAACAACTCGTTTGTCAACGCAAAATTTGTCTTCAAAAACGGAGGACAAGGTGGTGGTCTGTTAGGCACCAATGGAGGTACGAAAGTGAGGAACTGTTATGTGGCCTTGCGTGGTACAACCGCAAGTGATAACTTCGACGGCCTCGTGAAGGAGCAGAGAAGTGGCAGCATTGACAGTTGCTATGTCCAGAGTGGTTATACCTTCGCTAACAGTGGCAGCTTTAACAAGAACTTCACGCCTGTTTTCAACACCGACACGTATGGTTACATGTACTCAGACAACAAGGTGTTGGATGCTGACACGGCCATGTTCCGTCTTTTGAACCATTGGGTGGACAAGACGAACAAGACTACTCAAAAGTATGCCCACTGGACGCGCCCGACCTTGCATAGCATCAACGGCGACTTGCCCGTGTTGATGTTGTGCAACTACGACGGAACTGGAGAAGAAGGCCAAGGCGACTTCCGTAGCTTGGCTACCTTCAAACAAGGTGTTGCCTTGCAATACGGCGGCACGGTGCGCGACGGTTCTGAAAAAGAGCTTAGCACCATGCTCGGACGCACGGAGGATGTTTTGGTCTATGGCGACATTTTAGAAGACTTAAAAGATGTTCAGGTGAATGCCACCAAGGTAGCCATCTATGAGCACGCAGCCATACTGAAACCCGGCAAGTTAGGTAGTTCTGACAACACCTATGTCGGTGTCACCTTCGATAACACCTCGCGCAGTGCGATGGATGCCTATGGAAATCCACTGCGCCGCGACTGGCACATGTTCAGCACGCCGTTGAGCAATGCTCCTTTGGGAATTGATTATTCAGTTGACTCGATTGATCAGGGAGCCAACCAAAATGTTTGGAATGAGAATAACCCAAAATATGTTTACAACCATTGGGGTAATTCGCCAGATTTTCCCAACCAATGGGGTGATGTTTTAGAACTTCCAGCCTTCCAGTTCTATCCGGCATCGGAGCATGACGGCTATTTCCCGAGTACAAATCCCAACAATCGCTCCATAGGAGAATACGCCTATCCTTACGATTTCTATTGCTGGTACGAACCCGATTGGCAGTGGATCAACTTCAAGCGCAATGGCCCAAGCCACTGGCATTATGACTACGATTCAGGACACGACCATCCTCACATCGATTACTATGCTGTCCCTGGTTCGGATCAGAATAAGAATATCAATGAGGTAGAACTCATACCGGGCAAAGGCTACCAGTTGTCCATCCAAGAGGATACTTACTTGCAGTCGCATGGCAATTTGAACAATGGAGAAGTGACATTCGTGGTGGTGAACAGTTCTCGCAATTCTGGTGCATGGGGCGTTGGTCCGTTGTATTTCGGCAACAACCTCATCGGCAACCCATATCACGCTTATTTGGACTTTGTAGGAACTGATGAGAATGGTTTTGGTCAAGTGAACGATTTCAACAGTTACTATGTTTATGACGCTGATACAGCCGCTAAGAGACATGTCGACTACTTGATTTATCCTGATGGTGGATCAACAGGCGGCTGTTATGCTTCACGGTATATCCATCCGCACCAAGGCTTCTTCGTCCAATATAAACCTGAAGATAACGATTCTCCATTAAAAACGCTGACTTTCACACCGTCTATGACCGTGACCCGCAAGGATGTCGAGAATGCAGGCTTCCGCGAGGAGCTGCCCGCCTATCCGTTGGTGAACCTGTTCGCCTACGATTGGGAAGACAAGGGTGATGTGCTTGTGGTGGAGTTCAACCGTCCCGAAAACGGCGGTGGCATAAAGTCGAAGTCGTTGCGCAACGGCAACCACCTCGTCTTCGCCCACCACGGCGACGACGACTATGGCGCCTTCTTCGCCAAGGAGGGTACCAAGCAAGTGCCGGTGCGCTTCCAGTCGTTTGAGAAGGAGAAAAAGCCTTATACCTTCCGCTGGAACTTGCAGAACGGCGACTTCCGCAGCCTCTACCTGATCGATAACATGACGGGCATACAGTACGACATGCTCCGCAACGACAGCTACTCGTTTGAGGCTTCGAAGCAAGACTACCTCTCGCGCTTCCTCATCGTGTTCGACGTGACCGACGTGGAAGAGCACACAGAGGACATCAACTTCGCCTTCTTCGACGGCAGCTCGTGGGTGGTGAACGGCAAGGGCCGCCTCGAAGTGGTTGATGTGTTGGGTCGCGTCCTTCATGCCGAGACCCTGCACGGCGACCAGAACCGCGTCAGCCTCGACAACTACGCAAAGGGCATCTACCTGCTGCGCTTGTGGGAAGGCGATACACCTAAAATCCAGAAAATCATTATGCACTAAATAAGGAGGAAATAAGAATGAAAACACATATTCAACATAAGATCAATTACATCGGAAAGAGAATAGTGATGCTTATAGCGATGGCGTTGTTCCTGACTAATCCTAAGGAGATTGGTCAGGCCGACGCGCAAGTGTTCATCATGAGTGACGAGGAGTTCAGCAACACGGAGCGCGTGGTGGTTCCGAGTGGTGGCTTGGTGCCCATTGCGCCGCAAGACCTCGAGCAGGACTGGATCTATTCGCCCCTTGGCGATGGCCTGATTATGTTGGCCGCCTTAAGTGGAGCTTATTTGATGAAGAAAAGGAAGAAATCGAAGCATTGAAAAAAATGTGATTTTAGCGAAAAAAAATTGACATTAAAGGTTTTTTCCTAATTTTGTGGCCTTATTGAAACGAGAAAAATTTGGTTATGGAAATAAAAAGAGTCTTCGACTTGCTCGACAATTATGTTGAGAAGTATCCCAACCAGCAGGTGGCGCTTGCTGGCAAGAAAAACGGTCAATGGGTGAATTACAGTGCCAATTCCTATAAGGAGAACGCTGACATACTAAGTTTTGCCCTCATTGATTTGGGCATTGAGAAAGGTGACAAGGTGGCCATGATCCTGACCAACCGTCCCGAATGGAACATGCTTGACATGGCCATTAGCCAAGTTGGGGCCATCTCCGTGCCAGTCTATCCCACCATCAGCGAGGAGGACTACCGCTTCATCCTCAGCGACTGCGATGCCAAATTGGTCATCATCGACGGCCTTTCCGTGATGAACAAGGTGACAAACATCCTGCCCGATGCGCCCAACGTGAAAATGGTCTACACCATGGTCGACCGCGAGAAATATCCCTATTTCGACCAAATGCTGCAACTCGGCAAGGAACATCCGCACGCCGATGAACTGGCACAACGCAAGGCCGCCGTTGACGAAATGGAGTGTGCTACCCTCATCTACACCTCTGGCACCACGGGAACGCCCAAGGGTGTAATGCTTTCGCACCACAACCTGATGAACCAGTTCAAGAACTTCCACTACACCATCAGCGACCATTCCAACAAGGCTTTCAGTTTCCTGCCCGTGTGCCATGCCTACGAGCGTGCGCTCAACTATTGCTACCAATATCGTGGAATGTCAATCTATTACGCTGAAAGTTTGGCCACTATCGCCAACGACATGCGCGAAATCCATCCCACGATGATGTGTGCCGTGCCGCGAGTGCTGGAACGTTTCTACGACGCGATTTATCAGTCGGGCAAGAAGCAGAAAGGCATCGCGAGGGTGATTTTCTTCTGGGCGTTGCATCTTGGCGAGCGTTACAAGATTTCGTCCGACAGCCGCCATTGGTTCTACGACATCAAGTTGGGCATTGCCGACAAACTCGTTTATTCCAAAATCAGGGCCAACATCGGTGCCGAGAATTTCGACATCATCGTTTCGGGTGCCGCCGCCATTTCGCAAAAGATTGCCGGATTCTTTTCCGCCATCAAAATGCCTGTTTTTGAAGGCTATGGCCTAACAGAAACTTCTCCTGTTATCGCTGTGAGCAACCGCAATGCGCATGGACGCGAAGTGGGTTATGTCGGGCAACCGCTTCCGGGCATAGAGGTGAAGATTGCCGAAAACGGGGAAATCATCTGCCGTGGCCACAATGTGATGATGGGCTATTACAAGCAACCAGAACTCACCAAGGAAGTCATCGATGCCGATGGTTGGTTCCACACGGGCGACATGGGCGAATTCAACCAGTACAACCAACTGAAGATTACGGGTCGCATCAAGAGCCTGTTCAAGACTTCGGGCGGCAAGTACATCAACCCCGATGTGATTGAGGCCAAGTTCAGTTCCTCCAAGTTGATTGAGCAGATTTTGGTGGTGGGCGAAAACCAGAAGTTTGCCGGTGCGCTCATCATACCGAGTTTCGCCGACCTGAAGGCATGGTGCGCCAAGGAGAAGATCCCTTACACGACGAATGAGGAAATGATCAAGAATCCCGAAGTGCTGAAGCGTTACGCAAAGGAAGTCAACGAATTGAACAAGGGCTTGGGCGAAACCGAAAAAATCAAGAAACAAGTCCTTCTCGCCGACGAGTGGAGCATCGCCAACGGCCTGCTCACGCCAACGCTCAAAGCCAAGCGCAAAGTCATCACAGCGAAATACAAGGACGTGATTGAGAAGATGTTTGCATGATTTTGTGTACCAAAATGGCACACATTGTGTGATTTTTGTTATTTTTGCAGTCGCAAACCATCAAATCAAATAGTCATGTTAGTTGTAACAGGAAGAGACTTCAGGGCAAATATCTCAAAATACCTCAATGTGGCGTATGCAGGAGAAGATGTTGTCGTGAAGTCGAAAATCGGGAGTTGGCGGGTCGTTCCCATCACCGAGGACGATGTTGTCGTGAACAAGCGCGACTTGCCGTCAGAACTTCGAGGAGCGCTTATGGAAGCGAAAGAAGCCATCGAAGGAAAGCGCACTTTGAACACTTTGGACAACTTGATCAATGAACTTCAAGATACAAACGACTAGTTATTTCGATGCTGAAGCCAAACGTTTGGGGAAACGTTACCGTAGTTTCGTTGAAGACCTTAAATCCTTTCGGGACAGCATTACAGAAGATCCTTTCCAAGGAACGGAGATTATGCCGGGTATCAGGAAAGTGAGGATGAGTATTGAAACCAAAGGGAGGGGCAAGTCGGGCGGTGCAAGGGTGATTACGTTTACCTATCTTGTTTCTGAGGAAAGCGGCAATGTGATTCTGTTGTTGCTTTACGACAAGGCAGATGCAAGCAGCGTCAAATCCAATGTTGTCAAGAAGATAGTCAAGGATTTGGGCTTCAACATGGATCAGATGGAACGGGAAGGCGTTTTGCCGAAAAACCCATAACATTTGACGTGTTTTATTGACGATGGCCACTTCAACAGTTAGTTGGAGCGGCCATCGTCATAGTCGTTAGCCATTGGTTAAAACTACTCCAAATAAGTGTATCCATAAAGCCCCGACCGATAGTTGGACAAGAATTCCTTGCCCTCCTCGACGGTGATTTTGCCCTCTTTCACGCACTTCGTGACCCATGTTTCAACCGTGCGGACGAGTTTCTTCGGACTGTATTGCACATATTCCAAAACATCGGCAACGGTCTCGCCGTCAATGACTTGGTCAATGTAATAGCCTTTATCGTCCACCGAAATATGCACGGCGTTGGTGTCGCCGAAAAGGTTGTGCAAGTCGCCCAATATTTCCTGATACGCGCCCACGAGGAACACACCTATATAATAATGCTCCTTGTCGGTGAAACTATGCAAAGGGATGGTGTGTTGCGTCGATTTGGCAACGAAATTGGTGATTTTGCCGTCGCTGTCACAGGTGATGTCCTGCAAGGTGGCAAGATGCGTTGGGTTTTCATCAAGCCTTTGGATCGGGATGATGGGGAAAAGTTGGTCGATGGCCCAAAGGTCGGGCAGCGACTGGAACAGGGAGAAGTTGCAGAAGTATTTGTCGGCTAATAATTTGGGCAGCGAAGTGAAGTCCTCGGGGACACGTTTCAGGCTATTGGCGATATGGTTCACCTCGCGGGCAATGCTCCAAAACAAGCGTTCAATCTTGGCCCTTGACTTGAGGTCTAATAAACCGAGGCTGAACAAGTTAAGGGCTTCTTCACGAATCTCTTGCGCATCGTGCCAAATCTCCAAAGAGGAACTTTTGGTGAGTTCGTCCCAAGAATCATAAAGTTCCTTGATGAGTTCGTGGTCGTTTTCCTCGGGTTCCTCGTCGTCGTCCCATTCGGGCAACGAGGTCTTTTCCAGCACCTCAAAAATCAGCACGGAATGGTGGGCAGTGAGGGCACGTCCCGATTCGCAAATCACGTTGGGGTGGGGGAGTTCGTTCTTGTCGCAGGCATCCACAATGGTGTAGATGGCGTTATTGGCATATTCCTGAATGCTGTAATTGACAGAACTTGCGCTACTTGAACTCGTTCCATCGTAGTCCACGCCGAGACCTCCGCCCATGTCGACGTACTCAATGTGGTAGCCCATCTTGTAGAGTTGCACATAAAACTGTGCCGCTTCGCGAAGGGCCACGTTGATTTTCTTGATTTTGCTGACTTGGCTGCCGATGTGGTAATGCACCAATTTCAGGCAGTCTTTCATGTCGTGTTCGTCAAGGAAATCAAGGGCTTCGAGAAGTTCGGAAGAGGTGAGGCCGAACTTGCTGCCGTCGCCGCCCGACTCTTCCCATTTGCCAGAGCCTGAACTGGCCAACTTGATTCTTACGCCCAAATTTGGCGTGACTTTCAGGCGTTTGGCGATTTTGGTGGTGATTTTCAACTCATTCAGTTTCTCGATGACGATGATGATCTTCCGACCCATCTTTTGGGCGAGTAAGGCCAATTCGATGAATTCCTCATCCTTGTAGCCGTTGCACACGATGAGCGAGTCGGAATCGGTGCCAAGCGCGATGATGGCGTGGAGTTCGGGCTTCGAGCCGGCTTCCAAACCGATGTTGCACTTCTTGCCATGACTGACGATTTCTTCGACCACGGGGCGCATTTGGTTCACCTTGATAGGCATCACCACGAAGTTTTGCCCGTTAAATTCGTATTCCTTCGCAGCCTCCTTGAAGCAGGAATCAATCTTGTTGATACGGTCGTCGAGGATGTCGGGGAAACGCAGCAGCATCGGGGCTGAAACATCCCTAAGTGACAGTTCGTCAACGAGTTCCGGAAGGTCAACCGAAGCACAACCTTCTTTGGGAGTCACGGTCATGTGGCCTTTCTCGTTGATGGAAAAGTAGTTGCCGCCCCAGCCTTTCACGTTGTAAAGGTCCTCGGAGTCTTCAATGCGCCATTTTCTCATTTCGTTTGGGTTTTGAGTTTTTAAATTGGGTGCAAAACTAAGAAAAATATGGGTTGTCACTTGAATTTGCGTACTTTTGCACAAAATAATTCTACAAATGAAATTGATTGTCGATGCCGGTTCCACTAAAATGGAATGGATTCTCTTGGACGGAAACGAGGTGAAAAGCCGTTTCCTGACCAAAGGCTTTAATCCGAATTACACTGACATTCAAACACTTGTAGTGATGTTCGATGGCGTGTCTCTTCCCAGCGAAATCCAATCCATCCATTATTACGGCACAGGCTGCGGCAGCGAACAAAACTGCCAATTAATAAAAGAGGTGTTCCAACATCGTTTTCCAAAGGCCGAAATCCATGTCACCCATGACCTTATGGCTGCCTGCCACGCCCTTTTTGGGAACGACAAGGGAATCGCTTGTATCCTTGGAACAGGTTCAAACTCATGTGTTTATGATGGCGAAAAAATTGTTGAAAAATCCGTTTCTTTGGGCTATTTCGTTGGTGATGAGGGCAGTGGAATGTACATCGGCAGGGAGGTGACGAAAGCCTATTTTTATGGCTTCATGCCAGAGGAATTAAGGCAAAAATTCCATGAAGCATACCGTTTGGAATTGAATGATTTCGTTCAAAACCTGTATCATAACGAACAGCCTTCCAAGTATTTGGCCTCGTTTGCGAAGTTTGCTGGCGAAAACCAATCGCATCCTTTCATTCACGACTTGGTAAAACGCTGTTTCCAAGCCTTCATTGAGGTTTTTGTTTTGCGCTTTGAGGATTGCAAATCAATGAAAGTCAGTTTTATAGGCTCAATCGCCTATCATTTCCAAGACATCTTGAAAGAAACCATGTCCGCCAACGGCCTCACGATGGGCGAGGTGCTAAAGACCCCCGCTGAGGGGTTGATTAGGTACTATGGAAAATGATTTCAATAAACCACAAATTTCATTACATGACCTTCAACATTCAGGAAGTATAGGCCTGCATTAAGGTCATGGATGTCGATTTCTTCTTCTCCCTACAGCGTCGTAAATCCTGATTTCCTTTCGGCCTTCCAAGCCTTCAATGCGAATCTTGTCGTTGGCAGGGTTGGGATAGAGGTTGATGGCTGAGAAACCGTTCTCATCCACGCCCGTGCCGTTGAAGAAGGCAGCCAAAGTGATGTCGTGGTCAACAAGGACTTCTTTCGGGTTGTCGAAGGTCTCGTCGCTCCATTTCACAAACATATAGTCGTCGGCGGGAATGGCTGCCAAAGTTGCGATGCTTCCGGCGGAATAGGTTCCAGCACCAATGACAAAACCTTGGTTTTCATCGTAATACACTGTAACGGTATAGGTTTGCACAGGTTCTGCCGCGAATGAGGCGGTGAAAGTGGCATCCTCGGTCACGGTGACGGAACGAGGATTGTTCATGTCGCTATCTTGCCAGCCTGAGAAGAAAAAGCCCGGGTTGGGCACGGCACCGATATTGATGACCGTGTTGGCGGGATAGGTGCCGCCTCCGTAAACCGAGCCTAAAAGCGGCGTGTCGGTATTCACGGTGATGGTGTAGGTCGGAATCATCGAGAAAATGGCCGTGAAGGTCAAGTTGCCCGTGACGTGTACACTACGCGGGTTGTCGGTGTTGCCATCGTCCCAACCTGTGAAAACGGCACCTGAAATGGGTGTCGCGCTGATTTCGATGGTGACGCCTTCGGGATAGGTGCCGCTACCGCTCACGATGCCAAGATTAGCGTCGTTGCTGAGTACCGTGACGGTGTATTGAGGCGTGCCATTCTGGTGGAACAACGCCTTATAGGTGGCATTCCCCGTAACGGTCACATTGCGTGGGTTGCTCACGATGCCGTCGCTCCAACAAAGGAAGATGTAATTCTCATTGGGTGTAGCAGTTAGGGTGGCTGTCCAGCCATAATCGTACATGCCACCGCCATATACCCTGCCACCTTCTTCAGGGTCGCTAATGGTGGTGATTTCATATTGCAGTGGCGTGAACAATGCGGTGAAAGAGGCATCGTTTTCCACAAAAACATTGCGCGGATTGGCGATTTCTCCGTCGGCCCATTTGTCGAAGATGTAGCCTGTGTTGCTGTGCGCAACCAAGTGGATGATTTCGCCATAGTTGTAGGTTCCGCCGCCGTTGACGAATCCTGAACCTTCGGGACTGACTGAAGTGGAAATGACACATTGCCTAATGTCGAATTTGGCAATAAAGGTCTGGTCTTCTGTGACAATGACGGTTCTTGGGTTGCTCTCAACGCCATCGTCCCAACCCAAGAAGGCAAAACCGAGGTTTGCCGTGGCCGAAATCTGGATGGTGTCGCCATAATAATAGGTGCCGCCGCCGGTCACGCTGCCCCAAGCTGGGTGGTCACTTTCGACTGCGATGGTGAATTGGCTGATGCCAAACGAAGCGATGAAAGTGCTGTCTTGTGTGACCACAACATTGCGCGGATTGTCGGTGACGCTGTCGTTCCACATCAGGAACTCGTGGCCGACATTGGGGATGGCCTCAATGGTGGCAGTGTCGCCATAATGATATTCGCCGCCGCCGATGACAGTGCCCCAATCGGGGTTATTGGATTCGAGGGTGAGAGTGAATGTCGGTTGAGGTGGGGCAGGCTTCACGACGAGGCCGGTGATGATGCACTCTTCGGGCTGATAGAGGATTTCTCCGTCCTTATAAACCGTTTGTGCATCGGTATAATACACTCCGCTTTCGTTGACGACCAAGTTGCTGATTCCAGAAAGCTCAGGCAGAGCGTAGATAACCTCGCCGTCTTGCCAAATACAAACCGTTGTATTTGTCAGGGAAATACCTGTCCAATAAAGGCTGCCGTCAAATGCCGCGATTTGCCCGAAGTTGGCGTTTTCCATTTGGTAGATGATGGAGTCGTTTTGCCAGATGACACCGTAGGAAAGGGAATCGTTTTCAAACTTATGCCCCACTGCATAGAGGTTTTCACCGTCAAAGCAGATGTTTTCGACGCTCGAAACGGTATCTTCCATCCAAAGGAGCGAGTCGTTTTTCCAAATGCTGGCATACGCAAGGTATTCGCCAGAGAGGTAGATCGCACCGCCTATATAAATGTCGCCCGTCGTTGTGTCAACAGCCAAACTGTGAATGTGGCACTCGTCTTCTTCGTGGCTGTAGGAATAAAGGAGTTCGCCGTTTTGCCATACGTTGTTGCCGCCAGCCACTGTCCAATTGTTGCCGTTGAGGGCGATATGGTCGAAAAAGGTGTTGGTGTCGGCTGTGAAAATGCACGAGTCGTTCATCCAAACGCGACCGCAATTATCTGAGCTATTGTAGGCATATCCAGCTCCGTAAACCGTCCCGTCTTCCGCTACTTGGATGCCTTTCAATTGAATATCGATGCTGTCGGTGATGCTGTATAACAGCGTGTTGTTTTTCAAGACTTTGCCCGTAGTAAAGTGGTTGCCAGAGACATAAATATCTTGGGGTTGCGGTTCGTCCCAGTTGAAATAAGTCTTCACCATCCAGTCGCCTGTCGAAAACCAAATTTGATCCCATTGGGTTCCGTTCCATGCCCATATTCCGTTGCCGCTGGGGTCGATGTCGCTGCAAACGCCCATGTGCCAAGGTGACAACGGCTGTTCGGCTTGCCAGACTATCCAAATGGTTTCGTCTCCAGTAACCCAAATGGGGGTGGAAAGGTCGAACTCAGCCCAATCATTGAGGCCTTGGGGGACATCACAACTCATTGTATATGCAATCAAACCCTCCGAAGGTGTTTCACCGCCCAAGTAGATGGAACAGGTGTAAATGCCTCCAATGGAATTGTTTGGGCCATCGCTAAACATTGCCACTTTTGTAATTTGCGTACCAGCAAAGTTGCTGGCCATATCGGGAGGATAACAAGTCGCGACGGTGGTGTGTGTCCCGTAACTGATGGCCTCGTTGAATTCACTTGCGCAGTAGGTGTGCCAGCCGTGCATAGGTTCGTTTTGTGCAAAGGCGGCTCCCAAGCACATTATTAATAAGGTAAGGAGTGAAGCTGTCTTTTTCATATTTGTAGGTTTCGTTTGGGGGGCAAAGTTACAAACTTTTTCTTGTTTTGCGCGTAACCGAAAAGAAAAACCCCTATCTTTGCCGCCGATAAGCGGTGCCGCGAGGCTCAATAGGGAATCGGGTGAGAATCCCGTACAGTTCCCGCTGCTGTAAACTCTCCACTCTGGCCATTATGCCACTGAAAACCAACCATTTTCGGGAAGGCGGACAGACAAAGGGAGTGAGTCAGAAGACCTGCCGCCTGTCAGTGAAACGATGCTTTCGGGACAAGAGCAGGCGTTCCTTATATAATTAAGGTGTACTTTCCCTTCCCGATGCATTTTAATGTAATTGATTGATTGTCAAACCTAAAAATTATATTATTATGCGTAAAAACTTTACTTTTTTGTTCCTCATGGGAATCTTTGGTCTGTTTTCGACCAATTTGTTTGCTCAACAAGACGCTTCCATCGACCCCGCCAACATCCGCTATTGGATTGGCGAAGGCCAGAATGAAGTGGTGTTCATCGTCAACTGGGCTGAGCCTGACACAGCCTTGGCTTGGGGCTATCGCTTCAGCGAAGAAACCATCACAGTGAAAGACATGATGGTTGCTATTGCCGAAACCGACAACCGATTTGGTTTTGAAGGCGAGAGTTTCGTTACCGATGTCACTTTCAATGATGGCATCCTCGACCTTAGCCTCGCTGGAATGTGGTGGATGTACAATGTGAATGGCGAGATGGCCATGAATTATTTCGATGCCGAGTATATTCACAATGGTGACTATGTGAAGTTCGGCGACGAGTCGGTTGGCGTTTTGATCGACCCCGAGAACTATGTCTATGTTTGGCCGAAGGAAGTGGCTGCCGTGTATCCTTTGGCTTATGAGGCAAAGATCGACTTCTCCGAAATCCTCTATTGGGTGGGCGAAGGCCAGAACGAGGTGGTGTTTGCCGTCAACTGGAACGAGCCAAACAAGTGCTTGGCTTGGGGCTATCGTTTTGCCAATGAAGCAGTTACAGTGAAGGAAATCATGGATGCCATTGCCACTGCCGATTCGCGTTTCGCTTTCGATGCTTCTTACGGCTTTGTTTCCGACATCACCTATCATGATGGCACGCTCGACCTTGGCCTTGTCGGCATGTATTTCATGTATAACGTGAACGGTGGCTATGCTGATGCATACGATGTGCAAACCGTGGTGAACGGCGACTTCATCAAATGGGGCGACGAATCGTGCGGCACCGAGATTGCCCCTTGGACTTACGTCTGGACGCAAACCGTTGAACCCGTGTCGAATCCTACTGGCATCAGTGAAACTGAAACCAACACTTTGGGCATTTTCCCGAATCCTGCCGTCAGCGAAACCTTCGTGACCCTCGAAAACGCAGGCTTGAATGAGGTTTCGGTTTACGACATCCAAGGCCGCTTGGTCTGCAAGGAAACCGTTGAAGCTCAGGCTGGTGAGCAAGTACGCCTCAGCACTGAAACGCTGAACGCGGGTGTGTATTTCGTGCGCGTCAATAGTGCCAACGCCACACAAACCGCAAAACTTGTCGTGAAATGAGTAAAAGGATATTCATCCTTATGATGGCTTTGGTGCCGACGATGCTTTGGGCACAGTTTGCGCCCGGAGCGGGATTCGCCGGCACCACGGCCATGCACGCCGACTCATCGGCATTCGTGGCTTGGGCTACGGGTTGCACCGTCGAGCGCGGCCTTGTGCGTATCAACAAGCCCAACCTTGGCTTTGCCTCCTATGGCGAGGACACCTTGGCATTAGGCGCGCCCGGAGGTACGTATGATATTGTCAGTCTCGGCGACGGCGGAACGGCCATAGTGACTTTCGCCTCACCGATTTTCAATGGCGAAGGCCCCGACTTTGCCGTGTTTGAGAATGGTCTTGTCTTGGAAGATGACAACACCCTCTGTTTCTTGGAGTTGGCTTTCGTTGAGGTCAGTTCCGACGGAGAGAATTTCTTCCGCTTCCCCGCAATTTGCAACTATCCCGAAGACCAGCAAATCGGCACCTTTGAATGTACGTCATGCACGCTGATTCATAATTTCGCCGGGAAATACGAGGCCTTCTATGGCACGCCTTTCGACCTTGACGATGTGGAGGACAGCCCTTTGCTCGACAAGAATCGGGTGACGCATGTGCGCCTAATTGACGTGGTGGGCAACATCAATCCTGAATACGCCACTTACGACTCAAAAGGCCATGTCGTCAACGACCCGTGGCCCACGCCGTTTGAGTCCTGCGGCTTCGATTTGGATGCTGTCGGCGTGATTCACGACTTGGCTCATAGCGATGTGACCGAAAATGAAGCAGAAAGGGTTTCTGTGTATCCCAATCCCGCCAAGGACAGACTGACGGTGAAGGCTGAAAACTTGCAATCCATAGAGATTTATAATGTTATGGGTCAACAAGTTATGGTTTCAACAGAACCGACTATCAACTTAAGTGCTTTGATTGAGGGCATTTATTTTGTCCGTGTGGTTTGCGAAGTCGGAATGGTTACGAAACGAATTGTGAAACAATAAATTGGAACGAAAATGAGAAAAAATCGCCTGTTTATGCTGATGGCTATGGCCGCTTTGATGTTCTCTTGCAAGCCCGATAAGCCTGTCAATCCGAGTGAATTTAACATCGGTTCGGGTTTGTTGGTGCTCAACGAGGGCAACTTCCAGTATTCCAACGCCTCATTGTCTTTTTACGACATTCAGGCCGATACGGTGTGCAACAACCTGTTTTACAAGGTGAACGACGCCCCGCTTGGCGATGTGGCTGAGAGCATGGCCTTGGTCGACGGGAAATTGTATATCGTCGTCAACAACAGCAACTATATTTATAAGGTGGATGCCAACACTATGGTTTGCGATACCTCTAAGCCCTTCAAACTCACCGACTTCTATTCGCCGCGTGAGATTCATTTTGTGGCTCCCGACAAAGCCTACGTCAGTGATTTGATGGGCACCAACTTGTGGATTATCAACCCACAAGAAATGAAACATACAGGCACTATCGAGATGGGCAAGACCACGGAAAAGATGGTGCAGGTGGGCAGCGAACTTTATGTCAGCAACTGGTCTTATTATTATATCGACCACACTTCCACTGAGAGTTACACCACCGTTCAGGTCGTTGACCTCAACAACGATGTGAAGGTGGCCGAAATCGAGGTGGGTAAGGAGCCTAACTCGATGGTGGCCGACAAGAACGGCCATGTTTGGGTGCTTTGCGAGGGCCGCTCCTACGACGATTGGGGCGAGAATCCCACGCTTTGGGAAATTGACCCGATGCTGAAGACCACCACCTGCCAATACGAGTTCAAAGGCCCGTTTGAGGATGACGATGAAATCAAAGGCACGGCTTCGATGCTGAAAGTCAATCCCGCAGGCGACCAACTCTATATGATTTACAACAACGAGGTGCGCCGTTTCGACATCGGTACGCTGAGTTTGTCGGAGTCATTCTGCATCGTCCCCGAGCCGCAAGGCCTGTTCTACAGCCTCGCCATTGACCCACGCACAGGCGATATCTACGTCACCGATGCAAAGAACTACATGATGAACGGTTTGGTTTACCGTTATTCATTTGACGGCGTGTTGCTCGCTTCATTCGAGGCAGGCATCATCCCTAATGCGATGTTGTTTAAATAATTGATATTCTTTTGAGGGGATGGCAAATCCCCAACTTAGTTCGGGCGGATTGCAAAATCCGCCTGAACTTTTCAACAACAATTAAACATTTCAACAATTAAACAAATGACAAAAACCTGTCCCCGTTGCGGAAAAACATTCGAGTGCGTCCATTCCGTGGACTGCTGGTGCGTCAAGGTGAAGCTCACCGACACCACAAAAGCCTATCTGAAAGCGAATTACAGCGACTGCCTGTGCAAAGACTGCTTGGAGGAAATCAATGGAAAATAATATGCCTCACGCAGAATACGCTGAATTATGGGAAGCGCAAAGCGACACAAATATTGCAGCCGGTAGGTTTCTGCGGGTTCTGCGATTTCTGCGTGCAAATATGACCCGTACTTTGCACGTTTTGTGTGCAATAGTGCTCTTTGCGTTTACGGCTTGTGTTCCAAAAAGTAGTCATTCTCCTGAAAGGACGCAAGGCGAGAACCTCATGCGCCATGCCCGAAACATTTTGGTTTTCGAAAAAGACTATGGCTATCGCATGGAGGTGATTTGTCCTTGGGACACCACGCTTTCCTTGGGCAGTTTCGCCCTCGTCAAAGATACGACCAAGCCGATTGACAAGGATGTCAAGGGCGTATTGAACGTTCCCGTCAAGTCGGTGATTTCTTTTTCGGCCACGCAATGGGCTGTTTTTCTGCGTCTTGGCGAAATCGACCGCGTGAAAGGCATCCTTGAAGGCCGTTTCGTGACAGACAGCACCATGCGTACGCTGTTGGCACAAGAAAAAGTCTATGACATTGGCACGGAGGCAGCCGCCGACATCGAAAGAATGATTCAATTGCAGCCTGACGCGCTGCTTTATTCGCCCTATTTCGACGGCAACCAAGGCGGATTGAACGTCACGGGTGCGGTGCTGTTCCCCTTTGCGGACTACATGGAAAACACGCCTTTGGGTCGCGCCGAGTGGATTCGCGTGATTGGCATGTTGGCGGGCTGCGAGGAAAAGGCCGATGCTTGGTTTGACGACATCGAAAGGCGTTACAACACCCTTTCAACGCTATGCGTCAATGTGGAACATCGCCCGACTGTCTTTTCCGATTTGGCCTTCAACGGACAATGGTATGTGGCTGGTGGAAAGAGCTATATAGCCAAACTTTTCGCCGATGCAGGTGCGGACTACATTTGGAAAGATAACCCTTCCACGGCCAGTGTCCCGATGGATGCCGAAAGCATTTTGGCAAAGGCGCAAAAGGCTGATTATTGGCGGGTTATCAATTCTTCGCCTACGCCTATGACCTACTCGACTTTGGCAAAGGAGAACCCTGTTTATCCGCTTTTCGATGCGTTCAAAAACAGGAAAATTATCGTTTGCGACATTTTGGAAACGGGCTATTTCGAGCAGTCGCAGTGCGAGCCGGATTTGCTTTTGGCCGACTTTATTTATTTCTTCCACCCTGAACTGCTGACGGGTGAATGGGCTGGCTATCAGCCACATTATTATCATTTGATGCAGGAATAAATAAACGAAGGCTCTAATCCATGTTAGAACCTTCGTTTTGTTTGGTACAAACGGTGTGTACACCTATAGATTGTTTTTATGATTACAAGGTTTTCACGAATCTCAATGTGGTATTGCCGCAGCGCAACATATACACGCCCGCAGCCAATTCGCTGATTCCAATTTCTTGGTTGGGCTTGGCATCGACGACTTTCACCAACTCGCCAATGACGTTATATATTCTCACTTCGCTTGCGGTTCCAAAGCCGTCTATGCTGATGCTCCCCGTGGCGGGGTTGGGATAGACGAACATGGCAGCTGAAGCGTTCTCTTCGAGTACGTCATACGAATCTCTCCATACCTCAACCTCGTCGATAAACCATTTGTGGGCATCTTTCCCTTCGTATCTGAACACCACACGGATTGTTTTCCCCTTGTATTCCGACAGGTCTATTTCAACGCGATTCCATGAGTTCGGATCTAATGTTCCGATCACATTATCCATGCTCCAGATTTCTGTTTTTGGGAAGTCGGAATAGTTATCGTTCGTCAAAGGCGTTCCGTCATCTTCGATGATCCAAACGGAGGATCCTCCATCCTCGTAGTACTCAGGGTATTCAACTAATGTCAAGAATCCCAATTTGGCGTACATGTCGCTCGGTATCCTGATGGCGGGCGAGCAGAGGTCGCCGCCTTGCATCGTTGCACCGTAGCCGTGCATCACGGCATACTCTTCGTTTCCGCTGTAATCCACTCTGTGCCAATACGATTTGTAGCCGCTGTTGCTGTTGTCGTAATCGTAGGTGAACCAATCTTCCCACCGGAATGTGGCGTCGTCATTGGTTTCGAATGTTTCTTTGAAAGGCAGTTCGCAAACCGTGTTTTGCCTTGGGCAATGCACGGCAATTTTGTGGATTGGAGCTTCAATCGGGGTGTCAACGGCCTCGCCATTGAGGAAGTACTTGGCTTCGTCGTCGGCAGTGGTGTAGATGCCGTGGCTGTTGGCGACGATGTTTCCGCAACTGGCACAGTGAGCGCTATATGTGAAATGCTTCGCGGGCGTATAGTTGCCCACATTGCATTTCCACACGCCGGATTCAATGCCGTTCACCTCATACGAGACATAGACGTTGCCCCCGTCGAAGGTGAGGCTTTTGCAGACTGACTCATCGTTGGAAACGACGTCCATCATGACAAGCGGATGTGCCCCGTCGGACGTGGTGATCCACAACGCGCCTTTCCACACGCCCCCGATGAACACCTTGCCGCAAACAAATATTTCAGGGCCGTAAATGGCGATGTCGTAAGCGACACCGTGGTTGTCATTTGCGACAGCCAATGGAGAACCGTTTTTCCACACTTGTGGGTAAAAACTGGTTTCGTCGGAAGCCCCGGCGGTGAATGAACGGCCTCCGCAAGTGAACACATCACCTTCACACACGGTGATGCCGTGCATGTCGCAATAGTAGCTGTTCTGTTCGCTTTGGTAGAAAACCTCGCCGTTCTTGGTAATGTAGGCGTAGTCGAGGTCGTCGCTGCCGTGGAAGCTGCCGCAGGCGTATATGTCGCCGCTCTCGAAGGCCAAGTCTTTGAGGTGGATGCCTTGGTCGGCGGGGCAGTTAAACACGGCTGTGTTGTCGTCGCCAGATTGGATGCGCACCTCGGTGCGTTGCTGCATCGGGTCGCTGCCGACGGGCATGAGATGGTTGAGGTAATACACATCGCCGTTTCTGACAGCAATCATGTTGGTCATCTCATAGCTGTTGTTCGCGTCATGGTGGGTTTGCATGACGGTTCCGTTCTTGCTCAAAGTGTAGAAATTCTTGCCGTTGCTGTCGGTTTGGGAGGTGCCCAGCCAGATGTCTTGGGCTGTGCCAATGCCTGTGAAAGCCAATACAGACAGAGTGATAAGTAATTGTCTTTTCATAATGGATTAATTGTCGTTAGTACTTGTTTTTCGATTGTATTGGGCGCAAAAATACAACAAAAAGAGTTTCTCGAAAGGTACTTCCCCAAAAAATGCGAAAAACAATCAGCTTTGGGTTGCGCAGCGTGGATTCAACGGGTGAATGGGCTGGCTATCAACCGAAATATTACCATTTGATGGGGGAGTAGAGTTGTAAAAAAGCGGGTTTTGTTTCACTTTTTTTGCTTGTATGTTTGAAAAAAACCTATTTTTGCCTTGCCAAATGGCGGTAAAATTTGAAGTTATTTTTGTAAAATATTGAAAATCAAATAAAAAGAGTTATGCGTAAACATGTTTTGAAACAAATGATGATGGCACTCCTGATGGCTTTGGTGGTGCCATGTGTGAATGCTCAAGTTCAAGTGGGCGACATCCTTTGCAAAGGAAACAAAGTGGTCAAGCCCGCAGATTATGATGCCAAAAACCACACTGCTATTGGTGTGGTGTTTTATGTGGACGATTCGGGTGAACATGGCACGGCTGTAGCCTTGGAAAACGATGGCTTGTTCGCTTGGGGCGGCTGTGGCGTTGACACCGATTTGGATAACTATTCAAACAGAGGCTCGGCTGCCCGCGATATTGACGGCTTCAACAATACGAAGACCATCCTCGAAAAGGGTAAGGATTATCCGGCTTTTGCCGCCGTTGATTTCGAGAATGGTTGGTATTTGCCTGCTGCGGGTCAGTTGAAGTGCCTTTTCAAAAACCTCAAAGACGTTGACAAAAGCATTGACAAAGTGGGAGGGAAATCCTTCCGCCACATGGGTTTGAACTATTGGTCTTCCACCGAGTATTCGGAAATCGAAGCATGGTATCTGACCACCATTGGCGGCTTGGAACATGCTTCAGACGGATACAATGACAACAAGAATGGTCTCCGCCTTGTTCGCAGTGTGAAAGACTTCTGATTGTCAGACATCTATTTACCCTTCAAAGGGCAGTTTGCTGTGCAGTTGGCGCAGCCGCTGCCCTTCTTTTTTTCGTTGTGTTCGCCACAGGAGCATGAGCCTTTGCCACTATGCAAGGCATTTAAGGCCATCACAACTAAGGCAAGGACGACCAACAGCACTATGACGGTAGGCAGATTCATGCGATGACGGCGTTGGCGATGAGGTAAGCGAACCATGCGCAAATCCAAGCGACGGCGCATTGGAACAGGATGATGAACAGCATCCATTTGGTGCCCAATTCGCGGCGGATGGCGGCCACGGCGGCCACGCAGGGCGTGTAGAGCAGGCAGAAAACGAGCATGGAAATGCTTGTAATTGTGGTAAATAGCGGCATGGCATCAAGCACTTCGAGGGTGGCCACAACACTTTCCTTGGCCATGAAACCACTCACCAAAGCTGTCACGATTTGCCACTCGCCCAAACCAATTGGACGGAAAATCGGGGCAATCCAGCCAGCCACGCTTGCCAACATGCTACCTTCGCCATTTTCCACCATATTGAAATGGAAATCAAAGGTTTGCAGAAACCAAATCACCAACGAGGCAATGAAAATCACCGTGAAGGCGCGTTGCAGGAAGTCTTTGGTCTTGTCCCAAAGCAAATGGGCGACATTTTTCATTCCGGGCAGGCGGTAATTGGGCAGTTCCATCACGAAAGGCGCGACATCGCCATTGTTGCCCATCCACTTGGTAAACAGCGCGGTAACAATGCCGACAATGATGCCCAACAAATACAGGCAAATCAAGACTACGCCTCCGTGATGCGGGAAAAACATGCTCGTAAAGAAGGCGTAAATCGGGATTTTGGCCGAACAACTCATAAAAGGCGTCAGCAAAATCGTGCGCCAACGGTCGTGTGTGGAATGTAAGGTGCGCGATGCCATCACTGCCGGCACGGTGCAACCAAATCCGATGAGCATGGGCACGATGCTATGTCCCGTGAGGCCTAATTTTCTCAAAAAACTGTCGCTGACGAAGGCCACACGGGCCATGTAGCCGCTGTCTTCTAAAAGACTGAGAAAGAAGAACAAAAGGATGATGATGGGGACAAAACTGAGCACGCTGCCCACACCACCAAAGATGCCATCGACCACGAGCGACTGCACTGCGGGACTGACATCCCAATTAGCCAAAGCGTTTCCGCATTTTTCGGCGAGCCACGAAATGCCTTGGTCGAGCCAGTCTTGCAAGGGTGCGCCAAGCAGGTCGATGGAAAGGTAGATGATGCCCACCATGACGAGGATGAAAATCGGGATGGCGGTCCATTTGCCGGTCAGGTATTTGTCGATGCGGCGGCTGCGTTGGTATTCCTTGCTTTCCTTGGGTTTCACCACGGTTTTCTCGCAAAGCTTCTTGATGAAGGCGAAACGCATTTCGGCCATGGCTGCGGCACGGTCGAGGCCGCGTTCCTCTTCCATCTGCACGATGAGGTGTTCAAGCGTTTCCTTCTCGTTTTGAGAGAGTTGCAAGGCTTCAAGGACGATGTTGTCGCCTTCCACGAGTTTGGATGCGGCGAAGCGCACGGGGATGTCGGCGCGTAGGGCATGGTCCTCAATGAGGTGCATGATGCTATGCAAACAGCGATGCACCGCGCCGCCGTGGTCGTCCTTGTCGCAAAAGTCCTGACGCACAGGGGGTTCTTGGTACTTCGCCACATGGATGGCGTGGTCGACGAGTTCGGAAACACCTTCGTTTTTGGCCGCCGAAATGGGCACCACGGGCAAGCCCAAAATTTGCTCCATTTCGTTCACGAGGATGCTGCCGCCGTTGTTGCGCACCTCGTCCATCATATTGAGGGCCAACACCATAGGCGTTCCCAATTCCATCAGTTGCATGGTCAGGTAGAGGTTGCGCTCGATGTTGTTGGCATCCACTATGTTGATGATGCCTTTGGGCTTTTCCTTCAAGATGAACTCACGCGAAACTATCTCTTCCGAGGTGTAAGGCGAGAGCGAATAAATCCCTGGCAGGTCGGTGACTGAGGTTTCAGGATGTCCTTTAATCACGCCGTCCTTTCGGTCGACGGTCACGCCAGGGAAGTTGCCCACATGCTGGTTCGCGCCCGTCAACTGATTGAAGAGGGTGGTCTTGCCGCAGTTTTGCTGTCCGGCAAGGGCGAAAGTCAACTTTGTGCCTTTGGGCAGCGGCGTTTCATGCGTCTTGTCGTGGTAGATGCCCTCCTCGCCGAGGCCGGGGTGGGCATTGTGGTCGTGCAAAGCCGTGTCGTAGAGTTTGTTAGGATCAAGTTTGTCGATGTTTTTCTCATCTTCGCAAGGCTGCACCCCAATCAACTTGGCGTCGTTCTTACGCAGGGTGAGGGAATAACCGTGGATGAGTACTTCCATCGGGTCGCCCAAGGGGGCGTATTTCACTAATTTGATGATGGCTTCAGGAATCACGCCCATGTCGAGGAAATGCTGTCGGCGTTGGCCTTCGCCGCCAACGCTTTTGATGACGGCGGATTGCCCAATTTCCAATTTATCGAGAGTTATCATTTTCGCTACATTTGAAGCCACAAAATTACGAATAACTTTGATGTCGTTTCATCCTTATTTATGGGGCTTTTTTGGAGAGGGAATCATTATTATTAGGGAAGGAGGGATAATAACTGAAACCTGCTGAAACGCGATTTGAAAATCCTGTTTCAGCAGGTTTCAATTCCGAAATTTACTTGACCATTGAATTGAGAAAAACCATTTCGGGCGCGTTTCTCGTGATGTAGCGCACGGTCACTTCGGGGTTCTTGCCCTTTTCCGCTTTGGTCTCGCAAGTGAACGACACTTCGGAACGGCCTTCGTCCAAAAAGGAAACACCTTGCGCTTGAACTTCTTCTATCTTGTTGAAATTCAAGTCGGTGATGTAGGCAGCGCCATCGAAGTCGTAAATGAGATATTGTCCGGCTTTAAGTGTGCAAGGAAAATATAAGATGCCGTTGGGTGTCCTGAAATTCAGTTCGTTGATGCTGCCTTTGCCTTCAACGGCGATTTGCAAGGCAAAACGATTGGCATAAGGATTGTTCCACTCCCATTTGTCGTCCTTTAAATTGCAGAAATAGCGACGCGAAATATGTTGAGTATAAAGAAGATAGGTGCTGTCATCCGCTTCTTCCAAATGCCAATTGCCGTAAGGGTCTTTGAATTGTTCCTTTTGCTCCTCACTGAAGGCATTGGCCAAACGCAATGATTCCCAATGGTTTATGGTGTTCAGCATTTTATCCGTCAAGCCGTGTTTGCGCATGGTTTCGGCACGGAAATCGAGGCCGAAACCCGCATCGAAAGCGGTGGCTTTGCTAAGGAACCATTCCAATTCCTCAGTCGTAGTGGCTTTGCGATTCTTGTCGGCCAAAAGGATTTTGAAGTTACCTATCATCCACTGCATCAAGTTTTTACAGTAGATATTTTGTTTTTCGTTCAGTGTTTCCACGATTTTGGTGCGCATCGATTCGTTCCAAAGTTGGTTTTCATTGACACGGCTCAGATAAGGCCACGAAGCAGGGGTGAGCAGGTCGGCTTGCAATAGCTTGTCAGGATTGTATTTGTGCATCGTGTCGAGGAAATGGCCGATGGCCTCGTCGCCTTGTTTATTGTAGGCGTAGCTTTTCAAATCGTTGAAAATCAGTAAAGGGAAGTTGGTTTTGGCACATTCTTGGGCTACGGTTTGCGCCATTTTGTCTTGCAGTTCGAGGTCGGGGAGGAGGGTGCGCTCGGGCGTGTCCCAAAGTTTGTAGACGGTGGCGTTTTTGTCGTGCGCGGTGGCTTTTGTCCCGTATGCACCCCGGACGCAATGATACAAAAGGTGGATGTTGCCCGTTGTTTCCGTCGTACGGTAGGTGATAAGCTCGTCATCGATTTGAAGCACATTGATAGTTGAGGGGATGTCGAAAAGTTCGGAACGGTAAACCGCGAACTCGTCTTGTGTCTCATTCATAGGGAGTTGCAGCCGCAAAACCCCTTGCTTAAGGATGTGCTCCGAAGGTCTTGGCCCGACGAGTTTGCTATCGGTTGGGATGCGATTGGCTAACACCGAAAAGCCCAAATCCAAGCCTGCTTGATGGCATTTTTCCTTCAGAAATGCCGTGTCTTTCGGGTTGCAATCGGCTATCAGATAAGACTTTGTGCTTCTCGTAACCAAAGGCTCTTGCGCAAACGAAACTATTATTTCCAACAACAGCAAAACGATGGCTAAAGTCCTCTTCATCAGTCGATTCCTCTCAAGTCTTTGTATAGTTGCACGGCGTAAAGGTCGGTCATGTTGGAGATGAAGTCGATGACTGACTGGAGCTTGGCGTAGGTGTCGTCGGTCGTCGCCTTGAATTGCTCGGGGATGAGCGAGAGCAGCTTTTTGTTATAAGGTGTGTCGGGGTTCAAGACGGCGTCGGTGAAGTCTTCCAACAGCGTCCCGATGACGTTGAAACCCGTCAGTTCGATTTTCACCACGGAAGGGTGGCGGTAGATGTGATTCACGGAGGCCTCGCGGCAGATGTCGAGCGCAGTTTTCTCGAAATCAGGAAGATGCGAAATCAAACTCTTCTCGAAACGGCCTTCCATGATGGCGTCGTAGTTCTTGACGAAAATATCGCTCGCGCAATTGACGAGCTTATTGATTAAGGTGGCGCGAAGGAAAGCCATGCGTTCGTTTACGTCGCTTACTTCCTTGTAAACCAAATCTTTATGCTTGTAGAAATCCTTGTCTTTTTCTGCATCGAAGAAGCTGAGGAAGCAGCTTTCGATGGCTTCGGTGCTGATAATGCCGCGCTTGTGGGCGTCTTCCATGTCGATGACGAGATAGCAAATGTCGTCAGCAGCCTCCATCATGTATGACAGAGGATGACGGGCGTAAACCAAATGCTCCGCATCGATTTTCGGGATGCTGCACTCATTCACAACTTCTTCAAAATCAGTGATTTCAGAGTAGAAAACATTGTATTTTTTGCGGTTGCCTTTGTTGAAGGAAGGGTAGGGGTATTTTAATAAAGTGGCCAAAGTCGCGGCGGTGAGGGAGAAGCCTCCGGCACGTCGTCCCGTGAACTGATGCGTCAATTGCCTGAAAGCGTTGGCGTTGCCCTCAAAGGCGATGAGGTCGCTCCATTGCTCGGACAAAACTTTGTCTTTCAGTTCTTTGCCTTTTCCATCCTTGAAGAAGCTGCTGATGGTGTCCTCGCCCGAATGACCGAAAGGCGGGTTGCCCAAATCGTGTGCAAGGCAAGCCGAGGCCACGATGGTTTCGATGTCGGATTGGTGCTCTTTCAGTTCGGGGTGCTTTGGGGCCAGTTTTTCCACGGTTCGGCAGGCGATGGAACGACCCACGCTGGCCACTTCGAGGCTGTGTGTCAGGCGGTTGTGAACCATCTGTGCGCCCGGCAAGGGAAATACCTGTGTCTTGTTTTGCAGCCTTCTGAACGGACTACTAAAGATGATGCGGTCGTAGTCGCGCTGGAAACTGCTGCGGATGTCGGCACTCTTTTGCGGTTGCGCGTAACGTTTGTTGGAGAGGAGTTCGGTCCAGTTCATGGGGGTAATTATTGAAAATAAAACTTAAGGAATCATCTTCCATTCCTCAATGCGCCGCGTTGCGCTGGAGAAATTCACGCCGATTTTATACAACTTACGCTCATCCGTTTCAAAAGGTTTCGCGTATTGCTTTTCCTCAATCTGAGCCAAAGCCTCATCTGCGGACTTGTCAATCTTGAACTCGAAGATGTAGATGTAGTCCTTGGTTTGAACGAGCATATCCATTCGACCATCGCTGGTGTGGCGTTCCACGTCGACATAGAAGCCCAACATCTTGAAAACCACATAGACCACATTGTGGAAATACAGTTCCGCATCGCCTGCA
>CACZZO010000020.1 GCA_902785755.1 uncultured Bacteroidia bacterium | reverse complement strand
TGTCGCGCCCCATGCGGGCGCGTGGATTGAAACTGGAACGGCATGGCAATCTTCTCATACTTGATGTGTCGCGCCCCATGCGGGCGCGTGGATTGAAACCAAAATGGTTTATCATTATTATTGATATTTTCGGTCGCGCCCCATGCGGGCGCGTGGATTGAAACCGCTACAATGACGGACAAGTGCGTAAAGATAGTGGTCACGCCATTTATGGGCGCGTGGATTGAAAGAAGACATCTATGGAAAAAAATAAATAGGTGTGCATAACCAAAATAGTTAGAATACAGATGGACATCAGTGTTGGTGTCCGCTATTTAAAACATGGTTACTTGAGATTGAGTGCCATAGGGAGCATTTTCAGGAAAGGTATGGACAAGCTGTAGTCGATGTTGGAATAATCGGAACGGAAGCCAAGGTTCTTGTAGTAAGAAACTTTCCGCTCAAAGTACAGCCTTTCCGACGGAATCGCCCAAGCCATTTCTCCTAATTTCTTGTGCAGGAGCCATTTCTCGAGCAGCCGCGCCATTCGTCCGTTGCCGTCGGCAAAAGGGTGTATGCTCACGAAAACGAGGTGAATCATGCTTGCATAATAGAAAACTTGGTCGTAGTCCATGTTTCTGGCCACAAGCAGGCCGATGTCGTGTGCAAGTTTTTTCATTTCGCGTGCCACAATCTCGGCGCGTGCTGCTGTATATACGACTTCGCGTCCACTCCAAACCCGTACCATCCTGTCGCGATACTTGCCTCGATAGCTTTTGGGAATGTTGAGGTGCGCTGAAATCTTCTTGTGGGCTTTCAGTATGTTTTCTTCAGTGATATCGTGCGAGGCCGCAAACTGGTAGGAGGCAATGATGTCGTCCACCTCGTTCATGTCCTTGCTGATGAAGTTGGCTTCTTTCAGCTTGAGGTAGTCGTCTTCGGTGAGCGACGAGCCTTCAATCATGCTTGAGTTGCACGACGAGCTGATAAGGTAGAATTTGAAGTCTTGCTCGGTGTGCGACTTTCGCGCAAGCCTGTCAATCCGTTTCGCAATGGTGACGGGTTGTTGCCGCTTGTAGTCGTTGAAATACTTGTTCCTTATGATGAGCAGTCTGTCCATTCCAACAATTCCAGAGTTGTTTTGTTTAATGATGCAAAAATAGATAAATTCTGTAATACATTTGCTGAAATACTTCATTCACTCCATCCAATAAAACTCCTCCTTGGCAACAATCGGCTTGAAATACTCGTCGATAACCCCTTGCTCGACCAGTTCTTTCGGCGTGCCTTGGCGCAAAGGCTGCTGCGGTGCCACTACCCACATCACGTCGGCGTGGCGGAGCAAAAGGTCAAGGTCGTGGCTGCTGAAGAGGATGGTTTTCTTTTTCTCGCGCGAGAGTTTGTGCATGATGTGTACCAACTCGATTTTGCTCGGATAGTCGAGGAAGGCGGCAGGCTCGTCCATGAAGATGAGGGGCGTGTCCTGCACCAAAGCCTTGGCAATCATCACTTTCTGTTGCTCGCCGTCGCTGAGCGAAACGAAGTTTCGGTTGACCAAATGGCTGATGCCGACGGTTTCGAGGCTGTCGTAAATGATTTGCTCGTCGTCGGCTTTCAGTTTGGCTAAGAGGCCGAGGTGGGGATAGCGACCGGCGGCCACGATGTCGAAAACCTTCAAAAACAGGTCGTCGGGCTTCTCGGTCAGCACGAGGCTGAACAGTGAACTGCGCTCGGTGGGGGAGTAGTCGCGCAAGTCTTTCCCAAACAGCTTGACCTCGCCGCCGACAGGTTTGATGCTGGCCGAGAGCGTCTTGAACAGCGTCGTCTTGCCCGAGCCGTTGGGACCTGCCAAGGCCACGATGTCGCCTTCGTTGAGGCTCACGTTGATTTCGGGCATCAAGGCTTGGCCTTTGTAGCCGATGGACAGATGATATGTCTGGAGGACTTCGCTCATGGTCATGGATTTATTTAACTACGGATTGCGCGGATTAAACGAATTTTCTCGGATGAGAATTTGGGATGCAGGCATCTGATTGGTACGGATTGGATATGACTGGTAAGAATCCGTAGGGATGGGACGCTTGTGTCCTCGAAATTTCGGGACGAGTATCTGTAAAATCCGTTGAATCCGTAGTTTATCATCACAAATCAATTTTGATTGAATCGTTGCCGGTGGAAGATGACCCACAGCACGATAGGCGCACCAATCAATGCCGTGACGGAGTTGATGGGCAGGTTGCCTTCAAATGAGGGCAGTCGCGCGATGAGGTTGCAGAACAGGGCCAAGTCCATCCCGAGGAAGGCCGTGGCAGGGATGAGCAGTTTGTGGTCGCTGCTGCGGAACAGGAACCTCGCGATGTGCGGCACAGCCAAACCCAAAAAGGCGATAGGTCCGCAAAACGCCGTGATGATGGCCGTCAAAAATCCCGAAACCAAGATGATGAGCATACTGCTCCGCTTGATGTTCACGCCAAGGTTTTCGGCATAACGCTCACCCAACAGCAAGAGATTCAAGGTCTTGAATAACAGGAACGAGGCAACTACACCTATAATTATCGTGGCTGCGAAAAACGGCAGTTGTGCCTTGCTCACGTTGGAGAAACTACCCAAGCCCCATATAACGAAGGAATGAAGCCCTTCCTTTTGGCTGAAGAACTTCAAAATATCAGTGACCGAACTCGCGATGTAGGCAATCATGATGCCCACCAGCACGAGGCTGACCATGCTCCTGAGTCTCGAACTCAGTGCAAGGATGAGCAAAAGCACCGCAAAAGCACCCAAGAAAGCCGCCACTGTGACACCGAAAGTGGACCACAAAGCCAAAGTGCTGACCGACAGTCCCGTAGCAGTGCCCAGCAACACGACCAAAGCCACCCCAAGGCTCGAACCGCTACTGATGCCCAATAGGGAAGGGTCGGCCAAGGGATTGCGGAACAGGGTTTGCATCAACAGGCCTGAAACAGAGAGTCCGATGCCAGCCAAAAGTGCCGTGATGGCTTGCGGCAGACGATAATCCAGAATAATGGTGCGATAGGTGGAGGTGTCGCCGCCGAATACCGCCGCCCAAATCTCATTCATCGGAATCGATACCGAGCCGAAGCACAGGTTCATCACGAAAAGCAATAGTCCGACAGCAAAGATTCCTATGGAAATCAATAGGATAGGGGCGGTTTGGCGTTCTATGTTAGGGTTAGTCATTCGTCTTTCCTAATTCGCGGCAAAGATAGGGGAAAATTTGATAGCATGACGGTTTCGTCGCAATGAGAAAACTCAAAAAATCCCAACATTATTTGAAGCGACCATTGTTTTTCTTATTTTTGCGGCTCAAAATCAAATCAATTTATGCATATTATGATTAATAACGAGTATTTCCCATCCATGCTTCCTGCCGACGAACTCGCGCAGTTGAAGTTCATCCCGACCCTTCCAGAATTTGTCACTTGGATTGAGCAGAAATGGTCCGACTTGCCTTGCCTTTCCGACACGGTGAACACCTATAATTATAAACAGGTCTGCGACTTGATTGCGCGTAAGCGTGCCTTGCTCAACGACTTGGGCCTGCAAAAAGGCGACAAAGTGGCCATCATAGACAACTCCACCATCGAGCAGGTCGAAATGTTCCTTGCCGTCACTTCGGCGGGCTATGTGGCCATCAATTTGCCAGCCATGCTGCCTGCTCAGGCCATCGTCGGCTGCTGCATGAAGTTCGGCGTGAAGGTGTTGGCCTATGGCAAAGACTTCGCCGAGGCTGTCGCCGGTGTGCCTTGCAAAACCATCGCCATCACCGATTGTGCCGACCATACCGCTCCCATCGTGACCGTTGACAAGGACGAGCCAGCCGCCATCTTCTTCACGGGTGGCACCACGGGTGCGCCCAAGGGTGCCATTCTGCCCCATCGTGCTTTGATGCGTGGTGCATTGAACGGCGTTTACGCTCCTGGCAGCCAACTCGGCCATCACCGTTACGCGAATGTGCTGCCTCTCAGCCATGTGTTTGGCCTGATTCGTGGCACTTTGTCGGTGCTGTTTGAAGGTGGCGCGTGGTATGCCGCCGCCAATACTAAGGAAACCATTGGCAAGTTCCCGATGATTAAGCCGACATGCCTCGTGGCCGTTCCGGGCATCTGCGAAATTCTTTTGGGCCTCGTCAAGATGTACGGCAAGCCTTTCCTCGGCGGCAACCTCAAATTCATCATTTCGGGTGCGGCCAATGTGCCTCCGAAACTCATCGGAGAGTTCGATGAACTTGGTATCCAACTCTTTGCGGGCTACGGCATGACTGAAGGCGCCAACCTCACTACGGGTAATATCGACGTGAAGGAAAAGCCCACATCGGTCGGAAAATCTTATCCCGAACAGGAACTGAAGGTGGTGGATGGCGAACTGTGGTTCCGTGGCGACAATGTCTTCCTCGGCTATTACGGCGAACCCGAAAAGACCGCCGAAACCCTGACCGAAGACGGTTGGGTGAAGACCGGCGACCTTGTCCGCTTCGACGATGAAGGCTACATGTACATCGTGGGCCGCATCAAGAACCTCATCATCCTGAGCAATGGCGAGAACATCAGCCCTGAAAGCATTGAGGAGCCGTTCTATAAGGACAGCAGACTCCGCGACTGCCTTGTCAAAGAGGACGAACTCGATGGCCGACAGGTGATTGCCATTGAGATTCTGCCGCGCATGGATGAGTTTGGCAATGCGACTTGGGAAGAGGTGGAAGCCTACTTCAAAGACCTCGTCGGCAAGGTGAACGCTGAACTGCCGAGCACGCATCAAGTCAGCAAAATCACCGTGCGCAAGGAAGACTTCAAACGCACGGGTGCAATGAAAGTTTCACGCAACCAATGATTTACGCCATGCAAAGAGAAACTGTTTTTGAAGAACTGAAGGAAATCATTAAGCAGATCAAGCCATCGCTCGATTTCTCCAATGTCAATGAAGACTCGCAGCTCGTCCGCGACTTGGGCTTGGATTCGTTGACCATTTTGCTACTCAGCCTCGCCATCGAGACCAAGTTCGGGTTCAAGTTTGAAGGCAACCCGAAATTTTTGACAGTGCGCGAAGTGCTTGACTACATTGCTGCTAATACAACCCGTTAATTTATGACAATCAACATTATAAAGGTGGAAAGTCGCAAACAGATGAAACTGTTTGTGGCTTTCCCCTTGCGTCTTTACAAAGACTGCGCAAACTGGGTGCCTGCTCTCGAAGGTGACGAATACGACACTTTCAACCCCGAAAAGAACGGAGCCTACGACTTTTGCGAAGCCGACTGTTTCTTGGCCTATCGGGGCAACGAAATCGTCGGGCGCGTGGCCGCCATCATCAACCACAAGGCCAACAAGGATGTGAAAAAAGTGCGCTTCGGATGGCTCGATTTCATTGAGGATGAGGAAGTTCTGAAAGCCTTGCTTGATACGGTCATCGCATGGGGCAAGCAACGCGGATGCACCGAAATCGTCGGACCGTGGGGCTTTACCGACATGGACAAAGAGGGCCTTTTGGTGGAAGGTTATGAAAACCTCAGCCCATTCACCTGCCTTTACAACTACCCTTATTACGACACGATGTTGCAAAAGTTGGGTTATGTAAAGGATGTGGACTGGACACAAAGTTTGCTGTTTTTGGACAAAGAAGTGCCGCCTACCTACAAGTTTGCCCATCTCATTGAGGAACGCTTTGGCGTGCATGTGGTGCAGCCCAAGAGCATGAAACAGATGAGCAAGCAATACGGCATGGAAATCTTCCACATGTATAACGATGCCTTTGCCCCGCTGATGGGTTTTTCGCCCCTGACAGACAAGCAGATAGCAAACTATTTGGATACATACGTCCCCATTTTGGACAAGGATTTCGTGGCCGTCGCCGTCAACAAGGAAGACAAGCCTGTGGGGTTCCTGTTCTGCGTGCCTTCGCTTTCAAAGGCGGTGAAAAAAGCCAATGGTCGCCTGTTTCCCTTCGGGTTCATACACATCCTCAAGGCACTGAAGAAGAACGACACTTTGGAAGCCCTTATCATAGGCGTTGCACCTCAGTATCAAGGTTGTGGCGTGCCGCTGCTGATGTTCAAATATTTGCATGAGAACTGCATCCGGCGTGGTGTCGACACGATCATCCTCAACCCGCAGTTGGAGGAAAACTACAAAGTGCAGTCGCTGTTTGGCGACTACAAAACCGAGCCGTTCATGCGGCGTAGGGCTTACAAGAAAAGCATTTAATTTGAATTAGAACGGTTTTCGATTCAATTATCCTCAAAATTCTTGGGGAAATGTTTCCATATTTCATAACGTTTACCTGCCTGATTTACAAATGTTTGCCACATGGCTTCTGCGGGCAGTTCGAAGAGTTGTTGTGTCGTGATGTCGCCGATGAGCCATGTGTTGCGTACCAATTCACTGACCAATTGCCCTGAGTCCCAACCCGAGTAGCCCAAATAGAATCGAGTGTTTTCCTCGTTGGCTATTCCAGTGGCAATCAAGGTTTTGAGTGTTTCCACCTCCCCGCCCCAATACAAGCCCTCGATGATGGGGCAGGAGTCGGGGATAAGGTCGCCGAGGGTGTGGATGAAAAACAGTTGGTTGTCGGAAACGGGGCCGCCGAGGTAGACAGGCGCGTCGAATTCGGGGAAATCGTCGACGATTTGGTTGACGCACGCGTTCAGCGTCTTGTTGATGATGACGCCGAAACTGCCCTCCGCCTCCTCGTGGTCGATGAGCAGAATCACCGACCTCCCAAAGTGGAAATCATTCATTAATGGCTCGGAAATCAGGATGTTACCAGGTTTCGGATCCAATGAATTGCTTCGTATGACAAACTTTTCGCCTAAATCCATAGCGCAAAAGTAGACTTTTTGGGCGATATTCGGGCCATAATTCGTAATTTTGTGGCAAAAATCGGACTATTTTGAAACGGACTGACAATCAACACAAGTTTGACGCCTTGCGCGAGGATTTTTCGACGTTCACTTTTGAGCGGCAAACGGTGAAACGCGAAAACGGAGCTTTGTCGTTGGCTTTCGACTTCAACCTCGACGACCGCTATCATTTTCACCCAACGCTCGAAATACCAGCGCGTTATGTCTTTGATTGGGAGCATATTCCAGGGGAACAGTTGCAGGCTTTGGCGTTCCAAATCGGGATGACAGAAATGGTGAGTTATTGGAAAATCGCTTGCCCGAAAAGGGTAGTGGTGAAGCCGTTTTCACTCACCGATTCGCAGAAAGCGTTTTGGAAGAAACTGTATTACAATGGTTTGGGTGAGTTTTTGTATTTGAATTGCATTTCGGTTTCGGAAGATGATTTGATGCAGATCGAATCCATTGGAAACCAATCTTTTGCGAAGGTTGACTTGCCGCTTGAAGAGCGAACTTTGGTCCCCATCGGTGGCGGCAAGGATTCTGTGGTCACTTTGGAATGTTTGCGCAACGAAATGCCTGTCGTTCCTATGATTGTCAACCCGCGTGGCGCGACTTTGAATTGCGTAATAACAGCAGGCTACGGCGAAAACGACTTCATCGTCATCAACCGCACCCTTGACCCTACCATGCTGAAACTCAATGCAGAAGGCTATCTGAACGGTCACACGCCATTTTCGGCTTTGTTGGCGTTCATTGGCGTTTTGGTGGTTTTCGGAAGCCGTTCAAAATACATCGCTTTGTCGAATGAAAACAGCGCGAATGAGAGCACCGTTCCCGGAACGAATATTAATCACCAATACAGCAAGTCGATAGAGTTTGAGCGCGATTTCAGGAATTATGTGGCTGAGATTATGAATGATAAAGTACAGTATTTCAGTTTTTTGCGTCCGTTGAGCGAATTGCAGATTGCAAAATTGTTCGCCCAATGCGAGGCCTATCATTCTGTGTTCCGCAGTTGCAATGTAGGCAGCAAGACCGATTCTTGGTGCGACCATTGTCCCAAATGCCTGTTCACTTGGATTATCCTGTCGCCCTTCCTTTCGAGGGAAAAACTGACAGCTATTTTTGGCAAAGACCTGATGGCGGACGAGAGTTTACAACCTATTTATGAGGAACTTAACGGCACGGCAGAAGTGAAGCCTTTCGAGTGTGTCGGGACCGTGGAGGAGGTGCGGGCTTGTATGGAGGCCGTGAATGGGAATCGAGATAAAGTGAACGAAATTCTCAACCGCTTCAACAACGAGCATTTCCTGCCCGAGAAGTTTGAACAAATCTTAAAATCCCGTCTTCATGTTTGAATTGATTCTCAATCGGTTGCGTGGCAAACGCATTTTGATTCTCGGCTTTGGGCGCGAGGGGAAATCTTCGTTCCGCTTTGTGCAAAAGTATTTGCCCAACGCCGAAGTCGTGGTGGCGGACAAGAACGAAATGGAAGGCGTGAAACACTTTGGAAACTACTATCTTGAGTCGATGTATGACTACGACATCGTCATCAAGACACCGGGCATTTCCTTGAAGGATTTCGACACGAAAGGCGTGGAGATTACCTCACAAACCGACCTGTTTCTCAGCCAGTTCCATGCACAGACCATCGGCATTTCAGGCACCAAGGGCAAAAGCACGACCACGAGCCTGATATATCATCTTTTGAAATCCTCTGGACGTGACGCTATCTTGACTGGCAACATCGGGATTCCCTGTTTTGACATCATGGAGGACATCAAGTCTGATTCCATAGTGGTTTATGAGCTTTCGGCGCACCAGTTGGAGTATGTGCATAATAGTCCGCATGTGGGCGTTTTGCTGAATGTTTTTGAGGAACATCTCGACCATTTCGGCACTTTTGAGCGTTACAAGTCGGCGAAACTCAATCTTTTACGCTTCATGGGTGAAGACGATACTGCCGTCATTCACGACATGCTGATTAATGATGCGCTTCGCGTCATTGCGAGCAAAGCGAAGCAATCCAGAGTATTCACACAGTGCGATTTTGACGAAATCGACCGTTCATCCTTGCCCTTGAAAGGCGAGCATAACTATCTGAATGTCAAGGCGGCACTGTTGGCTTGTGATGCCTACGGTGTTGATTATCGGGAATTGATACCTTATTTATATACCTTCAAACCTTTGGAGCATCGTTTGGAGCTAATCGGCACATTTGGCGGCATAACCTTCGTCAACGACAGTATTTCCACCATACCGCAAGCGGCGATTTCAGCGTGTAAGGCGTTGCAAAAGGTTGATTTCCTGTTGCTTGGTGGCTTCGACCGGGGCATTGACTATCAGCCTTTGGTGGACTACCTGAAAGAAAATCCAGTTCTGCATCTGCTCTTCACAGGCAAGGCTGGGGAAAGGATGATGCAACTGATGGACGGCATTTCGACAGGCTCAATGACCAAGGTCCCTGAGTCTGTCGAAGGGCCGTCTTTATTCAATTATTCCAACATGGAAGAGGCGTTTGCCTATTTAAAAGACCACGCCAAGCAAGGCGATGTCTGCTTGCTTTCGCCAGCAGCATCGAGTTACGACCAATACAAGAATTTCGAGGAGCGCGGGCGGAAGTTCAAGGCTTTGGCGGAGGCCTTTGGGGAAAAATGAAAAAAGCCGAGTTGACGCTCGGCTTTTTTCTTGAAACAAATTGAAAATCAGTTCAATTTAATGCCAACCTTCTTCTTTCCGCCCGAACCAGAGCCGCCTGAAGTGCCATTTGAGGGCTTTGCGCCAGATGGGTTGGGCGAGGTCATAGTGTAGCCCGCAGCCTCGCACATCTCTTTGACGTGGGCGGCACGCTTTTGGGTGTTGGGGTGGGTGGAGAACAATTGTGCGATTTTGCTTTGCTGGCTGCTTTCTCCGCTGAGGCTAATCAGCACATTCAGAGCATGATACATGGCGTAAGGGTCGACACCGTTTTGGATGCAGAACTGGAAAGCGGTCTCGTCGGCTTCGGTTTCCTGACGGCGCGAATAGGCGTTTTGGGCCAATTGCTGCCCAAGGTCGCCGAGGAAACCTTGAGAGATGGCTCCGGCGGTTTCGCTGAAGGCACCGATTCCGTAACGTGCGGCCACCATCAAATAGGCTGCACGGTAGGCGTCGCGGACATCTTTATTAATAAGGTGTCCCAATTCATGGCCGATGACGGCAAAAACTTGGTCGTCGTTCATCGCGTCCATCAGGCCGGTATAGACGCGCACGCTACCGTCTCCGCTGGCAAAAGCGTTCACCTCGTTCGACTGATACACCTTGTAGTTCAAATTCAGGTTGCTGATGTTGTGGAAGCGTGCCATGATGCGGTTAAGGCGTTGGGTGTAGTCGTTGCTGGCGGGCAAGATGGTGTTTTGTCCGTCGGTTTCAACCATGTACTGGCTGCACAACTGGGCAATCTGTGCGTCGCTGACGGTAAGGGCCTGCAAAGCGGCGGCTCCGGCATTGGCAGCGGCGTTTTGGTCCACAACTTTGAGTGAGGAGCAACTGGTCGTCATCATTACGACAATGGCTCCGATAAGTGCTAATTTCTTCATATTGAACAAGTTTTATGTTAGATTCCGTTTTGTCACGGCAAATATACGGCTAATCGCCGAAATTTTTTTCAAAAAAATCGATTTTTTTTCTTGCAACTACCAAAATTAATGTATCTTTGCAGCATCAAAATAATATCAAAATAATATCATTATGGAAACAAAAGAATTTGAATTCAAAGGTCTCGCGATGAACGGTTTCGTCGCATTGTTTGTTGAACTTGTCATCATCGCTTTGAGCGTATGGGGCATGGTTGCATTTGGTAAAGGGCAAATCGGCACACCGATACTATCGGTTTTGGGCCTGTTATTGGCCTGCATTCTGCCCATCGGTTTCCGCAAGTTAGAGCCGAATGAGGCTATGGTGATGCTGTTTTTCGGCAATTACCGTGGCACCTTCACCAAAACAGGCTTCCACTGGGTGAATTTCCTGATGACCTCCAAGAAGGTTTCGCTCCGCGCCCGCAACCTCAACCCCGACAATATCAAGGTGAACGACAAGACGGGCAACCCGATTATGATTGGTCAAATCCTCGTTTGGCGATTGAAAGACACCTACAAGGCCATGTTTGAGATCGACTCGCAGACGATGGCCAGCGGCGGATCGGGCACGGCTCCCGTGGCGGTGAGCAGCCGCATGAGGGCTTTCGAGAGCTTCATCCAGGTGCAAAGCGATGCCGCCTTGCGCGAGGTGGCGGGCATGTATGCCTACGACGAGAATGAGGCCGAAAAAGACGAGCTGACCCTCCGCGCCGGCGGCAAGGAAATCAATGAGGTGCTGCTCACCAAACTGAATGAGCGTTTGGCCATGTCGGGCTTGGAAGTGCTTGAGGCGAGAATCAATTATTTGGCTTATTCGCCTGAAATTGCGGCGGTAATGTTGCGCCGTCAGCAGGCGGCGGCCATCATCTCCGCTCGTGAGAAGATTGTGGAAGGCGCTGTCTCGATGGTACGTATGGCTTTGGACAAGCTGAAGACTGAAAGTGTCGTCGAACTTGATGAGGAACGCAAGGCCGCCATGGTGAGCAACCTGATGGTGGTGCTTTGCGCCGACGAGTCGGCACAGCCGGTGGTGAATACGGGTAGTTTATACTAAAAACGGACTGCCGCTTCGCGTCATTGCGAGGAGGCACGACGAAGCAATCCAGAAATGGATATATGTTGTCTGGATTGCTTCGCTTCGCTCGCAATGACGCAAAGCGCAGAAAGAAAAACCATCAAAAATAAGGAACAATGGATACACCGGAATTTGCATTGATTATCATGGGAATACTCTCCATCGCTGTGGGAATTTTCGGCAAGATTCGCCCCAACATCATCTATCGTGATTGGAACGAAAAGAAAACCATCGGAGGCTTTCGGTTGTTCGGCTTTTCTACCTTTCGTATAGGCGGGAAGGAGATGGCTCCCGAAGACAGGCAAAGGTTTGGCTTTGTGGTGTTTGTCCTTTTCGGCGTTATGCTTATCTTTGCCAGTATCGCATGTAGCATACCGCAGTGGGAGGCATATAAAAGCGCCGTTGCCATTTCAATCGTCATGATGATGACCGTTGTAATGCTGTTCTTGTTTTGGAAATTCTTGCTGAGCCATGACGAAAGCTATGGTAGGATTGGCTTTGCCGTCATCATGCTGCTCGCTTTTGCATTGATTGCCTTTACCGTGTATTACTGGCATGTAACCCTAAAATAAATCCATTATGACGGGCACAATCCTATTAATCGCTTTTTTGTTGATTATGGTTTCCATTCCTGTTTGGTTTGCCATACGGGTGAAACAGCATCCGGAGAAAGACCGTGGTATGAGAAGAGTAATGGAAGAACAACGAGGTGCTGAATACGAGGCTGGAATGCAGAAGTTATTTATGGTCAATTACATATCTACTGGAATTGCTTGGGTGGTGGCGGCATTGATTGAAATTGTATTCCACTTGGAATCATTTCTTGCCGCATGGATTGCTGGTTTGGGGTTTTGCTTGGTGCTGGTCATTGCCAAATGGCGTTTTACGGGTGAGTTCAGCAAGGCGGGTTTTGTTGCTTTCGCCATCGGGTTCGTGTTGCTGGTGGTTTATTTGATAGTAAAATAGATGAAAAACAAATAGTTATGGTTTGGACAGATTTAATAATAGGTGTAATCTTGATGCTTTCGGGTTGGTTGGTCTATCGTTTCCCGATGATGATTTCGGGCGTGAACACCATGTCGAAAAAACGCTTGGCCAAGGTCAATTTGGAAGGCCTGAAGCGCGACTACCGCAATACCTTCCTCATTTGCGGCGGGGTGCTGATGCTGTTAGGCGGCATTTCTACCCTTGTGTATATTCCGATGGGTGCTCATGTTGTTGCGCTTATAGTGGTGATTTTAGCCATTGTGGTGGCTTGTGTACTGCTCGGAAGGAAACACGACTTGGGCCTGCAAGGGGAGGAGGGCAAGAAAGAAAGACGGAAAACCAACATCGAGATTGCCATCACTTTGGTTGGTTTTATTGCATTATTGATTTTTATCTTCAAAGGCAGCAAACCCGCAACGGTTGAAGTGTCAGAGGATTACATCACGGCAAAGGGCGGCGGATATAGTGCCTCGATTGCCTTGAACGACATAACCGAGGCCAACGTATTGGCTCATTGGCCCAGTTTCCCCATCCGTACTAACGGCCTTGCCACCGATGATGTTGCCATTGGGCATTTCCGCAAGAAAGGGGGCGAAAGTTGCATGTTGTTCGTCTGCACCGACGGCGGTCCTTTGCTCGAAGTGCGCACCGTGGATGGCAAATTGTATTACCTCAACTGCGCTACGGAGGAGGAAACGCTTGAAATGATTGCAAAAGTGAAAACGAAAGGGAGGTAAACGATGGCAAAAGAAAAAGACAATACGAACAAGACCTTCCTGCTCCGCGTTGATGCCGAGACGATGGAAGCCGTGGAACGCTGGGCTGCCGATGAGTTCCGCTCCGTCAACGGGCAACTGCAATGGATTATCGCGGAGGCACTGAAAAAGAGCGGGAGGAAAAAGAAGTAAAAATCGAATAATAATGGAATTGCTTCGCAAGAAATCTGAGAAAACCATTTCAAAAATTATTCAAAATCAATTTCTTGTTATTTTGACAGATTTTGTTTCGATTTTTGAAGTATTTCTTGCCTTAGGCAATAAAAAAGTAATGTCATGAAAGAAGAAACAATCATCATTCTCGTTGTCTTTGCCTATATTTTGCAGGCTGTCATTGGGGGCTTGATAGCACGCAGGCGCGGCAAGTCGTTCTGGTTTTGGTTTGCCGTGTGTTTCCTTATCATACCACCTTTTGGATGGATTCGTATGTTCATGGGCACAAGGGATGACTTAATGCCCTAATTCGTAAAAATCCGCTGCAAAGCAGCCAAATTCAATTCGTAATAATTCGCCACATTCGTGAAATTCGTAGTTATAATCAATCCGTAAAATCCGTAGTTTATGAAAAACAAAATCTTATTCTTGCTGTTATTCTTCGCCCTTCAATCCCAAGCCCAAATCGAGGGCTACTGGAAAGGCCAAATCGACCTCGGAGGGCAACAATTGGAAATGGCCTTCAACATCAAGGCCGCTGAAAACGGATATTCCGCCACGTTGGACGTTCCCGCCCAAGGCGCATTCGACGTGCCTGTGGACAAGACCGTTTTCCAAGACAACCACCTGCAACTGACCCTGTCGGCAATGGGTGCCAGTTATTCGGGCACGCTGAAAGGCGAGGTCATCGAAGGCGAGTTCACCCAGCACGGTATGGCCTTCCCCTTGAACCTTGCAAGAGGCGAAAAGGAAGCCCCCAAAGCCCGTCCGCAAGACCCACAGCCGCCCTTCAACTATCGCGCCGAGGAAGTGACGTTCACCAACAAAAAGGAAGGCAACACCCTTGCCGGCACCTTGACGATTCCCGAAGGCGAGGGCCCGTTTCCCGCTTTAGTGTTGGTTTCGGGCAGCGGCCAGCAGAACCGCGACGAGGAGCTGATGAACCACCGCCCGTTTTGGGTCATCGCCGACTATCTTTCGCGCCGTGGCGTGGCCGTGTTGCGCTACGACGACCGTGGCATGGGCGGCTCAGGCGGAGAGGTGGAGAATGCCACTTCTATGGATTTCTCCTACGATGCCGAAGCCGCTTTCGATTTTCTGCGCAATCGCAAGGAAATCAACGCTTCACGCATCGGCATTTTGGGTCATAGCGAGGGCGGCATCATCAATTTCATGGTGGCCGAGCGCCGTCCCGAGGTGGCTTTTCTGGTTTCGTTGGCTGGCCCGGCTGTGAACGGTATAGAGGTCCTGAAGGAGCAGCAGGCGGCCATTCTCCGTGCGCAAGGCATGTCGGAAGAGATGGTGCAATTCAGCGGCAACGCCAACGCGCAGATGTTCGACATCATCGAAGCCTCAAACAGTAGGGAAGAGGCCGACACTTTGTTGCGCCAATTGCTGAAAGGCTGGGGCTACAACGAGGAACTGACCGAGCAGACCGTTGGGCAAATGGCCTCGCCGTGGATGTACTATTTCCTGAAATACGACCCCACCGATGCCATTGTGAAAACCACTTGTCCGGCCTTGTTGCTGAACGGCTCGAAGGATTTGCAAGTGTTGGCTTCGCAAAACCTTCCCGCTTACGAGAAAATCATCGCCGAGCATGGCAAGACCAATCTCACCTTGCGCGAGCTGCCCGATTTGAACCATCTTTTCCAGCATTGCGAGACGGGTTCACCCACTGAATACGTCACCATTGAGGAGACCATTTCGCCGGAGGTGTTGGAGGCTATTGTGGAGTTTGTGAAAGGAATTGGAAGATAAACCAAGCCTTTTTTCGGAATAGGCTTTGACGTTTTCCGAAAATCTTCTATCTTTGCGGCGTTATAACACCGAAAGAAAATGAAAAAAGTAGTTCGAACTGTTTGGATTGGAGCCTTGTCGGGACTGGCGTTTTTGGCCGCCTGCTGCACCACGAAAGGCCTCTCGAAGGCTGAGAAAAAGCAACTTGAGCGCGACCGCGACTCCATCCAACAAATTTTGGCTCGTCGCGAAGGTGCGGCTGTCTATGGCTCGCCCGAAATCATCGCCCGATATGGAGCGGAAACCTATCGCCTTCAAAACCAGCTTGATTCCATCAATGCCAAGTTGGGCGTATATGTGGATTTGGAAAAGAGTGCCCGACGTTTGGCCTTGCAGGAGCGTATTGTCGAACTTCAGGCCGCCTTGCAACGTCGTGAAGGCGCGGCTGTTTACGGCTCGCCCGAAATCATCCAAGAATACGGCAAGGAAACCCAGCGCATGAGGGATGAAATCCAGGCTATCCGCAAGGAACTGAAGGAGTTGAACACCCCACAAGACCAGATTAATCAAGGCAAAACGGAAACTTTATACGGTAGTCCACAACCTTGAACCGCTTCGCCATCAATAGATTATGAGTGACCGTCTCGGTTTCAACAAGAAAATCATGCTCGAACTCAATCGTGCTGTTTTGAAACAGCGCATTGACGAGCATGAATTACATCAACTTTTCTGGGAATGTACCCTGCGCTGCAATCTCAATTGTAGGCATTGTGGCTCCGATTGCCGTATGCTCTCAGAAAAAGACGACATGCCTTTTGAGGATTTTGCCAAGGTGCTTGACGAGGTGCGAGCCCATCAAGACCCCGCCAAGGTGATGGTCATCACCACGGGCGGCGAACCCACCATGCGCAACGATTTGGTCCATTGCGGCGAGGAGATCACCAAGCGCGGTTTCGTGTGGGGCATGGTGTGCAATGGCATGTTGCTCTCGCCTGAGAAACTTGATGAGTTTGTCAAGGCGGGATTGAAGTCCTTGGCGGTCAGTTTCGACGGTTTCGAGGACGACCACAATTGGATGCGCGGCAACCCCATGAGTTACAAGAATGTGCTGCGCGCCGTGGAAGCCATGAAGCAACACCCGGGCCTCACTTGGGATGTCATTACTTGCGTCAACCAGCGCACTATCAAGTATTTGCCCCAGTTCCGCGACTTCCTGATTTCGTTGGGCATTCGACGCTGGCGACTGTTCACCGTGTTTCCTTCAGGACGTGCCGCCAACGACCCAGAACTGCGGCTTTCCAACAGCCAATTCGTTGAAATGATGGAGTTTATCAAAACCACGCGCTTGCAAGGGAAAATCCGCGCCGACTATGGCTGCGACGGATTCCTCGGACGCTACGAGGGCGAGGTGCGCAACCATTACTATTCGTGCAGCGCGGGCATCAACATTGCCTCGGTGCTTGCCGACGGCTCCATTTCGGGTTGCCTCAGCATCCGCAGCGACTACCATCAGGGCAACATCTACAAGGACAGTTTTTGGGAGGTTTGGCAAAACAAGTTCCAAGTTTACCGTGACCGCCGTTGGATGAAAACCGACCAATGCGCCGATTGCAAGATGTGGCGGTATTGCCAAGGCAACGGAATGCACTTGCGTGACGGCGAGGGGAAATTGCAATTGTGTCAGTATCACATGATTAATGGATAAAATCTACATCGTCGGCTATATGGGTGCGGGCAAAACCACCGCCGCTAAACGCTTGGCCAACCGCCTCGGTTGGGAAGTGGCCGACACGGATGCCTTGTTTGAGGAAAAATACCGCATCTCCATCGACGATTTCTTCCACAAATACGACGAGCCGCTTTACCGCAAATTGGAATCGCAGGTGCTGAAAGAGACGGAAAACCTTGAAAACACGGTGATTTCCACGGGCGGCGGAACAGCTTGCTATTTCGACAACATGGAATGGATGAACCGCCACGGCCTGACCGTTTTCATGCGCATCAGCGAGAAGGCCGTCATTGACCGACTGCTGCACGCCAAGCGGAAACGCCCCCTGTCGACGGGCAAGACCGAAGCCGAACTGACTGAGTTTGTGCAACAACATTACACCTCGCGCCTGCCGTTTTACGAACAAGCCCGAATCACGGTGAAATCTGAGGACTTGGATTTGGAAAACCTTATAAAATTAATTGAAAATGAGAAAGATAAGTAGTTTATTGTTGGGCATGGTGCTATTGTTGGCAGCCTGTTCTGGAAAGAAAACGGCAACGCGCGAAGTGGCAAGCACCATCGACTATGCTGATATGGTGTATTGGTATGCCTTCGGCGACAGCGACAAACCCGCCGATGTGTTTTACGTATATCCGACCGTTTCCACGATTTCCTACGCCGATAATGGCAACTCTTGGTTTGCCGACATCACGCAGGCCGAGGTGAGGGAAGAAGCCAATGGAAACCAGCGTTTTAACAAGATGCTGTATGACGATTACAACTTCTATGCGCCGTATTACCGACAGATGATTTTCGAGTCGTACAACCAGCCCGACAGCATTTTGCAGCGCAACGCCGTCATCGCCGCGCAGGATGTGAAAGACGCTTTCCAATATTACATGGCGCACGGCAATGGCGGTCGGCCTTACTTTTTGGTGGGCCACAGCCAAGGCTCGCAGGTGCTGATTGAGATGCTGAAATCGGGCATGACCGATGAACAGCGCAAATTGATGGTGGCAGCATATTGCATTGGCTATCAAGTTACTGCTGAGGATTTGGCGCATTATCCCGACCGACTTTCGCCCGCCAACGACAGTACCGAAATCGGGAAACTGATCATTTTCAATTCGGTGACTGACACGGCGGCTATTGGAGTGGTATCACGCTACGATGTGGTTGGCATCAATCCCACGACTTGGGCAGCCAAAGCCGACACCGTTCCCGCTGAGTATCAATTGGGTATGGCCAAATACAACGCCAATAGGGATAGTGTGCTCATTCTTCCCTGTCCTACAAGGACTTACCTCTACAAGCACACCACCGTCTGCCCTGACCTCGACCCCGAAATGGTCTACGTTCCCGCCTTTAAGGACATGTTCCCGAAAGGCAACCTCCACTTCGCCGATTCATGGCTTTTTGCAGGCAACGTGAAGAAGAACATGGAGTGTAGGCTGAGGCATTTTGGACAGCAAGTCCCGACTGATTCTAATACGCAATAAACCCCACAATCCCCGACAGCACAATCAGCAGAATCGGGTTGGCCTTGAAGAAATAGGAGGCCACAAACGCCAACACGCAGATAATCACGCTGAGGTTGTATTGCCCGCGACCGAAATCCACAAAATTCTGTGTGTTCATCATCGAAAGTCCGGCGGCGAAGATAAGTCCGGCGATGGCGGGTTTCAGGCCTTTCAAGGTGTTGTCCATCAATGCGTTGTTTCTTTTGCTCATAAAGAGTTTGAGGATGAGATACACCATGACAATGGACGGCAGGCAAAGCGCAAACGAGGCCAACAACGAGCCGCCGAAGCCCGCCGTGGTGTAGCCCACGTAGGTCGCCAAATTGATGGAAATCGGGCCGGGGGTCATTTGCGAAATGGCTACCATGTCGGTAAAATCGGTCGTGGTCATCCAACCGTAATGGTCCACCACTTCATGCTGGATGAGCGAGAGCATGGCGTAGCCGCCGCCGAAGCCCAACACGCCGATTTTCACGAAAACCCAAAGCAACTGCAAGTAAATCATGGCTTGGCCTCCTTGCTTTTGGCTTTTTTGTTGATAATCAACGCATAGATGAGGCTGCCCGCGATGGCCGCAAGGATGACGTAGGCGGGCGAAACCTTGCACCACCAAATCAAAAACACCGTCGCGATGGGGATGATGGCGGTTTTCCAAGTCACCTTGGCTGATTTAATCATCCGCAGCGAAGGGGCGAGGATGAGCGCGACCACGCAGGGACGGATGCCCTTGAAGACGCGCTCCACCACGGGTTGGTCGCGGTATTCGCGGAAAACGGTGGCCAACAATAATATAATGGTGATGCTCGGGATGATGGCACCGAGCATGGCGGCAAATGCGCCTCGGGAGCCTGCCACGCGATGCCCGACATACAAGGCCGTATTGACGGCAAACACGCCCGGAAGCGACTGAACCACAGCGATCATGTCCCAAAACTCGTCGTTGGGAATCCATTTCTTTTGGTCGACGACGGCCTTCTCCACCATCGAGAGCATGGCATAGCCGCCGCCGAGGGTGAAGGCCCCGATTTTGAAGAAAGACCAAAACAATTGAAGCGGTTTTTTCATGGCGCAAAAATAAGAATTTGTTTCGTATGGAAAAAATTAGTACGTTTGCGGACTAATTTAATATGTAGAATTATGACAATACTCGATGTTTCCGTAATGACCTTTGACCGGCCCGAGGCTTGGCAATGGTTGGTGCAATTCTGTATTTTGGCGACGGCCCTTCTGTTGGGTAACGTGCTGAGGACCAAAATCCCGTTCCTGAACAAAAGCCTGCTGCCTTCGGCATTGTTGGGCGGCTTGCTGCTGCTTATTTTCAAGGCGTTCCCCAACTGCCGCGAAATCATCAACAAACCGATGATGGAAGTGGTGACCTATCATGCCTTGGGTTTGGGTTTCGTGGCCTTGGCGTTGAAAAACAACAAGATAGAATCGAAATCCACGCCGATGAAGGTGATTGAGACGGGTGCCTTGACGGCCTCGACCTACGTCATCCAAGGCATTGTAGGCCTCATTGTTTCCATTTTGTTCTTCTATTTCGGCAAGCGTTTGTTCTACGCCGCCGGTTTGCTGCTGCCTATGGGATACGGCCAAGGGCCGGGTCAGGCCTTGAACTTCGGCAAGATTTTCACGGGCTGGGCCACGGAGCAGGGCATCGACTTCCCGGGTGCCGATTTCGGCCTCTCCATCGCGGCCACGGGCTTCATTGTGGGTAGCGTGGTGGGCGTGATTTACATGAACATCTTGCGACGCAAAGGCATACTTTCGAGAAAAAAAATCGCTGCGGCACAGATGAATAAGCTGGAGGACTACGAAAGCAAGGGCGAAATTCCCGACGCCGAGTCCATCGACAAACTTTCGGTGCAAATCAGCATGGTGCTGTTCGTCTATTTCCTCGTCTATCTGTTCACCAACTGGATTCAGGGCATGGAGCTGGGCAACTTCGGCACCAATACCCTGAAACCCATGCTTTGGGGTTTCAACTTCTTGATTGGCACGCTGTTCGGCATCCTGTTCAAGTGGTTGCTGGGCCGTTTCAAGAAGGCCAAGCTGATGAGCCGCGAGTACATCAACAACTACATGCTCAACCGCATCAGCGGCTTCTGCTTCGATATTATGATTGTGGCGGGCACGGCGGCGATCAATTTCAATGAGATTGGCAAGTTTGTGCTGCCTTTCGTCATCATTGTCACGTTGGGTGCCATTGTTACTTTTGTTTATGTGTTGCTCATTTCCAAGCATTTGTATCCCGACTACAAATATGAAGGCTTCTTTTCGATGTTCGGGATGCTGACTGGCACGGCGAGCAACGGCATGATTCTCTTGCGCGAAATCGACCCGAAGTTTGAAACGCCCGCCGCCAACAACCTCGTGTTGCAAACCCTTTCGGCCATCGTTTTGGGCTTCCCCGTGCTGCTTTTGGTGGGTTATGCCCCGCAAAGCCTCTCGGCCACTTGGATCACCTTGGGCATTTTGGTCGTTTTCTGGGCCGCGCTCACGGTTTTCATGCTGAGGACAAGAATCTTCAAAGGAAAGAAGCGGAAGGAATGACGCTTTTTTGAAACGGAAAACAAATGTTCCGAAATGCTTATGTCATAGCATTGCTTTTGCTGGGCCTTGCCGCATGCCACGGCCCGCAACGCGAGGCGAGGCGCATGGTACGCCAAGCCAAGTGGACGGAAAGTTTGTCATATAGAACAGAAATGCATACCTTTGCACCGAATTGAAAGGGCTGCCCAAACGGGACTTCGGCATCCTCACAACTCGAAAATATGTAAATCAAGTATATTAGAAGTCCCCATAAAACCAGAAAACAATGAAAAAGTTATTTCTATTACTGGTTCTAATCAGTACATTCAAGGTGGGTGATGCTCAAAGCATACCTTATAAAGCTGTTATCAAAACCATGAAAGATTTCATGATTGCTTCCAAAAAAATGATGGATAATCATACAGACGGTATTGTCGCAAAGAATGTAAAGGTCTATTACGGTAAGGATGTTTCCGAAATCGAATACTATACTTTTGTGTATGATTTTTCAACAAAAAACCCCTACTATTGTGTGTTAGATACTTCTCTTTTGGACTTCTGTAAAATCGACAAGAGAAACTTGTACGAGGTGAATATCGGAACAAGAGAGATTACACATTACAAAAGTTCAGATTTGAGATATTTTAAGTCAATGAAAGGATCTGTGGAAGCACAACACAAAATCATTGAATACTACATCTATAGCAATAATAATATCAGGCCCGAAGTGAATTACGCCCTATACAAGAAAACCGATACCATCATCAGGACAAAACCTTGCCTGGTTTTTTATGCCTCCAACTTCAATAAAGAATACAGAAAGGATGCCATATACTACATTGACAAATCCAATTACGAACTCGACAGCGTCATCTGGGTAAGCACAAGAAAAGACGGAGAAAGATATATAGCGAAAAAGGAAATCGTAACCAGCATTGAAACCTTCAATATGAATGAAATCCGTGATTTGTTCAATTTCGACAATCCACAATACGCAGAGTTTTCAAGACATAACGGCAAAAACGAGCCTTATAGTTTCTCCTATTCAGAGAATGAGGATCTTTCAATTCCAAAAGTAACCAGTTTTGAATTACAAGACTTGAACAACAACAAAACTTCAATACAAAATGAAAAAGGCTGGGTCTTATTGGATATATGGGAATTCGGCTGCAAAGGATGCTATGCCGGTTTCAAACGCATGGGGCAGCAAATTGATTCCATTGGGCAAACAGTCCTCGAAAAAAACGGCGTAAAAGTCATTTGCGTCAATCCAATGAGTGACAACATGGAACTTATCGCAAAAGTAGCGGAAAAATACAATGTTCATAACTTGCTTTACGCAGGAAAAGGCTTGACAGCCTTAATAGCAATACCATCATACCCCACTTATTACCTGCTTTCACCTCAAAACGAAGTAGTGAAAAAAGGAACTCATTTCACAGATGATGAAATACTGGATGCAATTAAACAATATAACCTAAAATGAAAAGAAAAACTCTATTGTCCCCGTTCTTCCGAGTTTGCAATGCGAGATGAACCATGAGCATAGAACAAACATGTTCTATCTACGTAACTTTGGTAGGCGTGGCAGGGAACCCCGTTAGGGGTGAAAGGATATTAGGCAGGCGGTGTCAACCCCTGCCGGCAAAACATTGCATTGTCGGTGAAAATGATTATTTTTGCAGCGTAATACGATCATCATGGCGATAAAATGCCGAAACCAAAAAAAGCCCCGAGCAATCGGGGCTTTTCTTAGTTGTTGGGGTGAAGGAATCACTTCTTGAGTTCCTTGATCTTGGCCTTCTTGCCGCGCAGTCCGCGCAGGTAGTAGATGCGCGATTGGCGAACCTTGCCCTGCTTGTTGAGTTCGATGTTCTCAATCATGGGGGAGGCAATCGGGAAACATCTTTCCACACCGATGTTGTTGGAAATCTTGCGGATGGTGAAAGTGCCGGTCTTGCCGTGGCCGCTGCGCTTCAGGACGATGCCCTGGAACTTTTGCAGACGTTCTTTTTGTCCTTCGATAATCTTGTAGGTCACCGTGATGGTGTCACCTGTCTTGAACTTCGGAAAATCTTTTACAACAATTTGATCTTCAACGAATTGAATTAATGCTTGTTTGCTCATTTTTATATATTTTTGTATATTTTTCTCCAAAAAGTGGGTGCAAAGATACGAATAATTTCAATATGTGACACTTATAATGTGCTTTTTTTGAAAATTTCGTACATTTCGGGGCGGCGTTCCTTTGTGCGCTGGATGGCTTGCTCCAATTTCCATTCGTTGATTTTGAGGTCGTTGCCCGAAAGGAGTATTTCGGGAACCTCCCAACCTTTGTAATTGCGGGGTCGGGTGTAGACAGGCGGCGACACCAACCCGTCTTGGAACGAGTCGGAGAGGGCAGAGGTTTCGTCTCCCAAACTGCCTGGAATGAGGCGCACGAGGCTGTCGACCAACACGGCGGCACCTAATTCTCCTCCCGAAAGCACATAATTTCCAATGCTTATCTCCTTGGTAATCAGGTGTTCGCGGATGCGCTCATCGATACCTTTGTAGTGGCCGCAAAGGATGATGAGGTTTTGCTTCATCGAGAGTTGGTTGCACAACGGCTGGTCCAAGAGTTGCCCGTCGGGACTCATGTAGATGACCTCGTCGTAGTCGCGCTGGCTTTTCAGGTGACTGATGCAGTTGTCGACGGGTTCAATCATCATCACCATGCCCGCGCCGGCGGCAAACGAGTAGTCGTCCACCTTGTGGTGCTTGTCGGTGGTGTAGTCGCGGAGGTTGTGTAGCCCAATCTCCACAATGCCCTTGTTTACAGCGCGTTTGATGATGCTTTCTGTGAAGGGTCCCTCAAACATTTCGGGGAAAACGGCGATGATGTCGATACGCATGACCTGTGTTTTGGAATTTTTCGCAAAAGTAGGGATTTTGCTTGAAATTGGTAGGTATATGGCGAAAATATGTTATTTTTGCGCGATTTTTATCACCTATGGAATAAATTCAAATTTCAATACTATGAGAAAAGTATCGTTTTTACTTCTGTTTTTCGTGGTCACTATGTTTGCCCAAGCGCAAATCGCGACCAACATTTATTGGGTGCAGTTCACCGACAAGGCCAACTCACCTTATTCTATTGACAATCCCGAGGCTTATCTGAGTGCAAGGGCTTTGCAACGTCGTGCCAATCAGGGCATTGGCATTGATGAGTACGACATTCCCGTCAATCCGCAGTATCTTCAGGCTGTGGCCGATTGCGGTGCCCAATTGCTCAATCCTTCGAAATGGCTGAACGGCGTTTCGGTGCGTACAACCAACCCTGCCGTGATTGAGGCTATCAATGCGCTTGAGTTTGTGTCGGTGGTGCGCAATTGCCCCAATGACTTGAAGGCGCAAGAAATCAAGGAACGCTGGCTGGCCGACGAAATGAAGCCCGTCGAGGGCAAGCGCGGTTTCCGTGGCTACTATGGCGGTGCCGAAACCCAAGTGAAGCAATTGAAAGTTGACCAACTGCACGACCAGGGCTTTGATGGCACTGGAATCATCATTGCAGTGCTCGATGGCGGCTTTGTCGGGACGGAAGAGCAATCCTGTTTTGACAATATGCGCGAGGAGGGCCGCTTGCTCGGTGTGCGCGATTTCGTTTATGGCTCCACCTCTGTTTATACGCAAAGCACGCACGGCACCTCATGCCTGAGCACGATGGCCGCCTACGACCCCAACAACATGGTTGGGACGGCGCCGAAGGCTTCCTATTATTTGATTCATACTGAGGATGGCGAAGGCGAGAACATCATCGAGGAATACAACTGGGTTTCGGGTGCGGAGTATGCCGACAGCCTTGGCGTGGATGTGTGTTCCACTTCGTTGGGTTACATCGGTTTCGACATGACCCAATGGGATCATCCTTTTGAGCATTTCGATGGCAAAACCGCCCCGATGACGATAGGTGCCGAGATTGCGGCTTCTCGTGGCATGATTTGCGTCAATGCCGCCGGAAACGAAGGTGGCGGCACCTGCACGTTAGGTATTCCTGCCGATGCCGAGCACATCCTGACCATAGGCGCAGCCAACGGTAACGGTGTGCGTGCCGATTTCAGTTCGGTTGGCCCCACTTACGACGGTCGCATCAAGCCTGATGTGATGGCTATGGGCGAAGGCACCTACGTGGCTTCGGGCTATGGCAGCTGGTGGCCTTATTACAATGGCAACGGCACTTCTTTCGCTACGCCTGTGTTGGCTGGTGCTGTGGCTTGCTTGCGTCAGGCTCGTCCTTACTCCTCGGTTCAAGAGATTTGCGATGTCATTCGTCAGTGCGGCGACCGTGCCGATAATCCCGACAGTTACAATGGCTATGGTATCCCCGACTTCAGTCAGGCATTGGAGTTGCTGCACGTTGACGAGAATCCGATGCAAGCCAAGGAAATCATCAATGTGTATCCCAATCCTACGCAAGGCGAGGTGCATGTGTCGTTGATAGAAGGTGCGCGAGCGATGGTTACCGTTTATGATTTCATGGGTCGCAGCCTTTATGTTTACGACTTCAACGGCTTGAACCACACATCGTTGGAACAATACCTGAACACTTTAAATTCGGGTGTGTATTTCATCAATGCCGTTTCGGAAGTGGGAAATCAAACGTTGAAACTTGTGATAACGAAGTAAGAAAATATTATTTGAAGGTTAGTGTTTTTTTTGTCGAAAAAAGGTGGGGTAACCCGCCTTTTTTCCTATTTTTGTGGTCGCGACAATTCAACAACCAACAATTCAACGATTCAACAAAAAAATGTTCTCTTGTCCCATCCAAATCAGAATGAGCGACCTTGACCCTTACAATCACGTCAATAACGGGTCGCAGTGCAACTATTTCGACATGGGCCGAAGCCGCTATTTCGAGCATGTCTTCCAAACCGAAATCGACTGGCTCACATTCAAATACGTCCTCGTCCATGTTGACTTGGATTTCCGCCATCCCGTGCTGTTCCACGACCCGATTGTGTGCGAGAGCCGCGTCACCGAGATAGGCAACTCCAGTTTCAAGATGGAGCAATGCCTGAAGGATGCCGAAACGGGCGAAGTCAAAACTTTGTGCCACGCCGTGGTGGTCTATTTTGACCGCGAGGCGAACAAGGCGGAACGGATTCCCGATGAAGAACGTGAGATGTTGATAAACGAATCGAAAAAAATGGCCAATGGCTAATGGCTATGGCCTATGGCAGCTTAAACTGAATGGTAAGTCCAAATTCTTGTAAAAGCTGCCATAAGCCATTGTCATAGGCCATGGTTTATAAAACAAAGATTTATTCCAATGAAAAAACTGACTTTTACCTTAATTAGCCTCATCGCTGCAATGAGCCTCCAAGCCCAAACCGAAGCCGAACTCAACGCTTGGAACGATGTCAACATCTACGAAATCAACCGCCTGTATCCTCGGACGAATGTCATCCCTGTGGGCGAGCAATGGTCGCAATGCCTCAACGGTGACTGGAAATTCAATTGGGTCGACTCGCCCTCAAAAGCCCCAGCCGACTTCTATAAGGAAGGCTATGATGCTTCCGATTGGAAAACCATTAAGGTGCCGGCCAACTGGGAATTGAACGGCTATGGAACGCCCATCTATGTCAATGTGGACAATGAATTTCGTCCCAACGAGCCGCCTTTTGCGCCGACGGTGGACAACCCTGTAGGCTGCTATCTGACGGAGTTCAACATCCCAGAAACTTGGAAAGAGCGCTTGACTTTCATCAACTTCGGTGCGGTGAAGTCGGCGTATTACGTTTGGGTGAACGGGCAGTTTGTGGGCTATACGGAAGATGCCAAGACCAATGCCGAGTTTGACCTTACGCCTTATGTCAAGGTGGGGAAGAACACATTGGCGGTGAAGGTCTATCGTTTCTCCAACGGTTCCTATTTCGAGTGTCAGGACTTCTGGCGCTTGAGCGGCATTGAGCGAGATGTGGTGGTTTATTCCAAACCCACGTTGAATATTTACGACTATGAAATCCAAGCGGGATTGAACAAAAATTATCAAAACGGCACTTTTTCCATTAAGGTTAGGCTGCAAAGCAATACCGATAAGATACAGAAAAACAGCAGCTTGATTGTCGGTGCATACGAAGGAGAGGAAACGCAAGGCTTCCCCGAAAAGATTTTGTTCACGCTCACCAAGGCGCTCAATGAATTGAACTTTGTCCAAGCCGACGATGGCTATTATTATGCTGAGGCGGAAATGTCTGTTGATAGCGATGCGATTGGGAAAGTGTTGCCTTGGTCGGCGGAAAGCCCCAATTTGTATCAATTGCGGATTTCCTTGATGGACAAAAAGGGTAAATCTGTTGAAAAGCTAACTTCCCATTTCGGTTTCCGAACCGTGGAAATCAATGACGGAAAACTTTTGGTCAACGGGCAGTATGTATTAATAAAAGGTGTGAACCGCCACGAGCACGACCCTTACACGGGTCATGTGATTTCGCGCGAGTCGATGGAACGCGACATTGCCTTGATGAAGCAAATGAATATCAATACGGTGCGCACCTGCCATTATCCTGACGACCCGTATTGGTACGAACTCTGCGACAAATATGGTCTTTACGTTTGGGACGAAGCCAACTGCGAATCCCATGCCCAAGGTTATGGAGAAAGGAGCCTTGCCAAAGACCCGCAATACAAAAGGATGATTTGGTCGCGCAACTGCAACATGCTTGAACGCGACAAGAACCACTCCTCGGTGATTATGTGGTCGATGGGCAACGAGTGCGGCAACGGTGTGAATTTTGAATATACCTACGACTGGATGAAAGACCGCGACAAAACGCGCCCTGTGACCTACGAAAGAGCCGTTTATGACCGCAATACCGATGTCATAGGCTTGATGTATGCCAGACCGAAATATCTGCAACGCTTTGTGGATGAAGGTCTTGATAGCGTATATCATCGTCCTTTTATTATGGTAGAATACTGCCACGCGATGGGTAACAGCATGGGCGGCTTGAAGGACTATTGGGACGTGATTGAGTCCAACGAGCAACTGCAAGGCGGCTGCATCTGGGACTGGGTGGACCAAAGTTTTATAGTTGATAGTGAAAAGTTTAAAGTTGATAGTTCAGTTGCTGCAATAGCCCCCCCCGACTCTCAACCCTCAACTCTCAACTCTCAACTCTTCTACGCAGTCGGCGGCGATTTCGGCCATGCCTACGGCGTGGGCGACGACGACGCTTTTTGCGCCAACGGTGTGGTCAGCAGCGACCGCAGGCCGCACCATCACGCCGCCGAGGTGAAGAAGGTGTATCAGCCTATCAAGTTCACCGCTAAGGACTTGACTTGGGGAAAGTTCGAGGCCAAGAACTGGCTTTCGTTTACCAATGCCTCAGCCTTTTATTGTGATTATGAGATTTTTTCGGCAGAAAAGTCATTGATGAAAGGCAAAATCGATCTTGATATTGAACCTTTTGGAACACAGGGGATTAACATAGAGCGTTTGCGTATTTACGGCAATCCGGGCGAGGAGTTTTTCATCCGTTTTTCGGTGAAGACTAAAGAAGACCAACCTTTTATGCCTGCTGGAACGGAGGTCGCCTACGATGAGTTCAAGTTGGATTGGCCTTCGGCACCGTTGGAACTTTTGCCTCAAGCCAAATCATTGTCTTATGTGGCTTCTGTTCGAGGTATTAATTGCGGTAATGATGATTTTCAGGTGTCGTTTGATATGAACACAGCGGAAATTGTTTCGTATGTGTATAAAGGTCAAAAACTTATTGATGGAAATTTGCGAGATAACTTTTGGCGCGCTCCAACCTTGAACGACGAGGTGGATTCTTGGGCTTTACCGCGCTGGAAAAAATCGGGTTTGCAACACTTGACTGCCAAGACAGGAGGCTTACATATTGAACGGCTTGATGACAACAAAGTTTCGGTCACTGCCGTTGTGGAGTATTATGATGACAAGGAACAGTTGCAAATCGTGGTCAATAAGTTGTATCTCATTGACGGTGAAGGCAACATTAGCATCACCGACCACGTGGAGCCAATGGAAACGGTGACCTCTTTCCCGAAGATTGGGATGCAGTTCCGTATGCCGTTGGATTATAGGGATTTGACCTATTTCGGCAAGGACACCGAAAACTATCCCGACCGCAACGCCTCGGGCAAAATGGGTTTGTACAACATGGATGCTTTGAGTTTGTTTGAACAACACGTTGTCCCGCAGGATAATGGAAACCATTCAGATACGCGCTGGTTGGCCTTGACGAGCGACAAGAGTAACGTTGGATTGTTTGTGACCATGCAAGAGCCCTTCAATTTCAGCATGTACAAGTACACTGACGACAACCTAACCGCTGCCCGTCGCATCAATCAATTGGAGCCCAAGGATTTCCTGATGGTGAATGTGGACTACAAGCAAGCTCCCATCGGAACAGCCACTTGCGGTCCCGGTGTGGATGAGAAGTATGTCATCAAGAATCAAGTCTATGAATATACGGTGATGCTTCGTGCCTTCGACAAGACGCAAGACCCGATTGAGTTGACCCGTTTCCAAGTGCCGAATGTGGATTCTTTGATGATCCCAATGCCCGAAATCCATTCTTCAATGCTGGGTGACGAGAATTATCGCATCTATAACCACCCGCTCAGCATATCAATGACTTGCGCCGAAAAAGGTGCTGAAATCCGCTACACTTTGGACGGCTCCGAACCGACGGAAAAGTCGAAGAAATACACCAAGCCGTTGATTATCAACCAATCGTGTAAGGTGAAGGCCAAAGCCTTTAAGAATGGGATGGTGTCTTCATTCGTGGCTTTGCGTCAGTTTAACCGCCTGAACATAAAAAACACGACCTTCGTCAACCCGCCTGCGGAGCGTTATGGAAAGGAAGCCGACATCGCTTTGATGGACGGCAAGAAAGGCATGGCGGGCGATTATTATAACGATTGGTTAGGCTTCCAAGGCGTTGACATGGAGGCAACTATCGCATTGTCCCTTCCGACCAATATCAATGTTGTGAAAGTGGGCCTCTGCCATGAGCCAAACGACTGGGTGATGTGGCCCAAGGCGGTGTGGGTCAGTTTCTCGAAAGATGGAAAGGAGTTTACGGATTGGGAACTGGCCGAATTGCCCGTGTTCAATAAACCTGACAAAATGCAAGGTCATGGCCGAATTGAGGCCCGCGCCCGAGTGGATGAGAAACAAGTGATGTTTGTTCGCGTAAAGGTTGAAAATCAAGGCGTTCTGCCCGATTGGCATCCCTACAAAGGCGAAAAGGCTTGGATTATGGTGGATGAGGTGACGATAGAATGAAAAAAGGCGCTTTCGAGCGCCTTTTCCATTTCTTACCATTCCACAGCCATGCGCTGCACTGGCATCGTCATGCACCGTGCGCCGCCGCCGCCACGGGAGAGTTCGTTGCCCTCGAAAGCGACAATGCACTTCTTGCCGCTGCTGAGGTCGAACTTGCCGTTGACCACATCGGCAGCCGTCACCACATTGAAGCCGGCTTTGTTGAGGGCTTGCAAGGTGCGCTGGTTGCGACCGTAGCCCAAGAATTGTCCGGGGGCGAAGCAGAAGAAGTTGCAACCGCTGTGCCATTGCTCGCGGGCGGCAAAGTCGTTGTTGCGGTTGCCGCAATAAACGGGTTCGAGGTCGAGACCCACCGACTTGAGTGCCGAGAGCAGGTCGGGTACTTCGGTGCCAACGGCCTTCTGTCCGTCGATGGTGATATGGAAGGTCTTGAACGCGCTGTTCATAATGACAGGCTCGAAAACCATGCACTTGTCGACATCCAACATGGTGAAAACCATGTCGAGGTGGATGAAGGAATCGGGCGTGAGAGGCAACTCTTGGAATATCAGGTGCTTCACTCCCGGCTTGGTCTTCAAATGCTCAACTAAGGCTTCCACGCCGTGCATGTTGGTTCGTGCTCCCAAACCGCAAATCACCACATCGTCGCGGATGATTTGCACATCGCCGCCTTCCACCGTGCCAATGCCGTGGATGTCGTAATTCATCACGGGATTGACAACCTTGGTCTCGAACATCGGATGGAGGTTGTAGATGGCGTCCAAAATCATGCACTCGCGGGCGCGCACCTGCGTGGCCATGTTGCTGATCATGATATTGTCGAACATGGTGAACGAAGCATCGCGCATGAAGAACAGGTTGGGCACAGGCGTGAGTGCAGCCTTCTCGTTATTGATATAGGTGATGTCGTCAAGATAAACGCCTTCAATGAGTTGGCGGGAAAGTTCCTCTGCCGGGAGCGATTTCAAGTAGGCTGCCATGAAGCCCTTGCTTTCTGCCTTGCAGATGCGGTCGACAAGGCCGTTTTTCACGTTTTCCGAGCGGAGAATGTCGGTCAGGAGGTCGCCGATTTCGTGGACTTGCGCCACTTTTTGCAGCACTTTTTTGAAATAGCTGTATTCCTTTTGTGCGACTTGCATATTCAAAATGTCGCTGAAAAGGTAAGTGTGCGCGTTTTCAGGAGTTATTTTTTCCAATTCAGGGCCGGGGGTATGAATCAGAACATGTTGGAGTTTGCCAATTTCCGAGTTTACACTGACATTGATGGGTTGGGAATCCATAAAGATTATTTTGATGAAACAATGGGAACTGGCGTTTTGCCCGTTCCGAATATCGCTGCAAAGGTAAGAAATCTTCCTTGATTGGCAAGGGCAAAATTCAAAAAACTAATCATAAACCCGAAACGTGACTTTTTCGGGTTGCTCGATGTGGAGAAACAACGCCGCACATTCCTTTCCGCCCCAGTTGCCCACCATGCTTGCTTCTCGCGTCAAAATCTTCAATTCATTGATAAACTCGCTGCGGGGCATGGTATAAGCACCCAAACTCATCAGATGGCTTGTTTCTTGCTGGCAATCAATAAGTTTGAAACCGTTGATTTTCAAAAATTGATGCAGATGATAAAATGCCACTTTGGAAGCATCGGTCACGGTGTGGAACATTGACTCGCCGAAAAAGACCTTCCCAATGGAAACGCCATATAATCCGCCCACCAACTTGCCGTCAAGATAACATTCGAAGGAATGGGCGAGACCCAATTCATGCAGGTGACAATATGCCTCAATCATCTCGTCTAAAATCCAAGTGCCGTCCTGTCCCTCGCGTGGTGTTTCGGCGCAATGCGTTATCACCTCTCGGAAACGGGTGTCGATTCTCATATCAAATTTTCCTGACCGCAATGTATGGCGTAATGACTTGCTGACTTTCATCTCGCCGGGACGAATGACCAATCGAGGGTCAAGCGACCACCAAAGGATAGGTTCGTCTTCGTTGTACCACGGGAAGATGCCGTTGGCATAGGACATGATGAGGCGTTGGGGCGTGAGGTCGCCGCCAAAGGCCAAAAGGCCATCTCGGTTGGCGTGGTCAACAGGTGGGAAAAAGCAATTGTCGTCGTTGAGTTGATAAATCATGGCGCAAAAGTACAGAATAATTCCGTATTTTTGCGAGTTCAAAAAACGCAACGCGATGCCTCGGTATTTCATCCACATGGCCTACAACGGTAGCCGCTACAATGGCTATCAGATTCAGCCTCACGCGCCAAGCGTTCAGGCTACGTTGGAGCGTTGTTTGAGCCTCAAATTGGGGCAAAAGGTTGGCATCACGGGCTGCGGGCGAACCGACACGGGTGTCCATGCCCGAAATTATTACGCCCATTTCGACCTTGAAAACGAAATCAAGGACACAGAAACGCTTGCGTGTCAGATGAATACGTTTCTTCCCGAAGACATTGTGATTTATCGGATTTGGCAGGTCGCGCCCGACATGCACGCCCGTTTCGATGCCGTTTCGCGCACCTATCACTATTACATTACGCGCACAAAGAACCCGTTCCACACGCGCGATGCCTATTTCCTTTACGGCGACCTGGACATCCCTAAAATGCAGGAAGCCGCGAATTTTCTCTTTGAGTATGAAGATTTTACGAGTTTTTCAAAAGTCCATACCCAAGTAAAGACCAACAATTGCAAAATCATGGAGGCACGTTGGTTTGAACAAGACGGTTTGCTCGTTTTTCGTATCAAGGCAGACCGATTCTTGCGCAATATGGTGCGGGCTGTCGTCGGCACTTTGTTGGAAATCGGGAAAGGGCGCATGACTTTGGAGGAGTTTCGCGCCGTCATCGAGCGGAAAGACCGCTGCGAAGCCGGAACCTCTGTGCCTGCCCATGCGCTTTTCCTTGAAGAAGTCGAATATGATAATGGCTCTTCAACAAGCTCAGAAACCTAAGGCCATTGAGCCTGTCGAAATGCCGACTTGTCTTAAATCTTTGAATCTTAAATCTTTAAATCCAAGAATATGTTCCAAAAAATCATTCGTTTTTGTGTCAAGTTAGTTCAGAAATACTTACCTGAACCTTTCATTTTTGCTGTCGTTTTGACTTTGTTGGCCTTCATTATCGCCATGCCGATTTGCAAGCAGTCGCCCATTGAGGTGGTTGAGCATTGGGGCAACGGTGTTTGGTCGTTGTTGGCCTTCGCTATGCAGATGGCTTTGGTGTTGGTAAGCGGTTCGGCCTTGGCTGCTGCGCCGTCCATCAAGCGGGGCATTAGCGCATTGGCGGCCAAGCCGAAAACGCCTGCGGGAGCCATCGCCTTGGTGACTGGCATTTCGGCTATTGCGTGCTGGCTCAACTGGGGCTTTGGCCTTATCGTTGGAGTTATCTTCGCCAAGGAAATCGCAAAGAAGCTGAAAGGCGTTGATTATCGGCTACTTATTGCCTCGGCATACAGCGGTTTCGTAGTGTGGCACGCCGGACTTTCAGGCTCTATTCCGCTGACGATGGCCACTGAAGGCTCTAATCTGGAAGCCGTCACGAAAGGAGCTTTGACGCATCCTGTTCCCATCGGTCAAACCATCCTTGCACCGCAAAATCTGACTATGGTGGCAGTGGTCATCGTGGCCATTGTGGTGGTCAATTCGCTAATGCATCCCAAAGACAACCAAGTGGTTAGCATCGAGCCGTCCTTGCTTTTTGAAGAAGAACCCAAGCCAGTACCAAAAGCGACATCTCCCGCCGAAAAAATGGAAAACAGTCGTGTTCTTTCGTGGATTATCTCCATATTGGGACTGTCGTATTTGGTCATCAAATTGTTCTTCAAAGGCGGTAGTTTCGACCTCGGCGCGGTCATTATGCTGTTCCTTTTCCTCGGTATTATCCTGCATGGCACGCCGTTGGCATACGTCAGGGCTTTTGGAAAATCGGTGAACGGCGCGGCGGGCATTTTGCTGCAATTCCCGTTCTATGCGGGCATCATGGGCATCATCACGGGCGTGGGCGAGTCGGGGATTTGCTTGGGAGAGGTGATTAGCAATGCTTGTGTATCTATTTCAACGCCAAAGACTTATCCTTTGTTTACCTTTTTTTGCGCTGCCATTTTGAACATGTTCGTGCCTTCGGGCGGCGGCCACTGGGCCATTCAAGCCCCGATTATGTTCACGGCGGGTGCGGCCTTGGGTGTGGATGCCGGTTTGACGGGCATGGCCATTTCTTGGGGCGACGCTTGGACCAACCTGATTCAGCCTTTCTGGGCTTTGCCGGCCTTGGCCATAGCCAAATTGAGTGCCAAAGACATCATGGGCTTCTGCATCATCGACTTGTTCATCACCGGCTTGATTATCTGCGGGGGATTGCTGCTTTGGGCGTGATTTAGAAGGAATCCATTCCGTCCCATTCCACAAGGTCGTGGCGCACATAGCCCACCTTGCCTTTCACGCGGATTTTGTACCAACCTCGGATCTTGCCCAAGCAGGGATAGGTTTCGGGAGTTTTGTCCTTGTCGAAGGAAATCTGCGTGATGACGGGCGATTCCAAGGTCGGTTGGGTTCGGATATTGACGTGCGTCCGATGGGTGAAAAGCACGCCTTGGCCGTTTTTGGCACTGTAAGTCACGATTTTATGTCCGATTTTCGGAATCTCCACATCGTCTTGCACCGCTACAGTGTATGAAGTTTGGTTGGTGCGCACATATCGTCCAACCGCATTTCCACGGCTGTCGATGACCATTTTCATGTGGTCGACGGAAGCGGCCTTGATTTTCGGGTCGCCATCGGCCTCTGCATCGTAAGTGTCGGTTTCCGTTTCCGTGATTTCGGCATCGGAAACATCAGTCAGTTCCGTTTCCGTCGGGGTAGCATCGTCGTTTTTGCCGCCTTTTCCGCCACAAGAACAGCACATGAACACTAAACCCATCGCAAGTGCCGCAGCATACCAATATCTTTTCATAAACCAGTCGTTTTAAGGTTTTGTCCGACAAAGGTACAAAGAAAAACCGTTTCGCAAGAAAAAAGCGTGATTTTTGCCGATAAACGAAAAAAGCAAGGCGCGAACCTTGCTTCAAAGTAGCGGGGATGAGAATTGAACTCATGACCTCCGGGTTATGAATCCGACGCTCTAACCAACTGAGCTACCCCGCCGTCTTTCGGGTTGCAAAAGTAGAGAAAAAATCAATACGAACAATAAAAAAGCGGAAAAATATTTTTCCGCTTTTTTATCAATGTTTTAACTATCAGGCTGTCAATAGTTTGGCGGCATTCTCTAGTTTGTCGTCAAGTGTCTTCATGGCTTGTTCGAGGCCGTTTTTCACGTCGCCCTTCATGCCAAAGTAGAACTTGATTTTCGGCTCGGTGCCTGAAGGACGCACCGTAATCTTCGAACCACTTTCAGTAAAGAATTGAAGCACATCGCTCTTGGGTAATGCGATAGGCGTGACTTTGCCCGTTTGTAAGTCTTTGGCCTGCTGCAACTTATAATCGCGGATTTCAACCACCTTATCGCCTTCGATGTTGGTGGGAGGCGTGTTGCGGAGGCGTTCCATCATGACCTTGATTTCCTCGGTGCCGCTGATGCCTTTCTTGGTCAACGAAACGAGTTTTTCACGATAGAGGCCAAACTCGTTGTAGATGTCCATGAGCACTTGGTAGAGGGTCTTGCCCTGTTCGGCGGCCCATGCTGCGGCTTCGGCGACCATGCTCGTGGCAATGACGGCATCCTTGTCGCGGACGAAATCGCCTGCAAGGTAGCCATAGCTTTCCTCGCCGCCGCCGATGAATTGCTTCTTTCCTTCAAGTTCAAGGATTTTGTCGGCGATGTACTTGAAGCCAGTCAGCACGTCGTAGCGATCCACATTGTACTTTTTGGCCATCTCAAACAACAGTTCTGTGGTGACGATGGTCTTCACAATGTACTCTTTTCCAGTGAGTTTGCCCAACTCGCTCCAACGGCGAAGCAAGTAGTAGACAAAAAGAGTGGCGGTTTGGTTGCCGTTGAGCAGGATAAACTCGCCCTTGTCGTCTTTCACAGCGATGCCAACGCGGTCGGCGTCGGGGTCGGTGGCCATGACGAGGTCGGCGTTCAGCTCCTTGGCTTTATTGACGGCCAATGCCATAGCGGCAGGTTCTTCGGGGTTGGGTGACTTCACCGTGGGGAAGTTGCCGTCGACAACCATTTGTTCCTCAACGCAATACACATTCTCAAAGCCTTTCATCTTCAGGATTTCGGGCACTAAGCGGCGACCCGTGCCATGAATCGGGGTATAAACAATCTTCAAATCCTTGTGCTTCTTGATGAGGTCGAGCGAAAGGGAAAGGCCGTACACCTTATTTAAATAGATGTCGTCAAACTTCTCGTCCAAAACAGTAATGAGGTCGGGGTTGCGCTTGAAGTTCACCATCGAGGGGTCGGTGATTTTCTCCACCTCGGCGATGACGTTCTTGTCGTGCGGGCTGACTAATTGTCCGCCGTCGTTCCAATAAGCCTTGTAGCCGTTGTATTCCTTGGGGTTGTGCGAAGCGGTCACCATCACGCCAGCGTCGCATTTCATTTCGCGCACGGCGAAAGAAAGTTCTGGTGTAGGACGCAGACAATCAAAGATGTAGACCTTGATGCCGTTGGCCGACATCACATCGGCTGTGACATTGGCGAAGGCGGGGCTGTTGTTGCGGCCATCGTATGAAATGGCGACGCTCAAGTCCTTTTTGTCGGGATTCATCTTCTTGATGTAGTTGGCGAAGCCTTGTGTGGCCATGGCCACGGTGTAGATGTTCATGCGGTTGGTGCCGGCACCCATGATGCCGCGCAGTCCGCCAGTGCCGAACTCGAGGTTGCGGTAGAAGCTCTCAGTGAGTTCGTTAGGGTCGTTGTCGAGCATGTTTTGCACGCTCTTTCTTGTTTCTTCATCGTATTGCTCTGTGAGCCACGATTTTGCTCTTTCGATTATTTTAGGATCCATGATGTTATATTTTTGTTGGTTGTTTTCGTGCAGGGACTCACGTCGCCTGCTTATTGATGTGTCGCCCCTACGGGGCTGGTCGGACGGGGATTGAAATCCCCGTTGTGATAGTGTCGCCCTTTGACTTCGTCGAATCTTCGATTTCAGGGCTTGATTTTTGCATCGCTTTGCGTCATTGCGAGGAACGAAGCAATCCAGAATTTATTTCTTCAATACATTTGATTAAACTATCCCTCCAGTATGGTATCTCAATCCCACCGTAATCCTTTATTTTGCTCAAATCCAGCACACTATAAGCTGGTCGTTTGGCCTTGGTGGGATATTGGTCAGTCGTTATCGGGTTCACTTTGCAACGCTTTCCGCCTATTTCCATGATGGCAGTGGCAAAGTCGTGCCATGTGATTTGCCCCTCGTTGGTGAAGTGGAAAGTCTCGTGAACATCATTCTTGCCGTTCTTGTTGAGCAGTGCCACAAGGGCAACGGCCAAGTCGTAAGCCCATGTGGGACAACCTTTTTGGTCGGCCACCACATTGATTTCGTCTTTCGTGTCGCCCAGCATGAGCATGGTCTTCACGAAGTTCTTTCCAACGGATGAATAAAGCCAGGCCGTGCGCACAATCATGTGGTTGCTGCCGCTCTCTCGTATGAGCCTTTCGCCCTCGGCCTTGGTCTTGCCGTAAACCGATTGCGGGTTGATGGCATCGTCCACCTTGTAAGGCTCGTTGGCATCGCCGCCAAAGACATAGTCGGTGGAGACATGAATCAGCAAAGCCTTGTGTTTCAGGCAGGTTTCGGCCAACACTTGAGGCGCGTAGGCATTGATTTTTTCGGCCAATGCTGGCTCATCCTCGGCCTTGTCGACGGCAGTATAGGCGGCGCAGTTGATGCAGGCTTCAATTTGGTTTTCTTCAAAGCAGCGTTCAACGGCAGCCTTGTCGCAAATGTCCAAGGTGTCAACATCGGTGAAAGTCCATTGATGCTGCGTGCCCCTTGCAGCGATTTTCTGAAGTTCTGTTCCTAATTGGCCTTTACAGCCTGTTACTAATATATTCATTTTCAGTTGTTTAAAAATTATGTACGAATGCAATGCCTAACGATTCCTTGACTTGGAGCTTCGGCATATTGTCTACTACGGTTTCCACGCCTTCAACGGTTTCGTAAACGGGGAAGGTGGTGTTGTGGTCATACTTCAGGTGTACGAAGAGCATCGTCGTCAGGTGTTTGCTGATGGCGAAGTTGATGTTGTTTTCCCAGTTGAAATCTGCGGTCAAAAGGTTGTCGTCGCGTTTCTCGGTGTAGTTGTAGAATCCGTTGAGAATGGTCGTGTAGGTGACGTTTTTCCCGATGGGTTGCTTGTAGTTGATGATGACGTTGACACCCAAGGCTGCCGCGATGTTCTCGCCCGGAATCCAATTGCCATCTTGGTCGTAATAGCCTTTTTTCACGCCGAAATTGCCCGCATCAGCCAAGTCTTGGTTGAACACGAAAGTGACCTTACCAGCCATCGGGCTTAGGAAGATTTGGAAACGCTCGTTTTTTGTTTTGTAGGTGTAACCTGCTGAAAGTGTAAGGTATGCGGGCGCAAAGAAAGTGGAAATCACGGTGGAGTCGTTGGGGTATTTGTAGCCGTCGGCAAACTGCGTGTTGAAGGTGGCCACGGTCGAAATGTTCCATCGCGACTTGCTGTTAAGCGATAAAGAATAGGTCAGGTCGATTTTATCGTCCTGTTTTTCAAGGCGTTTGTCGGCGAAACGCGAAATGCCGAAAGCGAAGGCTCCGACAAATTTTTGTTCAAAGGTCTTGTTTTGGTAAACGAGCGAAAAGTTGGCAAAGGCTTTTCCTGCCCATGAGTTTTCGCCACCTGCCGCCCAGTTGGATAGGGCCAATTGGTTGATGTTCAGGCCATAATTGCCATGAAACGAAAGCCTTTCGCTGAGGATGTCGATGATGTTCACCTTGGGTCGTGGCCCATCGGGGCGCTTGGGGGTGAGCGAGTCGATATGGCGGTTGATGGCGGCCAACTCCGATTCAACGGTTTGCTGCTCGTTGATGCTCTGCTCAAGATGCCGATTGAGTATGTCGATGGTGTTGCGCAGTTGCATCACATCCTGATCAATGGCGAATTGCTGCATGACGAGCGATTGCCTGATGCGGATATAGTCGAGCGAGTTGCGGCAGATGGAATCGACTTCGGGGGTAAAAAAAGAATAGCGCACTTGTCCATAAATCGGGCAAGCGGCTATTGTTGATGTGAAAATCAATAAGATACGAATGAATTGCCTTTTTAGCATATTAACCTTCATCCAACGGGATTTTGTGGTTGGACTGGTAGAGGTGCTTTTTGACATTCTCGTGTTGGTAAGAAATCTTGGTCCAGAGTTCAACGCTTTTCTTGATGCCGAGGATGCGGCGCGTTGTGGTGCGAAGGTCCTGACCTAAACTGTGGTAAATGTTTCCTGAGATACCCACATAGAAAGGACGCGCACATTCCTTCGAGATGCGCATGGCCTTCAAAATGGAGGTGCCAAACCATGAAATGTGCTCTCCGCCATTGTCTGACTGGCATTTGGTCCCCATGATATGCCCGTGATCAAGGCCCATAGAAAATTCCAATGCCGAGAGGTTCGTGAACTGTTGTTTGAAGGTCTCGCTAATGGCGTAGGAGATCTTCATGGCTCCGGTGACTGGTTTCTTGTAGTCTTGGTCGGTGCCGGGGTAAATGACAAGGAAAGCATTAGGCGCAAAGCAGTTGACAAAAGCACCGTCTTGTTTTGCGATGGCTGTCAACACTTCTTTGTACATGGTGTAGATTTGGGCGGTTTTGCGTCGTCCGTTTTCCTTGAGAAGATAACTCAAATTCTTGATTTCAAAATAGATGACCGTGGCTTGCATGTAGATGCCTGTGCAGCCAAGGTCAAGTTTGGAGGCTTCACGAATGTCTGATGTTTCGATATAATCAAATTCGGCACCCGCCAATGAGTTCACCTTATCGATTAAAGATTGTTTCCAATCGCTCATAATAATTTGATTTATTAGGTTTTAAGTTTGTCAAATTACTCCATGTTGGTATAAACGGCCTGCACATCTTCGTCCTCATCGATTTTGTCGAGGAACTTCTCGATTTCCACCATCTGCTCGTCGGTGAAACTGACGGTTTGGTTGGGGAAACGCTGCAAGTTGGCCTTCACGATGTTGATTTTGCGCTCTTCGAGGGCGTCGTGCATGGTGCCATAGTCGGTCCAAGCGGTGTAGACGGTGGTCGTGGTGGTGCCTTCCTCTTCGTCTGTCTCGGTGACGATCTCGTCCAAACCGTAGTCGATGAGTTCAAGTTCCAGTTCGTCCTTGTCCATGCCGGCGGGCATCTCGATTTCGAAGACGGCCTTGCGCGTGAACATGAATTCCAACGAGCCGATGGGCAGGAACGAGCCTCCGCACTTGTTGAAGTACGACTTCACGTTGGCCACGGTGCGCGTGGTGTTGTCGGTGGCGCACTCCACCATGCACTGGATGCCGTAGGGGCCTTTGCCTTCATAGCAAATTTCAACGAGGTTGGCGGCGTCCTTGTCGGTGGCGCGCTTGATGGCGGCATCGATGTTGTCCTTGGGCATGTTCTCCGCCTTGGCGTTCTGGATGGCCTGGCGCAGTTTGGGGTTCATGTCGGGGTCGGGACCGCCTTCCTTGGCAGCGATGGTGATCAGTTTTCCGAGTTTCGGGAACACTCTCGACATGTGTCCCCATCTTTTCATTTTGGCCGCTTTGCGGTATTCAAATGCTCTTCCCATATTTTAAGTTTTTGTTGATTTCGTTTTAGGGCGCAAAGTTAGGAAATTGCCTTGAACTGACAATTTTTCTGTCGAAAAAACTTGCGTTTTGTCGTTTTCGGCTATTTTTGCGGCACAAATTAATAAGGTATGAGGATTTTGGTGCTTACGGAAACCGATGCTTGTTGTGGCCCGATGGCTGCAGCATTTTTGCACGACTATTCGACCTCGATTGAGGTGGTTTCGGCGGGAAGGAATCCTGCGGAAACCATTGAACCATTGATGATTACAGCGATGAAAGAATGTATGGTTGACTTGTTAGGCTATCAACCGAAAAGTGTTACAGAATTCGACTTTTCCGCTTTCGATGCAGTGTACGAGTGTCCCGATTTTCCCGCGCCAACAACCCTCGAAGAATTTCGCGAACTACGCGACTTCATCAAAAACGAGGCATATCTGTTTTTCCTAAGCATCCGCCAATCTCCCCAACATCCCTAAACTCTCAACTCTCAACTCTCAACTCTCAACTATTTATAAACCTCATTCTCGTCAATCAAATTATTCAGCAAAGCATACACCGTCAGGCCCGAAACAGACTTGATTCCTGTCTTGCGCGTGATGTTCTTTCGGTGCGAGATGACAGTGTGGATTGAAATGTTCATCTGGTCGGCTATCTCCTTGTTCATCAAGCCTTTGGCAACGGCAACAAGCACATCGATTTCGCGTTTCGAGAGTTCCACGTCGTCAGGTTTCTCGTTTTTGTCGGTGCTTTGAGCGATTTGGTTCAGTTTGTTGATGATTTTCAATTTGCTGTCGTTGATGCCGATTATACCGTCAAAACCCTTAAGGGCCGACTCATCCGTGTAGACGGTCACCAAGGCGATGCGAACCAATTGCGGGTTTTCCTTGACCCATTGCGACACCATGTTTTGGCAGTTGAAACCCAACAACAATGGGTTTATTATCAGTATGTTGGCATCCGAAACGAGCAGTTTTTCCGATAGGTTTTCAGGAGAGTCCAACCGCATGACGACATCGAAGCCCGCCATGCCTTGGATGATTTCGTGAAGCCCGTTGGTGATGATTTCTGAGGCTTCGCAAATGATGACACGATTACTCATGGCTTGGCGTTTTCGAGGGATTCGACGAAGGGGATGAGGATGTGCTCCTCGATGAGCGAGTGACTACTGAGGTCGGCTGAAAGCTCGATGATGTCGGTGGCGATGCACACGCGCTCCGAGGGCAAAATGTTGCCCGGCAGGTACTTGATGAGGATGTTGGTCATGTCCTCAAGTGCATCCTCGATGTTGCTGTGGTTGTGGCGGAACTGGTCGATGCTGTAGTCGGTTTTTTCGCCTTTGCGCAAAGCGGTGATATACGGAAACACCACTTCCTCCTCGTATTTGAAATGCTTCACCATTTCGCGCTTGTATTCGTTGTAGAAATGGTCGAGCATGTTGCCGTATTTCGGTCCTGCGGCCTTGATGATTCGACTGAGATGCTCCTCGATGTGGGGGAATCGCTCGTCTAAATAGGCTCTGTGCGAGGCACTTAGATAGGAGAGGAGCGAGGTGAGGTCAACATCGTTGGGTGCTTCGATGCGGACGGGCGTGTTGGGGTCGAAGTGGAGGCTGCACACGGCGAGAAACAGGCGGGTGCTGACCTTGTCTTGTTGGCACACCTCGGCCACGCTGCGGTCGCCGAAGCCCAATTGTATGCCGAAACGGGGGAGAAGTTGCAGCAGTTTCGGGTTGTCCGCAATCATCTCGTAGAGTTTCGATTTTTCGGAAAAAAGAGGTTGTTTGCTCATCGTATTGGCGTTTGAATGGTGAAGAATGGCCTTCGTTAGGCTCAGGGTTCCTGATGGGTCGCGGTCGTTGAGCCTGTCGAAACGCCGCTTCTCGTTGTTTTGGACTGCAAAAATAAAAAAAACCGCCCGATTGAGAGCGGTTTTTCGTGTTTTCTGAAATATCGCGTTTAGGATTCGGCAGGTGCTTCGGCAGCCGAGGCTTCCTCAGCGGGAGCCTCTTCGGCGGCAGCTTGAGCAGCGGCTTCGGCTTCAGCGGCTTTCTTGGCTTCCATTTCAGCAATGCGCTTCTTGGCCAATTCGGCGGCGCGAGCCTCGTTCACTTGCTTTTCGGCTTCCAAACGGGTCTTCTTTTCGCCACGAGCCTTCTCTTCGTTGGCCTTGACGATGTTGGCGGCCTTGGCTTCCTTCTCCTTCATCCAGTTCTGGAACTTGATTTCGGCTTGTTCCTCGGTCATTGCGCCTTTCTGGACACCACGCATCAGGTGATACTTCATCATCACGCCGGTCTTGCTGAGCAGCGAGCGGGCGGTGTCGGAGGGCTGAGCGCCAACGCTGTACCAATACAAGGCCCTGTCAAACTTGATGTTGATTTGGGCCGGTTCGGTGAGCGGGTTGTAGGTGCCTAATTTCTCAATGAATTTGCCATCACGTGGTGAGCGAGAGTCGGCAACTACGATGTGATAGAAGGGCTGACCCTTCTTGCCATGTCTTTGCAATCTGATTTTTGCAGGCATAATTTAATGTTTTAAGTTGATTTTTAATGAATTAACTAAAATCTACCCGAGATTTCGAGTGCAAAAGTACAAATTTTCGGTGATCCGGCTCACAAAATTCCATAAATTTGCGAACTTTTTTGAAATCGTGATATGAATAGGGAAAAGGAAGTCTATAAAGTGACCCTTTGGGGCAGCGCGGTCAATGTGGTGCTGGTGGTGTTCAAGTTTGTGGCGGGCATCGTCGGCCACAGTTCAGCCATGATTGCCGATGCGGTTCATTCGGTTTCCGATTTTGCCACCGACATCATCGTTTTGGCCTTTGTGCGCATCAGCCACCGGCCCAAGGACAAGTCGCACGACTACGGCCATGGCAAGTTTGAAACCTTGGCGACCACGCTCATCGGCATTGCGCTTTTCGCGGTCGCCGTGGGCATCTTCATTGACGGTGCCAAGAAAATCGCTTTTTGGGCCAAAGGCGGCATTTTGCCCCAGCCCGGAATGTTGGCATTGGTGGCGGCTTTGGTTTCCATCTTGCTGAAAGAGTTGACGTTCCAATACACCAAGCGCAAAGCTGACCAACTTGATTCGCAGGCCATGAAAGCCAACGCTTGGCACCATCGCAGTGATGCACTGTCGTCGGTCGGCACTGCCATCGGCATCGGTGGAGCCATCCTTTTGGGTGAACGTTGGGCTGTGCTTGACCCCATCGCTTCCATTGTCGTGGGTGCGCTCATCGTCAAGGTGGCCATCGACTTGCTCAAGAACGGCATGGGTGAATTGATGGAACAATCCTTGCCCGATGAGGTGGAGAACGAGATTTTGGACATTGTGAGGCGTGTGCCGGGCGTCGCCGAGCCGCACGACCTTTGCACCCGTCGCATCGGCAACCATTACGCCATCGAAATGCACATCCTCATGGACGGCGACATCCCCCTGAAGGAAGCCCACGACAAAGCCTCCGAAATGGAACGCCTGCTGAAGGAACGTTACGGCGAGGAAACACACATTTCCATCCATGTGGAGCCGAAGGAGGAGAAGATTCCTGTTTGAGGAAAGCAGTTGAATGATGGTTTGACTGAGCGGATTAGAAGAGTATTATGTTTATGATGGAACGATTATCTTGCACCATTTCCAAAATTTCCCTATCTTTGAACCCCCAAATTTAGAGTGGATTTTGTCCCAACTCTAAACTCTAACCCCTAAACTCTCAACTGATTATGTTTTTAATCTTCGATACAGAGACCACGGGTCTCCCAAAAATAGACAACGCTCCGCTGACCGATTTCGACAACTGGCCGCGTATGGTGCAATTGGCTTGGCAAATCCACGACGACCGAGGCCGATTTGTGGAAAACCATAACTATCTCGTTCAGCCAGAGGGTTTTGAGATTCCCATTGCTGCCAAAATGGTGCATGGCATCTCTACTGAACATGCCATGAAACACGGCAAGCCGCTCAATGAGGTGCTGGATATTTTCATGCAGTCGGCGGCCAAAGCCAAGTATTTGGTTGGGCACAACATCAAATTCGACCTCAATGTGTTGGGCTGCGAGTTTTTGCGTAGCGGTCGAGAGAACCCTTTGCGTCGATGGCAGATTATTGACACTTGCACGGAAAAGACTGCCGAGTTTTGCCAACTTCCGGGCGGCAAAAATGGTAAGTTCAAGTTCCCCAAGTTGGAAGAAATCCACCAAATCCTGTTTGGCGAGAAGTTCGATTCGGCGCACAATGCTTCCGCCGATGTGGAGGCCACGGCGCGTGTTTTCCTTGAACTGGTGCGCCGTGGCGTGTTGGATGAAAAAGACCTGCAAGTCGATTCCCAATTCATTGCCGACTTCAAAGCCGCCAATCCCGATGTGATTCAACCTGCGGGCATCAAGGTGGAGGCCAATTTCGACGATGAGGAAGTGGAGGAGGAATCTGTGCCGGAAATCGGTAATTATATCCCACAGCATTTCACTCATCTGCACGTCCACTCGCATTATTCCATGCTCGACGGCATGTCGAAAGTGCCTGATTTGGTGGAGAAATGCAAGAAATACGGCATGTATAGCCTCGCCCTCACCGACCACGGCAACATGTTCGGTATCAAGGACTTCGCCGATACGGTGAACAAGGAAAACGGCAAAGTGAAAGATGCCATCAAGGAGCAGCAGGCTATCATCGCAAAGCCTGAATCGACCGAGGAAGAAAAGATTGCCGCCCAAGAGCAAATCGAAAAACTGAACAAGCAGTTCTTCAAGCCGATTTACGGAATAGAAACTTATTGTGCGCCAGTCAGCATTGACAAGCGGGATGGCCGACAAGACCGTGGCTGGCACCTTATTTTATTGGCCAAGAACAAGCAAGGCTATCACAGCCTTTGCAAACTGAGTTCCATCGCCTACACGGATGGTTTTTATTACAATCCGCGCATCGACCATAGCCTTTTGGAGCAGTACCACGAGGGCGTGATTTGTAGTTCGGCCTGCCTTGCGGGCGAGGTACCGCAAAAAATTATGAACGGCGACCTGAAAGGTGCAGAAGAGTCAATCGAGTGGTTCAAGAGTCTGTTTGGAGAGGATTATTATCTTGAGGTTCAGCGACATAAAACCGACAAACCGGGTGGCGATACCGAGGTTTACGAGCGCCAAAAAGAGGTGAACAAAATCATTTTTGGTTTGGCGAAAACGCACGATGTGAAGGTCATTGCCACCAACGACGTACACTTTGTGGAGGAGGAACACGGTGAGGCACACGACCGCCTCATCTGCCTCAGTACGGGCAAGGACTTAGACGACCCCACGCGAATGCACTACACCAAACAGGAATGGCTGAAGACACCCGAAGAGATGGGCCGCATCTTTTCCGACCATCCTGAAGTGCTTGAAAATACACAGGAAATTGTCGATAAAGTCGAAAACTATAGCATTGATTCCGACCCGATTATGCCAGTTTTTCCGATTCCAGAGGATTTCGGGACGGAGGAAGAATATCGACAAAAATACACCGAAGAAGACTTGTTCAACGAGTTCACCCGCGACGAGTACGGCAATGTGGTTTTGTCGCAAGAGGAAGCTGAAAAGAAGGTCAAGAAATTGGGCGGCTACAACCGTTTGTACCGTATCAAACTCGAAGCGGACTATTTGGCTAAACTGACTTGGGACGGTGCGCACCAACGCTATGGAGAAAACCTCACCGAGGAACAGATGGAGCGCATCAAGTTTGAGCTTCATGTGATGAAGACAATGGGCTTCCCTGGCTACTTCCTCATCGTGAGCGACTACATCCGCGCAGCGCGTGAGGAATTGGGTGTTTCTGTAGGTCCGGGGCGTGGCTCGGCGGCTGGTTCGGTTGTGGCGTATTGCTTGAAAATCACCGATTTAGACCCACTGAAATACGACTTGCTGTTTGAGCGTTTCCTCAACCCTGACCGAATCTCCCTGCCCGATATTGACGTGGATTTCGACGATGATGGCCGCGAGCGCGTATTGGACTGGGTGACAAAGAAATACGGCAAGGAAAAGGTGGCGCATATTATCACTTATGGCACGATGGCGGCCAAGTCTGCCATTGCCGATGTGGGGCGTGTGCAGAAGGTGCCGTTGCTCGAGGTGAACAAGATTAAGGGTTACATTCCCGACCGCAACTTCGACGAGGCGGCGGTGAAGGCTGTGGAAGGAACGCTGCCCAAGAAAATGCCCAAGGTCAACCTGAAGAATTGCTACAAATATATCCCCGAACTGCACGAATTGCTGACGGGCAAGGACGAGAACATTTCCTCGATGCTGACCTACGCCGAGGAATTAGAGGACACCAATCGACAAATCGGTATCCATGCTTGTGGTGTGATTATCGGTGCCGACGACCTCACCAATGTTGCGCCTGTTTGTACCGTCAAGGACAAAGATACGAAAGAAGATGTCGTTGTTACTCAATACGATGGCCATGTCATTGAAACGGTTGGTCTTATCAAGATGGACTTCCTTGGCCTCAAAACGCTCACATTAATAAAGGATGCGCTGCGCAACATCAAGAAAACCCGTGGCATCGATATCGACATTGACCACATTCCGATTGATGACGAGGAAACTTACAAACTGTACTCGGCGGGCAACACCATCGGCACGTTCCAGTTTGAATCGCCTGGAATGCAGAAATACTTGCGCGAGTTGCAGCCTTCCGTCATTGGCGACATTATCGCAATGAACGCCCTTTACCGCCCCGGCCCGATGGACAATATTCCTGATTTCATTGCCCGCAAGCAAGGTAGGCAGGAAATCAAGTACGACTTCGACTGCATGGAGAAGTACCTGAAGGACACCTACGGCATTTGCGTCTATCAGGAGCAGGTGATGTTGCTTTCACGCGAGTTGGCCGACTTCACGAGGGGTGAGTCCGATACGTTGCGTAAGGCAATGGGTAAGAAGCAGTTGGCAAAGATGGAGGAACTCTACGAAAAGTTTATGAAACAAGGTGTGGCCAAACTGACCCAAACCGAAAACCTGCCCGAAGCCGAGGTGAAAAAACGCCTCGAAAAGATTTGGGAGGAGTGGAAAAAGTTCGCTTCGTATGCTTTCAACAAGTCGCACGCGGCCTGCTATTCGTGGGTGTCGTACCAAACGGCCTACCTGAAGGCACACTATCCGGCAGAGTTCATGGCGGCGGTCTTGAACAACGAATTGGGCGACATCAAGAAGGTGAACTTCATGACCGAGGAGTGCAAACGCATGAAAATCGCGGTGTTAGGTCCCGATGTGAACGAGTCGGAATACACGTTTTCGGTCAACGAAAAGGGCGAAATCCGCTATGGCATGGGCGGCATCAAGAACGTGGGCGAGGCGGTTGTGTCGGGTATTGTTGCCGAGCGCGAAGCCAACGGCAAGTTCAAGGACTTTGGCGACTTTTTGATGCGTATTGCTGATAAAGCCTTTAATGTCAGGGCGTTGGAGAGCATGGGCATGGCAGGTTGCTTCGACAGCTTCAAGGGGTTTCATCGTGCCATGTTGTTCAATATTGCGCCCAACGAGTCCTCACCTTTCTCCGAAAAGGCCTTGCGCATGGTGGCTTCCTACAACGAGCGCAAGAATTCATCCCAAATGGATCTCTTCGGTTTCGGTGGCGATGAGGGTGGTGCGGAGGAGGCTTTCTCCATGCCGTTGCCCGACTGCGAACCGTGGTCGAAAATGAAGGAGTTGGAGATGGAAAAGGAGGCTTTGGGCTTCTATATTTCCTCGCACCCGATGGAGGTTTATCATTTGCCGCTGAAATATTTCGCCAATTGTGACGTGGAAGGCCTGAAAAACGCTATGAACGATGTGGAGAAGAACCTCAGAAGAGCGGTGCGTCTTGGTGGACAAATCACACGCGCTGAGGAGTTTACGGCCAAAAATGGCAATCCCTACGGGCGTTTCACCATCGAAGACCAAAGCGGCGCGTTGCAGTTTTCCTTGTTCAAGGAGAACTACCTGAATTGCCGAAACTTGTTGACAGTCAACTCGTTTGTGATGCTTTACGGCACTTTGGACAGACCCTTCCCGCGTCCCGGTCAAGACCCCAACGCGGCTCCTTCGACGCTTGAGGTGCGTTTCACCGAAGTCCGTTTGCTGGATTCGCTGTTGGAAAGCACTTCAAAGACGGTTTACCTTACCCTCAATGTGGCTGAAATGGGTCAGGCCGAGATGGAGGAATTTGTCAAGATGATAAAGCAAAATGTTGGAAAACAGAACTATAAGATTCATCTTGTCGACCCGTTAGGCAAAAAGTCCTGCAACATGACCCCTGTAAAAGGCTCGATTAATGCTCAGGAGGTGCTGCCTTTGCTCGAAAAGAAGCCTTTTGTGGACTTCGTGGAATTTGAATTAAGATGATTGGTTTAGGAAAAAAAATGTTATTTTTGCAGCATAAAAACATGGAATTATGACTACTATGACGGTTCATGTGCCTGCGATGCAAGAAGGTTGGTTTATGCAAATGCTACGCTCGATGGGATGGGGGTTTAGTACGACTGAGGTTGTGGAAGAACCTTCGACAGAGAACGAGATTAGTGTATCCGAAAAGCGTGCAAAACAACTTGATCAATTGCTGAAAGCAGTTCGTACAGAGGCGGTTGCTGATATTTCTGAACAAGAAATAATTGATGAATGTAAGGCAGTTAGGAAAGAAATGTATGAAGCAAGCAAGCAAGCCAATTAGGATTGTTATTGACACGAATCTTTTCATCAGTTTGCTTATTGGGAAAAGGTCTGTTGAACTGAGGGAAATACTTGTTTCTCCTCTGTTTACGATTGTTGTTTCGCAATCTCTAATCGAAGAGATTCGCATAGTTGCCAATAGGCCAAAGTTTTCCCGTTATTTTAACTTGAATGAAGTAGAAGCGTTTTTGGAGTTTTTGAGGGGGATTTCAGATGCTGTTGAATTAAAAGAGATTCCGGCTCGCTGTAGAGATCCCAAAGACGATTATCTGTTGGAGTTGGCGATGGCTTCTAAAGCGGAGTTTTTGCTCACTGGAGATGATGATTTGTTAGAAATGAAACGGGTTGGTTTTTGTAGAATTTTGACAGTTCGGGATTTTTTATTACTTTTGCAATCTCAAAATTAAAAGAATACAAACTTAACAAATTAAAACTATGGCAGTAATTCAAATGACTGATGACCGTTTTGAAGAAGTCGTCCTGAAATCGGAACTCCCTGTGATGGTGGACTTTGGCGCCACTTGGTGCGGCCCATGCAAGAAGGTTGAACCCATCATCGAAGAACTCTCAGAAGAATATGCAGGCAAGGTGATTGCCGTGAAATGCGACGTGGAGGAATGTCCTGGCACCGCTGGCAAGTATGGCATTATGAACATCCCCACAGTCCTGTTTTTCAAGGGTGGACAGCCCGTCGACAAGAACGTCGGCGCAGCTCCGAAGAAGGTGTTTGTGGAGAAATTAGAGAAGTTGTTTTGACTATGACCACTGACTATGACTATGACCGCTTTAACTTAAAGAAAAAGCGGTCATAGTCATTGTAATAAGTCATCGTCAACAATTAAACAATCAACAATTCAACAGTTCAACAACCTTGGACTTTTCAATCGATAGGAACCGGCTCACGCAGTTCGGCAGCCTTGAGTTTTTGGCACGACAAATCGTGGAGGGATTCATCACGGGTTTACACAAGAGTCCTTTCCACGGTTTTTCCGTTGAGTTTGCCGAACATCGCCTCTACAATACCGGCGAACCCATCCGTCATATCGACTGGAAACTCTATGGCCGCACGGAAAAACTCTTCGTGAAACGCTTCGAGGAGGAAACCAACCTGCGCTGCCAATTGGTCATCGACCAAAGTTCAAGTATGTGCTTTCCCGTGAGGCAAAAGGTTGACTTTGAGCATCCTAACAAACTCTTTTTCTCCATTTACGCCGCCGCCTCGCTGATGGAACTGATGCGCCGCCAGCGCGATGCCGTAGGCTTGGACTTGTTTGACGAAACGATTGCCTTCCACGAGCCAGCCAAGTCGTCAATGGTTCACAATAAGTTGATTTATAGCGAATTGGAGAAACTGATTGACGATTACGACAAAAACAATCGCAAGACCACCTCAACGCCGCAATGCCTGCACCAGATTGCTGAAATGACCCATCGCCGCAGCCTTGTGGTGATTTTTACCGACATGCTCGACGGCCTCGAAGACTACAAGCCAATGTTTGAGGCCTTGGAGCATTTGAAATACAATAAGCACGAAGTCATTTTGTTCCATGTGTTTGACGGCGACTTGGAACAAAACTTGGATTTCGAGAATCGCCCGTACCGTTTCGTCGATTTGGAAACGGGCGACACGCTGAAACTCAACCCCATAGAGGTTCAGGAAACCTACAAAAAGATAATGGCCGAACGCAAAGAAGCCCTGCTGCGTCATTGCTACCAATACCAAATCGACTATGTTGAGGCCGATATTAATAAGGACTATAATCAGGTGCTGACGAATTACTTGATTAAGCGGACGAAATTGCATTAATTTTTTCCAATAAAGTGTAAGATTTCCCGACTTTCTACGATTATCAAATAGAAAGAAGCGGAAAATGACCGATCAGGAATTCAGAAACCGGGTGCTGCAATGGCAGCCTTATATGCAGAAGTTGGCGGAACAACTGCTCGGCGATGCCGACAACGCCTCTGATGCCGTACAGGATGCCGTGGTCAGTTTGTGGGAGAAACGCAAGGAATGGGACGACTCCGCCGACCTGAAATCGTTGTGGGGCACTGTCGTGAAACGCCGCTGCATCGACCAACTTCGGAAACAACGCCCCACCGTCCCCATCGACACGGAAAGCCTGATGCTGACGGAACCTTCGCCCGACGACCTTTCGGAAGAACGCTACCAATTGGCGCGACAACTCGTTGACCGCCTGCCAAAACGCCAACGCGACGCCATCCTGATGAAATACGAACAAGGAATGAACAACGTTGAAATCGAGCAAGCGACAGGGATGAGCAGCACGCACCTTTACACGACCCTTTCGCGGGCCTACAAAGCACTCAGAAACGCAATTGAACAACTCAAAAACGATTAACGATGAAAGAAGAAAACGAAATAAACGACGAACTCAAGCAACTGCTTGACGCATTAGAAGAACACGGACGCAATGCCCGCCGGCAAAAGGAACTCGGCGATTTGTTGGATGGCCTTGAAGCATCGGGTACGTCATTGCGAGGAGGTACGACGAAGCAATCCACGAAAACACAGCAAATGGATTGCCGCGCTCCACGGTGTTCCGCTCGCAATGACGCAAAGCGACGCAAGTTATACCCATTGTGGTGGACTTTGGGCGCGGCAGCGGCTTGTCTGGCAGTTTGGTTGTTGCTGAAACCGACAACAAGGCAAGAACCAATTAAAGAAAAAGAATGGTTTGCGGAGGAGGTTGTTCCTGTCGATACGACGGCTACCAAGTCGGAAGAAATATCGGTCTTTAAGGAAGCGGCCTTTGTCGATGAACCGATTGCGGAAGTGAAACCCGTAAAGCAGAAAAAGGCCAAAGCCAAATTGGAGAAACCTGTGGAAGAGGCTGAGCCTTTTGAGGAAATGATTGATACAACGAAGACTCATACGGAAGAGCCGACAATTCTCCCTGAAGAGCCATTGGCCGTGCAACAACCCAAACGGAGAATCATCCGGAGTGAAAACTTGGTGGGTTATGATATGCGCGGAAAACCGACCGCTGAACCAAAGACCAAGCCTGATTTGGAAAACAAAACCATCTTCGGGCAGCCGCAAGACCCGAATATGAAAAACGGTATGCTTGCAATGGAAATCAACCTTGAAAATCAACCAATTAACAATTAAAACTTATACAAAATGAAACGCATCACATTATTAATTATGTCGCTTTGCCTGACGGGGTTAGGCATTGCCCAAGAAGAAATCGCAATCGAGCAAACCATCAACCAACCCATTGGCTATTTGGAGATTGGCGCAGGATGGGATGTGCGACTTATGAACCGAAACACGGATTCCTACCGCCTCGCTGTAGTTGTCCCCGATAAGTTCGCTGGAATCGCCAATGAAACTCGTGTCTGCAACTACGCTGGCGACACACTGACCATCCTCGAAAACACCATACTGCCCAAAGGCACAGTGGTGGAATTGGAAGGTCGTCTGGGTTTCAGGAAAATCAATGCTTTTGACAAGTCCACCGCTATGGCAGAGCAAATCGACATTCCCGAAAACGCTGATCCAGTGTACATTGAACTCGGAGAAAAAGCCGATCTGAGCATCAAAAAGTTGGTTTGCCAAGGCGACCCGCATTTCGAAATGGGAGAACGCAGCCGTTTGAACATCGACACAATTTGCGGACGTGGTGACATCCATATTGCTCGGCATAATGCTGAATTCCAATATGGAACAAGCCTGAAAGAAGGAAAAATCCACATTGACATTTATGAAAGGCCGAGTTGGTATTATGTGAAAGAGAATCCAATCATCATCACAACGAAGTTGGAAGACGGACAGCCTGTTACCACGGAACGCAATCGGATTTGGGACAATTCTTTGTCCATTAGTCTTGGAGTTGGCTATCGGAATGGACTCAACCCTGTGAATCGCAACAGCCCTTATACCAATTCTGGTGGTCTTGATGTTCCCATCGGCTTGTTGACAGGTTTCGTGTTTACCCCGCATCTCAGTTTGTCAATAGGTCTGCAAGTGAATCTCAACCAACGTTGGATGGATTATCCCGTGAGAATGGGAGAAAAAGGTTTGGAGGTCATAGAAAATCCTGAAATGACCCAGCACGACAAACTTTTTTCCACATATTTATGTATTCCCGCAGAACTGTACTATTATTTTGGAAAGAGTAAATCCTACGGCATCTCAATGGATGTTAGATTTGGTTACTTGATTGGTGCTCAACTTATTACACGCTTTCCGAGCATTGGCAATCAAGGTTCCATTGGTGAAAATGCTCGCTCTTTGTTCAACCCGTGGAAGCTGGAAGCAGGCATCAGTTTCAATACCAATGTGTTAGGCATCATTCACGGTATTCGGGTCTATACCAACCTCTTGCCCGAATACAACAAAGCAGTTACAACGGAAAAATTCAGGAGCATCGGTGTTGAGATAAAATTCTGACAATTAATACTATGAAAAAAAGTCCGAGGGCCAAACCGGCTCCCGGACTTTTCTTTTTCCCCGAAAGGAGAATCTTTTACTTAACAATGACTTTCACGGAAACCTTGTTTTGGTTATTCTGCAAACTGATGACATACAAGCCAGTGGCAAGATTGTGGCCAATGCGCTCGGTGCTGCCCGCGTTGATTTGTTGCTGCATCATCGGCTGGCCGAGGACGTTGTAAACCGTCATCGTGTAGTGGCTGTTGTCGCCGTTCTCGATGATGAATTCGTTGTCGGTGCTCCAAATCTTCACATCGGTTTCTGCGGATTCCCCAACACCGACATCTGTCAGGTCGATGAAGATGGGTTCGTTGAGTCCGTTGGTCGGGTTGACGGTGTTGGCATTGGGATACCATTGACCGTTATACTCGGTGGTGCGATATTCTTGGTACCAATAGTGCGTTATGTCGTAGACCATAATTTTGTTAATGCCATACTCGTTGTCGTTGGGCAGGATGCCTCCAAACCAGCCGTCCTTGCCAGCCACCTCTTCCTTGTAGAAGTCAGCGTACTGGTTGATATTGCCAAAATCTACACCTGTGGTCTCGACAATAGTGGCGAATATCGGATGTTCGTTAGGGTTTTGGTTGATATACATTTGGGCAAAGGTCATCGGGTTCTCATTGCTCTTGACATAAAATGCCGAGCCTTGGTTAGCATCGTGTTCAGTGCCGAAGTTGATTACGGTGGCGTAGCGTTGGGTAGTGAGGGTGTGGGCCACCGTGGTTCCATCGTGACCGTCATTGAGGCGGATACGCAGATAAACATAGTTGCCGGGCGTAAAGCGGGCATTGGCTGTAGGCTCATTGACGAACCAAACATGAGCATCTCCATCCCAACTGGTTGTAAATTCACCGTAGCCGCCTTCGGTAGCTAAACTCGGGCTGGTGCTGCGGTAGAAGCCATCCAAGTTGGCGTAAATCACATTGCCGGCACCGGCGGTCTCGGGACCGTCGTTTTCGTCAACAAATTGGTTGGTGTAACGGTAGGTTGTGTGTGGTTCAAGGTTACCGAGCCATACGTATGTGGCGACAGGTACACGGTTGTTATTGGAACCATTGTTGCCTTGGATATAATACGGCAAATCGTCCCATAATATGGAAGGATCGTTCTCGTAGTGGACGATACCAGACACATTGACTACTACAGCGGCATAGTTGATGTCGTCATAGTATTCATTAGCGATGTAAACTCCATCGTATGTATTGGGGGCAAGGCTATCCATCATGCGGACATAGACGGTCGCAGGTAGGTCGGTGCAGGGGAATTCAAGCACTTCTGTAAACGTTTCATTATCCAAAGAAATCTCGTACCATGAGCAAGAAACTATGTGGATATAGCCTTCGTCAAAAAGGTTGACACCTGATAAGACGTAACTCTGTGATTCTGACGGGCCATGACCCACCACATAACTGAAGTCACCAAGGTAATTAGGTGTGGCAATGAGAGTTGGGGTGGGCGAAGTGCTTCCAGAGGCAAGTTTGATGTCGTCAACCTCCCAACCAGCTGCGTCTTCGTCACTGGTGTATTTGAAGCCGATGTAGCAGTTCGAGCCGCTGAATTCGTCGAGGCTGATGTCGCCCGATGCGACCCAGTTCCAACCACCTTCAGAGAGTTCGCAAGGCAATGAAATCCAAGTTGCACCATCAGGATTTTCGCCGTCGTAATCATTGGAGAAGAACACTTCGAGGTCGGGACCGTTGTAGTTCTTGGCAGTCCTGAATGTCAGCACCACATCCTCGTAGCTGTCCAAATCGAAGGCGGGCGAGATGAGCCAGTCAATGGTTTGAGGATGGTTGTAGCCGTTGGCGTAAGCATAATGGTTGCCGCCGTATGAAGCAACGCGCCAGAGCGAGTCGCCCATTGTGCAGCGTTCAGTCCAGCCCTGCCAAGGCTCCCAGTCGTTTTCCCATTCTTGCCAGAAAATGATGACGATGTCGTCTTGGATGATGTATTCCGCGTTGACGACAGGGCTGTCGTTGTAGCCTTCCTTCGAGGCGTAGGCCCAGATGGATGCAAACTCTTCAACGGTGATGGGTTCGGTGTATTGAGTCCAAGGACCGTTTTCTGAAATTGGGCTGTACCAGATGGTGGCTCCCACTATAGCGCAACTGATGGTCACGTTTTGTGGCTCATAGTAAGTGCCTCCCGCAGGGTTGAAAGTCGGGGCAGCCACGGTAGGAATGGGCGGTTCGCCGCCTTCGCCTTGCATAAAGATGTCTAAGAAGAAGTTGTACTCGCCATTGGCCATATTGCTGGTGGCGTAGGCTTTCACGATGTTTTCCGTTTCGGTGACACGCAAGGCAAAGGCGCGGTTTTCGGTGGTGGCATTAACGATGTTGAAGCCTTGGTAGTTGGGCACCAATGAGCCTTCTTCTGAAATGCCGTTGGCAATGGTCCAAAGGGTCTTTTCGCTGTTCATCACGAAGTTGGTGCCGCTGTTGCCGCAGCCAATCGTGTCGCCGTTGGCATTGGTGAAGGTGTAGCCGTCGGCGGTGATGCCCACCGTCCAATAATAGTTGTCCTCGTCGGCCAAGATATTGGCGGGGATGATTTCGTCAGTGCCACTCATCTCGCTCGTGAACTCGGTTGTGGCAAGTTTGCCGCTCGATGGGGTGCTTTCGATGGCCAAGTAGGCATCCGTCGTTTCGTTGTAGCGCGAAGCCAAAATGACTTTGTTGCCCGCCGCAAGTTGGGCGACATCCAAGATTCGGACATAATCGCCTCCCGGAACAGGCGGCTCGGTGACGGTGCCATTCAAAGTTACGGTGGTTTGATCTGATGAAGATGAGTGAATGTTAATAACACCGCTATATTGGCCGACTTCCGAACCGTTCATTCTCACATAAATCGGGGTGGGTGGGAGCGTTCCAGCGATGTCATCAATGTAGAGCTGCCATGTAAATTCCTCATTGTCAAAAGAAATTTCAAATTCGTTTTCCATGGATTGAATGATAACGCTGCCAGTGGAGCCGCCACCCGGTGCCGGACCAATGTTGACCCCCGACACGGTGAAATACTGTGATTCTGACGGGCCTTCACCTACAACATGGGTGAACCCTGACAATGAGTTTGGTGTTGCGGTAAGATTCGGGACAGTGGTGAATCCAATGAGTGTGATGTCGTCAACTTCCCAAGCCGCTGCCTCGGTTTCTGTTGAGGTGTATTTGAAAGCGATGTAGCAGTCGTGGGCTGGATATGGGGTAATGCTAATGTGTATATCGCCTGACTCAACCCAAGTGTATGACCCTGGCGACATGTTGAAATCAAATGTCCACCAATTGGCTGCTGTTGGGTCAACACCATCGTAATTGGTTGAGTATTTCAGTTCCAAATCCGGACCAGTGTAGTTCTTGGCATTTCTGAACGACAAGATTACATTGTCGTAATCGTGCATGTTGAACGCGGGGGAGATGCACCATTGCTCATTGACACCGCCATTGTAACCGTTGGCGTAAGCGTAATGGTTGCCTTGATGCTCACCGACAGTCCAGGGCTTGTTGCCTTCAACGGTGACAAATGTCCAGCCGTTCATTTCGCCTTCCCAGTCTTGGTTGAAGATGGTGACTGCACCAAGTTGGATGGTATAGGTGGCTTCGGCAATATCGCTGTCGTTGTAGCCTTCCTTTTCGGCGTAGGCCCAAATCGTCATGTTTTCCTCCACGCTGATGGCTTCGGTGTATTCCGTCCAAGGGCCGTTTGCTGAAATCGTGCTGCAATAGATGGTGGCACCGTCAGTCGTGCAACTGATGGTGACTTCTTGAACTTCATAATAGGTGCCGCCATTAGGGGTGAAAGTAGGAGTGGCCACCGTTGGTGTGGGCGGAATGGGCGGCTCGCCACCTTCGCCCTTCACGAAGAGGTCAAGGTAGAAATTGTAGCCGTTGTTGTTATTGTTTGATACGGCATACGCGCCGTAATTGTGTTGGCCATTCAAGGCGAAACCTCTGCCGGGAGTGTTCAAATTGGTGATATAAAAACCTGTATATCCGGGCATCATGGCACTTTCGCCAGCAGTTTCGATGGCGACCGTCCATTCGGTATTGTCGCCATTAGTGTAGAAGTTGGTGCCGCTTGACCAACCAATCATTTCGCCAGCGGCATTGGTGAAGGTATAGCCATTGGCTGTCACGCCAACCGTCCAATAATAGTTGCTCTCCTCGTCCGTGATGGAAGCAGGAAGAATCTCGTTGCCTTCATCGATGGTCGAGGTGAACAACACGCCCGTGGGCTTGCCCGACGATTGGTTGCTCATGGCGTAATAGTCGGTGGCATTTTCATCAAAGCGTGCAGCGAAAACCACATAGCTGCCTTCGGTGAGTTGGCTCAAATCGCTGATGCGGACATATTCGCCTTCTGGTGTGGGTGGGGTAGGTGGGGTAGGCTCGCCGCCTGTCACTTCGCCCGCGACATTAATAAATAAGGTGTCGGCTCCTTCGGTGACAGCATAAACCTGTTCGCTGTAAGTGCCGACTTCAAGACCTGCTTTCATGCGCACATGGATGTTGAAGTTGCTGAAATGGCCGGAGTTGTAAATGACGACTGGGTTTTCGGCAATGAAAAGATTGCCGCCCAAAGTGGAAACCTCAAAACTCTCCGATGGATAAACAAAAGCGGAGCCGACAAGGTTGTTACCGCTCAACTGGAAATCCATGATTTCGGAAGGACCTTCTTCGTAGATGTAGGTGAATCCCGTGAGTTCGTTGGGAATTGCACTCAGTTCGGGTTCGGGCTGGGCTGGCGTGTTCAAAACCACATCCGAGGCCAATGCCACACGGATTTGCGGCACGTTGAAGTAACCCACCACGCCAATCACATCCACCACATCACCTTCCTCGATGCCCGTCAAGGCGGGCACCTTATATATATTAATGGTGTTTTCGCCTTGCGTCAAGGGTGTGTTGCCGCTCGTGTTGATGGTCCCGATGGTGGCCTCCTCAATCATCACGCGGGTGCATTGCAGGGCTTCGTCGCCGCTTTCGTTGATTTCGGCAATGGTTTTGGTGGCCAAAGGCAGCGGATTGTTTGAGGAAAGAATGTCGAACTCATCGGAATTGTTGCCGTTGATGTTCGACAACTCCTTGAGGCCGTTGTAGTTGGCGCGTTTTCCGTAGGCTTGCACCATGTCGCCAAGGGCAAGCTCCGAAGGAACGGTGCCGCTGTTCAGGAATAGGCAGATGCCGCCCGTAGCATCCTGAACATAGATGTTGCGGTTGTCGATGAAATTGACCACACCTTGCACCATAGCATACTCGTTGACCTCAAGGGCGCGGGCTTCGGCGATGGTGAGCAGGGTGGGGAAGGTGTAGGTGGCCGAAGCGATATTGCTGGCGGTGTAGCCTTCTTTCCATGCCTTGGCCTTCACGGTGGTGGTTTCGTTGATGGTCAAGGGTGAAGTGTAGAGGCTGCTGGTTTCGGTCGGGTCGGTGCCGTCCGTGGTGTAGCGGATTTCGGCATTTTCAGTGGTGCAACTGATGCTCACCGACTGGGCTTCATAATAGGAGCCGCCTGCCGGGTCGAAGGTCGGGGTGGCCACGGTTGGCTGCTGGCCGCCCGTGTCGTAAGTCACCGTCATAGCGCAAATGCGGCGGTGCCCCGAAGTGCCTTCGATGGTGAAGGTCACCTCGTTTGATTCGCCCGTCCAAGTGGGAGATTCAAAAGTGCCGACTTCGGTGGTGATTTCATTGGAGCCTTCTCCAGAGGCGAAAGAGAGCGTGATGGAACTAATGCTTCCCGTGGAGGCGACCACGAAATTGTTGCCTCCATAGACTCTGATGGCCGTGCCGGTGTTGTAATACTTGGGCGGGTTGCTGCCCGTGCTTTTGTTGAATACGACGGTAACATTGTCGTCAATGTCGATGACGACGCCGTCCAAGTCTTGGCCGTTTTCGTAGCCTTGCTCCGCGAAGTTGATGGAGGCTTCAGTCCTTGCTTGGGCAAACAAGGCCGTTCCAGTCAACAGGCATAGCACTGTCAACAAAAATGTAAGTTTTTGTTTCATAAGATAAACATTTAATTATTTGATACTTAATGATTTGATTCCAAAGAAAGGCTTTATAGTCAAAGTATCAAAATTATGAAAATGTCATGGAAAGAAGTAATTGAAACTCAATAAGTTTTCAACAATTTTTCAACATATTTTGTTGATAACTTTTTGTCGAAACGAAGCTGAGAAGTCTTATTTTGGCCTCCTGAACCGTTCACCAGTCTGTTCAATCACGGCTTTTTTCCATGAATCAGGATAGCCAGGTTGCTTGGGTCGGGCGGGATAACCGTAGCCATTGCGCTTGAATTGTCCGTTTTCCTCTTGCTTTATGTTGCTATCCAAATACTTCACTAACAGGTAGTTGTCCAATTCTTTCCAAGTGGCCACGGTGTTGTGTCCGGCTTGGTTGGAGAAGTCGGTGAGGTAGGCGATGGCTTTTTGCGGGTCTTGCTCGTAAAGGCTCAAAGCTTGATTGTCGGCATAGTTCACTTGCTCTTGATAGCCGCTTTCCAACTCGTTCTGCACGGCCTGAATGTCGCCGATGACCCTAATATAAAATAGGTATTTGAAGTGCGCCAAGCGGTTGAAGACCCAGAATGCGGCGTTGTCGCTATAGGTCAAAATGTCGCCGTTGCCCACGCGGTATTCAATCGGAACTTCGGTAATGGAACAATAGAAGGGTGTGTAAACTGTTGAATTTGTGTCGTCTACGCCAAACCAAATGATGCCGCCGATGGGATTGGGTAGCCAATTTCTGCTCTGCGCGATGAAGGAGAAACCAGTTTGCACCACTTCAATGCTTCTTTCATTGAGATAAGGCTTGCCTTCGTATTCCCAATAAAGCGGGTTGAAACGGAAGGGCGAACCGAAGGGATCGCCGCCCACATCCTTGGTTTTGTCCAATTCCGTGCCTTGGAAATGGTCGCGGTGGAAAGCCATCATGTCGCTCAAGCTGACTTTCTGCTTCGGCTTGACATACAGCGGCATACGGTGCGTCAAATCCTTGCCAGTGACATAATCCCAATACGTATCCATACCGTCACAAACCTTGTTGAACATCGTCCAAACGCGGAGGTCGCACACACGGGCCGCGCTGAAATCGACTGGGGCGTAGGCCGCCGAAAAATCGAAGTCTTTGTCCTTGCCGCTGAAATATCCCTTGCGACGCGCAAAGTCGATGATGTCGTGCTTGTAAATGACCTCAACTTGCTCGTTGTAAAGCTTTTTCCAGTCCTTGTCGGTGATGGAGGTCTTGCCGTCGCGCAAAGGGAAAGTGGTGATTCTCGCGGCGTTGGCGTGACCGCTCACATAGCCGTCAGGGATGCGGATGGCCACCCACAC
>CACZZO010000019.1 GCA_902785755.1 uncultured Bacteroidia bacterium | reverse complement strand
CTATAAAATGGCGGCTGAAGCGGGAAACGCTGACGGCCAATTTTGCTATGGGATGCAGTTTTACAATAGGGAAGAATATGATAAAGCAGTGCCTTGGTTAGAAAAAGCCGCCGAACAGGAGGAACCTGATGCCCAAACGCAGTTGGGAATCTGCTATTTTGAAGGTCACGGCGTTGAGTGTAATCCAATTATTGGAGCATGGTATTTGTATGCAGCAGCTGATCAAGATTGGCAACGTGCTATCGACCTAATCAACGAGAATGGCATTCCCCGCCCGACAGAAGAAGAGTTAGACGCGCAAATTCGTGATGTTTAGAGATGAAGTTCAAGCTTTGCTGCGATGAGGAGATCAGGTTGAAACGTTTTTGAAGTCGTTGTTGTTTTTCGGAAAATGTGTATTTTTGCAAGCGGAAATCATTGAAAGGAGAAAAGATTATGGCAAAACCGATAGAAGCAACACCAGTGTTGGAAGGCTCGGATGCCCTCGCTTTTTTTGCTGAAATGGAAAAGAACGAGAAAGCGTCGGAAGAGGAAAGAAAGCGCGTAAAGGCTGATGCCAACTTTTTTCGAGCTATGTTTCATTATGATTTGACGCAACTGCTTTGACCGCTGGTCAACAAGAAAAACGTCCAAAGCCTCGAAGACTACATCCGAAACAAGGTGCATAAGCTTTGCAGCGATGAGGAAATCAAGTTGCGGCGGTAAGTCTTATATTCAACACGAATGCCCATGAAATCGTAGATTCAGCGAAGCTAATGATCCACGAAATCGCAGATTGGCTAGCGCCGAATCGGAGATTTCGACGGAGTTAATTGTCCAGAAATTATTATTGAAAAATTGACTTCGTCGAATTTTCAATTTCGTGGCAAATTGGTGGTCAATCGTGTTTGAATAAAAAAAACAACAATACACCGTTGCAGAGAACGAAAAAAGTAGTATTTTTGCAACGTCAATCAGAGGAATTCACAGAAAGGATGACAACCTTTATGGCCATTACGGTCGTTTCGAGCCTCAACATAAACGAGCCATCACTTTTCCGTGGTGGCTTTGTTTTTTGTGTTGGGTTACTTCGGGATTCTTGTTGTTTTTCGGAAAATGTGTATTTTTGCGGCTGAATTAGGTAGAAAATTTTGCAAAAATATTCTACTTGGAAAGTTGTCAATCGATGTGTATTGCAGAAAACATCAGAAATCGAATCAAGCGTGATAAAGCGGGAACGGTATATTTCATTTCCGACTTCGCACAGCATGGTAACGATGTGTTTATCAGTCGTTTACTTTCGGAGTGTGTCGATGATGGATTGCTGCTTCGCATCGCCAACGGCATCTATTACAAACCGATTGAAACGAAATTTGGCGTGTTGTATCCTTCGGTTGAGGAGCTGGTCAAGGCGATAGCACGGCGCGACAATGCACAAATACTGCCCACTGGCGCAACGGCGGAGAATCGCTTGGGCTTGTCAACACAAGTGCCAACCCGTTATGTCTACCTGACCTCTGGCTCTGCACGAAAAATAGTGTTGCGAGGGCAAACCATCACACTGAAAAGAAGCGTTCCCCGCAATTTCGCTTGCAAAAACGCTTTTATGGCGACATTGATACAAGCTCTGAAATCCATCGGCAAGGATAACGTAACCGAGGAACACAAGCAAACGATAGCAGCATTGTTGAAAAAGCACCTCGACAAGAGTACCTTTATTGACGATTTGAAAACCGCTCCCATTTGGGTAAGAAAACTCATTTCTGAAATCATCAAGCAGAACGAAAATGAATTGGCTTGAACATAATATCGAAGAAAGGAAAGTGATGCTTCAACAAGTCGCCGACAGCATCCATCTTCCCGACTATGCTGTTGAAAAAGACTGGTGGGTGACGATGGCGTTGAAAGCTTTGTTTGAAACAGATTGCGCACCATATTTGGAGTTTAAGGGCGGTACAAGCCTAAGCAAGGGGTGGAGCCTGATTGAACGGTTTTCGGAGGACATTGACTTGACTATCGACCACACATTCTTTACCGACAACATCGCCAATAACAACCAGTTGAAGACTTTGCGGAAAAAGTGCCACAAATATGTCATCAACGACTTGGCTATACAGCTGGAAAGCATATTGGCACAAATGGGGCTGCATGGGTTTGCGGTTGCATCAAGAACTGTTGATGAAGATGGAAATGTCATTTCGACGGATGCCGACCCGACAGTGCTTTATGTGAATTACGAGAGTGTTTCTGACGGCAGTTCTCCCTACATGCCTGCTCGAGTGAAAATTGAAATTAGTTGTCTTTCAATGAAGGAGCCGTTTGAGGTGCGTGCCATCAATTCAATGATACAAGACAAGTTTTCGGAAGAAGATGGAGATGCAACCTGTCTTATACCCGTGGTGATGCCGGAGCGTACTTTCTTGGAGAAGGCTTTTCTGCTTTGTGAGGAGTTCCAAAAGCAAGACCCACGAAGTTTGAGGATGTCGAGGCATCTGTACGATTTGGAGAAACTGATGGACACGCCTTTTGGAGAAAAAGCCCTTTCTGATAGGGTTTTGTACGAGAAGGTCGTGGAACACAGACGGAAATTCTATCATGTTTCGTATGCCGATTACGACAAGAACTACCCGCCATACATCGCCATAGTTCCGCCCGATTCATGTTTGGCGGCGTGGAGGCTGGATTATCAGGATTTGCAACAGCATTTTATACACGGCCATTCGCTGAACTTTGATGATTTGCTGAAACGGATGGAAATATTGCAACAACGATTACGGAAAACAGAGTGAACAAGTAAATATACACCATACAAATTCAAACACCATGAAGAAAATGCTCACCAACTTATTAGCCCTTTTGGGACTGGCCACCGCTTGCGGCCATCAAAGTTATGAAAATGCAGAGGTCAACGCGTTTGCTGAACGCATCAAAAGCCCCGATGTCGTTTTGCTCGACGTGAGAACCGCCGAGGAGTTTGGCGAAGGCCACCTCACGAATGCCCTCAACATCGATGTCAAAGAGGAGGGCTTTGTTGAAAAGGCAAAATCGACCCTGCCGACCGACAAGACCATTGCCGTGTATTGCAGAGGCGGGAAACGCTCAGCCACCGCCGCCGCGATGCTTGCCGAGGAAGGCTTCAAGGTCGTGAATCTTGTGGGTGGCATCACGGCTTGGAAGAACGCGGGGATGCCGATGGCTATTGCCGAAGATGCTTACGAAGTCGATACCTTCACTACCCCAAGCGGCAAGACGGTGAAGTTCCACGCCTTGGTTCACGCCAGCATCCGAATCGAATATGATGGCAAGGAAATCCAGATTGACCCTGTGGCGAAGTTAGGGGAGAAGACCATCAACTACGCCGCCATGCCAAAAGCGGACTACATCTTCATCACTCACGAACATCATGACCATTTTGACACCACGGCCATCAAAATGCTGATGGGCGACAACACCCAACTGATTACGAACCAACGCTGCGCCGAAATGCTTGGTTACGGCACTGTTATGGCCAATGGCGACACGCTCCAAATCGCCGACGACATCACCGTTGAGGCCGTTCCCGCCTACAACACCACCGAAGGGCATCTGCAATTCCACCCCAAGGGGAGAGACGACGGATTCATCCTCACTCTCGATGGACTAAGGATTTACATCGCCGGCGACACAGAAGACATCCCCGAAATGGCTGAAATCAAAGACATCGACGTTGCTTTCATGCCTTGCAACCAGCCTTACACCATGACCCCCGAGCAACTCATCAACGCCGCGCGGATGGTCAAGCCGAAAGTGCTGTTCCCTTACCACTACGGCCAAACGGATGTGAGCGGCATCCCCTCACAGTTGGAAGCCGATGGGGTAGAGGTGAGGATTAGGCATTATGAATGATTTTTTGCGGCATAGATGAAATAACGATTGAGATGGCAAACAATACAGAATATCAGCGTATTATCGAAAAGTTTCGGCTGGAGCCACATCCTGAAGGCGGCTACTACCGTCAGCTGTTCGGCAATGACGACACAGGCAAAAAGGATATTTCCACTATCTATTACATGCTCACAGGCAACGACATGTCGGCTTTCCATAGGTTACACGGCGTGACGGAGATTTGGTATTATCATGCAGGCGAACCGCTTAACCTCTACGTCATTGATACCGAAGGGAATTTGGTCGTTCACAACCTGTCGCCCGATGGTGAAATGCAGGTGGTAATCCATCCTGAACAATGGTTTGCAGCGGAAATCCCCTCGAAAGAGGGATTCTGTTTGGTGGGTTGTGCAGTGGCGCCTGCCTTCACCTTTGAGAACTTTGAGCTTGGATGCAAAGAGACACTATTACAGCGGTTTCCAAAATATGCAGAATTAATCGGGAGATTATGTTCGGAATAAACAATAGCCTCGCCGGTTTTCCAGCGAGGCTATCGGTTTTTGTGGAGATGGAGGAGAATGAACCTCCCGTAACCTCCAATTGATAATCAGTTGTTTACAGAATTTCAAGGACAATTGGTCGCAAATTCGACACATTCTTCACACCGCAAAGATACGCAGTTTATCTTATATATAGGTGCCTTTTTTGCAAAAAAACACGATCGATCCCCTTCTTTCCACGCATCTCCGCCAGGCCTGAAGATCCAGAAGGCTCACATTAAATCCCAGTTGGATCGTTCACTGTATCCCCGCGCAGTCCTCTGAGAATAGGAACTCGTGAGAAGGATTTGCCAAGGGCATCAGGAGGATCTTCGGGGTGTGCTGGACGGAAAGTGTATAGCGGAAAATCTGTGTGAAGGGTCGGAATGTGACTGATTCCGTGCTGGGATTAACCTTTGATTTAGTTGGAGCGGGGATAATCAATCATCCATTTCGCTCAATTCTTCGATTGATGGATAATTGGCAAATTCCTCCATTTTCGCGTCCATAGAACAGATGCGTTTGCCCTCGCAATCAAACGCTTCAATTCGGTTGTATCTTCCACCGCACGAATAGTATTGATAGCTTTGCATGATAAGGAAATGGTTTTCCTCGCTAAACCCAATAAAACCTCTATTGGTCGGCAAGTATATGGCTTCTTTCTTTCCCAGTTCAACGGTAAAACTCTCCACATTCCGATAATCACGGCTCCCTTCCACAAGTAGTTTCAGATTTTCATCAGGATAGGAAATGATGGTAACGCGCTGAATTGTCGGAATGGTGTCGGCGGGCATGGTGAAGGATTCGTTTGTGTTGTATCTGGAGCCATCAGTATCCAGATGGGTCAGAAGCATCATCTCCGATTTCTGTTTCTGCTTGTCGTAAGCCCATAACGAAACCTGTTCAAGTGGAGGCCAAATCCCAACAGAATCATCATCGTATGCTTCAACATTTGTAAATACAGCATAATGAGGATTTTCGGCCATAAGCTTGGCTGTGAAAGGTATGCCGACATAATCTTCAATAGATTTGTTTTGTGTTGCACTATTACAACCCAACAAGATAGTAAGCAAGATGGAGCTGAGTGAAAGCAGTTTGAACTTCATGATGATATTGTTTGTCTTTTTATTTAAATGTCATAGGTATTCCATTCTCTACGAAAAACTCTTGTATCTCTTTTGCTTTTGAAGAAAATGACTCCGAATCAATTTCCATCTTTTCTGAATCTGGATGATATAGCGTTGAAGTGATGTTCTCGCATCCTTCTGTCTCTTCTGGAAGACCCGCTTTGCGACGGTTGTACTTTCTTACCTCAAACTTGGCATTTTTATTTCCTTGCTTTGCGGCAAGTCTGAACCATTTCATCGCCTCCTCTTCATCTTTTATTACGCCTGTCCCGTGGAGATACATAGATCCTAATGAAACTTGCGCATACTGTTCCCCTTGTTCGGCTGAAAGTCTAATCCATTTGGCAGCTTCACAATAATCTCCGTAGCAAAAATAGGCATAGCCTAAACGAAACTGATATGTGGGGTTGCCGTTTGCCACTGACTTTTTCAGCCAATCAATGGCTTCTTCAAAGTCTTTTCTGACGCCCTTACCAAAGAGATACAAACACCCCAAATCATATTGGGCATCACAATGCCCTTGCTCGGCAGCCAGCCAGAGCCACTTTTCCGCTTCTTTGTAGTTTGCAGGCTTGTCTTCAGCATAAAGGCAGTGTAATCCCATCGAATACTGCGATTCCGTATCTCCCTTCTCCGCCAACTCTTTTATTCGGTTGAACTCTATTTCTTCTTGTTCTTTGTTTATACCAATCATTTTGTTCACAGTCATAATATTAATGGTGTTTAATGAGAGAAAACATGTTTCCGAACCAACTTCAACGCTCTGCTGCCAAGGCGATGTCCCTCTTTCCTTTCAATAAGGATTGTGTAACCATCATTAAAGCAAATCGCCTGATTCGACAGCACTCCTTCTGGGCCTATCAATTCATCGTGAATACAGAATAAGGCATAATCATGTTCGCCAGATGTTGGTTTGTGCGATTGGATATACTCCTCAAATCGGCAGCACACGGCTTCATCAAGGATATATTGCTGTATTCCATCTTGCCGTGGGACGAAGTAGTCTTTGGTGCCGAACCCGACCGATTTACGAATAAGATCCGCAATGTTGCAAGCTGGATTACAGATGATACGATATGCCTCGCCGACATTTACATACATTAGATACAGTCCACCCAACGAGATTCCAAGTAATACATAGGGACGATAGGTTTCGATTGCAGCATTGATGATTATAACCGACTGTGCCAAATCTTCATTAACTTCCACGGCATACCAGTCGAACATTGGCAAATGCTTTTGCACGGATTGGAGCGTGTCGGTATTGGCTCCAGAGCCTAATCCGTGGACATAAATTCCTTTTTGTAACGGACTATTGTTCATAGTTATCACCTTATTGATTTTTCTATGGCTTTCAGTACGACCTCACACGGTTCAATCACCTTAATTGTCCGAAATCCATCTGAACCACCGACTGAAAGTGTTATAAGACTACCTTCAGTTTGATGATACCGAGCGATTTTTGTGGGTTCAACACATACGATAAACTTGGTGTTGATGAAGACGGGCTTATCGTTGGCTTGCATGAGCCTTACGTAGCCCGCAATCGGCTCCTGAAATTCTTCCCGTCCAGTCAATTCACTGCTTACCATCATAGCCTCCAACTCCTCACCTGCAATGACACGGGCTTTACGTTTCAAACGGTTTTCGTTTTGTTGTTCTTCATCCATTGCTTTGCTCTTTTGGTTGTTTAGATTTCATTCTCAGTAATTCTTTAGGGAAGCAATAGGGATGGACGGATTGGATAATGCCAAACAATTCCTCTGTTTTGTTATCAAGTCTATCGAAAGGATTCTCAATTTCATGGGCAAGTGTCTTATTCTTGGGATGAATAATGCCATATTTGTTGTAGCCAACAAACGACAACGAAAAAACATTTTTCTTGCCCACGAAAGCGATTGAAGAGGGCTTGTCGTCGGTATCACTATCACCAATCTCAATCTCCTGTTTATCACCTTCAACCAAGAAGTCGTAAAGAAAACCTTTATACAACAGTTTTACAGGCTGATCCCATAACACGGGAGCAACGAGATCGTCAAAGACACAAGGAAGCAGGGTATCACCCCTGAATGTATATAAACCATACTTCCCGTCCCATTTCGCCGTGAAGCCAAGACCGCCCGCACTGCGCCAATCGATCCGCACTTTCCCTTCTGGAGTTTTTATCTCACCTTGAGGCGTGAGAATAATTGTGGATTCAGGTCGAACAAGCACTTTGTCTTGATTGACACGTGGGCTGTGGATTAAAATACAAATGTCACTCGCATAGTCAACATAGTAGTCTTCCTTATGTAGATGTGGCTGATGGCAGGGGATGCCGTATTTTTGGGAAATCAAAAAGCCCCTGAACCAGTCTCTTCTAACAGAAGACAAAAGAGGGTCGGAATCGTCCTTGATGGTTTGTATTGTTTTGGACAGAATCGCATCAATATTCCAATTTGCTTGTTCCGAAACCGAGCGATACAGATTAAGCAAACTTCTTTTATTGATTTTGTCTTTTTTCAGACAATATTTTATAAATGAATTGTCGAAGAGCCGTTTAAGGTCTTTATCGGAGATAGCGGTTTTTGCAACTGCAAGCATAATGTTTCTTTTTTAAGGTTGTTGTATGTTTTTATATGACAAAGGGTTATGGCTCATTGAGCAAGTAAAAAGAATAACTATTGCTCCTATCCAATACATCGTATTCCGTTTCGGTGAGATAATGCAAGATGCTTGCGTCTAACAGATAATCTGTCCGCTCTTTGCCATTTGTCGGTAATTCATCGTAAGGTATGAATAGCGTTGTTTTTGTTGAGCAATCGTTATAAGGTGGCGAAGTGTATTGCCCAACGATGACATTCCCATTGACCGAAAGATACTTCTCGTTGTAGTTCTTTTGCGCCAACGGCGATCCGTCGTCATTATAGAAGCGAACCAAGCAGTACAAGTCTTCGCCCTTCAGGTTCTTTGAATCGAACTCGACTGTGATTGTCATACCTTTTTCACCGTCTTCGTGGGTGTTGTGATCTACATAGACATGCTTGACCGTGGCTGTCTGTCGGGTATTGCGGTTACTGGTTTGGCGAAATGTGGCGGTGTTGTCATTGTTGCTTGTATTTCGTTGAACAACAATCTCTTGCTTGTCACTTTTGGGAAAAGCCCAGCCAAACACCTTGTACGCCAATGCCCCTTCGCCGAACAATAGCAACACCAGTGGTACAATGATGACTAACATGATTACCGCAAGCAGCGTTTTGAACAAGAATTCCAACATAACTCAGTCCCTCCCGTAAACTTCATCGTAATCGTATTCTTCGTATTTCTTGGCAATCTGATGAAGATGATGAGCGAACTCGTTCTTCACCGTGTAGATTTCGTATCGCCGGGCATACTCATCGATGAGGTCTTCCAACGACATTCTTCGGTCATAACGGTTGTTGATGGCATCCCTGACCGGATGCGACTTGGAGATTTCGGAAATGCCGTAACCGATAGCTCCTGATAATAGGCTTTTGACTAAACTCATGGCATTTAGATTATTTGTTGTTTGTACTTTCTGTTTCTGATAAATGGGCGTGTCAAGATGTAATACCTCAACACGCCCTTAAATAATTACACCCGATCGAAACTACTGAAGTCAGTGTACCGACGAACTTCACCGTCCCGCATTGTCACGATGATGGCACTGCCTGACCATCTCGCATCTTCAGCAGACGCACTCCCAGAAAACCCTTGAAGGTTCATGTAGTCATTCTGTCCTTTATAAACAGATACTCCGTTGTAGTAGGAAAACTTGTTGAGTTTAACAACTCCGTAATCGACATATTCTCTTGGAAATGCCATGATTCAATACACTTATTTGTGCCGTGCGCAACTTCTTTATTATGCCTACTCTATGAGCTTTTCGGCTTCCGCTTTCACGCTGCGAAGATAGGCGTTCAGTGTGCCAAAATCTGACACAGTGCGCAAATTGTAGATTATTTTTGAAAAATCACTTGATTTTTATTGAGTGTGCAAGACAGCCATATCTTGTTCGAAGACGGTAATTTGACAAACATTGTTCAAATGAAGCACGGTCATCGTCGAATTTGTCAGATTTGTCAAAGGCAAAAGTGTCAAGATATTCCTGCAAATCAAAGGTTTGAGCGATATCTGTTTTGCTCTCGTATTGAACTTTGATTTCCTTCATTCCATTAAGCTTGAACACAGCTATTCTCCATTGTTCAAACGGTTTGTCTTGTTCTATGAAAGCTCCAATTGCAAACCACCTATAATCAACTTCAACGGCTGACAGCACAAGAAAGTCGGAATAGTGTTTCCCTTTTCGAATCAACTCGCGCCTCAAACTGCCAAGAGTTCCTCTTTCACTTGTTTTTAGATGATATGCTATAGGCTTGACAAATGATATTACTGCTTGCTTTTGAATGCATTCAACAATTATTGGAAGTTCGTCATGGCGAGTGCAGTCTAGGTTTTTCACTTTATTAGCCAGTGTGGGATTGTCCTTGATTGCTGAATGTAGCAGAAGTCGATTAAGCAATTCTAATTTCCAAACTTCCGATTCTTCTGGCTCTTCAATATAGTATCCAAATGAATTCTTATACTTTATATTAAGATCAAATATCTCATCTATCTTGGTACAATGGTTGTAGAACGTTTTCCGAGGAAGTCTCTCTCTCGTTTCGTTAATAGCTGCATATTCCCATTTATTGCTTATTTCGCTAAAAGTGATAGGGCCTTCCCTCCGAATAAGCTCAATCAGCCAGAGATAACGATTGAATACATTGCCTGCCATGTCTTTTGTTTTAAGGGGTTTTCACGCTGCAAAGATACAACTTGCCCTGGGCCAAAAACTGACGCAGGGCAAAAATTTTGTTTTATTTCAACAGTCTATCTTGTCTGTTGGGAATAGGATTCCACTTTCTTACCATTAAGCCACAAACCTAAGTCCGCTTCGGTCAAACCTACGTTCGCATAAATCACTTCATTAAAAATAATAATTTGTACAAGATTTTCAGCTTTGTCTCTATCAAATTCATCACACTCATCACCCTCTATGAGTAACAGAAAGGCTTCTCTGGCTTCTTTTTTCTCCCAATCGTTATCAATTTTGAACGATCCATCCGCCGCCCGTTGCAATCCGTCAATTACATCCTTTAGTGTGATGGTGTACTTTCCACTCCCTTCTTCAGGAACTATTTCTCCTTTTTCTCCGTGAAGTTCGCCCTCGGCGTAATAGTCGTACAAACAGACCTTGCCACCGTTGATCAGTGTGTCGACTATCTTGTCTTCAAAATACTCACCCTGTCTCTTTTCCTCTGGCAGGAGACCCCAAAAGTCCTCGTCATAGTCGCAGCCTAACATTTCGCTTCCAGTAAGCGCGGTGCTGAAAAGATTCACCAAGGTTTCATGTAGTTTTTCGTGCGAAAGACATATATTAATCTTAAACACTATATCGTTCTTGCTTGCTTCTTGTACAAGTCTTTGGTTTTCCTCTTCTGTTTTGCGTTTCTCTTCTTCCTCCGCTTTATGTCTTGCTTCTTCTTCCTCCGCCTTGCGCTTGGCTTCTTCTTCGGCTTTTTGCCTTGCTTCCTCTTCGGCTTTGCGTTTTGCTTCTATCTCCGCTTTGCGTTTGGCTTCCTCCTCTGCTTTACGCTTTTCTTCTTCGGCATTTTGAATCATTCTATCTTCCTTTTGCTTCAAGCCTTTCACCAAAAGCGGATAATTTTTCCCTGCTTCAGCCACATCAATCTCATAATCCTCCGAAACTTCGCTGAATTGCGCTGATTCGATGGTAAACAAATGCCATCCCGTCTGAACAGCATTTTTTTTCACTTTGTTGGCTTCAAAGAAATCGAGAAAGTCGCCGTCGCAAAACAGTTTGCAGTCTATATCGACCTTCACAGTCAGATAAGCCGTGGCCGCCCCTACTGATGAGGTGTTTGCAGCCAGTTCCTTTTCTTTCAAAGAATTGGCTAAATTCTCAAAATAGTTATTATCCATAAAATACTATTCCTTATTTAAGATTATCTCATTATACTCTTCCATTCGGATTTTCGAAAAAGCATCCCCTTGTTCAGCAGCTTTTCCCCACCAAAAATATACTTCGTTTGTCTTAGTACTTAAATCAATTGTTGTATCTTCATGATCTAATGATAGAAACGCATAATAATAATCTAGATAAATACCCATTTCACGTTGTGCGTCAGGATTCCCTTTTTCTGCTAACCTTTTCAGACTTATTATGGCATCTGCGTTATTGTTTATCGCCATGTATGTTAGAATTTTAATAGCTTGAAAATCACCATGTTCAGCTTCTTTCTTGATCTTTTCAAATAACTCTGTATTCATCATTTTATGTTTTGGGTTTATCCTTTATAGTTCGCCAAAGCCGTTTTTGCACCAACAATACACCTTTCAATATAGGGAATGTCGTATGATAAAATGCGCTGTTTTAATTGCGCCATCATCGCATTGTTGTATTGCCAATACTGGTTTTTGTATTGCTGGGTAACATTGACATCCAAATCCGTTTGCATAAGTGCCTGAACACTTGCCACATAAGCGTTTCCCCTGTTCTCAATGTCCTGTACAAGGGATTCGAGTTGGAGTTTCAGGTTCTCCAGCGCATTTAACTGTAATTCTACATTCTGATTTGCCATGACTTATAATTTTTATCGTTTATATACACTAAATTTTGTTATCTCGCCGCCTTCTTTGGCCTGAATATTGGCCAAATACTTTTCTTGCGGTGAAGCATCTCTGTTTCTGTATTTTGAGAATAAGTTTTGTCCATCCTCACCCTTCAATTCTATTTTAATGCCGAACTCTCTTATCATGTCATCAGGTGAAATGGACGGGCCTGCCCCAAATGCGGTAATGTCTTGTTGGAATGCCTTTTCAAAATCAGCAAACCTGACGGAATGAAGAAGGGTATGTATGCCGACTTCAGGGCCTTTGATGATGAGATTTTCCAATTGGTTCTTTACTTCGGTTTCATGGGAAATCACATCAAAGAACCTCAACCCAAGCAAAGCGAAAACAATTCTGTCCGATGAAGATTCATTTCCACTTTGTCTGGCTTCCATAAGAGCATTTAAGCTCTGCAATGCTGAAACCAAACCCTCGTTATTCATGAACAACTCGACTTGACCAAAGTCATTACCATTTAAATCAAAATCGTCATTTGAAGATCGACATACGATGATACTACTCTTTGCACTGCTTTGCCTGATAGTTTGGATGAAGGTCAATCGTATCAGCGATTCCAGATAATCTGAATTTGCTCCGACAACGAGCATATTTGCACCTCGTTTTCGCTTTAATTCAAATGAGACATCCTCGCGTCTTACAGTCATAGGCGAACCGACATAAACAACGCATTTTTCATCGTCTATGTGATTCACCACACTTGCATTGTCCTCTATTGAGGATTCTCCTCCGCCACGATAGAAACATTTCTCGCAAGGCGAATATGTCCCATAAACCTCAATGGACTTCTTTCGTATAGGTTCAATCAGTTCTTTCTCAATGACTTGCTTGTGCGTCTGGTTCTCATTACCGTAAAAGGTGAAACGGAATGGATGATTGGAGCCGTCTTTGCCAAAATCATCGTTGTAAATGCCTTCACCTCGTTTGAGTTGGTCAGGACGCGCTGGATTGTCAAAGGACAAAAACTTACCTTTGTCTTCCATTTTCAGAACGATCCGCAATTTTATCAGTTGGAGGTAATTATCAATTGATTGTATTCCGCCAATCAATTGAGTCGCCAAGAGTACATGCACTCCAAAAGCCCTGCCTTCTTTCAAGATTTTGTTGAAGTTCTTATTAATCTGCGAAGACATGTTACCATCTCTTGTATCCCCCAACGAGCCTTCATTTACAAAAAGGTTGTGGAACTCGTCAATAACAACGAGTAGGCGCGGCACATGGTGACTTTCATCGTTGAACTCTTCAATGTTACTGGCACGTCCGAACAACTTCTTTCTGTACTCTATCTCTTTGGTAATATAAGCAAGCACATTGGAGCCATACTCTCTATCAGACTTTGTGGACATCACTCTAACATGAGGCAAACCCGAATAGATACCGAACTCCACGCTCTTGAAATCCAATAAGATAAACTTCAATTCGTCTGGAGAATACAGCCATGCACCATTGATGATAATGTCATGCAGCAAAGTGGACTTGCCTGATCCGGAAGTTCCACCTATCAATCCGTGTACGATGGTGGAATCCCTTTTCGGGCATAATTCCAAATTCATTAATTCTTTGGAATTGACATTGCCAATAGGAATTTCAAGTCCGAACTTGCTTGTTTTGCTCCATAAGGTTGCAGGTGTAAGCGCCGTTCCTCTGATGTCGGAAGAAACAGACGATGCCTTTTCAATTCGTTGTAGAATTACGTTTGACCATAAATCCAATTCTTCTTTATCGATGACTTTTCCGTCCAAGCAAATCACAAACTTGTTCAACAAATCATCATGTCCGCTATTAACAAAATAGTATCTATCGTTTTTAGGAAAGAGCAGCATCATGCTATCCAACATACGCTGATAATCAAAGTCATCCGTCCATTTGGCGTTCATGTCCCAACTCAAAAAGACAAACACTCCCGATTGTTGGCAATTAGCCGCAATTAATTTTGAGACCAACTTGACTTGCTCAACTGTAGCATTGAGGAAGTCTGAAATGAAAACAAAAGTGTATTTGAGTTTAGCATCGCTCACTTCGTTATCGTTCATTTCCAGAATGCTGTTTTTTCCCGAATCTTTGATAGCGTTTTTTCTTACTGCCAAATCACGATAAATACCCGAAAGATTTCTTGTAAATTCCTCGGAATCAGCGTCAAACAATATTTTTTGAGAAGACTTGAAAAAAGATTTTGGAAGTCGGTTCAATGATCCAAAGTTTTCTCCTGGATTTCCTCCATTGTAAACAAGAAACTCGCATAATCCGATGGGCAAACTCAAAGCAATTCTCCAAGCAATCCTTTCCAAACAGTTGTTTACCTCTCTTCTCTTATCTGACGCACTGTACAAGAAACAAGTTCCTTTGGTATCAAATAGGTCAATCAAGGCGGGGAACACCGACTTTGGCGAACACAAAGAGCCGATGCACAAGCCCTCTTTCGGGAAATATGGCCTTTCTTCCTGATTGATAATCAATTCGATGGAACTTGCTATCGTGGTATGTGAGTCGTGAGAATCCATGCTCTTAGATTGGTTTTGTCATAAAAAAATTCCGGACTGCAAATATACTGAATAAATCTGAAATTTGAAAGTCAAAAATGCAATTGCAAAAATACAACGCGCCCTATGCCAAAAACTGACACAAGGCACATTTTTTTGGCGCAGCATGGCCTCAGCCTCTAAAAAGTAAGCCGTTCACCCAAGAAATAAATCCCACTTTGGTTCAGCAGGTCTTTGTTATAGGATGGCTCGGTGTTGTTTCGGAGGCAATCCCTTATCATCATCAGGATTTCGCCCATGCCATTGCCACCTTGCATCACACCGTTCTCATCAGGCCAAACCGACCAAACAGCGTCACCTTTCACCACCTCATAGATTTGCGCATCGCCCGTACTTAATAATAGATTACGGAAAGGTTCGTTCTGTTGAGCCTTTTGCCAAACCACCCAAACCATCCAATCATATTTGAAATCATCGAAATCCGGGCGCATTTCGTTTCTGTATTTGCTCTTGGTGCATCTTTTGGCATAATCCCCGCTCTTTTGGGAGCAGCAATATTCCTGGATTTGCCTGTGTGTTTCGGTGTTCAAGCTCCAATAACCGCATAGATACAGGTGCTCGGAGGCGTAAATCTTACGGCCATTGATATAAATCGGCATACCGCCTGCCATGTTGCCCAACTTTCCGTATACATCACTTGGCCTTGAGTAACTTATGTAATTCCTTTCGTTTTCTAATGATGCTGTCATAACATTTAATTTTGCCGCAAAAATACAACATACCGTATGCCAAAAACTGACACAGGGCGGTTTTTTGTTTTATGTCCAATGGATAGAAATTCAGCCAAAACGAGAAAAAATTGTGATTTTGCCTACAGAAAACGGGCAAACATTTGGGTAAATACAAAACAAACAATCGACATAATCTTGTGATTCACTTGATTACGCCGATTGTATTGTGGAGATGGAGGGAGTCGAACCCTCGTCCAAACAAGGAACCCCCATGGTTTCTACATGCTTATTCCGCTGTTGGTTTTCGTGCCGTGCAAGGGAACGAACGCCCTAAACGCGACCTTATCTCCTAAGGCTTCGCCTTGCTGTCGGAGCGTCGACAAAGCTATCCCGAAATTGCTTAGCACCCCGGGCTCAGGCCGGAATCAGGAATCTCCACCTGCGGGATGTCTCGTCCCCTCACCTTGTGAAGGGATTAAGCCAGTGATCTACTGTGCTTCAATCAGGCAGCGAGAGCGTAGTTGTTTTCGCCAATTACTTTTTTGCAGTCAAGATTTACGAGCGTCACTGCGAGGCTCGACATGCTTACATGACAATTCATCTTGCTGTCAAAACCATACATCCCCTTTTTAGTTGAGAGTTGAGAGTGTAGAGTTTAGAGTTGTAGGGCTGTCACGATTCCCCCTTCCAAAGGGGGCTGGGGGATTGGGCAGCCGTACAAATTGTTTAGTTGACAGTTAAGGTTGTCATCCTCAAAGAACGGACTGCAAAAGTACACCTATTTTCGATACCCCGCAAGGGGAGAAACGAAAAAAGTTTAGGTTCCTGAGCTTGTCGAAGGACCGAATCTTTTCGCAAGGTCGTTTCGACAGGCTCAACGACCGTAACTAATGCAGCGGGTTCCCAAAGCGAACCACATCCTCCTCGGTAATGTCGCTGCCACAAAGAATCACGAGGCGTTCCACGATGTTGCGCAACTCGCGGATATTGCCTGTCCATTGGTATTGCTTCAGGGCTTCCACCGCCTCTGGTTCAAGATTCGGAACGGGTTTGCCCATGTCTTGCGCAATGATTTCCAAGAAGTTGCCGACCAACAGCGGAATGTCGTCCTTCCGCTCGCGCAGCGGTGGCACTTGGATGACGATGACGCTCAGGCGGTGGTAGAGGTCCTCGCGGAAGTTGCCTTTCTCGATTTCGGTTTTCAGGTTCTTGTTGGTGGCCGCCAAAATCCTGACATCGACAGGAATCTCTTTTTCGCTGCCTACGCGGGTGATTTTGTTTTCCTGCAATGCCCGCAAAACCTTGGCCTGTGCCGAAAGGCTCATGTCGCCGATTTCGTCCAAGAAAAGGGTGCCGCCGTCGGCCAACTCAAAGTCGCCCTTGCGCTGCTTGATGGCGGAAGTGAATGCCCCTTTTTCGTGACCAAACAACTGGCTTTCAATTAATTCTGAAGGAATGGCGGCGCAGTTCACTTCGATGAACGGGCCGCTGCTTCTTGCGCTGAGGTCGTGCAGTTGTCGGGCGACGAGTTCTTTGCCCGTGCCGTTCTCTCCCGTGATGAGCACACGCGCATTGGTGGGCGCGACCTTTTCAATCATGTCTTTCACTGCCATCATCGGCTCTGATTCGCCAATCATCTGGTGCTGGATTTTCACGGCTTTTTTCAGCACCTTGTTTTCGGTGGCCAAGTTCTTCTTGTCCAAGGCGTTGCGCAAGGTGATGAGCAGTCGGTTGAGGTCGGGGGGCTTGGGGATGAAGTCGAAAGCGCCTTTCTTGATGGCCTCGACCGCCGTTTCGATGGTGCCGTGGCCCGAAAGCATGATGACCGGCACATCCGACTCTTTTCTGATGGCTTCAAGCACCTCGATGCCGTCCATTTCGGGCATTTTTATGTCGCAGAAAATTGCGTCAAAGTCTTGTTCCTTAATATGTTGCAGTGCTTCCATGCCTGTCGCGGCATCGTCCACTTGGTAACTTTCGTTTTCGAGGATGTCGCGCAACACGCGGCGGATGGGAGCCTCGTCGTCGATGATGAGTATTCTTGGCATTGTGTTTAATTTTGCGCAAAGATAGCGTATTTTGACGCAAAATTGCTACTTTTGCCTTCAAATTGAATCAAAATGAAGAAAATCTCCCTGTTTTTCGGTTTGCTGATTTTCGTGCAAACCATGCTTTTTGCTCAAGACACCCTTCCCGCGCCGACTTCCTATCGTGTCAACAAAGTGTCTTTCAATATGATACGGGTCGAGAAGGGTGGCTTTTGGATGGGTGCCCAGCACAAGGACACCGCCGAGTTCAATTACGACCGCTATTCGCAAACGGACGAGTTGCCCGTGCATTATGTGACGATGCACGAGGATTTTTACATCGGGCAAACCGAGGTGACGCAAAAACTTTGGAAAGCCGTAATGGGCTATAATCCAAGCAAGTACAAGTGTCCGAAACGCCCTGTGACCAACGTCGATTACTTTGAGGTGCAGGAGTTTCTGAGGCGCATCGACAGCATCTCGGGGATGCACTTCCGCCTGCCCACCGAGGAGGAATGGGAATATGCAGCTCGTGGCGGAAAAAACTCGCGAGGCTATGTTTACAGCGGCGGCAAAGAAGTGGAGCGGGTGGCATGGTTCAACGAAAATGCCTCTAAAACCAAGAAGGTCAAGAAACGCACACCCAATGAGTTAGGTATTTATGACATGTCGGGCAATGTGTGGGAATGGTGCTCGACGAGGTATCATTATTTCGACAAGGAACGCAACGCCAATTTGGGCAAAGACGGCCAAATGTACTGCATTCGTGGCGGCGCATGGCAGTTGCCCAAGACCTCATGCCGGGTGTCGTGGCGTGGCAAACGCCTCCCTGATTTGAAAAACTCTTTCGGCGGGTTCCGCCTTTGTTTGGATGCGAGGTATGTCAAGGAGAAAGAGGCTTCCGAGGAAGAAAACCTTATGAAAGAGGAGTGAGCCTCATTTTCTTACACCTATAATTAATAACCGCCCTATACCGTCTCAGCAAATCCCCGCCGATGATGCCATCAATGTGTGGCAAATGGAGTTTGCCGTACATCTCATGGATGTTCTCTAAATCCAAGGCAACAGCTTCATAATCATTGATTTCCAAGTCGCCTATTGAGAAAGCGTCAATCTTGAAGGTCGCGCTCTCCAAGTTGGTGCTGCCTACGCCAGCAGTCATGCCTTCTTTTTTCTCAAAAACAAGGTCGTCGATGAAGGTGGAGATGGTCTTGGGATCGAAAACGGAGCGCGAAGCACCCGTATCGATGAGGAAGCGGGCTTCCTTACCATGAATCATTCCCTGAACCATGATATGGAAGCCTTCTCCTTCGATGTCAAGCAATTGCAGCGGAACTTCAATATAGCGTCGCATCATCAGAAGTTCGGCTTGATGGCGTATTTCCTGTAGAAGTCCTTGATGATTTTCACGGCTTCGTCGGCGGTATCGACGACGTGGAAAATCTCAAAGTCCTCTTCGCTGATCATGTTGTTTGCGAGTAAAGTTTTTCTGAACCAGTCGATGAGTCCTTCCCAATACTCGCTCCCGACCAACACGACGGGGAATTCCACCATTTTGTTGGTTTGGATGAGCGTGATGGCTTCAGAGAGTTCGTCCAAGGTGCCGAAGCCGCCGGGCATGGCGATGAAACCTTGTGCATAACGCATGAAGATAGTCTTGCGGACAAAGAAATACTCGAATTCGATGTTCTTGTCGTGGTCGATGTAAGGGTTGAAATGCTGCTCGAAAGGCAGGTTGATGTTCAGGCCGATGCTTTGTGCTCCGCCTTGTTGTGCGCCTTTGTTGCCGGCTTCCATGATGCCAGGGCCGCCGCCCGTGATGGTGCCGAAACCGTAGTCGGCTAATTTCTCGGCGATTTCAACTGCCATTTCGTAGTATTTGTCGCTGGGCTGGGTGCGTGCCGAGCCAAAAATAGCAACACAAGGACCGTTTTTGGCCAACTTTTCCATGCCAGTCACAAACTCTGACATGATTTTGAACACTGACCACGAGTCGTGGCTCTTGATGTCATTCCATGACTTTGGGTGGAAACTGTCGTGGATGATTCTTTCGTCTTTTTCGGTAATGGGCATAGTTTTAGGATTTCAAGATTTGAGATTTCAAATTAAAGATTTTGACAAAAATAATTCTTTGCATGATAAAAATGTGTATTTTTGCAACCTCAAACGCGAATGTAGCTCAGTTGGTAGAGCATCAGCTTCCCAAGCTGAGGGTCGCGGGTTCGAACCCCGTTATTCGCTCGCGTTCAACATTGTAGAGGCGGTGTAATCATCGCCTCTATGTTTTTTGTTACACTGGCGTACCACATTCGGGACAGAACTTTCCGGTCACTTCCGTACCGCATTTTGGGCACTTTTTCGGGCCAACGGCTGCCAAAGGCGTGCCACATTCGGGACAGAACTTCCCTGTGCTTTCGGTGCCGCACTTCGGGCATTTCATCGTGGTCTTGGGTGTCGGAGCGGGTGTGCCACATTCGGGGCAGAACTTGCCGGTAATCATTGTGCCGCAGTTCGGGCAGGCAACGCCTTGGTTTTGGGCTTTTGGCTGCTGATTGTAAGGGTCGTATGTGGTTTGTCCGCCTTGCCCGTTCCAAGCGTTTTGCATGGCGCCGCCGGTCATTCCGCCACTGCCCATGTTGGCCATCCCTACGCCCATGAAGCCGCCCACTGCACCGTTTTCGTTGCCGGCAGCGGTCTCCATCACGTCAATGATTTTGCCTTGTTGCATCATGCTGTTGGTGCTGTATTCGTAGCGGTCAATTTTCTTCTGGCTGGCATCGTCGAGCGAAACGGATTCGATGGTGAAACTGACCAAACGCACACCACGGGCGCGGATGGGTTCGTCGAACACCTTCTCGTCCATGGTTTTCTTGATTTCGTCGGTGTAACTCGGCAGTTCGAGCACAGGAATGCGGTGGTTGCTGTTGCCCATCTCGTTAAGGATGTTCTGGAAAGCGGCCATCACTTCGCTACGCATCTGTTCGGTGATGTCGCCTTTGCGGATGATGTTGGCCGTGCCTGCATGGTTGCGCATGAAAACGCCCATGTCGTCCAAGCGGAAGGTGTATTTGCCGTAGCAGCGCACGTTGACGCCCATCGGCATCAGCGAGTTGGTCATCTGGTTTGGGATGGCGTGCGACCAGTCTTGGAAGGGGATAGGCGTGGCCGTACCGAACTTGTTGTCAAGGATTTCCTTGGTGTTGAAGTAGAACACGGCTTGTTCCTTTGCGGGTGTGCCGCCATAGGTGAAACGTTGCCACATTTCTTTGAAGACCGGGCCAAACTCGCCCGCGAAGAAAGAAGGCGACGAGGATTTGTCGAAGGTGTAAATGCCTTCCTCGGCGGTGGCATCGAGCACCGTGCCGCTGTCGTAAATGACGGCCACCTGTCCGGGAGCCACGATGACACGGCTGTTTTTGGAAATTTGCCCCGATTTGGTGGTTTGTTTCACCATCAAGGTATCCATGTCCATGTTGTCACATTTGATGAGGTCCAACCATTGGTCGCTGAGCGTGCCGCCGATGGAGCCTACGATTGCTTTGATGAGTCCCATTGTGTTATGTTTAATTGTTTATTGTTTAATTGTTTAATCGTTTTGTTGTAGGGCAGTCACATTGTGGCAGCTGTACATTAGTTCCGCGAATGAATGTCGGTCAACACCCAATCGTGTTCGCCGTTGGTGATGACGCTGCCGCAATAGGCGCATTGTCCCGATGAGGTGATTTCGGTCGGCGCGCCGCAATTGGGGCAATTGGTGATGGTGTTGCCTTTCTTGCCTGGGTCGGTCTTGAGGCCAGCCTTGCGGTTGAAGATCATCTCGTATTTCATGTACCAGTCGCGGTTGGGGTCGCTTTCGAGCACCTTTTTGGTCTTGTCGTCGATAACATAGTCGCGCATTACGGCGTTGAGCCAAACGGTCAGCACTTCTTTGTCGCCGTCTTGCTTGAACGAGTGCAGAGAGCAGTGCTTGATGGCGATTTTCTCCACCACATTGGTCTTGCCGAGGCGGATGTACTCGTCCAATTGCTGCTTGTGTTGGTTGAACAAAGCCTCGCTCTCAAACGGGCGGATGGGCTTCCAGTCTTTGGTGGTCCAAGCCTGTTGGATGGTCATAAACACCTCACGGGCAAAGCCGATGAACTTGTCGGACGAAAAATCGGGGTCGATGGCACGGATTTCCTCGGACACCAGGCCGCTATAGTCCATCGTGACCTCCGAATTGGCTTGGTTGTTCACATTTTTGTTGATATAGTCCGTGTCTTTCGACTTTTTCTTCATTATGCGATAGGCAATGATGATGACGACCACCGCAATCAAGCCCAAGATGGGACTTTGGATGAACAAGTTGATGAGCCAGCCGATGAGCACGCCCAAGTCGAAGTCGCCGCCACCGTTGCTGCCCGTGTCATAGCGGTTTTGGTTGCCCACATCGGCTATGGATGGGATGCAGCAGGCGATGGCCAGCAATACCAAAATAAACGGCAAATATTTTCTTAACTTACTGAAATTGAGCTTTTTCATTTTGTCCAATGTTTCGCTGTTTCGTTTGTTGTATCGTACAAAAATAGGAAAAACTTTGAAAAAAACACAATTATTGCGGAAAAAACAGAAAAAAGTCCTATTTTTGCAGCCAGAAAGCGAGGGAGCTTAGCTCAGTTGGTTCAGAGCATCGCCCTTACAAGGCGGGGGTCGTTGGTTCGAGTCCAACAGTTCCCACAACAAAAAAGCCGCTGATTTTCAGCGGCTTTTTCTATTGTTTGTGTTCATTTGATGCTTTCTCGTTTCACTTTGGCGAAGCGCAATAATTTTAAGATTCCCAATGGCTTGTGGTCGTCCTTGTTGGCTAAGTTGAGGTAGAGGCCGAACTTCTTCGCAATCGGGATTTTGTAGGTCTCGACGAACTCGATGAGCGTGCCGTCGGGGTCTTCAACGTAGGTGAAATGGCCGTTGGCGTCGCCCATGCCGAAGTCGGCACCGCTGTCGCACACGAAAGGATGTCCCATCGCCTCTGCCTGTGCCTTGACTGCCTCCATGTGGCGCACATCGAAGCAGAGGTGGATGAAGCCTGGGTCACCCCAGAAGCGGTTTTCATAAAGTTTCTTGCCCGGCCCATCAACGGCTTGAATCAATTCAAGATGCGAGGTGCCCATGATTTGGCTCAGTGGCCCTTCGATAGGTTTGCCGCGCTCCAAAATGACGCGACGCAATTTGTTCTTGCCGCCTTCTAAGGCTTGCAAATCCTCGAAAACGCCCGCTTGGTCAAAAACAATCTTGTCGTAATCAAGGAGTTGCGTGTAAAAGGATAGGGAACGGTCGATGTCGCTCACGCCGATGATTACGCCGTTGGCACCGCCCGTGAGCTTTTTTTCGCCTATAAAGACATAGCTGTCCTGTTCGAGTTGGAAAAGGTTACCGTAGGGATCTTTCATGAAAAAATGCTTTTGCCCTATCGGTGAGGTTAGGATTTCGCTGATGATGTCAAGGCCTTTATTAATAAAGGTGTTGTAGGCCGCTTCAATGTCGGGGCATTTCACCTTGGCGATGAGGATGCCCAAGTCGCCGAGTTTGACGGGTTCTTTCAGGTAGTTGAGCGGACGGCCTTTGGGCTGCCAAATTTCGAAGCCTCCGCCGCCACGGATGTTCACCGCGATGCCCGATCGACGTGGTTGGGGCTTGCCGCCGGTGTAGGGCAACATTCGTTCCGCAACGCCCTCGTCGTCAACGATTTTGATTTCGAAGCCGAAGTTGTCATAGTACCATTTCCAGGCCTCGACGAAGTCAGGGACTCCGATGCCCACTTGCTGTATGCCGCAGATGATTTTTTCGTTCATGGAGTTGTTATTAAGGTTTGTTTTTACTGCCGCTTTGCGTCATTGCGAGGAGGAACGACGAAGCAATCCATAACTTTATTTCTGGACTGCTTCGTGCCTCGCAGTGACGCGAAGCGCGTCATGTCGCTGATATTTTTCTCGATAGTTTATAATACAAAGGTAAGCAATATTTGTGGATATGCGCCATCAAAAGTTCTGTTCGTCCAATTAATTTTCTGTGTTTCTGTCGCTTGATGGCGCGGACGGCGATTTTTCCGCATTTGTCCACATCGAGGCCGTTGGCTTGGCCCGCGTCCATCTTGGCGTGGGCGGTGCCGTCGCCGTGCAGCGCGCTCTTGCTGATTTGCGTGTTGATGCGCCCCGGGATGAGGAAGGTCACGCCGATGTTGTCGTATTCCAATTCCAAGGACTCGTAGAACCCGAACAAGGCGTGTTTCGCGGCGCAATAGGCCGAGCGCAACGGGAAGCCGAACAAACCCGATAGGGAAGTGGTCACGCTGAATTGCACATGTTCCTTCGCCAGAATCATCTCCTTGAACTTCTTGACGAGATACACCCCGCTAAGGAAGTCGATTTTCAGGATTTTTTCGTCCACGCTGATGTCGGTGTCGAAGGCTTTTTCGCGTTGCGAGATGCCCGCGTTGAGCACGAAGAGATCGATGCTCAAGTGGTTGGAAACCACGAAGTCGTGAAGTCGGTCAATGGAGGCGTAGTCGTCCAATTGTGTTTCGGTGGCGTAGGCGAACACGCCGTATTTTTCGCACTCGGCTTTGGCGGCTTCCAAGTCGCTGAGGCCCAGTCCAGTTAGGACGAGGTTGCAGCCCTCTTGCGCCAAGTGGAGCGCGATGCTGCGCCCGATGCCGGTGCCGCCGCCGGTGATGAGTGCCGTTTTGTTTTTGAGGTTGAGCATATTCTATGTTTTTGTTCTGCTTGCCGAGGTGCTGCCACGGGTCGCGACCCGTGGTTACGGGATGTTTCGCCCTCTGGGCGAGGCACGGTCGGGCACCTCACGCTTGCAGGCCGCAAAATTAAAAATAATTCCTTCACGTTGGGATAATCAATATATTTACTAATTTTGTGGCTTCGTAATTTGTAGGGAGACGCAAGGCATTACGCCTCTACAACAATTCAACAATCAACAATTCAACAATCAACAATTCAACAATCAACAATTCAACAATACAATATGGACATTTTCGAAAGAATATCAAAGGATTCCGGTGGCCCGATTGGGCAATACCGAGAGCGCGCCGACGGCTATTTCGCATTTCCGCGTTTGGAAGGCGAGATGGGTCCGCGCATGACCTTCAACGGCAGGGAAGTGCTCTGCTGGAGCTTGAACAACTATTTGGGCTTGGCCAATCACCCCGAGATTCGCCGCGTGGATGCCGAAGCCGCCGCAAAATACGGCCTCGCCGCACCCATGGGCGCCCGTATGATGACGGGCCATACCCGTATGCATGAACATTTCGAGAAGGAACTGGCTGATTTCGAGAAGAAAGAAGCCGCCTATCTCTTTAACTTTGGTTATCAGGGTATTGTGTCAACCATCGACACTTTGGTCAATCCTCACGACGTGATTGTTTACGACAACGAGGCCCACGCCTGCCTGCTCGACGGTATCCGCCTCCACATCGGCAACAAGTACAAATACCGCCACAACAATATGGAAGATCTTGAGAAGAAACTGAAGGTCGCCACGGAAGTGGTGGCAAAAACGGGCGGTGGTATCCTTGTCATCACAGAGGGCGTGTATGGTATGACAGGTGCGCTTGGCGATCTCGCCGGCATCGTGGCGCTGAAGAAGAAATACAGCTTCCGCATCCTCATCGACGATGCCCACGGCTTCGGCGTGATGGGTCCCAACGGGCGCGGCACCTCGGAGCATTTCGGCGTGATGGACGACATCGATATTTACATAGGTGCGTATGCCAAGGCCATGGCCATCATCGGCGGCTTTGTGGCTGGACCGAAGTATGTGATTGAGTTTTTGCGTTATAATATGCGCTCACAGATGTACGCCAAGAGCCTGCCTTTGGCCATTGTGGAAGGTTGCGAGAAGCGTTTGGAAATCATTCGCAGCGTCGAAGGTGATGCACTTCGCAAACAACTTTGGACGGTAACCCGTGCTTTACAAAAAGGCTTCCGTGATTTGGGCTTCGACATCGGTCCTGCCGAGGCTTGCGTCACGCCGGTTCACGTGCAAGGCGACGTGGTTCAAGCCACCAACATCGCTATGGACTTGCGCGAAAACTATAGGATTTTCTGCTCGGTCATCACTTATCCGGTCATTCCCAAAGGAATGATTATCTTCCGTATCATCCCGACCGCAGCCCACACGATGGACGATGTGAACTACACGCTCAATGCCTTCAAGGAAGTGCGCGAGAAACTTGGTTGTGGGTTCTACGACGGTGACGGCCAGATTCCGAATATGAGGATTGAGTAGACGTTTTTCAAAACCGATTAGAAAGGGCTTCTCATCAGGGAGGCCCTTTCTTTTTATTCCCCAAGAAAAGTGTAGTGACTTGCCGAATATTCCCAAATAAAAATGTAGTGATTTGCCGAATATTCCCAAATAAAAGTGTAGTAATTTGCCGAATATTCCCCAATAAAAGTGTAGTAATTTGCCGAATATTCCCCAATAAAAGTGTGGTAAATTTCCAAATATTCCCCAAGAAAAGTGCAAAGTACATTCCGTTGTATTCCGTATTAGCCTACTTTTCCGACTTGGCAGAATAAAAAAACTGCCTTTTCGTTCTTTGTTCCAATATTATCCCTATCTTTGCACTTTCAAGATTTAGGATAATCCCAAAAATGTGATAATATGATACTCGTAAAACAGGCTGGCGTTTATGTCAACATCTTGAATTGCAGGCTCAAGAAACATCTTGCAGAGGTGTTCAAGAAGCACGGCGTGAACCTGACGGCGGAGCAATATTTGGTGATGGACACGCTTTGGAATGAGGGTACACTTACCCAGCAGGCCATCGCTTTCATCATCCAGAAGGACAAGAACTCGGTGACGCAATTCATTGACAATTTGGAGAAAAAAGGTCTCGTGACGCGCTCCGTGGCCAGAGGTGACCGCCGCGTGAACAACATCGTCGTGACCGAAGAAGGTATGGCCTTGAAGGATTCGACCAAACAATTGGCCATCGAGACGATGAACAAGGCGATGAAGGACATTCCAGAGGAAGACGTGCAGACTTTTGTGACGGTTTTGAAGAAGATTTGCGGCAACATCAGCGACTTTTAGACATAAATTGCCATGAATTAAACACGAATTGAAAGAAATTGAATTTATGAAAAATTCGTGATAAATTCCTGATAATTCGTGTTTAAAAATGGAATTGGATAATTTTTCTTTCTGTATTCCGTTGAATGATTATCTTTGCAGACTTAAATATTTCACGATATGAAGAAAACATTGAAATTATTGTTGCTTTTGGTTGCGGTGGCATTGCTGTTGCCTTCGTGCAACAAAGGCGAGGGCATGGGCGGCACGGGCACGGTGCAGGGCTTCGTGAAGTTGGTGCATCATCCCGACGACGACTATACCCTGACCCCCGACACCGTGAACGCGGCCAAGACCGATGTTTTCATCGTTTATGGCGATGAGAACTTTTTCGGCGACGACATTGAAACAAGTGCAGACGGTGGCTATCGCTTTGAGTATCTGCGTCCTGGCAACTATACCGTGTATGCCTATTCCACTTTGCCTTCGGGCCAGAAGGTGGCTGTGAGCGAAACGGTAGAATTGGCGCGAGGTGCAGTGGCTCAGGTGCCAACGCTCTACATCCACGATGGCAAGGCCTACGGCACTTCCGTGGTGAAAGGGCGCGTTCATGCTTCATATTACCACAACGGCAGTTGGCGCGGTGAGGGCTGGGCTTGCGAACATCGGGTCTATATCCGTAGGGTGGGAGAGGAGGTTCCTTTCGACGACACCCGCGTGGGTCCCGACGGCTATTTCGGTTTCCAAAAACTGCAACCCGGTAATTACGAAGTGTTTACAGCTTCCGATGATATCAACACGGAAATCCCTGATTTCGTGTACCAAAGCATCACCGTCGGAGAGGCAGGGCTGATTTATGAGCTTGAGGAACAGTTTGAAGTGATAATCAATGTATAATGCGGAATGCAGAATGATGAATCTTAAATCTTGAAATTAGAAATCTTGAAATTTAACCGAATATGAAAAGATTAGTTTTAGTCTTGGCGTTTTTAGCTATTGGTTTCGGTGCTATGGCCCAATCGGTTTCAGATGCCACCATCGCCAAGCGTGAGAATCGTCGAGGCATGGTGCTGAAGGAATGGAACACGGCAGCGGGCGACAAACGCGCCTTCCTCGACCGCGTGACGACCTATGACGCAATGGGCCGCAAGATTGAGGAAATCGAATATGCTTCTTACGGCCAGAAATGGCGCGTGGTGAGCGAGTACCCCGAAAACAGCGACATCTCGGCCAAGGTGGTGCGCGAGATTGAGTACAACGACCGCGATAAAGTGGTCAGAATCAGAAAGTTTGAGTATGACGAAGACGGCTCCAAGGTGCGCCAACTCAATTATTACCCCAACGGCAAATTGGAATCGGTGAAAACATACGAATACGTCCCGAAATAAGTCCCGTGGAGGAAATTCTTGACATAGTGCAGGGCATGAAGCCTATCTCGCTTGATGAGATGAGCGGTGTGAAATTGATGAACCGCATCGACACGAAATATGTGGTGACGGAGGCTCAACTGCATGAAATTCTTTTGGGCATCCGCGAAAACTATTATGCCCAAGAGGTGGAAGGCAACCGCCTATCGCCCTATAGCACTGTGTATTACGACACGCCTGAACTGACCATGTACCTCATCCACCACGACCGTCACTTGGTGCGCGACAAAGTTCGTGTTCGTACCTATGTTGACTCAAAACTGACTTTTTGCGAGGTGAAGCACAAGAGCAACAAAGGTCGCACGAAGAAGAAACGCATCGCTGTGGAACCCATTCCCAATATCTTGGACAACCCCGAGGCGGCGGCGTTTTTGGCCGAGAAACAGCCTTACGAGGTCAAGTCGCTCAGCCCGCATTTGGTGACAATTTTCGACAGAATCACTTTGGTCAATTATGGGAAAACCGAGCGCCTCACCATCGATTGCAACCTACGTTTCGAGAACCTACGCAACGGTGCAACCGCTTCGATGTCGCCTTTGGTCGTGATGGAACTGAAACAGGACGGTAGGGCAAAATCTCTCCTAAAGGATGTGCTTTTCGAATTGAGAATCAAGCCGTTCAAGGTCAGCAAGTATTGCATTGGCACCTGTTTGACTCGTCCCGATGTGAAGCAGAACCGGTTTAAGAAGAAACTTAGGAAAATGGAGAAAATGCGGAATGATGAACGCGGAATGAAGAATCTTAAATCTTGAAATCTTGAAATCCTGAAATTTTAAATCTCGAAATATGAACCTGTTACAAATCAACCTACAGGACTTTGATCCTGACATTGCACGCGAATTTGGTAGCGGTGCCAGCGGAATGGACTTCCTCGGCGTGCCGCTTTTTGATGCCCAGAGCCTTTGGACGATGCTTATCCGCTTCGTTTTCAACTTCTTGGTCTGTTGGGTTATCATCCATTGTTTCTACTACAAAAAAGCCAACCGTAAGGACTATTATTTCACCTTCCTCATGTTCGCGGTGGTCATTTTCCTCATCATTTCGTTGATGGAGAACATGAAGATGAACATCGCCTACGCCCTCGGCCTGTTTGCCATTTTCGGGATGATTCGATACCGAACCGAAACCATCAAAATCCGCGAAATGACCTATCTTTTCGTGGTGATGGGACTGAGCATCGTCAATGGTATGGCTCTCTCAACGAGTTATTCCGAACTTGTCTTGGTCAACCTGTTTACGGTGTTGATTATCTGGCTTTTGGATGGCACAAAGTTGCTGAAGCATACCGCAATGAAAATCATCCTTTACGACCGCATTGAGAATACCAAGCATGGCAAGGAGGACGATTTGAAGGCCGACCTAATCGAGCGCACGGGATTGAATATCAGCAAAGTGGAAGTCGGGCATATCGACTATCTGAGAGATGTTGCCTTCGTGAAGGTTTATTATGAACCCATTGACGGTGAGGTGAATACGATTGACACGATAACGAAGTTGAAGGATTTTGATAATTAAGTATTGAAGGTTTTGTAGGTTTTGTGAGAAAAAGAAAATGAAGAGGCTTTTGTTCATAGTGTTCCTTTTGGCTTCGGTTGGTGTTTTTGCCCAAAGTGAAAGGTCGACTGACTTCGGAGGCATTGTTTCGGCAGAGGCTGAAGTGGGCTTGGGTGGGCCTTTTGGCCTTTCGGTGGAGGAGGAGTTGCGCTTCGAGAACAACTGCACCCAATTCGACCGTTGGCTCAATTCCGTTGGAGTGGACTACACCTGCCTGCACAACCGCATGAACATCGGCCTCACCGCCGACTACATCCGCCGCCACAACGACCGAGGCTATTACGAGAACCGTGGCCGCCTCGGTTTGCAGGTGACTTATACTGAGGATTGGCGCCGCTTCAGGTTCCAAGTGCGCAGCAAGGCCATCGGCACCTTTTTCGACGAGCGCACGGGCGAACACCGCGTCAATCCGCGTTTGTATTGGCGCAACCGCCTGAAAGTGACCTACCAGCCGATGAATAGCCGCTTCAAGTATGCCCTTTCAACCGAACTTTTTTGGCTTACCAACGACCCCAAAAAAGGTGGCATTGACAACCTCCGCACGGTGCTTTCGGTCGACTATCGTCTCGCACGGCAATACTCGCTTTCCGCCTTCGTCCGAATGGACAACGACTTGCAGGTGAAGGAGCCTGTGGATAGGTTTTTTCTTGGGCTGACTTTTAAGGCGAAATATTGACCACGTTACGGAAAAACCTTTATTTTTGCAATCATCATCAAACTACGAAAAATATGGAAAAACTATTGGACAAGTTTCTGAGGTATGTTTCGGTGGAGACGACCTCTGACGAAAACTCTGAATCGCAGCCCAGCACCGCTAAACAGTTGAATCTGTTGAAGATGCTTCTCAACGAACTACAAGCGATGGGTATTGAAGCCACCCTTGACGAGTATGGCTATGTCATGGCCACCATCCCTTCAAATGTGGACCGTGACATTCCCGCCATTGGTTTCATTGCGCATGTCGACACTTCGCCAGATGCCTCTGGAGCCGACATCAAACCGCAAATCATTGAGAACTACGATGGCGGCGACATCATCTTAAACAAGGAGAAGGACATCGCTTTGCGTATTGCGGAATTTCCTGAAATGCAGCAATATAAAGGCCAAACGATGATTACCACCGATGGCACGACTTTGCTCGGTGCCGACGACAAGGCGGGTGTGGCAGAAATCATGTATGCAGCACAATATATGATGGAGCATCCCGACTTCAAGCATGGCGAAATCAAGATTGGCTTCACGCCTGACGAGGAAATTGGGCGTGGCGTGGTGAAATTCGATGTGAAAAAGTTTGGCGCGAAATACGCCTACACCATGGATGGTGGCGAAATAGGCGAATTAGAGTACGAAAACTTCAACGCCGCCGCCGCGAAAATCCACATCCAAGGCAGCAATATCCATCCCGGTTACGGCAAGGATAAGATGGTGAATTCCATGCTGATAGCCATGGAACTCAATGAGATGCTCCCTGTGGAACAGCGTCCGCGTTTCACTCAAGGCTACGAGGGCTTTTTCCACCTCACCGAAATCAACGGCACGGTGGAGGAGACCACGATGAACTACATCATCCGTGACCATGACCGAACAAAATTTGAGGAAAAGAAGGCCTTAATCACTTCAGTTGCAGAGTTTTTGAACAAGAAATACGGCGATGTGGTGAAGTTGGAACTGAAGCACCAATACTACAACATGCGCCAAGAAGTGGAACCGCATTTCTTCATTGTAGAACGAGCCATCAAGGCGATGGAAATGGCCAACATCAAGCCGAAAGTGCAGCCAATCCGTGGCGGCACCGATGGTGCTAACCTTTCGTTTATGGGTCTGCCTTGCCCCAACATCTTCGCTGGTGGACACAACTTCCACGGAAAGTTGGAATTTGTTCCGTTGGAAAGCATGATAAAGGCCTCTGAGGTGATTCTGAACATCATAACGCTGTTTCAAGCGGAAGGATAAGTCTGTTTTTCAGGTATTTATATAATCAATTGGAATCAAGGTCGGCTTGCTGATGACGGTATAGCCGACCTTGCCATGTGTCGCGTTCTTCCATTCTCTTCTCAATCTTGACTAAGACCTCATCATACCTCAACTTCATCCAAGGCTCGGAAGCCAAATAGCGCGGTGGCACCTCGCCCGCGAAACGCTCGATGACAATATTGGGGCTCAATCGCTCTGCAAAGTCGATGACGAAATCGATATATTCCTCAAGGTCAAAAAGATGGAAGTGCTCTGGATGCTGAATGTATTCTTCTGCCATCTTCGTTCCCTTGAAGATTTGCAGTTGGTGGAACTTGACTGTGGTCAAAGGCAAACGTGAAATGACTACGGCGGCACGGAGCATCATTTCCTTGCTTTCGCCGGGCAGGCCGAAAATGAAATGCGCCCCGCAGGGGATGCCGTAATGGGCGGTCAGTTGAATAGCCTTTTCCGCCGTGGCGAAGTCGTGCCCTCGATTGACGCGCCGTAAGGTTTCGTCGTAAACGCTTTCCACGCCGTATTCTAATATGACATAATGTGTCTTTTGGATTTCTTTGAGCAACTGTAGAATGCCGTTGTCGACAAGGTCGGGCCGCGTGCCGATGACGATTCCAACGATTTCGGGCACTTCCAGGGCTTGTTCGTAGATGTTCTTCAATTCCTCAATCGGCTTATATGTGTTCGAAAACGGCTGGAAATAAGCAAGATACTTGTTCGCCCTGCGATAACGTCGTCGTTGGAATTCAATGCCTTCCTCAATCTGCTGACGGATGGACTTCTCTGGCCGACAATACGACGGGTTGAAAGCCTCGTTGCTGCAAAATGTGCAACCGCCCGTGCTGATTCTCCCATCCCGATTGGGGCAACTGAAACCCGCGTCGATGCTGATTTTCTGCACACGCCCGCCGAACTGCTTCTTGAAGTAGTTGCTGTAGTTGTTGAAACGGCGTCCGTCAAGATGGCTTATGTTGGCTGGGATTGGGGTCATTTTTGCAATGTGGTCTTTTTGTTGTAAAAGTATGCTTAATTTGATTACTGTTGCGCTATTTCGGCAACAAAGTTACAATTCTAAATTCTTATAGCCCAAGAAAACGCGATTTTTTCACCGAAAAACCATCCTCCAATCCATTTTTTCCCTACTTTTGTCGGATAACAACAAAAACAAACCATTATGTAAACAGACAAATCAACATATTGACATAGAACAGATAGCGATTTGAGGCTATTCTTGATGCTCAATTACCACTTTGTTCCTTCGGGAACACCAGTCAAGAATAAGTTTTCGAAGCGCCATGTTTTTGGCGTGGAAAACTTGTGAGACTGGTGGGCGTGGTAACCCGAGCATCTAGCAAGGAAACTTCCACGCTTTTTTATGTCATCACCTTTAATTGACATCGCAACATGGCCAAGCAACAGAAACTCCATATCGGGCAAATGATCAAAGCCGTCTTTGACGAGAGTGGCCTGAGTGTGGCTGAATTGGCGCGACGTATCCATACGGCTCGTTCCAATGTGTATTTCATCTTCGAGCGGCCTAGTATCGACTTGAACCAACTTCTTGACCTTTGCGATGCTCTCGACCACAATTTCTTGGATGACATCCAAGTCCAAAGAAAAATGAAATCCAACCTTTGCCCTCGCGAATTGCACATTGACTTAAATTTGGACGATTTGACCGATGAGAAAGCAGTTCGTGTGGGGCGTTTCTTGGAGGAATTGAACAGAGGATGATTTGTTTCACGCAGAAATCGCTGAATCCGCTGAAATCTATCGTGCGCTTGGTTTGGGGTCGCTTTGCGTTTCCCATAGTTCAGCGGGTTCTGCGTGAGAAAAAGTGTCTGGAATTGTGACGGGAAGCGTCTGGAATAATGGCAGGTAAATTGTTGATGGTGTTGGTGGTATTGGTACTTTTGCCATGTCAATAATGTCAACACAAAATGCAAATGGAATTCAGTATCAGACAGAGACTAAGCCGATATATAAGCAAAAGTATAGTATTGTATCATCGAATGAGGGGTGCTCATATCGGGAAGAATTGTACTATCTCTAAAAGCGCAATTATAGACAGAGCTAATCCTAAAGGAGTTCATATTGGAGATAACACTCGAATACTTATCGATGCAATGGTTATAGCACATGATTATTCAAGAGGAGCTTTAGAAGGATACAATATGTGGTGTGAAACTTATATTGGAAAGAATTGTGTCATCGGCGGGCGAGCAATGATTATGCCTGGAGTGAAAATTGGAGATCATGTTTATGTTGGTGGTGGGGCAATTGTTAGCCGTTCTGTTCCAGACCATTGTATAGTAGTAGGCAATCCGGCAAAAATCGTTAGGAAAGGAACTGTTATTAGTGACAGAGGCCAAATTATAATTAAAGGAGAAAAGATTTAAGTTAGTTTTTAATTTCAGAAAAAGATGAAAAGATCGGTAGAAACTCTAATTTGCAAAGTGTTTTATTCACCATTAGGCGACAAGTTGGCTACTCTTTTGGGTCTATATAATCTGTATGCTGAATACAAAGTTCGTACTATCAAAAAAAAACAATTATCCTATGCAATGAAGGAGTTTAATAAAGAATCCGCATTGGGGAGTTTTGACGATTATAATAAGGCATTAGATAAATACTGGGTATCATATTCAGAATATGCAAACCAATACGAGTTTTATACAAAGAGTGAAGAGGAAAGAGACGAGTATGTCTCAAGATTAAAAATGGCATATTTCTATTGGAGATATGTTCCAGGCAAAATTAAACGCTTTTTTCGCAGCAAAATAAATTTCTTAGGAGCATTTAGAGATTATGTTTATAGAAAATGGTTATTTGCTCCAGAATCGTCTTTTTCGGAATTTCAACAAATGATTACAAATTATGACTGTATTGTTAAACCAAATGATGGAAAATTAGGGAAAGGTGTCTTTAAAGTCTATAAAAATGGGAATCATAAAACTGATAAGGAATTGTATGAAAAGTGCGTTAAAAACAATATGTTGGTGGAACAATGCATTGAATCCTGTGATGAGTTGAAAGCATTCCATCCGCAAAGTTTGAATACAATACGGGTGGTTACTATTTCTAATATGGAAAAATCCGTGGTTTTCGGGGCAGTTTTCAGGGTTGGTGTTGGAAATAATGTCGTTGACAATGCACACGCGGGAGGGTTATTTGCGCAGATAAACGTGAAAGATGGCATTATTGAATCCGATGGAATAGATACAAAAGGCAAAAAGTTTATATGTCATCCTGATAGTGGCATTAAATTCATAGGATTCAAAATACCCCATTGGGATTCTATTGTTGAAACTTGTTGTGAAGCTGCCAAAATCAAAGGGAACCCAATCACAGGTTGGGATGTAGCAGTTAACAATCAAGGGAAGGTGGAATTTGTGGAAGGTAATTACAGTCCTGATTTTGATTTAATGCAATCTCAAGTAGGTGTGAAAAAGAGAATTTATGATATGATAAAGGATTATTGTAATATTGAAATGAATTGATATGCAATTGTATACATAAATTGCAATAACAAAGAATAATTCTTTTTATTATCCATGAGGAGCAATCATGGCGGGCGATTTTTTTGCCTTTGCACCACTTGTTATGGAAAAAATTTCTATTTTTGCAGCAAGAAAAATGACACCAAAATGCACGGAGTTTCCATCAATATCAACCTGCCAACCTACGGCGGTTTTTCGCCCGAAGAACTCACACGCAAAGTGAGGCGTTTTGCTTTGGAGTTGGTTTCTCCAAAAGAGAGAAATAATGCATACCCGCCTTGCAACTACACCGTAGAAGAAGTGGAAAGGCTTCTCAACGAGCGAATGCAAAGCATTGAAGATGGTACGGCAGAATTCGTTTCTCACGATGAAGTCAAGGCTCGTATCAAAGTGATGCTGGCATGAAAGAAATCCAATGGCTCAAGGAGGCTGAAGATGAATTGGCTGCCATCGTCGATTATGTCCTTCAGAATCAAGGACAAAAAGTGGCATTGGAAGTCTATGAGAGCATTATTTCCCAAATTGATTTGTTGGCTGAATTTTCTGAAATAGGTACTTCTGAAACGAAATACAAATTCAAAGGTAAGCCCTTACGTGTGCTTCATTCTTGGCATACAAGAGTTTTCTACATTGTTCAGGAAACAAGAATTGATATTGTATTGCTTTGGAGTAACAGAATGGACGACAGGAAAATAAAGAAGGTTCTTTTTGAGAGGAATTAGACATTAATAACGGAATCGCCCGTCAGGAAAAGTGTCCTAAACCTTTACGGTCGCGAAAACTCAGTATTATTCAAAAACCTATCATCTGTCAAGGTGTTCAAAAATGCCTTCAACTGCGACTTTTCTTGCAACGAGAGCCGCACGCCGCCTTGCATCACATGGTGCATGAGCGGGCTTATGGTAGCAGAATTTTTGATGCTATCTGAGTAGAAATCAATGACTTCATCCAAAGTGATGAAACGTCCGTCGTGCATATAAGGAGCTGAAACGGCGATGTTGCGCAGGGTTGGGGCTTTGTAGGCACCTTTGTCCTGATGGCTTCCCGTGACTACCGATCGGTCTTCAGGGTCGTTGAACTCATCGTCCAAACCGTTGTTGTAGAACAAGTTGGTGGTCATCAGGGCCAAACCACCTCCACCGTGACAATGGAAACAGTCTGCACCTTCCTCGGTGCAAAACAATTCGTAACCAGCCATTTCATCTTCGGTAAGCTCATCTTCTCCACGAAGATAACGGTCGAATTTGCTGTCGGCGGAAACCAAACTTCTCACAAACTGAGCGATGGCGCGTTGGATATTAATAAAGGTGATTTCGCGGCTGCCGAAGGCTTTCTCGAAAAGTTCGGGATAGTCGTCGGTTTTCTGCAAATATTTGACTACCTGATTGGTATCGGCATTGATTTCCACGGGGCTCGTGACCGCTGCCAAGACCATATCTTCCAAAGTGGCAACGCCGCCATTCCAGCCCAAGCCCGTATGGTTCCAAGCCAAATTGACCAAAGGCATAACGGAATGGTGCAGGCCAGCCGAACCGCCAAAATCGAAATTGTTCCCTTGATGGTGGCATGAGGCGCAACTGCGGATGCCGTCAGTGCCGTCGCGACCCGAAAGTCGCACATCATAAAAGAGTTTTCTCCCCAAGGCCACGCCTTCTTCGGTCATGGGATTGTCGGCGGGAATGTTGTTCCTTGATGGGAAATAGGCTGGCTGTGGCAATTCGTAAGGCGTTGGCACATAATGGCTTTGCTCTGGCTTGCACGAAGCCAAAAACAAAAACAAACCACAAACCAATGCTATGTTTTTAATCAATTTCATCGTTTGAATTTTTATTTGCAGGGGTTTACATCGCCTGTTTTGCAGGGGTTTACACCGCCTGCCTATTTTCCGTCGTCCCTACGGGACTCATCATTCTCTCCTTCACGCTTTTCCAAGTCCAGAAATGTGGCTTCGGAGCGGCCTTTTGCATCACATTCTTGAATTTTTCTGCAAATCTATTGTCTTTTTCCATATTTGTATTGTTTTCATTATCAGTAAGTTTTCCGATTTGGAACACATCGTTCCCGTTTTCTTTCAAGGCTTGTTGCGCGGCTTGGTTCTGCATGATGTGGCTGCCGTATTCGTTGAAGTCGTAAAGGTTGGGGTTGCGGAACCAATTGTCGATAATCATAGTTAAATCGAGTTGGTTCTCAGAGGTTTCCGTTATAGTGAAATCGATTGGAAGCTCCACGGTGAAGTAGTTTTGGTAAAACAGACTGTGGTCTTCGTTTTGCCCAATGCCGAGATGGATAGCCAAAGGCGCGAGACGGCCTTCCGCGTCCAAATATTTCCCGTTGAGTTTCATGTAATGGTAGCCTCCGCCAAGCAAATCGGGCCAAAACATCTCCGACTCGGGCGGGTCGGTGAAAAGGCCGGTTCGGTTGTCTTCCTCGTCCAAGCCGAAAACGAAACGCAAGGCCTTGTATTTTCCAACAGGAATTGACTTGATTTCAAGCGTTTGGCTTTCGGGGATATTGGTGTCGATATAAAAAAACAGAGGCTCCAACGTAACCCATTCGCCGTGCTCGTCCTGTAGCCCCATTTTGGAAATGAACCATTGGATTTCGGTAATCATGAACTCGTTTCCGGCGTCGTTGCGGTAGCATAAACTGTCGGTAATCAAGGCTTTGCCATTGACGGAATAGCCAATGTTTACGCAAAGTTCACCGTAACTCGCTGGTTTTTTGCACGAAACGGCCATAAAAACAGCAAAAACGAATGTCAGAAAAAATGATTTTTTCATTGTCAGTTGAATTATGGAAGTGTTTTTCCGATAAACTCTCCAATCATCTCCTTGATGGTTTCTTCGGCCTTGTCTACGCCGACTAAAGCAATCAATTTGTTGTAATCCTCGATTTCGTCGCCAGTAAAAGTGATGATGAGTTGTCGCTGTTCCTTGCCTGCAATATGTGAATAGTTCTCTGGATGTGCCCAAAAGCACTTCATGCAAAACTCGGCATATTTGTTCTCCCAATTCGGGCAATGCTCACAAGTCCAAGACTTTGCACGGTTGGCCGAAGGACTTAAAAGCATGAAACAATCCAAATCGGTTTCATTTTGTTCGCCTCCGATTTCGTATGGTATGCGATGGTCGACTTGCAGGATCTTTTCATCCATCAGCTGCAAATATATGAAGCATTTTGAGCCAAACTTTTCGATTAAGGCCTTTTTCAAAGCTTTGGAAAGAGCAGTTCTGCCTGCCGTTTTCGAAACCGCGTTTTCCGCCAAAGCAGGATTGCCGAAACGGTATGCGCCAATCGAGCGACCGTCGGAAGATTTGACGCGGTACATTTCTATGGGTATGCCTAACTCCCTGACGTCCCGTGCTGCCCTTGGTGCGTGTTTGTATCCATACAACTGCTCCAATTCCTCGGTGGTCACAAAACCATGCTCAAATATGTGTTGAATGACGGTCTTGGGACGCTTGGCGGTCACGGAGTTCAGTTTGTCGAGAAACGATTTAGGGTATTTTTTCATACAGCCATTGCTTCAAATAATGAGTATTGTTGTTCTTGCAAGGGAACAAAATGCTGTTGCAAACCTTTGCTCACATATAGGGCTTCGTAAGTGATTTCTTTTTTCCCAAGCAGTATGCTTTGGCTCGAAAGGCCGGCTTTCAATAAGACTTTTTGCAGCCCCAATTCTTCTGGCAAATCCTCTCCATATTGTTTGTCGCCGCATTTTCCATCATAACTGATAAGGAAATCTATTCCGCGTCGATTCAAGCTGTCAACGGCTTCAACGAAATCGTAAAACCCGATGCCCGAATAATAACGGCTGTCGCGTACATTCGAAACGCCTTGATATGGAGGATCCATGTATACGACATCGCCAGCTTTTGTTTCGTCAAGCACTTCGCGATAGTCTTTCGACATGAAATGGGTCTTGCCTTTCAAATAATACGAAATCGCCATCAGATTGGTTTTCAAGGTTTGCGGAGCAGTGCCATAGCGACGTTTGTCGGGCGATTGGTTGAATTGGCCGTTGCTTCCATACCGAACCGATCCTTTCACACATCTTGCCAATAAATAAAGCATGTTGGCGGCGGTTTGTTGCCCATTGTTGAAGTCGTTCCTCACCTTGTAGAAATGCTCGACACTTCCTCCTGAATATGCAAATTGTTCGTTCCAAACCTTGGAGTATTCGGAAAACAACTCGTTTGGTGTTTCTATTGCAGATTCCAAAACAGCCACAAGAGGTGCATTCAAGTCGTTGACGAGATAATGATTCGCTCTTTCTTGTTTGGCGACAGCGATAGTAATTGCAGCCATTCCGGCGAATGGTTCAACCAAACGATTGAACTTCATGGGAATAAAACGCAATATTTGCGGGGCAAGGATTCTTTTTGAACCTTGATACTGTACTATATGAGGAACATTCCCAATCATGCTTGTCCAGTCTATTGCGAGGCAAAAATACAAATTATCTGCCAAAAATGTGTACTTTTGCACTTCAAAACAGAAAAACTATGGCAGAATTCAAAATAGGCGACAAGGTGAACTTCCTCAGCTCAGTGGGCGGGGGAAAGGTCACGAAAATCATAGACTCAAGAATGGTGATGGTGGAAATCGAAGGCGGCTTCGAAATCCCCACTTTGATAACGGATTTGGTGCTCGACTACCGCTCAATGCCCGCTCCGAGCAAGCAACAGCAGACCGTTGACAAGGTGCAGAATGAGGTTCAAGGTCAGGAACTTCTGAAACAGCAAGAGGCCGATGCAGCCCGAAAAGGTGGCTTGCGCCGCTTTGCGAAAGAGGCCGAGAAAGAAGGCGTTTATATGGCTTTTGTGCCGCACGAGCAGCAGTGGCTCCTCACGGGTCCGCTCGATGTGGTCTTGGTCAACCACACGCCTTACGAGATGCTCTACACCTTCACCATCAAGGAGGAGGACAAATTCTCGAATGTGGACTTCGGGCAGGTCGACAAGTACGAGAAAATCGTCATCGAGACCATCTCGCGCGACGACCTCGAATATTGGCTCAACGGCGTGGTGCAGGCCATTTTGACTACGGAAACTTCTGATTGTGTGTTGCTTCCGCTGAACGCGCCTTTCTCGTTGCGCGTGGGTCGCTTTATGAAAGAAGGTAGTTATCTGCCTTCGGGCATCTTGGGTGAGAAGTCGGTGATGATTTGCCTCTCCGAACTCATCGCCCTGAAGCACGGCGATAGTGATTTCACCAAAATCCTAAAGGAAGGCGTTGGCACTCAGGCTCCAGCCAAGACTTTGGTGAAGCCCGAAGCCCCCATCGACAAACACAAGACCGCTCCGGGCGAGGCCGTCGTGGATTTGCACATCGGCGAGTTGGTTGACAACATTTTGGGAATGTCAAGCCACGACATGTTCAAAATCCAGACGGACTATTTCAAGAAGATGCTCGACAGCGCGATTGCCGCCGAATACAACAAGGTGACTTTCATTCACGGAGTGGGCAACGGCGTGCTGAAAAACGCCATCATCGAGGCATTGAAGGACTACAAGAACACCGAAAACCGCATGGCCAGCATTGCCAAGTTTGGTGTCGGGGCTATTGACGTGATTATCACGGAGAAAGCACATTAAATCCTGTCTTTGAAAAAGTAACGCGGCCCGGATTTCTCCAGACCGCGTTTGCTAATGCAGTGAACCAAGGAAATTTAGTCTATTTCTCTGATGCGGAATTTGCTGTCAAACTCGATTTCAATGCCGTTGCTCAATTCAATTTCCCAGCCTCGGAAGTCTTTCGCGATTTTCACGATTCTTTGTTCCGAATGGAGTCGGCTTACATGGTCGGCGATTTCAGTCGGTACCAATGCGGCAGGCACGGCAGTATAAACTGTTGAGTGCTTGCAGTTTACTTCGTCCCATTCAAGTTTTTTACCCGCGATGTTGCCGTCAAATTCGATTTGGGTGTAGTCGCTGAGGGTCACATCGTAGTCGAAACCGTCCCTGATTGTCGCAATTACCTCCTCGTTGGGGAAATAAGTGGCAACAAAATTGTTGATACTAATCTGGGTTTGTGCGGTGGCTTCCTTGCTGCACGAGGTGGTGCAGAGTGCAAACCCGATGAAAAGTGCTGCTATGACGATGCTTTTTTTCATGGCTGTTTATTTCTTGTCGTCGAAACCAGTTACATTGAAGTTGGAGTCGAAGGTGATTTCAAGGCCGTTGCTCAGTTCGATTTCCCAGCCGTTGTATTTCTTCTCGATGCTGTCGATGTGCTTTCCAGGGAAGTTAGCAGTCACATAGTCAGTGATTTGCACGGGAACAAGCTCGGTCGGAACGCTGCCGTAAACATTGGAGTCGTCGCAGTCGATTTTCTTCCATTCGAAACTCAAATTGAAATCGATGTCGGTGTTGTCGGTGAGTTCGACTTCATACTTGTTGCCGTCGCGTTCCACTTTGCGGATGCTGACTTGTGGGAAATAAGTGTCAACGAAGGTGTTGATTTCAGGGTAGTTGGAGTTGTTTCCGCCGCCATTGCCGCCTCCACCATTGCCACCGCCACTAATGACGTTGAAGTTGGAGTCAAACTTGATTTCGTGGTCGTTGTTGAGTTCAACATCCCAACCGTAGTATTTTTTCTCGATTTGGTCGATGTGGTTGTTGGGGAAGTTAGCGGTCACATAGTCTGTGATTTGCACGGGAACAAGCTCGGTCGGGACGCTGCCATAAACATTGGACTCGTCGCAGTCGATTTTCGTCCATTCAAAACTCAAATTGAAATCAATGTCAGTGTTGTCGGTGAGTTCGACTTCATACTTATTGCCGTCGCGTTCCACTTTGAGGATGCTGGTCTGTGGGAAATAAGTGTCAACGAAAGTGTTGATTTCTGGATAGTTGGAGGTGTTGCCACCACCATTTCCTCCACCGCCGTTTCCTCCGCCACCGATGACGTTGAAGTTGGCATCAAACACGATTTCATAGTCGTTGTTCAATTCGATTTCCCAATTTCCGTTGTTCTTCTTCTCGATTTGGTCGATGTGGTTGTTGGGGAAGTTAGCAGTCACATATTCAGTGATTTGCACGGGAACAAGCTCACTCGGAACACTGCCGTAAACGGTAGCATGTTCGCAGTCAATGGATTGCCAAATGAAGTTGAGATAGAAGTCGATGTCGGTTCCGTCGGTCAGTTTCACATCGATTTCGTTGCCGTCAAGTTCGACTCTTTGAATGCTCACTTGAGGGAAATAAGTGCTGACGAAAGTGTTGATTTCAGGGAAGTTGGAGTTGTTGCCTCCCCCGTTTCCACCGCCGTTGATGACATTGAAGTTGGTGTCAAACTTGATTTCAGGTCCGTTCTTCATCTCAATCTCCCAGCCAAAGCTCTTTTTCTCGATTTCCTCGATGGCCTTGCCAGGGAAGTTAGCGGTCACATAGGCGGTGATTTGCTCAGGCACAATGCTTGTGGGTACGCTGGTGTAGATGGTCGAATGTTCGCAGTCCACTTTCACCCACTCAAACGAGTGCGTGAATTCCAAATGGGTGCGGTCGTCGAGTTTTACCTTGTAGTAGTGCTGCGTCTGATAGCAGTGGAAGATACCAGTTTGAGGGAAATGCGTCATGACGAATTCCATAATCGCTGGGTCAATGTCGCTCTCGTTTATGACTTTAGCGATTTCAAACTTGTTTTGGTTGCTTGCAGCCCTGGTTGCTGCTTCGGTCGATGTGGCTTCTGATTTGGTGCAGGCCGTTCCAATCAAGGCCATCGCCACGATGAGGATGAATGATAACTTTTTCATTTTCTTAAAGTTTTAAGGTTTGTAAATTATTTATTTGATTAGTCGTCATAACGTAGGAACTCCCCGGATCTGTTGAAAACGATTTCCAGTCCGGTTGCCAATTCCACTTCAATCTTGTGCCGATCTCGTGCTATTTCGTTCAGGCAAAAGTTGGGATGGTTCTTGTTCAGGAAGTTGAGAATCATTTCGTCGAGGAACCCTGAAGGCAGGCACTCCGAATGGCTTTCCACCTCTTCCCAATCGCCGTTGCTGTTGAACTCGATTTCCATTCCGTTATCGAAACGCACGGTGTATTCGGTCTTGGTCACCTCAATTTCCATCCTGACAAATCGGATGGTTTGGTTTGAGAAATAAGTGGTTACAAACTCTTGCGCCTTGATGGGAAGTTCCTCGAAGGTGATGATGCGATGCGCGTCTTCGGCATGGAGGGCGAAGGCGTTTATTAATAAGGTGGCGAGTATGAGCAATGCTTTTTTCATTATTTCAGTTGTTTCGGCTGCAAAATTCCAAACCGATTCTGAAATATTTCTGAAATGGGCGACTTTTTTCCGATTATTTGAATTTTATCGAGAAAGTGTGCTGATTCTCAATGAATTGGTAACGGATTTCAAAACCATATTCTGTGCAAATGGCTTTGGCGATGGCCAATCCAAGGCCTGTGGAATTGCTGTTTTCGCCTTTTCTGTAGAAGGTTTTGAAAACGGTTTCGGAATCCAAGACCTCGTTTTTGCCTGTGTTTCCAATGATTAATGTGTTGTCGCTCAGTGTGATGGCAATGTTTCCGCCTTGCAGGTTGTGGATGAAGGCGTTTTTCAACAGATTGGTCACCAAGGAGGAGGCCAAAGTCGGGTCCATTTTGGCCATGATGCGTTGGTTTTCGGCTACTGAAACGCTAACTTCCATGCTCTCGAAAATCTCACTAAGGTTTTCAAGTGCTTGATTCACAACTTGGTTGATTTCGATTTTGGCTTCTTCCTTGAATTGGTGGTTGTCGATTTTCGAAAGGAACAATAAGGATTTGTTGAGCCTCGAAATGTAGCTCAAAGTGTCCAAGGTCTTTTCGATTTCGGTGAGTTGGTGTTCATCAAGTTGGGTTTCGTCCACCAAAAGTTCAAGGCGGTTCCGGCAAATGGCGATGGGGGTCTGGATTTCGTGCGAGGCGTTCCCGATGAAGCGTTTCTGCTCCTCAAAAACCTGTTTCGACCTTTCGGAGGCTTCCAAAACTGCGGTTTCTATCTCCTTGAATTCCTGTACTTTGATTTGGCTGTCGGGCTTGGGGATTTCTTCGGTGGATTTTTTGCTGCGGAGCCAGTCGGTGAGCCGGTAGAGCGGGCGCATGTTGCGAATGACGATGAAACTGACGATGAGAATGATGGCGACGAGGAGCGCGACGGCGAGGGTGAGGATACTTAAAATGGCGAAGTCTAAGGTGTCGTTCCAAGCGAAGACTTGTGTGGTCAACGTCAGTTCGTAGTCGATGCCCTGTTTTTGGAAGACTCTCGTCATTTCCCTGACGATTTCGTCTTCTTGGATGTCGTCGATGAATTCCTCATCGGTCTGGAACGCTGGTGTTTGATGGTTTTTTGCGTATTCGGGCGACACTTTCTCGATGAAAAACTCCATCGTTCCCGACATGCCCGAAAGGGAGTTGGGAATGCTGTCGTTGTCCAAAAAGCGACTGATGATTTTGTCGGATTGTTGGGTTAGGATGAGGTCGATGTGGCTGTAAATCTGGCGTTTGGTGGTTCGTGTGAACACGATGGCCCAAAGCGCAAACAGCGCTACCAATGCAATGGAAACAGACACTATGATGCGGCGCGAGAGTTTCATTGCCGCTCCAATTTGTAGCCGTAGCCGTGCACGGTCTTGATTTCGATGTCGGCTTGCGCTTCGGCTAAGCGTTTACGCAGGTTTTTCATCTGGGCGTAGATGAAATCGTAGTTGTCGGCTTGGTCGATGTAGTCGCCCCAAACGGCCTCGGCCAGAGTGCCTTTGCTGACGGCGCGGTCTGGGCGCGTCAAGAAGAATTGCAGGATGTCAAACTCTTTTTTCAGCAGTTCGAGAGGCTTACCGTTGATGAGGACTTGCCGCGTTTCGGGCATGATCTTCACGTTTCCATATTCGATGAAATGCTCGCCGTGCTGTTGTTTCCGCCTGAACACGCTTTTCACGCGGGCCGAAAGTTCGGCTATGTGGAAGGGTTTGGTGAGGTAGTCGTCGGCACCGAGGTCGAGTCCTGTCACCTTGTCTTCAAGTGAATCTTTGGCCGAAATGATGATGACACCGGCCTGCTTGCGCGAGGCTTTCAGTTGGCGCAACACGTCAAGCCCATTGCCGTCGGGCAGCATGATGTCCAAGAGGATGCAGTCGTAGTCGTAGATTTCGGCTTTCATCATGGCGGTTTTGGCGTTGGCGGCGGTTTCGATGATGTGGTTGTCGTCCGCCAAAGCCTTTTGCATCAGTTCTCTCAAACTTCTATCGTCCTCAATGATAAGGATTTTCATGGCCACATGATTCTTCGTGTGGTGAACCCGCAGGGAATCGAACCCTGATCGAAGGAACCGGAATCCTTTATTCTATCCATTAAACTACGGGTCCTTTTCAGGGCGCAAAGGTAGTAAGTTTTTGGAAATTTCGTACCTTTGCCGCTTCAAAATGAGGTAAAATAATTTTAAATTATTGGTTTTTAACTATTTAAGTTATGCAAAACGAGAAATTGAAACAACAAATTCTGGCGTACGCCTATTTGGTTTTAGGCTCTGCCTTGTTCGCCATCGGCGATGTGATGTTCGTGAATCCTTACCACCTTGCGCCTGGCGGCGTGTATGGTCTGGCCAACGTGTTTAATGCCCTGTGGGGATGGAAAATTTCTGTGTCAGGCATCGCTATGGACATTCCGCTGCTCATCATCGGCACCATCATCCTTGGCCCCAAGTTCGGCATCAAGACGATTATTTCGGTGATTCTGATACCTGTGTTTACTTATATCCTTGAAAGTACCTGGGGCTATGCACCTGTGATTCACGGCGGTAGCGTGGTCGCCGACACCCAATCGGCACTTTATTACATCGCCAAGGACGGCTCGCAGAGCTGGTTCATGCCCGATATGGTCCTGAACACCATCGTTTCAGGCCTCATCTATGGCGTGGCCATTGGCGTGATTTTCCGCGCTGGTGCCACTTCGGGCGGTTCCGACATCATCTCCATGATTATCCACAAATACACCAAAATCAGCCTTGGCACCCTTGTGATGGTTGTGGACAGCCTCATCTCCCTCACCACTTTGATTGCTTTCGAGGACATCCGCCTGCCCATTTATTCCATCCTTCTGATTTACATCGAAGGCAAGGTCATCGACCTTGTTGTGGAGGGTGTGAAGAGCTACAAGACGGCCTTCGTGGTCACCGACAAGATTGAAGAGGTGCGCAACTTCATCCTCAAGGACCTCGACCGAAGTGGCACGGTGTTCACTGGCAGCGGCCTCTACCAAGGTGCCGAGCGCAAGATGATTTATGTCACTCTCAACCGCTCCGACTTGGTTAAACTGAAAGCCAACCTCCGTTTCTTAGACCCCAACGCTTTCGTCAATGTGATTGAAAGCTCGGAGATTATGGGCAATGGGTTTAAGGCTTTGCCGACGGAGTAAAGGTTTTGATATTCAAATTGATATGATTAAGGAGGGTCGTTTGGCTCTCCTTTTTTTGTGTTTTGGTCGTGATGGATTTGGTTTTTTTGGTAACGTGTATGGAGTTTGTGCAAAAATGTGTATCTTTGCAGTCGAATCATAAAAAACTATTGAAATGACTGCCGTTGAATTAAAGACTTCAATCAATGAAGACCTGAACTTGTTAGGGGTTGAGATGCTCGAATATGTATCGAAGTATGTGCGCCGATTGGCTATGCGTGCGCGAAATCGTCAAGAGTTGTTGTCGGCCAGTCCACGAAAGGTGAAAATATCGAGTCGAATTCGCCGAATGTCAGGGAGGTTTTCAGTGCCGTCCAACCTTGACATCAAGGCAGTGAAATCTGAGATACTGGAAGAAAAATACAACTAATGATGAAGGTTTTTATCGACACGAATATTTTGATAGATTTTCTGGCGGCCCGTCAACCTTATGCAGAAGACGCGATGGCGTTGTTTCAATTGGCTGACAATGATGAGATAGAATTGTTGGTTTCGGATCTCACCATCGTCAACACCATTTATGTTTTAAGGCGAATACACTATGGTTTGCCTGAGATTTATGATTCCCTTGACACAATCAGGCCACTATTGACGATTACTTCGATGGGAGCATCCGCTGTTGACCGTTGCCTACAACATCGTAGCGAGGACTTTGAAGATGAGATGCAGTATCTTTCGGCTGTTGATGCCAACGCTGATTACATCTTAACGCGCAACAAGAAAGACTTTGACTTTGGTGATAGCGCGGTTATGACCCCGCAGGAGTTTTTCAAAGAGCAAAATATTGAGTTTGAATAGGTTGTTCAATACTTCCCCAGCATTTCTTGCAGTAACTCCTTCATCTTTTCCCTCAGCGAAATCGGCTCCAGCACTTCAATGTGCGCATTCATGGTAAGCAGTTGCTGGATGAAGTCGTAGGAAGGCTTCAGCCGCCAGGAGAAGATGGTGTAATCATCTGTTTCTTCAATAATGCGCTGGCTGTGATGCAAGGGCAAACCTTTCAAGAAGTTGCTTTGGTCTTTGTCTGCCTTAACGAGGATTTCTTCTGTCTTCAAATCGGGTTCCACATAGATGCCGAAAGCATTTTGGAAATAGGTCTGCAAATCAAAATCTTCTGGTGCCTTGAAGGTGTTTTCCGTGAGGTTGAGCGAGTCGATGCGGTCTAAGGCATAGCAACGAATCTCTTCCTTTTCGTTGAGAGCTATCAGATACCATCTTTGCTTGAACAGCTTCAGCGCGAGTGGCTTGCAGCGGTAATGTTTGATGTCGTCTTTGCCATAGTACCGCCTGTATTGCATTTCGATTTCAAGGCTTTTTTCTAATGCCTCCATGAGCGGTTCAAGATGCTCAATGCCGCCTGGAACACGCTCAAATTGCACCTTTTTTCGCAAGCCAAGGTCTGACGACAGCCTATTGTTGATGGCAAAACTGTGAAGCAACCACATTTTCAATTCGTTGCCGAGCATTTCCTCGCGTTCGCCTTGGGGAATATAGTAGGCGTTGCGGCTTTTGTCGCACTCAATGTCGATGCCGAATACATCGGCAATGTCTTGGCGGTAGTTGTGGAACGACCTGTCGGGAATAGGGTCATTGTCGCCGTCCCGCGTCCAGCGGTCGTTGAGTTCCTTCAGCGTGATGCCAGCGTCGCGCCTGTCGGCGATGGTGTTGGCAATCCAGATGCATTTGATGAGTTTGTCCATAAAGAGTGGTAATTTGAGGGCAAAGATAATGGTTTTGACACAACTTCCCCAAATTATTCTTCCATTAGTAGCTCCCATGTCTGTTTGAGTGGAAACATTGCTTCAAACTTTTTCCTCGTCCCCTTGGGAATGAGGATTCTTTTCAAGGCTCGGCAGCCCTGAAATGCTGTTGGGTCAATCTTTGTGATATTGTTGGATAGTCTTATCGTGTCAAGATTTCCGCACCATGCAAAGGCGCATCTTCCAATCTTCATCTTCGTGCCAGGATAGGCAGTGAAGTAAACCGCTTCCAGATATTGGCTCTCCATGAAGGCGTTTTCGCCTATTTCCGTGACTTCCACGCCGCCATCAGACACGCCATCATCCACCACTACAGGTATCGTGTATTCCTTGTTGGCTCTGCCACTTGGGTATTGGAACAAGGTGTAGCCGTGACTTTTGCTAAAGCGGTCGTAGTTCCTTTCAAACAATACGCCGTTTTGGGTCAGATAGTTGAGACAATACGGCGGCTCTGACCTAAAAGATATCGAGTCCAGCTGCTTGCACCGCGCAAAGGCGTTTGTGCCAATCCGCTTGATGCCGCCCGAAAGGACGATAAACTTTACATTGTTCGCGTTTTCAAACGCACTTTCGCCAATATATTCAACGCTGTGGGGCAGCACGATTGACTTGATACCGTCAAAGATTTCATGCCTAAACGCAAAGTCGCCAATGTCGGTAATTCCTTCGGGAATTAACTGGTTGTGTTTCTGTTTTCTTTCTTTCATGTTGTTACTTTTTTGTGAACTAAAACCCGATTCTCGGTCTGTTTTCAGCGATGTTTTCTTCTTCGCAAAAGCCGATGAGCGTTTCAAGGCTTGGCATTTGGCCTGTCAGGATATGCTCGACGGTGGCTTTTCTCGTGATGTTTTCCATTTGGCCGCCGCTGAAATCGTAGCGTTCAGCAAGAACGGCCACTTCGTTTTCGGGCAAATCGGGCATCATGCTTTGCCAGATTTGGAGGCGTGTGGCCTGGTCGGGTTTGTGGAAGCTGATTTTGTAGAGGAAACGCCGCTCAAAGGCTGAATCCATGTTTTGCGTGAAATTGGTGGTAGCTATCATAATGCCGTCCAAGGTTTCCATCTCTTGCAGGATGATGTTTTGCACGGTGTTTTCCATTTTGTCTGCAGAGCGTTGGGTGTTGGCGAAGCGTTTTCCGATGATGCCGTCAGCCTCATTGAAAAGCAGGATGGGTTCCTTGTCGCAATACTCCACGAAATTGCGGTAACGGTCGAAGACGGCCTTCACCCTTTTCTCGCTTTCGCCCACCCACTTGCTGCGCATCTCCGCAAGGTTGACTTGCATGATGTTTCGACCCGTGGCGCGGGCAATTTGCAGCACGGTTTCAGTTTTTCCTGTGCCAGGTGCACCATACAAAAGGCAAGCAAAGCCGCTGCGCATTCCTTGTTGCTTCATTCGGAGCCTGATGTCGCTGAATGATGTCGGTTGCAGCAGGCATTTCAGCCGTTCAATTTTGTCTTGGTCATTCGCATTATAGAACAGCCGTTTTTCGGTAATGCTTGCGGCCAAGGTGAGCTCGTCAAGGTCGACAGGTGCCTGTTTGAGGCAAATTTTGGGCAGCAAAGTTTCTTTGCCGTGTTCGGATAGGCGGAAAGTGTCACCGCCAAAAAGCTCATGGCCTGCTGGCTCCACCAACTTGTCCTTAATGAGCCGATGCTGGCCGTTGCGTAGTTGGTTGAACTCCGCCTTTGCTTGTCGCTCGTTGTCGAAAAGGTCGTCAAAATCACGGAACTCAAGTTTTTCTTCCCTGTCGATGAGTGTGCTGAGGCAGAATTTCAGTAGAAAGACAAGTTCTTTGTCGTTATAGTTCAGTCTGTCAAGTTTTGTGGCAAAATCCAATTGTTGGTTGGCCGTTATGAGTTCACGGACATCATAGACGAAACACTCAAACGAGGTCTCCTTCTCGTCCTTTTCCTTGAATATCGAGTCTAATTGCAGAATGAATGTGTCGAAGTTGAGGTTGCCTATTTCTTGTTTCTCAATCTCCGTATCGTTCAACAAGCAATTTAGGATGTATTCTGGCACGTAGTAATTTTCTTCGCTATACAATCTTCTTTTCCCATTGCTCCGTATGAGTCTTGCCTGAAGAAGTGCTTTGAGGTCGGGAGCAAGCCGGAGCATATCGAGGTCTTTGCAGTCAAGGTGGCGTTTGATGTCAGAAAAGGAACAGGTGGAGCAATATGATGAGTAGGCGATGATGGCGAACAAAGTGGCCTGTTCCTTGCTGATTCCCAATTTTTTGGCAAGTCTTTCAAGCGGTTGTGCGTTTTTCGCCAAGAATTGGCCTTTCATTTGGGAGTCTTCTGATGCTTTGACAATCTTTTCGATGTCGAGCAATGCGGTTGATTTTTCTTTCATGATGCTCTTGTTTTGTTGATTTCATCGGCAAAACAAAAACAAAACTCTGCCAAATTTAGGCAGAGTTGATAAAGGCGTTAAAATAGTCTATGGCGAGAAATAAAACTGCTTCTGAATTTGGATGAAGACAGGGATTGATTTGGATTGAAACAATCGGAATATTATTTGATATCCGATGAAATCTTGTCGTTCAAAAGACTTATGCTCATTTTGTAAAACTTGAGGCTGATGTTGGGATTCGCCGCAATAGCATATCTGAGATATTTGACTTGTTTGTCTGATTCATAGTCATCTTCTTGATTTTGTATGATAATGATGCCACGGACTTTTTTATCCGTAGCGAGATTCTTTTTCACCCATCCCATATATCGTTGGATTTGGCCAACAACTTTGTCACTTTCTTTGAATTTTTTGATTTCTATGACAACAAAATCTTTGTTTTGATCAATGCATAGTATGTCGATTACTCCCACTTCTTTTGTGTTGTATTCGATTCCTTGGATTCCTTGGTAAAGTTCTAGATTATCGAATTCTCTTTTTTTTATCATATTGGCAAGGAAATCCCTGACTTCTGATTCAAGAGCTGGAGTGAGTTCTTTTTCTATCGTAGTCTCTTCATTTTCGGTGTTTTCAGAGTCAATGCTAATTCTGATAATATTAGTGTCTGTATTGATTTCGAACTCAACCATTGTGCCTGCGGTTAGCCAATTATGATCGTTGAAGAAATCAGTAGCTCTAATGCGCCTATTTGTGTCAATATAGGCGGTGTTGTAATCAGTGTTGTCCGAACACTCCAATTTTACATTTCGGTTTTCTTCAAGTTTTCCTAATGGCTCGGCTTGCAATTTGTTTAATGCAAAGAATTTGTACCTTACATCGCTGTCAGTTAATGATTTTGAAAATTTGTGATTCATAATTGTTTTGTTTAAATTGATAAAGTATTTGTTTATTAAACAAGCGTGAATTTCTTCGTCTGACCCTCAGGTTACCACGCCTGCCACTCATTCGATTCAATCCACGCTACAGCATTGCAGCGCGGACTAAACTTCGCTTGAGTGGTAGCCATTCGGCTGTGTGGTAATTTTGGGTCAAGACCTGTTCGTCCGCTTTTTTGTATGTCTTATTTCGTTTTTATTGTTGCGATAACCTTTCTTTTATAGGATTAGGCTGCAAATATAACGATTTTTCAGATATACAACTGCTGCAATGCTTTTTTATTCAGGAATAATCAATCCCCCCATCCAACCGAATACAAATCTCAAACTCAAACTCGCTCACATACACGAGGTCATAGAGGCTGAAATGTCGGTTGTCGTAGAGGTTGTGGAAAGGATAGACAAGGTGCATGTCTTTCGACCATTCGTAGTCCAGGCCCTCGTTCCAGTTGTCGTTTTCATCGGCCATGCCGAGCCATGCTTCAAGGCTTTCGTGCGCCGACATGATTCCGTTCTGGTCCCATTTCAGGCTCCACGAACAGCCCTCCGTGGAATACATCCGGTCGTAGCCGCCTTGGGTCATCACTTCCCACATCGTTTCCGCCCGCTCGGTCTGGACGGGATGCGCGGTAGGGTAGGTATAACCTAACTTCAATTTCCCTTCAACTTCAAGGTCTCCGATGCCGTCATAGAGTTTCATCATACCTTCGTAGATGGCTTTCGTCTTGTTGAAGAGGGCAATGGCTGCTGCCTTTATCCTGTCGTTGAAATCCGACAGCAGCCTTTTGCTCTCCTCGTCATACTGCATCAGTTCGCGCAGTATCATCCAACGATGGTGCAGCGCATTCTTGATGATGCTTTCCTCTTCGACTTGTTTCCCGTGCTCATACTCATCCAAGATGATTTCTTCCAGCATCACGATGCGAGGATCTTCAAATGCTTCTTTGGTGTTCATCGTCTGTTTGGTTTATGTTTGGCTCATATAGTGAAGCAATGATGGAGTTTCCTTTGTAAGATTATCTTCAACAAAGCCATCCCAATCGAAAGGCGTGGGCAAGACAAATTGGAAACCAATGTTGAGGTCGGTCATGTCGCAGAGTGTTTCATCCTCAATGGGAAGATGATGGCGTTCATAGTAGGCGTGTTCTTTGATGAGATTGCCGCCCATCAAGGCAAGCTGTTCGTCAAGCTGATGTTGTTCGTCTTTTGGCCTGTACCAAATGCCGTGAATCAGCCTTCTCTCCGCCCTATTTACCCAATAGACTGCGATTTCGTTGAAAAGGTTGTCATCAAAGGCCATCTTCCCGATGCGGGCCGTGGATTTGGCACAGCCTGCATGAAAGTAGGTCTGAAGGTCAATACGAGCTTGTTTGTCTGTAGTGTAACAGTCGCCTAAAGCCTCGTAAAGTACATCAATCAGACTTTGATAATAGGCAAAGGCTTCCTTTCGTGCCTTGTTGAGGTCGGCATCCTCGAAGGTTTTGTTGATGCGGCAAAGATTGCCTTTCTTTGCTTCGTGATAGTTCGCGTTGTGCATTTGTCCTTTCCAGAACAGCCCATGCACGAGGTAATGTGATTTCTTTTTGTCCATAGCGGTGTTGTTTTGATTTCGGTGCAAAACAACATCCTTACTCTGCCAAAACCAGGCAAAGTGAAAGTTTTTATGAAAAAAATGCCATGAAATAAAATGGTTTCAAATCAATCCATTTCAAATTAAATGATTTCAAACTAATCGGTTTCAAACTAATCGATTTCAAATTGTTTTATTTCAAACCAAATGATTTCAAATCAAAATATTTCAAATTATTTCATTTCAAATCGTTCTATTTCAAATCAAATGATTATATTTGCGGCGTGAAACTAATCATTTGCGCTATGGAAAGTCCGTTTATTTATGGCAAAATGGCTGAAAGTGAGTTCTTTATCGATAGAGAGAAAGAAACAGCCCAATTGCTTGGCAACTTCAAAAGTTTGGTGAACACAGCCCTCATCTCGCCGCGCCGCTGGGGGAAAACCTCACTCGTGAACAAAACCTTGGAGATGCTTGAGAAAGACAAAGGCTTTTATGCCGCTCGAATCGACATTTTCAACTGCCGCACCGAGGAACAATTCTACAAAACCTACGTCAATGCCGTGCTGCAAGCCTCGGCCTCGAAGCTGGACGAATGGGTCGCGCTGATGAAGAAACACATCGGCTCGGTAGGGCCGAAGATTTCGCTTGGCGAAGGGAGTTCGTCCTACGAAGTGACTTTCGGCCTCAATTTCAAGGAAGTGCAGTATTCCGAGGACGAAATCCTCGACCTGCCGCAGCGCATCGCGGAAGAAAAAGGCAAGAAATTCGTCATCTGCATCGACGAGTTCCAAAACGTGGGCAACTATGCCGAATCGCTGGCGTTTCAGCGTAAGTTGCGCTCCCACTGGCAGTTGCACAATTCGGTGTGCTATTGCCTCTACGGAAGCAAGCGCCACATGCTGCTCGACATTTTCGGCAACTACGAAATGCCTTTCTACAAGTTCGGCGACTTGATGTTTCTCGACAAAATCGCCGAAGCGGACTGGATACCTTATATAATAGGTCAGTTCAAGAAGACGGGGAAGTTGATTTCCAAGGAATTGGCTTCTGAAATCGTCCGCAAGGTGGACGCGCATCCCTATTATGTGCAGCAACTGTCGCATCAGGTGTGGCTGCGCACCGAAGGCACTTGCACGGCTGAAACTGTTGCGACCGCACACGCCAACATCATCGACCAGATGAGGCTGTTGTTCAGCAACTTGCTTGACTCGCTGACACCCAAGCAAATCAATTTCCTTCATGCCGTGGTGGACGGCGTGGAGAATTTCTCCTCGAAAACCATCCTCGACAAGTACGAATTGGGCACTTCGGCCAACATCAAGAACCTGCGCAAGGCCATGTTGCAGCGCGACTTGATTGACGTGCTGCCTGGCAAAACCGAAATCCAAGACCCGATTTTCGCGGCTTGGCTGAAGCAGCAGGTGGTTTAGTCGCGTTGGTTCATTTTCTTTTGTGCATAACTGTTCGTTCAAAAAACCAAAACAACATAAATAAACAGTTTTTCAAGTCTGTGCATTGATTCGGCACAATCTTTTTGTTATCTTTGCCGCATAAAACCAACCCCATGGAAAACCAAATCGTCATATACCAAACCGACAACGGCCAGACTGCCATTGATGTCAGGATGGAGAATGAAATGCTATGGCTAACGCGCCATCAAATAGCAGTTCTATTTGATCGTGATTACAAAACCATCAGCAAACATATCAACAATGCTCTTAAGGAAGAATTGTCAGGTTCAGTGGTAGTCGCAAAATTTGCGACTACCACTCAACATGGCGCTATAGAAGGAAAAACACAAACGCACGATGTCGAGTATTTCAACCTTGAAGTAATAACTTCCGTAGGCTATCGCGTGAAGAGCCAGCGCGGTGTGCAGTTCCGCCAATGGGCCAACAAAGTGTTGAAAGACTATCTGCTGAAAGGCTATGCCGTGAACGAGAAGATTCGCAGAAACCAAATCGGGGAACTGCGGCAATTGGTGCAAATGGTGGGTAGGACGTTGCAAAACCAGCCCTTGCTGAACAACGACGAAAACCAAGCCCTGTTTGACATCGTTGTGGATTATACCTACGCCCTCGACACGCTTGACGACTATGATTATCAACGTCTTGGAGTAAAAGAAACCACTCAAGAGGAGAAGTTTCAGGCGACTTACGACAACGCCATTCAAGCCATAGTCGCTTTGCGAGAGAAGTTTGGCGGCAGCACGCTTTTCGGCAACGAGAAAGACGACTCCTTCAAGAGCAGCATCGGGCAAATTTACCAAACTTTTGGCGGCAACGACCTCTATCCCAGCGTGGAGGAAAAAGCGGCTATGTTGCTCTATTTGGTCACCAAGAACCATTCTTTCAGCGACGGAAACAAACGTATTGCGGCCACGCTGTTCCTTTGGTTCCTCAACAACAACGGCATCCTCTACCGCGAGGATGGCAGCAAGCGCATAGCCGACAACACTTTGGTCGCATTGACCTTGATGATTGCCGAGAGCAAGCCTGAAGAAAAAGATGTGATGGTGAAGGTGGTGGTGAATTTGATTAATCAGAGGAACTGATTTATTTAGCCTGTGCTGCGATTTGGCACAGATAGATGCTATTTTTGCAGCGAAAAACAAAACAAATCAAGGAAATCAACAATGATTGTTTAACTAAAATCGTAAAAAAATGGCACTTTGGAAAATTTCAGCAAAAGGCAATTGGAACTGGGGCACAAACAAAAATCTTGTGAAAGGCATGTTCATCGAAATGTCAACATCTTCAACGACCCCTCCGTTGGGTTTGACCAAATATCAAGAATCCATTGCACAGGCTTTCAATACAAAGTATTCAACTAAGTTTGACAAGTCTAAAATAGGTCATTCGTATTTTGAGTGCGAAAAGATTGGATGACTCGTTTCTATTTTCATACTTTTGCAAAATAAAGATTAAATAAAATCTATACTATGAAAGTATATGCTCATTATGAATGCCTCGACAACATCGAATATCGGTGGAGAACACTGCTTCAATTTGGTTCCTCTTGGAGTGTTCTTGGCAGTGTAGTAATGAAAAACCCTGGCAGTTCAAAAAAATTGGAAAATGAAATAGACGATGCAACATTGATGTATTTAAACCATTTTTCGAATGAATACAAATGGTATGCTTTTAGTGTTGACAATACCATGAGTTGTATCGAAAAATTGTTTACTACTTATTATTCTCAGATTACTGGCTGTCCACTTCATCTAAACGGCGTTATTCAAGTTTTTAATTTGATGAATGTCAGAGACCCTAATGTTGAGTCGGCATATGTAAAACAAAAGCAAGCTACATTTCCTTTTTCTATTACAACAGAAACAGACATTAAACAACTGATCGCTCCTGTTTATATAGGTTGGGGAGCACTTGGTTTAGACAAAGGCTTTAGAGATAATGCAGAACGTATTTATAAAATTGTCAAAGAAAAGCTGAACGGAAACTATCTTCAAAATGATTTTGTAAGTAATTATTTCTATCATCCTATGTATTTAATGGGACAAGGTTGCAATCAACCTCGAAGCCAGTATCTGATCAATTCGTTTTGTCAAAACACGGTTTCACCCGCTTGTGATTCTGTCGTTATTCCCAAAGTCGTTTTCTCTAAGCAAAATATTTACGATGAAGTGGAAGTTTTTTTGAAAGCATCATATCAAACAATCGAATCCAAACCCAAAACTTGCCGTTTCAAACTGAACGATGAAATCGCTCTGACGATTACAACTCAAGGGATTGGATATGTTGGAATTCGACACGTTGACTACAAAAACAAATACACTATTACTGAATATCCTAACACTTTCAAATACAAAAATGTAATCGATCAATTTGGTTATAATTCTTCTGATGTTTGGATTGGCGTAAAATTGTTTAAAGATTATGGATATGATGATAAATCCATAATAAAAGAGTTGATAGAAGAAATCAAGAACTTAACAAATCTGGTCAATTCATAGGTTTTTCTTTATCATCTTGTTCAATATGCGTTTTTTCAAACCTGTGCAACAATTCAGCGCAGGCTTCTTTTTTCTTTGCAGCGTGAAAACTGACCAAAAAAAGAAAGGAATGTCATGGAAACCAAGAAAAGAACGACCCGAAAAATGAATTTGCTATCCGCTGTGGAGCAAGTTGTAGAACTCTCTAAAGGATCTCGTCTCAATGATGAGTTTTACAAAAAGGCTGCTCGCCCATTGAAACACCTTGCCGACAATCTTGAACTTTCCAAAGAGCAATGCGTGATGATGGCTCTTTTTATTGACAACAGCACCAATTCAAAGATTAGAGTCAGCGAATTCTCTCGTCACCTCGATTGTAGCACTACCCGAATCATCCGTTTCTTGGCAGATGTCGATGAATTGGTATGCCGTGGGCTGGTCTGTCGCAATCATTCCAAACGTGAGATAACCTACCGAGTGCCATTGGAAGTGATTGAGGCCTTCAAACGTAATGAGAAATACGTACCCAAAGACTATTCGGGTCTTAGTTGTGATGAACTTTTCGGGCTGATTGCTGAAATTATGGAAATGCGTGACAACGACGAGTTGAGCACAAATTTGGCTGTGAATCGCATACAGGATTTGTTGGAGAAAAATCGTCATTTGGTATTTGTCCAAAAGTTGAAAAGCTATTGCTTTTGTCAAATCGATGAGGCTCTTTTGGTCTTGTTCGCTCACTTGTATGTCAACAACAATGATGACGATATTAGATACAGTGACCTCGAATTCTTTTTCGACAGCAAAGCGCAGTGGAATGTTATAAAAAGACTCCTCAACAATAATGACAGCGACTTGCAATTTGCAAAATTGATTGAATACAATAATGACAATGGCCTTGCTGACCGAGAGTCGTTTCGTTTGACATGGAATGCAAAGTTGGTATTGCTGCCAGAACTCAATATCAGTATGTTGAACGTTGAAAACAACCGCAATAATCTAATTCACCACGAAGCAATTACATCCAAGCAACTATTCTACGACCAATGCGTAGCAGAACAAATCAAAGACTTGGGCCAACTCTTGGAAGAAAACCACTACAAAGACGTATGTAGCCGACTGAAAGACAAAGGTTTTCGCAGCGGCTTCACCTGCCTTTTCTATGGCGCACCAGGAACGGGCAAGACTGAAACCGTTTTGCAGTTGGCTCGTCAAATGGGACGAGACATTATGCAGGTTGATGTTTCGGAAATCAAGAGCATGTGGGTGGGCGAAAGTGAAAAGAATATCAAAAATGTCTTTGACCAGTACTGCATGAAGGTTGAAAAGGCCGCCATTGCGCCCATCTTGCTTTTCAACGAAGCCGATGCCATCATTGGCAAACGCCAAGAAGGTGCAGAGCGCGCCGTTGAGAAGATGGAGAACTCCATCCAGAACATCATCCTTCAGGAGATGGAAAACCTCAATGGTATCCTTATCGCCACCACCAACCTTGCCCAAAACATGGATAAGGCTTTCGAGCGTCGTTTCCTTTACAAAATCAAGTTCAACAACCCACGCTGGAGGCTAGGATGCAAATCTGGCACACTATGCTTCCAGAGCTTTATGAGGCCGACATTAAAGTTTTGGCAGAGCGTTACGACTTCAGTGGCGGCCAAATTGAAAACGTCGCCCGACATTACGCCATCGACACCGTCTTGCACGGCAACGCTTCGTTGGAAACCCTCATGGCACATTGCGACGGAGAAAGCCTTGAACAGAAAGAAAGACGGAAAATTGGGTTTTGAATAGAGGAAAGAGCAAGAAGAATGGTCAGTTTTGCGACAACAACACCTGCTCAATCGCCACAGGGAAATACGCCTGCTCCAGCTGGTGGATTTTGGCCGCCAAAGAGTCGGGTGTTTCGTTTTCGTCCAAACTGACGCGGGCTTGCAGGATGATTTCGCCGCTGTCGTACAACTCATTGACATAGTGGACGGTAATGCCCGATTGGGTTTCCTTGGCCGCCACAACTGCCTCGTGTACATGCTCTCCGTAAAACCCTTTGCCGCCATATTTGGGCAGCAGGGCAGGGTGGATGTTAACAATCTTTTTCGGGAAGGCTTTGACTAAATTTTCCGGCAACTTCCAAAGGAAACCAGCCAGTACAATCAAGTCAATGCCAAGGTCTTGCAACTCCTTGATGAAAGCCTCGCTGTTGAAGTCCTGTTTGGTGATCATTCGCACCGGGATATCCAATTTCTTGGATCGCTCGATGGCGTATGCGTTTGGGTTGTTGCAAACCACGTTCTCGATTTTGACAGCCCAGTCCTCTAAAAAATATTCGGCAATGCGCTGCAAATTGGTGCCGTTGCCGCTGACGAATATGGATAACTTTTTCATTCTCTGTATCTTATGGTTACGGTTTCGTTTTTCTTCAAGTCGAACCACACCAAATAACCTTCCTCGACCTTGCGGAAATCCATCACTTTTCCTTCCACGACGATGGGTTTGGTGCAAAGCAAAGTCAGGCCTTCAATGGTTTCGCTTGGGTTTGTCAATTGTATGGTCTTGTTGTCAAGAATCAGATAATCAAGGTTTTGTAGTTTCTCGTAATAGTTGAGGTATTTTTCGATGGTGGTCGGCAGGATTTTCTTTTCGTCACGGAAACGGGCGAGCTGGCTCAGCGCGAAATTGAATCCGGGCATGGCCTCGACGGAGCCGTTTTCGTTGTATTGCCAAAAGCCGCGCCACGGGTCGGTCCACGCGGGATAGACATGCGTAATGAATACATTGTGTTGGTTTACAAGTTGTTGTAGTCGGATGCTATCGAAGAAATAGTACCAATTCTTGTCTTCGTTCACCTCCAAAGTCGATGGCGTGGACCAAAGCAGAAAGTCCTTGTCGCCATTGGGCAAAGTGGTGATTTGTCGGTTGGGCAGGGCATCGCCGAAGCCGTCGTAGGGCTGCACGAAATGCCCGTCAAAAAGTTTATCTTCCATGCGGTTTTCCTCGTAATAGGCGTTCCAAAGATAGCGCACGCCGTTTTTCCGCCAAAGGTCGGTGGAATAATATGGCGAATCGGGGAGAAGACCGTCGCAAACCAAGTCCTCACGGTTCTTGTCGGAGCCGTTGTTATAGCCGTGGTCAATCCAGCTTTTTGTGTCGAACTGCCGCTGCATGAAGCGCATGGCTTTTGGATATTCGGAAGGAATGGTCGTATATTGTTCGGGCGAATGAAGACAGATTTCAAAACCTTGTTTCTTGATGGTTTTCAGCAACTTGAAGAAATCCTTGTCGGTCGTGATAGTGGCTTGAGGCCCGTTGAAATGGCCTTTGCTGCCAGTTTCGTTGGTCACATTGTCGGGATTCCAATAAAACACGCTCTTCGTGACGGGAATGTCGAAATAACAGAAACCGCCGACAGCATCTTCTGGCTTGGTAATGTGCTCATTTCCAAAGAGAACAGCACGATGAGTCCTTAAATCCGTCCAGTCGGCGTGTTCGGTGAAGATGAAGGCCGATTGGTAGCCGTCCCAAATGGGCATGAGGCGAGGCAAATCGTCAATCATCCTATTGAAAACCTTGATTTTGCCTTTCAGCACCTCGCCTTTGCGGACTTCGCGATACGAAATGTCCTCAAAATAATCTGAGGTATCGCTTCTCATGGGATAGTGAAGTAGCGGATGGTCGCGCCAATAGTCGATGTTGAAACAGGCTACACGCTCATCCGTATTCAGTTGCAAAGAGGAAATGCCCGTATTGTGATAGACACTGATGTTGAAATCGTTATTATGAACGCTAAAACCTTCTTTGTCAAGATAATAACTGCTTTGGAAATTGGCTGTGTCAATATGTTGGTTACGGCGGTAAACGGTGAGTTTGCCTTCGGGCAAGGGCAATTGGTAGGCCAATCGGAGCAACTTCACGTCTTCCTTGAAAGTGGTCTCGATGTAAACAAATGTGGCAATCACTGAGTGAGGCAGTTGCGTAAAATTCACAACCCAACCATCGTCATATTTGGTTTCGATTATCGACGGGTCGGAAAGGGTGTCGCCATTGGCATCGATGTATTCCACAACTGGAATGAGATAGGGCGAAAGCCACACGAATGGATTGAAAGTGGAATCGGTTTTTTGCTCAATTTCAGGCTGATAACTGGGGAGAGAATAGGCCTCAATTTCCAAATTGGCGTTGTCGAAAAACAAGGTCGCATGTCCCCTATTCCAAATGTAGCAGTTGATTTTCCCCTCGCCGATGTAGTCGAAAGGGAAGTTGAGACTGAAACTCGCGTGCGCCCAACCCGTTGAATCCGACTCGAAATCCGCAAGAGGGTAGGCGTTCCAATAGGGCTTGTTGCCTTCGTCGATGCTGAACACAAGCAAAGCGCCATGAAGTTGGAGTGTGTCGGGCGTGCGGAAATCGAAAGCGAAACGGCAGCGGATGTTTTGTCTTGGATAATCTCTTCCCGCAGGGATACTGAAGCCGAAACCGTACTCATGGATGGAATCGCAGCGGCAAATATGGTTGTTTGTCAGAGAGTTATCATCTGGAATGATTTGATAGACATTGAACCAAGGTGCCGACCAAGCATCATCGGTTTCAAAGTCGATGGAATAGTTTTGCGCCTTCGCAAAATGGAAGGCAAACAGGGTTACGCATAGCAAAACGATTCTGGTATAAGGCTTCATCTCGGCATTATTTGCGGCAAAAATAGCGTTTTTATGGGAACAAAGGCTTTGTTTTTTCGGAAAAAATGTGCCGTATAATATAATATAGGTGTGCCGATTCCTTCTTTTTTGCTTTATTTAAAATTTTTCTTCTTGACAATCAGCAACATGTGTGATTTGATGAAATATTTTTGGAAAAAGTCATTGCGGGAATGGGAAAAGGTTGTACTTTTGCACCCGCTT
>CACZZO010000018.1 GCA_902785755.1 uncultured Bacteroidia bacterium | reverse complement strand
ACCAACAATGATAGGTCACGTTTTCGGGATTTGCTGGATTGATTTGTTCGGGCATCTTGTAGAACATATAACTTCGCGTGGAACTCAATCCATCGCCCTTCAATGCCACATACAAGATATGAATACCGCTTTCAAGACCATCTGCATCCAACAGGAACTGTCCCGTCCCGAAAGGTCCAGTTTGTTTATGCTCGAAATCCTCGTCGAACCAACAATGATAGGTCAGGTTTTCTGGATTCACCGGATTGATTTGCTCGGGTATCTTATAGAACAAGTAGTTTCGCGCTGCGCACCACATTCCCGTTGTGTCCTTAACTTGTAAGAACAATACGTGAATGCCGTCTGAAAGCGAAGCGGCATCAAGCTCCATTTGCGCCGTGTTGCTGTTGAAATTCACCGTCACAGTCTGCGGTGGTTCTTGATCAAACCAATATTGGCATTGATATAGCGACTGCGACTTCACTATCAAGCACTGCAACAGGCAGATGATTATAATAAGTCGTCGTTTCATCGGTCCAAATTTAAGGCGTTAATCTTCCGGCCCGATTAGCTCCATCTCCACATTCAATTTCTTGTTCTCATCCGTTTGTCCCGCCACATTGCAATTCTTCAGTATCATATAGGAAGGTCGCGTTTTATAAGGCATAATGCCACCATAAATGCCCACTTCAGTGCCATCGTGGCCCAAGAAACTTGTGGCAATGTTGTTTTTCAATTGATAGATGTTATCGTATGAGATGGTTCCGTCAAAAGTCTCAAACACTTCCGAATAGCTGTTCACTTCCATATTGCTTGTATTCAATTGGCCTTCAAACAACGAAGTTTCGCCAGTTTTTATGTTGATGCAATTGAAGAAAGTGTTATTTGAAACATTATGTCCTGAAGCCGTTGCAATGATGCTGTTATAGGCCACTATGTTGTTGATAGGCAGTATGCTGTCAAACACGATCACTGAATTGTAGATGTTGGTGGGATTGTAAATGTCATTGTGATTATAAGAAGTAAATCTTACGACACTGTTAACGATGGATGTGCCGTGATGCCTATGTAACTCATAATTGTTGATGATACAATTATTGAATTGACAAAACAATTTATTGTCACCATATGTATTACTTATTCTATTAAAGTTACATTTTACAAAATTCGAATAATTTCCACAATCCCAATAAGATGATATATTAACTCTTCCAGTAAACCAAATGCCTTCAAAAGTAATGTTATTCGCACGTAAGCTAAAGTCACCTGGAATAATTGTAGGCAACACATTCGTAACGGTATCCAACACACAACCTGCCCCACGAATAGTAATGGATTTCTGAATGGTTATAGCATTGAAAGTGCCGCTTGAAAGCGTAATGACATCACCATTAGCGGCAGCATTGTAGGCAGAGGAAAAAGCATTTTGGCCATAGAACACCCCTGTAATGGTGTCATTGTGTTGCAAAGTTGCCACTTGGTTTTGTGCGAGTGCGTTCTTCATACCCGCCACGCTCAGCAGCAGGACGAACAAGGCAGCACTCAGAGCCTTTCCGAATTGTAAAGTGTTTGATTTCATTTGTTTAATTATTTATTTGTTATTGTTTTCCACTTTTGTTTTTCTCTATAGCGAACCATTTAAAGACTTATAATTCATTTCTGTTCATTGTCGGTGGTTTGGTGCTACTTTTGTTTCGTTTATCGGGAGCAAATATAAGGAATAATTTGTTAGGATGAAAAGGAAAAAGAAAATCACATTTATTTCATTCCTTAAAACCAACCTCACTAAACAATTCCAACTGGTTCTCAGTAAGAAACAATTCTTGCGGCACTTCGTATTCGTAGGAAGAAATGAAGCGTTCTATATTCTTCTTAATCAATTTGATAGGTGTGGTTTTCCGCGCTTTGCAGTAGTTGCGCAACGAGCGATATTGCCCGGCCGACAACTTGAAAGTTATCGCATGGTACTTGTAGTTGCGACGCTTCCTTTTCGTGTTTTTCTGTGCCATAACAAATTGATTTGAAGCCACGAAATAACAAAATTATCTTGTGAAAAACAAATTATCGCAAAAGTTTTCTATTTTTGTCGGCCTCAAACGCTTCAACCATGAGAATTACCGTCATCGGAGAATCCAATATCGACATTGCCGTGGTGCCACAATCCGTACCGAGCCAAGGTGGATGCTCGCCAGCCAAAATCAGCTTTCATCATGGCGGCGTGGCTCGCAACATCGCACACAATCTCAGCCTGTTAGGGCATCAGATTCAGTTGGTCAGTGTTTTTGGCGACGATGATTTTGCACAAGGTATGATGGCGGAATGTCAGCATTTGGGCATCGACCTTTCGCTTTCCACGCAATTCAAAGGCGAAAAAAGCCCTATCTTCCTCAGTTTCAACGATGAAACGGGCAACATGAAGTCTGCCGTTTCTGATGTAAGTCTGAACGACAGAATGGATTTGGACTGGCTGAAAGGCAAAATGGACGGAATCAACCGCTCAGATTGTGTCGTTGCCGACACGCTTTTGAGCACCGAAGCCCTCACCTATCTCATTGACTATTGCGAAGTTCCGCTTTTCATCGACACCGTTTCGCCCAAAAAAGCCCTGCGCTTTGCCGAAGCCATGAAACTGTCCGAAAAACATTCCCTTTTCGCCCTGAAATGCAACTTCCCCGAAGCCGTAGCAATTACAGGTAACAACAATGTGTTTGAATCAGCCAAAGCATTGAACGCCAACGGCATAAATCAAGCTTACATCACTTGTGGTGAAAAAGGTGTCATCCATTGCACAAACGGAACGACCACCTCACACCCTGCCCTACCTGCCCAAATCGTGAATGTGACAGGCTCAGGCGATGCTTTTTTTGCCGGAGTGATTCACGCCCACGCCATCGGTTTGGATGAAAAAGCCGTCATGTTCGGCCTGAAAGCCGCCCAAAACAACTTAATGAGCGAAGCACCGGTGAATCCAACGCTGAGAGTTGACATGTTTTCGTGATGCGAATTGTTTTTTGCCCCTGTTTTTGGATGATTGCATATTGACATCATTCCTTTTTATGCTTTGAGTAATCTTGAATAACAAAATCCCTTTTTATGTCATCATTTCAACCTCTGTAACCAAAGATTCAAAAAGCGGTCATAAACAATGTAGCCGTCAGGTTCTGCATAGACCAATTCCTTGTCCAAAAGCACATCCAAAGCTGTCTTGATGCTGCTTGGGCTGGGCAGGTCGTGACGCTTGATGAAGTCGTTGCTCCGTGTCTGCTCCACCTTGCCTTCTTTTGCAATGGCTTTCAGCAGATTGATCTGGTTGTTGGTCAGGAAAGCCATCAGGTTCTCGTACTGCGGCGAAAGCGTATTGAGCACTGAAAGGATGGCGTTGTTGGCCTGCTGCACGGTTTCCACCCGCTTCGTTTCCTCATACAGGCGGTTCATCAGCAGTTGGACATACCAAGTGTGTCCACTAAAACGCTGATACACATCGTGAAACACTTCCTCGCTCAAACTGCCTTTTCTCGCCTCGAAAAAATGCCGCGCAAAGTCGTAATAGGCTGCCTCGGGCAAAGGTTGCAAATTGACGAAATCGGTGCTTTGGTAGAAAGGACGCTTTGGCGAGCCAAACATCTCGGCCATGATGTGTTGCCGACTTCCAGAAAAGATGAACCCCGCCGGCGAAAACTGAATCCGCGAGCGCAACAGGGCCTCGGTGCCTTTTTCAGGATAATTGGCCACTTGCTGGAACTCGTCGATGGCGACATAGACCTCTTTCTTGCTCCGCTCCAAATGGTCGAAAATGCCGCTTAAGGTAAATTCGTCATGCGAAGGGTCGATATTGAGGCTGAGCGTGGGCATTCCTGTCAAGGTATCGAAACTGATTGTGGGTCGCCAGGCCTTGAAATAATCCAGCACCTTCCCCATCAGCGACTTTTCGCGCTGCAAGGCTTCCTCAACGATAGCCGTACCCAAAGCCTGCACAAAATCATGTAGGTTTTGCGTCGAAAAAACGTCAATATAGACGCAAACCGCATCCTTGTTTTCCGCTTTAATACGATTAAAAACATGCTTAATAAGCCCTGTTTTTCCGATTTTTCGGGGTGAAAGTATGGTCAAATTGCGCCCATTTTTCAATGCAGAAACCATTTCTTGGGTCTCTTTTTCCCTATCGCAGAAATAGTTTGGCCCTTCGTAACCCTTGTAAACAAATGGGTTTTCGAGTTCTTTTCGTTTTTCTTTAGCCATAGTTCTATCCAATTTTTATGACGCAACTTCCGTCACGGGATTTCCGTCACGGGATTTCCGTCATGCAAAGATAGATACTTTTTCCAAATTAGTGTATTTTTTATTGAAAAAAACACATAGAAAAATCCCCACCCAATCGGGCAGGGATTTTTTGGATACCTATTAATATTAATAGGTGTGCGGCTTATTTGTACTCAGCGAGCACGTCCTTCACGCGGTCGGGGGTCATACGGCCGTAGACCTTGTCACCGACTTCGATGACGGGGGCCAGACCGCAAGCACCGACGCAGCGGAGGCAGGTCAGAGAGAACTTGCCGTCGGGAGTGACCTCACCGACGTTGATGCCCAACTGACGCTTCAGTTCGTCCAACACCTTCTCGGCACCACGCACATAGCAAGCAGTACCCAAGCAAACGCTGATCGGATACTCGCCCTTCGGGGTCATGGTGAAGAAGGAATAGAACGAAACGATGCCGTAGACTCTCGAAACCGGGATGCCCAATTCCTTGGCCACTAATTCCTGGACTTCAGCAGGCAGATAGCCATACTCGCCCTGAACCTTGTGCAGCACATTGATGACCTCACCCGGCTTGTTGCCGTACGACTTGCAGACGTCCTTGATGAAGTTGATCTTCGCTTCTGATAATTTAATAACTGCCATATTTATTTCCTTTCTATTATTTACTGGTTATTGAATTACTCGCTGATTTCAACATGTTCTGACTTGTCGAAATAGTGGGTGTGCAGCAGTTCGTGTGACAGATGGCCGCAAGGCTCACCAAGATACTCCTTGTACAACTTGATGATCGAAGGATTCTCGTGCGACTTACGGATAGGTTTGCCAGCATCCTCGCGGTAGATGGCTTCCGTGCGCTTCTTGATGATCTCGCTGTTGCCGTGGTGGTAGGGCTGACCAGCGCCGCCGACGCAACCGCCGGGGCAGGCCATGACCTCGATGGCGTGGAACTGTTCCTTGCCTTCGCGCACTCTCTCAAGGAGGGTACGAGCGTTGCTCAGACCGTGGGCAATGCCGATGTGGATGGGCGTACCATCAAAGTCAACCCAAGCATCGCGGATGCCTTCCATACCACGGAGTTCGGTGAAGTCAATCTTCGGGCATTGTTTGCCGGTGAACACCTCGTAAGCGGTACGGGTGGCAGCTTCGATCACACCACCAGTGGCACCGAAGATGACGGCAGCACCCGTGGATTCGCCCAACGGGTCGTCGTAGTCTTCGCTCGGCATATCCTTCAGGTTGAGGTTGAACTGCTTGATCAAGCGGGCCAACTCGCGGGTTGTCAGGACGTAGTCGATGTCGGGATTGCCATCCTTGTAGAATTCTTTACGCTTGCTTTCGTACTTCTTGGCCAAGCAAGGCATGATGGAGACGACGACGAGGTCTTCTCTCTTGATGCCCATCTTGTCGGCCCAGTAGTTCTTGGCGACAGCGCCAAACATCTGCATAGGCGACTTGGCGGTTGAAGGCACATCCAGCATGTCGGGGAAGTTGTGCTCGAAGAAGTTGACCCAACCCGGGCAGCAGGAAGTGAGGATAGGCAGACGGACGCTCTTGTCGCCAGCCATGAACTTCTTGATACGGCCGAGGAGCTCGGTGCCTTCCTCCATGATGGTAAGGTCGGCAGTGAAGTCGGTGTCAAACACATAGTCGAAGCCGAGGCGACGCAGGGCAGCGGCCATCTGGCCGGTGACGATGGTGCCGGCGGGCATGCCAAACTCTTCACCGAGGGCCACGCGGGTAGCGGGAGCCGTGTTGACGATGACGGTCTTCTTCGGGTTGTTGATGGCAGCCATGACGTTGCGGGTGTCGTCCACCTCGCTGAGGGCGCCAACGGGGCACACCTGCACGCACTGACCGCACATGACACAAGGCGAGTCGACAAGGTCTTGCTCGAAAGCAGGAGCCACGACAGCGCTGAAGCCACGGTTGATGGCGCTCAGGGCACCAACGGTCTGGATGTTGTTACACATGTTTTCGCAGCGGCGGCACATGACGCACTTGTCCATGTCGCGCACGATGCTGGGCGACATGTCTTGGCGATAGTGGCTCTGTTCACCCTTGAACGGAATCTCACGGATGCCGAGGTACTGGGCAAGACTCTGCAATTCGCAGTTGCCGCTCTTGGCGCAGGTCAAGCAGTCGGCCGGGTGGTCGGAAAGGATGAGTTCGACCACGGTGCGGCGGGCGTTGATGACACGGGCGCTGTGGGTCAGCACTTCCATGCCTTCCACGCAGTCGGTGGCGCAAGCCGGAGCAAGGTTACGACGCGGACGGCCGTTGAAGTCTTTCACCACTTCGACGACGCACACGCGGCAGCCACCGGGTTTGTTTTCAAATTTCATTCCTGCCAGTTCAAAATAGCAAAGGGTAGGAATATGGATACCGGCCATGCGGGCGGCTTTCAGGATAGTAGTGCCTTCCGGGACCTGAATCTGTTTGTTATCAATTGTTACATTAATCATAATATGTCTCCTCCTCTATTTTATTTGACAGAAATGGCATTGAACTTACAGGTTGAGATACAGGCACCGCACTTGATGCACTTGGAAGGATCGATCATCATCGAAGGCAGCTTGTGGCCGGGAGCGATGTAGTCGGTCTTCGAGATGGCCTCGGCGGGGCAGTTCTTCTTACAAGCGCCGCAACCAATGCACTTCTCCTTGTCAATTTCATAACGCATGAGCTTCTTGCAGACGCCAGCGCGGCATTTCTTGTCAACAACGTGCTCAACATACTCATCCCAGAAGTTGTCGAGGGTCGAAAGCACCGGGTTCGGTGAGGTCTGACCCAGACCGCAGAGGGCGGTATCCTTAATCACTGCGGCGAGGTTGCGGAGTTCCTGAAGGTCGTCCATAGTGCCTCTGCCTTCCGTGATCTTGGTGAGGATTTCGAGCATACGCTTGTTACCGATACGGCAGGGCGAGCACTTACCGCAACTTTCTTCGCAGGTGAACTCCAAGTAGAACTTGGCGATGGCCACCATGCAGGAGGTGTCGTCCATGACCACCATACCGCCCGAGCCCATCATGGAGCCGGCAGCGGCAAGGCTTTCATAGTCGATAGCAGTGTCAAGGTGTTTCTCCGTCAAGCAGCCGCCTGAAGGACCACCGGTTTGGACGGCCTTGAACTTACGGCCACCCTTGATGCCACCACCGATTTCGTAGATGATGTCGCGCAAGGTGGTGCCCATCGGAACCTCAATCAGACCGACGTTGTTGATCTGACCGGCCAGAGCGAACACCTTCGTGCCCTTCGACTTCTCGGAACCGATGCTGGCAAACCAGTCGGCACCCTTGGTGATGATGATCGGGATGTTGGCGAAGGTCTCCACGTTATTCACGTTGGAGGGTTGACCCTTGTAGCCATGAACAGCCGGGAACGGGGGTTTCAGCGTGGGTTCACCGCGCATACCTTCCATCGAGTGGATCAGAGCGGTTTCCTCACCGCAAACGAATGCGCCGGCACCGTAACGGAGCTCGATGTCGAAATCGAAGCCCGAGCCGAGGATGTCTTTACCGAGCAGGCCGTATTCGCGAGCCTGGGCAATGGCGACTTGCAGACGGTGGATGGCCAACGGGTATTCAGCACGGATGTAGACCAAACCGTGGGTGGCGCCGATGGCATAGCCGCAGATGGCCATAGCCTCGACGATGCTGTGCGGGTCGCCTTCCATGATGGAACGGTCCATGAACGCACCCGGGTCGCCTTCGTCGGCGTTGCAGATGACGTACATTTCATCGCACTTGTTCTTGGCGCAGAGGCCCCATTTCACGCCAGTGGGGAAACCAGCACCGCCACGGCCACGGAGGCCCGACTTGGTGATTTCGTCGACCACCTGTTGGGGGGTCATTTCGGATAGCACCTTGCCTAATGCCTCATAACCGCCGCGCGAGATGCACTCGTCGATGTTTTCGGGGTTGATGAAACCGCAGTTACGCAAAGCGATACGCAGTTGCTTACGGTAGAAGCCCATGTGCTTCGAGTCGGCGACATGTTCCTTGTTTTCAGGGTCCATGTAGAGCAAATCGGTGACCTTACGGCCCTTGATGATGTGCTCGTTGATGATCTTCTCGACGTCTTCAGGCTTCACCTGAGTGTAGAACGTGTTGTCAGGCATGATCTTCACGATAGGTCCCTTCTCGCAGAAGCCGAAGCAACCCGTTCTGACCACCTGAACTTCATCCTGCAAGCCCTTCGCGGCGAGAATGTCCTCGAAGTTCTTGATGATTTGAGCACTTGCCGAAGCCTGGCAGCCGGTACCGCCGCAGACGAGCACGTGCATCTTGATTTTTGCCATATAAATTCCTCCGAATTAAGGGTTATTAGATAGTTTCATAGTTCACGGGAATGACACCCTCAACCATTTCGTTGTTCATCACATACTTGGTGAGGATTTCATCAGCGCGGTTGTTGTCGACATGACCGAAGACGATCGGATCCTTGCCCGGGCACTTCACCTCGATGGTTGGCTCGGCGTGGCAGTAGCCCATGCAGCCGGTCTGGGTGAAGACGACGCCGAGTTTCAGCTCGTCGGCCTTCTCCATCATGTGTTCCATTACTTGCTTGGCGCCGGCGGCGATACCGCAGGTGGCCATGGCGACCTTAACTTGCACCAACGAATCAGGGTCGTTGCTCTTTTCGCGAAGGTCGAGGTTCGACTGAAGCTTTTCTCTCATAGCTTTCAGTTCAGCTAATGACTTAACTTTTGCCATATTTTTCCTTTTTGGGTTAATTATTGAGTGATTTGACTTTGTTTTCTTTGTCTGTCGGGCAAAGACACCCGAAAAACGCTGCAAATTTAGGGAAATATACCGCTCATTCCAAATAATACGCAAAGTTTTTTCCAAATCAACCGACTTTGCAAATGCTTTAATTTCAAACATTTGCACAGGCAAAAAACACCGAAAACGTAAATTAGAATCGTTCTAATTTAGAAAAGGCGGTTTTAGGGCATGAAAAAAGGCTTCCCGTCGCATTGCGCCAAACGGAAAGCCTTTGATTCATAGGACATGACGACATTAAAGCTCGTCGTTGATTAGCATTTCAAGCACTTTGACGAAGTTCTGCTCTTTTAGCGTATTCACGCCGTCGGCACCAACGATGTCATGGATGTCGGCCATGAAAGCGGCCTTGTCGTCCTCGGTCTTCAGGAATTCGTCCTTGTGCTCCTTGAAGAAGCTAAGCCACGCAGGGCTTGTCATCGATTTCCACGATTCAAAAACCTCGTTGTAGACCTTGCTGTCGAACTGTGAGAGAATGCGTTCAAGTTCGGTCATAGATATATTCCCGTCAATACCTGACGCACAAAGCATCATAAAGATTTCAAATTTTTCTTTGGTAAGATTTTCTTCCATAGGCTTATAGATTTAAATTTGGTGACAAAAGTAGAAAATAAAACCATACCTTTGCAGCAAATTTCAAATTTTATGAGAAAAAATTTAATCATCGCCGTTTTTGCCCTCGTTTCGACCGTGGCAATGGCACAAGAAAAGTGTTTTTGGGTGTTCTTCACTGACAAAAACGACACCCAATTCGACCCCTACTCCTACTTCGATGCGAAAGCCATCGAGCGTTACCAACAATGCGGCGCCGACCTTTACGACATCAGCAATTACCCGTTGAACGACAGTTATATCAATGCGGTAAACACCTATTCCACAGAGGTTTTCGGCGAATCGCGTTGGCTCAATGCGATTGGCGTTGAGGCTACTGACGACAATGCGAACCGAATCGCCCAACTGCCCTTTGTGGCGCGTGTTCAGGAAATTGTTTCCAGCGGAACAATGGCTCGCGTTAAAACCAAGTTCAAGGAAACTGAGGACGACAAAAACGAAATCCTCACCGACCAACTCATCCGTTTCGGTGGCCAACATTTCATCGACAAAGGCATCGATGGCAAAGGCTTGCGCATCTGCGTGATGGACGGTGGTTTCCCAAAAGTGAACACCCATCCAGCTTTCCAGCATTTGCGTGACAACCATCAGATTCTCAAAACCTACAACTTCCCCAATAAAATAGAGGATGTGTACGGATGGAGCACGCATGGCACGATGGTGCTGAGTTGCATCGCTGGCATCAACGACAAGGGTCAAAAACTTGGCCTTGCCACTGGAGCAGAGTTCCTTTTGGCCCGCACCGAAATCGACCCTGAGCCGTTCAAGGAAGAAGTGTGGTGGGCGCAAGGCGCGGAATGGGCCGACAAGAACGGCGCCGACATTATTAATAGTTCGCTCGGCTACGGTAAAGACCGCCACTGGACCAAGGATATGGATGGTACCTCATACGTCGCCAAAGCCGCCAACAAAGCCGTCGAAAAAGGCATTTTAATCTGTAATTCTGCCGGCAACGAAGGCGACGACAAACGTTGGATGACCATCATCACGCCCGCCGATGCCGAGAACGTTCTCACCGTGGGCGGCATAGAAAGCGATTTGGACAATTACCAGCATATCAAATTCAGTTCATACGGCCCCACTGCCGACAAACGACTGAAACCCAATGTAATGGCTTTCGGCATCGCTGATGTAGCCGACCCAAGCGGAGGCTATACCATTGCAGCCGGAACCTCGTTCGCCAGTCCGCTGACGGCTGGTTTCTGTGCCTGCGCTTGGCAAACCATGCGCAACAAGACCGCCCTCCAAATGAAGGCCGAAATCGAGAAATCCGCCAACCTTTATCCTTATTTCGACTATGCCTACGGTTACGGTGTGCCTCAAGCCGCCTATTTCACTGGTGACCTCAAGCCCGCCAAACGTTCCTTCAACCTTGTGCAGGAAAAGGACGGCGTGAAAATCACTTTCTCTGAGATTGTAGAGAACCAACCTGTTTTCATCAATGTGGAAGGCAATGACGGAGTGTTGCTTGGTTATTATAAGGTGTCGCCCGATTCAACTGGCATCAAACTGTTCAACAGCAATTTCGGCGAAGGCAAGAAACTGAATGTCAGCTATAACGGCTTCTACGACTCCTGCCCTATCAGCGGAATGGGCGGCGATGTCAACTTGCTCGCCAACAACCGCAACAGCCAAAACGGCACTTTTAAAAAGGTGAAAAATGAAGGCTGGCAAACATCGTTTTTCCTCCAATTGGACCATCCTCTTAAAAGCAATCAATGGAACGGTTCCAACACCCACTTCGACTTCGGTTTCCGATGGATGTACGGCAAGACATATAAAATAGGTATGGGCCTTGGCCTCGGCTGGAACAAGTTCATTTGCCGCAACAAAGACGGCCAATTGGACCTTTTGAAAGGCGAGACCTCCATGAGGAATTTCCAAGTGCGCGGAGAACTGTTCCAGCGCATCATTATCCGCATGTGGGGCATTAACTGGGATATGGGCGTGTATGGTGGTGTCAATGCCACACGCAACATCACGCTCATTGAAAACATCAATTGGACGGATAACGACGGCAACGCCCTCAATCCGCAACCGTATGACAGCAAAGTCGTTACCTACATCAGCGGTGCCAAGGCGATGAACCGTTTCGAATACGGTGCCACCACGCGCATCAGTTACAGCATTGCCAATGTCATCAACATCGGTGTTTACGGCAGTTATCGCCTCTCCCCCATCCTGACCAAAGACGACCCGATTCTTGGCACAAAGGCTAACAACCCTTCGCCTTGGAGTGTGGGTGTGGAGATTGAGATTGCTCCGTGATTATTTATCACCCTAAAAATCAGCAATATATAATTCTTTTCAAAATTAGTGCATTTTTTTGATACACCGTATCGGAAAATGCACTATTTTTGCGCCATCAAACAAATAGATAAATCTGTATCGATATGGCAACGCAACACAACACATCCTTGGTAGTACCGAAATCGACCTTGAGCCGGTTGCCGCTATACTACAGCCACATCCGCAAGATGCAGCAGAACGGCGAGGAATATGTGTCGGCAGCCGCCGTTGCCCAAAGCCTCAACCTCAATCCTGTCTTGGTCCGCAAGGACTTGGCAGGCGTGAGCAGCGTGGAAGGCAAGCCCCGCACTGGCTTTGAAATCGATACTTTGATAAACGATTTGAGTGATTATTTAGGTTATAATAAAGTTGATGAAGCCATCTTGGTCGGCGTGGGAAGCCTGGGTAGGCTGATTTTGACAAACAAAGAGTTTTCGAGTATGGGGCTGAACATCGCGGTTGGGTTCGACAAGGACCCCGACCTGCACGGCCTTCAGGTCGGAGACAAATTCATCCTTCCAATGGAAAAGATGGAGAACTACATCCAGCGCACCGGGGTCAAAATCGGCATCATCACCGTGCCCGCCGACCAAGCGCAGGCCGTGTGTGACCAAATGGTGGCGTGCGGCATCCTCGCCATCTGGAACTTCGCTTTCGCGCTGCTCAACGTGCCACAAGGCATCCTCGTGAAAAACGAGAACCTCCCCTCTTCGCTCGCTGTGCTTTCGCGCCAACTTGCCTATAAATTGAAAAACAAATAACGAACCGATACATTTTCCAACAACAATTTTAAGAAAATGAAAACATCTAAGGAAAAGGAAACCTCAACAGTTAAAATCGATAAACAATTATCGATACAGGAAGAAATCGACATTTTAGTCAGAAACGCCGAAGAAGCCTTGAAGACCTACGTCACCTTCGACCAAGAGCAAGTGGACAAAATCGTCTACGCAATGGCTTTGGCGGGTTTGGAACACCATCGCGAGTTGGCCAAACTTGCCCACGAGGAAACACAGCGCGGCGTTTATGAGGACAAGATCATCAAGAACATTTTCGCGACAGAATACATCTGGAACTCCATCAAGGACGAAAAGACCGTGGGTGTGGTGGAAGACAACGAAATGGAAGGTTATGTGGAAGTGGCTGAGCCAGTCGGCATCGTCGCTGGCGTGACTCCCGTCACCAACCCCACCTCAACAACTATGTTCAAGTCGCTGATTTGCACCAAAGCCCGCAACCCGATCATTTTCGGTTTCCATCCCTCGGCCCAGCAATCTTCGTTGGCTGCCGCCAAGACCTTGCGCGACGCTGCCATTGCCGCCGGAGCACCTGAACACTGCATCCAATGGATCGAGCATCCTTCAGTAGAAGCAACAATGGCTTTGATGAACCATCCGAAAGTGTCGCTGATTTTAGCCACGGGCGGTTCGGGAATGGTGCGCTCGGCTTACAGTTGCGGCAAACCCGCCCTTGGCGTGGGTCCCGGCAACGCACCTTGTTATATAGAGACCTCGGCCAACGTGAAACGCGCCTGCACCGACCTGATGATGTCGAAGACCTTCGACAACGGTATGATTTGTGCCTCGGAGCAAGCCGTCATCGTCGATAAGGTGATTTCCAACCTGTTTGAGAGTTATATGAAAGAAAACGGCTGCTATTTCTTGAACGAAGACGAGATCAAGAAGGTGTCGGCATTTGTCATCAATGCCGAAAAGGGTGCGGTCAATCCTGACGTGGTGGGCAAGTCGGCCTACTGGATTGCCGACAAGTCGGGCGTGAAAGTGCCTGAAAACACCAAGATACTGATTGCCCGCTTGAAAGATGTTGGCCCCGACTATCCGCTGTCGCGTGAGAAACTTTCGCCCGTGTTGGCCTACTATGTGGTGAACAACCACGTGGAAGGTTTCGAGATGTGCCGCAAGATGCTCGACTTGGGCGGTTTGGGCCACACGGCCATCATCCACAGCACCAACGACGACCTCATCGAGAAGTTCGGCAAGGCAATGAAGGTGGGGCGCATTATCGTCAACTCGCCCTCGTCGCAAGGTGCCATCGGCGACATCTACAACACCAACACCCCGTCGCTGACCCTCGGCTGCGGCTCCTACGGCCACAACAGCACCACGGCCAACGTTTCGACCGTCAACCTTATCAACAAGAAGAAAATCGCAAAAAGAAGAGTCAATATGCAATGGTTCAAAATCCCGCCGAAAATCTATTTTGAATACGGTTCGGTGCAATATCTCGAAAGCATGGAAGGCATCAGCAAGGCCTTCATCGTGAGCGACCCGATGATGGTGCAGCTCGGCTATGTCGATAAAGTGACCTATTACCTCAACAAGCGCGAGGAGAGCTGTCACTACAAGATCTTCTCCGACGTGGAGCCCGATCCGGATGTCGATACCGTGATGAGGGGCGTGGCCGAGATGCGCTCGTTCCAGCCTGACGTTATCATTGCCTTGGGCGGCGGTTCAGCTATGGACGCGGCCAAGTGTATGTGGCTGTTCTACGAGCACCCCGAAACCTCGTTTGACGGCCTGCGCCAAAAGTTTATGGACATTCGCAAGCGCGTGGTGAAGTTCCCGCACTTGGGCCAGCAATGCAAAATGGTGGCCATCCCGACCACTTCGGGTACGGGAAGCGAGGTGACCGCCTTCACCGTCATCACTGACAAGAAGAAAGGCATCAAGTATCCTTTGGCCGACTATGCCGTGACACCCAACGTGGCCATCATCGACCCGCAGTTTGTGGTTTCTTTGCCTAAGCGCGCCACCGCCGACACTGGTATGGACGTGCTGACCCACGCCATCGAAGCCTACATCTCCAACATGGCTAACGACTACACCGACGGCCTCGCCCTGCAAGCCATGGACCTCGTGTTTGGCTACCTGAAACGCGCCTACGAGAACGGCCAGTTCGACCTGAAAGCCCGCGAAAAGATGCACAACGCCTCGTGCATTGCCGGTATGGCCTTCACCAACGCCTTCCTCGGCCTCAACCACAGTATGGCCCACAAACTTGGCGGCGACTACCACATCCCGCACGGACGCGCCAACGCCATTCTGTTGCCTTACGTTGTGAAATACAATTCGCTGAAACCCAATAAGTTCGTTCCGTTCCCAAAGTATGAACGCTTTATGGCCGATGAGAAATTGGCCAAGGCCGCCCGATTCCTCGGCTTTGGTGGCAAGAACGACGAAGAAAGCATCGACAACTTCATCGCCGCCATCCGCCAACTGATGAAAGATATGGATATGCCGTTAAGCATCAAGGAAGCCGGCATCGACGAGAAGGTGTTTATGGCCAATGTGGAAGCCCTCGCCGAGAAAGCCCACGACGACCAATGCACCGGCGCCAACCCGAAATACCCGTTGGTGAAAGAAATCGTCGAAATCTACAAGCAAGCCTATTACGGGAAATAAGAGGATTTTCAACAACCAACAATCAAACAAAACCGACAAAATAAACAATTGACAACCAACTCAAAAATCAACAAAGAAATGAATAGATTCACATTACCGAGAGACCTTTATCACGGAGAAAACGCTCTTGAAGCATTGAAGACCTTCACAGGCAAACGCGCCGTCATTTGCGTAGGCGGCGGAAGTATGAAACGCTTCGGATTTTTGGACAAGGCCATTGCCTACCTGCAAGAGGCCGGAATGGAAGTGAAAGTGATTGACGGCATCGAGCCGGACCCGTCGGTGGAGACCGTGATGAACGGTGCCGCCGTGATGCAAGACTTCCAACCCGACTGGATTGTGGCCATTGGCGGCGGTTCGCCCATCGACGCGGCCAAAGCAATGTGGATTAAGTACGAATACCCTGAAACCACTTTCGAAGATATGTGCAAGGTGTTCGGCTTGCCCAAATTGAGAACCAAGGCCCATTTCTGCGCCGTTTCGTCCACCTCGGGCACGGCCACCGAAGTGACCGCCTTCTCCATCATCACCGACTATGAAAAGGGCATCAAATACCCCATCGCCGACTTTGAAATCACGCCCGACGTGGCCATTGTTGACCCAGCTTTGGCCCAAACTATGCCCAAGAAGTTGGTGGCCCATACAGGAATGGACGCAATGACACACGCCATCGAAGCCTACGTCTCGACCGCCCACTGCGACTACACCGACCCGTTGGCTATGCACGCCATCAAGATGATACAGAGGGACTTGGTGAACTCGTACAACGGCGACGTGAACGCCCGCAACGAGATGCACAACGCCCAATGCCTTGCCGGAATGGCCTTCTCCAATGCCCTGTTGGGCATCGTCCACTCGATGGCCCACAAGACGGGAGCCGTGTTTGCCGACTTTGGCGCACACATCATCCACGGCGCAGCCAATGCAATGTATCTGCCCAAGGTGATTGCCTTCAACGCCAAGAACCCCGAGGCCAAACAACGCTATGGTGCCATTGCCGACGCAATGAACCTCGGCGGAAGCAACGACGACGAAAAAGTTGCCCTGCTCATCGCCGCACTGCGCAAGATGAACGACGACCTCAACATCCCGCACTGCATCAAGAACTATGGTGCCGACTCCTACCCTTGCGAGCAAGGCTTTGTGCCTGAAAACGTGTTCCTTGAAAGGCTGCCCGAAATCGCCAAGAACGCCATCGGCGACGCTTGCACAGGCTCCAACCCGCGCATCCCAACGCAAGAGGAAATGGAACAATTGCTGAAGTGCTGCTATTACGATACCGAAGTTAATTTTTGAGTTGATATAGCCATCGACGGGCGGGCGGCCACAAAAAAACGGCTGCCCGCCAAAAATGGCAAGGCAACAATACAACAAAAAGAAGAAAATACCGTTCAAAAACAAACAACCCCTTAAAACTAACCCAAAATGAATATTAAAGTATGTGTGGGCAGTTCTTGCCACCTGAAAGGTTCCTACGATGTGATCCAAGCCTTGAAAGACATCCTCAAGAAATATGACGTTGAAGACCTCGTCGAATTGCAGGCCAGTTTCTGCCTCGGCCATTGCGCCAAGGGCGTGAACGTGAAGACCGACGGCATTTCGGAAAATATGATGAAGAAGGCCAGCATCAGCGCCGAAGACGGCTTCTTGCTTTTGCACAACGTCACCAAAGACAACGCCGAAGAACTTTTCGTGAAGGAAATCTATCCCCTGATTGAACTCTAAAACACCGTCATTATGTCGAAATATCTTGAGTTTCGCAATGCGAGATGCAAAGATTGCTACAAATGCCTTCGCGAATGTCCGGTGAAAGCCATTGATTTCAAGGGCCATCAGGCCGAAATCATCGAAGACCGTTGCATCTTGTGCGGTCACTGCACGTTGGCTTGTCCGCAAAACGCGAAGGTTGTCCATAGCGAATTGGAAGAAGTGAAACAAATGCTGGCCGGTCCCGACAAGGTGATTGCCAGCGTTGCGCCATCGTTCATTTCGAGTTTCGGCCTCACCGACTTTGGCGTGATGAAATTGGCCTTGGCCAAGTTGGGCTTCGCCGATGCGGAAGAGACCGCCGTGGGAGCCCAAGCCGTCACCAAGGAATATGCACGCCTGCTCAAGACGGGCGAGTTCACCAACTTCATCACCTCGGCCTGCCCTGCCGCTTGCCGGATGATTCAGGAATACTACCCGAAGGCACTCAAATACCTTGCCCCCGTTGATTCGCCGATGGTGGCCCACGCCAAAATCATCAAGAAGCAACACCCCGAGGCTCGAATCGTCTTCATCGGTCCCTGCATCGCCAAGAAGCGCGAAGCCGAAGAATGTCACCTGATCGACCACGTTTTGACCTTTGAGGATGTAGTGAAACTTTTCGACGAGAAGAACATCAAACTCGACGAAATCACCAATCTCTGCCTCAACAAGAAAAACGGCACGCCCAACCTCGCCAAGGAATACCCGATACCGCAAGGCATCATCAACTCGTTCCCCGTGCTGCCCGAAGGCTACGAATACATCGCCGTCGATGGCCCGAAGAAGTGCGTGGAGGCTTTGGAGAACATCGAGCATCTCGACCACGTTGTGATGGAAATCAACCTTTGCGTGGACGCCTGTGTGAATGGACCTTGCTCTTTGGTCAAGGAGGGCGGCTCCATCAAGGCCACTGCCGACGTGCGCAAATACGTCAGCCGCGAGAAGCAAGCCCTGACCGGACCGCAAGACGACAGCCCGCTCGACTTAAGTCTGGCGGCTGCTCATCCGCGCCTCCGCAGCCACAGTTTGGCCGCCAGCGAGCGCGACATTGAGGCCATCCTGCACCAGACCGGTAAGATGAAACCCGAAGACGAACTGAATTGCGGCTCGTGCGGCTATGCCACCTGCCGCGAGAAGGCTTGGGCGGTTTACAACGGTTATGCCGACATCGAAATCTGCCTGCCCTATATGCGCCAACGTGCCGAGTCGCTTTCGTTCGAGATTATCCAAAACAGTCCTGAAGGTATCATCGTCCTCGACTCGGAACTCAACATTCAGGAAATCAACAATAAAGGCAGGGAACTCTTGGGCATTGACGACCCCAACGCCAAGGGAAGGCCTGCTGCCGACTTCTTCAGCCCCATTGACTTTTATAACGCCTATACGCAGAAGAAGCACATCAGCTGCAAACAGACGCTCATACCCACCACTGGGAAATACGTCGACATTTCCATCAACTATCTGGCTGGACAAAATGTCATTTTCGGCATCCTGAAAGACGTCACCGATACCGTCGATTACGAAAACCGCATTATGAAGGTGAAGATGGAAACCTTGACCACTACCGATGAGGTTATCAAGAAGCAAATGCGTGTGGCTCAAGAGATTGCATCGCTATTGGGCGAAACCACAGCCGAAACCAAGGTGGCCTTGCTGAAACTCAAGAAAACCCTAACCGAAGAAAACAAGAAGAACTGATGGAACTTTGTTTAGAAACGGGATGCACCTCGCTGAACCACGTCGGCGAGGAACTGTGCGGCGACAATGTGGCCAGCACCGTTAAGGACAACTTCACCACGCTCGTCTTGGCCGACGGTTTGGGCAGCGGCGTGAAAGCAAACATCCTCTCCACGCTCACCTCGAAAATCCTCTGCACGATGGCTTCCAACGACATCGACATCTATGAGTGTGTCGAGACCATCATCCAGACGTTGCCAGTGTGCTCGGAGCGCGGCGTTGCCTACTCCACTTTCTCCATCATCCACGTCGATACCGAAGGCAAAGGCGTGATGTTCGAGTTCGACAACCCCGAGGCCATCTACTACCATCGCGGCCAGTGCCAGAACTTTGAGCGTACCGAACTTGATGTGTGTGGCAAGAAAGTGTTTCGCACCGACCTGAACCTTGAGGAAGACGACATTATCATCGTTATGTCCGACGGCACCATTCACGCCGGCATCGGGCAAATCCTCAACTTCGGCTGGGAACGCGACCAAATTATGGAGCACCTCAACGCCAACATCACGCGCTCTATGTCGGCCCGGGCCGTGGCTTGCCTTTTGGCTTCAGCCTGCAACGACCTCTACGCCGACAAACCCGGCGACGACACTACCGTGGCCGCCGTCAAGATTCGCAAGCGGTTGGATGTCAACATTATGGTTGGTCCGCCCGTCGATAAGGAAAAGGACGACTTTTACATCGAGCAATTCTTGGCCGGTCCTTCAAAGAAAATCGTTTGCGGTGGCACCAGTTCCACCATCGTGGCACGCCACCTGAAAACCGAATTGAAGACCAGCTTCGACTTCCCCGACAAGGAAGTGCCTCCCATCGGTTACATCAAAGGCATCGACCTGACCACCGAAGGCGTGCTCACCTTGCGCCGACTGATGCAAATGCTGGAGAAATACATCTCCATCACCGACCTCACGCCCAAGACTTTCACCAAGAAAGACGGCGCCTCGCTCCTCGCGGACTACCTCTTTGAACGCGCCACCCACATCACCTTTTTCGTCGGGCAAAGCGTCAATGTGGCCCACCAAGGGCTACCCATCGACACGACGATGAAGATGAAAATCGTGGAGAAGATTGCCGCCGACCTCCGCAAGGTGGGCAAAATCGTAGAGTTGAATTATTATTGAACCCCTTTACCCAAAACAAGATGAACTCACAAAGGATTTTTGACACCGACGTACAACTCGTCAAATACAAAGTGCTGAAAGAAATCATCCGACGCGCCTACGAAGGTGGATTGGAGGAAGCCTACATGGAAGTGCCCAAGTTGCTCAGTCCCGGTCCGAAAGCCGAAACGCGCTGTTGCATCTATAAGGAACGCGCCATCCTGCAAGACCGCATCCAGATGGCGATGGGCGGCGACAAGAGCAACCCCAACGTTATCGAGGTCATCGACAGCGCCTGCGACGAATGTCCGATTGACGGCATTTATGTCACGCCCGCTTGCCGTGGCTGTATGGTACACAGTTGTAAAGAAGTGTGCCCCAAGGATGCCATCACCATCGTGAACCACCGCGCCACCGTCGATAAGGACAAGTGCATCGAGTGCGGCAAATGCACCCAAGCCTGCCCCTACTCCGCCATCATTCTGCAACACCGCCCTTGTATGGTGAGTTGCAAGGTGAAGGCCATCTCCATCGACGAGAACAAGAAGGCCAAAATCGACAACGAGAAGTGCATCTCCTGCGGTGCTTGCGTCTATAAATGCCCCTTCGGTGCCATCTCCGACAAGTCGTTGGTGCTCGACATCATCGACATTTTGAAGAAATCGGAGAACAACACGAAATACAGGGTCTATGCCGTCATTGCGCCGGCCATAGTCAGCCAATGCCGCTTCGGTCGCGTCACGCAGGTGGTGACCGCCATCAGGAAATTGGGGTTCCATCACGTTGTGGAAGCCGCCCTTGGTGCCGACATCACCCTCTATCGCGAGGCCCAAGAATGGAACGAGAAAAAACTGATGACCACTTCTTGCTGTCCATCGTTTGTGAGTTTCGTGGAGAAAAACTTCCCCGAACTGAAGCAATACATCTCCTCTTCGGTGTCGCCGATGGTGGAAACCGCCCGCCTCATCAAGAAATCCGACCCGACGGCCAAGGTCGTCTTCATCGGTCCCTGCACCTCCAAAAAGTTGGAATACAGGCTCGAAAAGACCAGTGGTGCCATCGACAGCGTGATGTCGTTTGAGGAGTTGCAAGCCTTCGTTGACGCTCGTGGCATCGACACCACGCAGATGGAAGACTCCGAACTGAACAACGCTTCGTACTACGGCCGTATCTTCGCCAAGTCGGGCGGCATCGCCAAAGGCATCGCCGACGTGGCCAAGGAAATGGGCGTGGAAGGCGTGAAGCCCATCGCCATGAACGGCATCGCCGAATGTAAGGCCGTCCTGACCAAGTTGAAATTCAACAAGGCCACCGAAAACTTCTTCGAAGGCATGGCTTGCGACGGGGGCTGCTTGAATGGTCCGGTGTGTATCACCCACAGCCCGCGCAACGTCGTCGATGTGGATAAATACGGCAATGAGGCCAAGGAAAAGACCATTTTCAACACCGTAAAGCTAATGACGGAGTTTTAATGAGATTTCATTTTTGTATTATTGTCCGAGGGTATGCCAATTCTGGTGTGCCCTCGGGCTGTTTTTGGCCGAAGAAACCAAACACGAGGCTATGAATTTTATGCAATTGCACTTCGGAAAGTGCAGTTTTTGATTAAAATTGCACCTCGCGAAGTGCAATTCTGTTCCGATTTGGATGTTTGGGTTTGTATATTGAGTTTTTTTTGTGAAAAAGATTGTGTATCTTTGCGGCATTATTTATGAGGCTAATCATTGCTAATGGGAAAATGTAAGTACTGCGGAAAAGATGTTGGATTGTTCTTGACGAAACACAAAGAATGTGAAGAGCAACACGAAAACGGAATCCAAGAAATGGAGGGTTTCTTGTTTTCATATTTATGTAAACCTCTAACGGACAAAGACTTTGTTGAACGCTTTAATGGGATTCAGAATAAGGGCTATATAACAGATGATGAGAGGACGGATTGCGCCATAAAAGCCTTGGACAAGTTTGTCGATGCCATACATAGGCCATTTACTCACGCCGTTGAACAAAATGTTAGTCGCTTGATGAAACTGTTGAATGTTTCATACAATGTTTTGAACAAGGATAACACATTAAGCAAATTGGCTCAAAAGGTAGTGAAAGGGCATTTGGTGGCGTATTTCACAGATGGAGCTACTGAAAACGAGGTGAAGCGCAATATTCGTGAGGTAATGGCCGTACTTCCTATGAATCACGAGGAACAAAACGAAGCATATTTGTATGTGCTGAACAAAGCGGCCGAGAATTTTATGAAAGACGGCATCCTTACCGATAAGGAAGAAGGATTGATACGGTTTTTTGCTTCGGCATTTTCGCTTCCCATCGATAATTTGCCTGTAAAATACCAGGACACAGATTTGGCAAAGCTGGGTCAAATGACGGTCCTGAAGAATTTTTCCAAAGGCATAATGCCCTCCACATTTGTTCAACTTCCTGTGCTTTTAGGAAAAAATGAATCATTGTTGTGGACATACAACAATGTGACTTTCTATCAGGAAAAGATAGAGAAAGAATTTGTCAGGAATAGTGGAGGGTTCAGCTTTAAGGTGATGAAAGGGGTTTATTATCACACCGGTAGGTCAAAAGGGCATCCCATTGAGCACAAGTATATGGAAAAAGTAGCCGTTGGCGACTTGTATGTGACTAATCAAAACCTCATATTCTATTCAGCGGAAAAAGGCATGAAAATACCATACAAGAAATTGGTTGGTATCACACCATATTCCGATGGTATAGAAGTTCTGAAGGACGCTAATTCAAAGCGGATGGTGTTTCAAGGATTTGATAGCTGGTTTGTGGTAAATTTGCTTTCGATGGTAAGTGTGTAATAGTTTAAAACATATTAAAAAATGAGCATATTTTCAAAATGGTTTTCGAATAAAGGATCGGATTCGGAGGCGAAAGCCGAGCCGAAAAAGCCTCAAATATCTGCTGCGGATTATTGTGAGCAAGGGCAAAAGTCTTTGGATGCAGGCAAGTATGTAGAGGCGATGGAGTATTTTCAAGCGACAATTGAAGCAGACAAACATTTTGAAAAAGCATACTTGCTGTTGGCTTCAGCATACGAAAAGCAAGGGAAAAAGGATAAAGCGAAAGCTGCTTTGTATGGGTTGCTGGCGATTGACCCGAATAATACTGAAGCTTTGAAAAGGATTCGTGGGGAAGTCATTGATAATAACAAAAATGTAGTTGCTTCATTTTCCAGTAATAACACAACCAATACCTCTAACTCCTTGACTGCTACTTCATCAAATGCATCTACACAAAGCAATATGCCATTATCTTCAAACGACTATGATGTTTCGGTTGACAATGAGCAAAACAGGTTTTATTATAAGATTTTTGGCGATGAAGCTTATGTGGTTTGTCCTAAAAGATGCAAATTTAATTTGGTATTCTCTGGCTGGGAGGGATTTAGGGAACCCGAAGGCAAAGTGAAGATTCCTTCGTTTGTGCTTTATAATGGAAAATGGTTTCGAGTATCAAAAATACAAGAATATGCATTTTGCCATTGCGGAGAAATAGTGAGCGTTGATATTCCAAGCTCAGTACAATCAATCGGAAACCATGCCTTTGCTTATTGTAATAAACTGAAATCAGTAGCCATCCCGTTTTCCGTAGTTTCTATTGATGCATATGCTTTCACTGATTGTTCTATTAAAACAATCAACTTCCCATCATCAATTAAATCTATAGGTGCAAAAGCATTTTGCGGCAATCCTTTGACAGATTTTGTGTTCCCCAATAGCATTCAAGAAATTGATGCTTCTATAATCGGTGGGGGATATACAAGTATTACGATTCCTGCCTCTGTGAGAACTATGAAAGGTTATTGGGGTAATAGGTTGACAATAACAATGAAAGGACACCCTCCAGTGATCCAAGGATCAATAGAACAACACACAAAGGTGCTAGTGCCATCAGAATTCTATGATGAATATTATAATGCCGTGTATTGGCAAACATGTGATTTGCGAAAAATGGGGAAGACAACTTCTAAGGTGCAATTATGGGACAATGACACAAAGCCGCGAAAGACACAAACGAACAATGTCGAGATAACACCCGGTATTATTGCTCTAGGTGTTTTGGTGATAGCAGTTTTAATCTTGATCTGTTTCTATGCAGAGTATATTATCGTTGGAATAGGCGCAATAGCTCTGATTTTTGAAGCTTTGTTTGGCAAAAGAAGGTAAATATTGGAAATAATATTTGAAAAATGGATAAGAGTCAATTGATAAAAAAGAGAATAGGGTTGTGCCAAAAAGGACAATTTCAGCAATCCGTAGACTATTTTCGGGTAGTCATTGATAAAGCATTGAATAAAAATGAAACTTATTTGTGGTTAGCGGAATCTTTTGTTGGATTGGGGATAAGCAATATGGCTAAATCCGTAGTATACCAAAAATCACCGTATTGGTCTCCACAGATAAAGAAATTTCAAAAGCCATGAGTAACAGTAGAACCCTATTGATATTAGGCAATGGCTTCGACCTTGATTTGGGTTTAAAGACCTCGTTTAGAGACTTTCTAAAATCATCGAGTTATACATCAAGATTGTGTGATACAGCAACCTTTCGCTTGATTGAGGATAATGAAAAATGGGGTGACATCGAAGGTGTTTTAAGAATAGCAGTGTTGAATTCTATTTCATGTCATAATACTAGTATTGATGTTGAAATAAATCAGACATGGCAATTGCTTCGAAATGGATGGGGAATATATCTTCCTCAATATATTGATGATGTTCAAAAAACTATAAAGCAATGGGAAGACAGATCAGACTATGGTGAGTCCAAAGCCGATGCACCTATCATCATATCTTCATGTGCATATTCGTTAGCAAAGAGAATTGTGGATTGGAGTGCTGTCTTTTCGTTTAATTATACTAATCCAGCAGATCTCTTGTTTGGTATTTGGCCCAATGATATTCATTTTATTCACAACACTTTTGTCCCACATAAGCATTCTCCTTATCCAATGTATCAAGTTGCAAATTTTCTTGCTATCGGCATTGATTCTAAACGAATAATTGAGCAAGTAATTGATAGAGAATATCTTTTGCCAATTATCAAATTGAATTTCATAAAGACGGGTCTTCTTGATGAGTTAAACCAAGCAATGGCTGAAGCCGATAACATCATCTTCTTTGGTCACTCTATGCCAATTACGGATTCGGACTATTTTGATGTATTTTTCAATGGAATAGCTGAAAATAGCATTACTGACAAAAGATTGTTTTTTGTAACAAAAAACCAAAAGTCGATGGAAGAAATAAAAAACAATCTGAAAACTTGGGAAATTGATTACGATGAGTTGTTCAAGTCAAAGAATTGCATTGTTGAAATATTCACTGATAATGGATCAAATAATACAGACTTTAAAGCAATGCTGGATTTGCTATAGTCGACCAATTTGAATATAGATACAACTGATTATGAATCAATTATCATTATTGTTTATATTTCTCGTTTCACTTCTTCAAGTCTCTTGCGCCCAAACCAAGAAAACCGAGGCGGTTAACACTGTACCCATTGAAACGCCAAGGGTTATGGATGACAGAGAGAACCAAGTAATTGTGCATAAGGGCTATACGGTTTCGTACAACAAGGATACGAGGTTGCCGAACTGGGTAGCCTACGAGTTGACGGATGTTGAAGTGAACGGCACTTGTAAGCGAAACAGCCGCTTTTTTCCTGACCCTGACGCAAAAGGAAGACAAGCCGACAATGATGACTATCGAAACACAGGATGGGACAAAGGTCACATTGCTCCAGCTGGTGATATGAAGTGGGACGAACAAGCCATGTTGGAGAGTTGCTATTTCACAAACATTTGTCCTCAAAATCACAATTTGAATGGAGGCGATTGGCGGTCCTTGGAGGAAAAATGCCGCGATTATGCCCGTCAATATGGGAGTGTTTACATCGCGGCTGGGCCATTTATAGGAGAAGCTAAAAACGGTGTGATTGGTCGTAATCTGGTTAAGGTTCCAGATGCATTCTACAAGGTGCTTCTGGTTTGCAAAGAAGGCAAATATGAAGGTGTAGGTTTTTACTTTGAGAATGTTGCCGGACATAAGCCTTTATCAGTCTATGTCAAGACCATTGATGAGATTGAAGCTATGACTGGTATTGACTTTTTCTTTACTCTGCCTGATAAGTTGGAAAACGAAGTGGAAAGTGTCGTTAATGATGAGATTTGGTTTTGATTTTCAATACTGGAAAGAAATATGTATTTTTGCGGACACTAAAAAATGAAAAAAATGAGTGAATTAAAGTTCGGCGAGAAAATAAGCCTTCTCAATGGGGGCTATGTCACTATAAAAAAAGAGCTTGGTCGAGGTGGCCAGGGCATTGTGTATTTGGTCGATTTGAATGGCCAGCCGAAGGCATTGAAATGGTACCATAACATGCCTGATGCGAGCTTTTACAATAATTTGGCAAACAATGTTATGAATGGTGCTCCAAGTTCGGCATTTCTTTGGCCAGAACGCATCACAGAGCGACAAAAAGGGAGTTTTGGCTATGTGATGGCATTGCGCCCGCAGAATTATTTTGAATTTGGCAACTTCCTTTTGGCCAAGAAAAGTTTCAAATCGTTTCAGGCAATGATGGCCGCTGCAATGAAGATCTGCAACGGCTTTATGATGCTGCATCGATTTGGCTATAGCTACCAAGACTTGAACGATGGTAATTTCTTCATCGACCCCGACACGGGCGATGTGCTGATATGCGACAATGACAACGTGATGCCACAAGGCGAAAAATCGGGCATTATGGGCAAGGCACGTTACATGGCACCCGAAATTGTAGCTGGCGGCATTCCCGACAAGTATAGCGACCGATTCTCATTGTCGGTTATCTTGTTTATGCTGTTCTATGCCAACCATCCGTTTGAGGGTGCCAAGGTGGTGGCCTGTCCTTGCATGACTGAGGCATACGAAAAGAAGTTTTACGGTAGCGAAGCGGTTTTCATTTATGACCCTAATAACAAGACCAATCTGCCTGTTAGGGGCATTCATCAGAATGTAATACGCCGTTGGCCAGTGATGCCTGCGGAATTGCGCGATACTTTTATTCGCGAGTTTAGCCCGGAAATGCTGAAGAATCCACAAAGCCGAATGATAGAACAGAATTGGGGGAAGCTGATTGCCTCATTGCGTGACAAGTTGGTAATTTGTCCGCATTGTGGCGAAGAAACATTCATAGATGAGGCAAAGCCGCAATGTATGAATTGCGGGCGTGATGTGGATGTCAGTAGGAGGTTGAAACTGGGATTACGCACTCTGTTGCTGACTAATGGAACCCGTCTCTTTATCGACTACGACAACACACCAGATGCACGTGTCGCCGTCAATCCACAGGACAGGAATATGCTGCTTTTGCAAAACCTGACGAAAGAAAAGTGGACGGCTGAAACACCAAGCGGGAAAGTCAAGTCGGTTGAACCGAATGAGTTTATGCCTGTCAAACACGGCATCAAGGTTGGATTTAATGCCGCCAATAAAGGAGAAATCATAATCAATAATCAATAAAATCAAAGCATTATGTCACTATTAGACGAAACTGTAAGTGTACCGCGTAGAACTATGACGCTCTTTTTCATGATTGACACTTCCGGCAGTATGGCTGGAAGCAAAATCGGAGCCGTCAATGATGCGGTGGTTAATGTGCTGCCTATGTTGGACGAGATTTCCGTCACCAATCCGGATGCTGAAATCAAAGTGGCGGCTTTGGAGTTCTCGACGGGTTGCAACTGGCTCTACAATGAGCCGAAATTAGCTAACGAGTTTGTTTGGCAAGATGTTCAAGCCAACGGCCTGACCTCATTGGGTGCAGCTTGCGAGGAGTTGGAAAACAAACTGTCGCGCAGCAAGGGCTTTATGCAGTCGGCCAGTGGTTCGTTTGCCCCTGCAATCATTCTGCTGTCAGACGGTGCCCCTACCGACAACTTTGAAGCTGGTTTGGCTAAGCTGAAAGCGAACAACTGGTTCAAGTCGGCCATCAAGGTTGCCATTGCCATCGGTGATGATGCCGACAAGGAAGTGCTGGCCAAATTTACTGGTACCAACGAGGCTGTGTTTACGGTTCACAACATCGATGCACTGAAGCAAATCATTCGTGTGGTGGCCGTCACTTCTTCGCAGATTGGCAGCAAGAGCAGTACTGCTGGCGACACCACCAAGCAAGACCAGGTGATTAGCGAAGTGCAGAACGCCGTGGATAACATCGACGGTGCTGAAGTAGCAACAAAAGTCGATGGCAGTTCCTACGCCGACGATTGGGATTAAGGACTTTTCCCATGAGGTGTTTTGATTTTCATTGCCAAGGCGAGAGCCATAAGGCAACGGACAAAGTGTGTCAGGACTATTCCTATAGTCATATTGACGAGGATGGACTTGCCATTGCCGTTGTGTGTGATGGCCACGGTGGAAAGCACTATTTCCGTAGCGATGTGGGAGCACGTTTTGCCACCGAGATTATCGCGAACAATGTAAGGGAGTTTGTCAATAACATTGACGAAACTTTGCTTGTAGGCCAGCCATTTACCCAACAAGCGGCCATTCAGACGGAAATAGACCGTCAGGATTTCCGCAAGGAAAGGCCTGTTGATAATGCTTTTCGGCAGTTGTTTGCATCCATTATCGGACAATGGCAGCAGCGGATTGAACAACATGCCAAGGATAATCCGTTGACCGAGAAAGAGAATGAGCAGGTTGAAGAGCAGTACAAAAAAGAGTTTCTGTCAGGCTATAAGTTGGAAAAGATTTACGGTTGTACTTTGATGGCATACGTCAGTACGCCCAAGTATTGGTTTGCCTTCCATCTGGGTGACGGCAAAATGATTTCGTTTGACCGTGAGGCCCAATGGAAGGAGCCTGTGCTGTGGGACGACCGTTGCTTCCTCAACAAGACCACTTCCATTTGTGACTCTGATGCCTTGAATGAGTTCCGCTATACCTACCAAGGCGACGGTGGCTTCCCTGTTGCTATTTTTCTTGGTTCCGATGGCATGGACGACTCTTTTGGCGAAGAGACCAATCTCGTGAATTTCTATGTTCGAGTGGCGAAGTCATTGGTGAAAGATGGCTTTGATGCTACATTTGCCGACATTAAAGAGACCTTGCCTTTGTTGAGCAAACGCGGCAGTCAGGATGACATGTCGATTGCCTGTGTGTATGACGAAACTAAGTTGACAGAAGCTTTGCCAAAGTTTATTCTTTGGCAGATTGCTGTGACTAAGGCAGAGATTCTTTCCGTCAACAAAAAGATCATGGATGCCAAGGATAGACGCAGCAGTTTAGAGCTTTCTGGTAGTTACACAGATAAGAGTAGAATTGAACTTCGCTACGCCCAAAACGACATCGATAGAGGTTATGCCCAAAAGCAACAGTTATTAAAGAAAATGGACATTCTTCTAAAGGAATACCACGGTAATGCCTTTGTGCCTTATCAAGATGAGGTGGGCATAGCAGAAAAAGAACGAGTGCTTGTTTGGAAGATGGAGGAGCATCCGTTTAGAGTACATTTGGTTTGGGAGGACAAAAAGTAATACAAAGCTGTAATGAGTATATTTTCAAAATGGTTTTCAAATAAGGATTCCGAAAGTCCAACAACTGCTGAAATGCAGAAGCCTCAACTTTCAGCATCGGATTATTGTGAGCAAGGGCAAAAGTCATTGGATGCAGGCAAGTTTGTTGAGGCAATGGAGTTTTTTCAGGCAGCTATAGAAGCTGACAGACATTTTGAAAAAGCATACTTACTGTTGGCTTCTGCATACGAAAAGCAAGGGAAAAAGGATAAAGCGAAGGCAACATTATATACATTGCTGGCGGTGGAACCAAATAATGAGAAAGCACGAGAGGGTATTGAAGTCTTGGATGAATCGAATGTTGTCAAGTCAAAAAGTGCTTCTACTGGAACGATTACTTTTCAAACAGTCAGCACAAATTCAAACAAAGTGCAAAACGGTAATAATGGAGCTAATAGTAAAGGCAAAGGTGGTGATGAGTTTTGGGGTGTGTTTAGATTCGTTTTGATAATAGCAGTTATTGTAATTGTTGACATCATCCTAATCGCCAATGATATTTTTGAAATACGTCGAGGAGGAACACTACTGTTTTTAATCGATCTCATGATTTTTGTGTTGCTTGGGAAGCTCTTTGGACTTGGTGATTGAAACGAAGTTGTTTTGTGTATTGCAGGGAAAAGTAGTCAAACTGAATTTGAGGATTCGAAGGTGAAGATGCAAAAAACTTCCTTCAAATCTACTGCACTTTTGAAAAAATGCAGTAATATTATTTCTCTTCCCAATACCTATCATACAGACCTTTCAACCGTACAGTAATCACGGCCATCACATTGGCAAATGAAACCGATTCCTTCCACTGGATCTTTTTCAAGAACACTTTCCATCGCTTCAGACGCACTTCATCGGTGCAAAAGTCATCATTGAACAATTGTAGATTGGCATTATATGCAAGCTCACGATTGTCGAAGGTGGCTTTAATTGCCTCATATAACATTTCATCATCAATTTCCTTCGTGGTGAGAATCTGGTAGCAATCGAAGAAGTCCTTCATGCGGCTGTTGTTGACATCGCGCTCCACCATGGCGTGGAACTTCTCAGCGACAATAGTCTCCAGCGAATAGGCTTGGAGGTTAATGCTGGGGGCATCCTGAAGCAATAAGGGGAAATCAATTGTAACGGGACCAGGAGTCACTACATCGCCGAATCCAATATCCATCGACATGGGATAAACGATGGTATCCATCTGGGCAGAAACGAAAAAGCGAGTTCCTGGATATTCTTTTTCGACAGTAATCGGCTCTGAACGGAGTCCATCAACATCGAAAGTGACACCGTCTTCCAAGCATTCGATACTCAATATCTCACGAAAGACCTTTTCCAGATGCTCACGGTCACGACTGATGCGCTGGGCCATGAAGTCGATGTCGATGGTGGGTCGGGTTTCCAAACCGTTGAGCGCATAGAGAAGCGATCCGCCCTTCAATAGGAAGTTTTCGCGATAAGGGCTTACCGACACGCGATATAACAGACGCTCATTGAAATAACGAGCCAACAGATACATGTATTTGTAGCCTGATGAGTTCATCAAATTGAGCAACTTGGTCTTGACTGACTTGCCGTAGTTCTTGATAGATTTTGTCATTCTATTGCAATTTCAAGGTAGTTATTCATCACTTTTGTTAGTCGCAGCTTTTGCGCATATTCGGAAAGACGGCTGAGGTTGCGTCCCTTCAGGCGGGCATAGCTTCGGATTACTTCGGCACACACATCCAGTCCAACTTTATTGCGGTATTTCACGGCATCGCATACACTCCGCTCCAAATCGGTCATGCGCACCTGAAAACCAGAAATCTCTTTTTGCTCGATGCCAAACTCCAGGTTTTCTTTCTTCCAATAATAGAGGTTGATAGGCAATTCCTCAGGAAGCACCACCTTTCGCTTGGCTTCGATGGCGATGCAAAAGGCTGGTGGAACTGTGGTACAAAGCTGATGATGCATCCATGCAGTGTAGAGACACACGATACCATCAGGCACGATGCGCTCTACATCGATCATGGTATTAAGCATGGCCGACGGCTCGGCATACACGCCATGCCGCAGTCGCACTATGTCACCTTTACTGACCGCTCTGCGCAGCCGCTCATACTCTGCTCTCCCCTCCAAATCCTTTGTGGAAATGACACCTCCTTTAGATGCTATTTGTTCAGAGACTGTTTCCATATACAAGCATTTTTCGACTGCAAAGGTAATGTATTTTCCTTTATTTCGTTACTTTTGAACGGAGAATTTTAACAATCTCCGTAGAAAATACATATTTTCACAAAAATTACACTCTGTTTACCGAGGAGTTCTTCACCGATGCCAACCGCAACTTGTATTGGGAAGGGTTCCTTAGAAGGATTAAGTTTGGCGAGGCATTGTCGTTTGTTGCTGTTGGTGAACTTTTTTATTGCTGTCCGTTAAAAGACTTTAGCTGACAGCAATAGTTTTTATTACAAAAAAATCGCGCCTCAAAAAAGCGCGATTCTTATTCTCTTATTTCCTGTCTCTCCCAAACAACGCCCCAATCCAATGCCTGTTGAGCCGTGAGATGTTCTGCCGCTTGATGAGTTTCGGACACTCGGCCTCGCAGGCATAGGTGTTGGTGCAGTTGCCAAAGCCCAATTCGTCCATCTTGCAGACCATCTTATGTACGCGATCGGCAGCCTCGATTTGGCCTTGGGGCAACAAAGCCAACTGGCTGACCTTGGCACCTACGAACAGCATGGCACTGGCATTCTTACAAGCCGCCACACAGGCACCGCAACCGATGCAGGATGCGGCATCCATGGCCATGTCGGCTTTATGCTTAGGAATTGGAATCGTGTTGGCATCAGGAACACCGCCCGTGGTGGTGCTGATGTAGCCTCCCGCTTGGATGATCTTGTCGAAGGCGGAACGGTCCACCACGAGGTCACGAATGACTGGGAACGGTTTGGCGCGCCAGGGCTCAATCCAGATATCGTCTCCATCATGGAACTTGCGCATGTGGAGCTGACAGGTGGTGATGCCATCGTCGTTGCCATGCGGGCGACCGTTGATATAGAGTCCGCATATGCCGCAGATACCCTCGCGGCAGTCGTTGTCGAAGCACACGGGATGGGCGATGTGGTCGTTGATGAGCTGCTCGTTCAGGATGTCAAGCATCTCAAGGAAAGAGCAGTCTGGCGAGATGCCTTCCAAAGGATAGGTCTCGAAATGGCCCTTGGCGCGGGCGTTCTCCTGACGCCAGATATGTAATGTGAACTTCATGGCTTACTTGTAATTACGGTTTGCGATTTGGATGTGTTCATAGACCAGCGGCTCCTTTTCCATCGTTTCCGGCTGGCCGTGGCCTTGGTATTCCCACGCGGCGACGTACATAAAACGCTCGTCGTCGCGGAGGGTCTCGCCGTCTTCGGTCTGGTGCTCGGTGCGGAAGTGTCCGCCACATGATTCCTCGCGGTGCATGGCGTCATCGATGACGAGTTGTGCCAGTTCGAAATAATCTTCAAGTCGATAGGCTTTCTCCAACTCTGGATTGAACTCATTGGCAGTGCCAGGGATGAAAACCTTTTTCCAGAACTCATCTTCCAATTGTGAGACCAACTTCTTCGCTTTGGTGAGGCTCTCGGTGTTGCGCGCCATGCCGCAGTATTCCCACATGATCTTGCCTAAAGCCTTGTGGAAATGATCCACGGTCTTTAAAGCCGCAGGTCCCTGAACTTGTCGAAGGGACGAATTCTTCATCAAATTCTCAATTCTCTGTTTTACAGCTGCTTCCGCTGCATCGAATTCTGGCGTTGTAGCCGAAATCTTCCCTACATAGATCTGGTCGGCGAGATAGTTCTGCATGGTATAGGGCAAGACAAAATAACCATCAGCCAGTCCTTGCATCAGGGCGGAGGCGCCGAGGCGGTTGGCGCCATGGTCGCTGAAGTTGGCTTCGCCAGCAGCGAAAAGTCCAGGAATGGTGGTCTGCAGTTCGTAGTCGACCCAAAGTCCACCCATCGTGTAGTGGATGGCGGGATAAATCATCATCGGAGTTTCGTATGGGTTCTCGTCGGTGATTTTTTGGTACATTTGGAACAAATTGCCATATTTCTGCTCAACGGCCTCTTTTCCAAGGCGTTGGATGGCATCGGCGAAGTCGAGGTAGACGGCAAAGCCTGTGCCCACGCCATAGCCCGCGTCGCAACGTTCCTTGGCGGCGCGGCTGGCCACGTCGCGGGGAACGAGGTTGCCGAAAGCGGGATAACGACGTTCCAAATAATAGTCGCGGTTTTCTTCCGCTATGTCGTTGGCTTTCAGTTTGCCAGCGCGGATGGCTTCGGCATCTTCCTTTTTCTTGGGAACCCAAATGCGGCCGTCGTTACGCAGACTTTCGCTCATCAGCGTGAGTTTGCTTTGGTAGTCACCGTGGACGGGGATGCAGGTCGGGTGAATCTGCACATAACAGGGGTTGGCGAAGGCTGCGCCCTTGCGATGGCACACCCACGCCGCGCTGCCGTTGCTGTTCATCGCGTTGGTGGAAAGGTAATAGAGATTACCGTAACCGCCAGTACCCAACACCACCGCGTGGGCGGCATAGCGTTCCAAGTCGCCGGTGACCAAGTTTCTAACAATAATGCCTCGGGCGCGACCATCAATCACGACCAAGTCCATCATCTCGCAGCGTGTGTGAAGTTTCACCGTGCCACGGGCTATCTCGCGGCTCAAGGCACCGTATGCGCCGAGCAGCAATTGCTGTCCGGTCTGACCTTTGGCGTAGAAAGTACGGCTCACTTGTGCTCCACCAAAGGAACGGTTGTCGAGCAACCCGCCGTAGTCGCGGGCGAAAGGCACGCCTTGCGCCACACATTGGTCGATGATGGCACCGCTGACCTCAGCCAAGCGATAGACATTAGCCTCACGGGCGCGATAATCGCCACCCTTGATGGTGTCGCGGAAGAGGCGTTCCACGCTGTCGCCGTCGTTTTGGTAGTTCTTGGCCGCGTTGATGCCGCCTTGGGCAGCGATGCTGTGGGCGCGGCGGGGCGAGTCTTGGATGCAGAAAATATCCACATTGAAGCCCAATGCACCGAGTGAGGCGGCTGCCGAGGCACCAGCCAATCCTGTGCCGACCACGATGATGTCGAGTTTGCGCTTGTTGGCCGGGTTGACCAGCTTCTGCGAGGCTTTATAATTCGTCCACTTTTCGGCAAGCGGACCAGCGGGTATTTTAGAGTCGAGTTTCATATCATTGTATGTCTTTTAATTAGGAATGCGGAATGCGGAATTCATAGAACCTTGTACTTAAACATTCATAATTCAGCATTCATAATTCATCATTATTATTATAGTCCGAAATAAACCCCGATGACCACGACAGTGAACATCAGGCACACCACCCAAGTGAAAATCTGGCCAAGCACCTCAATGGCCTTGCCGTATTTGTAGTTATACAGTCCAAAAGTCTGGAACACGGCAGCAAAACCATGCCGCAGGTGGAACCATACGACAGCAAAGAACACCAAATAGGCAATGACGATGTGCAAGATCTTGAATTTCTCGCGGGCTTGGTGATAGAAATCAGGCTCGACTTCAAGTCCGGCGGCTTCAAGCACGGCTTTGTCTTCTTTGTCGAAATTGGTGAGCCAGTTCTGCTTGGCGGAATATTCGCCATGCTGTTCGGCATAGTTGAAGGCATTGGGCTGCGTAGTTTTAAGTTCTACAACATCTTCCGTTTTGGCCATGTATTTCCCTTTCACCCAGCCGATTTTCACGAAATAAAAGTCCGTGAAATGCAGCAAGAGGCAGGCAAAGATGAGGATGCCCGTCCACACTTGTAGCTTCGAGCCTTTGTGGGTCTTTGAGCGCGTGGGCTTCTTGTAGCCCACAGGCCTCGCCATCTTGTTGGTCATGGCAAGCCAAATGGCCAAGACCACATGCAGTAGCAGTGCGCCAAACAAGCCAATCTCCAGCACCTTGATGATGACATAGGTGCCCATGAAGTGGCAGAAAGCGTTGTACCATTCGCCGCCGTCATGCCTCAGGATGAGCAGGTTGGCAGTGGCGTGGAACAGCAGGAAGAAACTCAAGAATGCGCCCAACGCGCCGACGAGAATCTTCTTGGAAATGGAATGTATCTTTGGTATATTCATGATAATAAGTATTTTCAGTTGGTTATTTCTTAGGTGCTCCGCCACCGAAGTCGTCATACAAGATGTTCTCGGGTGCCACACCCAAATTGTCAAGCATATTGACCACAGCCGCACTCATCGGGCCGGGACCGCACATATAATATTCGATGTCCTCGGGAGCTTTGTGGTCTTTCAGATAGGTGTCGTACATCACATTATGCACAAAACCAGCGGTATATTTCACGCCCTGTGCATCGGCTGCGGGGTCGGGACGGTCCAAAGCCAAGTGGAAATGGAAGTTGGGGAAATCTTTCTCCAGTTGCAGGAAGTCTTGTAGATAGAAGACCTCGTTCAAGGCACGAGCGCCATAGAAATAGTGCATCTCGCGGTCTCTGATGTTCAAGGTACGGGTCAGGTGCATAATCTGTGCCCTCAAAGGAGCCATACCAGCGCCACCGCCTACCCAGATTATTTCTGGCAGTTGAGAGTTGAGAGTTGAGAGTTGAGAGTTGTCTTGCGTCTCACGTCCCGCGTCCCGCAGTCCCGCAGTCTCGTGTCCTTTCACATGGAACTCTCCGTATGGGCCTGACATAATCACCTTATCACCAGGTTTCAACGAGAAGATATACGATGAGGCAATGCCAGGATTGACGTTCATGAATCCCGAACGATCAGGTTTGAAAGGTGGCGTTGCAATGCGCACCGTCAGCATGAAGACATCGCCCTCGGCGGGATAGTTGGCCATCGAATAAGCACGAATGGTGGGTTCAGTGTTGACGCATCGCAGGTCAAACATCTTGAATTTCTCCCACGAAGGCAGGTATTCCTCCCCTATCAGTTCCTTGTCGAAGTCGGCATATTTGATGTCGAACTTCGGTATCTTGATTTGTGCATACGAGCCAGGCACGAAGTCCATGTGCTCGCCAGCGGGCAGCTGCACCTTGAACTCCTTGATAAAAGTGGCCACGTTGCGGTTGCTGACCACCGTGCATTCGTATTCCTTCACGTTCAGAATCGACTGCGGCACCACGATTTTCAGGTTTTCCTTCACCTTCACTTGGCACCCCAAGCGCCAGTGGTCCTGAATCTGCTTGCGGGTGAAGAATCCAACTTCAGTGGGCAGAATCGTTCCGCCGCCTTCCACCACACGGCATTTGCACTGGCCGCACGAGCCTTTGCCACCACAGGCAGAAGGCAGATACACTTTCTGTTCGGCCAGCGTGGCAATCAACGTGTTGCCCGTCGGGATAGTCAGCACTTTGTCGTCGTTGATGGTGATTTTCACCTCACCTTTGGGCATGAGTTTGTTGCGTACCCATAGCAACAAGGCAACGAGCAGCAAGACAATGCCTAAAAAAACAATAATACTAAGTAAAATATTGGTCGTAAAATCCATAATATCAAATTTTTATGCCCATAAAGGCCATGAAAGCGATACCCATCAAGCCAGTGATGATAAATGAGATGCCTACACCCTGCAGACCTTTGGGAACTTTGGAATAGCGCAGTTTCTCGCGGATGGCGGCGATGGCCACAATGGCCAGCAACCAGCCAATGCCTGAGCCGAGACCAAACACGGCGGCCTCACCCACATTGCTGAAATTGCGCTCCTGCATGAAGAGCGAGCAACCCAAGATGGCACAGTTCACCGCAATCAGCGGAAGGAAAATGCCCAAGGCGGAATAAAGCGACGGCGTGAAGGTCTCAATCACCATCTCCAGAATCTGCACGATGGCTGCGATGATGGCGATGAAGAGGATATAGGTCAGGAAACTCAAATCGACAGAAGCCAATTTTGGGCTGATCCACGACAAAGCACCAGGCAAAAGCAAATATTTGTTGATCAGATAGTTGACCGGAACGGTAACGACCAAAACGAAAGTCACGGCCAAACCCATACCGGCACTGGTCTTGACGGTCTTCGACACAGCAAGATAAGAGCACATACCGAGAAAGTATGCGAAAATCATGTTATCGACGAAAACGGATTTGATAAATAGTCTGAAAAATTCCATGGCCGTTTAGTTTTGGTTGTTCTCTTGCATTTCGGGGTTACGGGTGCGCTGAATCCAAATAATGACGCCTACCACAATAAGTGCCATCGGCGGCAAAATCATGAGTCCGTTGTTTTGATAGCCAGCCTCGTAGAACGACTGCGGAATGACTTGGTAACCAAGTAAGGTTCCTGAACCAAAGAGTTCCCGGAAGAAGGCTACAATAACGAGTATCAAGCTGTAACCCAGTCCGTTACCCAAGCCGTCCAAGAACGACTCTCCAGGTCCATGCGACAAGGCAAAAGCCTCCAAGCGTCCCATAATAATGCAGTTGGTGATGATAAGTCCCACATAAACAGAAAGTTGTTTGCTTACATCGTAGGCAAAGGCCTTCAGGAATTGGTCAATCAAGATGACCAAGGTGGCCACAACTACCAGTTGCACGATGATACGGATGCGGTTGGGGATGCCTTTTCGCAGCAGCGAGATGATGAAATTCGACAACGCCGTCACAACAGTCACTGAGAGGCCCATTACCAAGGCAGGCTTGAGTTGGGCGGTCACGGCAAGGCAAGAGCAGATACCCAGCACCAAAACGGTGACAGGATTAGTCTTGCGCAGGGGTTCTATGATGAGTTTATTCAAGTTAGCCATAGTTATTCTCCTCTCTCTGCGATTCTCGTTAAATACGCCGAATATTTCTCCAAAGTATTGTCAATCATTTCTTTAACTCCATTCGAAGTCTTGGTTGCTCCCGTGATGGCATCAAATTGAATTGGAACCACGTTCCCATTTTCAAGTATCTGTTTTCCAGAGAATTGACCTTTGAATTTCTCGGTCGTGATTTCTCCACCCAAACCAGGGGTTTCCGACTTGTGGTCGAAGTTGGCGCCCAAAATGGTCTTGCCATCGGCAGCAATGGCGAGATAGCCCCAAATGGGGCCCCAAAGTCCGTTGCCCTGCATGGGGATGACGCTGATTTGACGATTGATGACAAATAATGGAAGGGTGCCGTCGTCAGAGATATTGCCACTCTCATCCAAAAGGAATGAACCTGTGCAATGCTTCTCGAAAAGCAACGGGGCGTTTTTGGCGTCCACGTTGGGAATGCCCGCCGCCGTAAGGATGCTGATGCGTTTCTCGTTCTTCTTGTTGCGGTCTTGGAAAGGCTGTAGCCACAAGGCAGTCACCGTGAGCAGCACTGCCACAATGATGATTAAAATAGTGGCGTACAAGAAGATATATCGATTGCTATTGACATCTTTCTTCATGACTTAACGGTTTTTGAGAGTTTTAAGGCACGATGTTGGCGCATTTTGATGTTTCTGGCCATCACGCAGTGGTCGATGAGTGGGGCAAAGCAGTTCATGAGCAGGATGCTGAGCATCATACCCTCGGGATAGGCCGGGTTGATGACACGGAGCATCACGGCGAAAATGCCTATGAGCAGGCCATAAATCCATTTGCCCGTGTTGGTCTGAGCCGCCGTAACAGGGTCGGTGGCCATAAAGACCGCACCGAACATGAAACCGCCCATAAGGTAATGGTAGTAGAATGGCACTTGCATATATTCGTTGGCGCCAATGGCATTGAATAACAAGCCCATGAGACCACCACCAAGGACGACAGAGAGCATGACACGCCAACTGGCGATACCCGTGAACAACAACAGAATGGCACCCAACAAAATGGCTATTACAGATGTCTCACAGGTAGACCCCGGAATTGTTCCGATGAACATATCCAAGGCGGAAGCCGAAGGATGCACGCCAGCGGCCAATTCAGCCAAAGGTGTGGCGCTCGTGATGGCATCAGTGCCCCAGAGGTCGGCGGCAATCCATACATTGTCGCCCGACATCCGAGTGGGATAGGCGAAGAAGAGGAAGGCGCGCGCCACCAAGGCAGGATTGAGGAAATTCATGCCCGTGCCGCCGAAGACCTCCTTGCCGATGATGACAGCAAAGGCCACTGCCAGAGCGAGTTGCCACAATGGTGTGGTGACCGGCACAATCATTGGGATGATGAAACCTGTGACGAGAAATCCTTCGTTCACCTCATGGTGACGTATCTGTGCGAAGGTAAATTCGATGCCCAAACCGACGATATACGACACTGCCAACATGGGCAACATTCTCAAAAAGCCAAACCAAAGACAATACCACCAACTGGCCACTGTGCCCAATTCATAAGGCCAATCCGTGGCGTGGAGCGAAGTCTGGTAGCCGATGTTCCACATGCCGAAAAGTATGGCAGGAACGAGGGCGATGACGACCATAATCATGGCGCGTTTCAAATCGATGGCATCGCGAACATGGCTGCCGCGCTTGGTGACCCGATTGGGCGTGAAGGCAAAGGTTTCGAAGGCCTCAAAAGTGCTCTGAAGCCATGCGAATTTCCCGCCCTCCACAAAATTCGGCTTGATTTTGTCAACAAAACGACGTAGGTTATTGAACATTATAATCCCTCCTTTCTCAGTTTCTCCAACGCCTCACGGATGATTTGTTGGATGTCGGTTTTGGATGTGTCGATGAACTCGCAAAGGGCGAAGTCTTCAGGCTCGACCTCGTAAATGCCCAAGTTCTCCATCAACTCGATGTCACCGATGATGCAGGCCTTGATGAGTTGAGTGGGATAAATGTTGAATGGGAAAACTCGTTCGAAATTACCCGTGAAGACCAAGGGGCGCAAGTCGCCGTGGGTGTTGGTATCGAACTTCCAGAAGTTTTCGAAGCGCGGAAGCTCGATGCCCATAGGCTTGAAGGTGCTTTTCGGCATAAAACCACTGAGGAAGGTGCGTGAGAAGCTGAACTTCCTGAAGCCGGGCATCAGCCAGCCCATGAAGTCGTAATAGTCGCCTTCAGGCAGGATGCTCACCAAGTCGTCGTAGGCACTCAGAAAACCATCAGCGGCGATTTGTGTGCCACTCAGGATGTCGCCAGAAATGACGCGGTTTTCCTTCGTGGCATCGTTGGCATCCATCTTAGGATATTCATTGTTAAGCAGTTGCGCTTTGATAATCTCAGCCAAACAAGCCCCAAACCTTACACGGTAATAATGTGGGTTCTTGATATTGGGTCCGGCCACGGCGACAACGCGCTCGGGCTTGTAAATGCCCGTGGCAATCAATTCACCCAACACGGCAACATCCTGAAGGTTCATCGTCCAGATGATTTCTCCTTTATTAATAAGGTCAATGTGGGCGATTTGTGTGCCGATGTTTCCGGCAGGATGGGGACCTTTGATGTAGTGAGTTGAGAGTTGAGAGTTGAGAGTTGAGAGTTGCTTCGCCAATCTTTGATTGGGACGGAAACAGATGTGAATTTTGCCATCCGTCAGTTTTGCCAGTGCCTCAAGGCCTTTCTTGAGTGACTCTTCCCTGCCCTGCATGACGAAATCATAATCGGGCGCCAAAGGTGCGCTGCTGAAGGCGCTGACGAAGATGGCCTTGGGCTTGTCATCAGGGTTGGCGACGGTGCCAAAAGGCCGTTGGCGCAGCTGGGTCCAAAGGCCACATTGCAGCATGGCTTCTTTGATTGCATCTGCCGTAGTCAAAGCCGCTGTCGCGGATTTGTAATCCGCGACGGTCGAGCCTGCGGATTTGCAATCCGCTTCCACAACCACCTCCAAAAGCTTGCGTTTCTCGCCTCTCACGATAGCTTTCACCTGCCCGCTGACAGGTGAAGTGAAGCGGATGCGTTCATCGTTCTTGTCGCAAAACAAGGCATCGCCAACTGCCACCTTATCGCCTTCCTCGACCAGCAATCGCGGCGTGAGGCCCACAAAATCAGTGGGCTTCATGGCGTAGGTCGTAATGCTGCGCGCATCGGTGAGGCGTTTTTCAGCCACTCCACTGATGGGCAGGTCAAGACCTTTCCGTATCGTTATGGTCTCAGGCATTTTTTTTGAGGTTAAGCAAAGGATAAATCTGCTTCGCAAAAAGTTCCTCGGCATTCTCCTTGGTGGCATGATGCAGGAGGAAACCGTCGTCACACAGCGTCATGTTCGGCATCTCCTCGTTCATCATTGATCCAGTCTCGCACTTCACATTCACGCCGTTGATGCACTCGTTGAAGCAAAAACTAGCTTTCAGCTCAATCAAGTCTTCGACATCGTATTTCTTCAGCAAACTCTTGAATTCCTGAATCACGTCGTAAGAACCATTGAGGTGACACGAACTTCCAGTACAAATCTTTATTATCATCGTTACCTTATTTATAGATTACACTTTGTCATAATTGGCATTTCCATACCTTGTTTATTATACTTATGCTACCCGCCCCACTTATTCGATATGTTTTTATCGTATTTGAATCTCGCTGCAAAATTACGACATTTATTTTGATTTCGACGAAAAAAAAGTAAAAATTTTCAAAATTGAGGTTTTAGGGCTGTCTTAAGCTCTTAAGTTATTTATAATCATTTATATTCCAATAGATTAAGCTTAATTTTGAAGAATAGTTTTGAATTATTTCATTTTTTTTGCTTCAAGTATTTGATTTCTTTGTACTTTTGCAAACGATAAAATTGTATCGATTATAAAATTGTAATTATTATAATTAATTGAAAATCAAAACACTTGAAGCTATGACAGCCAAGACAACAAGTAAATTCCGCACCGAGAGCGACCTTCTCGGAAGCAAAGAAGTGCCAGAAGAGGCCCTCTACGGCGTACAGACAACACGCGCCATTGAAAACTTCCATATCAGTGGCAATCTGATGGTCAGTTACCCCAATTTCATCAAAGGTATGGCCATCACGAAGAAAGCCGCAGCACTTGCCAATTATGAAGTGGGCATGATCACGGTCCAACAAGCCAATGCTATCTGCCAGGCTTGCGATGAACTGATTGCCGGACAGCACCACGACCAATTCCCGATCGACATGATCCAAGGTGGTGCCGGTACATCAACCAATATGTGCGCCAATGAGGTGATTGCCAATCGCGCCCTTGAAATCATGGGTTACCAACGCGGACAATACGAGTTCTGCTCGCCCAATGATGTGGTAAATGCCTCGCAATCCACCAACGACGCTTATCCTTGCGCCATCCACATGGCCATGTTCCTTGAACATGAGGAGTTCCTCCCTCATCTGACCCAGATGATCGATGCCTTGGAGAAGAAAGCCAAAGAGTTCGCCGAGGTCATCAAGATGGGCCGCACCCAATTGCAGGATGCTGTCCCCATGACCTTGGGACAGACGTTCAGTGGCTTTGCCGCATCGCTTCGTGGCGAACTGCGCACTTTGAACAGCGCCGCCCGCGAGTTCCTAACCGTCAATATGGGTGCCACGGCCATCGGCACGGGCATCTGCTCCAAGCCGGGCTATAGCATGGCTTGCATCAAGGCCTTGCGCGAGATTACGGGATGGAGCATCCATTTGGCCGACAACCTCATCGAAGCCACCAGTGCAACGAGTTGCATGATCCAATACAGCGCGGCCATGAAGCGCCTCTGCATCAAGATCAATAAGATGTGCAACGACCTCCGTCTGATGAGTTCCGGCCCTCGCTGCGGCTTCAACGAGATCCACCTGCCCGAGCGCCAGCCCGGTTCTTCCATCATGCCCGGTAAGGTCAACCCAGTCATTCCCGAAGTGATGAACCAAGTGTGCTATAAGGTGATTGGCAACGATATGACTATCACCTTCGCCTCCGACAACGGCCAGCTCGAACTGAACGTGATGGAACCCGTCATCGCCTACAGCCTTTTCGAGTCCATCCACTTGCTCACCAATGGCCTTGACACCCTGCGCAAATACTGCATCGAAGGCATCGTTGCCAACGAAGAACATTGCCGCAAACTGGTTGAAGGCAGCATCGGCATCGTCACCATGCTCAACCCCATCATAGGCTACAAGCAATCCACCAAGATTGCCAAGGAAGCCAGCGAAACCGGTCGCGGCGTCTACGAACTGGTCCTTGAGCACAACCTGCTCACCAAGGAGCAACTCGACAAGATTCTCCGTCCCGAGAACATGCTCAAGCCCATCGACATTAAACTGTAGGTAAGGACAGAATAATTGCCTTGAATAACGGTGTCGCTTCAAGCGGCGCCGTTATTTTTTTGTGTTTTTCGCTATTTAGAAAATAATTCATAAATTTGCAGTCCAATAGTAACGAAACACAAGATTTAAAACGATAAACAATGAAAGTAAAAGAATTAGTCGAAAAACTCAACCTCAAGGTTTTGTCGGGCGAGAAAGGCCTTGACAGAGAGATAGATGGCTGCTACATCAGCGACCTTTTGAGCGACGTGATGGGCAACGCCATGGAAGGCAACATCTGGATTACGCTCCAAACCCACAAGAACGTGATGGCCGTGGCCTCGCTGAAGGAAATGTCGTGCATCATCCTCGTGAAGAATCTCGTGCCCAACGACGAGACCATCGAGCAGAGCAACGACGAGGATTTGCCTATTTTGCAGACCAACCTTCCCACATACGAGATTGCTGGCTTGGTTTATAATCTGTTAAACAAATAATTATCACAAAACCGACAAAACCCACAAAACAATAGTTTGAGTTGGAAAGCACGCCAACCGGCGGCTTTCCAGCGGCGAGCGGTTGCGAGCCGCCTCGCACAAACAAAAGGTTTTGAATAGTTTTGAAAGTTTTGTGACAAAAAATGCCTATGGAACTCAAGTCATATAGAGCCGACCTCCACTTGCACACGGTGCTTTCGCCGTGCGGCGACCTCTATATGAGTCCCTCTGCCATCGTCGAGCAGGCCAAGAAACTCCATTTGGATGTCATCGCCATCTGCGACCACAACACAACCCGACAGGTGAAAGTGACGCAAAAAATCGGGCGCGAAAACGGCATCCTCGTCATCGGCGGCGTAGAAATCACCACACAGGAAGAAGCCCACGCCCTGGCCTATTTTGAGAACGACGAACAATTGGACAAGTTCCAAGAATTTCTTGACGAACATCTCCCTCACATTCCATTGGACGAGGAAAAATTTGGTTATCAACTCATTGTGGATGAAAACGAGGAAGTGGTCGGCGACGAGGAATGGCTGCTGTGGTCGGCATTGGATGCCGATTTGGACCAGCTTTATGACGTGGTTCACGAAATCGGCGGGCTGTTTGTTCCTGCACACGTCAACAAGCCGGCAAGCAGTTTGGTGAGCCAATTGGGCTTCGTGCCTCCCGACATCAAGGCGGACGCTTTGGAAATCTCGAAGCACGTCACCAAGCCCGACTTTTTGAAGAAATACGCCTATCTGAAGAAGTTCAACTTCACCAAGAGCAGCGATGCGCACTTCCTACACATCATTGGCGAGGTGCATTGCGTGCTGCACATGTACGACAAGACCTTCGACGAGTTCCGCAAGACCCTCCATGGCGAGGACGGACGCTACATCGACACTGAACCCAAGGAAAAACTACAACTCTTATTAGGATGAAAGAACTATCAATGCACGTTTATGACCTGATGGAAAACTCGACGGCGGCCAACTCCACCCTCGTCGAACTGACCATCAAAGACAGCCTGAAAGACAACATATACGCCTTCACCATCAAGGACAACGGCAAAGGCATGTCGCCTGAATTTTTGGCCAAGGTGACCGACCCTTGGACCACTTCGCGCACCACACGCAAGGTCGGATTGGGGTTGCCTTTAATCAAGATGAACACCGAGAACGCTGGCGGAGGAATGAACATCGAAAGCGAGGTTGGGAAAGGCACCGTCTTGAACTTCTGGTTCCAGCACGACCACCTCGACCGTCCCCCGATGGGCGACTTGGCGGGCTCGTTGGTGATGCTGTTTTCGGCCCACGAAGACATCCATTTCATCTACAAGCACATCACCGACGACGGCGAGTTCGTCTTTGACACTGACGAGATCAAGGAAGCCCTCGACGGCATGCCGATGACCGACGTCAGCATCATGAAATACCTGAAGGAGATGATTCAGGAGAACTTGGAGGAGATACATTATAACGATTAAACAACCAACAATTCAACATAATAAAATGAAACTCAGAGAAATATCTGAACTTTTGAACGCCAAGGTGCGTTGCGGCGAAGACCGTTTGGACGAAGAACACGAAACCGCCTTCGCCTCCGACCTGATGAGCGACGTGCTCACCCTCGGCGACTACAACCCCGTGATCCTGACGGGATTATGCAATATGCAAACCATCCGCACCTGCGAGATGGGCAACCTTGACATCATCGTCCTCGTGAGGCGGAAAAAAGCCACCGAAGAGATGATCGAGGAAGCCGAGGACGAAGGCATGGTGGTCATGGAAAGCGACTTCTCCATGTTCAAGGCCTGCGGGCTGCTCTTCAAAGCGGGGCTGTTGCCCATTTTCTGATGTCAAACCAAAACACAACGCCATGCACTTAGAATACCAAGTATATGAAGCGGACTTTGTGAACGCCGGAGCCGCATCGAGTGCCATCAAGAAGACCTTGAAGCAACTCAACGTCAGTCCGCAAATCGTGAAACGGGTGGTCGTAGCCCTTTACGAGGCAGAGGTGAACGCCATCGCCCATGCCTACGGCGGCATGATTTACGCCGACATTGAACCCGACAAGATTATCCTGAAGGTGGAAGACAAGGGTCCGGGCATCCCCGACATCGCCTGGGCCATGCAGGAAGGCAACTCCACCGCCTCGCCCGAGGTCCGCAACATGGGCTTTGGCGCGGGAATGGGCCTTCCCAACATCCAAAAGAACGTCGACAAACTCAACGTCCAATCCACTGTGGGCGTGGGAACGACGGTTGAGATGGAGGTTAATTTCATGTAGGGATTTGCTTCGCAAAGAAATCTGCCAAAAATCAGCTTTAAAATCAATCAAAAATCAAATTACAACCACAAATGATTTTGTAAGATTTTGAAAAACATATTTTTGAATAATTTCTACACGAAGTGTATCGCATAAACAATTCAACGATTCAACAAACAACAATTCAACGATATGGACAAGACCCCGTTTTTCCACGCCCTGAAAATCGACGAGGACACCTGCATAGGCTGTTCGCGCTGCATGAAGATTTGCCCCACTGAGGCGTTGCGCGTGCGCGACGGCAAGGCCGTTCTGATTCCCGACCGTTGTGTCGACTGCGGCAATTGCTTCAAGGTGTGCCCCACCCGCTCCATCTTTGTCGAGCAAGACGATTTCGAGGCCATCTTCAACTTCCCCGTCCGCGTAGCTTTGGTGCCTGCGGTCTTCATGGGCCAATTCCCTAACGACATTACCGTGTCGCGCATCTACTGCATTCTCAAGGAGTTGGGATTTACACACATCATCGAGGCGGAATCGTCCATACCTGTTTACACGGCGGCCAAAAAGAAATACGCCGCCGAAAATCCCGACATCAAACCGCTGATTTCGACCTTCTGTCCCGCCATCGTGCGCCTGATTCAGGTGAAATTCCCCGGCCTCACTGAGAACCTCATCCCGCTGCGGGCTCCCATTGACATTACGGCCATGTATATCCGCCGCAAAATCAAGGAGGAAATGGACTTGAAGGACGACCAAATCGGCATTTTCTACATCACGCCTTGCGCGGCCAAGATTGCTGCCGTGAAAAATCCCGTGGGCGAGGAAAAGTCGCTGGTTGACGGGGTGATTAATATGGACTTGCTCTACAACCGCGTCTATCACGAAATCAAGAAACAAGGCCACGGCTACAAGGAGCAGAAACTGCCCGTTTCGCAACTCTCCGCCGACGGTGTGTTGACCTCATTGACCAACGGCGAGCGCCGTCTCTCCGATGCCAAACACTCCTACTCCATCGACGAAATCCATAATGTCATTGAGTTTTTGGAAAAGGTTGAAAACGAGGAGATTGAAGATGTTGACTTCCTCGAATTGCGAGCCTGCGACCAAAGTTGTCCGGGCGGCATCCTTACCTGCGACAACCGTTTCCTCATCTGTGAGCGGGTGTTCGGTCGTGCCCGCAAAATCGCCGACCGCGAGCGCAAGGGCGAACAGACCAAAGACCACGAATTGGAGGAAGAACGCAACTACCTGATGCGCCACATGAAGGTGGACGAAATCCATCCGCGTAGTATGCTCGTCTTGGACGACAACATCGCCGTCGCCTTGGAGAAGATGAAGAAAATCGACGAATACCGCGCCCGCCTGCCCCAAACCGACTGCGGCATTTGCGGTGCGCCCACCTGCGACGCCCTTGCCCGCGACATCGTTTGCGACAACGCCGAACTCACCGACTGCGTCTTCATCCAGCGCAACCTCGAAGCCCGAGGCAACATGGACGTCCACGAATCCCTCAAAATCATGGAAGTGATTTGGGGCAAGGCCAAGATGAATGACTATGTGAAGAAGAAGTAGTTCCTTTCTTATACAAAAAAACGACCGCTCTTTTCGGGGCGGTCGTTTTCCATTTCATAAAAGGTCGTTTTGACCTATTTCGCACTCGTCGGGAAAGTGAAAACCCTTCCTTCCGATGAGTTCGAAATATAGATATATCCTTTACCCGGCTCAAGCGCATTCAATTGGCCTTGCCACCTGATACCGTTATACAAGGCGTTGTTGGTCTGCGACTTTATCTTGTCGCCATTGATAGCAAAGCCCGCAAAGGCATTTGAAAGGGTCATGCTCGAATTGAGCGGGAACCCAATCCAATTGGCGCCATTGAGGATAGAAACGGGATGCTCTGAAGGATTGATAGGCAGACCCTCAAACGTAATCTCACAAGGTGCAACGACCTTAATCATGTACATCTTGGCCACATCCCACGCCAACGAGCCAACCCAACGGTTGTTATTGGGGTTGTAGCTGGTGTTCTGCGTCTGCGACTTGATGGAGATGGTCGTGCCAGGCAGAGCCTCCAACAAAGCCGATTTCAGGTCATCCAAAGTAATGTCAACATTAAATGAACACCAATTCCAGCCTGAGGACAAGGCTATAGTTTGTGATTGGATCGTGACTTCGGTGGTACTAAACGTGACAGCCTCGCTCCATTCAGTTTCGGTGTCGCCGCAAACGCCCTGAACCCTCACACAATAGTTGGAGGTGGGATTCAAGCCTGTGATGGTGTACGGGGCAGCATCAACGGTGATGGGATCGTTCCAGTTGCTTTCACCTGCAATCATCATAACATTGTCGATGGCGAAATAGTCGCCAGAAGGATTCACAGAGCCGTCCTTCGTGTAGGACCATGTGAAGGTGTGCTCGCCAGCAGAAACCTCGAAGACGTAATGGTTCCAGCCAGAAACATTGGAACCATAATAGAGTTCTCTCGTGCCGTCGATATAGAAATCGCAGTGGTCCCAATAGGTTGTCACACCCTCTCCCCTACATTCAGCATCAAATTCGATTGTACCGTCAACAGGGAAGTTCAATACGATTGAGATTTCGGACGATGAATTGTTCACGCCTGCATTGCCGCTTTGGAAATGGCCGTCAACGATTGTCCAAGAAAGCTCGGAATTGTTGTTCCAATCAGTGGAAAAACCATTGTCGAAGTCGTCTTCGAAAACGATGGGGGAACTACCTATTTGCACACGATAACTGTCGCTGTAGCCTGTCCAAGACAAAGTTGCGGTGCTATGCGTGATGTTGCCCACTTCCAAGTTTTGTGGTGCGGGGCAGGCTTCAAGGGTAGTGATGACGATGGGAGCGCTAAACAGGTTCTCGTTGCAAGCGGGACGCACCATAATCGTATATTGCGTTTCAGGTTCAAGTCCTTCCAACAGGAAATCTTCGTTGCTGTCGGCAAGCACGAAATTGCCACCATAAACCACAAACCATTGCTCGGAATCACCGTTTTCGTTCCAGCTCAACCTGACAAAGTCTGGGCCTATTTCAGTGGCTGTGAGGCGCGAGGGGGTCATGCAGCCGCTGAAGGATTCCTTCGTGAGGTAAATCTGGTTTTCACATCCATAACAGTTCCGCTGTAGCTCGTAGGTGCAAACGGGTCATAATTTATGCCATCACTGTAAATGCGTATGGCCTGACTCGGTGCATCAAACACGCGGCAAGACATGCCACTAATCCAACTGCCAGTATTGTCGTCAACGACAAGCACGACGTTGGATTCGCCGTCAAAAGCAAACGGGGTGTCGAAAGTGAAGAATGTCCATTCGCCCGGTACTAAGGTCACCTCCCCGCTGAACACTTTATCGCTCAAAGTCACAACCTCCCAGTCTAAGCTGCCTGAGAAGCTGCTCTTTTCCGTCGGCTTCATATAAAGATCGTAGATACGAGTCATCTCGGTGCCTCCGTTGTAGAAAGCAATGCTCTTAATCATGCCTGGCGAACCAAGTTCTTCGGCAGTATAGATTTGTTGCGACAGCGTGTAGTTGTACAAACTGTAGCTCGGCAAGTATACGTTTATCGCATCGCCTCCGTCACCAACCAAGAAGCCTTCGACAAAGTTGGCCACAAGATCCACATCATTGACGACCGTGAAGGAGTAGGAAGCTGATGTGGAAACCACTTGGCCATTTTGGGTCCAATTCGAAAAGAGATAACCTTCTTCAGGTGTAGCCATGATTTCGCAAATCTGGCCATAGCTGAATTCGCCACCACCACTGACAGTGCCTTGTTCGGTATTGGAAGATGAGACAGTAACTATAAACATTTGGTAAGGTGCAGCGCAGTTGCAGTCAAACTCATGCAAGACCCCCGCCGATGGCGTGCCGCTCGACTGGTAAATCAGCAGGTCGCCTTCGTAGCTCACCTTGAAGGAACATTCGGAAGCATAGCTGCCCGATGTCCATGTCAGCGTGACATGAACGCCGTTGCTGATTTCAAGGGTGTAGTTGGCCGATCCACCCGTTTGGATGGTCAATGTTTGTGAAGGACTGCCGTCGTCGAAAGAGACAATCAGTTTGTTTCCATTCCAGCCATCGCCGTATGAATCACTAAGCTCGAAAAACACATTGCAAGAGTTTTTCAAAACCTCGCTACCTTGGGCCGTCAAACCGCCATCAGCAGTCAAAGTGAAACTGACGGGGATTTGTGCGTTTTCAGGGCAAGAAGGCGAAACAGTGACATTGAACTGGCAAGAAACTTCTTGGTCGACAGCCAGTGTCCCCACATTAATCGTCGGGTTGGATATGGTGACATAACTGCCGGGTGCAGTCATCGTGGCCACAGCATTGGTGGCTTGGTAATGACCCGTGTTCTTGAACCTTGCAGTCACTGCAATCGTCTCACCGGGGACGAAACTGCCTTCCCAAATCATCTTCTTGAATTCCAACACGGCATCCTCGGCAGTGACAACGATATTGCCTTCCCAAATGTCGTCACCGTCGGCAGCGGAATAATGAAGGGTTACATTCGTTGCATCAGGCACGCCGGAAGCAATGTTGAATTGGAATCCGCTCACGGTGGTGCTAGAACCAGAAGCTAAAATACCAAAAGAACCCGTGTTTTGAGTAACCGTAACATTGGGATCCTCCGAAGTCAAGGTGATTGTTGTGTTGCCAGTGGTGGCGGCCGTACCCACGTTCTTGAAGGTGATGCTCAGGTTGGTATCGTCGCCTACATGAGCCGCATTGGGCGTGAAGCTGTCCACAGAAATGTATGCGCCATTGAGGGCTGCGGCAGGAACCGTGGCGACGTATGGAATACGTTGGGGCGCGGTCACGCAAATGGTGACATCGCCGTTTGAGGTGACAGGAGTAATCGGAACTTGCACAGTACCCGAATCATCCACCAAAGCGGTGCCATGAATCACACCATCCTTGCTGATGGCCACGTATGAACCCGGAACGGCACTCACTTCATAAGTAGACATGCCAATGGGCAGAATACTCATGTGGCTGACTACATTGGCAGTAGGTTGCACACGGTAAGGCATGATGGAACCGTCGCCCAACACATGGTAGGCCTGCCAATAATACAGTGTGCTTTTATGTATGGAGTAGCCAAGGGCTTGTGCGGCATTGCCGGCGAGATTGCCGATGTAAAGAATGGAATTGACCGTGTTGTATACATCATCCATCCAGATGGCGTCGTAGCAGCCCGTTCCGGTTTCCGACATCGAAGGCATGGTGCCATCGGCACGATTGGTAGGACCGACACCAAAGTAGTAGTCGTTCAACCAATATGTGTTAGGGCAAGATCCGATATAGGCGTAAGCGCCTTTGTTTTCGGCTCGCACCATAGCCTCACCGAAACAAGTACCGTAGCCCCAGTCACCTGACTGGCAGCAATTGCCTATAGCGAGGAAATACTTGTGCGTGTTGGTCAAATTGTTGACATCGTTGACGGTGAATTGCGGACCAGCCCAACTGGTTTGGCTGCCGTGAGCCGTATAGTTGGCAAAACCCACGCCACTGTTCAGGTAAGTATAGCAATTGGTATAGATGCCGTGACTGAACTCATAGACATTGCTGAAGCCGTGTTCCGTATTGTAATAATAGTTGGAGGCATACCAAATGGTGGGACGGCCCACAGTGACACCCCAGCCGCTGTCTTCACCTGCAATGAGCAAAGCATTGTTCAGATAGCTCGGGTCGGGCATGTTGTATTGTTCATACTCCAAGGCCTTATTGAGCATGGCCGTCATCTGTTCGGGAGTGGTTGCGGAAAGGCGGCTATGGTACATGTCCACAAACTGGTCGCCATCGGCACTCGAATAGTAAAGGTCGGAAACGCATCCCGTCTCGCTGGCGGAAGCCACGCTAGGAGCCACTTGGTCTTTGTCGCCCATGATCATTAGGAAGGTAGGCGCGTCTTGAGCATACTTGTTTTGGATAAAAGCCTTGATTTCATCTGCGTCCGTTCCGATAACGTCGGTATAGTTCACGTCAACATAAATGCCCTTTGTGGTCTTCCAAGCCACCCAGTTTTGGATGCTGCTCTCGAACATGCGATTGGCAATGACCAACATCTTCACTGGGGCATACCAAAGGTCGGGATGATCATCGTACACATCCCTTACGGCACGACCATTGAACAACTGCTTGTAAAGGACATCGAAATAGGGGCTGTAGGTCTTCACCAACATTTCTTCGGTGGCTGCGACATCAGCACCCTCAAAGCTGACTTCCACTTCTATATCGTTAAAAACGCGGATTTTGCGATTAACCGGGTCGTAGCTGACAGGCTCAATGCTCATTCTGCCAACTTGAACGCCACGCATGATACCATCAACGCTCACCCTTGCCAAAGGCTCCGAGCGAAGGCCGCGCGTTTGATAGGCAGCCTCGTTATAGGCGAAAGGCACATCATCAGGCTGTTGGTCCTTGCGGAGGTCGGGCTGACGCGGCATCAGCGTATGTATTCCATATTCGTCAAGGTCGTAATCTTGGGTCGAAAACCGAATCACACGGATAGTTGGGGATGCGCCGAAAGGAACGGCGATAAGTTGGCTCACGACGGGAATCTGAGGGTCTCCCTCGTTGCCGCCGACGACGGTGTTGGGCATGGTGAGTGTAGAGAAAACACCACGCTCACTGTTCATTTCGCTTGTCTCAAGCCCCGAAAAAGAAAACGAAGCCTGCAGACTGCGATAATCGCTTTTCACACATTCGGCCTTGTCGGTCGAACGCAAACTGATTTGTGCCTGCCCAAAGGCGGAAATACCCAAGACGCAAGCCAAAACGAAAACCAAAAATCTTTTCATTGCTTTAGCATATTAGTTAATAATTAAAGAGTTATAAAAATTCAAGCCGCAAAAATAAAAAAATAACCCATTAACCGCCAAATTAATCAAAAATGGCCGCCCCTTTTTTGGAACGGCCATTTCGGTTACAAAACCATGCGGATTATTTCGCACTCGTTGGGAAAGTGAAAATCCTTTCTCCCGATGAGTTCGAGATATAGATGTATCCTTTACCCGGCTCAAGCGCGTTCAATTGGCCTTGCCACCTGATGCCGTTATACAGGGCGTTGTTGGTCTGCGACTTGATTCTGTCGCCACTGACGGCAAAGCCCGCGAAAGCGTTTGAAAGGCTCATGCTCGAATTGAGCGGGAACCCAATCCAATTGGCTCCGTTAAGGATAGAAACGGGATGCTCTGAAGGATTAATAGGCAGACCCTCAAACGTAATCTCACAAGGTGCAACGACCTTAATCATGTACATCTTGGCCACATCCCATGCCAACGACCCTACCCAACGGTTGTTATTGGGGTTGTAGCTGGTGTTCTGCGTCTGCGACTTGATGGAGATGGCCGTGCCGGGCAAGGCCTCTAATAGAGCCGCCTTCAGGTCGTCCAAGGTGATTTCCACGTTGAACGAACACCAGTTCCAACCTGCCACCAATTCAATGGATTGTTCAGAAACTTGTTTCTCAATGCAGTTGGACGCATAAATTGGAACACCACCTTCTTCTAAAAAGCCGCGAATCATCCAACAATAACCAGAAAGACCTACTGAAGCCAAATCCGTCCAACTACTTCCGTTAAAGCTAATCCAACGGCCATTGGGGTCGCCTGAATCGGTGCTGGCAGCAGCAGGATAAGTGCCGTATTCACTTAATACAATCCATAGGTTCTGCGTTCCGCTGATGTCGACAGGGGTCGATAATTCCACCTCATGGAAAGCATGGCCACCAATCGGATTGAAGGTGTCGGTGTATACCAATGTGCCGGGAGCTGACGTACCACCCAAATAAATGTCAAGGGTGATAGGCTCAGAGTTGTAGGAGTTTTCGAAGAGAGCCACTTTTGACAAAACATCGCCAGCATTTGAAGCCAACATGCTACTCGGGAACATGATTCCCCAATAAATAGTGCTTCCGCCTGTGCCTACATTCGTGGCATACGAGCCATTGTCATAATAGAGCCAGCCCTCGTCATAATTCACTCGTGATGGATCGCCAATATGTCCGTTGTCGGCAACTGGGTTCAAAAAAGCCGAAGCATCAAGTGAACGATGGTTGGGAGCTACAAGTGCATCATTCCAATGAATTTCACTGACATTGCCTCTTCCGTCCGTCACATTGACACCATATTTGTAATTGCCCACCGCCAATTCTGGCCATTCGGTGTCGATGTAGAGATTTTCTGTTACATTTTCGGCAATCAGCTCCATCTCACTTTCTTCGCAATTGGCGCGATAGATGCAGTATGTCGAGCGGTTAGCGCGGCTGTCGTCACCTTTATTCGCATTGCCTAAGGACTCGTTCCAATACACTCTCACATATTGGCTGCTCGGGTTGTTGGCATAGGGATAATACTCGGCGACGACTTCTGTTGTCGAGGATGGTGTTGCAGTAAAGTTGGCCATATAATTCGCATTGTCCGTCACCATGAAACTGAATGTGTTGTCGGTGGTCACAATCACCCCGTCTTTTGTCCAGCTCGTGAAGATGTAGCCTGGATTGGCCGTAGCTGCCAATGTACAGGTATTACCAGCAAGATATGAACCATCCCCTGTTACTATGCCGCCTGAGGATGGGTTGGCCATAGCCGAAATGTAACGGTAATTGCCTGCTCCAATTTGCATCGTGACTTGGTTGGAGGCATCCGATTCACCAGCATAATAATTGGTTTTTACATAATAATTGTACGCACCAGCTGACAAATTGTTGTCGCAATAAGTGGTGCTGGTCACATTGTTGGCGATGCTTGAACCATTTCTATAAACATTATAAGAGTAAGTGCCATCGGTGACGTAAGCGCGAATAAACCATGATATTTTGTAATTAGAAGAAACACTGCTCAAAGAAGTTGGAGAATAACTTCCCCCATAACAGGCATTTGCATTATAACTGCTCAGGTTGAAACTTGGAACAGGAAAGTTTTGTCCAGTGTTTTCCTGTTTCATCACCACCCAAAGGTCGGTGGTTCCGGAAATGAACACGGGATTGTCAAGTATGATGTCTTGCCAACCGGTAGAGCCAGAAAAAACAAGAGTTTTCGTTGCTGCCAACGAGTTTGCACTGGGTTGGTTATTTGAGGTGGAATTGGTGTAAATATATACCGTATAGGTGCCCGGATATTGGATGTATGTCCCAATCTTGTAAACAGATTTGTTGGCATACTGAGCCATGTCGGAAGCCAAGTATCTATGTGCGTAATACACTTGCGTCCATGAATAGTAAACCGACCCGTCTCCATAGGATATTGTTGCTGAAGGCGTTTGAGGATAGCACCATTCGGGAGCCGTCCATGAGAGATTCACATTGTTGCCCGAAACGGTTGCGGCCAAATCGTCAACCACAGGGATTTGATAGTTTACCGTCACGGTCACCGCGTTTGACGACAACGAAAGCCTTCCTTGGGAATCCACACTCCTCACATAATAGATGGAACTGCCAAAAGGTGCAATATCTGAATAAGAGGTTGAAGTAACATTGCCAATACAAACATTGTCGCGATAGATGTTGTAGCTTGTGGCACCGCTCGCTGAAGTCCATGAAAGCGTGACATTGCGTCCGTTTAGGGAATAAGTCAGATTCGAGGGAGCATTGGCAGTACAATCTGACGGGTGAACGCCAAAGATGGCACCTTGAGCGTCATTGTAGATTCCGTTGCTACCCGAACCTGTGCCTCCCGGACCAGGATTCAAGTTGTTGATGGTATAATACTCATCACAATATCCTCCCCAACCCCAATTGATATGGAAGTAATTACTGTTGTTGTATCCGTCAAGGACAAAGGCATGTCCTCCTCCGGAACCCATTCCGCAATACCAAACAGGACGGTTCAAGTTGAGGTCGGCTTTCAGCATATTAATCCAAATATTATCCTGATATTCAGAACGATCATGGAAAACAGCATCTGACGAGTAGTTAAAACAGGTCTTTAAGGCTTCTGCCACAATTTCGGAACCTGCACCACTACTATTAGGTGAATAGTTCATATCTACGGCCACACCGCAATGGTACATCAATGTAGCGACAGCCAACCTTTGGGCATAAGTGCTTGAACCATTATAAGAGTTAAGCATGTTGTCCCAATCGTACGTGGTCGACTGGAAATCCGCTGACAGTTCGCCATAAACTGGATGGGTGTATGAGTGCCAACCTATTCCATGCTCCGGATAATTCCAGTATTTCATAACTTGAGCCATTGCCGTAGCAACACATCCCGTTACTGAATTTGAAGGGCATAACATGTTGTATGGTGAAACTTGGTCCCATTGAGTTTGGAGTAGAGGGGCCACCACGGTAATTGCCCTACCTGCATCGGGGTCGCCTTCGGCCAAGTCCCGCCATTGTTGTGCCACTTCTGATGATGCTCTCTGCTGGTTTTCAATGGCATACCGAATGCCATCATTGTATTCCTGAATCCAAGCCCTTTTGTTGGCGGGCATGTTTTCAATATCGAATCGGCCCGTCAGAGAGTAACCGAGAATGGGCTGCACACGGTCGTCGGCAGCCATCAAAACAAAACTGCTCTCGGTTGTGAACACGTACACGTTGGAAAAACCAGCAATTGCCGATACATCTGTCAGTCCTGTTGTTCGTGCTCCGTTGTTGTTCAGGAAAGTCGTCGCTACTTGGCGCGCCCTTCCCACATCAACCGGATTGGCCATCACTCCCAAGGTGAAAGAGAGCAAAAGCATCAAGAAGGCGAAGATTTTTCCACCCCTCCTACTGAATCTTTTCATGGCATTAATCACTTTGCCGTTCAATAAAGCATTGTTTTTCATAATATTAAAATTTGGTTATTACAAGAGTTAATCGTTGCAAATTTAAGAGTTTTATCATTAAATACAAATGATAAGTTAAAAAATGCAAAACGGCCACCTCGAACAAGATGGCCGTTGTTTTTGTATATGTTGGGAGGCAGAAACAAACTATTTCGCGCTCGTCGGGAAAGTGAAAACCCTTCCTTCCGATGAGTTCGAAATATAGATATATCCTTTACCCGGCTCAAGCGCGTTCAATTGGCCTTGCCACCTGATGCCATTATACAAGGCGTTATTGGTCTGCGACTTTATCTTGTCGCCATTGATAGCAAAGCCCGCAAAGGCATTTGAAAGGGTCATGCTCGAATTGAGCGGGAACCCAATCCAATTTGCTCCATTGAGGATAGAAACGGGATGCTCAGCGGGATTGATAGGCAGACCCTCAAACGTAATCTCACAAGGTGCAACGACCTTGATCATGTACATCTTGGCCACATCCCACGCCAACGAGCCAACCCAACGGTTGTTGTTGGGGTTGTAGGAAGTGTTCTGCGTCTGCGACTTGATAGAGATAGCCGTGCCAGGCAAGGCCTCTAAAAGAGCAGCCTTTAGGTCGTCCAAAGTGATGTCGAGGTTAGCCGACCACCAATTCCAGCCTTGGGAAAGGGTGATGGTCTGTTGCATCGTCGAAGGCGTGATGCCAAAGATGATTTGGTTCTTCACGTTCAGTCTTGTGCCTGAATAGCTGGTAGGATTAAAGGGGTCGTAATCCATTTCGTCGCCATAAATTCGTATGGACTGGTATCCCAATGAGTTGAACACACGGCAACTCATGTGAGGTGAATTGGTCCACTCGCCCGAATTGTCGTCGGCAACAAGGACAAGGTTGGATATGCCATCATATTCAAACGGGGTGTCGAAGTTGATTATGGTCCATCTGTCGGCTGTCATGGTCACTTCGCCGCTGAACACCTTACTGGCTTCGGAAACGACAACCCAATCGGTGTTGTTCACAAACGAAGCCTTGTTGGTGTGGGCCAAATAGAAATCGTAAGTGCGGGTCTTTGTGCCTCCACCGTTGTAAAATGCCATGCTATGGATGGTTCCGGCAGAGCCAATTTCATCGACAGTATAGATTTGTTGGGTGAGAGAATAATTATAATACGAATAGCTCGGAAGGTAATTGTTGGTGGCTGTTCCTCCATCACCTATGACAATCAATTCACCTGCGCTTTCGATGTGCATCATAATTTGGTTTTTCACACCAAGAACGGTTCCACTGTAGCTTGAAGGAGCCGAAGGGTCATAGTTGGCGCCATCACTGTAAACGCGAATGGCTTGGCTCGGAGCATCGAACACACGACAACTCATGTGGGGCGAACCAGTCCATTCACCTGAATTGTCGTCGGCGACAAGAATCAAGTTTGAAGTGCCGTCATACATGAATGGATTGTCGAATTCAATCATTGTCCAATCGTTTGCCGTCATGGTCACTGAACCACTGAACACCTTGTCGGAAGCAGTGACGGCTTGCCAGTCGGAGCTGCCCGAAAACGAGGTCTTGTCGGTGGCCACCAAATAGAAATCGTAGGTACGGGTCTTCTCGGCTCCGCCATTATAGAAGGCTATGCTGCTGATGATTCCAGAAGTGCCTATTTCTTCAGCAGTATAGATTTGTTGGGTGAGAGAATAATTAAAATACGTATAGCTCGGAAGGTAATTGTTGGTGGCTGTTCCTCCATCACCAATAATAAACAATTCGCCAGCATCTTTAACGTGCAACTTGATTTGGTTTTTCACATCATGTAACGTACCGCCGTAACTTGAAGGAGCCGAAGGGTCATAATCGGCGTTATCATTGTAAATACGAATGGCTTGGCCCGGAGCATCGAACACGCGGCAACTCATGTGGGGCGAACCGGTAAAACTTCCCGTATTGTCGTCGGCGACAAGGATGAGATTGGTAGTGCCGTCATACAAAAACGGCTTGTCGAAGGCAATCGTGGTCCAATTGTCAGCTGTCATGGTCACTATGCCGCTGAACACCTTATCTGCCTCGATGACGGCAACCCAGTCGCTACCTCCCAAGAACGAAGTTTTGTCTGTGGCCACCAAATAGAAGTCGTAAATACGGGTCTTCGTGGCACCCGCGTTATAAAAACCTATGCCATCGATGAATCCATTGGTGCCAATTTCTTCGGCGGTATAGATCTGTTGGGTGAGCGAATATTTATAATATGAATAACTCGGAAAGTAATTGATGGTGTTTGTTCCTCCTTCACCAATCACAACAGTTTCACCGGCGGGAATGATGATTTGCATTTTCAATTGGTTCTTCACACCCAGCACCGCTCCTGAGTAATCTTGAGGTGCAAACGGGTCATAGTTCGTATTGTCACTATAGATGCGCAAGGCTTGGCTCGGAGCATCGAACACGCGGCAACTCATGTGGGGTGAATTGGTATAACTTCCCGTATTGTCGTCGGTGACAAGGATGAGATTGGATACGCCGTCGTATGCAAAAGGCCGGTCAAAAGCAATCGTGGTCCACCCTCCTGCCGTCATGGTCACTTCGCCGCTGAAAACCTTGTTGACATCGGTTACTGCGACCCAGTCGGTGTTGTTCGCAAACGAGGTCTTGTCGGTAGCCACCAAATAGAAGTCGTAGGTGCGGGTCTTCGTGGCTCCTCCGTTAAAGAAGGCTATGCTGGTGATGGTTCCGGCAGTGCCAATTTCCTCGGCAGTATAGATCTGTTGGGTCAAGGATTGTTTGTAAAACGAATAGCTTGGAAGGTAATTGTTGGTATTCGTTCCTTCATCGCCGATATAAATCTCTTCGCCTGAGCTGCCATTAGTGCCACCGTATGTAAAGGAAATGGTGTTTCCTGCACTCGTGATATCGTATATCCTGAAACCGGGGTCGAGCGTGCCATCTGAGAAAAACGGATAAGGATTGGTTGAGGCGCTGAACTCAGGCCTTCCCACATCCGAACTGAAATGAGCCTGCCAATAGTTGCCATTCTGAGTAGCAGTGCCGCCCGGGCGGAAAATGTAGACTTCATCATAAATGCCTTCATCAGGATTGTAGTCGACACCTCCCGTAAAATTGGTATTGATGCGGTAAACCAGCAACCCTTTTCCAGGCAGACCCGTTTCGAACAAGGAGGTGTTGTCCCTATATTCCACCACATAGAACTGGTTGGGGTCGGAAGTCGCTATTTTATATGCCACATTCGTCGGAGTTGCCGAACTGATGGGATTCAAGGTATAAGTGCCCGGTTGGGTGATTTCGGGAATATCGTCAATCCAATGGCCGTACTTCATCTTCATATAGGCTCCACAATGCTGGGGTGGCGTGGTGTTGTTCTCCATCAAATCCCAAATGCCTACCGGTGACAGGTCCTCACCATGGTAATAGTGGTACAAATCAGGTGCGCCCAACGAGTGGTTCATCTCGTGGCACATCGTCGACGTATTGAAATAGGAAGTTGCATCGGCCAACTGGAAATTGAACGTCCAAACCCGTTTCCCGTTGATATTGACCACTCTGTCTTGGAGTGACCATTTATGCGGCCAAAGCAATGAGCCCCATGCTCCCACACCGCCTTTCACGATGAAACACACATTGTCGACATAGCCATCCTCATCATAGTCAATGTTGAGAGAAGTGGGCACTGGATAGTTGGCATTGACATAGTTCACTGCCCTTTGCAGCAACGAAAACTCGCGCTCTGCCCTTTGGCTTTCTTGATACCCGTTAGGATTGGTCGTTGAATTGTAAGGCTCGAAATAGCTGCGCGGATAGGTGTCTTGATAGGAAATGATGGTGCTTCCACTATGTCCGGGATAGAATGTGGTTGGAATCTCAATCGCGCCGTAGGATGCCGCAGCGAAATAGGCTTTCATGGAAACGGCTCCAGCCGACACATCGTTGAACATGTTGTCGATGTCGTAATAGGAGTTGGTGAACTGCTCGTCGTCGGAGAAACGGATGAAGATCGAGATGTTGTTGAGCGTGCCGTGGTTGGGGATGTAGTCACGGCTTGGGGATTGCAATTCGGGACGCTTCTCTGATGCCATCCACGCCTGTCTCCTTGCCGTCCATTCATCGGGCGAGATGAGGGCATACGGCTTGAGGCCTCTGCTCGTGGGGTCTTGTCTGCCAACGACATAATCGGTCGCCACCAACCGGCCATCACGGTTTTCGGCATACACATAGTATCCCGTCTGCGGATGCTGGATGATGGTAAAACCGTCGGCATCGTGCAAATAATTGAAGAACTCGTCGCCCGAGGCGAAGCATTGCAAGACAGTTCCGTCAGGTTGCGTTACGGTCATGGGAATGTTCCTTAGATAGGCCGCATGGACACTCCCAAGGCTGAAACACGCCATCAGCAGGAAAAAAGCAAAAATTCTTTTCATAGCATTAAAGTTTTGATTATTGATTATTGAACTACGACATCCGAAATGGCTTCTTTTCTATCGGTTGATTTTGAATTATTTTGCGTTTGTCGGGAAAATGAAAATCCTTCCTTCCGATGAGTTCGAGATATAGATGTATCCTTTACCCGGCTCAAGCGTGTTCAATTGGCCTTGCCACCTGATGCCGTTATACAAGGCGTTGTTGGTCTGCGACTTTATCTTGTCGCCATTGACGGCAAAGCCCGCAAAGGCATTTGAAAGGGTTAGGCTCGAATTGAGCGGGAACCCAATCCAATTGGCTCCATTGAGGATGGTGACGGAATGCTCCTCTGGATCGATAGGCATACCTGTCAACGTAATCCCACAAGGGGCAACGACCTTAATCATGTACATCTTGGCCACATCCCACACCAACGAGCCGACCCAACGGTTCAAATTGGGATTGTAGGAAGTGTTCTGTGTCTGCGACTTGATGGAGATGGTCGTGCCAGGCAAAGCCTCTAACAAAGCCGCCTTCAAGTCATCCAAAGTGACTTCCACATTGGTTGAGAACCAATTCCAGCCTTGGGAAAGAGCACATGTTTGGACCACCACATCCCCTTGTTTCTCAATGCAGTTCGACCAGAAAATGTCCGTGTTGGTGGAATCTGCAACGCTGACACCGTATTTGTAGCTGCCATTTTCAAGTTGCCACCAAGTTTCATCGATGTATTGTGTGTCGTTCAGGTTTCCTGCAATCAGTTGTGCATTGGTGCCGTCGCAGTTGGCGCGATAGAGGTTGTAGGTCATTGGCCTTTCGCACTTCATAATAATATTCGGGCGGACAGTGTTGCTGCGGGTCAGGGTATAGGTCTGAGCCGTAACATCATAAGGAGTACCATCTTGATACACATAGGCCATGCCATAGAAGCCG
>CACZZO010000017.1 GCA_902785755.1 uncultured Bacteroidia bacterium | reverse complement strand
ATGGCCAATGCAAAAGCCATCAGAATCATGCTGATTTTCTTCATTTTATGTTCTCCTTTTTACTTTTGTTGTTTCTTTTGTTTGTTTATTGCTGCATAGCCAACACTGGCCAAAAGCAGGGTGAATAATCCGCTCCCAAGCGGTGCGCCAAAGGTCTGGTTGGTGATCCAAGGGATTGCCAAAGCCTTGGTTGGTCAAGGCTGCCGCGCCGCTGCTTCGTGGTCCCGCAGGTTCATCGCCGCGTTGGAACAAACCACCTTGGGCCGTTGCTGCCATCGGAATAGACAATGCCATTACCATTGCCAACATTTTCAGTTTCTTCTTTGTCTTATTGTTTCGCATGATTTGAAACCGTTTTTGCCCTTTGGCTCAATCGGGCAACTTTAGAAACGACTACAGAGCGGAGCCTCCCAAACTTATCCTTATTTCCACCAGTTGGGCCTAGACTTCCCGTTAAAAAAGAAATATCGAATAATGGTCTGCTCCACTGTTTATGTAAGTGCATGAATACACAAACAAAACAGTGAAAGCACCATCTTCCATCCTCCTTTTAACTATTGTTATTTTAGTGAAGTGTCTAGGTTCACTGGTGAGGAACAAAGCGAAGAATGCGCTTTCTCTGGCCGTTCCGATTTCTCCCGGAATGGCGTTGCAAAAATAGGTATAATTTCTTTTGGGTAGAGGAAAAAGAAACAAATCTTTCACAAATCTGCCAGAAATACCATTTCCATTTGGAGAATATTGGTAATTTTGCGGCAAATTAAGAAGGATAGATAATGACAACATTGGCACAAAAAATCACAGAGACACCTATGGCTCCATATATGGCTTTATTGCAGGCCATGAGCCATGAGGAAAAGCGGATAGTGGTCATGTTCCTGATAGAGACGATGAATGAGCAGGAAAGCGACATTGACGAGATACGCAGAAAACTAAATGTCCCCGAATCGCCAAAGACAAAATGGTTTCGCGAACACTCGACCACTGGGCTCAAATGGAACAAGTTGGAGGCATGGATCCGCCTGACCGAGAAGCAACGCGAAGAAGCCACGCGCTTGAATCTGTCGGCTGAAGACATGGACGAGCGGACATTTTACATCATAGAAAAACACATGAGATGAAGCGCGTTTTCCTCGACACGAACATTCTGATGGATGCCATAGAGTTTCGTCAACATGGGGCAGAAGCCAATCTGCTGTTGGACATGAGTCGTGCCAACATAATCCAAACTTGTGTTGCGGTGATGTCATTTTCAACGCTTTCTTATCTTCTGCGCCGCCGCACAAAAGAAGACATCCACCAGATTTTTGAGAATCTTGCTGATGCCATTGAAATTCTGCCAATGGACAACGAGCAATTCATTGAAAGTATGGCATTTGGTCCAGTACAAGATTTCGAAGACATGATGCAATACCAATGCGCCAAAGCCAACGGCTGTGATGTCATCATAACGAACAATGGCAAGGACTACGCCGAGTTTTGCGACCTGCCTTTTATGACTGCCACAGAGTTTTTGAAGGAATTAGGCAATTAAAATACGATAAGCATGATACATCAACTAAACACTTTAGTCTCGTAATGTTTAACTGGGTGGCGCAAATAGACACGGCAACCACTCGCAACATTCGAGACACAATGAGTAGAAGCAAGAAAAAGTCACCTGCCAGCACCTGTTGCTGCTGCAAGTCACAAAAGCGTGGAAAACAATTCTGCAACCGCAAGTTTCGCCGCCGCGAACGAATGATGATGGGCAAAGGCAAATATGACCGACTGCCGAACAAACCAATTGAAGTTACAGACCCGTGGGATTTAGGCGGCGACGGCAAAACTTTCTGGGGGTTCAACCCCGATGAAGATTGGTTCATCCGTCTGATGCGCAAATGAAGTGTTTCTTGGGGGGATTCTTTTTTTTTCGCCAAAACGCTTGCGGGATGGGAAAATGTTTGTAATTTTGCAGTGTCAGATTGTCGTCAGAGGACGCGAACAAATTGCTTTCGCAGCAATATTCAAGTTGGACCTTTCTGACCCACATACGAGGACATAGCCCCTAAGGTTATGTCCTCAGTTTTTAACTCCCCGCGAAGTCACTTTATAATGACTGACTTTGCCGTCTTTCCAATCACATTCCACCACCTTGCCGCCTCGGGCGCAAAGTCCTTTGAAATGGCCATTCTTCCATACCGAAGGCAAGGCGGGCAGCAACTCTATTTTTCCATCATGGCTTTGCAAAAGCATCTCGGCGATGCCAGCCGTGCCGCCGAAATTACCGTCGATTTGGAAAGGTGGATGGGCACAGAAAAGGTTGGGATAAGTGCCTGCACGATGCTTGCCGTCAAGTTGGATGGCGGGTTCCAATAGATTTCTCAAGAGTTGATAAGCATGGTCGCCGTCGCCGAGGCGTGCCCAAAAACAGATCTTCCACGCCCGCGACCAGCCCGTGCCTTCGTCGCCACGGCGGCGCAAGGTCTCGCGGCAGGCATCCATTAATTCCGGCGTTTTCGATTGGGTAAGCATCGTGCCGGGATACAGCCCAAACAGATGCGACACATGCCTGTGCTGCGGCTCCACTTCCTTGTAATCCTTCAGCCATTCCTGCAAATAACCCGCCTCGCTGACCTGCATCGGCGGAAAATGGGATTTCGCTGCTTGTAGGCTGTCAGCAAAAGCCACATCCACGCCCAAAATCTCTGCCGACTGACAAACTGCATCATACAACTCACTGACAATCTGCACATCCATCGTGCTTCCCATACACACACTGACGGCGGTGCTGTCGTTGAGCCAAAAGGCATTTTCGGGCGAAGTGGTCGGGGCGGTGACAAGCCAGCCGTGTTCGGGCTCTTTAATCATCGCATCAAGGAAGAAGAGAGCAGCTTCTTTCATTAATGGATAGGCTTCTCGCAGAAAATCAACATCTTGAGTAAACTCGTAATGCTGCCAAGCGTGCAAGGCCAACCAAGCCCCGCCCGTGTTGGTCGCGCCCCAGGAGGGATGCTCGCCCGGTGCCGTGAAGCCCCACGGATTGCACACCACATGCGCCGTCCAACCTCGTGCTCCGTAAAAGTCGCGGGCGGTTTTGCTCCCCGACGGCATCAACCCTTCGGCAAAACGGATTAAGGGCAAATGCAGTTCAGAAAGGTTGCAGACCTCACAAGGCCAGTGGTTCATCTCCACATTAATATTAAGGTGGTAGTCGCCGTTCCAAGGAGTTTGAATCGTGTTGGCCCACAACCCTTGCAAGTTGGGCGGCAAAAGATCCTCGCGGGTGGAACTGATAAGCAAATAACGCCCGAAATGGAAATAACACACGGGCAGCCAAGGGTCGTCGTTCACGAGGAAATCCTTCCAATGGTCTTCCAACGTAAGGCCTTGGTTTTCTTTTGGTTCGCCAATCTGTAACTCCACGCGGTCAAACAGTTCGTGGTGAGCTTTCAAGTGGTCCTTTTTCACCGCATTGAAACCTTTTTCAATGGCCTTTTGCAGGTGTTCATAGACATACATTTCGGGATTGTCGCACATAAAATCGGTGGCGGCACAGAAATAGATAATCGTTTCATTATTATCGGTAACCGACTGTGCTTTAGCGTAATACTTCATTCCTTCCACGCCTTCAACACGGCTGTCCAATTGGCCGCGCATAACGATACCATCTGCATCGGTGAAGACTTCGGCTTTTTCGGGACGGGATAAATCAATTGAAAACGAAGCAGCACCTGACAAACGAATAACCGCCACATCATCCACACGGGAAATGAAAGCCTCGCGCTCATAATGTTGGCCGCCTTTTTCAAAAGAAACCTTGTGGATGGCATCGTTAAGGCAAAGTGTTCGTTTATAATTTGTTACAGAATCCGAATTGGGATATAGGGACTCAATCGTCATATTGCCCAAAGTCTGGAAACAACCGAAAGGCACTTTGGCACCTTGTCCGTGGCCTGAACCTTCGCCGCCGCAGACAAAGGTCTCGTACATCAAGTTTTGGGCTTCGTCATTCTTGCCTTCCTTCAACAGCCTTTGAATTTCAGGTAGCGACTCCAAAGCCAAAGGATTGCTGTCGTCGCTTGGTGCACCGCTCCATAAAGTAATGTCGTTCAGCACGATAGTTTCCTTTTCAATGCCCCCATCGGGCATCATGCCGAGGTGACCGTTGCCCAAAGGGAAACTTTCCTCCCAAATTTGAGCGGGAGTGGTGTAAGTGAGGTTCCAAGGCGCATTGGTTACCTGTTTTTGACACCCCAAAAAGACCAACAACAACACTATGGATAAGAACTTTCGCATAAGCCATCAAAATCCCGCCAACTCCATCGTCACCGTGGGAACCAGCAAGATGCCTCCGAGGATGACCAAGACGAGGATGAATTTCCAGATGAAACGCACCCATTTGTCCCAAGGGATGCGGGCCACGCCGAGGGCGGCCATCAAAACGCCGCTGGTGGGCGTAATCATGTTGGTGAAGCCGTCGCCGAACTGGAAGGCCACCACCGTGGCTTGGCGCGAAATGCCAATCAAGTCGCTGAAGGGTGCCATAATGGGCATGGTGATGGCGGCTTTGGCCGAACCGCTGGGAATCACGATGTTAATCAAGGTTTGGATGCCGTACATGATTTCCGCCGAGGCGATTTTGCCCATGTCGCTCATCGAGCGGGAAAGGCCGTAAAGAATCGTGTCGATGATGCCGCCATCCTGCAAAATGATGACGATGCCGCCTGCCAAACCCACGATGACCGCCGCCGAAAGGATGTCGCCCATGCCTTCGAGGAACAACTTCGCGATGTCGCTGGCAGTTTTATCAACGGCCAAACCGCTGGCAATGCCCAAGACCAAAAACAGCGACGCAATTTCCATGATGTACCACTCATAGCCCAACACGCCAATCACCAAGAAATAAACCGTCGCGAAGAGCAACGTGAGAACGAAATAATGCACCGTTTTCCGCAAGGTGACGAGGCTCAAAAGCACGAACACCGCCGTCCCGATGGGCAGCAAGGGCAAAGTGGTCTCGCTGTTGCCGATTTTGAGGGTGGTTTGCGGATAAAGAATTGAGAATGTTATTAATACCGCCGCCAGGAAGACGAACACGAACCAAGCCTTGCGCGGCGTGTGGCGTTCCATTTCCTCTTCGGGCACCTCGGCCATCTTGCGCCAATAGGCATCGTCCTCGTACATAATGGACGACTGCGGGTTTTTCTTGACTTTACGGGCATAGAGCAGCACAAATACAATGCCCACCACGGTCAAGATGGCCCAGCAGATGGCGCGGTAGCCAATGCCCGTAAACAGCGGAATGTCGGCAATGCCCTGCGCGATGCCGATGGTGAACGGGTTGAGCATGGCACCCGAAAAACCGATGTGCGCCGCCACATACACCATGCAAAGGCCAACAATGCTGTCGTAGCCCATCGAAACGGCCAACGGGATGATTATCAGCGTGAAGGCAATGGTTTCCTCGCTCATTCCGAACACGCTCCCGAAAAGGCTGAACAGCAACATCACCAAAATGATGACGATGTTGTTCACCCCGACTTTCCGCATTAATGCGCTGCGTTCGAGGCGTTTGGTGAATTTCAGGAAGGAAAGGATGCCCATATCAATGGCGCGGCTCTTGTTCATAATCCAAAAGGCACCGCCTATGATTAATATGAACACGATGATGTTGGCCTGCTTGACAAAGCCCTTGTAAAACGCCGAAAACACCTGCCAAGTTTGCGGCTCGGGATGAAACCCATTGTCGCCAACTGCCTCCGGCAGTTGATTCGCGTAATAAAACCGCATCACCGTTTCGCCACCGACTTGCTCCTGCACATATTTCCCCGGCGGGATAATCCAAGTGAGCACCGCCGCGACGACGATGATGAAGAAAACGATGACAAAAGTATGCGGGACTTTGCGCTTTTTCATAGGATGTCAAATTTTGGGCAAAGGTATTGAAATTATCCCTATTTTTGTCGCCAAATTGAAAAATCAACGAAGTAAAATATCAATTTGAACGAAAATGAAGAAAATCCTGACCCTCTTATCGCTGGCCGTCCTCGCGACTTTCGCTTTGCCAGCCTCGGCGCAAGAAAAGAAGTTGTTCACCCTCGAGGACGCTTCCTACAACAACCGCAGCGTTTACGCCCAACGCCCCAACCAACTGAAATGGGTGGGCAACACCGACATCCTTATGCAGGTGAAAGACAAGGAAATCGTCACGATGAACCCGACCTCGAAAAAGGAAACCACCTTCCTGACCTTGGACGAGCTGAACGCCTTCACAAAAGGCGAGGGCGTCAACGACCTGACGCGCATCCCACAACTGACTTGGCTAAACGACTACCAAGCCTATTTCTACGGTTTGGGCGACAATGGCATCTGCTTGAACAAAATGGACATCAAGAAAAAGACCATCGATGCCATGACCTCTATCCCACAAGATGCTGAGAACCAAACCATTTGCAAGCCTACCATGAATGTGGCCTACACCATCGGCAACAATCTTTATGTGGCCAAAGGCGACAAGCAAATCCAAATCACCAAAAATCCTGAAGGCGTGATTGCGGGTCAGAGCGTTCACCGCAACGAGTTCGCCATCGACGGCGGCATTTTCTGGTCGCCCGACGGCAAACTTTTGGCCTACTATAGCATGGACGAGCGCATGGTGACAGACTATCCCTTAGTCGACATCCAAGAACGCATCGCCACCGCCAAGCCCATCAAATACCCCATGGCTGGCATGACGAGCCATCAGGTGACACTGCACGTATACGACATCGCCACAGGCAAGGAAATCGTGGTCAAAACAGGCGAACCCGTTGACCAATACCTCACCGCCATCACTTGGAACCCCGACAACAAGCGCATCTATATCGGCGTGTTGAATCGTGGGCAGAACCACTTGAAATTCAATGAATACGATGCCATTACGGGCGACTTCATCCAGACCATTTTCGAAGACCGCGACGAGCAATATGTAGAGCCGCAAGGTCCAGCATACTTCCTCCCCAACAACCCCGACCAGTTCATTTGGAAGGCCCAACGCGACGGCTACTACCACCTTTATTTATATACCATCAGCAAGGGTTTGGTGCAACAACTCACCAAGGGCAATTTCGTCATCACCGACTTCAACGGCTTCTCGCCCAACGGAAAATACATCTACTACCGCAGCACCGAAATCAGTCCGTTGGAACGCCACTGCTACATGATGGAACTCAAGAGCGGCAAGGTGACCCAAATCACCAAGGAACACGGCACTCACGATGTGGTTCCCTCCGCCGACGGCAAGTATTTCCTCGACTTCTACAACAGCACCGATGTACCCTACAATGTTGATTTGCAAGACAAAAACGGCAAGTTTGTCAGGCGCTTGCACGAGGCCGAAAACCCGCTGAAGGACTATTGCATCGGACAGACCGTACTTGGCACGCTGAAGGCCGAAGACGGACAGACGCTCTACACCCGCCTCATCAAGCCATACAACTTCGATGCTTCGAAGAAGTATCCCGTCATCGTCTATGTCTATGGCGGCCCTCACGCCCAACTGATTACCGACACTTGGACGGCTGGCGCAGGCATTTACCTCAATTACTTGGCGCAAGAAGGCTTCCTCGTCTTCACCCTCGACAACCGTGGCTCCGCCGACCGTGGCGAGGCCTTCGAACAGTGCATCCACCGCCAATGCGGACAACTCGAAATACGCGACCAAATGACGGGCATTAATTGGCTGAAAACCTTGCCCTACGTCGATGCCAACCGCATCGGCAGCGATGGCTGGAGTTATGGCGGATTCATGTCAACTTCACTGAAAATCAACCATCCTGAAACGTTCAAGGTGAGTGTGGCAGGCGGCCCCGTGTTGGATTGGAAGTATTACGAAATCATGTACGGCGAGCGTTACATGGACACACCCGAGGAGAACCCAGAAGGTTACGAACTGACCAGCCTCGAAAACAAGACCGACAAATTAGAAGGCAAACTCCTGATGATCCATTGCACCACCGACCCCGTCGTGGTGTGGCAGCACAGCCTCGTCTTCGTCGAGAACTGCATCCACAACGGCAAGCAGTTAGATTATTTCGTCTACCCGGGCCACGACCATAACGTCTACGGCATGGACAGGGCGCATTTGATTACCAAGATTACGCAGTATTTTAAGGATAACCTTTAATGAAAAAAGCCTCAGCGTGCTGAGGCTTTTTCATAGTGATTCCTATATAGGTAAGTAAGTGTTCAGAATTAAACTACATCATTTTTTTACTACAGGACTTTTCTCGCTTCGGGTCATTGCGAGGAGGAACGACGAAGCAATCCAGAGTTTAAGCTGATTGTCTGGACTGCTTCGTGCCTCGCAGTGACGCAAAGCGCGTCCAGCAGTCTATTATGTAAACTAAATTTGCCCATCTACTTACAAATCAGAAATACGTCTCAACAGCAAACCGAAATTGCTCGATAAAAATCTTCTTGAACGCCGAGATGTTGTTTTGCTCATAGAAAAGCAACATGGCTTTTTTGTAGTCGATGCTGTCGACTGTCCGGAACGAGATGGGGCAGTAGCCATTGGCGATGAGCAAGGCATTGCTTGTGATGCGAGCCACCCGTTTGTTGCCATCGTTGAACGCTTGGATATACGAAAGCAGAACCAACACAAAGAGTGCCTTTTCAAACACGTTGTCGCGACTGTTCACCAAGTCGCAGGTTTGCTGAAGAGCCTCACGGATTTGGAACTCGTTGTCGATAGGTCTGTAATTTGTTCCCGTGATGCCTACACGCCGCGACCTGATATTTCGGTCAACGCCCAATTCTTTGACGAGCAGGCTATGGATATCCTCGATATGGGCAATGGTAAGTCGCTCTATATAATCGGGATGAGCCACGATGAAATCAAGCGCATCCTTGTGGTTGAGTAGCATGATGGCCTCTTCCTTGGTCTTCCCCGAGGCTGTCTTTTTCTCCTTCAGCAAGCGTTCAGTCTCTAACAGCGAATAGGTGTTGCCTTCAATTTGCGACGACTTCCAACTGAGATCAATGCCCAAACGCTCCATCTCCTTCCGCCTTTCTTCTTCGGTGAGTACAGCGAAGTTCTCCGAAAACTGGTGCTGCAAGACATTCAGTTCCAGCAGTTCGGCTTCCGTGAACAGGTTCACTTTACTCAGCACCTTGGGAATCAGGTCGAAATTGTAACCCGTTTGAATTTGCCGCTCATCCACTTCCTTGCTGAAATATACGTCCAAATCCACTGGAGCGAATAATGATGAGGCGTAATATTTGGTCGCCCGTGCCTTGCCTTCTGAATAAACATAATACTGCGCCGCCAACTCATTGATGCCACGTTTCACGGTAGCGAGACTGGCTTTGTCGGCCAAGGCATCGGCAATCTGGCCTGACGATTGTCCGGGATGTGCTTGAATATAGGTTAAAAGGTCGTTGTTGTCCATAATCATTTCCAAATCGGCTCACAAAAATAAGAAAAACCCTTCAAATCAGCGCAAATTTGAGCCGATTCTTGACAATTTTTGAGCTGATTCAAATAAAGCCTCCACTTTTCAGCAGAGGCTTTTCACTATCTAATAATCTTAATCGGAGTTGTTTTAGAAATACAAATCCCGCTCGCCGTTCTTAATCCGCTCGATTTGTAATTTCAGTTCGTCCAAATGCTTCAGATTAACCAAGACAAATTGGGCTATATTCTTAGCAACTCTCCTTGAAACAGCAATCTTTATTGTCATTTTAGACAACTTCTGAAAAACTTCTACAATGCTGTTTATTTTTTTACTATTTTTGTGGCATAATATAGATGTTTCATGATTGATAGATTATGATGTATCTTGAAGAATTATAGCACTCTGTTGTCACTTTTTGTGATTGATGGAGTGATATTTTAGGTTCGTTAGTTAGCTCATACATGAATGATAGTCATTTTTGCAGATATATGTTTTTAACGATAAGGTAAAGATAATAATATGCATACACAAAATCTCGATAATAATCTAAATATAAAACCATCTCGCGATGTTACGGAACTTAACATAGCTGCTGTGACCATCAATCAGCAACTTTGTGACCTCAAGTTCAGAAAAGTGCTGTCGGAATGGTATTATATTTTTAATGATCGGGTACGTCTTAGTCTGGACAATAGGATAGAACTGAATCCGAACTATAAGGATAAGACTTGGTACTTCGGAAAGAAAATCACAGTACAAGCTATAGTAGGGCCTAACGGTAGTGGTAAATCTTCACTGCTAGAATTGATATATCGCATTATCAATAACTTCAGCGCTCTTGTAGAAAGAGGAATGAAACGAAATGCCGCATGGCGGTTGCTGTTTGTTGAGGGGCTGTATGCAGAGTTATATTATGTGCAAGATGGCCATCTATATTGCATATCTTGTAGGGGTAACGATGTGTTGCTGATAAAAGACGGCGAGAAAGAACAATTGTTGAGTGCCAATACACATAGCTACCACCAAAGTAAAGAGAACAAATTTAGGGTGAAAGACATGGCTCAGATGGCAGACCAGCTTCACTATTCGGTGGTGACAAACTATTCTCTTCAGTCGCTTGTGAGTGCTGACTATCAAGACGAGGTTTCACTTGCACCTGACAGCAACGGGGTTTATGCTCCTGAACAAGAAGGGACTGTTTGGATTAGCCATCTGTATCATAAGAACGATGGATACTTGACACCGATTGTTCTTAACCCATTCCGCGACCAAGATGGTAATATCGATATGGCTACGGAGCATAGGCTGACAATATATAGGCTTTCTGCTCTTTTGCTATATTACAGAAAAAGGAAAGGGTTTTTTGATGACTATGAACTGAATGATATAACCTATAGATTTTTTCCACAAACTGTTTATGACAAGTTTGCCTTTAACGATGAACTTCTTAGCAATTTGAAACAAACTGCATGGAATATCGAAGAATTTGTAAGAATCAATCCCAATTCTACACCAACTATTATTTTAAAGGAGTTTGGTTATGATAAATTGATATTAGACAATGATATTGCACGTGCAGGAGCGACTTATTTGGTCTATAAAATTCTATCAATAGCATCAAAATATCCAAGTTACAGTGATTTTGAAGAATGGAGCATCAAGTCGTTTACTAAAACAGATTTGACGAAGAGAGAAAAGGATTCGCTAATGAAATTGGTCGGGCAGATAAAAAAAGACAAGTCACATATCACAATTAAGGTTGTACAGGTTCGTAACTTTCTAAATGTAATGATTCGCTATGGTTCTGAGGTTTTAGAGAAAGAGTCATTCAGCATTGACTACTATCTGAAACTTGTAGGTACATCCGTAGTAAATGGAGGAAGTGAGCTTTTCAACATTATGTACACACTTCCACCGACGTTCTTTATTCCGACTTTAACCATCAAGAATCCAGACAAAGAAGGTAATCCTATAGAAATATCGAAATTCAGTTCCGGCGAAAGACAGTTGCTATATACATTTAGTACCTATGTGTATCACATTAGGAATTTGCTCTCAATACCAAAGAAACGTGTAGCCTACAGACATATTAACCTTATATTGGATGAGGCCGAAATATGCTTCCATCCTGAATATCAACGACTTTTCTTGTCAAGATTGCTCTATATGATCAAGAGCCTTTGGTTGAACCGTCATTGTGCATTCAACATCATAATCGCAACACATTCACCATTTATCCTCTCGGATATACCTAAAGAGAACATCCTGTATCTGGACAAGGGAAAAACACAAGACCGAGAGATGTTTATTAGTCCACTCGCAGCCAACATCAGCGATATTCTTTATCAAAGTTTCTTCCTTAGAAATGGCTTCATTGGCGAATGGGCTCGGACTAAGATTAATGAGATACTAAAGAAAAAGGTATCATGGTGGCAACTATCAAAGGAAGAACTTGTGTTTATCGAAAGTTTAGGTGACGAGTATTTGAAGAAACAAGTGAAACGTCATTTGGGTTTTGTGGAAAAGAAATGAAGCAGATATTGATAACACAGGAGATAATGGATATGGTGCAAAAGTATGCTGAAAACCTGTTTACAGACAGGACAGATGCTTTTGTACAACCCAATGAGGGTTTGGTGAACTTACAAATGGACATAATGGAATTGAATCCATCGTTATCCAACAAAATTGACTTTATGGCATATCTTGAAAAACTGATTGATGATTTTGAAGAGCTGAAACAGTTGCTGCCAAGTAAGTTTGAGGAGTACAAACAAAAATTCGATGACTTGTTGGCACCATCATTTCTTTCCACCATCATAGAATGTCGTAATACAAGATTGCCTGAAGATCGTGCCGAGCGTGCCGCTCTGCCTGTGAGGAGAGCAAAGTTTTACGAAGAGATAGTGGACAGGATACGCTATGAAGAGGCACGCCCCGTCATGGCCTCCTACATGGAAAAATTGGGCATACAAACCTGTGTGTATTGTAACAATGCTGAGGCCGTATATTCTGATAAGGACGAAGAAGCATACTACCATTTTGACCATTGGAAGCCTAAAGACAAGTACCCATTTCTGAGTATCTGCTTTTATAACCTTTACCCCAGTTGTTCTATCTGCAATGGACATAAACTTGACGGAAGGAAAGGGTCGTTCCAATTATATACCGAAGACGAACCTGCTAAAGACCCCTTTGTATTCTATGTGGATAGGAGTGAATATATTGCCCGACAACCTAATACGCTTTCGGTCAGTTTTAAATCAAGGGAAAGCAGAAATGATATTTATTGCGAGGAGTACAACAAAGTTTATCGGATAAAAGAGTTCTATAATTCCCCTGGAGGATTGAGACAGGTGTCAAAACTGATTACCGATATTGACAAGCATCGCGGTTCGTATATAGATGCGACCAATAGCAGTATTCCTGATATTGTTGACAAAGATGTATTGTTCCATGATGTGCTTGGTGTTGACGGAGATGAAGCAAACATTTTTACTGACATCAAAAAAAAGTTAAAGTTGGACACAGCAAAAGATGCTAAACTATTGTAAGAAAGGATTTAGAAACTATTTTGAGGTCGTTTAAACAATACTATTTCTTCAAGAAAGCAAATTGAATCAATGCCTCAGAGGAGTCTGCCCCCAACAACATAATCTTATTAACAACTTCAACAACAAAATCAAGAAAAGCCTCCGTTTGTCGAAAGCTTTTCTTAGTTTGTAGGGGTCAGCCTTTCAACAGGCTCAAAGACCTCAGATTTTAGAAATAAAGGTCTCTCTCCCCTTTCTTAATCCGCTCAATGCGGCTCTTCAATTCGTCCAAGAACTTCGGATCGACGTTCTTGAAGTTGTTCTCAATGCACTTCCAGCCCTTGACGGCGACTTCAGGCGTGGCGTAGTCCACCAAATACTCGCTCAAAGTGAGGATGGCATTCGGCGTGCAGTAACGCTTGATGAAGCCTGGCACGCTGAACTCCATGAAGTGCTCGCCCGTGCGACCCAAACGGTAGCAGGCGGTGCAGAAACTCGGGATGAAGTCGTGGTCGAGGAGCTTGTCGATGATGTCGCCCAACGAGCGGTCGTCGCCAATCTTGAACTGCTCGCGGTGCAGGTTCTGGTCTTCCTGCTTGTCGCTGTTCTTCTCCTCTTCCTCGTGGTGGTATTTGTAGTCGCCAATCTGTAGGTTGGTGCCACCGTCGATTTGCGAAATGCCGTATTCGATGGCCTTGGCGCGGAAGGCGGCGTCCTCGCGGGCAGTCAGGATCATGCCCGTATAAGGCACGGCCAAACGGAAAATGGCGATGATCTTTTCAAAGGTATCATCATCCACGAAATACTTCTTGTCGATGTTCAGGCCCGAAGCATCCTTGATGCGCGGGAATGAAATCGTATGCGGCCCCACGTTGAAGCAAGCCTCCAAGTGGTTGGTGTGGCGAATCATGGCCAGCACCTCATAACGCCAATCATAAAGGCCGAAAAGAATACCAAGACCGTTGTCATCGATGCCAGCCTGCTGGGCGCGGTCCATAGAAGTCAAGCGGTAGTTGTAGTCGCCTTTCTTGGTGTTGGCGGGGTGATATTCGTTGTAGATTTCAGGGCAATAGGTCTCTTGGAAAATCTGATAGGTGCCGATGCCCGCCTCTTTCACGATGCGGAAACCTTCCACATCCAAAGGCGCGGCATTAATGTTGACGCGGCGAATGCTGCCCTTGCCTTTCTTGGTGGCGTAGGTAACTTTCACGGTGTGAGCGATATACTCGGGCGAGTATTTCGGCGACTCGCCATAAACAAGGATGAGACGTTTTTGGCCGTCATCCTCCAAGGCTTCCACATTGCGGATGAGTTCCTCATCGGTCAAAGTGGTACGGATTTGTTCCTTGTTCGAGGAACGGAAACCGCAGTATTTGCAGTTGTTCACGCAATAGTTGCCCACATACAGCGGGGCGAACAGCACGATGCGGTTGCCATAGATGCGGCGTTTCAGTTCGCGGGCGCCTTCCTTGATCTCTTCCACCAGCGCGGGGTCGGTGGTGTTGACGAGGACGGCGGTCTCCTCCATCGTCAGGCGGTTCTTGTCCAACGACTTTTGGATGATTTCGCGCACACGCTCAGGCGTGCTTTTCGTGTTGTTGATGTAGTCCCAAATCTCTTCCGAGGAGATAAACGGGCGGTTAGGCTCGTCAGGGATGCGGCATTTTTCGGGATGAAATTGCATAACTTTATGATTTTTAGAATTTAATGAACAGTTTTAAGCAAGGCCGACTTCACCTCGATGCCTTCGATGCGACCCAACTGGCCCGTGAGGGAACCAATCTCATCGGTTGTGCCTTCAAAAATGACGGAAATGATGCTGTAATTACCACGGGGAAAGCCTTGGCGGCAGATGATGATGCCTGCGTGACGGGATAGCACCGCGTTCACTTGTGGCGCGGCTTCACGGTTTCCCACATAAATAAGGACTGAGCCTATTCTCCTTTCCATTTGAATGTCCTCCGGATCAGATGATTATGATTCCCGCAGCGGCCTTGATGTCAACGCATTGTCTTCATCTCAGCGTGGTGCGGCTTGATTTAACTTGGCTGAATCTTTCGATTTGCGGCGGCAAAATTACGATTTTTTGAACAAATGGTTCAAAATAATATGATTAATATGGATTTTTTGCTCGTTGGCAGGGGTTTACACCGCCTGCCTAATTTCTGTCGTCCCTGCGGGACTGATTCAATACTCGACCTTATCCTGTTTCGCTTCCCAAGCGCGGAAGGTGCGAATGGCTTCATCGCGGAGCAAAGGAATGGCAGGCACGGAGCGCGATTCCTGATGCTGCTCCAACTCCTTGTAAATGAAGTCGTCGGCGAAGTCGATGGCGGCGGCATCCTTTTTCGTGTTGCCATAGTAAATGCGCTTGATATGCGCCCAATAGATGGCACCGAGGCACATCGGGCAAGGCTCACACGAGGTGTAGATGACGCAATCCGAGAGGTCGAAAGTGCCGAGTTTGCGGCAAGCCTGACGGATGGTGTTCACCTCGGCATGGGCGGTGGGGTCGTTGTCGCGGGTCACGCTGTTGGAACTGCCAGCGACGATTTCTCCATCTTTCACAATGACGGCCCCGAAGGGACCACCCCCGTTTTTCACGCTTTCATCGGCCAATCGGATGGCCTCACGCATGAAAGTTTTATCTTGTTCCGTGATATTCATAGTTTTTTTCATTTTCCAACCGCAAAAATAGCACTTTTACAAACAAAATCCCTATCTTTGTCCCGTTTAACACTTTAATTTTTTAAAAACATGAAAAAACTTGTTACCCTTTTGCTCGCGCTGGCCCTCGGTTTTGGCCTGAAAGCGCAATGTCCGCTCAACCAAGCCGTCGACTTCACGGCTACGGACTGCCACGGCACTGAAGTCCACCTGTTCGACATCCTCGACGGCGGCCAGTATGTGCTCATCGACTTCTTCTTCGTCAATTGCGGCCCCTGCCAGCAAGCCACCCCGAAAGTGGTGGAATCCTATTACGCCATGGGCTGCAACATGCACGATGTGTTCTACATGGAAATCTCCGACCGCGACAGCGATGCGGCCTGCCAAAACTGGTGCCAAAACTACGGTGTGGAATACCCGACCATCGGCGGTCCTGCTGGCGGTAGTGGCATTTGCAACACCTATCAAATCGGTGCTTTCCCCACCGTCATCCTGATTGCTCCCGACAGGCAAATCCTCATCAACGACCTGTGGCCCATCAACAACGCCCAGACTGTCATCAATGCTTTGGAGCAACATGGTCTGCAACAACACGACTGCAACACGCCGAGCTACAACCCGCAGGTGAGCATCACGGTGGACCAAGTGCTTGAAACCGAGGTCACAGCGACATTCACGCCCAATGAGGATTGCGCCTCCTACGGCTATATGATGGCCACCGAGGCCGAGATTCAGGAATGGATGGGCATTGTCGGCCTCGATTTGCCCGAATACCTTTGGACCTACGGTATGCCGGGGTCGGGAGTCATCTCCAACACCTTCAGCGACCTGACACCCAACACGGAATACAACATCTACGCCGTGCCTGCCGACATTGACGGCAACCTTGGCGAAGTCGTTATCGAGCCTGTCACCACCACGCCCGGCGGCGGCAGCGACATCATGCCCGATTTCACCGCCACCGACATCGAGGGCAACGAAATCCACCTCTACGACATCCTCGATGCGGGCCAAGCCGTGCTCATCAATTTCTTCCTCACCGGCGACCCGTACAGCGAGCAACCCATGCCCGACATGACCGAAGCCTACCGCCTCTATGGCTGCAATCAGGCTGGCGTGTTCGTTATGGAGATTTCGCCCAATGGCAATGATGCAACCTGCCAAGCCTGGGCCGACCAGTTTGGCGTGAAATATCCCACCATCAGCCGCGACGGTGGCGGCAACGACATTGCCCAAGCCATCCCCGTGGGCTACTACCCCACCATCATGCTCATCCGTCCCGACCACACCTTTGCCAAGCGCGACATCTACCCGCCCTCGCTGGAATACATCATTGATGCCATGAATGGTGAGGGCTATGAGCAACACGAGTGCCCTTATGAGGAAACTTTGACGTTCAACACAAATACTGTAAATTTGAATTTGTGCGAAATAACTTGGATTACGGTATACAACAACACCGCTGAAGATGCTACCATTACGAGCATCTGCGACGATCTCTATTGGTTGGAGTTTACTTTAGACGGCCAAGAATTGTTTTCATGCCATTTCCCCTTGGAATTTACGATTCCGCAAGGTGGATCCGTTGAGTTAGGCATTCTTTGCGAAGTAGTCGGCAAGAGGGCCGTCGTCCCCGACCTTGTCACCATTACAAGCAACCTGCCCGATGCTCATTTCACGGTTATGGTTGACGACACTTGGTCTGTGGATGAAAACGAGACTTCGGCCACACTCTTCCCCAACCCCGCCAACGATTTCGTGACCTTGAAGGGCGAAAACCTCGGCACGGTGCGCGTCTATAACGCCCTTGGCCAGAAGATTGACGAATTCGAGGCCAACGACAGCGAAATCCGCATCAATACGAGCGGCTATGAAAGCGGTGTTTATGTCGTCAAAACTGGCGAAAAAATGATGAAATTTGTGGTGAAACACTAAACCATGAAAATAATTATCCTTCGTTCCTCATTTCAAACCGACGATTTTGTTCGTAACGAATACGCCGAACTGCTGCAAAGGCTGGAAAACGAATGCCGTGCAGAAATTCATATCATCGGTGACGAATCGGTAGAGACGCACGGTCGTGCGTCTCTACAGGCGTTGCCCGACGCGGTGATGATTGCCACCGGCGGCGTGGAAAATTTGTTCAAACGCATTTGGGAGGCCGTCGATGTGGAAATGATATGCAGTCCGCATCAACCGAAAACCGTCACGATGATTGCCGACGGGCGCAACAATTCCTTGGCCGCTTCTTTGGAAATATTGACCTATTTGGGAAATGTCGGGGTGGAAGGGAAGATTTTGCACGGGACGAATGATGAAATCGTATCGGCCCTTGTAGAGAGGCACGGCCGTGCCTCTCTACGGGGACGGATCGGATTGTTCGGCCAGCCCTCCGATTGGCTGATTGCCAGCGGCGTGGACCGCGATTTCCTCCGCCAGCATTACGGCATCGAAACCATCGACATCGACCTGAAACGTGTCGAGGAAGGCATCAAGAACGCCTCAAAGGACGAGGCCGAAAAGATCGCGCAAACCCTACTGAATCACGCCAAGGCCGTGCGCGAGCCTTCCTCTGCCGATTTGTTGGAAGCCGCCAAGACCTATCTTGCCATCAAACAAATCTGCCAAGAGGAACGCTTGGATGCCCTGACCATCCGCTGCTTCGACATCGTGAAGGCCTACAACACAACAAGTTGTCTTGCTCTGGCCCTGCTCAACGACGAAGGCATCGTGGCCGGCTGCGAGGGCGACATGCAAACGCTGATGAGCATGTTTTTGGCCAAGCGGATTTGTGGCGAAATGGCTTTCATGGCCAACCCGTCGCAACTCACCGACAAGACATCCATGCTGGCGCATTGCACCATCCCGCTCTCGATGTGCGACGAAACCATCGTCCGCTCGCATTTCGAGTCGGGCATCGGGGTGGCCGTGCAAGGCTTGCTACCTTTGGCCGACTACACCTTATTTAAATGGGGTGGCCCGCAGTTGGACCGTTATTTCGTCGCCGAGGCGCAAGCTGTCGAAACGCCCTACAGCGACCATTTCTGCCGCACGCAAATCACGCTCAACGTGAACCTAAAGCCATACCTGCTGCAACACAGCATCGGCAACCACCACGTCATCATCCGTGGGCGGCACGCCGGTGAAATTCGCCAGTTTATGCTGAAGAACGGGGTTTCAGAATGTGTAGCCGAATGAAAAATACAAACTGAACCGGCTTACATATAAATTGCTCCATTGCGCCGTCAGTGAGATAGGTCCCACTGGGCTATCAAAAGAGTATTTCAGCCCGGCACCATGAGTATAACTATAAGAGAACATCCCATTGTAAATGGCTGTCAAATAGTGCTTTCCGTAAAAATTGTAGCGCAGGTCGCAGCGGGCTATCCTAAGTAAGGAGGGAACTGGTCCCAACGTTTCCACATAACTAATGCCAATAAAAGGCAACTGGTTCTCGAAATGGCGGCCTTCAATCTCTCCACCAAATTTGTTCCTCATGTTGTAGAAAAAGGTGTTATTGAGGAAATACCGGCCATAAACCTGTGGGATGATGGTCAACCGTCCGTTTTTGGGCGTAATGTAGTATTGCAAGGCCAAGGAAACGTCGAAGTTGTTGTTTTCACCGTTTTTTGGGTCCCAATAAAAATGGGTGTTCACGTTGGCATAGAGGCCGTGCTTGGCGAAATAAGCATCGTCCAAATTGTCATACTTGAGGTTGAGGAATGGGGTGACAAACCTGTTAGGCTCAAACCAATCATCAAAAGTATCGGTATCAATGGACGATTTGTCGAAAGTGGTGCTTATGTAAGACACGCCCAAGATAGTGCTCAGGTTGAGCAAATGGAACTGCGATATGTAGGCACTCAATTTCTGTTGACGGTAGTTCAAATTAATCATGCTCGTTTCCGAAGGATCCAAGGGCGTTGTCTTGAAATGTTCGTTCCTGTACTCGTAAGCGAGGTTGAAATTGGCCACGCCCGAGCGGGAATAGGTATAAGTCAGATTCAACTTTGGGCTGTAACTCAGTTTTGCAGTGAAATTGAGTTTCGAGCCGTTGAATTTTTTCTCGTTAATGCCAATGCTCGTGAGCAAGGCTGCACCTTCCTCGGTGTCGTAGCGCACACCCAAACCAAAAACGTGGGGCTTGGCGGGCGTTACGTTGACTGCCAAGTCGTAAGTGTCAGAAAGTTGGTGGTTCAAATTGGAGGAGTCGCTTTCCTTGATTTGGTAGGTGATTTCATCGAAGCAGCCTGTCCCACGGAAGACATTTATGGCTTGTTCGATGTCGTCTTGCGAGTACCGTTCTCCGTCCTTAAGGCCGCCTTTGCGACGAAGCCAGCGGCCATCGCTTTCGCTCACGTTGTTGATGGTGATGCTACGCAGGAGCACGGCTTCTTGCTTCAGGTTCATGGCATGAGGCGCATGGAGCTTCTTGCCCACAGGATGCCCCGCCGAGGCATCCACCGCCTGCTTGATGGCCAAAAGTTGGTCGTGGAAGCCGCTGGCACTCTTGTAGCCACGCCCAACCAAAGTGTCAATGGCCTCTGGCGTGAAACTCAACATTCCGAACCCACTAATGTCGGGAATGATGTGGACATTGCACATCTTGCGGTTTTCCACACGCTTGGCACTGGTACTGTTGACGACCAAACGGGCAAACAACTGCGGCAGCGACTTGAGGTCGTTGATGGTGACGTCTTTCGTCGAAGTGACCTCAACGCCGATGATGATGTCGGCACCCATCTCTTTCAGCACATCGGCGGGGAAGTTGTTCACCAAGCCGCCGTCGACCAACAACTTGTCGCCTATGGCAACGGGTGAGAACAGACCCGGAATGGACATGCTGGCTCGCATCGCTGTAGGCACGCTGCCACTGCGCAGCACAACTTCATCGCCCGTAATCATGTCGGTAGCAACACAGGCGAAGGGAATGGGCAGGTCGTTGAAGTCCATATCCTCCTGATAGCCCACACACAGGTCGTTGAACAAGTTGATGAGCGAACTGTTGTTGACGTATGCACTCGGCAATTGGCTGATGAAAAAGGCTGAAAGGCACAATAAGCGCAGTGGTGCTGTTGCGGCCCCTCATCACTTCCGACATCATAGGCCGGTCAATCTTGTTGCCGATGTATTCCGACCATTCGATTCCGGCAATGATTTGGGTGAGTTCGTCGGGAGAATAGCCCAAGGCATACATGCCGCCGATGATGGAGCCCATGCTCGTACCCGCCACATAATCAACGGGAATGCCCATGTCTTCGATGTATTTCAAAACCCCGATGTGGGATGCACCTTTGGCACCGCCACCGCCTAAGACCACGCCCACCTTGAGGCGCTGAGGATGGTTAGTGCCGTTTTGTGCGTTCATGGCAAAAGATGCCAACAAGAGTGCGATGAGTAAACTGACTTTTTTCATTTTTGCAAGAATTTTAACGGACAAAAGTACAGTTTTTTCGCCAACACAACTCCTTTAGGCAAAAAACAAAAAACATTAGAACGTGTACCCAAACGAGAAATACAGCCCGAAATGTTGACCAACATTGGTTTTCGACCAATTCGCCGTCAGCGAAATGGGGCCGAGCGCACTGGCGTAGGAATACTTCAGGCCCGCGCCCTGCACATTGAAATCAAAGGCATCCGGCAAAGAGAATTGATAATAGAGCAGATACTGTAGGTGCGCCATGAAGTTGTACATCGCGGTCAGGTAGTGCCTGCCATAGAAATTGTAGCGCAAGTCAAGTCGGAATACGGTGGAATTGTTGAAAGCGTTGGATACCGATGTCAGGCCGACAAAGGGCAGTTGCGTGTCGAAATGACGACCAGCCACTTCCCCGCCATAGATGGTCCACAGGTTGTAATACATAGGCAATCCCGACACATACATTCCATACACTTGCGGGATGAAAGTGAACTTCCCGTTGCGGGGTGTGAGATAGGATTGGAAGTCGTACAAAAGGTAGAAGCACCGGCCTTTCGAGCCTTCATCAAGCGCTATTTCGGAAGGATGCAAGTCGATATGGTAACGGGCTGTCAGGCTCGTCTTGATGCCTCGCTTGGCGAAATAGGTATCGTCAAGGTTGTCGTAAGCCAAATTGACGAAGGGTGTCACCAGCTTGTTTTGAGCGAACACGAGGGTGTCCAAGAAACTTCCCTCCATCGAGCTGAAGTCATAGTTTGTGTTGGTGTACGACAAACCGACTTTGGTGCTGAAATTGAGCAGATGGAACTGGGAGATGTAGCCACTTGCCTTGTGCTGATAGTAACTCATGTTCATTCCCCTGTTATTGGCACCCTCTATTCTGAAATACTCGTTGCGGTAATCGTAAGCCACGTTAAAGTTGGCTAACGACGGCACAGCGTATGTATAAGTAACGTTGATTTTCGGGTTGTAACTCAGTTTTGCGTTGAGATTGAGTCTCGATCCGGTAAATTTCTTCTCATTCAGTCCAAGGTTCAGGAGCAAGGCAGCCCCCTCCTCGGTGTCGTAGCGCAAACCCAAGCCGAAGACATGGGGCTTGGCGGGCTTTACGTTGACAGTCAAGTCGTAGGTGTCAGAAAGTTGGTTGTTCAAATTGGAGGAGTCGCTTTCCTTGATTTGGTAAGTGATTTCATCGAAGCAGCCTGTGCCACGGAAGACATTTATGGCCTGTTCGAAGTCGTCTTGCGTGTACCGGTTTCCGGCCACCAAATTGCCTTTGCGACGAAGCCAACGGCCATCGCGGTCGCTCACGCTATTGATAGTGATGGTTTGGAGAAGCACGTCTTCTTGTGTCAGGTTCATGGCGCGAGGCGCACGAAGCGTTTTGCCGACAGGATGGCCTGCCGAGGCATCCACCGCCTGCTTGATGGCCAAAAGCTGGTCGTGGAATTCATTGGCACGTTTGTAACCACGGCTCACCAAGGTATCAATGGCATCTGACTTGAAACTTAACATTCCGAATCCGCTGACATCAGGAATGATGTGGACATTACATAAGGAGCGGTTCTCCACGCGCTTGGCACTCGTGCTGTTGATGACCAAACGGGCAAACAACTGCGGCAGCGACTTGAGGTCGTCGATGGTGACATCTTTCGTCGAAGTGACCTCCACGCCGATGATGATGTCGGCACCCATTTCTTTCAGCACATCGGCGGGGAAGTTGTTCACCAAGCCGCCGTCGACCAACAACTTGTCGCCTATCGCGACGGGTGAGAACAGGCCCGGAATGGCCATGCTGGCTCGCATCGCTGTAGGCACGCTGCCACTGCGCAGCACAACCTCATCGCCCGTAATCATATCGGTGGCAACGCAGGCGAAGGGAATGGGCAGGTCGTTGAAGTCCATATCCTCCTGATAACCAACACACAAGTCGTTAAACAAGTTGATGAGCGAACTATTGTTGACGTATGCACAAGGCTGAAAGGCACAATAAGCGCAGTGGTGCTGTTGCGGCCCCTCATCACTTCCGACATCATAGGCCGGTCAATCTTGTTGCCGATGTATTCCGACCAGTCCATGCTTGCAATGAGTTGGGTGAGTTCTTCGGGTGTATAGCCCAAGGCATACAGGCCGCCGAGGATGGAGCCCATGCTGGTACCTGCCACATAATCTACAGGGATGCCCATGTCTTCGATGTATTTCAATACCCCAATGTGAGCCGCACCTTTGGCACCGCCACCACCTAAAACCACACCCACCTTGAGGCGGGGCGGACGGATGGTGTCATTGTGGGCGTTCATGGCAAATGATAACAACAGAAGTGCGATAAGCAAACAGACTTTTTTCATTTTCGTTTGAATTTTGGACGGGCAAAAGTACGGATTTTTCACCAACACGCCATTAGGCAAAAAAAGAGGGACTGACGCAGTGGCCAGTCCCTCGTACCCCATTTGCTCAATGGTTCTGAATCAGTGGATTACTTCTTCAGTTTGCCCAAGCGAGCAGTCACCTTATAGGTGGTCTTTGAATAGATGTCGGTGCCGAGAACCGGGGCGTGACGATGGGCTTCCACTTGAGGATAGATAACGATATCGTAGCCAGGGTTCTTCTTCATCAGGTTGTACAGAGCATAATTGGCGCCATTGGGGAGGATTGCTCCGATGTAAGGAACGGTAGTACCCAAGTCAGAGGCGGTACCGATTTCCTTGGTGCCAAAGAGGTGTTGCCAGTCGATGCCGATCACGCGGACGACGGTGGCTTCGCCAGTCACTTGCTCTGAGAGGGTGAAGTCTTCAGCATGATACTCAACATTGGCGTTGGGGCCCTTCATGCTGTGGGTGTAGGTGTGGCAGCTTCCAAAGAACAGGACAGCAATTGCACAAACCAAAACGAGTCTGAATTTCTTCATGATGTTTGAATTTTAGGTTGATTAATTTGTTGATTATATTTAATAAATAATGGGGTCATTAGTTGTCTTTTCCCTTCATCAATAAAAAATCATAATAAATTTATTCGGCAAAATTACACTTTTATTTCATACCAAAGCGCATAATTTTGAAAAAAAACGCATAATTACAAAATATTCGCTTAATTGTCAGAAAATTACATAACCAATTCCTTGTCCACTTTCCGCAGTGTGAAGCCGAACATCATCATAATGATGCCGAAGGCGAGGGCAAGAACGCCCGTAAGCGCAACAAACACCTCGACCGACTCGAAAGGATTGACCATGAGCAGCACCCCGAAAAGGATGCTCAATATGGCACTGACGATGTAGAAACCGCGATTGCCAAGGCGTGGCATACCCAAGATGGAGCCTAACATCAAGGCCCCGATGATGACCGACCAAAGCCCTATGACGAAAATGAGCAGTTTCACCGTCTCCTTCGACCAAACGACGGCCACGATGCCCAAAGCCACCAAAGCAATGGACTCAAACAGCAACATGCCCCAAGGCAGTTCCATCTTCTTGCGCCTCAAACTGAAGATGAGGCAAACCAAGCCAATGACAATCAGCACGATACCCGAAACAATCATCACGGTTTTGATGATGTCTTTCGGCAGCAACAAGGCCAACAGGCCGTAAATGATGGCCACCAAGCCGCTCACCATGAACGACCACCAGCCCGAATTTGAAGTTTTTATTTCCATAGCGTTATGTATTTATGATTCAGATTCCAAGATTTCAAAACAGGTGGACTATTCCCCTGAAAATGATGAAGTAAGCCCCGCAGAGCATCAGCAGAACACCCGCGATTCTGTTCATTATGGTGGTGCGCTCGGCATCAAGGAATTTCTTCAACTTGGCCGCGCCCCATGCCTTCAGCAGTTCCAAAAAGAGCGTGGTGCCGAGAATGATGGCAAAAAACACGAAAGTGCTGAGTTTGTTGCCGCCCATGTTGCCCGCCACCATCGCCACGGCTGAGAACCAGAAAAACCAGACAAAAGGATTCAAGATGTTGAGCACGAAGCCTTTGGCGAGGAAAACAAACCACGCTGGCTTTTGGTCTTGCTTCTTGATTACCTCGTTGGTGCGTTCTTCTATGAATTCATCACGCTTCTTCTGGTCTTGTACCTTTTTTCGGTAGGTGAAAATGCCAAACAATAGAAGTATGATGCCCGCGCCGATGCACGCCAAAGCCGCCTCAAACGAGGATCGCATCACGATTTGCACCGACGCGAGGATGCAGATGGTGACGACCATGGCGTCATTGAGAATCACGCCGGTGGCAAACCAAGCCGCCGAGCGGAAACCACGGTGCAAACTCGTCTGTACCAATGTGATAAACGCCGGACCCATGTTGACGACCACCGAAAGGAACACGCCTATCATGATGGCCCAAAACAAGAAACTGAACGACCCGATACGGCTAAACTCGGGAATCCTGTCGAAAATTACGGGAGAGTTTTCCATAACTGCTTATGCTTTAAGTCCTTTCACATATTCTTCCCACATCTCCAATCGTTTGCCCTTTAGCACACGCGGGAACTTGGTGGCACCGCCCCATTTGCCGATTTTCTGTTCCATGAACTCATAGAAATGCTTGGTGGGCAGCACATCGACAAACAGTTCCTTGATGGCTTGGGTGCGTTCCACGGCATAGTCGTCGTTCAACTTGCAGAGGTTTTCGTCTATCTTCTTGATAGCCAACTCCTTGTCGATGGGTTCGTCGCAACCGAGATACCAATGGTGGGCATACATCGTGTCGTGGCGGATGCCTGCCACGGTAAATTCGGTGATTTCAACGCCGAGTTCCTCCGCCATCATATCCACGGCGCGGGTCATGTTGTCTTGCGAAAGATGCTCGCCCGTGATGCTCAAAAACTGCTTCGTGCGTCCCGTGATGACGATTTCGCAGTCCTTGGTATTCAGGAACTTGATGGTGTCGCCGATGAGGTAGCGCCATGTGCCGGCGCATGTGGAGAGCAGCAAGGCGTAATCCACTCCGGTCTGCACTTCCGATAGCAGCAAAGTCTTGGGATTCTCGACGATGGTGCCGTCTTCGTCGAAATTCTCCTCGTTGAACGGCACAAACTCGAAATAAATGCCATTGTCGACCAAAAGTTGCATGACGCGCTTCTTCAAGTCGACCTGATAGGCGATGTAACCCTCTGAGGCCAAATAACTTTCCACAAACAGCACCTCCTTGCCGAAGATGCGCTCAAAACTCTTTTCGTAGGGCGCAAAAGCCACGCCGCTATGCACATATACCATCAGATTCGGCCAAATGTCGTGAATAGTTTTCAGATGGTATTCCTTGATGATGCGCTCCAAAAGGATTTGCACCCAAGCCGGCACGCCCACAATGACGCCAATGTCCCACTTGGGGGCCGCCTTCACCATCAAATCCATCTTTTCGCCCCAGTCCTTCACCTTCGAAATCTTCTGTCCGGGCTTGTAGAACGCCTCGAACCACGACGGAATCTTGCCCGCCGAGATGCCCGAAAGGTCGCCGGCATAGTAGCCGAACTCCTTATTATATTGCAGGTCGGTGCTGCCGCCAATCATCAGGATGCCACGGTTGTAGAATCCCACGGGGAAATCGTAGCGTGTGGCCGAAACCAACTGGCGGATGCCTGCGCGGGTGATTTTGTTGTTCAAGCCCTTGGTGATAGGGATATATTTCGAGGCCGCTTCGGATGTGCCCGAACTGAGCGCGAAATACTTGATTTTGCCCGGCCATGCGATGTTGCGCTTGCCTTGCAGGTTGAGGTACCACCACTCGTCGTGCATTTTGTTGTAGTCGAACACGGGAACGCGCCTGCGGTATTCCTCCAAGATGTTGGCCGACAGCAAAATCTCGTCAAAATGATAGAATTTTCCGAACTCCGTAAACTGCGCCTTCACCAACAACTTGCGCAACTCGCGCCGCTGCGCACGAATCGGGTCGGTGTGGTTCTGACGGATTTCGACAGGTATATTCTTGATTTCCGCTGCGGCCTTCACCAAGGCACCCACAACGGGAATGGGCATGTTTCGTCTTCCAATAATCGGTAGTTTCATAAAAATCGCAATAAAAAACGGGTGCAAAAATAATCAAAATCGGCGAAATCCTCCAACAAACAAAAATAACTCCTATCTTTGCACAACAAAACTTCAAAGTCAACGCTTCATGAAAACAAGATTTTTACTTCTCTTCGTGCTTTGCGGCCTTTTCGCAAAAGCACAGACCATTGAGGTATCAGGCACACAATCAGGTGTTTGGGATGCCGAAACGGTAATTGTCAAAGGTGATGTCAAAGTACAGGACTCGCTGCGCATCCTTCCGGGGACGACGGTGGTTTTCAAAGGCTTTTTCCAGATAGCTGTCGAAAACGACGCTTCGCTGAAAGCCATCGGCACGGAAACCGACTCCATCACTTTCACCGTGATCGACACGACCGGCTTCCACATCTTCAACGCGGGTCGCGGCGGCTGGAACGGCATCCGCCTGAGCAAGGCAGGCCGCTCCGAGTTCGACTACTGTCGCTTCCAATACGGCAAAGCCGCCCTCGACCATGACCAAGACGGCGGCGCATTGCGCATTTTCAATTGCGACGAGGTGGAAATCGGCAACAGCACCCTGTTTTGCAATTTCTCACGCGAACACGGCGGTGCCTTGAGTGCCGAAAACTCGAAGGTTGTGATGCACGATTGCGACGTCCTCAACAACTTGACTTACACCAAATTGGATACGGTTTATGGCATGTACGGCGGTGGCCTTCGCTTCCTGAAATGCGATGTTGACATTAGCGGCACGGATTTCCGCTACAATGTTGGTGAAAGTGCCATCGGCGGTGCCTTGAGCCTCGACAGTTGCGCCACCAAAATCGACCGCTGCAAGTTCGAGCACAACTATGGCATCAATGGAGGCGGCCTTTACGTCATGCGCAGCAACCACCTCGGAAGGGACATCATCACCAACTCGCTCTTTGCCAACAACACATCGGAGCACTTCGGCGGTGGCTTGGCTGTTTGCGAAGCGTCGCCTTGGATCAGCAACCTCACCGTGGTCAACAACCATTCCATTGGCGTCAACTGCGGGGGCATCTTTTTCTATCAATACAGCGAACCTATCCTGTGGAATTGCATCGTTTATGGCAACACCAACGAAATACCATTGGAAGAGCCTGTGCAGATTTGGTCATGGACATACGATGAATCCGGGCCGCAATTCTATGGTTGCCTGATACAGTACGGATTGGAAAACATCTCCAACAACGAGGTCGTCACTGTTTATGAAGGTTGCCTTGATGAAGACCCGCTTTTCGTCGACCCCGAAAACGAAGATTTCCATCTGACTGCCAATAGTCCTTGCATCAACGCAGGCTATACTATGGCACCCGACATGGGTTACGACCTTGATGGCAATTGGCGCGTTTGCGGTGAACGTATCGACATTGGGGCTTACGAATATTCAGGTGTCGGAATTCAGGAAAACGCTCAAAACGAGAATCTTATCCACATTGTTGGCAACCCGATTACTGCCTCAAGCTATGTTGAATTTGAGGCAGAAAAGGACGGCCATATAGTGGCTGAGGTTTATTCCATGAATGGACAATTGTTAGTTTCCAAAAACTTAGGACAAGCCCAAACCGGACTCAACCGCTTTGCCATAGGCGAGTTGTTCCAAAACACGGCAAAAGGCTCTTATGTATTCATTATCAGGACACAAGAAAGAGTTTTTGCGACTAAGGTCATCAAACAGGGATAGTCATCTTATTCCAATGAATCTCCCGCTTCGCCGTCGCCTTCTTTGGCTTTCTTTTCGAGTTCCATCTTTCCGAAACGGAGGGTGAAACCTGCCGATATGTAGCGGCTGTTTAGCATTTTGCGGGTGCTGTCGCTGAGGTAGTACGGGTTGGTGTTGGTGGAGCCTGAGCCAATCGTCGCGCCCCAGTTGAAGATGTCCTGCACATTGACGAACACCGACAGGCGACGATTGAAAAAGTCGCTGCGGAGGCCCATGTTGAGGAAATAACGCGCCTTGCGCTCGCTCATGAGGCTGATGGTCGGCGAGTTGTAGTTGGCCGAAGCCGTAACTTGCAGACGGTCAAAGAGTTTAGCCCAAGCATTGACGCGCACACTCCACGACCACTTTTCCCTTTCGTCGATTTGAGGCACGCCATTGCGCTCATATTCCATGCGATAGCCGTAATTGTAAAGGTTGGCATAGAGCCGCACATTGAAGAAGCCAGAAGGACGGTAGGTCATGTTGAGCGAAGTGCCGTAACGCCACGATGAACCCATGTTGTAAGGCACTGAATAACTGACGATTCTATCGAGGTAGTTATCATATTCCGCATCCGTCAACCTACTGACATCATTGGTGCTCCAGCGACCGTAGGCCTCAATGCCGATGTTGCCGAAACGCTCGAAAAACTTCTGCCAGCCGGCCTCCATGTTGTGAGTGAAACTGTCCTTCAAACCGTTGGGATTGCCCGTCGAGTAACTGTTCTCGCCGTAGGTGCGGAACCGTGTGACTTGGTTCCTGCCCGGCCCCGACATGCGCATCGAGTAATTGAGTTTCAGGTTGTGCATGTCTTCGGTGCGATAGGTCAAGTGGATGGAAGGACGGAAATTCAGATGATAGAAAACGCTGTCGTCGGCAAAGGGCATGTCGCTGATGAAGTCGTACATGTTGCGCTCGCCTTCCACGCCCAAACCCGTGCTCAAGGTGAAACCACCCCAGCGGTGCGTCCAGTTGACATCGGCGTTGAGCGAACTCTTCGCCCCTATCATGCGGTAAGTGCGCAGCGAATCCACCAATAGGCCTATGGTATCGTAGAAACGATCGTAAGTGAAATCCATTTGCGCATGGTCGGCGCGAAGGCCGTAACTGAGTTCGCCGTCTTTGCTGTAAGGCCTGTTGTAGCGCGCATCGAGGCTTCCGTTGAAATTATAGGTGCGCGAAAGCATGTAACGGTGCTCGTCAAGGTCAGTGTACACTTCGTAAAAACGGTTATACCATTCCTCGCCGCTATTGTTGGTGAGCCTTGTGTTCAGTCCGATACGCAGGTTATGTCCTTCATTGTCAAATTTTTTCGTGTAATCCGCTCCTAAATTGCCAAAAATCGACCTCGTGTCGCTGTTGTCTTTGGTTTTATCTGCAAAAAGCATCGAATAGGCGGGCATGGAGTCAAGGTAATAGTAAGTCTGCCGCTCAGTGCGCATCTTGTTGTTCAGGTTGGCATTGTAATAACCGCCCGCATCAACCGAAATGTCGCTGGTGGAGTCAATCTCGTAGTCAATGTTCATGAACAGGTTGCCGCTGTAGGAACGGTTGTTGTCCTGTTGCGACACCGTATCCGCCCAAGTGACCTCATATTCGCCTTCGGTGGCGGCATCGCGACGCTGTTGCGACCAACTGTCGGTCTTGTTCTCACGATTGCTGTAACGCCCTGAAGCAAAAAGATTGATGCTCACCCTGTCTTTCTTCCACATGTAACTCACCCATGGCGAAACGAAAGGCTGGTTGGAGCCGTTCACGCCAAAGCTGACAAACTGGTTGCTCTTGATGTGCGCCGAAGTAATGATATTGATAACGGCCTCGGCCTCGGTAGCATACTTCGCCGAAGGGTTGGTGATGGTCTCGATGCGGGCAATGGCATTGGCGGGCAAGGTTTGGAGATAGGTCTTCAAGTTTTCCTCGGTGAGTTTCGAGGGCTTGTCGTTCACCCAAATCTCTACGCTCGAAACACCACGCAAGGTGATGTTGCCCTCAACATCAACCTCCACGCCGGGCGCGTTCTGCAAGGCATCCTCGGTGGTTCCCGTCTGGATGGAAGGGTCTTCGCTGACGTTGTAAATCAACTTCTCGCCTTCCATTGCATACAGCGGTCGCTCGGCTGCCACCGTCACTTCGCCTAAGGCCGTCACACCCGGATTGATGCGCAACGTGCCCAAATTGGTGTTGTTGGTCACATGGAAAGGATGCAGATAATTCTCATAGCCGATGGCCGAAACGCGCAACACGAAAGCCCCTTGCGGCACGCCATTAATCTCGAAAACACCTTCCATGTTGCTGATGCCGCCTTTCACAAATTCGTTGTCGACGGAATCGAGCACGGCCAAATTGACGTATGGCATAAACTCGCCCGTCTTGGCATCGCGCAACACGCCCATCACAGTAAAGGTGTCGCCTTCGCGGACTTTCTTCTTCGGCTTCACCGCTGGCATGTTGCTTTCGGTTTGTCCCCATTGGCGGTCACCACCGTATGGAGGACGGCCACCCGGATGACGACCTCCTCCCCCACCCGGAGGCCTGCCGCCCGGAGGTTGGGCGAGACACAATATCGTCGAAAAAACAAAAAGCAGAGCGAACAACGCCCTCAATGAACCATTTTTCTTCATCATCGTTAAATTTTGCGCTGCAAAAGTAAAAAAACTTGCGACAAAAAACACCGCCCATTTTATCCAATTCATTATTTTTGCGGTCAAATATCACCGAATGAAACACTGTTGTCATATCATTTTGACATTATTTCTGTTAGTAGGATTGCCCACCGCAAAGGCCCAGCGCATCGGTGGCGGCCTGATGATTGGCCCTGCGTTTTCCACCATGAAAATCAGCGGGAACGATAGCACACAATTTCGCCCTGACCTCACTGGCGGCGTGCGCATCGCCCTCATCCCCGAACATTCCATCTTCGGAGCCGAAATCGATGTCATCTATTCGCGGCAAGGCACAAGCTCGAAAAAGTGGGTTAGCGAAAACAACAACACTATCCGCTACTTGGAAAAGTCGCATTATATTAATGTGCCGCTGCTGCTCAACATCTATCTCCGCAAGTGGACCGAGGACGACGAAGACGAATCGATGATTCCACGATTGCGTATCGGGCCTCAAATCGGTTTCTGCGTTGGAGGCAACGAGGTAAAGGAAGTGAAAATCAACAAAAAACAGCAATTCATCACCCCTTGGAAACCAGGCTCTTTCAACCGCATCGACTATGGCCTCACGGCGGCATTAAGTTATTGGTTCATCGAGGTACGCTACACCTTCGGCATGGCCAACGTCTTCAAGGACGGCGAGAAGTCGACCAACCATGTGATTTCGGTCACTTGGTCGGATGTGTGGTGAATGTTTTGAACAAAATGTATAAATTTGCACTTTAAAACTGAAGCGAAATGAACATTATTATAGCCGGAGACGGAGAAGTTGGGATGCACCTTGCGGAGGCCTTGGTGCGCAGCAACCACAACATCACCATCGTGGACCCGCACGAGGAACTGCTGAAAATGATGGAATCGCACAGCGACTTGATGACCATCACGGGCGACTCCACCTCGACCGCCGTGCTGCAACGCGCCAACGTGAAAAAGGCCGACCTGATGATTGCCGTGCTGCACGACGAACACATCAACCTGCTGACGGGCATCATCGCAAAGAAACTCGGGGCGAAGAAAGTCATTGCCCGCGTCAATACGATGGAAAACCTCAGTCCCGAAGTGTGGCGCATGTACCAAGACTTAGGCATTGACGGCCTGCTCTCGCCCGAAGATATTGCTGCACAAGAGATTATCTCATTGCTGAAGAAGAATGCCTCTTCCGAAACTTACGATTTTGCGGGCGGCAACCTGCAACTTTTCATGGTGAAATTGGAGCCAGAAGCCGAAATCCTCGGCAAGACCGTTGACGAGGTCATCGATCAATACGAGCATATCGAGTTCCGCGTGGCCGCCATCCACCGCCGCCAGAATACCTTTGTGCCACAAGGCGACGAGGTTTTCCAAGTGGCCGACATGGTGTATGTGGTCACCAAGCCGCACGCCATCAAAGACATCATCAAACTGAGCGGAAAGAAGCAAATCAATGTCCACAATGTGATGATTGTAGGCGGTGGCCGTGTGGGCCGCATTACTGCCAAACGCCTCGAGAAAGACCTGAACATCAAGATTTTGGAAATCGACAAGGAGCGTTGCATGGACCTCACCAACTACCTCTCTGAGGCCTTGGTGGTCAACGCCGATGCCCGCAATCTCGACCTGCTTGAGGACGAGGGTATCAAGGACATGGATGCCTTCATCGCCGTGAGCGACAACACCGAAACCAACATCCTGACCTGCTTGCAGGCCAAGTCGTTTGGCGTGAAAAAAACCATCGCCCTCGTCGAAAACATCGACTACATCGACATTTCGCAGAACATCGGCATCGACTCCATCATCAACAAGAAACTCATCGCAGCCAGTTACATGGTGAAATACACCCTCGGCGCGAAGGTTTCCACGCTGAAAAGTTTGAGCGGCATTGATGCCGACATCGTTGAGTTTGAGGTGAGGGCTGGCTCGGCGGTCACGCGCAAGCCCATCGGACAACTGCCCATGCCCACCGACGCCATCATCTGCGGCATCACCCGCGACGGCGAAAGTTACATTGCCACCGACGATTTCCAAATCGAGACCGATGACCAAGTGGTTGTGTTGGCCTTGCCCAATGGCATTCCCGCTGTAGAACGCTTATTCCATTAGGTTTTGATTGTTTTGTGAGAAAAAATGATGGAGTTTAAGACCAAAATAAACCTCCCGTTGGTGTTCAGGATTGAAGGCTTTCTGGTGCTCATCGAAGGCCTTTTCATGCTGGCAACCCTTCCCGTGACCTATATTTATCGCGGGCTGTACGCTTTCAGTATGCCGTTTTCTGCCCTCATCACCCTGCTCACCGGTCTCATCCTCATCATCGCCACCCGACAACACCGAGACGACACCATCAAATCGCACGACGGCGTTTTCATCGTCTGCATCTCGTGGCTTGTGCTGTCGCTGTTCGGGGCCATGCCTTTCCTGCTCAGCAAAAGCGTGCCCAACTTCACCGACGGCTTCTTCGAGGCCATGTCGGGGTTCACCACCACAGGAGCCACCATCCTCACCCGCCTCGAAACCGTCCCGAAAGACATCCTCTTTTGGCGCAGCATGACGCAATGGATTGGCGGCTTGGCCATCATCGTGTTCTCGTTGGCCATCCTGCCCTATCTCGGCATGAGCGGAATGCAACTCTTCGTTTCCGAAATCAACGGCATCACCTACGACAAACTGCACCCGCGCATCATGCACACCGCAAGGCGCATTTGGTTCATCTACTTGTTTTTCACGCTATTGGAAACCCTTTTGCTTTATAGGGGCGACATGGACTTCTACGATGCTCTCTGCCATTCAATGAGTACCATCAGCTCGGGCGGCTTTTCCACAAGGACGGGCAACATCGGCGAGTTTTCCAACTATTCCCAAGTCGTGATTACTGTTTTCATGGTGCTGTCGGGCTGCAACTTCTCCCTGCTGCTGCTCTCTTTGAGTTGGCGTTCCTTCACCATCCTGAAAAACCAAGAATTCCGCACTTTCCTGCTGTACATCTTATTCACTGGCATTGGCGTAGGGATTGTGTTGCTTTTTGCCTGCCACAAGAGTTTCGGTTCGGCTTTCCGCGAGTCGTTTTTCAGCGTCATCTCGGCTTTCACCACCACGGGATTCTTCATCGGCGACAACGACGCTTGGCCCACCTTCCTCTATGTCGTTCTTTTCATGCTGATGTTCATTGGTGCCTGCTCAGGCTCCACATCGGGAGGCATCAAGATTTTCCGTCATCTGTTGTTCGTCAAAAACTCGATGCTTGAGCTGAGGCGTATCATCCACCCCAACGCGGTGTTGCCCGTAAAAGTCAACGGCAAAGCCATTTCATCAAGCGGTGTCTACAAACATACCACCTTCATTTTCATTTATTTCCTCGTTTTCCTCATCGGAGCCATCATCCTGCTCGCCTTGGGCACCGACTTTGAAACCTCGATTGGCGCATCCGTGGCCGCATTGAGCAATGTCGGCACGGGCATCGGGGAGGTCGGTCCTGGCGGTTCCTACTATATCTTCCCAACAGGTGCCAAATGGATGCTTTTGCTTCTGATGCTCCTTGGCAGGGTTGAGGTTTTCTCGCTAATCACCTTGCTCTCACGGAGTTTTTGGAAGAATTGATTGGGTGAAACAAAACATCCGCCCCGACATAGCGAAGCGGATGCTTTGACATTAATATTAATAAGGTGCGAATTACATCATCAGGAACGACATCATCACACCAGCTGCCACTGCCGAGCCGATAACGCCCGAGACGTTAGGAGCCATGGCGTGCATGAGCAGGTGGTTCGACGGGTCGTACTTCTGACCTTCCACTTCGACGACGCGGGCACTATCCGGCACAGCCGAAACGCCAGCGGCACCAATCATCGGGTTGATCTTCTCCTTCAGGAAGAGGTTCATCAACTTGGCACCGAGCAGACCGCCAGCGGTGGCCACGCAGAACGAAGCAGCACCGAGGACGAAAATCTTGATGGAACTCGAGGTCAAGAACACGGAGGCCTGCGTTGAGGCACCCACAGTGAGGCCTAACACGATGGTCACGATGTCAATCAATGGGTTGGATGCAGTGTTCTGCAAACGCTTCACCACGCCCGATTCCTTGATGATATTGCCGAAGAACAGCATACCCAACAGCGGCAGGGCCGTGGGGCTGATGAAGGTGGTCAGGATGAGGCCGACGATGGGGAACATGATCTTTTCGGTCTTGTTAACCATACGCGGGGCACCCATCTTAATGAGGCGTTCTTCCTTGGTGGTCAGCAAGCGGATGATAGGCGGCTGAATCACGGGAACCAAAGCCATGTAGGAATAGGCTGCGATGGCGATGGGGCCGATGAGGTTGCGCGTGCCGTTCATGCCGTTGGCCAGACGCGAGGACAGGAAGATGGCGGTAGGACCGTCGGCACCACCGATGATACCGATAGCACCAGCCTCACGCAGGTTGAAGCCGAGATACAAGGCACCGATAAAGGTGATGAACACACCCAACTGGGCGGCGGCACCGAGGATCATCAGTTTCGGGTTAGCGATGAGCGACGAGAAGTCGGTCATGGCGCCGATGCCCAAGAAAATCAAGGGCGGATACACACCCGAGGTCACACCGAAGTACAGGTAGTTCAGCACACTGCCCTTTTGGTAAAGACCCGTCTGGAGGTTCAGTTCACCGCTTTGGAACACGCTCGTCATCAAGCCTTTCACGCCTTCGATGTCGTTGTTGGTCAAACCGTAGTCAGCCATATTCAGGTGCTCGACAGACTTGATGGCTTCGCTCAAAACCATGTGCTTGTCGCCTGGATTGTCGCCGAAGACAGCCACCAACAGGGCTTTGGCCGTGTCCAAATCGAAATTGAGTGATGCGGGATCCAACGCTTGCAAATTGGCCATAGCATCGGCAAAGGTAACGCCGAATCCTTGGAAGAACGGGATGTTACCCACGATGATACCCGTGCCAATCGGGATGAGCAGCATGGGTTCAAACTCGAAGCGGATGGCCAAGAAGATGAAGAGGATACCCACCAAAATCATAATGATGTTGCCGATCTTGCAGTTGCGGAAGCCCGTGAGCAGCCAGAAATTGTGCAGGCCTTCGCTCAAGCGGTCTTTGGTCGACATTTCCTTGACTTCCTCTTTCGCCACATGGGCTTTGACATTCTTGCTTTCCAAAGCCGACACGCGCTGGTCGAGATTCTGTATTTGCTGGCCCAATTCAGCCGACTTTTGCTGTTCCGCGACAATCGCGTCAGCCATTTCAGCCAACTGGGCATTGCTTTCCTCGGCGGTCATTTCGCTCACCTGTTCGGTCTTGCCCAAGTCGGCGACCCTCTTGGCGAACATCGGGTTGTTGACCACCACGAGATTCAGCAACATCAGGAGCACCAACGAGCCGATGATGACCGCAGGCTTTCTGTAAGTACTTTTCTTGCTTAACATGACCTTATCCGATTACGATTAAAGTATCACCTTGAAGCACATTGTCGCCCTGGCGGCAGTTGATGGCGGTGATGGTACCGTCAGCTTCGGCCAGCAGGTTGTTTTCCATCTTCATGGCTTCGTACATGAGCAGTTTGTCGCCCTTCTTCACGGCGTCGCCTTGCTTGACGAAGATCTGCATGATGGTTCCGGGAAGCGGAGCGGCCATCTTGTAGCCGGCACCACCTGCGGCAGCGGCCGGTTTCGGAGCGGCACTCTGGGCAGGAGCGGCAGCGGCGGGCTTGGCGGCCGGACGGGCCACGGGAGCCACCACCGGAGCGGCTTGCTCTTCCATTTCCACTTGATATTCAGTGCCATTCACATTGACAGTGGCGATGTTGCCCTCAATGTTTTGGACTTCAACTTCGTATGGTTTCCCACTAATGGTGAATTTGAATTTTTTCATGATTGTTCGATTTAACGTTTCCAGTGTCTAACTCCGTAATTTTTGTCGTTCCAAGAAGTCACCCTTCTGTCGATGGTGATCACGTTGCTCTCCTCATCGTGGAGGTTGGTCGAGAGATACAGGGCCATGCCGATAGCGGTCAGCACCTCGGGGGCAATCTCACCCTTTGCAGTTGAGAGTTGAGAGTTGGGAGTTGAGAGTTTGGGGCTTTCAACTTTCGACTTTGAACTATCAACTTTCGACTTCTTCTCGTCCTGCTTGATGAAGTAGTTGGCCACGCCACGGAAAATGGTCGAAAGGATGAAGAGGGCGATGATGACGATGAGGAATCCCGCGATGGTGACGATCCAGCCTTTGGTGTAGACCCAATCTTCGTGAGCCGCTAATAATGTGAATTGTAACAGGTTCATCGTTTCAAGGATTTACGGTTACAGCGGGATATTCGAATGTTTCTTCTCGGGGTTGGCGAGGCGCTTCGTCTCAAGCGTACGTAGGGCACGGATGACACGGAAACGGGTGTTGCGCGGCTCGATCACATCGTCGATGTAGCCAAACTTGGCAGCCTCGTAGGGGTTGGCGAACTTCTTGGTGTATTCGTCCACCTTCTTGGCAACGAACTCGGCGCGTTCTTCGGGATTCTCGATTTCGGAAATCTTCTTGCCATCAAGCACCTCAACGGCACCGCTGGCACCCATCACGGCGATCTCGGCGGTCGGCCAAGCATAGTTGACGTCGTTGCGCAACTGCTTGCAACCCATCACGAGGTGGGAACCTCCGTAGGACTTACGCAGCGTAACGGTCACTTTTGGCACGGTGGATTCGCCGTATGCGTAGAGCAACTTGGCGCCGTGGACGATGATACCGTTGTACTCTTGACCCGTGCCAGGCAAGAAACCAGGCACATCGACCAAGGTCACGATCGGGATGTTGAAGGCGTCGCAGAAGCGGACAAAACGGGCGCCCTTACGCGAAGCGTCGCAGTCCAACACGCCAGCGAAGAAGGCTGGGTTGTTAGCCACGATACCGACCGACATGCCATCGAAGCGGGCAAAGCCGACGATGATGTTCTTGGCGTAGTTCTTGTGGATCTCGAGGAAGTCGCCGTTATCCACAATGGCATTGATGATGTCGCCGACATTATAGGGCTTGTTCGGGTTGTCGGGAATGATTTGGTTGAGCGAATCCTCCAAGCGGTCGATGGGGTCGTTGCATTCCACTAACGGAGCGTTCTCCATGTTGTTCTGCGGGATGAAGGAGATGAGTCTACGGATGATGGCAAGACCTTCCTCCTCGCTTTCGGCAGCGAAGTGGGCCACGCCCGACTTCTGGCTGTGGATGCGGGCACCACCGAGGTCGTCGGTCGAAACGTCTTCACCGATAACGGTCTTCACCACTTTCGGGCCAGTGAGGAACATATAGCTGCCTGCATTGGTCATGATGATGAAGTCGGTAAGGGCGGGAGAATACACGGCACCGCCGGCGCAGGGACCGAAGATGGCCGAAATCTGCGGGATGACACCCGAAGCGTTGATGTTGCGCTGGAAGATTTCAGCGTAGCCGGCGAGGGAACGTGAACCCTCTTGGATACGGGCACCGCCCGAGTCGCAGATGCCGATGACGGGCGCGCCAACCTTCATGGCTTGGTCCATCACCTTGCAGATCTTGAGGGACATCGTCTCACTCAAGGCACCGCCAAACACGGTGAAGTCTTGAGCATAAACGTAAACGACGCGGCCGTCGATGGTGCCGTGACCGGTGACGACGCCGTCGCCGAGGAACTGTTGCTTGTCGAGACCGAAATCGACGGTGCGATGGGTCACGAACATGTCAGTCTCTTCGAAGCTGCCTTCGTCGAGCAGGATGGCGATGCGCTCGCGGGCCGTCATCTTGCCCTTCGCATGTTGGGAGTCGATGCGCTTTTGTCCGCCACCAAGACGAGCCTCGTTGCGCTTCTCCAACAATTCTTGTATTTTCTGTTCGATTAACATGGTTATATTGTGTTGATTATTATTCTTTTAACTCGGTGCTTTCGACAGGCTCAGGCACTTTAATTTCTCGTCGAGCAAAGGTCCCTGAGCTTGTCGAAGGGCCGACCTAAAGTCTTTACTTATTCTTATCCTCGCAAAGTTCCGTTAAAACGCCGCAAGTCGATTTGGGATGCAGGAAAGCAATGCTCAATCCTTCGGCGCCCTTGCGCGGGGCTTGGTCGATGAGGCGGATGCCGGCTTCCTTGGCCTCTTCGAGGTGGCCTTCAAGGTTCTCTACGGCGAAAGCGATGTGGTGCATACCGCCCTTGCCGTTGTTCTTCTCGATGAAAGCGGCGATGGTGCTTTCGGGGCTGGTAGGCTCCAAAAGTTCGATTTTGGTCTGGCCGCAGCGCAAGAAAGCGGTTTTCACTTTCTGGTCGGCTACTTCTTCAATGGCGTAGCACTTGGTGCCAAGCAGCTTTTCAAAGAAAGGAATGGACTCGTCCAAGCTCGTGACGGCGATTCCAATGTGCTCAATGTGAGATGGTTGCATAACTTATTCGAATAAATTGATTGTTAAAAATACGTATTTATTAAATCGGTGCAAAGGTATGACAATTAATTGAGGTTCACAACAAAAAAAAGGAGGCAAATTCTTGCCTCCTTAATTTCTGCCATTGGATGGGTTTATTTATGCACTTTGCGCACAAACTCCTCCACCTCAGGCACACCGCCTTGGTAGACCAAGTAGCCGTTATAAGGCTCTCTTGGGGTGATTTCGCTGTTCACGGGGGTGAGCATGATGTTCTTCACCTCTTCCCTGTCGTGCGTCTGGCCCAAGGCCCATCCGAGCTTGATGTAGGCGGTCTCGGCGAGCATGTTCTGCGCGGGAATGATGCCACGATTCATCAGGTCGCGGCCGGTGTCATAGACGAACATGTGGGCGTAGCCCCAGATGGTCTGCACGGTCATGTATTGATGTACGCCCTTGTCGGTGGCGCGTTGGATGGCGTCGAACATGCCACGGTTGACGTGACCCAAGCCTGTGCCGTCCCAAACGATGCCCTTGTAGCCGTTATCTACCAGAGCATCAAGCACATCGGGCTTCATGCCGGGATAGTAATAGAGGATGGCCACGCGGTCGTCGAAGGTCGGGATGATCTTCACGTCGCGGTCGTTGCGGCGGTGGTTATAAACTTCCTTGATCGGTACCACACCACGTTTGCGGTCAACGGTAGCGACGGGCGTGTCGCCGATGGTGCGGAAGGTGCTACGGTATGAGGAGTGCATCTTGCGGACTCTTGTGCCACGGTGCAAGAAGCCATACTCATCCGAAGTGGGACCAAACATGCAGACCATCACCTCAGCAATGTCGCCGTGACCGGCAGCAGTCATGGCATGCATCAGGTTCAAGGCGGCATCCGAAGAAGGACGGTCGGAAGAACGCTGCGAGCCGACCAAGACAATTGGCACAGGCAAGTTCTGGCACATGAAGGTCAAAGCGGCGGCGGTGTGCGACAAAGTATCGGTGCCGTGGCCGATGACGATGCCGTCGATGCCGTTCTGGATTTCTTCACCGATTTTCTTGGCCAAGGCCACATACTCCTTGGGCGACATGTTCTCGGAGAACACGGCAAACACCTTCTCGGTGTCTAAGTTGCAGATGTCGGCCAGCTCCGGCACGGCGCCATACAACTCACCCGGCGAGAAAGCGGGAATCACGGCACCCGTGCGGTAGTCCAAACGAGAGGCGATGGTGCCACCCGTGCCTAAAAGCTTCACATGCGGAAGGCCTTCGGTGTAAGGAAATTCCTTCTCCGGGATGTGGTAGTTGGCTTTCTTGTAGTCGGTCTCGACCATGCTGGTGATGGTGCTGATATCGACACCGATGTTGTAGCCCGTGTTCACCTTCATCACGATGTGTTGGTCGTCTTGGAAGGCGGCGCGAGGCAGGATCGTGCCTTTGAAAAGTCCGCCCGTGGTCTGGCACTCGGCCTGACTCCACACGCGGCAGTTGTATTGTTTGAGCACCTCAAGCGCGGCGCCCCAATATCCTTGGAAAAAATCTTCAGCCATAGTTTGCGGTTTAATTAAGTGATTTCATTTTAAATGAGGTGCAAATATAGGGTTATTTCCGATTGAAATCACAATGATGCGCAATTTTTTCGACCAATCCGATAAAGAAACGCCTCTCACTGGTACTGATGGCATGGTGAGAGGCATTTCCTTTGCGCAAATCTCATCTTCTAACTTACTCCAGCACGAGTTTCCTTGTGGCGACAGCCCCATTCTCGTCCGTAATGTGCAGCATATACACGCCTTGCGCCAGGCCTTTCAGGTTGATTTCGTTGGCGTTTCGGACGGTTTTAAGCAACTGGCCTATGGCGTTGTAAACCCTGACTTCAGCGGTGGTTGTGCCTCCGATGTGAACAATGCCGTTTGTTGGGTTAGGCAATACGGTGACACCGTCGTTTTCATGTTCTTCTACGACACCCGTTATGGTGGCCGTGGCGCAAACAGGTTCCGATTCTTCCTCGCCGTAAACTGCTGTGACACAATATTCAACGTCGATGCCTTTCGAGAACTCTGTATCGGTGTAATAGGTTTGGAAAGTACGAGGAATCTCAGCAATCAGTTCATCGTCGCGATAGACGCGATAACCGGTTAGAATCTCGCCGCTACGGTTCCCTGATTTCGCCTCGCTTACTTTAGGACTGGCCAAAGTAGCGGAAACGCAGACATTGTTCCATAGTCCAAGTTCAGACAAGCTAAACCAACTCATATCGTTTGTTCTCCATAAATCGCTTTTCCATGGCACCACATTCCCATTATTCACACCCAATATCAGGGAGGATGTAATGGCGTAACCACCAATCCAATATTCGGTTCCCTCATTGATAACAATACTATCTTCAACGCTATATGTATTCCATTGTTCAGTAACATATTCATAAGTGGGCTGGTCATATATCAAGACGAGATCGTCCATATTGCCCGTATATATTTTAATCCCATAATGCGTTGTTTGATTTGAGGGTGTCCAAGGCACGAAAGAAATGTCTTTAATAGTCCATCCAACAAAAGGCTCCAAATCAGATGGTTCAAAACGATTTGCCCCAACTTGTTCAACCACTCCGCCAGGAGAAAAAAGCACATCATCAATGTCCTCGTTGCTCCACGATAATCTGGCCTCAGTTATGCCCACGGGCACATTCCATGACAACAAAACCGAATCATTTTCGCCGACTTGTATATTTAACTCTGAAACGGGGAATAGACTTTGTTTATTACCAGAACTTTTTTCCGACGGTAATAAGGAAAGGGCGCGTTCTGTCTGCATTCTGTGGACTCTTATTGATTCAGGTTTGTATTGTGCAAAGCCAACAAACGATAAGGAAAGCATTCCCAAAAGGAGTAGTACTTTTTTCATAGGATATTTTTTTGTTTTCGCGGCAAAAATAATCATGTTTTTCAAAGAAAGCAAGAAAAGTGACTCTTTTTTGCCTATGTCTTTAAAGGAAAGTATTATAATGAAAACCGCCGCACAAGACCAAAAAGCCCTATGCGGCGATTCTAATAATTCGAATTAGAAAAACGCTATTTGATGTTGTTAGCCAATTCTTTCATTTCGATGTTGCCCGTCGCTTCCTTCATCTGACCCATGATCCAGTTCTGGCGGTCAAGGTCGGTGCAGGATTTCTTCTTCGGCGCGAAACCTGCGCAGAGATTGTCGAGTTTGGTCAAAAGGTCGTCTTTCGCAAAACGCTTGAAACCAATCTTTTCCAACACTTGCTCCATCGGCAGCGAGGCGTCGTCCACCAACGAAGGAGCCATGTTCCAAGCCAAGCGGCTGTCCAAACCTTGCTCCTTCAGGAAGGCGAACATATTATATAAGGTGTTGTCGTTGAACTTCGAAGCGGGGTTTTTGCCCAACAAATGCTTCAGCCTCATGCCGACAAAACGACCCACGGTGCGACCCTCCACGCCGAGTTTTTCGACGACTTCGGCCATCACGGGGAACCAGTTCTTTGCGAAGATGTAACGGAAGCAGTCTTCCGGCACGTTCCACTCCTTGAGTTTGTAGTAACGCTCGATGATTTCGGTGGGCAGTTCGGCGCGCAAAGCCTTGATGAAGGCCGGGTCGAGCGGAATGGGCGCCGAGTCGGTGTCGGGATACATACGGTCGGCACCGGGCAACACGCGCTCAAAGATGGTGATGCCGTTGCAGACGGCCTTGCGGGTCTCTTTCGGAACGCCATCAAAGGCCATGAGGCAACGCTCTTCGATGGTCTCGATGGCAGTGGGCATGTCGTTTTGCGGTCCCCAAACGAGGATGAGGGCGTCTTCGTCGGTGGCATGGATGCGCTTGGCTAATTTGTGCCACTGCGAATGGCTCAAAACGGGTTCAAACATCTCGTCGTGGAGCATGTTGGGACGCTCGAGGCAGGCGATGACCTTCAGGCGGTCGGCGATTTCGTCGGCAAACATCTTGCCGGGTTGGGTGAAATGCGACAAAACACCACGGAACTTCGGCAACTTGACGAGTTTCATCGCGCCGCCCTTGGCCTTGTTGTCCAAGATGGGCAGATAGTCGGTCGGGAACGAAACATCGGCCACTTCCACTTTCCAGCCTTCCTTGCCGATTTCACGATTCAGCCTTTCTTGCAACTGAACCAACGACCACTGGCGGAAGCACTCGTTATGAGAGAGTTCGGGAATCCATTTGGCGTGTTGCACACCTTTCAATTCAATGCGGGTGCCACCCGTGCAGCTCACGTTCACATCTTGGCGGCCTGCGCCCATGCCCGTGCGAACCAAACCCGTCGAGCGACCAAGGAAACGGATGTATTCGCAAGTTTCCTTCAGTTCGTCAGGATTTTTGCAGTCGGGATAGGTGACGGTCTCGATCAACGGCACACCGAGGCGGTCGGTCTGATAAATACGGCGGTGGCCGATGTCGCTAATCTCGCGGCAAGCATCTTCCTCAATGCTCAATTGTATAAGTCGAATGTCTTTCTTTGGGAGTTTCAGCAGGCCTTCCACGCCGATGATGGCGGTGCGCTGGAAGCCCGTCGGGATGGAGCCGTCAAGGTATTGTTTGCGGGTGATGTGTACTTCGCCCACGATGTTCAGGTTGGAGCGCAGGGCGATGATGATGGCGTTGTGCAAGGCCTCGCGGTTGATGGGGAACGGCGGGGTGTCGTCCACGTCGTAGGTGCAGGCGGTGCCGTTCTTGATGCGATAGACGATTTCCTTTTTCGTCTTGAACTCCATCAAGGCCGTGCCGTCGTATTCGCCTAATTCCGAAAGGGTTGGGCGCATGTGGCGGATGAGTTCGGCATCGTAGTCGTCAAACTTGTTGAATTGTCCGGCGGGACAGTGGCAAAACAGTTTTTCTTTCGTTTTAATCTGTTGGTGCACTTCCAGTCCCGACATGAAGCCTATGCGGTCATAGTCTTCTTGTGTGGCTTTCTTGCGCTCGACGTAGCCGGCCTGTTGCTTGGTCAGCTCGTAGTTGGCGCGTGGGTCGAAGTTGGTGCTCATATTCGTTGTTGAATTGTTGATCGTTGAATTGTTTAATTGTTGTTCTGTCGGATTTGCAATCCGCGCTTCAAAAACAATCGGCTAAAATAGGAGTTTTTTGGATTGGTTTTGAAAAAATGGGAAAATGATTGCAAAAAAAATCTTGAAAGCCCAAAAACTGGGGTTTATTTCACACTCATTTTTGATAGAAAACCAAAGTGCAACTTCAGATTTTAAGGGAAAATCATAAGCAGAACAGTTATTGGAAATGAAGAAAAAGGGTGAACTTGAAATTGTTTTTTCCTTGGATTTCGTCAAAATGTGAGTAAAAACACTTTCTGCAAGAAAACACTACTCCATCCTCACCCGACTAAGCACCCCGCGATTGCTCCCCGAATCGAAAAACACGCTGTAGGCGTAACCATCGTACACCTTAAATACATGCGGGTAAATCTTCTTGCTGGCCCTCTGTCCCATGCCGATGTTGCCCGTTTTCGGGTCGTAGAGGCCGATGTAGTTTATCCCGTTATCGACAAACACGCCGTAGGTTTTGCCCGTGGCTTTGTCAATGAGGAATTCGTTTTGGAAAAATTGCTCTCCTGAAGTGATTTTCAGAGGCTGACGTTTCGCAATCTTGAAGTCGGGACCGATTTCCACGATTTCGCGGTTATCGAGGTCGGCAAACTGAAGCAAACCATTGACTTTCAAGGGAACAATCTGGTATTCCTTTTTGGCCATAATGGAGCAATACCATTGTATTTTGCCGAGCAGTGAGGAGTTTTCGGCCAAGCGCACCATATTGCCGTCCCAAATCTCTTCGTTGATGAGGTCGATGCCGTTTCCTTCCATCACTGCCAAATGATATTCGTTTTGGATTTTCAACCATTGAGATTGGCAGGCACGGTAGCCAAGGGTGTCAATGAAACTGCACAGAAATTGTGGCTTCGCATCCGAAACACCCTTCATCACATAATAGAAGTCTTGGCTTTTGCCGTGGTTGTATTTGAGCCAATAAAGTCCTTTGTCATTTATAATGGTCTTTACGATGTATGCACCGTTGTATTCGCACACGATTTTGAGGAGTTTGTTGCGATATTCCTCCCGTGAAAAGGTGGAAACGGGCGAAATGCCTTGTTTTTCATTAAGATACACCTGAAGGCAACTGTCTTGCCCGACGAGGATGATGTCGTTGAAAGCGTCAATGTGGAGTTTTTCATACAGTTGGTCGAAGTCTTTGTGGGCTTGTTCAATGCCTTCGGTGTCGAGGACGACCATTGAGGAGTTTTTGGGCTTGTTTTCCAAGAGGTAGATTTTCCCATCCAAAAATGCGATGTCGGCGATGTTGCGGTTGGTTTTTGTCCTATAGAAATCCTGATAGGCCGAAACGCCCACTTCCTGAAGGTTATAACTCATCTTCCTCATTTTGAAGCTGATATTGAGCGAGTCGTGCTGCAACTGCTTCGGCGTGAGGCTCACCACCGTGTCTTGATAGCCGATACAGGAATAATACAGATTGACGGCCTCCGAGCGGTCGAAAATGGGCAGTTCGTAATGCCCTTTGGCATCGGTGCTGGTGCCGTAAGGCGTGTTCACGATGCTTATGTTCACGTTCTCCACGCTGAGATTGCCGAAAACGGTGGTTTGGGCGTTTTGTGCCACGCCACTTTGGAATGAGAGTGCCGCAAAAAGCAATAGAATGTAAATCTTTTTCATAGAACGTGATTTTTGAGGGTTAAACCTTGTCAAATATGGGTTAAAATGTTGCAAAAATCATTCCATTGTTGCAAAAAAACAATCGGCAATAGATATGTTGAAAAGAAAAACTTCCTATTTTTGCAAAATCATTATTTCCTATGGAAAAGTGTGGTCAAACAACACAAATCAATACGAAACGGTGTAAATGAAACAAATTTCCAAACTATGCATCCCATCGCCGATGGCCTGCTGGTTATGGAAGTTTCTTTGTGATTAATCTATCCTCACCTGATACAACGCCTTCCTTTTATTAATCCCCGTCGGGTAGATGAAATACAAAACCCCGTCGTGGATTCTCAAATTCTGTGCAAAAGGATAGCCGCTGAGGTCCATCACGGAGGTGACGGTGCCCGTCTTCAGGTCGATACGCTTCAGGGTATAGATGCCGTCGGTGACGAAGAAAGTATAGAATTCTTTCCGTGCCGCGTCCACCATCATCTTTTGTTTCCAGCGGCGGTCGGGTTCCATCTTGCCGTTCCATTTGCGGTATTCGTGGAAGGTGAGGGGATAGCGCTCCAATTCGTTGCCCGCCGCATCAAAGACAATGGTCTCGTGGTCGGTGTAGGCAAAGATATAGAACTTGTTGTCAATGGCGTAAATCGGGTTATAAATCGGGTCGGCGACCCAAAAGTTGGCACCGATACCGCCTCTTGTATGCGTTAGCAGCCAGATGTCGTCGCGGCCTTCTTCGTCCACGATGTAATGGAGCAGTTCAGGCTCTTCGTCGCTGCCCAAACGATGGCGGTAATAGCCCATTTCTTTGTTGTAATAGAAATGTCGTCCCGTAATAAAAACGCTGTCGATAGCGGCCAAAATGGTGGAGAATTTATCTTGGAAAGTCTTGCGTGACATTGAGTTATAGAAATTCATCTGGCCTTTCTTCCCGTTTCCGTACTCAATGAATCCCAGCTGACTGGCTTGGTAGTCGTTGAGGGCGTAGATGTCGCCGAAAGCGTCCTTGTTGAGGTACTTGTAGCGTGATGAAATGGGCATTTCGTGCAGCGTGTCTCCGTCAAATGAGAGGTGTAGCAGGGCGGAGTTGCGGCGGCGATACACAATCAAATAGATACCGTCCTCGCGGATGGTGTAATCAATGACGGTCATCACGGGATTGTCGAAAACGATGTGAGGGGCATTGGCGGTCACTTCCACTTCAAGCAATTCGTGGCTTTTGGTTTTCATCTTGATGGTCAGGTTCTTGCCGTTGATGTCCTTCTCGTTGATGGTGTAATAGGTTTGTTCAAAGACCATGTGGGCGAAGCGGAGTTTCATGCCTGCTTTGGCAAAGCCGTATGTAAAGCGGCCCTTCTCATCTGTCACTGAAACAAGTAATGAATCTTGTGCATAAACACTCACATTCTCAATGGCTTTGCCGTTTTCGTCCTTGCAGTAGCCTTGGATGATTTGGCGTTCTTGGGCAATGGCCTGATGGATGAAAACCATACCGAAAAACAGCAAGAATAGAGTAAACTTTTTCATGGTACTGAGTTTTTTTGACAGGCCAAAAATAGAAAATTATTCAATTCAAAGTCATTTTTTTATATTTCAGAAGTTTTTTTTTCTTTTTCAATGACACGAATGGTCAAGGATGGTTTATGGTCAATCACATGATTATTATTGAAAAATTCATGTTCAATTCATGGCAATTATATGTTTAAAAACTTTATTTTTGCCCAATCAATATAACGTCAATGACCGCTTTCGATTTCTTCAACATCATCCGCTCGATTCCGAAGACCTTGCGCTTCAATCTGCATTATTTTCCGCTGAAAACGGCCTTGAAACTGCCCGTTGTTGTGTCGCACCGTACCTTTTTGCGAGAGCTTCACGGCAAGGTGGAACTGCCTGAAAACGTGGAAACGGCAATGGTGAAAATCGGCTTCGGCGATGTGGGGCATTATGACAGAAAACGCTCACGCGGCATCTGGCAAGTGAGCGGAACGGTGAGTTTCGGCGGCAAGGCGAGCATTGGGCATGGCTCAAAACTCTCAGTGCGTGGACATTTGAGCCTCGGTGCAGACTTCAACATGACGGCGGAAAGCACCATCGTCTGCGCCAAGGAAATCCGTTTCGGGCGCGACTGCCTGCTGAGTTGGGACATCCTCGTGATGGACACCGACGAACATCCATTATATAATAAGGAAAACGAGCGCATCAATCCCGACAAGGCCATCATCGTGGGCAATCACGTTTGGATAGGCTGCAAGTGTGTATTACTGAAAGGTGCGGAAGTGCCTGACAATACGGTAGTTGCGGCAGGAACGATGGTAAAATCGAACTTTTCAGGCGAATATCAGGTGATTGGCGGCAATCCGCCTGCTATCCTCAAACGCGACATCCGCTGGGAACACTAATTATCTCACGCAGAATACGCAGAAATCGCAGATTCGACGAAGTCAATTATGGGAAGCGCAAAGCGGCAACAAATTAGCGTCCGGCAGGTTCTGCGATTTCTGCGGATTCTGCGTGAAAAATATTATAAGCGTGAAATTCACAATGACTCAATCACCGTGCAAAGGTGCTCGAAAATCTCCGGAATCTCGCCCACGCCGTTCACTGGATGCAGGTTACCTCTCTCCAAATAGAAATCCGTCACGGGATGCGTCTTCTCGTAGTATTCCTCAAAGCGATGCTTGATGGAGTCGAGGTTGTCATCGGCGCGACCGCTGGTCTTGCCGCGCTCCAACATGCGCTCGATGAGCAGTTCTTCAGGCACTTCGAGGCTTAAAACACCCGTCAGCGACATATCGAATTTCTCCATCATTTCCTCAAGGATTTCGGCTTGGCGCACCGTGCGTGGATAGCCGTCGAAAAGGAAACCAGCAGAATCCATATTGTCGGAGAGTTTCTTTTCGATGATTTTCGCCACGATTTCGTCGGAGACAAGACCGCCTCGGCCAATGATTTCCTTCACTTGGAGGCCAAGTTCGCTCTCGGCGGCGATTTCCTCGCGCAGGATTTCACCCGTCGAGATGTAAGTCAGGTTGTATTTTTCGCGCAAGAACTGCGATTGGGTTCCCTTGCCAGCCCCGGGAGGGCCGAATAATATGATGTTTAGCATGGTATATTGTTGTTGAATCGTTGATTGGTTGTAAGCTTTAAGCCATAAGCAGTAAGCTCGTTTTGGAATCGGTGGTTGCTTATAGCTTACTGCTTATAGCTTACTGCTCAATAATTTTATAAATATCTGGTAAATTTCTTCCTTGTTGGTCATAATCAAGGCCGTAGCCCACGATGAAGTCGTTGCCAATGTCCATGCCCTTGTAGTCAATGGGATAGTCGTATTGGAACGAGTTGGGCTTGAAGAACAGCGTGGCGATGCGCACGTCGGCGGCTTTCAGGTCGCGGAGCTTCTTGATGGTGTAGCGCATGGTGTGACCCGTGTCGACGATGTCCTCCACGATGACCACATGGCGACCGTCAAGCGAGTGGTCGAGGCCGATGAGTTCGCGCACGACGTTGGTGGTCTCCGTGCCCGAATAGGAGGTGAGTTTCACGAAACTGATCTCGCACGGGATGGTCAGCCTCTTGAACAGCTCGGAGGCAAACATGAACGCGCCGTTGAGCACTACCAGGAACATGGGGTTCAAACCGTCCAAGTCGCGGTTGATTTGTTCGGCCACTTTTTGGATGTCGGCCTCGATTTTTTCTTGGGGGATATACAGCCCAAACTCCTTGTCTAAAACTTTTACTGTTTTCATTATCAGAGGGTTGTTTGTTTTATAATTGTCAATTGATAATACTTACTCTTCAAAGTATTTCCCCTTTATATCATCCCACCATTGTATGCGGATAGTTTCATTGTAAAACTTCTTGTAAGAGGCAATGATTTTATCTTTTGAATCTTTAGCGACTTCATGGTGTTGCTTGTAAAGCAATTCAATGAAAGCCGAAAGATAGTCTTCCTTTGACTCGAACAACTTCTTTGAACGTGTAGTTAGATTATACCATTTTGTTGGGCGAATTTTACGAGCACTTCCACCAACGGACATGGCGGTCTTCTTTGCTGGAGCCGTTATTTCCCATACATGTTTGAGCCACATATCTTTAATAACCACAGTCCCTGTATTCTCATTCATAACATAGCCGAAAATAATATAGTATGAGTTGAGCATATATGGATGTCGTTCCAATTCCTGAAGATACGCGACAGGCTCTGCAATATCAAAAGCTGGAGTTGCTTCGTAGTTGAACGCTTTTACCTCAAGTAAACTATCAGTCAAGTCTTCCGGGTCAAGATAAAGGTCGGGAGGCATTTGCGTGTTTGGATTAGCTGAATATTCAATGTCATTCTTTCTCATCCAACCTTCAAGCCATTCCTGCATGATATTACCAACAACATCTCTGCGTTTTACGATAATGCTGACATCTCCTAAATTAAACTGAATATTGCCAGTTTGTTCTGTGATGCGGAAGTCCCTGTTTAACCTTTCGAATAATTGTTTAGGCGTGATTCTCATATTCTTATTTATTTTTCTAATGTTTCTAACAATCGGGTTGCTACAGCTTTTATGACAGGAACGACCACTGTGTTACCCAGCAAATCGTATCCCTCTTTGAGAGGAACATCCATTTTGTAGTTATCAGGATAGCCAAACAATCGTTTGCCTTCTTTTAATGTCAACATACGCAACCCATCACCATCAATAACATGCAAACGATGCATATCCATTGCAACAAGAGTTGGCGCGTATCCCTTTGGATCTAATATTTCAGAGACTTCGAAACTCAATTTGCCGGCAACAATGTTATATCCTTTTGGAAGACTAGGGTCTGGAATGCGTTTGGTTGTAGTGCCTTCTTTGATTAGTTTTTTTGGGTGTTCATAAACTAAATAGCCCTTATCTACCAAATCATACAGCATATTTTCCAAATCGGGATCATTATAGAACTCTCGTATCATGTCAACTGTTAGAGGCATACCATCCATCCAGTCAATGTGGTAATAATCAGTTGCCCATTTATGTTTACGTCTTTCTGTCAATAGTTTGTTAAGTAACTCTTTTTGTTTCGTTGAAATGTTGCCTTTTAATTCCATATCCCAACTGTGTATGTTGTCTTTGCCTCCACGCTTATCCTTTATTTTCTTTCCAATCAAAGATTTTGGGGGATATACTGACAACAGTTGCTTCACAAACTTGGATTTTGAGGTTTGTAACCCTTTTTCAAGTATAATACCAACTTTTTTGTTTGTGACAGGGAAATTCTCTAAAGATACCGTCTCTTTTTCAGAACCAATGATATAAATACGTTTGCGCTCTTGTGGAACTCCAAAGTCTTTTGAATTAAGTATTCTATACGAAACTCTATAACCAAGTTGGTTCAGAGTATCTAAAATAATACTAAAAGTTTTGCCTTTATCATGGCTCACTAACCCTTCCACATTTTCTAAGATAAATCCCTTGGGGTGTTTTTCCTTTAAAATCCGAGCAACATCAAAGAACAATGTGCCTCGTGTATCTTCAAATCCTAATCTTTTTCCAGCAAATGAGAATGCTTGGCAAGGAAATCCGGCACATAGTATGTCGAAATCCGGGATTCCATCAGCTTTTATTTGTGTAATATCGCCATAAATATCCTCTTGGGGATGATTTTGGCGTAACACTTTTATGGCAGTAGGCTTGATCTCGGAAGTCAGAACACAGTGTGTTTCATAGCCTAAATCTTTAGCGGCTTGTTCAAGCCCTAATCTGATGCCACCAATACCAGCAAACAAATCTACAAATCGGATTGTGGGTTTTACTTGCAACAAACTCTTTATACTAGTATCGGTAAAAGCATGCCAGATTTGTAAATTGTGAGGTTTGAAGTCATCGAATAATTGTTTTAGGAATTTTACCTCAAAAACTAAACGCATACGGTCGTCATCACATTCAGGAACTAAGTCTTTTTTTGTACCTGTATGTATTTTTGTGACTTGATAAATGTCTCGAATCCCCTTACCACTAATATAAGGGACAAAATACTCTACTTGCTTTAAATCAATTGTATTGGGAAATTTGGGTCGTGTCCAATAGTTTTTTGTCGATTGCTTCAAGACATCTCCTGCGTCTTTAATTGGTACAATAGCGATGAGCACATGCGCTTCTGGGTTTAAGCCATGAATAGCTTGAATATCTGAGTCCAATGGTTTAATGATTGGAACGATGCCGTCTTGGTAAGCATCTCTAAATTCTTCAAAATTGATACTGAGAATCTTATAGGTTTTCGCTGCTTTTGCTGAAGTTGGCATTGTCTTTACTCACATCTAATTTGATGCAAAAATAAATAATCTTGTTGGAATTTTCAGATACTATGTTAGGGAATTTGAAAAAAAACTACTTTTGCGGAGTAATTAATCACAAAACTCTCAAAACAATGCAAAACTTCAATTATGAAAGGATGCGGCTCGGCAACCGCCTCGCCGCTGGGAAAAAGCCGGTTGGCGACTTTCCCAAGCAACAAAAGGGGTTTGCAAGTTTTGACGGTATTGTGAAAAAAATCAGAAAATTATGACCCCAATAGTAAGCATTATTATGGGAAGCACCAGCGACCTTCCCGTTCTTGAAAAAGCCGCTCAGTTCTTCGACGAAATGGAAATCCCGTTTGAGATGAACGCCCTCAGCGCGCACCGCACACCGCACGAGGTTGAAACCTATGCCCGCGAAGCCCAAGGTCGTGGCATCAAAGTGATTATCGCCGCCGCTGGCATGGCCGCCGCCTTGCCGGGCGTGATTGCCGCCAACACGACTTTGCCCGTCATCGGCGTACCCGTGAAAGGTATGCTTGATGGCTTAGACGCTATGTTGTCCATCATCCAAATGCCTCCTGGAATTCCCGTGGCTACAGTGGGCGTGAACGGTGCCTTGAACGCTGCCATCCTCGCTGCCGAAATGCTCGCCTTGGGCGATGCACAAATCTCTGCCAAAGTATTGAATTACAAGGAAAATCTGAAGAACAAAATCACGAAGGCCAATGCCGAACTGAAGGAAGTGAAGTATAGGTTTAAGACGAATTAGTTTCCTTGGAAAACAATCCGACTTAGTTGCTTTTTCTCAAACACCCGATTAGCCACTTCCAAGATGTCTTCGGCGGTGACGGCTTCCACCTTGCGGATGATGTCGTCCATGTATTCAATCGGTTCGCCCATGATGAGGGAGCGAGTTGCGCTCAGGAGTTCGTTCATTCCGCTTTCGTAACTCAGCGCGACTTGACCGATGAGTTGCTGCTTGGCGTGGTGCAGTTGCAAAGTGCCCATTTTTTGGATGCAAAGTTTCTCCAATTCCTTGTGAACCAATCCAATGGCCTTTTCCAACGAGTCAGGGTCGACGGCCATATAGACATTGATGAGTCCGACATCAGAATAGGCGGTGTATTGCGATTCGATAGTATAAGCGAAGCCGTATTTCTCGCGGATATTCAGCCCGAGGCGCGAGCTCATTGCCGGGCCGCCCAATACATTGTTCAACATTACGATAGGCATTCGTAGCGGGCTGCAAAACTCGGGCGCAATGTTGCCTATAATGCAGTGGCTCAGGTGGTTGTTTCGCGTCAAGGTGCGCTCCGTGGGAATGTAGCCCTTGAAGACTTCGCGCTTTCTATTAATAAGGTGTGCAGGCTGACTACCGAAAAAGGTCATGGCCAACCGCTCAAACTCCTTGAAACTGATGTTGCCGACCGAAGCCAAAATCATTTGGTCGGTGCTGTAGTTGTGCGCCATGAAGTCAAGAATGTCCTGACGCTTGTAGCCTTTCACCAACTCCGTGGTTCCCAATATGTTGCGTGAAAGCGGATGTCCTTTGAAGACCATCTCCTCATAGAGGTCGTAAATCTCATCCGAAGGCGAATCGAGGTAGGAATTGATTTCGTCCAAAATGACTTCCTTCTCCTTGGCCAACTCGTTTTCAGGAAAAGTGGAACGGAAAGCGATGTCGGCGAAAAGGTCGAAGGTGCGCCTGTAGTGCTGCTTCAGGAAAGTAGCTTGAAGGCAGGTTTCCTCCTTGGTAGTGAAGGCGTTAAGGTCGCCGCCCACATTGTCAAGGCAACTCAAAATGTGGTAAGCCTTGCGGTTTTGCGTGCCTTTGAAGATGGTGTGCTCCACGAAGTGGGCAAGACCGTTCTCTTGCGCCTGCTCGTCGCGGGTGCCGGTTTCCACCATCAGCACCAAATGGGCGATTTCGCCTTGTTTCTGTTTGTGTATCAGCCTGATTCCGTTTGGTAAAACGGATTCGTTATATTTGTTTTCCAACATTTCTCAATAAATTGCGCTGCAAAAATACGTATTTTTGCAGCGCAATACTAAAACCAGCAATTGCCCGTTCAATAAAAAAAGAAAAACCATGCGCAAGTTTATACCTTTACTGCTTCTGTTGGGCATTTCGCTTTCGTCGTTTGCCCAAATGCCGAAAGACATAATGAAAGATCCCATTCCCGTGACCATGTTCCAAGCCACCTACGCTTTCCACATTCCGGGGTTGGACACCAAGAAATTGTACGGCATCAGCCATAACATTGGTGGCAGTTTCGTCTACAAGACCGAGTCGAACTGGCTTTTCACGGCCAATGCCAACTATATCTTTGGCAGCAAACTCAACATCGACCGCATGGAGGTTTTCGGCGAAGGCATCACCACAAGTACGGGCGAAGTCATCGGCGGTGCAGGCAGCATTTCCCTCTTTGAAGTCAACCAGCGTGGCTTCCATTTCCAATTGGAGGCAGGCAAGCTGTTCCCTTTTGGCACCAATCCAAACAGCGGCTTTTTCGTGCAAGCCGGCTTGGGTTATCTCCGCAACCGCATCCGAATCGATTACCAACAAACCTTGCTCAATCCACCTTATCAGGTGGAGGGCGACTACCAATATGGCTATGACCGTTTGCGCGGCGGCCCGGCCATCCATCTTGAAACGGGCTATCTCCTGCTCAACGATACCCGACTGCTCAACCTTTCCATCTCGCTTGAGGTGACTTACGCCCGAACCCGCAACCTCCGCGATTACGATTTCCGCGTGTTCGACGGCAAGCCCGTGGGACCCACCGACCCGAACAAACGCTTCAACGACCTTTATTTCGGCATTCGCGTCTGTTGGAACATTCCTTTCTATGAACGCCAGCCGCAGGAATACTACTATAATTGACCGTCGTGCGCTTGCTATACACCACAGCCATCCATTTTTATTCGCTCGGCGTGAGGATTGCCGCATGCTTGGGTCATGCCAAGGCCAAGCAATGGGTGGATGGCCGTAAGGTCCAAAGAACCCTTCTACAGGCTCAGGGTCCGACCGAACAATGGATTTGGTTTCATGCGGCCTCGCTCGGCGAGTTTGAGCAAGGCCGACCCGTCATCGAGGCACTAAAAAAAGAGTTCCCACATTTCAAGATTCTGTTGTCGTTCTTCTCCCCTTCCGGCTACGAAATCCGCAAGAACTATCCTTTGGCCGATGAAGTCGTCTACCTGCCCACCGACACGCCACGCCATGCCGCTGAATGGGTGCAACGTCACCATTTTGTGGCTGCTTTCTTCATCAAGTATGAGTTCTGGTTCAACTACATGCAGGCATTGAAAGAGGCCGACATTCCGCTGTTATACATCTCCCTCATCCTCAAGCCTGACTCGTATTTCTTCCAATGGTACAGCACCTGGTTCCGCAAACAATTGAACAATGTGACGCACTTCTTCGTGCAAGACGAAACCACAGCCAAATTATTGAAAAACAGCGGATTCAATAATTTCACCGTGTGCGGCGACACGCGCTTCGACCGCGTGGCAGCCATCGCACAGCAAGCCAAGCCCTTCCCCGAAATCGAGCAATTCATCGGCGGACGGAATTGCATCATAGCGGGCAGCACTTGGCCACCCGACGAGCAATTATTGGCGAAATTCATGCCCCGCTTGCCCGAGGATTATTGCCTCATCATTGCGCCGCACGACATTTCGGCATCGCACATTGCGCAAATCAAGACCATGTTTCCAGAGGGACAATGCTACACGGATTTGGATGCTGAAAAACGGTCAAATATTATGATTGTCAACACGATTGGCATACTCAACCAACTTTACCAATATGCACGGTTCGTCTACATCGGTGGCGGCTTCGGGGTGAACATCCACAACATCCAAGAACCAGTCACCTTTGGCTGTCCCGTGGTGTTCGGGCCAAAGTACAAAAGTTTCAAGGAAGCGGTCGATTTGGTGGCCTTGCAAGCGGCTTTCCCCATTCGGAACGAGGAGGAAATGGAAGCGGCTTTCACACGGCTGATGGACGACCCGACCTTTTTCGCAAAAGCCTCCGAAACCTGCCAAAACTACCTGAAATCGCAGGTTGGAGCCACCGAAATCATCATAAATGGCTTCAAAAAAGTCCTTTTTTCATAAAAAAAGCGGATTTTTTTTGTTTTGTTGATTTTAATGTCTAATTTTGAAGTCTGATTTCGCGTTGAAATTCAGTCCAATAAAACTTATGCCTATGCAAAACCACTCTACTCCTACCCCACTCCCCCACATCGGACTCAGCCATGGCGATATCAACGGCATAGGCTACGAGATTATGCTGAAAGCTTTTTCGGATTCGCGCATGTTCGAATCGATGGCCCCCATCCTTTATGGTCAATCGAAAGCCTTCTCCTACTACAAGAAGAACCTCGGCCTCGACAGTCCCAACTACAACTTGATCCGCGATGCGCAACAAGCCTCTGAAAAGAAATTCAACATCGTCAATATTGTGGAAAACGAGGTGAAAATCGAGCCGGGCGTGCCCAACGAGACCTCCACCGAAATGTCGGTGCTGTCGATGAAACGGGCAGTCGACGACCTACAGAAAGGCCTCATCGATGCCTTGGTAATGGCCCCCGACAGCCCCTTGGCGGCGAAAAGCAACCGCGATTTCCTGTTTTCGTTCCACAAAGATGCCGAAACCCTGCGCGTGATGGTGAGCGGCAAGATGCGGATAGCCTTAGCCACCGACGACTTGCCCCTCAGTGAAGCCTTGGGAGCCATCGACATCCGCTTCCTCGTCAACAAGTTGGCCGTGTTTTCGCAGGCCCTGAAGTCGGACTTCGGGATTCCGTCACCAAAGATTGCCGTCTTGGGCATCAATCCCCATTCCGGCTCGGTATCCAATGGCGACGACAAGGTAGTGAAAGCCGTTGGCGATGCCCAGAAAAAAGGCATCTTCGCCTTTGGGCCTTTCTCTTCCACACAAATGTTCGCCTCTGACTTGTGGATGAAGTATGACGCAGTGATGGCGATGCACTACGAGCAAGGCGTGTTCCCGCTGAAGCTGATGGCCTTGGACGGTTGCGCCTATTATTGGGCGGGACTACCCATCGTGTGTACGGCACCCATGCACGGGCCTGCTTTCGAGTTGGCCAATGCCAACAAGGCCGAACCCGATTTCTATCGGAAAGCGCTTTATCTTGCTGAAGACATTGTCAGGCATCGCAAGGGGAAATGAAAAAAGGAGGCTCGAAAGCCTCCTTTTTCGCTATTAAGCTAAAATCTTTATGTGAGAAACAATCCTATTATTATTTCACAACAAGTTTCTGAGTGTCGGAACCAGCGCTGATGAAGTAGACACCGCTGTTCAGGCTGCTGATGTTGATGGAGTTGCCACCAACGTGACCTTCAACGCTCATCACTTTCTGACCCATGATGTTGTAGATCACGATCTCGTCGTTCTGGCTGAGAAGGACGTTGACTTGCTCAGTGGCAGGGTTAGGATAGACGTTCATGTGCGTGTTGTGGCTCACTTCAGGGACACCAACACCGGCACCCGGGAAGAGGTCGGGCAGTTCGAAGGTGAAGCCTTGATAGTAGTTGTCGGAAGGATCGGAATCGTCTTGTTGGACATAAGTGCCAGTCTCACCATCCAACTGGGCAGCAACAACGAGGGTGGTGCCAACCACTGCGGCTTGAGGATAGACACATTCGGCCATCGTCCACATGAAATCGTTGGTGAGGTGTACCATTTTGCTCCAAGTGCGACCAGCGTCACCTGAATATCTGGCAAAGAGCTTGTAGAAGTGTCTGCCGTTTTGGTCAGGATCGTGCTCTTCATCCATAGCGATCCAAACAGCCACCATGTCATAACCACCGCAACCAGGCACAAGTGCCAAGGAAGGCATACCAGCAGGACCGCTGTTGTATGTGCCGTGGTTGGACATGTCTTCGATGTTGAAGCTCGTGACGGAATCAATAAACGGAGGCTCGGGATTACCATTTGCATCCAAGCCAGGGACGTAGCCAATGTATTCAGGCCAAACCGGGTGAGTTTGCTCGGAAAACATGAACCAGCTCATGTAGATGTCTTGCATGATATAGGAGGAGTCCATGATGAAGGGCTGACCGGGAGTGGGAGGCATCGGGTTGGTCGGGTCAATACCGTAAGTCGGGGTGCTTTCACCGTGGTAAGGCAGGCTCTCGCTCCAGAAAGAAACGCCACCAATGCCGGGATAGTAGCCGTTCGAGCCAGCCGCGCCATTCGTGCCGTTGAAATCATAGGCCATGCAAAGTTCGCCATCCATACCCCACTGGGCAGAAGTCCAACGAGGATACAAGAAAGCAACTTTTGAGTCATCGTATGTGACATTGACACCAGGGTGATGATAGAAGGTCTTCTTTTCCCAAGTCTCACCATTGTCGTAGCTGTACAAAACAATACCATCGCTCCAAGCGCTGTTGATGACGAGGGCGAGGCAGTTGTCTTCGGTGGTTTCCATCCAATAGTAATCGTTGGTACCCCAGTCAGAGCCACAATCTTCGATATAGGGAAGAACCACTGCGGCCTTGTCCCAGGTCATACCGTCAGACGAGCGCCAATACAAGGGGAGGATGGTGCTGTCATCGAAGTTGCCACAGAAGAGGTGGATGATTTCACGGTTGGCACCAGAAGTCATAACGGAAGGATGTGTGTAAGACCCGTTGTCGGTGTAAATGGCAGGTTGGACACTGTTCGGTACGAGGTTGTCCTTGTCATCAACGATGTAGATGCCAGTGTTGTTGGATGTGTGGGCACCAATAACGATACCGTTTTCCTTGTAGCGGGCGATGGAGCCGAAACCGGTTCTTTCTGCCTCGATGCGGCCATTTGAAGGAATCCATTCGTCGTTGTTGTAATCGTAAGTACCGATGCCAGTACCACGGTCGCTGTAGGAGTTGTCGGTAGCCATGGTGTAAGCAAAGTTGACTTTGCCGTCGGGCCAAACGATAGTCCATGTGCGAGCACCTTGGTTCGACTGCCAGTCGTAGGTGGCGAAGTCAAGCTCACCGTCGCTGCGGGTCATGTTAGGCTCGATTTGCACATACTCCAAGGAAGGGGTTTCCATTCCTTTGGTCACCTGCATGGTGCTTGCCTTTCTCAAATTGTCGTTTTTCGACATTTTTCTCACTTGCGAGTAGCCGGCAGTGGCCACCAACAAGGCTAATGCTAAAGTAAATAACTTTTTCATTTTGAATAGGTTTAATTAATAATTAGTGAATTGATGATGTTTGTTTTTACGAATTATTTGGGGGCAAAGATAATGTTTTTTCTTTACATGCAAGTCTTTTTTTGTTTTTTTTCTTTTCACTCAGTCTCATGCGCTATGGCACTCTCATCAATTGTTCTTGCAATCTTCTCAATATTCAGACTTCTCGCCGAAGCATCGATGATGTCCTTGTAAATGCCGCCTTTCTTGTAGATTTCGTCTGGGTCGCCCGACTCTTCCACATGACCTGTTTTGAGCGCGTAAACCATATCGCTGTCGATGATTTGCGAAATGCTGTGCGAGATGATGATGACGGTGCGGTCTTTCTTGATGGCATCGAGGCTGTTCTTGATTTGCTCGGTGGCGATGGCGTCTAAGCTGGCGGTGGGCTCGTCGAGGAAGATGATGGGCGGGTTTTTGAGGAACATTCGCGCGATGGCGATGCGCTGCTGCTGGCCGCCCGAAAGGTCGCTGGCTTTGTTCTCGAACTGCTTCGGCAGGGCCATGATTTGGTCGTAGATGTATGACTTCTTGGCGGCTTCAACGACTTCCTCGTGCGTGGCGTTGGGGTTGCCGTAGAGGATGTTTTCCTCAATCGTGCCGTCAAAAATGTGGTTCTTTTGCAGCACGAGGCCGATGTTTTCGCGCAGGAATTGGGTGTCGTATTCGCGCAGGTCGATGCCGTCCAAAGTGATGGTACCCACTTGCGGCTCGTAGAACTTGTCCAAAAGGTTCACGATGGTGCTCTTGCCCGCGCCCGAAAGTCCCACCAAAGCCGTGATTTTGTTCGGCTCAATGGTCATGTTGATGTCGTAAAGTGCTTGATTTCCATTGGGATAGGTGAAATCCACGTTTTTCAGTTCAAACTTGCCGTGAATCTTTTCGGGACGGTAATTCCCCGACGGCTCGATGTCTTTTTCCGAGTCCAAAATGCTGAAGAAACCCTCGGCGTAGATGAGCGCGTCGTTCACGTCGTCGAAGATGCGCTGCAGCTGTGTGATGGGCGCGATGACGTTGCTGAACAGCATGACGTGGTACATGATTTTACCGATGGTCATGCCGGGATAGCCTATTAATACAAGGTAGGCCGTCAGGATGATGACCAACACCGTTCCGACTTGCTTCACGAAACTTTTCACACCGTTGTAATAGAACGCCACGCGACGGGTTTTCATCTGGTTTTCAGTCACTTGATTCTGGATGTCGAGTTGCTTTTGGCCTTCAATTTGCTCTCGGTTGAAACTCTTGATGACGTTGATCGAATCGATGATGTTTTTGATGCCTTGGCTCTTGGTTTCCAAGTGGTTGCGCATCTCGCGACGCCAGCCTTTCAGCCTTCGCGCTTGGCGGACGGTAATCCAAAAGTAAACCGGCACGATGGCCAAAGCCACCAACCCGACATAGACATTGGCCGCAAACATCAGAATGAGGGCCAAAAGTGCGCTCGTGAACAGCGGCAACAAGTCAATGAAGAAGTTCTGCACTGTGCGCGATAACGAACTGACACCCTGGTCGATACGGGCTTGGAGCTTGCCCGTGGCGTTGTCGCCCGAGTTGAAGAAGGCCATCTTGAAGGTCAGCACTTTCTCGATGACGCTTTGGGCGAGGTCGCGGCTGACGAAGATGCGCATCCGCTCGCCGTAGTAGTTTTGCGCGTAGGTGATGATGGCCGAGAGGATTTCCTTGCCGAGCAGCACCGACGAGATGAGGATGACGATGTGCATCGCCCGTTGCCCCCATTTTTCGCCTGCGCTGACGAGGTCGTTCACCTCATCGACGGTCCAGTCGAGCACGATGGCGTTCACTTGCGCCATCAGCGAACCGATTAAGGTTAATATCAAAGTGATGAAAACCAGCCATTTGTAAGGCTTTACGAAAGGTTTTACGTTTTTGAAGAGTTGGAAGAGGTTCATATTAGATGATATTTTTGCGTTTCAACCAAAGGGCAAAAAATTTGTCGTAAACAGAATAAGTGTTTTTGTCTTGTGTGATGAAGTCTTTTTCGAGAAGACCTTTTACCGCCGAAAGCACCGAACTCGCCGAAACAAGGCTGTGTTTCCTAACGAAAGTACTACTCGAAATGTTCTTGACATCGTCATCTTTGGCAATAGCCAAAAATACTTCGCGCTGTTTTTCAGGCATTTGGTACAACAGCGATTCGTAAGTGTCTGAAGAAAAGTCAATCAATTCGTAGATGCAAGAGTCCACCATTTGCATTTTGCAGGTCGATCCAACAGCTGTATAGGTGAACAATAAATTCATAATGCGTTGCATATAGGAAGTGATGCCTTGGAAACGTTCATAAATGTTCTCAATCACCTCTTTTTCAATATGTTTTCCCGCTTCCTCGAATTTCTCCATGACAAAATCAGTATATTTTTCCAAAGAAATGGGCGGCAGATTGATGATACTCACAGACTGGTAGAAGGGGCGTGAAGGAGAAGTGAAAATGGCACCCATCAGATGCCGTTGCGACCCTGAAAACACAAAATGTGCATTGTTGCAGCGTTGGATGTAAGTGCGTAAAGCCGCCTCTATGTTGGACGCATCGGGATAGCGCGTGATTTGCTGGAACTCGTCAAACGCCACAAGGCAGGGTTTGTCGGCATGATTGAGGTAAGAGAAAATCTCGTCCAAGGAAACAGAAGGGTTGGAAATTGCGCCGATGCTCATGCCCCAAGTCGGCAAGCCCGCCCCATCGTAGGTGATTTCGGAGCGCAACGAACTCAGGGTTTGCAAGAACAAGTTCCAAGCCCTTTTTCCTTTCGATTTCAATTCATCAAGTACCGACTTGCCAAACACATTGATGAAATCGCGCATAGAAGTAGTGGCATAAATGTCGATGATGAAGGTGTAATAACGCTTTTGGATCTCAGGCTGCGTGAAGCAGTGGTGAAGCAAATCGGTTTTGCCCAACCTGCGCGGCGAAATCAATGCTACGTTGTTTTCGTTGGTCAGCAGGCGGGTGAGCATTTCTGTTTCATGCAGGCGGTCACAAAAATACTGGGGTTCGGAATAACCATTGGTGATGAAAGGGTTGTTCATGGCCTAAAGTCTTATTATACACCGCAAAAGTACAAATTTTTCCGATTTCATCATAAAATGATGATTATTTTATGATAATTATGATGATGGTTTAATGTTGAAGAGCGAGCGGACTCTATTGCGCCATGGAACAGACGCTCATCAAGCAATCTCGGCAATCAAATTCGAGGCGGAAGGTGTTCGCGCCGTTGCGGATGAACAGCGGTTCGGCCTTTTGTCCTGTTTCGCGGCTGCACATCCCGTTGGCGTAGCGGATGCAATGGTGGCAGGTCATCAGGCGGTTGGGGATTTCGTCGGGGTTGAGGGACGTTTGGCAAACGTCCATACCGGACAGAGTGTGATTTTGGCGTTGTTCGCGGTTATTCCGATGGTTTTCAATCAGTTCCTCGGTCAATTTCGCCACCAAATCGCGTTTCATCTCGCCGATGACGGAGGCTGGGATGAGGCGCGGTTCGTTGAATTTCAATTCCAGATTTACGGGATTGAAGGGCGTGTCGCCCCATTGCAGAGCCTTTTTGCGGATGTTTTCGGTGGCCTTTTCGGGGTTGTTTGCCGTGATTTTGTCGCATTGTGTGGTCGTCATTGCGAGCGAAGCGCGGCAATCCAGTGTACGAGTTTTTTTGTCTGGATTGCTTCGTTCCTCGCAATGACGCGAAGCGACCAATTCATATCCCGTTTCCGTTTCGGCCAAGGTCAAATCAATGTCAATCTTGCGGTTGCCCGTTGAGGCATCCACTTGTTTTTGCCATTCGATGTCGTAATTGCGATAGACTTTCGCGCCGCGTTGGGCACCGTGCGGACGATTGCACGAAACCGTGAAACCGTTTACCACATCCGCACGCAATCCCACCAATTCATTGTCCTGATTCAAAAAACACAGCCCGTCGCCGTTATGCAATACCTTGTCAGTCTTGATTTCCATGCGGAGCGGATTGCACCATGCGACCTCGCCAATGTATTCGCCCATCGATTTGGGCGTAAAGGGCGAATCGATGCCCTTTTGCCGCCCGTTGATGAAGAAATCGGTGAAACCTCGGTTGAATGATTTATCGGGATTGACCTCGAAATTGTATTGGCAATGGCCTTGTGAGGCTTGTTTTAAATCTGTGCGACGAGCGAAGATTTCATCCAATTTCTGACGATAAAACGCGGTCACATTCTTCACATAATCAGCGTCTTTCATTCGGCCTTCAATCTTGAAACTCGTGATGCCAGCGTCCATCAGTTCCTCCAAATGGGCACTGTTGTTGAGGTCTTTAAGGCAAAGCAAATGCCTATTTTTGATAAGCACTTTCCCGTTTGCGTCGAGCAAATCCCAAGGCAGGCGGCAAGGCTGGGCACAAGCACCACGATTGGCACTGCGGTTGCCGATAAATTGGCTGAGATAGCACTGCCCGCTATGGCTCACGCACAACGCGCCATGGACAAAAAATTCCAACGGAACGGTGGTTTTTTCGCGGATTTCACGAATCTGCTTCAAACTCAACTCGCGGCCCAAAACGACTTGGCTAAATCCCAAACTTTCAAGCATTTGCACCTTTTCCACAGTCAGGTTGGCGCATTGGGTGCTGGCGTGGAGGGGAATGGGGGGCAAGTCAAGTTCGAGGAGCTTCATGTCCTGAACAATGAGGGCATCCACGCCGGCGTTCCAGCAGTCGTGGGCTATCTTGCGGGCGCGTTCCAACTCGTTGTCGTAGAGCAATGTGTTCAGCGTGACATACACTTTCGCATCGAACAAAGCCGCATGACGGCAAAGCTTTTCGATGTCCTGAATCTTGTTCGAGGCCTTTTCGCGGGCACCAAAGTCGGGGCCTCCGATGTAAACGGCATCCGCGCCGTGGTTGATGGCGGCCATGCCCACCTCACAATCCTTGGCAGGCGCAAGCAGTTCTATCTTCTTCGTTTCCATGTCATTAAATATTGTATTTCAAACTAATGTAGGACTGCCAACTTTGACAGTCCTACATAAAACAACCGCCACAAAACGGATTACCACTTCAAAATCTTCTTGAAGTCGTAGTTTTCTGGGTCAGGCAGATATTCCTTCGCGGCTTCATAGTCGGAAGGCATGATGTATTGCAAACCGTCGTTGAAAATCAACTCGGCTTTCGGGCCGTTGAGATTCACCAAACGCGGTTTGATCTTGCCGTTTTCGTCCTCCACATCTTTCAAATAAAGCGGGACGATTTCGCCCTTCGGGTTGGCCGTGACCATCGCGCCACTCACACCTTGGTCGAAGAGTTTCTTCACACCATAGCCAAGAAGGGAGCAATAAGTCAGGTCGTAACCATTAGGTTCAACACAACGGATACCATAGCCAATCTCGACTGGACGGCTCTTCACATTGAGACCCAAAGCCTTCAATCTTTGTTGCAACAAGAGGTTGAAAATGTGTGCTTTACTAACATTGCCCAACTCAGGATGGCCGTGTTCGTCGTAGGTGAAGGCCACCCCCGACTTCTCGATTTCCTCGTCGCTCATAAAGTGGAACACGCCCTCGCTGATGATGACCACACCATAGTTGACACCCAGCAACTTGCGTTTCACAATCGAACTAATCACCAACTTGATGATGGCATCGAATGTGACTTCCGCCTTGTTGAACATCTCAGGGATGACCACCATCGGGCAGTGGCAAGCCGAAGTCATGCCGAAAGCCAAATGGCCGGCCTCGCGACCCATTGCGGAGATGACGAACCAGTTGCCGCTGGTGCGGGCATCTTCGTAGATGGTCTGCACCAAATGCACAGCGGCATCCTTGGCCGAATAGTAGCCGAAGGTCGGGCTGCCATCGGGCAAAGGCAGGTCGTTGTCGATGGTCTTGGGAACGTGGATGTTCTGAATCGGGACACCGCTATTGGCCAAGAATTTCGAGATACGGTTGGCCGTCGAAGCGGTATCATCACCGCCAATGGTAACCAACAGTTTGATGTTGTTTTTCACGAAAAATTCGGTATTAAACTCCTCATTTTTGGGTTTGTAGCGACTCATCTTCAAGGCCGAACCGCCACGTTTGAGAATGGCGTCGGCATAGAGGAAGTCCATTTCCACCACATCGGGATTGGGCTTGAAGAGGTTTTTATAGCCTTCGTTGAGGCCGAGTACGCGATAACCGCTCTTAAGGAAGGTCTTGGCCACGGTGCTGATGACCGTGTTGATGCCGGGGGCAGGACCGCCGCCAGCGAGAATTACGATGGATTCTTTCATATTTTCAGATTTAAAGATTTATTGTTGTCTATTTCGTCGCTTCGCGTCTTTGCGAGGAGGAACGACGAAGCAATCCAGGGATTAAGTTTATTGTATAGACTGCTTCGTGCCTCGCAGTGACGCAAAGCGTGTCCTTATTCTATCACAAGCTCATCACAGAATATCCAAGCCTTTAGGCCTGCTCCAACGTGTCCTTCGGGACAAACGCCGATGGTCTTGGCCACCATCTTCACATAGCGGGCGTTGGTGCGCGGTCTCACCTCCATCTCCTGCACAAAGGCACCGTCGACATCCACGGGCAATTCGTTCTTCACCTTGCCCACGCTGCGGAAGTTCTTGCCGTCTTCAGAAACAAAGTATTCCACTTCCTTCGGCATCCAAATCCACGAGTAGGCCTCTTGCAAGAAACTGCCTGCCAATCGGTTGATGCGTTTCGAAACGCCCAAATCGACCGTGGCAATGAGGTCGACACCATAATAGCCCTGCCATGAGCCGGTGCGGAAATTCTCACCGCCGCGTTGGTGATCGATGAGGGCCTTGAGGCCGCCCGCAGCGTATTGTTCGTTGTAAGGATTCTCCAACTTCACCGAATGACGCGCGTCAATCAGATAGTAATTGGCATCCATCACTTGGCTCCAGCGACCGTTTTGCAGTGCGGCGGCTTTTACCGTTGTAGATTGCTTCAAACAGATGGGCCGCCCAAAGACAGGGCTACCCTCATTCGGGGTGCTGCCATCCAAAGTGTAATGGATTTCCACGCCCTCAATGGGATGGCTCATGCTAACCATGAGACTGTCGAAGAAGGTGTCGGAAGTCGCGTTGATGGTCGGGACGATGACGATGCTCTCGGTGGGGATACGCACCACGGGGCAATTCTCGGGTTGCGTGGCCCAAGTGGAGTTGGTCTCGTTGGTCATGGTGAATTCCAAAGTGCCGCCGTTGAAGACTTCCTCGAAGGTGATATAGCTACGTTCCAACGGTTTGCCGTTCAGTTTCACCGACTTCACATAGCAGTTTTGCTCATTCAAGTTTTTGGCAACCACTTCAAACTGCTTGCCGTTCTCGAAGGTCAATTTGGTTCTTTCAAAGCGCGGCACGCCCAAGACATAATAGCCCGAAGCGGGTGTGGCCGGGTAGAAGCCCATGCACGAAAACACCGCCCAAGCCGACATTTGGCCGCAGTCCTCGTTGCCTGAATAACCGTCGCGACGGTCGGTATAGAAGTCGTCCATCACTTGTTTCACATACTTTTGTGTCATGGTCGGCTGGCCGACGAAGTTGTACATATACACGGTGTTATGGCTCGGTTCATTACCGTGGGCATATTGCCCGATGAGTCCCGTGATGTCGGGCTGCACGCGACCCGTCAGGTCGGAGGGCGCGTTGAAGAGTGCATCGAGTTTGGCTTTGTAACTGTCCATGCCTCCCATCAGGTCAATGTGACCGTTCACGTCTTGCGGCACAAAGAAACCGTATTGGTAGGAATTGGCCTCGGTCAAAGTGAAATTCACTTGCGCTGGGTCGAAAGGACGCATCCAGCCGCCGTTTCTGCGGCCTTGGAAGAACTGGTTTTCAGGGTTGTAGATGTTCTTATAGGCTTGTGTACGGGTGTAGAATTCCTTGGCGATGTCCTGTTTGCCCATAGCCTCGGCCATGCGGGCCACGCACCAGTCATCGTAGGCATATTCAAGGGTCTTTGAAGTGGCCTCGCCCTCAACTTCAATCGGAATGTAGCCGTATTTCATGTAAGCGCCCATGCCACGAAAGTCGTCTTTCTGGCTTGCCACCATTGCTTCCAAAGCCTTCTCCATGTCGAAGTCGCGGATGCCGGCAAAGTAGGCATCGGCAATGACGGGGATGGCGTGGTTGCCAATCATGCAGTAGGTTTCGTTGGCGGCCAATTCCCAAACGGGCAAGATATGGTGTGGGTTGGTTTCGTATTTATTAATAAAGGTGTTGATGAAATCGAGGGTGCGCTCGCGCTGCATGAGGCTGAACAAGGGATGCAGGCTGCGGAAGGTGTCCCAAAGCGAAAAGACGGTATAAACCGGCCTTTCTGACTTGTAGACCTTCAAATCATGGGCACGATAGCGGCCATCGGCATCGCTGAAGAGGTTGGGGGCAACCATGGCGTGATACAATGCAGAATAGAAAACCGTCTTGTTTGATTCGTTGGGGTCGCTCACAGCGTAACGTTTCAGTTCGGTGTTCCATTTGTCGAAGGCTTTTTGGCACAAAGCATCAAAGTCGAAATCGTTGGCTGCCAATTCGTTGTTCAGGTTGTTCTTCGCGCCTTCCACATCAACGGCGGAAATGGCAATACGCATCACGATAGGCTCGTTTTCCTCGGTATCGAAGTCGAACCAAGCCTTGATGAAGTCGCTTTCCACGCGCTTCTCCTCGGTTGGAACGCCCTTATTAATAAAGGTATGGCTCTTGAAAGGCTTCGAGAACTCGGCGTAGAAATAGAGATGTTGCTCTTTTGCCCAATCTCTTGTGCGGCGGAAACCGCTGATGGCATTGTCGCCCTCCACTTGGAGCCACGAGTCGTAAACAAACTCATCGTTCACGCCTTCCACCATGTCCAAAAACAGGTGCGCGTTGTCGCTCTTGGGGAAGGTGCAGCGCATCATCCCGACGCGGTCGCCAGTAGTGAGTTCCACTTTGGTGTTGTAATCATCGAGCAGCACGGCATAATAGCCCGCCTTGGCATCCTCGTTCTCATGTTTGAACGCTGAACGATAGCCCGAAGCGGTGTTTTCTTCATCACCTTTGTCGGTTTTCACTTCGCCGACAATGGGCATGAAGCGGAAGTCGCCATAGTCGGAGCAGCCCGTTCCGCTGAGGTGGGTGGTGCTGAAGCCGAGGATGGTGTGGTCGCTGGTGTGGTAGCCCGAGCAGCCGTCCCAGTCGTTCATTCTTGTGTCAGGGCTGAACTGCACCATGCCGAAGGGCACCGTCGCGCCCGGGAAGGTGTGGCCGTGGCCGCCCGTCCCGATGAACGGGTCAACATAATTGGCGGGGTTTGGTTCATAGTCGGCCTTGGGTGCCGTCGAGCAAGCCGCCAAAGCCATTAAGAGTAAAGGTAGTAATAGTTTTTTCATATTGAATGAGATTTTTGACGCTGTAAAAGTAGGAATAATACTTTTTTGTTTCGCAATAGCGAAAAACTTTTTTTGCTGTGCTTTGTCTATTGCGCCGCTTCGCGTCATTGCGAGGAGGAACGACGAAGCAATCCAGACAAACAACTATAGTGCTTTGTCTATTGCGTCGCTTTGCGTCATTGCGAGGAGGAACGACGAAGCAATCCAGACAAACAACTACAACGAATCGAACAAATCCTCCCAGTTTGGATTCATTGCCTCAACCAAAGCCAACTTCGCAGCCCTTGAGCCTCCTTTTATCTGCTTCTCTCTTGCTATTGCCTCTTTGATGGAAACAAATTCCTCGAAATACCCCAATTTATCAACTGAATACTTTGCCGTAAAACTTTCAGGATGAATTTTGGTCTTGTGCTCATAGACACGACGTTTCAAAAATGATGTCACACCTGTATATAACGTTCCATTGCGTTGGTTAAAAAGAATGTAGACGTATCCTTTGCGATTTGTGTTCATGGGTTTTGTTTTGATTGCAAAAATATGGTTTTTCAGTTTATGAAAGCCAAAAAAGATGTTGTTCTGGATTGCTTCGTGCCTCGCAATGACGCGAAGCGTGTCCTACTTTGTGGATTGCTTCGTGCCTCGCAATGACGCGAAGCGCGTGTGGAAGCGAAATGTTACTGGTGTAAGTTTTTTCTGGCACAAAAATTGCTGTTCCCCAAAAAATGTAAAAAAAAAGTCGTTTTTGGTGTTATTATTTCCAAAATGATTATATTTGCAGCCCAAATAGAAAGACTAAAACACAATTATCAATTACCTAATCAAAACAAAATCACCATGAAGAAAGTTTTATTCGCAGCTCTTGCAATGGCCGTCGCAACGACTGGCTTTGCACAGAAAGTTATCGTGAACAAAAGCGAGATCGCGAACCAACCGGTCAAAATGAATGCTCGCGTTCTGAAAGGCAACGAAGCCCCTGCCATGAACTTCAGCCATGAAGTCATGCCCAAAGCTTCCACCCACCAATCGATGAGAGGTTATGACGAATACCAAATCATGACCACTTACTACGACCTCCAATCCAACAGCGCATTAGGCAACCGTATCGCCACTTGGGACGACGGTAGCGCTGCCTTTGTCGCCACTTGGGACAACACTGGCACCACTTCCTACGGCAACCGTGGAACTGGCTACAACTACTTCGACGGCGAAAGCTTCGGCGACGAGCCCGACACGCGTATCGAAAACGCCTACGCTGGCTGGCCGAGCATCACTGCCGCTGGCGAAGGCGAAATCGTGGCCTCGCACTATGGCAGCAAGGTTCACCTCTTCAAGAGAGACGTGAAAGGCCAAGGCGAATGGACCAACATCTACGACACTCCTATCAACACCACCTGGCCGAGAGTTGCCACTACCCACAATGGCCAGTACGTTCATGTGGTGAGCTGCGAGCAAAACAGCAGCAACAACTTGCAGAACTTCGCCTACTACTATCGTTCGACCGATGGCGGCCAAACCTTCAGCGAGCCCGCCTATCCTCCGCTGGTGGATGTCGAAGGCGAATACAACTACGCCATCAGTGCTGACGACTATGTGATGGCCACCAATGGCGACAACATTGCCATCCTCTATGCCGCCAACACCTACGACCTGTTCTACATCATCTCGCACGACAACGGCGACACCTGGGAGAAGCAAACCATCTGGAACTTCCCCTACGGCCACGCAGTTGACTGGACGAACGGCAACTACTTTGTTGAGACCGACTCCATCTGGGCTCCCGATGGCTCGAGCAGCATCGCCATCGACAACAACGGCACCGTGCACGTCGCCTTCGGCCTGACCCGCTGGGTACCCAGTGCAGACCACGACGGTTCCTACACCTACTTCCCTTACACCGATGGTCTTGTCTACTGGAACTCCAACTACACCAACGAACAAGGCACACACGAAATCCTGAACTACGGCGAATGGAGTGGAGACGTCAACTTCCCCGAAATGGCTTTTAACGGTACTAACGGCATCAGCAGCACACTGAACGCTGAACGTATATGGGCCATGGCCGGTGAAGACAACTACAAGAACCTCTACGTCATCAGCGCCCCCGATGAAAACGGCGATGGCACTGTCGACTTCACCGACGCTTGGGACAACACCAACTACCACTATCGCACGCACTGCCAGACCACCATGCCTGGTATCTCCATCGATGAGAATGGCGACATGATCATTGTTTACTCCACGCTCTCCGAATTGAGAGTCCACGCTGAGGCAGGACATCATTTCAGAAGTGCTTATGTCACCGCCAGAGACCACAAGGGAACTTGGTTTGAGAACTGCTACAACCTCAGCGCCGACTTCATGCACGAACAGAGCGAGGTCTATCCTACCACTTCCGCCCCGAAGGGCATGAACGGCTCCTTCTGGGTCATGTATTCAGAAGACCAAAACATTGGTCTGTATCTTGACTACACTGCTCCCGGTGGCTCTAGCACCCCGAACAACAACAACATGGGTGTCCTTACTGAGAACTACATCTTTGCCGTGAAGATCACTCCTTCACCCGAAGATCCTGGTATGGAAACCTGGGGCGTCGAAGAAAACGAGGCCGTCAACCCGATGACCGCCACCCGCGTGTATCCTAACCCTGCCACCGACGTGCTCAACATCGAAGTGAACGCCTCGCAGGCCTCAGAGATGAGCATCAGCGTCTACAACATCATGGGCCAAAACGTGATGAACCAAAACGTCAACATCACCACCGGCATGAACACCCGCACCATCAGCACTGCTGACCTCAACAGCGGTATCTACTTCGTCACCGTGAAGGCCAATGGCTTCGAGAACACGATGAAGTTCGTTGTGAAGTAATCTTTCACACAAGCAAAAGTCAGTCTTGACACGAAAAGGAGGCTCCGGCCTCCTTTTTTTGTTGCAACAACTTCATTCCTCATTTCTGCCCTTTCGAACAATTTTTATCCTTTTTGGTCATTTTTGGTGAAACGAAAAACATTATTTGATAAATTTGCGGCCAAATATCCGAAAAAAAATAGAAAACGCATATAGCAATGTCAAAGGAAATCAAAGGACACATCACTCAGATTATCGGCCCCGTGGTTGACGTCTATTTTGCCGACGGCGAGACCAACCTCCCGAAGATTCACGACGCCTTGGAAGTGGTTCGCCCCAACGGGAAGCGCGTGGTGCTGGAATGTCAGCAGCACATCGGCGAGGACTCGGTGCGCACCATCGCAATGGACTCGACCGACGGCCTCATGCGCGGCATGGAAGTCACCCTGTCGGGCAAGCCCATCTCCATCCCCATCGGCAACCAAATCAAAGGCCGACTGCTCAACGTGACGGGCGACGCCATCGACGGCATCGGCCAACTCGACCGCAGCAGCGAATACCCCATCCACCGCGAACCACCCAAGTATGAGGACTTGGCCACCTCGAAAGAGGTGCTGTTCACGGGCATCAAGGTCATCGACCTGCTGGAGCCTTACCTGAAAGGTGGCAAAATCGGCCTCTTCGGTGGCGCAGGCGTGGGCAAGACCGTGCTCATCATGGAACTCATCAACAACATCGCAAAAGGCTACAACGGCTACTCGGTGTTCACCGGCGTGGGCGAGCGCACCCGCGAGGGCAACGACCTGCTCCGCGAAATGATCGAGTCGGGCATCATCAAATACGGCGACGAGTTCGTCAAGGCGATGGAAGAAGGCGACTGGGATTTGTCGAAAATCGATAAGAAAGCCCTTGCCACCTCGCAGGCCACATTGGTCTTCGGCCAGATGAACGAGCCGCCCGGGGCGCGTGTGAGTGTCGCCCTTTCAGGGTTGACCGTGGCCGAGTCGTTCCGCGACGACACCAACGACGACCAAAGCGACATCCTGCTCTTCATCGACAACATCTTCCGTTTCACGCAGGCGGGTTCCGAGGTGTCGGCTCTGCTGGGTCGTATGCCTTCGGCTGTGGGTTACCAGCCCACCTTGGCCACGGAAATGGGCCAAATGCAGGAACGCATCACTTCAACCAAGAACGGGTCAATCACCTCGGTGCAAGCCATCTATGTGCCTGCCGACGACTTGACCGACCCCGCTCCGGCCACCACCTTCTCGCACTTGGACGCTACAACGGTGTTAAGCCGTAAGATTGCCGAGTTGGGCATCTATCCCGCCGTGGACCCGCTTGATTCCACTTCGCGCATCCTCGACCCGAACATCATCGGAGAGAAGCACTACAACACCGCACAGCGCGTCATCCAACTGCTGCAACGCAACAAGGAATTGCAAGACATCATCGCCATCCTCGGCATGGAAGAACTTTCTGAGGAGGACAAGATTGTCGTACACCGCGCCCGCCGTGTGCAACGTTTCCTGTCGCAGCCGTTCCACGTCGCCGAACAATTCACAGGCTTGAAGGGCGTGATGGTGCCGATTGAGGAAACCATCCGTGGCTTCAACATGATTATGGACGGCGAAGTCGACCAATATCCCGAAGCGGCCTTCAACCTCGTGGGCACTATCGACGAGGCCATCGCCAAGGGTGAGGAACTGATGAAAAACGCTGCCAACAATTAATATAAGGTGTGATGAAAGTCGAAATCATTTCACCGAGCGCAACGCTGTTTGCAGGCGAAGCCACCAGTGTCACGGTGCCGAGCCAGATGGGGCCATTTACCCTGCTGGAGCACCATGCCGCCATCGTCGCCATCCTTGAGGCCGGCAAAGTGAGCCTCACCGACGGCAAGGGCGAGCATAGGGAGTTCGACATCAAGGGCGGCTTTACCGAGAACCACGACAACCAACTGACCATCTGCGTTGAGTTATGAAAAAGAATGTGCTGACAAAATATTTGGCTGTTTTTCTGCTGCTCTGCATCGTCTTTGACGGCATTCTGCTCTGCTTCTTTGCCGACAAGCCTTGGTGGAACAAGTGGATGATCATGGCTCCCAACCTCTTCATGATTCTCGGTGCCTTCTATTGCCACCTGATGCAAAAGAACGTGGAAGCCCATCCCAACAAGCTCACCTGGCTTTTGGTCTACAAAGGCATCAAGATGGTGCTTACTGTGGCTGCTTTGGTGCTTTACATCGTCTTCGTCAAGGAAAGCAGTCGGGCTTTTGTCATCATCACGGCTTCGGCCTATCTCATCGCACTTTTCGCGGAAACCTGCGTTTACAACCACTTTATCAAGAACTTGAACAAAGTTAGCAAGGCATGAAAAATGTTCTGAAACATATTGCGCTGTTCCTTTTCCTCGCTTTGATGGCTTTTGCGCCCGAACAAGGCTTTGCGCAAGAGCCTGAAAAGGAGAAGTCGGAGGAGTTTGACGCCAAGTCGTTCATCTTCGGCCACACGGGCGACAGCTATTGCTTCCACATCACGGAAATCCACGGGCATCCCGTTTGCGTGTGGCTGCCCGTTATCGTGAAGTGCAAGGACGGCGGCGGATGGCACTGCTTCTCGTCGAAGCACGTCTGCGAGTTGAAAGAGGGCGAGACCTTCAACCACAACGGCGCCAATTTCTACATCCCGCCCATCAGTGCCGAGAGGTATCCGGGCAAGTTGGTGGAGGTGAAAGCCGACGGCAGCATCTCGCGCCCGTTCGACATTTCGTTCACCAAAAACGCCTTCGGCATCTTCCTCGTGTGCGGCTTCATGTTGGCCTTCTTCCTGCCCGCCGCGAAGAAATACAAGAAAGACCCGATGGGCAAACCCACCAAGTACCAAGGTTTGGTGGAATGGCTCACCTATATGGTTTTGGACGGCATCATCCGCCCCAACATCCCCGAAAAGAAAGTGAAGAAATTCGCACCTTATTTGTTGACGGTGTTCTTCTTCATCTTCTTCGCCAACCTGTTCGGCCTCATCCCGTTCTTCCCCTTCAGTGCCAACGTGACGGGCAACCTCAGCATCACCTTGGTCTTGGCCTTGATGACCTACTTCTTCGTGAACGTCTTCGGCAACAAGCACTATTGGAAAGACATCCTTTGGCCCGACGTGCCCATCTTCTTGAAGGCATTCCCGCTAATGCCCATCATCGAACTGATTTCGACCATCACCAAGCCTTTCGCCCTGATGGTGCGTCTGTTCGCCAACATCCTTGCCGGCCACATCATCATCATGGTGCTGATGGCCCTGATTTTCATCATCAGCGGCATGTATGGCGCAGGCATGGGTGGCGCAATGAGCGTCGTTTCCATCTTCATGACCATCTTCATGACGGCTTTGGAACTGCTTGTGGCGTATATCCAAGCATACGTTTTCACCATTTTGTCATCGCTGTTTATCGGCATGGCACAACATGAACCGGAACACGAGTGAGAGTTGAGAGTTGAGAGTTGAGAGTTAGGAATTTTGAATTTGAAATATACAATTAAACACTTAAACAATAAACACTTAAACAATTAAAAATCATGTTATTATCAACCATTCTTGAAGCAGTATCGTATGTGCCGGGTCTGGCCGCCATCGCCGCTGCTGTTGCAGTGATTGGTGCCGCTTTTGGCATCGGTAAAATCGGACAATCCGCCATGGAAGCCATGGCTCGTCAGCCCGAAGCCGCTGGAAAAATCCAGTCAGGTATGATCATTGCCGGCGCCCTCGTCGAAGGTGCAACGCTGTTTGCCATCGTCGTGTGCGTGTTGGCTGTGATGAAATAAGCCAACCCCGCTTGGGGCTTGGCCTCTCTCCCTTATAAGGAGGGCGGATTAAGCCCCAAGCCTTAACCTTCAAAAAAACAGAGAAATGGAACTATTTCTTCCCGAAAGTGGATTAGTGATATGGATGCTCATAGGCTTCCTCATCGTCTTCGTCATTTTGGCGAAGGTGGGTTGGCCGATGATCATGGGTGCCGTGGAACAACGCAACACCCAAATCGCCGACTCGCTGTTGGCTGCTGAGGAGGCCAACAACGCCCTTGCAGGCATCGAGCAGAAACGGCAGGAAACCATGGCGGCAGCGCAGGCCGAGCAAATCAAGATCATGAAGGAGAGCCAAGACCTGAAGACCCAACTCATTGAGGAGGCGAAGACGCAAGCCCGCATGGAAGCCGAGAAAATCGTGACCGACGCCCGCCTGAAAATTGAAAAAGAGCAGGCCGAGGCTATGGCGCAAATCAAGAACGAGGTCATCGCCCTCAGCGTCGACATCGCCGAGAAACTGCTGCAACGCGAACTGCACGACAAGCAGTCGCAAAGTGCCTACATTGAGCAATTGCTCAGTAACAACCAACCCCGCATTGAAGCCTAAGTTATGGACAACGGAAGAATATCGGTGAGATATGCGCGGGCTTTGTTCCAGTTGGCCCAAGAGCAAGGCTGCGAAGAGGCTGTTTACAACGGCCTGATGCGTTTTGCCCACAACTACCTTTTGGCTATCAGTCAGTTCAATGAGGTGTTGGCCAACCCCATCGTGGCGCGTGAGGAGAAAGTGAAGTTGATGGAGATGTCCGTGGGCGAGCCATTGCATGACACACTGAAGCAGTTCATCGCCTTTGTGGCCGACCAAAAACGCGAGAACAAGATGTTCTTTATCGCCATGAAATACATGGAGATGTATCGCGCCAAGCATAACATCCTGAGCACGCAAGTGACCACGGCCACCGAACTGCCCGAGGCGACCTACGACCGCATCAAGGCCTTCGTCAAGCAGACCTTTGATGCCGAGGCCGAAATGGATGTCAGGATTGACCCTTCGCTCATCGGAGGATTCATCCTCGACATCGAGAACAACCGCATGGACGCGAGCGTGGCTGGACAACTTAACGCACTGAAAAACAAGTTGAAGCAATAAATAAAAAACACAACATACATGGCAAACATCAAACCAAGTGAAATATCGAGCATCCTGCAAATGCAACTCCAAAACATGAGCAACAAGGTTCAGTTTGAGGAGATTGGCAAGGTGCTGCAAGTGAGCGACGGCGTGGCGCACGTCTATGGCCTTGATAAGGTGCAGTCGAACGAGCTTGTCGAGTTTGAGAACGGCACGATGGGCGTGGTGCTCAACCTTGAGGAAGACAACGTGGGCGTGGTGCTGCTCGGTCCTACTGAGGGCATCAAGGAAGGCGAAACCGTGAAGCGCACCCAACGCATCGCCTCCGTCATGGCGGGCGAGGGCATGTTGGGCCGCGTGGTGGACGGCCTCGGTCGCCCCATCGACGGCAAGGGCCCCATCCAAGGCAAGACCTACGAAATGCCTTTGGAACGCAAGGCTCCGGGCGTCATCTTCCGCCAACCCGTGAACCAGCCGCTGCAAACTGGACTCAAGGCCATCGATGCCATGATTCCCATCGGGCGCGGCCAGCGTGAGCTGATCATCGGCGACCGCCAGACGGGTAAGACCGCCATCGCCATTGACACCATTATTAATCAGAAGGACAACTTCAAGAACGGCGACCCGATTTATTGCATCTATGTCGCTGTGGGACAGAAAGGTTCCACCGTTAGAAACCTCGTGAACACCCTCGAAAAATATGGTGCTTTGGACTATACCATCGTGGTCAGCGCGACGGCCTCCGACCCTGCCGCCATGCAGTTCTATGCGCCATACGCGGGCGTGGCCATCGCCGAATACTTCCGCGACACGGGTCGTCACGCCTTGGTCATCTACGATGATCTCTCGAAGCAGGCCGTGGCCTACCGTGAAGTCTCCCTGATTTTGCGCCGTCCTCCGGGACGTGAGGCCTATCCGGGCGACATTTTCTACCTCCACAGCCGTTTGCTCGAGCGCGCCGCCAAAATTATCAAGAACGATAACGTGGCACGACAGATGAACGACCTCCCCGATAGCCTCAAGGACATCGTGAAAGGTGGCGGCAGCATCACCGCACTGCCCATCATCGAAACGCAGGCGGGCGACGTGTCGGCCTACATCCCGACCAACGTGATTTCCATCACCGACGGACAGATCTTCCTGGAAACCAGCTTGTTCAATGCGGGTATCCGTCCCGCCATCAACGTGGGTATTTCGGTGTCGCGTGTGGGTGGCAATGCCCAAATCAAGTCCATGAAGAAGGTGGCCGGCACCCTGAAACTCGACCAAGCCCAATTCCGCGAGATGGAGGCCTTCTCGAAGTTCGGTGCCGAACTCGATGCTGCAACCTTGGCCATCCTCGACAAGGGCCGCAAGAATGTGGAACTGCTGAAACAGCCGCAATATACGCCTATGCCCGTCGAAAAACAAGTCGCCATCATCTTCTGCGGCACCAATGGATTGTTGAGCAAAGTGCCTGAAAACAAGGTGCTTGAGTTTGAGAAACAGTTCTTGGACATCATGGAAGTGAAACACAAGGACGTGATGGCCCAACTGAAAGCCGGCAAAATCGACGACGACATCAAGGCCGTGCTGAAGGAAGAAGCGTTGAATTTGAGCGAACACTTCGTTTAATTGCTTTTGGCTTTTGGCCTTTGGCTTTTGGCAGCTTCATTAAAATGGTCATAGCTGCCAACAGCCAACAGCCAACAGCCAACAGCCAAAAAAAGAAAAAATGGCATCACTGAAAGAAATACGGGCCAGAATCGTTTCCGTCGCCTCGACGCAGAAAATCACGAGCGCGATGAAGATGGTGTCGGCGGCCAAACTGAAAAAGACCGAAGGCATCACGACGCGGTTTTTGCCCTACAAGAACAAGTTGAGCGAAGCCTTGTCGAACTATCTTGGCTCGCTTGAAGGCGAGGTCAACATACCCTTGGCCGAGAAACGCGAGGTGAAAAAGGTGGCACTCATGGCCTTCTCGTCGAGCAGCGGATTGTGCGGTGTTTACAACTCCAATGTCTGCAAACTGTTCAAGCAGGTGTATGACGAATACACGGAAAGCCTTGGTGCAGAGAATGTAGTCGTCTACTTGGTCGGAAAGAAAATCAACGATTACGCCAAGAAATTTGGCATTAAGGTAGAAAAGCAATACGCGCCTTTGGCCGAAAGCATGTCCTTCGACTTGGCCATGGAAATCAGTGACATGATGGTCGAACTCTTCCTCAGCCACAAGGTAGACCGTGTGGAGTTGGTGTTTAACCACTTCAAGAACGCAGGTGTGCAAGTGCCTACTCGTGAGGTGGTTTTACCCCTAAAAGCCGAAATTTCGGGCAATGCCCAAACCTTTGACTACATCGTTGAACCCGACAAGGAAACCTTCGTCAACGAACTGATTCCCAAGGTTATCCGCACCAATTTCTACTCCATCATGCTCGACACGCTCACTGCCGAGCACGGTGCCCGAATGACCGCCATGCACATCGCCTCCGACAACGCCGACCAACTCTCACAAGAATTGAGAATCCAGTACAACAAAGCCCGCCAAAACGTCATCACTAACGAACTGATTGATATTGTGGGCGGTGCTGAGGCTTTGAACGGGTAAGAAATTAGACTTTATTCCTGATAATACACGCGTTTCACCCTTTGTGAGACGCGTGTCATTATTTCGTAAGGTATTGTTTGGCAAGCCTTTGCAATGTCTTCAATATCATGCTCGGCATCGAAAATGACTACCGTATCGCCTTCGGAGGCCACGACATGAGTCAGGTCGAGCATACACATGTCCATGCAAACGTCACCCACAACGGGCACTTGCTGGCCATTCACATAAAACTTTCCATTGCCGTTGCCGAGCAAGCGCGATAGGCCATCGGCATAGCCGATGGGCACGATGCCAATGCGCATGTCCGTTTCAGCGCGACCGTGGCGGTTGTATCCGATGCTATCGCCCTTCGGAACCCGCTTGATTTGGTTGATGGTAGTCTTGAGCGACACCACAGGCTGCAAAAGTCCCTTGTCGGCCTCGGTGGTCGGAACGCCATACAAACCAATGCCCAAGCGCACCATATCAAACTGATACTGAGGGAATCGCGTAATGCCCGCCGTGTTCAGAATGTGGCGCAACACCTTATAAGGAAACGCCTCCACAATCATTTGGCTGCCTTCTTCAAAATTGCGGATTTGACCCAAAGTGAAATCGTCCTCGGCGGGATTGTCGGCGGTGGCCAAATGCGAAAACACGCTTTTCACATGCAGCATCGGATTGGCCTTGATGCGGCTGATCAGTTCGGGCAACTCGTCCTTTGCGAAGCCCAAACGGTGCATTCCCGTGTCCAACTTGATATGCACATTCAGCGGGTGCGCCTCGGGCAAAGCCAGATTCTGCATCGCCTTTTCAATAAACTCTAAATTGCGGAAACTGAACACCTCCGGCTCAAGGTGGTACTTGATGATGTTGTCGTAACTGTTCACCTCCGGACTCATCACCATAATGGGCAAATTGATGCCCGCACGGCGCAGTTCAACGCCCTCATCGGCAAATGCAACAGTCAGATAATCAACATTATGAAACTGAAGCACATTGGAAACTTCGAGGTTGCCACTGCCATAGCCGAAAGCCTTCACCATCACCATGAGTTTGGTTTCGGGCCTGATTTTAGAGCGGAAATAATTGAGGTTGCTGACGAGATGATTGAAGTTGATTTCCAACACCGTTTCATGCGCCTTTTCCTGCAATTCCATCCCGATTTGCTCGAACTCAAAGGCACGCGCACCTTTCAACAGAATGGTCTGATTGTTGAACTTCGAGAAGGGGAAATGCGCCAAAAAATCACCCACATTGGGGTAGAAATACCGCTCCATCTCGAACTTGTTGGCCTGCCGCGAAATGCCCTCGCCAATGCCAATCAGCATGTCAACCCCTTTGTTTTTAAGCAATTGACCTATTTCGGCGTACAAATCCATCTCATTGCGACCGCTTTGCAGAATGTCCGACATAATCACCACCTTACGCTTATGTTGGTGCTGTTGTTTCATCACATCCAAGGCGATGGAAAGCGAGTTGACATCGGAATTGTAGTAGTCGTTGATGATAGTGCAGTTGTTCATTCCCGCCTTGATTTCCAGACGCATAGCGATGGAACTCAGCGACATAAGCCTCTCGGCAATCGTTTCAGGCTTCATCTTCAACAGCAAACCGATGCAGATACATTGGATGGCGTTTTCGATTGAGGCCATATCGATAAACGGTATCATAAACGACAAAGATGCACCTTGATAGCGGCACTGCACTTGGCTATGCTTCTCCCCCACCGACACTTCATAAATTAATAGGTCGGCTTCCTCGAATTTGCGACTCCAAGTGAACAATTTCACTTTTGAAGCCATGCCTGAACGCATGACAACTTGTTGAATTTCAGAATAATCCATGCAATACACCAAAGATTCTGCCTTGGTGAAAAGGTTCATCTTCTCCCCCACTTTTTGGGCACGGCTAATGAAATTCTCATCGTGTGCCTGCCCAATGTTGGTGAACACGCCAATAGTCGGGCAGATGATGTCTTGCAGGGCCATCATCTCATCGGGTTCTGAAATGCCCGCCTCGAAAATGCCCATGTCGTAGGTTTCGTTCATCTGCCACACCGAAAGCGGCACGCCCACCTGCGAGTTGTAACTTTTGGGGCTGCGGACGATGTTGTGGTCGGAGCTTAGCATTTGGTAAAGCCATTCCTTGACGATGGTCTTGCCATTGCTGCCAGTAATGCCGATGACGGGGATGTCGAACTGCTGACGGTGGCGCGCCGCCAATGTTTGCAAGGCTTTCAAGGTGTCAGGCACCACGATAAACACCGCTTCGGGGAAATCCTCTTGCGGAAGCCTTTTCACGACAAAGGCGCGCAGACCCTTGTCATATAATTCCTTGATATATTTATGGCCGTCATTGCGTGTACTCGTCAAAGCAAAAAACAAGGCTTGACGCGCGTCCACCAAATGGCGGCTATCAATAAGCAAATCACTGATTCTCAAATTTTCATTTGCTCCGACCAACTGCCCGCCGACCATCTTCGCGACCTCGGGCAAAGTGTAAAACTGGTGCTGCATAAATGTTTTCAATTTTCCCGCAAAGATACTGCTTTTCCGAAAAAACATTACCTTTGCAGGGCATAAAAACAGACGAAATGAGCCTCAAGCAACATATCCCCAACACCATCACCTGCGGCAACTTGGTTTCGGGCTGCCTTTCCATCCTGTTCGTCGCTTCAGGAATGCCCGTCAAAGCGGCCATCATGATTTTCGTGGCCGGACTTTTCGACTTTTTCGACGGTTTCGCCGCCCGGCTGCTCCATGCCCACTCCCCCATCGGCGCCGACTTGGACTCCTTGTCCGACGTGGTCTCGTTTGGCGTGGCACCCGGGTTCATCATGTATTGGCTGATGAGCCATGCCCAACACCCTGAAATCATGCTATTTGGACTAGACTTATCGCCTTGTATAGCCTTCCTTTTGCCTGTTTTTTCAGCCATCCGTTTGGCCAAATTCAACATCGACGACACGCAAAAGACCTCTTTTCGAGGTATTCCCGCCCCCGGAATGGCCATTTTCATCGCGTCTTTGCCTTTGGCTCTCAGCCAAATAGGCCATCTCACCGATGGTGCCTTGGGCTATTGGGTCTGCCTCGGCATCACAATCATCTTTTCTTTTATGATGGTCAGCAATTTTCGGTTTTTCTCGTTCAAGATGAAGTCAGCGAAATGGAAAGGCAACGAAGTTAGATGGATTTTCCTGATAATCGCCCTCGTCAGTTTCGTGATTTTCAGGTTTTTGGCTTTGCCTTTTGTGATGGTGGTTTATGTTTTGATGTCAGTGGTCTTTGCTGATAAAATGGAGTAATGCCGACCTTTTTATTGGTCAGCATTTCCCTCTTGCATTTCCCTTATGCAAATCTCCACTTGTTCTTTCAGATAAACAAGGTCGTTGGTGTAGGTTTCCCAAATAAACCTTGGGCTAACCGTATAATAGCCATGCACCAACACATTCCGCATGTCAATAATGTCGCGCCACGGCACTTCGGGATGCTCCAAGCGGAAATCCTTTGTCAACATGTTGGCAGCCTCACCGATAATCATAATGTTGTAAACCACAGCGTGGAAACACATCACATCCGACTGCATTTCCTCAAAAGTCTTGCCTTCAAGGAAACCCATCACATTATTGATACATTCGGTAATGTGACGCAAGCGTTCAAAATCCCTAACTCGCTCTCTCATAGACCAATTTCTTGTCACGGTTGGCGGAATCAACAGCAAATGGGCGCAAAGTGCCTTCTTCTACAAGGTCAACATTGAGGCCAAGGCGTTCTTGCAATTCCCTCCACATCCTTGCATACGCGAAAAGTCCAATAGGCGAACTATGGTCAAACTCCACGAGAAGGTCAACATCGCTATCAGATGTCTGCTCTCCCCGGGCGTATGAACCAAACAACCAAGCCTTCAAAACGGGCTGCGTCTTGAAATAATCGGCAATGATTTGTGTCATGGCTTGCGTACTCATGTCTTTTGCTTTTATGCCGCAAAGGTAAAAATAATCCTCGACGGCAGAATGATTTCCTACAATTCTTTCTTATGAAACACAAAATTATGCCCCAAATAGACCTCGCGGACGTGTTCGTTTTCGGCAAGTCGCTCCGGCTCGTCTGAGATGAGGACCTTGCCGTCGAAGAGGAGATAGGCGCGGTCGGTGATGGAGAGGGTTTCGTGAACATTGTGGTCGGTGATGAGCACACCGATGTTTTTCCTTTTCAACTTGAAGATGATGCGCTGGATGTCCTCGACGGCAATCGGATCGACACCAGCGAAAGGCTCGTCAAGAAGCACAAACTTCGGGTCGACGGCCAAGGCACGAGCAATCTCGGTGCGCCGACGCTCTCCGCCGGAGAGTTGTATGCCCTTGCTTTTCCTAACATGCTGCAAACCAAACTCGTCCAAAAGTCCTTCCAACTTATCGCGTCGCTCCGACTCTTTCATTCCCGGCTTGAACTGCATGACGGAATAGATGTTGTCTTCCACGCTCATCTGCCGAAACACCGAGGCTTCCTGCGCCAAATAGCCGATGCCTTTTTGGGCTCGCTTATACATCGGCAGGTTGGAAATGTCCTCATTTTCAAGGAAAACCTTGCCCGAATAGGGTTTGATAAGGCCCACCACCATATAAAAAGTGGTCGTTTTGCCCGCGCCGTTGGGACCAAGCAAACCCACAATCTGCCCTTGCTCCACCTCAATGTCAACATCATTGACCACGGTGCGCTGGCCGTATTTCTTCACCAAATGTTCTGTCCTCAGTATCATTGAATCAAATTTTGAAATCTTGAAATCTAAAATATCCCTTCCTTTAAAATATCGTGCAAATGTATGATTCCCAAATATTTGCCATTCTTCACCACAGGCAATTGCGTGATGCTGTTGTGCCGCATCTTGTGTAGGGCATCTACCACAAGAGCCTCCTCGTCAATGGTTTTCGGGTTGGAGGTCATGATTTGCGAAGCCTTCACATGCTCAATGTCGGGCGTGTTCATCAACATTCGGCGAAGGTCGCCATCGGTGATGATGCCCAAAATCTTTCCATCCTGTCCTACTACGGTCGCACCCAAGCGTTTGTGGGTCATTTCGATGATAACGCGAGTCAGGTTGTCGTCGGGTCCGACTTCAGGACGTTCATTCCTGACATACAAGTCTTTGACCCGAAGATACAGTTGCTTGCCCAAAGCCCCACCGGGATGGAACTTCGCAAAATCATCGGTCGAGAAGCCGCGACACCTCATTAATATTAATGCAAGCGCATCGCCCATGACGAGTTGCGCCGTAGTGCTGCTGGTCGGGGCAAGGCTGTTGGGGATGGCCTCGTCGTTCACCGTCACATCAAGCACAAAATCCGCTTGCGAAGCCAAATACGATTGTCGGTTGCCGACCATTGCCACGATTGTGTTGCCCCTCAGTTTAATCAAAGGCACCAGCACCTTGATTTCGGGCGTTTCGCCACTTTTCGACAAAATGAACACGATATCGCCTTCGCGGACGATGCCCAAATCGCCGTGGATGGCGTCGGCGGCGTGCATGAAAACCGCATTAGTGCCTGTCGAATTCATCGTCGCGACTATTTTTTGGGCGATGATGGCACTCTTTCCAATGCCCGAAAACACCAAATTACCCTTGCTTTCCAACACCAAATCGACTATTTTCACCAAATCAACATCAACTTGGCTTTTCAATCCCATGATTGCATTAGCCTCATTTTCAATTATTTGAGTAGCCAATTCAATAATCGTGTCATTTTTTTTCATTTTTTTCCGCTTTTTTCTTGCTCCAAATGATTTAAAAACTATAACTTTGTCAATGCGACAAGGGGAGAAAAACCGCCCTTGTGAAAACGCGATTTCTCGAAAGAGATTGCAAAATAACACAAAAAATTGGAATATACCAAAAGGAGGAAACTATGGCAAAGAAAGAAGACCAGGCGATCCACAAGTTGCTGAAGAATGTTTTCGGCTTCGACCAATTCAAGGGAAACCAAGAGGAGATCATCAAAAGCATCCTTGGAGGCAACAACACCTTCGTACTGATGCCCACAGGCGGCGGCAAGTCGCTATGCTACCAACTGCCGGCACTCATGTCGGAAGGCACGGCCATCGTCGTCTCCCCGCTCATCGCCCTGATGAAGAACCAAGTGGACATGATCCGCAACTTCGGCACCGAATTAGGCATAGCGCACGTGATGAACTCGTCGCTCTCGAAAGCCGAACTGCTCGAAGTGAAAGACGACCTAAAAAGCGGCAAAACCAAACTGCTTTATGTGGCGCCCGAGTCGCTCACCAAGGACGAAACCGTGGAATTTTTGCGCTCGTTGAAGATTTCCTTCGTCGCCATCGACGAGGCGCACTGCATCTCGGAATGGGGCCACGACTTCAGGCCCGAATACCGCCGACTGCGCCCCATCATCAATGCCATTGGCGACAACCTGCCCATCATCGCCCTGACTGCCACAGCCACGGTGAAGGTGCAGAACGACATTATGAAGAACCTCGAAATCATGGACGCGAAGGTTTTCAAGTCGTCGTTCGACCGCCCTAACCTGTACTATGAAGTACGCCCGAAAACCAAGGATGTCATCAAGGACATCATCAAATACATCAAGCAAAACCCGAACAAGTCGGGCATCGTGTACTGCCTCAGCCGCAAGAAGGTGGAGGAATTGGCCGAGACCCTTGCTGTCAACGGCATCAAGGCGTTGCCTTACCATGCCGGATTGGACAGCCAGACCCGCAAGGAAAACCAAGACAAGTTCCTGATGGAGGAGGTTGACGTCATCGTGGCCACCATCGCCTTCGGCATGGGCATCGACAAGCCCGACGTGCGCTTCGTCATCCACCACGACATCCCCAAGAGCCTCGAAGGTTACTATCAGGAAACGGGGCGTGCCGGTCGCGACGGCGGAGAGGGCAACTGCATCGCGTTCTATGACTATGAGGACATCCACAAGTTGGAGAAGTTCAACAAGGGCAAGAATGTGGCCGAGCAGGAAATTGCCCGCGAGTTGCTGAACGAAACCGTAACATACGCTGAATCAGCCGTTTGCCGACACAGATTGCTGTTGCATTATTTTGGCGAGGAATATAATAAGGAGAACTGCGGCTCGTGCGACAACTGTCGCTTCCCCAAGGAGAAATTCGATGGTAAGGAAGACCTGAAACTCGTGCTTGAAGCCGTGGAAGACACCAAGCAACTCTTCAAAACCAAGCACATCGCCGAATTGTTGGCCGGCAAACTCACTGGCGACATCAAGGCGGCCAAACAGGAAAACAACGAGTTTTTCGGTGCCGGCGACGAGCACAACGAGAAATATTGGACGGCGGTCATACGTCAGGCGTTGGTTCACAAACTGTTATCGAAGGACATCGAGAACTACGGCATCCTGAAAATCACCAAAGACGGCAAGAACTTCATCAAGAAGCCTTACACCATCATGCTCGTCAAGGACCACGACTACGAAAACTCCGACGACGACGACCCGGAGACCCTCGCAGCATTAGGCTCCAACAAGGACGGAGGCGCCGACAAGACCCTGTTCGCCCTGCTGAAAGACCTGCGCAAGACCATCGCCAAGCAAAACGGGCTGCCGCCTTTCGTCATCTTCCAAGACCCGTCGCTCGAGGACATGGCCATCCAATACCCCATCACGAAGGAGGAAATGACCCAGATTGCTGGCGTGGGTTCGGGCAAGGCCGAAAAATTTGGCGAGCCATTCATCAAACTCATTAAGGAATATGTGGAGGAGAACGAAATCACCCGCCCGAATGATATGGTAGTGAAGTCGGTGGTGAACAACTCCGCATTGAAAATCGGCATCATCCAGAACATCGACAAGAAGATTCCGTTGGACGACATCGCCTACGGCAAAGGCTTGAGTTTCGATGAGTTGCTGTCAGAAATCGAGAGCATTGTTTCCTCTGGCACCCATTTGGACATCAATTATTTCATCGAGGATTTCGTTGACATCTACCATCAGGAAGACATTTTGGAATACTTCCACGAGGCCGAATCGGACGACATCCAAACCGCCTTGCGCGAACTTGGCGAGGACGAATACGAGGAAGAGGAAGTCCGCCTGATGCGCATCAAGTTCCTCTCCGATGTGGGCAATTGATTCAGAATGAAGCGTTTCGTTTTCATAGTTTTTGTTTTGCTCTTGTTTTCGGCTTGCGGAAACAAGAGCAAAGCATTTGTGCCTGACCGTTTGCTCACCGAACAGGAAATGATTGACCTGATGGCCGATGTTCAAATCATCGAGGCAGACATCAACTACCAAAAAACTCAGGAGCGCGAACACAAAGATTCCATCCCAAGCAAGCCCATCGACCCTGTCAAACTATCAAGGTTGTATTACGACCAACTATTTGAGCATTATGGGATTACGGACAGCATTTTCAAGCAAAACATCAAGTATTACTCCGAGCGGCCTGATGTGCTGGAAAAGATAATGGACTCGGTGGTGCAACGACTGACGAAGGTTCAATCGGAGTCCCAAAGGGACGACAGCCAATAGGCAGACGGTGTAAACCTCTGCCATTCGTTAAACCAAAACGCAACAAAATGGCCAGCACATTAGTACAACAATATATGCACATCGTGTTCCACACGAAAAGCACAAGTATTACAATGCGGGAAGAGGATTTGCCGCGTGTTTTCGATTATATTGGCGGTGTCATCCGAAACATTAACGGAGTTTCCATTCAAGTAGGCGGTCGTCCTGACCACGTCCACATTTTGGCATCCATGCCCAAAACAATGAGTCTGGCAGAATTTGTCCGCACCATCAAATCCAACAGCAGCAAATGGATCAAAACATTGGATGGTTATTACGAACCGTTTATGTGGCAGGAAGGCTACGGCGCATTCAGTGTCAGCGCATCGGTGTTGGACAAAACCACCAAATACATCAAAAACCAAAAGGCGCGTCATCGCGACCGGACATTCGTGGATGAATACAAACAATTCTTGGATGCATACCATGTGGAATATGATGAACGGTATGCGTTTGGGGATTGATTTTTCGGCGGGGGGTTGTTTTTTTCGGCAGGGGTTTACACCACCTGCCTACGATGCTGTCACCCCTTCTTTAAGTTTGCAGCGTAATTCGTACAAGGTTAATTCTTACCTTTGTTGTATGAAGGGAGGATCGACTTCCGGAGGGCAATCCAGCACCCTTTCTGG
>CACZZO010000016.1:69381-70030 GCA_902785755.1 uncultured Bacteroidia bacterium | reverse complement strand
ACGCTGCCCAAGTTCCAGATGAACCCGAACCACACCAAGGTCTACATCCCGCAGGACGGCACCGACTACGCCGTGGTCAGCGCCCCCGAGATGGGCGAGATGCCCGTGAACTTCAAGGCCGAGACCAACGGCAGCTACACGATGAGCTTCGGCAGCGAGAACGTGACGTTCAGCTACCTGCACCTCATCGACAACCTGACAGGTGCCGACGTCGACCTGCTCGCCACCCCGAGCTACACCTTCGACGCCAGCACGACCGACTATGCCAGCCGTTTCCGCCTGGTGTTCGCCACCGGCGGCAACAACGACGGCGACAGCTTCGCCTTCTTCAGCAACGGCAGCTTCGTCGTCAGCAACGAGGGTGAGGCCACCCTTCAGGTGGTTGACGTGATGGGCCGCATCCTGAAGAGCGAGAACATCAGCGGCAGCGCCAGCGTGAAGGTTGACGCCGCCAGCGGCGTTTACATGCTCCGCCTGGTCAACGGCAACGACGTGAAAGTCCAGAAAGTTGTGGTGGAATAATGAATTAGAGTAGTCAAAGGAAGTAATAACAATCAAAATACGAAAAGAGATGAAAAAATTAGCATTGACAATCGCAATCGTCCTCGGACTGGGTATGGCCACTTTCGCCAATCCCGATGAAGGCGGC
>CACZZO010000016.1:0-69347 GCA_902785755.1 uncultured Bacteroidia bacterium | reverse complement strand
CCCGCCGCCCCGTTGGGCAGCGGCATAGCCGTGTTGCTCGGCCTTGGCGCAGCCTACATGGTAGGCAAGAAGCGCAGAGAGGAATAATCTTCCCCCTGCAAGTAAGAAAAGCGGTGCCTCAAAAAAGCACCGCTTTTTTTGTTTTTTTTGACATCTTATTGATTTTTTATCTATCTTTACGCGCTTAAAACAAACAATAAAAAAGAGCAAACACAAACAATAATCCATTTATTATTAACTAAAATTCAAAACGTTATGTGTAAAAAATCATTACTTATCGCGCTACTATTGGCATTGTTCATGCCGTGGGCAGCACAAGCACAGGAAACTGTGACGATTGGAGATGGTACTTCAAGCAATTACAACAATCCAATCGGCACGTATTACAACTACTCCATCACCGAGCAGCTCTACACTGCCGATGAGATTGGAATGGCGGGAACCATCAGCAGCATTAGTTTCTACTATGCGAATACAACCGCCAAAGATTTAACGATTACCGTGTACATGAAGAACGTCGAAGCTGAGGATCTGTCAACGGGCATCAGCTTGGCGGATGCTGCAATCGTCTTTGAAGGAACATTATCCGTTTCCGAAGTAGGATGGGCAACCATCACCCTCACCACTCCTTTTGAGTACGACGGAACCTCGAACCTTCTGATTGGTGTTAAAAAGGACGCTCCCGGTTGGTACAGCAACGGCAAGTGGTATTATACCACAATTGACAACATGGCCCGTTACAGCCAACAAGACGGTACTACACCTTACACCACCAGCACAGTGCCTGGGACCGCAACGAACCAACGCCCGAACATCCAAATTGTCATCGAGCCTGCCTCTACTGGTGGCTGCGAGAAGCCGGACGAGTTGACCGCTAACGGCGAGCCTACCGACACTGAATTCTCCTTCGAAATCACGGGCGGCAGCGGCCTCTACAACATCTTCACCAAGGCTGGCAACGGCGATTGGACGAATTGGGAATATGAGTGGGAGGAAACGACCGTCAACCTGACCAACCTTGAAAGCAACACTGCCTATCAAGTGAGAGTGCAGAGCGTGTGTACCGACATGACTAACCCCGAGACCGGCGACCCCGCCACCAGCGGCTGGAAGACTTTGAACTTCACCACGGCCAATCCTTGCGCCGCTCCCACCAACTTGCAGGTTTCTGACATCACCACCGAATCTGCCACGCTGACTTGGACTGCTGGTTACCAGGAGACCACCTGGACGGTGAAATACAAGAAGTCGACTGACTCAGAGTACACAACTGAAACCGTCAGCGGCACTCCCACCCTTACCCTTAGCAGCCTTGCCAGCAACACCACCTACAACGTGCAGGTGTACAACTGCGAAAACTATGTTTCGGCCAACTTCACCACACAGGTCGGCATCCCGCTGACTGAAGCTTTCGCCACCACAAGTGCTCCTGCCGGCTGGACTAGATACAGCGCTTTATTGAGTACCGTAATGGGCGGTGGTTCTTTGGGCAATGCCGTCACCAGCGGCTGGAGCTTCGGCACTACCAACGGTGTATTTGACAGCCATACCAGGGTTAACCTTTATGGCACCTCCTGCAAATACTGGTTGGTTACCCCGACCCTCCTGATGGAAGACAACGTGCAGCTCACCTTCGACTTGGCTCTGACCGCCTATAGTGGCACACTGACTGCTCCTGCTACCACAGGCACCGACGACAAGTTCGTCGTGCTGATTTCCACCGACAACATGGCCACCTGGACCATCCTGCGCCAGTGGGACAACGCCGGCTCCGAATATGTCTTAAACAACATCGCCTGCTCCGCTATCGGCGAGACCGTGGCCATCGACCTGAGCAGCTATGCCGGATCGAATATCGCTATCGCTTTCTACGGTGAATCGACTGCGTCTAACGCCGACAACAACCTGCACATCGACAACGTGAGCATCGACTACATCCCCGCTTGCGCCAAACCTACTGGCCTGGCCGCTTCCGATGTGACCGCCCACGAAGCCACCATCACTTGGACTTCCGATGCCACCGCTTGGCAGGTTCAATTAGACGATGAAGACCCCATCGACGTGGAAGAAGCCACCTACACCTTCGAAAACCTCGATCCTGAAACGACCTATACCGCCAAGGTGCGTGCCAACTGCAGCGGCACCTACAGTGAGTGGACCACAACCGTGAGTTTCACCACCACCATCGCCTGCCCCGCTCCTACCGCTCTTGCAGTGACCCCCAACGCCTATACTGCTACCTTCACTTGGGAAAGCTTTGCCGGCGAATGGGATGTGGCCTACGCTACCGATGCCACTGCCGACCCTGAAGAATTCATTGTCGGCACTGTCTACGATACAGCCTCTTATACGGTGAACGACCTCGAACTTGGCGACTACTATTTCTGGGTGCGCGCCAACTGCGGCGACGTAGACGGCAACAGCACATGGGCCGGCCCCGCCAGCGTGCATATCGGCTACTGCGTGCCTGCTCCCTCCAGTGTGGACGGCAACGGTATCTCCAATGTAACCTTCGGTATGGGCGACTATATTGTTAACAACGAAACACCTAAAGCCACCTACGCTGACTATACTAGCCAAATCGGTGCTGTGCAGGCTGGCGTGGAAGCAACCATCGCCATTACTTTCAAGACGGGTTACACTTACAACACTTACGTTTGGGTTGACCTTGACAACAGCCTGAGCTTCGAAGCTGATGAAGTTGTTTGCTACGGCGAATCCACAAACACCAACCCCACCACGCTGACCCTCAACTTCACCATTCCCGCCGACCAAACTTTAGGTGACTTCCGTTTGCGTATCGGCAGTGCTGACAGCGGCTTGGGTTCTAACCCGGCTAATGCCAATCCGTGCTATACGAGCAGCTATGGCTGCTTCCAAGACTACACCCTCCGTGTGCTTGAGGCTCCTTCCTGCCTGGCTCCTACTGACCTTACCATCAACTACGCTGGCGGCGTCGAAGCCACCATCAGTTGGAACAGCGATGCCGAGGCTTGGAACATGCGCGTGAACGGCGTGGATGTCAACGGTGTCATCACCAATCCTTATACTTTGACAGGCCTCGAACTGGCTACCACCTACGAAGTGGAAGTGCAAGCCAACTGCGGCAGCGACCTGAGCGAATGGGCTGGCCCCGTCAGCTTCACCACCGACCTCTGCTTGCCTGAAAACCAATGCGAAATCACCTTCGAACTCACCGACAGCTATGGCGACGGCTGGAATGGTGCATACATTGCGGTTGTTGATGTTGCTACGGGTGAAGAACTGGCACAAATGTCAGCTGACAATCATGGCGGTGGATCCGTATCATATACTGACACCAAGACTTTGTCCGTGTGCGATGGCCGCGAAATCCAATTTGTGTGGCACACCGGCAGCTATGACAGCGAATGTAGCTTTGTTATTAAGGATGTCAACGAAGAAGAGATTGTTAGTGGTAGTTCATCAGATCTGCCTTTCAACTACACCGTGAACTGCACGGTGATCCCCTGCAAGAAACCCACCGACCTTGCCGTATCAGAGATTGGCGGCCGCAGCGCAGTGCTGAGCTGGACCGAAAACGGCGAAGCCACTGAGTGGGAGGTTGAGATCACCAATAGTGATAATGACTCAACCATCGTGTGGACTGCTGTCACCAACCCCTACACGATGCTTTACTTAGACCCCGAGACGAACTACAGCGTGAGAGTGCTTCCCCATTGCGTAGTGGAGAAATGGAGCGATCCTATCACCTTCACCACCTTGGATGTCATTGTTTGGAACGTAGCTGCCGATTGGCCAAATGATTCAGTGCCGGAAGCCTATGCAGACGTGACCATTCCTGCCAATACCCAGGTCATCGTCCCTGCTGGTTGTATTGCCTATGCAGACACAATCACTTTCGGAGAAGGTGCTTCTATCCTCATCGAAAACGGTGGCCAACTCTACCACAGCAATGAAGTTCCCGTAACGATGCAACTCGCTTACGATCCCAACTACACTCCTTCCAAGGATGGCGAAACCGAATATGGCGAATACCGCCTGATTGCCGCTCCTGTCAATCCGGGTGTTCCTGTCAGTTCAACAGGCTTGGTTCCTGAAAGCACCGATCCCAATTACGACTATGTTGACCTCTACTATTTCGACCAAAATGTTGGAGAACTTGTTTGGATCAACTATAAGTACGAAGCCAATGACTTCGACAGCCTCTTCATCAAGAAAGGTTACCTCTATTCCAACGCCCAGAATGTGTTGGGAATCTTTGGAGGCAACACTTTGCCGACAAACGTGGATGTGAAAGAGCCTCTGGTATACAACCATGACGTGCTTTGGGCTGGCTGGAACCTCGTGGGCAACCCGTTCACCTGCATGGCCTTCGTCAACCGCCCATACTATAAGATCAATGGCGATGGCAATGCCATTGCACAAGCCGAAGGCAACAGCCTTGAAGTGTTTGAAGGTGTCTTTGTCTATACCGAACAAGCATATGATTCCGTGACCTTCTCTACCACCGCACCTGACTCAGGCGGCGGCTTTGAACCTGGCCCTGAAGAATTCAAGATGCTCACCCTCAACCTGAACGACGGCCGCAGCCTCATCGACCGTGCCATCGTCCGCTTCGACGAAGGCCGCCAGTTGCTCAAGCTACAAATGGGCAGCAGCACCAAGGTCTACATCCCGAAGGACGGCAGCGACTACGCCATCGTGAGCAGCGACGACACGGGTGAGATGCCCGTCAGCTTCAAGGCCGAGAACGACGGCACCTACACGATGAACTTCAGCAGCGAGAACGTCAACTTCAGCTACCTGCACCTCATCGACAACAAGACCGGTGACGACATCGACCTGCTTGAGACCCCGAGCTACACCTTCACCGCCCGCACCAACGACTACACCAACCGCTTCAAGTTAGTGTTTGCCCTTGGCACCACCGGCATCGAAGAGAGCTTCGCCTTCTTCAACAATGGCAACTTGGTCATCAGCAACGAAGGCAACGCCACCCTGCAAGTGGTTGACGTGATGGGCCGCATCCTGAAGAGCGAGAACATCAACGGCAGCGCAAGCGTCAAGGTGGATGCCGCCCCCGGTGTCTACATGATCCGCCTGACCAACGGCAGCAATGTCAAGGTCCAGAAGGTGGTTGTGGAATGATTTCAGCATTAAGCTGTAAGCATTAAGCAATCCTAAAAAAGGCCCGCAGCGCGTGCGCTGCGGGCCTTTTGTTATATCCACTACACTAAAACAACGCACTCGGGTTGATTTGCAGGAATTCCTCGGCCTTGAGGCCACCATCGCCAATGACGATGGCTTTCGCATCCTTAAACTGCTTGCGGAACTCGCCCAACCCAGAATTGCTGTCGTCAGTGTTGCTTTTCACCTCAATGGCAAGGAGCTGGCCGTTCCTTTCCAGCACATAATCCACCTCACGCCCGGTTTTGTCGCGCCAATAATAGGTTTTATAGCGTCCTGCGTTGGCTCCATTGACGATATAGGCACCAATGGCCGACTCGAACAGCCTACCCCATAGCCTTGAATCGACAATCGCGTCACGAAAACTCTTGCCGCAATAGATGTTCTTCAAAGCATTGTTGAAGACTTGGAATTTCGGCACACTGTTCCGCTTCCGCGCTCCGTCTGAAGCGTATTTGCCCAAGGTGCGTACCAAGCCCGCCTCACCCAAAAGGTCAATATAAGCGGCCAAGGTGGTCACATTCCCTGCGTCCTGCAGTTGCCCCATCATCTTGGTCAACGAAAGTTCCATGCCCGAATAAGACGAAGCCAATTCAAAAGCCTGCCGAAGCAAAGCGGGCTTCATCACCTTCACGCCTTGCAAAATATCCTTGTTGATGGTGGCCTCGATGATGGAACCTATGATGTATTCCAGCCAACGATTCTCATCGCCAACCAAAGGAGCAGCACCCGGGTAGGCACCAAAATACACATATTGTTCCAAAGTGAAGCCAAACGCCTCGCGCATTTCAGGATACGACCAATGCGGCATCACAATGCGCTCGAAGCGCCCCATAAGGCTGTCGGCCAAGCCATAGTCGAGCATCACCCGCGACGAGCCAAGCAACACCACCTTGATATTCACGCCATTGAACGTATCGGCATCCCATTCTTTCTTGACGGCCTCGCTCCACGAGTCAATCTTTTGCACCTCATCAACGACGAGGATATACTCCGTTGCGCCTTCCGCCTTCATCTTGCGCCTCACCGACTCCCAACATTCACTGATCCAGAACATGTTTCCCGCTGGCACCGCGTCAGCCGTAAACATGGAATAAGGCTGCGAAACATCAGCCAAAACCTGCCGCACCACCGTCGATTTTCCCACCTGGCGAGGTCCCATCACCACTTGAATAAACCTTCTTGGCTCTTCAAGTCGTTTTTTTATCACTTGATAATCAGCTCTTTGAAACATATTATGTAATTTTACTCAATGGATTGAGTAAAATTACTCAATTCGTTGAGTAATTTTACTTCACGGGGCAAAATTATGAATATTTCCGTTAATCGGCAAGCGAAAGAAAACAATTTTCTTTCACCTCAGCCAAAGCACCTGCCCTTTGCTGATGCGGGCGTCTTTCTTCATTCCGTTCTTTTTCAGGATCTTTTCGGGCTTCACGGCGAAGCGCAAGGCCACATCGCGGAGGGTTTCGCCTTCGGCGACGGTGTATTTCTTGGCTTTCCAGTTGCTGTTGCGCAACTTGGAGAGATATACCACATCGCCGCTGTGGAAGACCATCTCGTCGGGGCGTTTCAGCAAATTGTACTCGCAAAATTTCTTGAACTTCACGCCAAATTCCTTGGCCAATTGCTCAGGCGTTTCGCCCTCTTTGGCATAGACGAAACGCACGCCGTTGTTCTCATAGATGAAACGCTTTTCGGCGGTCATGTCGACCAACTCGAAGGCGGCGCGGTTGGTGGGCGAATAGGCCAATTCCAAAAGTTCGTCCTCGGGGGCAATGTCGGGCAGTTGGTTGTCGTCGGTCATCAGGCCGAGGGCGATTTGGTCGTATTTCGTCAAATCATAGAGTTCAATGCGGTCGATGAGCAGTTGGGCGTATTTGGGATTGGTGGCGTAACCAGCCGCTTTCAGGCCCTTTGCCCAGCCACGGTAGTCGGTGATCTCGAGGTCGAAAAGTGCGGAATAGCGGCCTCGCGTGCAAAGAAACTCGGAATGGTCGCGAAAAGACTCCTCGGCGCTATTGTACCTGCGGAAGCACTCGTCCTTCTCGTCGTCGTCCATGTGGTAGGTCTTGCCGTCCCAACCTTTATGGCACTTGATGCCGAAATGGTTCTTCGCCTCGCGTGCCAAGGCGCTGTTGCCCGCGCCGGATTCGAGAATACCCTGCGCAAGCGTGATGGAGGCCGGAATCTTATGCTCGCGCATCTCGCGCATGGCGATGTCTTTGTAGGTCTGGATGTATTCCTCGGGCGTGATGCGTTGCGCGGTGAGAGCCAGCGGAGCCAACAGCAAAAGTAAAAGTGCAGCTTTTTTCATGGTGGTTTCTTTTTATGACGATGGCTCATGGCTATTGACAATGGCTCGCAACAACAGTAAAAGCAAGCCATTGTCATAGGCCATTGGCCATAGTAAAACAACTTAAAACCAACCAAAATCGTATAATTCCCAAAGAAAAAACTCCGCACCTCAAAAAAAAACCGTAATTTTGAAGCCAATTTTTTGCGGTATTATGGACACAAACAGCCTTTTCCAGTATTTCCCCGACCTCAGCGAGAGGCAGAAGGAGCAATATAACCAACTGAAAGACTTATACTTGGACTGGAACAGCAAAATCAACGTGATTTCGCGAAAGGACATGGAGCACTTCTATGAGCACCATGTGCTGCACTCGTTGGCCATTGCCAAATACTTCGAGTTGCTCCCCGGCATGAAGGTCATGGACTTGGGCACGGGAGGCGGTTTTCCGGGCATTCCCTTGGCCATCTTGTTTCCTCAGACCGATTTCTACCTCATTGATGGCACGGGCAAGAAAATCAAGGTGGTGAACGCCGTGAAGGAGGCCATCGGATTGGAGAACGTGGTGGCCGAACACAAACGCGCCGAAGAAGTGAAAGAGAAATTCGATGTGATTACCGGTCGCGCCGTGATGACCTTGCCCGAAATCGCCAACCTTGCAGGCAACAAACTGAGAATCAGGGGCGACATGGAGGCTGGCGGTATCCTTTACCTGAAGGGCGGCGACCTCACCGAGGAATTCAAAGCCCTGAACCGCTATTGGAGGCACAAACAAGTGGCGATAAACAAGTGGTTCAAAGAGGATTACTTTATAGAAAAGTTTGTAGTACATTTATATTAAAATTCAACAAAATGAAAAAACTAACGCTAACCCTAATCGCAACGCTGGCTTTGAGCGCAACCATGTTCGCCCAGCAGTATGCCGTGCCCTTCGACCCCAACGTCAGAAGAGGCAAATTGGAAAACGGATTGACCTACTACATCCGTCACAACGAGAAACCCGCCCAACGCGCCAATTTCTACATCGCGCAGAAAGTGGGTTCCATCCTTGAAGAGGAAGACCAGCGCGGTCTGGCCCACTTCTTGGAGCACATGGCCTTCAACGGCACTGCCAACTTCCCCGGCAAGGCACTCCTTAATTACATGGAGCACAACGGCGTGAAGTTCGGCGAAAACGTGAACGCTTGGACCAGCATCGAGCAAACCGTCTACATGCTGACCAACGTGCCGACCACCAATCCCAACCTCATCGACTCGTGCATCCTCATCCTTCACGACTGGTCGAGTTTCATCTCCTTGGAAGGTCCCGAAATCGACAAGGAACGCGGTGTCATCCTTGAGGAAAAACGCAACCGCAACGACGCCCAACAGCGCATGTGGGAAAAGATGTTGCCCGACATCTACCCCAACAGCCCCTACGGTCACCGTATGCCCATCGGCACTGAGGAAGTCATCAGCGGTTTCAAGCACGATGCACTTCGCGCCTACTACCACAAGTGGTATCGCCCTGATTTGCAAGGCATCATCATCATCGGCGATGTGGATGTGAATGTCATTGAAGGCCGCCTGAAGGCCATCTTCGAGGACATCCCCGCCCCCGTCAACCCCGCCGAGCGCACCCGCTTTGAGGTGGCCGACAACGCCGAACCTATCGTCAGCATCTGCACCGACCGCGAGGAAACCAACTACAACATTTCGGTTTTCTACAAGCACGACGTGGTTCCGAACGAGGAAAAAGGCGACATCCAATATTGGCTGAAAGGCTACATCGACAACCTCGTTTCCACCATGTACAACAACCGCATGGAAGAACTGACGCAAAAGGCCAACCCGCCCTTCATCTTCGGCTACGGCTACTACGGCACCTTCTTCGTCAGCGACACGAAGGACGCTTGGTCGTGCTTTGCCTACGCCAAGGACAAGGACGGCATCAACGAGGCCATGAATGCCATCGTTGCCGAAAACAAGCGTATGCAACAATACGGCTTCACCGCTTCCGAGTTTGAACGCGCCAAGGCCGACTTGATGAAACGCATTGAGAACCAATATGATGAACGCGAAAAGCAAGAAACGGGACGTTACCTCTACCCCATCCTCAACCACTTCCTCACCAACGAGCCACTGATGGGCATTGAGAACGAATACATGCTGCTCAGCCAATTCTTGCCCGCCCTTCCCGTGGAGGGCATCAACGAATATGCCAAGCAACTCATCCGCGAGGACAACATCGTCATCACCTTGACCGCCCCCGAAAAGGAAGGCGAAGTGCTGCCCACCAAGGCTGAACTTTTGGACATGTATAAGAAAGCCAACCAAGTGGAAGTGGAGCCTTACAAGGAAACCGTCAGCAACGAGCCGCTGATTGCCACCCTGCCCGTGAAAGGCAGCATCGAGAGCAAGAAACACGACGACACCTTCGATGCCACCATCCTCACGTTGAAGAACGGCGTGAAGGTCATCTACAAGCCCACCACTTTCAAGGACGACGAGGTGATGATGAGTGCCTACAGTTTCGGCGGCTACTCCGTCATGGACCAGAGCGACCCCTACACCTTGCAGGAAATCAACACTTTGGCTACGCTTGGCGGCGTGGGCAACTTCAGTGCCATCGACCTGCCGAAGGTTTTGGCCGGAAAGAAAGCCAATGTCACCCCCAACATCAGTTCGTTCACCGAGGGCATGAGCGGCAACTGCTCCGCCCGCGATTTGGAAACCATGCTGCAACTCACCTATTTGTATTTCAACTCGCCCCGCAGCGACGAGGAGGCTTTCCAGTCCTACATCACCCGCTCCAAGTCGATGTTGGCCAACATCGAATCGAACCCCGACATCGCTTTCCGCGACAACCTCATGTTTGCCCTCTACGACAACCATCCGCTCATCAAGCGCATGAAAGCCGAGGACTACGACAAGATCGACTACGCCAAGGCCCTGAAACTCTACGCCGACCGCTTCAAGGATGCCAACAACTTCGTTTTCACCTTTGTAGGCAACATCGACCCCGAAACCTTTGAACCCCTGATTGAACAATACATCGGTTCGCTGAAGACCAAGAAAAACGACGAAACTTGGACCGCCAACGCGCCCGCCATCACCGACAAGGACGTACACAGCCACTACACCAAGGCCATGGAAAACCCGAAAGTGACCTGCTACATGGTCTATAACGGCGACATGGAATACACCCGCAAGAACCAACTGACCATGCAGGCCTTGAGCGATGTGATGGACATCGTCTACACCGAGAAAATCCGCGAGGACGAAGGCGGCACCTACGGCGTTGGCGTCAGCGGCAACCTCATGCTGCGCCCGAAACAGACCTTCATGTTCCTCATCGGCTTCGACACCAACAAGGAAATGTACGAGAAACTGATGGGCATTGCCATTGCCGAGTTGCAGAACGTGGCCAACAACGGCCCGCGCCCCGAAGACCTCAAAAAGGTGAAGGAATTCTTGGTGAAGAAACACAGCGAAGACATGGAAAGCAACCGCTACTGGATGAACTGCATCCAAACCATGGACCGCGACAAGCAAAACCCGATGAAGGACTACAACGACATCATCAACGGCATCACCGCCGACGATGTGGCCAACATGGCGAAGGCAGTGCTGAAGGGCTACAAGAAGGAAGTGGTGCAAATCCCTGAATAATACGAAGGCCAATAGCTTATGGCTTATGGCTCGCTTCGTTCACAGGCACGAAGTTTCACTCCTTGGAAGAAGCAAGCCATAGGCCATAGTCAGAGGCCATAGTCCAAATAATGAAATCACAAATCTTTAAATCAAATAATTATGACAGAAAAACTCACATTGAGAGACAACCCGACCATGCGTTGGATTGCATTGTTGCTCTTGGCCTTGGCCATGTTTTGCAGCTACATCTTCATGGACATTTTGTCCCCCATCAAGGACCTGATGCAGACCGAGCGCGGCTGGGACAGCCTCGCCTTCGGTACCATGCAGGGTGCCGAAACCTTCCTGAACGTGTTCGTGTTCTTCCTCATCTTTGCAGGTATCATCCTCGACAAGATGGGGGTGCGCTTCACCGCCGTGCTTTCGGGCGCGGTGATGCTCGTCGGCGGCTTGATTAAGTACTACGCCATCAGCGAGTCGTTCTACGGCAGCGGTGCCGAAACTTGGTTCACCAACAACCTCAATTACATCCCTGGCTTCGATGAACTGGGTGTTTCGCCGTTCTATCGCGGCATGCCCGCCTCGGCCAAGTTGGCCGCCCTCGGTTTCATGGTGTTTGGTTGCGGCGTTGAAATGGCCGGTATTACCGTGAGCCGTGGTATCGTGAAGTGGTTCAAGGGCCGCGAAACTGCCTTGGCTATGGGTTCAGAGATGGCTTTGGCCCGCTTGGGTGTGGCCACCTGCATGATTTTCTCGCCCTATTTCGCCCGCCTCGGTGGCACCATCAACGTGAGCCGTTCCGTGGCTTTCGGCGTGGTGCTGCTTTGCATCGCCCTGATGATGTTCGTGGTCTATTTCTTCATGGACAAGAAACTCGACGCACAAACCGGCGAGGCCGAAGAGAAAGACGACCCGTTCAAGATCAGCGACATCGGCAAGATTCTCTCCAGCATGGGCTTCTGGCTCGTGGCTTTGCTCTGCGTGCTGTATTATTCGGCCATCTTCCCCTTCCAGAAGTACGCCGTCAACATGCTGCAATGCAACCTCACCTTGACTGAGCCAGCCGCAGGTTCGTTCTGGGCCGGCGACACCGTAACCATCGTGCAATACATCATCATGCTCGTGGTGGCCGTTTGCTCTTTCTCCAGCAATTTCTCCAAGAAAAAGAACATGAAAATCGGTTTGATGGCGATTGCTGTCGTTGCTCTCGTCGTTTACTGCTACATGGGCTACATGCGCGGCACCGCCGAAACCATCTTCGCCGTGTTCCCGCTGCTGGCTGTGGCCATCACGCCCATCCTCGGCAGCTATGTCGACAACAAGGGCAAGGCCGCTTCCATGCTGATGATCGGATCGCTGCTGCTCATCATCTGCCACCTCACCTTCGCCTTCGTGTTGCCCATCTTCAAGGGCAATGCCGTTGGTGGTGTCGTGGTAGCTTATTTGACTATCCTCGTGTTGGGTGCCTCGTTCTCGTTGGTGCCTGCCGCCTTGTGGCCGAGCGTCCCGAAGTTGGTGGACGAAAAAATCATCGGTTCGGCCTACGCCTTGATTTTCTGGATTCAGAACATCGGCTTGTGGCTGTTCCCGCTGCTGATTGGCAAGGTCTTGGAAAACACCAACCCCGGTGTTGATGACCCCGTTGCGCTCAACTACACTTGGCCGTTGGTCATGTTGGCCTGCTTGGGTGTTGCCGCGCTTATCATCGGCATCATACTGAAGCGCGTGGATGCCAAGAAGCATCTCGGCCTTGAAGAGCCAAATATCAAGTAATTTTGGATTAAATCCAAAAATTTTAGATTGTAGAGGGTGTGTCAATACAGGCACACCCTCTTTTGTTTTATTTTTAGGTCGATTTTTTCCGTTTTTCTTGCTCAATACAAACTAAAAGCATATTTTTGCGCATTATTTTATCCTATAAACCGAAATAACCCGCTGCAGTTCATCTTCATGGGCGGCCAAACCATTGACGGCCTTGTTGAGAACAACTCGACTGAATGTGTCTTCAACATCGGCAACCAGAGCAATGGCTTAGCCGTGATTTCGTGCGCTCCTTCGAATGAGGATTTCAGCCCCACCGAACAGAACTACACCGCCTACCTGCGCAACAAGTGCGCCTTGGTGAAGTTCGACTTGGGCTCGGTAAGCACCGACGCCGCGATTACGATTGCGGGCTTGAAGACCGAGGCCACCATCGGCTTCGGCGACACGGTGACCAACGGCACGACGACGGGCAACATCGTGCCCTACGGCACAGGCTCGACACGCTATGCCGTGGTGCTCTGCGACCAAGCCGCAGTGACCAATGGCACCATCAGCTGCTCAGGCTGCACGGGCACGTTCAGCATCCCCACGGCGGCCTACACCAACGCCTTCCTGACCGATGCCACCATAACCTTGAATCCTCCCACGGTAACCACGGCACCCGCCCCGCTCTACACTGAACCGGAATTCGTGATAGGTCAGGCCTATTGCTACGGCGCATTAGAGAGCCTCACCGGCATCGAAGAATACGGCATCTGCTGGAGCACGGAATTTTTCGACCCGAATGAAACACAGGTGAACTATGCGGTAGGTAGTGACTGGAACGATGGCGTCTTCTCAGCCCCCTTCGGTATCACATTTGGCACCACCTACTACTATTGCGCCTATGCCAAGAATGTGGGTGGCTATGGCTATGGCGAGGTGAAGAACTTCACGCCCCCCCCTCAACCCGACCTCTCGCCCGACTTCGAGGATGGCAACGTGCAGCCTATAGGTTGGACGTGTCTTTCGCTAGAAAAAGTTGACTCTCTTAAAAGCCAAAAGAGATGTCAGAGTATCAAACACTGAAACGGGAGAAGTACTTCGACGAAGTAATCCGTCTCCATTACGAGTTAGGCTATGGAGAGACCAAGATAGCCGAATTAATTCCTATAAACCCATCCACGGCATGGCGATGGATCCGTAAATTTGCAGCCAAGAACAAAGACAAAACGACAGCGATGGCTAGGACAAAGAAAACGAAAACGGCGCCAAAAGATTCCGACGAGGAAGCCAAAGACGACATCCGATCCCTGAAGGCCGAGTTGTCCGCACTGAAGGCCAAGCTGAAGATGGCCGAGATGCGAGCGGACTTGTACGGCGAGATGATCAAGGTGGCGGAGAAGAAGTTCAAGGTGGAGATAAGAAAAAAAGCTGGCGCCAAGCGGTGACGGACCTGCACGCGAGGGACGCGAGACGCTATCCGGTGAGCGTCCTTTGCGGGCTGCTTGGCGTGAGCAAGCAGGCATACTACAAGCGTGACGAGAACGCTGAACTGGCCAAGGCCGCCCAGGAGGAGTTCGCCCTGCAGTACATCCGCGAGGTCAGGGCGAAGGATCCCGGCATCGGCGGCATGAAGCTTTGGCACATGTACCGCCGCGAGTTCGGCGCGATGCACCCGATGGGTCGCGACCGCTTCGAGGACCTGATAGACCGATGGGGCTTGAAGGTGCGCCGGAGGGTGCATGCACCGAGGACGACGGACTCCAGCCACGGGCTGCCGACCTATCCGAACCTCGTCAGGGACTTCATCCCGACGGCACCCTATCGGTTGTGGGTGAGCGACATCACCTACATCACCGTCTGGCTTTCCGAGACGGTCCATGTCTTCTGCTACCTCTCCCTGGTGATGGATGCCTATACCGAGGAGATTGTCGGCTGGAGCGTCGGGGAGACGCTTGATGCCACCTATCCCATAGAGGCATTGAGGACGGCCCTCAAACGCATCGAGGGCATTGCAAAGGAAAACGTCAATCTCATACACCACTCCGACAGGGGCTGCCAATACGCCAGCGGCGAGTACGTGAGGCTTTTGGCCGCCAACGGCATACGCGTCAGCATGACCGAAAGCGGAGACCCGAAGGAGAACGCCCAGGCCGAGCGTGTGAACGGCACGATGAAGAACGAGCTGCTCAAGGGCCGCAGGTTCCGCTCCGTCGCGGAGGTCAGGGCAGCCGTGAGCGATGCCGTGGCCTTCTACAACAACGAGCGTCCGCACATGAGCCTCGGCATGATGACACCTGCCGAGGCATCCTGCCTCAGTGGTGAACTGGAAAAGAAGTGGAAGAGCTACAGGACAGCCGCGATAAAAAAGAAGAAGCAGGATACAGATATCACGGAAAAAGGTTTACCTTTGCCGTGCTGTCAGAGGTCTCCTTCCGGGCTACGCCCTACAGTCAACCTCTGACAGGGATAAACCCATGGAGTGTCAACCAATATCAGGAATAAACAAAAACAGTCAACCAATATCAGTATTAATAACAAAACGGGTCAACTCCAACCAGCGATTATCGACATAAAACAGTCAACCTAAATCAGGAAATGACACGTCTTGCGAGTTTGCAATTCGCAAGCGGTGAGGAGGGAATTTTCAATTCCCACATCATTGTAGAGGCGCCACGTTGTGGCGTCTCTGCTTTTTTTGTTTTGGGGTGTGCGGCTGCCATGGTGCTTCGGCAGGGGTTGCATTACATTTCACCCCTGCCTAATATCCGTCGTCACTCCGTGACTTGGGCAGGGGTGCGGAGGAACCCCGGAGGGGTGGCAGCAATGTAGGCAGGCGGTGTGAACCCCTGCCGATAATGCGACGTAACCCCCTGCCGAATGAAAAACACCGAGCAACCGTAATTCAGAAGCCGTGGGTATCAGCATTTGCAATGCGGCAACCGCGTTTTCATTTCATCGTGACATCGTGAGCAGGGACTGCCGTCGCCTGCTTGAGTTAGGGTCGTCCCTATGGGACTTTGGCGGCACGAAGGAACTCAATACGAACCAAAAGTGTATTTTTGCACATTATTTTCCCCTATAAGCTGAAATAATCTCGAAAAACCATCGCATATAGGTTGTAAAAATATAGAAAGCATGGACAAATTACCATTCTATATCAGCCATTCATTTATGCACAAAAGGCACATCGCACATCACCAAGATTTCCTTTACGAACGCCCGCTCACTAGGGCCGAAGTGCGCATCGGAGCGCGAGAGGCGCGTCATCATAAGTGAAAAGGCGCGTTTCTTTTCCTTCGTCATACGCTTCAAGGTTTCATAAGCCCTTTTTTGCATCTCGTTTCTCGGAATCGGGACGAAGCTCGTGGCATCAAATTCCAATTCCTTCATGCACACCTCAAGACATTCGCGCTCAGATTCGTGGTTTTCGTAATCGGCGTCGGCCAAGTTGTAAAGCACACTCGCAACAGCATTTTTCTCTTCTGAGGTAAATTTTTCATCCATAATGACAAATTTTTCTGCAAAGAAACGATTTTTTCTAATTTTGCAGCAATAATCGTCTCAAAAAATCGGTAGATATGAAAAAACTATCTTTACTGTTCTTGGCTTTAGCCTCGTTAGTAACTCTGAAAGCCCAATGGGTCGACGACCCCAACAGCAACACTCGCATTGCCAATTGCAACAAGGCTGCCGCCGAGGTGTATGTTTCAACCGACGTAGCGACTGGTGACTCATACGTGCAATGGCATTACCAAGGCGAAAATGGCTGGTCGCCGTGGTTGCAACGACTTGATTTCAACGGTGTTCCGCAATGGCCCGCCGACGGCATCCATGTCACTACTCCCGACTTTGCCACTTGGTCACCCGGCTATTCCATGACCGCTGTCAATGGAGGCGTTGTCACGGTTTTCCGCACCCTCGGGCCTCATCACTGGGCGGTCAAAATCAACGCCGACGGCACCTTCCCTTGGGGCGAACATGGCATCATGCTCTTCGACGGCGAAGGAGGTGGTCGCTCCGAAGTGTTGTCAACCTATTATTACGACCATGACGACGGTGTTTGGGCCTTGGGTACCGACATGGATAGTACCTTCCTGCAATATATCGATGCCGACGGCACGCTGCGCCCCAAGACCACCATCAAAGCCCCTGCAAAAAAATGCTCCAATGGCCTTTTGCTGCCTGCTGAAAACGGTGTCTTTGTAGTGTATTCAAAGCACACCCTCCAAGGCTACACCACCTACAACAAGGAAATCCACGTTGCTGGCTACAACAAAAACGGCGAACAGATTTTCCCCGAAACGCTGTTGTTCGGGCTACAGGCCGTAGGTGCCAGTTATGTGCATTATGCCACTCCCGACAACAAAGGCGGCGGCTATGTCTATCAATTCCACAACGCCATTGGCGGCGTGTATAACACCTACGTCACGCATTTCGACGCGAGCGGCACCCCCACCATAACCGACCTCAATGGTATCGCTGTGCATAGTCCCGACTACGGCAACTATTACACCAATGCCTACGCCACCATCGATTCCAAGAGCAATGACCTTATTATCGCTTATCTCCAAAAGGATGCTGGCTCTCAAACCCAACATCGAGTCTTTGTCAACCGCATCACGGAAACAGGTGAAAAACCTTGGGGCGACGGCATTCTTGTGGCTGACTACACAGGCCGTTCCTATAGCGACATACATGTGGATGCCATCGATGCCGTAGATGGATTTGTTGTGACCTACGGCACCAGCCAAGGCAGCATTGAAGCTGTGGGGTACGACAACGAAGGAAACCTGCAATGGAACACTACCATGAGTTCGACTGGCTACAACAAAACCATCAGCGAAAACACTTCTGGTTTTCATAACGGACAAAACATTGTGGCATGGGTCAACGGTGATGATGGCGGCATCTATGGGCAAAACATCAGCTGGGACGGTGCTTTGGGTGAGGTCAGTCCTTTGCCACCACCGCCAATCCCTTGCTGCTACGCACCCGAAAACTTCGAAGGCTCCTATCTATACAACGAAGAGACTGCTTCATACGGTGCCATGCTCACATGGGAGGCTCCAACCTACAGCGTTCTGCACTACAACCTCTACCGAGAAAATCTTGAAGATAATACAACCGACATCATCGAAATTGATGCCGAGGCCTCGTCCTACTTCGACGAGACAACGCCCAGCACGTATAAATACCAACTCACAGCCATGTACGATGACTTTGAGTCGGAATTCGCCCAAACCCCTGATGGATTGGACTATATTATAATAGAGGTGACATCGGTTCCTGAAAACGAAATCGAAAACGAGATTGTCACGCTCTTAAAAATCTATTCCGCCAGCGGCCAAATCATTCGCAATGCTAACTTTGGTGAGTTGACTTCTGGCGTTTACATCATCCAAGGGCTAACCTCCACAGGGAAACTTGTCACAAAGAAGGTCGTTCTAAACAATGAACAAAAGGTATTTTAAAATCATATCATCATGAAAAAAACTGTACTATTCTTCGCAGGCTTATTTGCTTTTTCAGCCCTGCAAGCACAATGGGTCGATGACCCGGCCACTAACACTTTCATCGTCAACTGCTCCAATGACGACGGTGAACTTTACACCGCCACCAACCCCAACACGGGTGACACCTACGTCCAATGGGAAGGATTCGGTTCCAATGGTTGGTCACCTCACCTGCAACGAATTAACTTTGAAGGTGTTCCGCAATGGGGCGACGATGGCATCCATATCAGCGCATTGGAGTTTGCCTCCTATTCGGAAGGCGTTTCCATGACCACCACCGCCGATGGCGGCGTGGTGAGTTGTTTCGCCGTCTACGATGGCTACACCTACGCAGTGAAAATCAACGCTGATGGCACTTTCGCTTGGGGCGAGCAAGGCATTAGGCTCTTCGATGGCCTTGGCTTCTCGCGCACCGAGTTGGTGGCTGGCACCGATGGCGGCTTCTGGGCCTTGGGTGCCGACTATAACAATAGCTATCTGCAATATGTTAATGCCGACGGCACCTTGAACCCCTACGCTACCATTTCGGCCAATGGCTACAATTGCATGTTCGGCCAAATCACATTGAGTTTGAACAACTATGTTTTCCTGACTTACGAACGACTTGGCAGCGGTTTTTACACCAACAAGGAAATCTACCTCGTCGGCTTCGACACCAACGGTGTCCAAATCAGTCCAGATGTTCTGTTGATGTCTGAACAGGCTTTCCAATCGACCTATATCCATTACGTCGTTCCTGACGGCTTGGGCGGAGGCTATGCCTACATCTGGCATCCGGGCATTGGCGAGGTTTTCAATGTATATGTGTTCCACTATGACGAGACCGGTGCCTCGACCATCGACGACACCAATGGCATTTCCGTACATTCGGCTGACCCGATGAATTTCTATGGTGGAGCCAACGGCACCGTCGACCCCGTGAGCCACGACCTCATCATCGCTTACGAACAAACCGATGCCGCTACGCAGTCGCAAAGCCGCATCTATATGAACCGCATCACCCCTTCGGGCGAAAGGGTGTGGGGTGAAGGTATCCTCGTGGCCGACAACATCGGACATACCTATTCCGACATCAAGGTTGACGCCTTTGAGGACGGCAGCGGCTTCAGCGTGATTTACACGAAGAGCAGCCTCAGCAATCCCTATTTCACCACCATCGAGGCTTTCGGCATGGATATGGACGGCAACCAATTGTGGACCAAAACCTTATGTTCAAACACCTATAGAAGAACAATGTGCGACAACAGCACTGGATTCAACATGGGACAAAACATCGTGGCATGGGTGAACTGCCTCGACGGCGGCATCTATGCTCAAAACATCGGTCCCGACGGCACCCTTGGCCCCATCGAGCCTCCCGTCATCTCCTGCCTCGCGCCCGAAAACTTTGAAGGCGAGTATGTCTACTTCATGGAAGATCAACAATTTGGCGTCAATCTGACCTGGGAAGCACCCGAAACACTGCCTTTGCATTACAACCTCTACCGCTCGGACATTGCCACCAAATCAGACATCGTCATCGAAATTGGTGCCGATCAGACTTCCTATTTCGACGAATCGGAAATGGGCGGTTACAAGTACCAACTCACTGCTGTTTACGAGAATTGCGAGTCGGATTACTCCCTCACTCCCACCGGCGAGAATTACATCATCGTTGAAGTGACTGGCCTTGAAGAAAGCGCAGATGATGAAATCGTCACAGTTTTGAGGATTTACAATGCGAATGGACAAGCCATCAGCAACAAGAACCTTGAGGAACTCAACACCGGGATTTACATTCTGCAAGGCCTGACGGAAGACGGACGATGGGCAAGCAAAAAAATCGCTGTTGAATAACGACAAGCCAACCAACACAAAAAAACCAGCCGGCCCGCATGAGTCGGCTGGTTTCGTTTATAACTAATATTTGAAAACCACAATTCTTACTTGATACCCAACTTGGCTTTCACATCCTTGGTGGCATCAACGGCATCGTCGCCAACAAAGACGGCGGCACCCGTGGCCAAATCAAGGACGTATGTGTAACCCTTTTCCTTGCCCACATTGTTGATGGCAGTTTGAATCTTGTCAAGGATGGGCTTCAGCAATTCGGCACGCTTCGACTCGAACTCGTTCTCGGCATTGGCCTGGAAGGTCTGGATGCGGGTCTGCAAGTCGATGATTTCCTTTTCTTTCGACTGCTTCACCAAGTTCGACATGGTGGCTTGGTTGGCCTCGTAGTCTTGCATCTTGGTCTGATACTCCTTGGCCATGGTTTCCAACTGGCTCTGGAGTTCGCCATAATACTTCTCCAACGACTTCTCGGCAGTAGCCTTGTCGGGCATGGCATCAAGGATTTCAGCCGTGTTGACATGTGCAATCTTCACCTGAGCATTGGCCACTCCACTCATCACAAAGAGTGCCACGCCCAAAAACAATACTTTGAATACTCTCTTCATTTTATTGATTTTTAATAAATTAACTCTATTTCACTTGACATTTGAGCGGCAAAGATAGGAATTTTTCGCTTTCAACCGCCCAATTTTCCATTATTTCTTAGGAGCTCCAGTACCAACTTTGCCTCCACCTGTCGAACTGCCTGTGTTGCTACCTGTAGTGGCGGCTGCCTTGCGGCGATCCTCGCGACGCACGGTCTGCATCACATTGCCGAGTTGGTCGAGCACGTCGTCGCTGATGTCGTTCTTGTCAGAGGCATAGAGGACGGAGGTTCCAGAGGCCAAATCGAGAACAAAGGCGTAGTTTTTGGTCTGGGCCACTTCCTTCATGGCAGTGTAGACTTTCTCTTGGATGGGCTGAATCAGTTCGGTACGCTTCTGGTAGAGTTGGCCTTCCGAACCAAAGTATTGCATCTGCAAGTTCTTGGCTTCCTGTTCCTTGTCGACGATGGCCTGCTCGCGGGCGCGTTTTTGGTCCTCGGAGAGGAGGAGCATTTCGGTTTGATACTTGCTGTACATCTCCGACACCTTGTCGTAAACGGCCTTCACTTCCTTTTGCCATTTCGTGGAGAGGGCGTTGAGTTCTTCCTGCGCGTCGCCGTATTCCGGAATGTTCTCCATAATGTACTCCGAATCGACATACACGATTTTCTGTCCGCCGCCAACAATCTGCGCATTGGCGGTCATCATGCCGCCACAAACCAATGCGGCGGTCAAAATCAAGGTTTTAAATGCTTTCATTGCTTTATTTAATTTGTTCTGTTTTACCTTATCAATAATCGTTCCAAAAATTTAATCGATGGAGCCGCCAATGGAGAAGTGGAATTGGCTGTGATTGTTGCCCGAAGTGCCATACACATCGTCGAAACCATAGCCCCAGTCGAGGCCGAGCAAGCCGAACATAGGCAGGAAGATGCGCACACCCACACCTGCCGAGCGCTTCACATCGAAGGGATTGAAGTTCTTGAACCCGAGCCAACAGTTACCAGCTTCGAGGAAAGTGAGGGCATAGATGGTGGCCTGCGGATTGAGCGAGAGCGGATAACGCAACTCGAGCGTGTACTTCGTCATCATATCGCCGCCGTTTCCGGACGCATTGGAACTGTTATAAAAGCCGGGCGTAAGTGAATTGTTGGCATAGCCACGCATACCAACCAACTCTCGGCTGTCCATTGAATAGCTGGCCAAACCGTCGCCACCAAGGAAGAAACGGTGGAAAGGCGTTGGACCGATTTCAGAGTTGAAATGACCCAAATAGCCGAAACGCACGCGGGTCATCATCACGAGTTTATCATAAAGTTCTGTGTACCAAGCCGCCTTGAAAGTCCAACGGTGCATCTCAATCCATTTGTACTTATCGTTTTCGGGAAGGTCGGCGTAGCTCTTGTTCGAAAACAGCGAATAGGGTGGCGTGATTTCGAGACCCAATTGGAACTCGGATCCACTGCGCGGATAAAGCGGCTGGCTCACCGAATTGCGCGACAGCACAAAAGTATAACTGATGAGGTTGAACTTGCCATTGCCATCGCCCACGTTCAAGTAGGGTGTCTGGTAGTTGTTCAAATTATAACGCTTCACATTGATGCCATGATATATGGAAAAGTAGTCGTCGGGCCAAGTCAAGCGGCGACCCAAACCGATGGTGCCGCCCGTCATGTTGAAATAGCCATAGTCTTCGGAGGTCTTGGGTTTGGCATAAAACGACTGGTAGAACGAGGCACTGAACGCATTGGGCTTGCGGCCACCGAGCCACGGTTCGGTGAACGAAATGCTATAAGTGATGTATTGCGTTCCAAGGGTGCTCACGCTCAGGCCGAGTTTTTGTCCGTCGCCAACGGGAATGGGACGCCATTCCTTCTTGTTGAAAATGTTGCGCAAGGAGAAGTTGGAGAACTGCAATCCTGCCTCAAGCATCAGCATCTTAGCGGCATAACCGGCTGAGAAACGAATTTGGTCGGCGGCAGCTTCCTCCACGGAATACTTGATGTCGACAGTGTTGTCGGAAGGATTGGGCTGCACATCGGGGTTGATGGACTCCTGATTGAAGAAGCCAAGGGTGGCCAATTCACGCACGGAGCGCACCACATCGCTGCGGCTGAACAACTGCCCGGGACGGGTGTACAGCTCGCGCAACACGACATGGTCGTAAGTTTTTGTGTTTCCTGACAAGCTGATATTGCTGATGCGCGCTTGTTTGCCTTCGGTGAGGCGGATTTCAAGGTCGATGGAATCGTTTTCGATGGCCACTTCCACTGGGTCGGCACGGAAAAACAGGTAGCCGTCGTCCATATACAGCGAACTAATGTCCAAATTGGTTTCGCTATAGGTCAGGTTCTTGTCGAGCAACTCCTTATTATATACGTCACCTTTCTTGATGCCAAGGATGGAATTGAGGGTCTCGTCACTGTATTTTGTGTTGCCCGTCCAAGTGATGTTGCGGTAATGATACTTGTTGCCTTCGTCAATGACGATGTCGATACCCAAGTTCTTGTCGTCGATGCGATAGACCGAATCGCGCACAATACGCGCATCGCGATAGCCTTTGGCATTGTACTTCTGGATGATGAGGTTCTTGTCGTCCTCGAAGTTCTTTTCCATGTATTTCGAGGCCTTGAAGATGCGCGGACGGTAGTTGTCGTAGAAATATTCCTCAATGCCGTTGATGGCCCTCATAGGATGCAAGGTAACCAAATCGGCGACGGTGTTCACAATCAACGGACCAAGGGGATCCAACGGGTCAAAATGGCCGCGCTGTTTGGTCTCTTTCATCGAAGTGAAGACTTGGCCTTCCGTAAGATTCTCAACGCCAATAAGATTGATTGTCCCAATCTTCACCTTTTCCTTTTTGTCGATGTTAATGACCATGTCGATGTAATTCTCACGAGCGGTGTCGGCCTCTTGTTGGATGTCGATGTCAACATTGAGGTAGCCTTTGTCGTAAAAATAATCCTCGATGATGCGGGTGGTCTTGGTCAAAAGGTGGTCGGTGGCAATGTCGCCTCGCGAAAGGTTGATTTTGTTGCGAATGTCGTCGGCCTCGCTTTTCTTGATGCCCTTGAAAGAGAACTTCGACACACGCGGCTTTTCCTTGATGGCGATTTGCAGAAACACCTTATTGCCCACAAAATCAGTGGCATTGATGGCCACATCCTCAAACAAGCCCTGCTCCCAAATCTTCTTGATGCCCGACGAAATCTCATCGCCCGGAATGGAGATGGTTTCGCCAACCCTCAAACCGGCAATCAGGCTGAGCATGGAAGCATCCACATATTTGGCACCTTCGACGATGACTCCGCCAATCTCGTATTTTTGGGGTCTCGCATAATTGATTTCCGAGAGGTCGTCGCCAATTTGGATTTGGGCAAAAGTGCTGCTCCCGAAGCCCAAAAGAGCCACAAAAAACAGCATTATGGGTAAAAATCTATATCGCATAGTTCTATCTTTCAATCATTTAGTGGCGACTTGCTCGCTGGTTTTCCCGAACCTGCGCTCGCGGTGCTGGTAGTTCAAAATCGCTTCGTAGAGGTCGGCCTTGCGGAAGTCGGGCCAATATTTTGGAGTGAAATACAATTCGGAATAAGCCAACTGCCACAGCAGGAAATTGCTGATGCGTTCCTCGCCACTGGTGCGGATAAGCAACTCAGGGTCAGGCATATTGGCCGTGGAGAGGTAAGACGAAATCATCTTGTCGTCAATCTCATGCGGCTTGATTTTCCCCAATGCGGCATCCTCAGCCATGCGCTGCGTGGCTTGTTTCAGGTCCCAACGGCCCGAATAACTCAAAGCGAGGGTGAGTACCATGCGGGTGTTGTGGCTCGTGTCGTCAATGGCTTGCATCAATTGGTCGTAGTTCGACTTGGGCAGGCTTTTCAGGTCGCCGATGGCGTTCAGTTTGATGCTGTTCTTGTTCATCGTACTGACCTCGTTCCTGATGGTCGTGGCCAACAGCGACATCAGCCCTGTGACCTCCGCGAAAGGACGGTTCCAGTTCTCAGTGGAGAAGGCGTACAAAGTCAGGTAAGGCACCCCGATTTCCGCCGAGGCCTCACTCACCTCGCGCACCGATTGAATCGCGCTTTGGTGCCCGAAAAGGCGTTGCTTGCCGCGTTCCTTGGCCCAGCGTCCGTTGCCGTCCATGATGATGGCAATGTGCTGCGGAAGCCGCTCACGGTCAATTTGTTGCATCAGTTGGTCTTTCAGTTCCATAGTCGTCAGAATTTGCTTAGGTTACAGCCCCTTCCATCGGGCAAGTTAAACTTCCAAGTCAGCGACACACGCGCCATGCCAAACCAATCGTTGAAAGAGGAATTGCCGCGCTGTTGGCCTGGGATATAGTTGCCCGTGGGGTCAGACAAATCGTATTTCGCACCGTTTTCGTCGGTATAAAAGGCGTGTTCCTCGGGATACACCGTCGCAACATCGTCCAAATAATCGGTGAAAGTCTTCTGCATCCTCCACTCCACCGTGCCCGCCATGTGGCGCGAAATCGAGAACTTCACGCCCATGCCGAAAGGAATGGAAACGCCGATAGGACTGGTCTTGCCAAACATCCTTTTATACCATTTCTCGTTGGGGTCATAATATTCCGTCTTTTGGTCGCTCAAATCAACCATTGTGCCGTTCACATCAGCGAAGGCCGTGTATTGAAACACCGAAATGCCGCCGAAAATGTATGGCGACACATTCTTTTTCGGGTTGCCGGTGTAGTATTCGAGGAAGTTGAACTCGGCCATGAGGCTGAAGTCGTTGATGATTGAGGTGAAATTCAGTCCGCGCTCAGGCCGCCATTTGATGACTTCGTCGGAAGCCGTCACCGTGGCGCGGCTATAGTCGAAGCGGAATGTCCAGCGGTTGTTGTAATTGAAACGGACGATGCCGCCATATTGCAACTGTGCCTGCGCGAAAGGCAGCATAGGATTGAGGTCGCCCATATAGTAACTCACCCCGACATGAGGCCCCACTTCGAGGGTTTTGGGGTCGTCAAATTGGGCATTGGCTTGGACAAAAACAGCCAAGCAACTCAAAACCAATAAAATACGAATCTTTCTATACATAATTCAAGACTGCAAAATTAGGAAATTTTCCAATGAAAACGACAGAAATCAATTTCTATTGTCTTTGCCCCACATCAATTTGTTGCGGATGGTGCCAAAAAAGTCCTCACCACGCATCCTGACGAGGTTGAGGCAGAAGCCAGCCTTGCGCACCTCCAACTGCACGGAAGTGTCTAAGGTACAATTCCTTGAGTCCATGCTGAACACGAAACTTTTCTCCCTTCCTTCCACCTGAATACGGATGGTGCTGTCGTCAGGGATGACCACAGGGCGCACGGTCAAATTGTGCGTGGCGATGGGCGTGATGACGAAGTTTTTCGCATTAGGCGCGATGATGGGACCGCCCGCACTCAATGAATAGGCTGTGGAACCCGTCGGAGTGGCCAAAAGGATGCCGTCGCCCCAATAGGTGTTGAGGTAAACATCATCGACAAACACCTTGATAGCCAACAGACTATGTTCGGGATTGCGGATGACATTCAACTCGTTTAAGGCGTATTTTACATCGTCAAAAACCTTTTCGGGCGAAACGAGTTCCAAAAGGCTGCGCTGTTCAACGGTGTAATCGCCTGTAAGGACGCTGTTTACCGCATTGGCAATCTCGTTTTTCGAAATGCTCGAAAGGAAACCCAAACGCCCCATGTTGATGCCCGCCACAGGAATGCCCGAATCGAGGACGAAGGGAACGGTGTCCAAAATGGTGCCGTCGCCCCCGATGGAAAAGAGCAGGTCGGCGTTCAAGTCGGCATTGGAAGTGAATACGCTGTAGTTCACGCCTCCGGGAACGAATGCCTTAACCAATTCAGCAAAAGGCTGGTATACAACAATTTCAACTTGGTTTTTGGCCAATTCCGCAAACAATTGCCGCATATATTCCCCGTTTTCTGGGGCGATGGTTTTTCCAAATAGGGCGATGGTCATAGTTTTTATATTTTCGTCTGGTAGGGACAACGGAGCTTCCCCGTTGTTGGCGTGTTCGCCTATTCCTACCGTATAGTTATCCTTCTTCCTTCACAGATTCATGGCTTTCGTCGGTCATCATGCGAAGGTAATTCACATAGCGCCAGTCGGCGATTTCTCCGTTTTCAACCGCCGCCTTCACTGCGCAACCCGGCTCGTGGGTGTGGGTGCAGTTGGCAAAACGGCACTCGCTCATCAGGTCGCGCATCTCGGGGAAACGCTGGGCAAGGGTCTCTTTCTCAAGGTCGTACAGTACAAACTCCTTGATGCCGGGCGTATCGACAATCCACGCGCCGAAGTTCAAGTGGTGCATCTCGGCAAAAGTCGTGGTGTGTTTGCCTTTTTCATGGTAGTCGGAAATCGCGCCAATGCGGACGTTCAAAGACGGGTCTAAGGCGTTTACGAGAGCCGATTTCCCCACGCCGGAATGTCCCGAAAAAAGGCATATCTTCCCTTGCATCAATGCTTTAAGTTCATCAATTTGGAAACCCGTCTTGGCCGAAACGCCAAACGAAGTGTAACCCAAACTTTGGTAATATTCCATCAAGACGCACATCTCCTCTATCTGCTCGTCAGTGTACAAGTCGCACTTGTTAAAAATGACGGCGGCGGGAATGTGGTAGGCCTCGGCGGTCACCAAAAAGCGGTCGATGAAACCCGTCGAGGTGCGCGGATGGGCGATAGTAGCCACCACAATAGCCAAATCCACATTGGCGGCAATGATGTGTGATGCCTTACTCAAATTCACTGATTGCCTGACGATTACATTCTCTCGCGGTTCAATTTTCTTGATAACTCCCGTTTCTTTGCCAGGTTCCTGCTCAAACTCAACGTTGTCGCCCACGGCCACAGGATTGGTGGAGCGCAGGCCGTCCAAACGGATTTTCCCGCGCAGTCGACACTCCCACTGCCGACCCTCACCGTCCAAGACGATGTACCAACTGCCCGTCGATTTAATGACTTTCCCTAACATTTCTGGTAACGTTTTCCGGGCAATGCCATCAGCACGCCATCGAATTCCAAATTCAAAAGTATAGCTGCAATTTTCGTGGTCGGCAACTCCGACTTCACTATGATCTCATCCAAACTGATGACGGCATTCGCGCCGAAACAGTCCATAATAATCTTTTCCTCCTCGGTGAACTCGCGGAACAATGCGGTTTGTTTCTCAACCTTTTGCTCTGAATCCCAACGCATTGCATAACGCAAATTCAAAACACTCTCCATCAAATGGGCGCGGTTGGTGCGGATAAGATAATTGCAACCTTGACTATAGATGTCGAGAACGCGACCTGGATAGGCAAACACGTCACGGTTGTAGGAATTGGCAATATCGGCGGTAATCAGTGAGCCGCCTTTCAACGCTGATTCAATGACAATTACGGCATCCGCCATGCCAGCAATGATGCGGTTGCGGCGCGGGAAATTCTCGCGGTCGGGTTGGGTGCCGCTGAGGCACTCGGAGAGAACTCCGCCGCCTTGCTCAATCATATCATTGGCTAATTTCTTGTTCGGCGAAGGATAGACTTGCTGCATTCCACAGCCCATCACCCCGACTGTCGGGATGTTGTTTTTCACTGAGGCTTTGTGGGCGCAAGTATCCACACCGTAGGCCAATCCGCTTACAATCAAAACATTATCATCTTTCAAATCCTCCACCAACTGATTGCAGTTTTCCTTGCCGTAGTCGGTGATGTTGCGCGTCCCGACGATGGCCACCACTCGATTGGCGTTCAAATTGGCCGCACCTTTATAATATAGCATCATCGGGCCGTCGTCACATTGCAAAAGTCGGCGCGGATAGTCGGAATCAAGGAAAAACAAGGGTCTAATGTCGTTTTTCTCTATGAAAGCAATCTCCTCTTCGGCGCGTTTCAGGTAAGGTTTTGGGTTGCAGATGGCCTCGATGGAAGCCTCGCGCATCCCCGAAATCTTCTCTAATGACTTGCGCGTTTCCTTGAAAATGGCCTCCGCACTGCCGCAATAATGCACGAATTTCTTCCCGCTGATGTCGCCGATGCCGGGCAATAGGGTCAATGCTATTTGATATTGGAGGTCGATCATTATTTTGTTTGTTTTGCAGGGATTAAAATCGCCTGCTTGATTTCTGTTCGCCCCTTCAGGGCTTTAGTTCCGCCGGATTTGAAATCCGCTCGAACCTTTAGTCAAGTTTCAGCACGGCCAAGAACGCCGACTGCGGCACTTCGACATTGCCGACCTGCCTCATTCGTTTCTTTCCAGCCTTCTGTTTTTCAAGCAGTTTGCGTTTACGCGACACATCGCCGCCGTAGCACTTCGCCGTCACATCCTTGCGCACTTGGCGCACCGTCTCACGCGCAATGATTTTCGCTCCGATAGCCGCTTGGATGGCGATGTCGAACTGGTGACGAGGTATCAATTCCTTCAGTTTCTCGCACATGCGCCGACCGAAGTCGTAGGCATGGGCACGATGTATCAAAGTTGAGAGGGCATCCACCGACTCGCCGTTGAGCATGATGTCCAATTTCACCAAGTCAGCGTCTTGATAACCAGCGATATGGTAGTCGAAAGAGGCATAGCCCTTCGAGATGGATTTCAGTTTGTCGTAGAAGTCGAAGACGATTTCCGAGAGCGGCATTTGGAAGGTGAGTTCCACGCGGTCGGTGGAAAGGTAGACTTGGTTTTTCAAAGTGCCTCGCCTATCGATGCAGAGCGTCATAATAGGGCCAGTGAAGTCGTTTTTCGAGATGATTTGCGCGATGATGTATGGCTCCTCAATATGGTCAATCTTTGTCACCTCGGGCAGACCGCTGGGATTGTGTACCTCTATCATCTCGCCATCAGTCTTATAGCACTTGAACGACACATTCGGCACCGTAGTGATAACATCCATGTCAAACTCTCGGTCGAGGCGCTCCTGAACGATTTCCATGTGCAACAAGCCCAAAAAGCCACATCGGAAGCCGAAGCCCAGTGCCGCCGACGACTCAGGTTCCCAAACCAAGCTGGCATCGTTGAGTTGCAGTTTCTCCAACGAAGCCCTAAGTTCCTCATAATCATCCGCATCCACGGGATAGATACCCGCAAACAGCATGGGTTTCACGTTCTCGAAGCCCGAAACTGGCTCGGCGCAAGGCCTTTCGACATGCGTGATGGTGTCACCCACCTTGACCTCCTTCGAGGTCTTGATGCCAGAGATGATGTATCCTACATCGCCCGCAGAGAGTTCATTCTTAGGCACTTGCTTCAGTTGCAGCACCCCGATTTCGTCAGCGTGGTATTCCTTGCCTGTGGCGAAGAATTTCACCAAGTCATTGGTGTGCATCGTTCCGTTCATCACACGGAAATAGGCGATAATGCCACGGAAAGAGTTGAATACCGAGTCGAAAATCAGGGCTTGGAGCGGGGCGTTGGGGTCACCTTTGGGGCAAGGGATGCGCTCAACGATGGCATCCAAAACGGCGGGAACGCCTTCGCCCGTCCTTGCACTCACTTTCAAAATCTCGCTCGGATCGCAGCCCAAAAGGTCAACCATCTGGTCTTCCACAATGTCAACCATAGCACTGTCCATGTCGATTTTGTTCATCACGGGGATGATTTCGAGGTCATGTTCCAATGCAGAATAAAGGTTGGCAATTGTTTGAGCCTGAATACCTTGCGTGGCATCCACCACAAGCAAGGCGCCTTCGCAGGCAGCGATGCTTCGCGAGACCTCGTAGGAGAAGTCCACATGGCCGGGAGTATCAATAAGATTGAGCGTAAACTCCTCACCTTTATAATTATACTTCATCTGGATGGCGTGGCTCTTGATGGTGATACCGCGCTCGCGCTCAAGGTCCATGTCGTCCAAAACCTGATCGACCAATTCTTTGTCGTTCAGGGTGTGTGTCAATTCCAAAAGCCTATCGGCCAGGGTCGATTTGCCGTGGTCGATGTGGGCTATGATGCAAAAATTTCTGATGTTTTTCATTGTGGGTGCAAAAATAGGAAAAAAATTGCTTGCAAAAGCGGAATCAGTCAAGGATTATCGCTAATTTTGCAGACTGAAAAAGACGATTGCCTATGGAGCCTATTTTACCCGACACCTATTCAAAGGAAGAAAAAGAAGAAATCGAACGGCGGCACCAGCACCTTATCGATGTTTGGCAAACCCGCAAGGAAGCGCAAGACCTCGAAGCCGTCGACAAGGCTTTCTACTTTGCCGTCAATGCGCACAAAGACCAGCGCCGACGCTCAGGCGAGCCTTACATCTACCACCCCATTGAGGTGGCCACCATTGCCGCGCACGATATCGGATTGGGACGCACCTCCATCATCTGCGCCCTGCTGCACGACGTGGTGGAAGACACGCCTTACACCTTGGACGACATCAAGGAAATGTTTGGCGAAAAGGTGTCGCGAGTGGTGGACGGCCTCACTAAGTTCGACAAAATGGAGGGCGCGGAGAGTATGCAGGCCGAAAACTTCAAGAAAATCATCACTTCCCTGACCTACGATGTGCGCGTGGTGCTCATCAAACTCAGCGACAGGCTCCACAACATGCGCACCTTGGACTCGATGCCCAAGCACAAGCAACTGAAAATCGCCTCCGAAACCTCCTATATTTATGCGCCTCTCGCTTACCGACTTGGCCTCCATGCCATCCGCATTGAGTTGGAGGACTTATCTCTAAAATACACCAATCCAACCATTTACAACAACATCCGCAAGCGTGTGGATGATGTGCGCGAGCGTCGCATGGGCGAAACGCGCGACTTCATCGCCCCAGTCATGGCCGAACTTGAAAAGTCAGGTATCAAGGTGCGTGCCGAAATCAAGGAACGCTCGGTCAACTCGATTTGGAAGCGCATGATGGAAAAGGAACTCTCGTTTGAGGAACTCTACGGCTCCTTCGTGGTGCGTTTCATCACCGACTGCCCAGTCGACCAAGAACGCCTCGAATGTTGGAAAATCTATGCCATCCTGACTGGTTTCTACCGCCCAAACACCGCCAAACTGAAAGACTGGATTTCTTTCCCCAAGACCAACGGCTACGAGAGCCTTCACGCCGTGGTGATGGGTCAGACCGGCAATTGGATGGAGGTGCAAATTCGCAGCCAGCGCATGGAGGAAATCGCCGAAAAAGGCTTTGCCGCCTATTGGAAATACAAGGCCGACAACATGACGGAAAGCGGTTTCGACATCTGGCTCAAGAAGGCACAAGACCTCATCAACACCGAGTCGAACAACGCCATCGAGTTCGTCGACAACTTCAAGCTCGACCTCTTCTCCGACGAAATCCATGTGTTCACCCCGCAGGGCAAGATGATATTGCTGCCCAAAGGCTCCACCGTGCTCGATTTCGCCTACAACATCCACTCCGAGATTGGCGACCACAGCATTGCGGCCAACGTGAACAGCCATCTGACCCAACTCGACTGCAAACTCAAAAACGGCGACCAAGTGGAGGTCATCACCTCCGAGGCACAACATCCGCAAGAGAAATGGTTTGAGTTTTTGGCCACGGCCACAGCCAAATCGAGGCTCAAAAACGGCATCAAGGAATACCGCCGCACCTTCCGCGAGGAGGGCGAAACAAAGTTCGAGGAAATCATGAGGAAACTCGACTTGGAACCTTCCAAAGCCAACCGCAACACAGTGATGGCCGCCGAACATCTCACCAGTTCCATCGACTTCTACTATCAGGTGGCCGCCGGCAAAATCGACGAGCGTGCCATCAGAACCGTACTGAAACCACAATCGGGTAGCAGCAGTTTCGTGCGTTACATCACTTTTGGACTTTTGGGCAACAACAACAGCCGCGACAAGGACGAAACGCCTTCCATCACCTCGTCGGGCGAATTCGACTTCAATGTTTCCACCTGCTGCAACCCCATCCCGGGCGACGATGTGATTGCTTTCAGTTTCCCCGGCGAGCCGCTGCAAATCCACCGCAGCAACTGCCCGAAGGCCATCCAACTCTCGTCGCGCTATGGCAACAATATCGTGAAGGCCAAATGGCAGCCCAAGAGCGAAATCGCCTTCCTTGCTGACCTGAAAATCACTGCTTTGGACTCAGCCGGATTGCTCAACCGCATGACCAACCTACTCTCCAACGAGATGAAACTCAACCTGCACATGCTCCACATGGAGGCCAAGAACGACCTCGTTGAGGCCACCATTTCCATCTACGTCCACAGCACCAACGAACTTGACGACCTCATCAGCAAATTGAATCACCTCAAGGAAATCCAAAAAGTGGTCAGGAAAAACAGCAATTGAGACAAAATAATGCTGATTATTTAGAATTGGTCTGAAAAATATTCCTACTTTTGCGGCAACATCACGACTTGAAAAATGAAAGATTCATTTGACAATACCTATTTGGCCGTCAAGAAGATATTCATCGACTACCTGCAACGGCGGAAGTTGCGCAAGACCCCTGAGCGCTTTGCCATACTGAAGGAAATCTACTCCACCAACGGCCACTTCGACATCGACTCGCTGTATAACCGCATGAAGGACAACAAGTATCGCGTCAGCCGGGCCACCTTATATAATACTATCGACCTGCTGTTGGACTGCGGCTTGGTCATCAAGCACCAGTTTGGGCACAACTGCGCACAATACGAGCGTTCCTACAAGTTCCGCCAACACGACCATTTCATTGATATTGAGACAGAAAGCGTGATGGAATTCTGCGACCCGCGCCTGCTGGAAATCCAGCGGTCGATTGAGGAGCAACTCGGCGTTGAGATTACGCATCATTCGCTGATATTTTATGGACATAAGAAAAGTTGAGAGTTTAGAGTTTAGAGATGTGGTTAGGTTATAGTTGAAAGGAAAAGAGTTGATAGAGTGAAGTTGTAGGGCTGTCACATTGTGGCAGCCGAAAATCTTGAAATTTGAAATCTTGAAATTCCAATATATGAACAAATTAGATATTCTCCTCGGTTTGCAATGGGGCGACGAAGGCAAAGGCAAGGTGGTCGATGCCCTCACCCCGAACTATGACATCGTGGCACGATTCCAAGGCGGCCCCAACGCCGGCCACACCATAGAATTCGAAGGCAAGAAGTTCGTGTTGCACAACATTCCTTCGGGTGTGCTCACGCCAGGTTGCATCAACCTTATCGGCAACGGAGTCATCATCGAGCCACATATATTAAAAGGTGAGATTGAAGGTTTGCGCGAGGCTGGCTTCGACCTGCGCCAAACCCTGAAAATCGCCAACCGTGCCCACTTGATTCTGCCGACCCACCGCGCTATGGATGCCGCCAACGAGAAGGCTTTGGGCAAGATGAAAGTCGGCACCACACTGAAAGGCATTGGCCCGACTTATACCGACAAGACCGCTCGCAAGGGCTTGCGCATCGGCGACATTGCTTCCTACGACTTCCGCGAGAAATACGAAAACTTGAAAAAGACGCACTTACAGCAAATTGCTGGATTGGGCTTCGAAATGAAAGGCTTCCAACTCGACGGCCTCGACTTCGCCGAATACGAAAAACTTTGGTTCGAGGGTATCGAATACTTGAAGCAATACCAGTTTGTTGACGGCGAATATTACATCAACGAGGCACTTGATGCGGGCAAGAAAGTCCTCGCCGAAGGTGCCCAAGGCTCCATGCTTGATGTGGATTTTGGCAGTTATCCTTTCGTCACCTCATCGAATGTGATTGCGGCGGGCGTTTGCTCTGGATTGGGTGTTGCCCCGAGTAGAATCGGCAAGGTGTATGGCATCTTCAAGGCTTACTGCACCCGCGTAGGCACTGGCCCCTTCCCCACCGAACTGTTTGACGAAACGGGCGAAACACTCCGCCAAAACGGACACGAATTCGGAGCCACCACAGGTCGTCCGCGCCGTTGCGGCTGGCTCGACCTGCCCGCGCTGAAATATGCCGTCATGCTCAGTGGCGTCACCGACCTGATGATGATGAAATCTGACGTAATGGACGACTTCGCAACCTTGAAAGTCGCCACTGCATATCGCTATAACGGTCAGGAAACCAAGCACCTGCCTTTCGCAGCCTGCACCAAGACGATGGAACCTGTCTATACCGAAATCCCAGGCTGGCAACAGAAAATCGAGGGCAATATTCCGCAGAAGTTGGAGGATTATATCAAATTCATTGAAGACTATGTCGGCGTGCCCATCAAGTTCGTTTCTTACGGGCCAGACAGGACGCAGAATGTTTGGAGGTAAACGATTTTTGCGTTTGGAAAATATTTCGTAACTTTGCCTCGTGTTTAACAAACGTTTCGATTATGAGTACCGAAATGCAACAAACCATAGCCAATTATCTCAAGACCCAGCCCGTCTTGCGGGCATGGATTTTCGGCTCTTTTGCCCGAGGCGACGAAACGCCTTTGAGCGATGTGGATTTGCTTGTTCAATTCGATGAGAACGCGAGAGTTAGTCTGTTGAAACATTGCGCAATGATTAACGAATTGGAAGACTTGCTCGACCGTTCCGTTGATCTTGTGCCTGACGGTAGAGTGTACCCAAGAATCGCCGAAAGCATTAACCAAGATAAAATCCTGATTTATGAGAGAGCCAGTTAGAGACCACGAAAGATTAGAGCACATCATCGAAGCCATTGACCGCGTTCTTGATTATGCCGATGGGAAAACGAAGGAAGAACTTGAAACCGACAAAATGCGTTTCTATGGCATTGTGAAGAACATTGAAATCGTTGGCGAGGCCGCTTACAAGTTGACAAAAGCCTTTCGTAAGGAACACGCCGAAACCCCTTGGGATGACATTGTAAAAATGCGCCATATCCTCATACACGACTATTTCCAGATAGATGAAGATGCCGTAGTTTATGTCATTGAAGATAACCTTCGTCCCCTCCGCGAACAAGTTTCTCGCTACTTGACAGAAACCAATTGGGAAGAATGGGAGAAAAACGAAGTGGTGATTACCGAATCCGCTACTCACAAAGCCCTCATTCAGACCGCCACACGAATGAAGAGACGAGGTTATGGCTTAGATGAAATTTGCAAAATCACTGGGCTCAGTCGAGACGAAATCGAGTGGCTGTAACCAAATAAAACGAAAAAAGATGATCATTTTAGAAAAACCTTACGTTTCCGCCCCTTTGGTGGCGTATTTGGAAGAAAAACAGATTCCCGTTCTGCACAACGAAATGGCGGCAAAACTCACCGATGAAGGGCATCGCCTTATTTTATTGGACGACAAGCAGTTCGTTGAGAAATACAACCAAACCCATCAACTCTATGCCGTTTCGGAAAACGCCTTGGTTTGGCTTTATGCCCAGCTGCCCGAATCCGAGTTGGTGAAAAAGGTCAAGATTCTGAAGGACAAGGCCGCTTTCCGCCGCATTTGCCAGCAGATTTATCCCGACTTCTATTATAAAGAGGTGGAGATGAAGGCTTTGCGCAGCCTCAATCCTGATGAGTTGCCTTTGCCGCTTGTGCTGAAACCCGCCGTGGGCTTCCTCAGCGTGGGCGTGTATATCGTCCGCAGCAAGGAAGAATGGCAGGCCGCCTTGGACGACATCGACCGCAACTTCGCCAAGCAGTGTGCCGTCTTCCCCGACACCGTCGTGCGCAGCGAAATGTTTGTGCTTGAGCAGTTTATCGAAGGCGAGGAATATGCCGTGGATGCCTATTACGATGCCGAGGGCAAGCCTAACATCATCAACATCTTCCACCATATCTTCAAGAACGAAACCGACGTCAGCGACCGCCTCTATTGCATGAGCAAGCAGATTTTTGAGGCCAACTATCCGGCTTTCAACCAGTTCTGCATCGACCTGAACACTGTGCTCGGATTGAAGAATTTCCCGATGCATGTGGAGTTCCGCGTGGACAAGCACACGGGCCGCGCCATCCCGATTGAGGTTAACCCGTTGCGTTTCGCCGGCATGTGCCTCAACGACCTGACGCGCCACACCTGCCACCTGCTGCCCGTGCAGGCCTACTTTGAAGGCACCCGCCCTGACTATGCCACCATGTGGAACGGCATCGAAAACGACGTGTTCAGTTTCGTCGTCTTGGACAAGCCTTACGACACCAACCGCGCCCTTGACTTCGAGCGCATCAAACGGCACTTCCACGGCGTGCTCGAAACCCGCGACATCATGAATCCCGCCATGAGCATTTGGGGGTTCCTGTTCACGCAGACCACGCCCGAACACAAGGCAGAGTTGCATGAGATTTTGCACTCCACTTTGGAGGAGTTTATGGTTTGATTAAAGCTGGATGTGCTGAAAAATCAGCGCAGCATCATCGCAGCCTTCTTCACCGCCTTGACGAAGGTTTCCACTTCTTCCAAAGTGTTATAAAGCGCAAACGATGCCCGCACCGTGCCCGGGATGCCGAAGCGCGTCATCACTGGCTCGGCGCAATGGTGGCCCGTGCGCACCGCCACACCCATCTTGTCGATGAGGGTACCCAAATCGTAGGGATGCACACCTTTTATAATAAAGGAAACCAAGCCAGAACGTTGCTCCGCCTCACCGATGAAACGGATGCCATCGATTTCGGAAAGCTGTTGGATTGCGGATTGCAGAAGTTGGTTTTCGTGTTTCTCAATGGCTTTTCTGTCAAGGTTTTGCAGGAAATAGATGGCGGTTTCCAAACCAAGGGCTGCACCCACATTTGGCGTACCCGCCTCGAATTTGTAAGGCAAAACGTTGAAAGTCGTTTTCTCGAAACTCACCGTATCGACCATCTCGCCGCCGAATTGGTAGGGTGGCAGTTTTTCCAACCATTCCGCCTTGCCGTACAAGCCGCCGATGCCCATCTGGGTATACATCTTATGGCCCGAAAACACGAAAAAGTCGCAGTCAATATCTTGAACATCAATGGGATGGTGGGCAATGGACTGCGCGCCATCAATGACCACGGGGATGCCGTATTGATGTGCCATCGCAATCATCTGCTTGACGGGGTTGATGGTGCCCAACACATTGGAAATGTGCGCAATGGAAACCACTTTCGGGCTTTCTTTCAGTAGTTTCTCGTATTGTTCCAAGTCCAAAACGCCTTGGTCATCCATTGGCACGACGAGCAATTGCCCTTGATGTCGCTGAACCATCTGCTGCCACGGCACGAGGTTGGAATGATGCTCCATTGCTGTGACGAGGATTTTGAGTTGAGAGTTGAGAGTTGAGGGTTTAGAGTCAGTTGAGAGTTGAAAGTTGAGAGTTGAAAGTTGTTGGTCTTCGGAAAGGAAGATATGCTCAAACGAAGTCGCCAACAGGTTCAGCGACTCGGTGGTGCCTCGGGTGAAGATGATTTCTTTGGCTTCCTTTGCGTGGATGAAATTCGCTACGGTTTGGCGGGCGTGTTCGTATGCCTCGGTCGCCTTTTGGCTCAGATAATGCACACCTCGATGGATGTTGCAGTTCTCATGCAGGTAATAGTCGCGCTCGCGCTCAATGACGCACAGCGGCTTCTGCGTAGTGGCGGCATTGTCGAGATAAACCAACGGTTTGCCATAAACCTGCTGGTCCAATACAGGAAAGGAATCTCTTATTTCTTTGATGTTTAACGTTGTTTTCAAAATTTACTGTTTTCTATAGTTTTTGGACTATGGCCTTTGACTATGACTATGGCCACTTTCACGAAACGTTGAAGTGGCCATCTGCCATAGGTCATAAGCCATTGTCAAATCTTCGAATAATCAATGTCAAAATCATATTCCTTCGGATGGCTGCAACGCAACACGCAGTTCTCGCAACTCGACAACTCACCGCGCAGGCGGCGTTTGATCATGTCGTCGATGTGCTCGTGCAACATTTCGTTCCCGATGTGGTTGCTGACCTCAGCGGCGAAGGCGTACATCAACAGAATCCGTGCATTGGCCTTGCTGATACCGCGCTGGCGCATGTAGAACATGGCCTCTTGGTCGAGCTGGCCCGTGGAGGTGCCGTGCGAGCATTTCACGTCGTCGGCGTAAATCTCCAAAAACGGCTGGCTGTTGATTTTGGCCTTCGAGGTCAGCAAGATATTGCTGTTATTTTGTTGGGCATCAGTTTTTTGCGCGTTTTTAGCCACATACACATGGCCGTTGAAGATGGCCGAGGCCTCGTCGTCCAAAATGCCCTTGAACTTCTCACTGCTCGTGCAATGCGGCACGTTGTGGTTCACCTTCAAGCGGTTTTCCACATGCTGGGTCTTGTCGATGAGATAAAGTCCATGCACTTGGGTTTCAGCGCCTTCGCCATCTAAATCCACATGATAGGTGTTGCGAATGTCGCCTCCGTTGAAAGTAATGACCACGATTTTCAGGCGGCTGTCGGCCAGTTGCCTAATTTTGAACTCGCGTTGGATGGTGGCCTCGTTGCTCACGTTTTGCAGCACATACAACTCAAGGCTGGCATTTTCGTTGAGGAAGATTTCAGACACCTTCGGTTCGGCGGAAAGATGTGCATCGTCGTCATACTCAATGAGTTCGCGGCTTTGGTTGGCGGCTATGATAAGTTGGTTGTCCATGGTCAAAGTTCCTTAATCCATTCGTAGCCTTTTTCTTCGAGTTCGAGGGCGAGGTTTTTGCCGCCCGTCTTGACGATGCGCCCGTCGTACATCACATGGACAAAGTCGGGGACGATATAGTCCAACAGCCTTTGATAGTGCGTGATGACGACGAAGGAGTTGGTGTCGTTGTGGAGTTGGTTAACGCCGTGAGCCACAATGCGTAAGGCATCGATGTCCAAGCCTGAGTCGGTCTCATCGAGGATGGCAAGGCTCGGTTCCAGCATGGCCATTTGGAAGATTTCGTTTTTCTTCTTCTCGCCGCCGCTGTAACCCACATTGACGAAGCGGTTTTGCAGTTTCTCAGTGATTTCCACCATGGCCTGTTTCTCCTTCATCAGTTTCATGAATTCGACAGTGCTCATAGGCGGAAGTCCTTGATACTCACGCTTCGAGTTGACCGCTGTGCGCATGAAATTTTGGATGCTCACACCCGGAATTTCGACTGGGTACTGGAAACTGAGGAAGATGCCTTCGTTGGCGCGGTCTTCGGGCGACATCCCGACGATGTTCTTGCCCTTGTACCAGATTTCGCCCTCGGTGATTTCGTAGCCCTCGCGACCCGTGATGGCCGCCGCAAGGGTGCTTTTTCCCGTTCCGTTAGGCCCCATGATGGCGTGGATTTCGCCCTCATTGACGCCTAAATTCAATCCTTTCAGGATTTCCTTGCCTCCGATGGAGACGTGTAGGTTTTTGATATTCAGAAGCATATATTTGTTTAATTGTTTATTGTTTAATTGTTTAATTGTTGGGTTGGGTTGGATTGAGACTGATTTTGCCATAACGCATGAAATAGGCATGGGCAGCCCAGTTTGTGAATTCTTCAGGTGCAATCTCGATGACGGTACTACCGTCTGCTTCCGCAATTCGCTTTTTCACGTCCTCAATCAGGGCTTCGTCGCGACCGTATTTCCCGATATTGCATAAATTCAACACAATGCCTGTCAGCAAGATAGCACTTGCTCCGAGAGTCATCCACTTGTGCAAATCCGGCGTTATCTTCAACGTCAAGGCATTGACCTTCGAAAAAGTGAAATGTCCGCAAGCCAAAGCAAAAAACGGGAGAGCAGCCTGCATGTAAAAGCCGCTTTGCTTCAGGCTAACCATGATGGGCAGTACACCCATGAAGCCGAGAATCAGGAAAATGAGGAACCATGTCTTGTCGGACCTAAACTCAAACACTTTGGCATTTCCTTTCAACTTACTCAATATCAGAACAATGGTAATGATAACCAAAGGGGCAATCATTTGTCCCAACCATCGAAAAACGATGTAAAACCGCGTAGAGACCGTTGCTTCATGCAGACCGCCACCAATGACTTGTAGGCTAAAATAGGTTTTCAGATAGGCAAACGAAGCCGGGAAAGCCAAAAACATCGCGCCCGAAAGCAGTGCCAATGTGACCATTAATAATAAGGTGTCAATCGAGCCTTGGATCCAGTGGCGCTTGTCGTCGAAAATGCAGTAGATGATTGGAAAAACCAACGGAAACAGTCCCGTGAAACCTTTTGACATGAAAGCCCCAAACAAGGCAACTCCCGCCAAAAACAGCCATATCTTGTTGTTTTTCAGATAGCTGAGAATCATCAACCAAACCGACAACAAGACGAAAACCGTCATAGTGTTTTCAAGCATGTTGTTGGTAGCGCTCCAAGAAACAATTGGCATAACCGACCAAAACAACAGCGGCAGCCAAGCCATGCGCAGACGGTTGGTCGTGCGTTTCCAAATGGCCGCAATGAGGATGCCCGAAACGAGGAAAGTGACTGCCGAATAGAGTTTTTCGACCCACCAATGATCTCCGAAAGCCTTGAAAAGCAAGGCTTCAAGCCCAAATGCCAAAGGCGGATGGGAATGGAACACATTGCCAATCGTTTGGGTGTAATGCGGATTCCAAAACGAGCCTAAACCAATGGTCATGTTGCGCGAAATGCAGGCGTAGGTCACTCCGTCGAGGAACATGCCTTCAGTCAACAGGCTGTTACTCAACAGAATCAGGACGATTCCGATGAGCAGCAACCAAAAAGGCGTGTTATTTGAACGGGATTGTGTCATTATTTAATCTCTGTCACCCCTACGGGGTTTATTTCATTCTATCATTCCGTGGCAGGGGTTTCGCTGCGCTTCACCGCCTGCCTATTATCTTCCGTCCCTATGGGACTACTCTTAACTGTCAAATGTTAACTCTTAACTATCAACTTTTAACTATCCAACGCTTCCTTCCAGCGTTATCGACAATAATTTCTGCGCCTCCACTGCAAATTCCATAGGCAGTTTGTTCAGCACGTCCTTGGCGTAACCATTGACAATCAGACCGATGGCCTTTTCGGTCGGGATGCCGCGCTGCTGGCAATAGAATAGTTGGTCTTCGGAGATTTTCGAGGTGGTGGCTTCGTGTTCGAGGATGCTGCTGTCGTTGCCGCACTCCACATAAGGCCAAGTGTGGGCACCGCATTGGTCGCCCAACAGCAAGGAGTCACATTGCGAGTAATTGCGGGCGTTTTCGGCTTTTGGCACCACCTTCACCAAGCCACGATAGCCGTTTTGGCTGTGGCCAGCGGAGATACCTTTACTAATTATGGTGCTGCGGGTGTTTTTGCCCAAATGAATCATCTTCGTGCCTGTGTCGGCCTGCTGGTAGTTGTTGGTCACGGCGACGGAATAGAACTCGCCGATGGAGTTGTCGCCCATCAGCACACAGCCCGGATATTTCCAAGTGATGGCCGAACCCGTCTCGACCTGCGTCCATGAGATTTTGGAACGGTCGCCGCGACAAAGGCCGCGCTTCGTGACGAGGTTGTACACGCCGCCTTTGCCGTCCTTGTCGCCGGGATACCAATTCTGCACCGTAGAGTATTTCACTTCGGCATCGGTTTCGGCAATGATTTCCACGATGGCTGCATGAAGTTGGTTTTCATCGCGTTGCGGGGCAGTACAGCCTTCCATATAGCTCACATACGCGCCTTCGTCGGCCACGATGAGGGTGCGCTCAAACTGGCCCGTGTTGGCCGCGTTGATGCGGAAATAGGTGGAAAGCTCCAAAGGACAGCGCACGCCTTTTGGGATGTAACAGAACGAGCCGTCGCTGAAGACCGCCGAGTTGAGCGCGGCAAAAAAGTTGTCGGTGTAGGGCACCACCTTGCCGAGGTATTTCTTCACCAAGTCGGGGTGCTGCTTGACGGCCTCGCTGAACGACATGAAGATGACACCGTGCTTTGAGAGCGTGTCTTGGAAGGTCGTCTTTACCGAGGTCGAGTCCATCACCGCATCGACGGCCACGCCCGAGAGTTTCTTCTGCTCGTCCAAGGAAATGCCGAGTTTGTCGAAAGTGGCCAACAGTTCGGGGTCCACTTCGTCGAGGCTTTGTTTCTGTTGACGTTTGCGCGGCGCGGCGTAATAGATAATGTCTTGATAATCAATTTCAGGAAGGTCGAGGTGCGCCCAATTGGGTTGTTTCAAGGTCTGCCAATGGCGGAAAGCCTTCAGGCGGAACTCCAACAGCCATTCGGGTTCTTCTTTCTTCTTGGAAATCAGTCGGATGATGTCCTCATTCAGGCCTTTCGGTGCGAAATCGGTCTCGATGTCAGTCACAAAGCCGTATTCATACTCCTTGCTTGTGACCTCGCTAATGATATTTTCGTTCGGATTCGTATCCATTTTATCCTTATTAAGAATGATTTCAAATTAGGCTGCAAAGATAAGACTTTCCACTGATTCGTTGTGTATCATTTGTTACAAAATTTGATCACGTGTCGTGGAAGGATCGGGGAACATATCAATAATGCAGCGAAGTGTGCCAATGATTAAGTTTTTAAAGCAGCTCTTTCAAATTCCTGTAGTTCAACAGTTGGATGTCCCCGTGGGTATTCTCAAAATCACCGGCATAGACGATAGCCCTTTTCGTGACAGGCGTTTCCACCCATTCCGCAACTTGTTTCAGGCTTTTTTCAAACGAGGGATGATAAGTCATCGATGATTTCACCTCTATTGCCGTGATTTCGCCTTCTTGTTTGAGCAGAATATCGACCTCGTTTTGGTTGGAATCGCGATAAAAATAAACGCCACCTTCCAATCCTTGGTTATAACGGTGCTTGATCACTTCCATGACAATCATGTTTTCAAACAAAGCGCCACGCATCTTGTCGCGGTCGAGTTGTTTGGGCGATTCTATGTCAAGCAGATAACAGGCCAATCCCGTGTCGTTGAAGTAGAGTTTCGGACTTTTTACTAACCGTTTTGAAATGTTTTCATAATACGGTGGCAACAGAGTGACAAGGTACGAGGCTTGCAGCACCGAAAGCCAGCGCGTGATTGTTTTCGAGTCGACGCCGACTTCCGAAGCAAGTTCCGTGGCGACAAAAATGGAACCTATACGCGCCGCGCATAACTTCATAAACCGCATGAACTGCATTTGGTCTTGAATCTTCAGCAGGTCACGAACATCTTTCTCGATATAAGTTTTCACGTATGACGGATAAAACATCCTCGCTGTGTTTTTGCCAGCGGCCACCGCCGGATAAAGGCCATCGTACAAAAGACGCGACAGGTCGGTATCGTTTCGGGTGTCTTCGGTCTCGGCCAAAGTCATCGGCAACAGTTCAAAGACACCTGCACGACCAGCCAGCGACTCGGAAACGCCTTTCATCACCTCAAAGTTGGAACTTCCCGTCAAAAGGAACTTGCGATTGGGGTCGTGGTCAACGATGCCTTGAATGTATTCCATCAGCACAGGGGCTTTCTGTATCTCGTCAAGAAACATGCCTTCCGTGGTTTGGTTGAGAAAGGCCACGGGATCATTCATCGCAAACTCGCGCACATGCATATCTTTCAAGCTATATTCGACATAATTGGGAAAAAGATGCTTCAATAGTGTGCTTTTGCCAGACTGACGAGGTCCAGTTACGCATATAACAGCATAATAATCAGAGGCTTCAAGTATAGCCTTTTCCATATCTCGAGACAGATACTGTATCTTCATTTTTATGCAATTTCGGAATCAGATGCCAAAATTACATAAATTTTCGATACCAAAACAAGAAATTTTGCTTTTGTTGAAAAAAGCTCACGCACTATGTTGTTTTTAAATTTACAATATTCCCCATATTTATTCTATTCATTTGTTTATCAATATATTGAAAAACATTAAATTGCGAAACTTTAGATTTTTCCGACTAAAACTTTAGATTTTTCCATTCAAAACTTTGGATTTTTCCGCTCTAAACTTTAGATTTTTACTAATTTTGCCGCAGAAATCACGAAAAAAGACAAAACCATGATTGAGAGAACGGCAAAAAACGCCCTTTTGAGGCTCGCTTCACAATTCGCTGTGATTGGCATCACGGGGCCGCGGCAAAGCGGAAAATCGACACTCGCGAAAATGACTTTTCCCGAGAAAAGATACCTTTCGTTTGACGACAAGACCATCCGCGAACTGGCCGCTGCCAATCCGATGGACTTCCTGATGGCCTTCCCCAATGGCGCCATCATCGACGAGGCGCAGAAAGTGCCGGAGATTTTCGATGCGGTCAAATATCATGTGGACCAAGGCTCTTTCACTCCGGGCAAGTTCATCCTGACAGGTTCCAATCAATTCAACCTGAAGCAAAACATGACCGATTCGTTGGCCGGTCGTGCGGCTTTCCTGAAGCTGCTGCCGTTCTCCATCGGGGAGTTAAAAAGTGGCAACTTATTGAGTAGCAATGTTTACGAAACCATTTTCAAAGGGTTTTACCCGCCTTTGCACGATACCGCAAAGCATTTCTCGCCCAACGATTGGTTCAATAGTTATGTGGACACCTACCTTGACTTGGACGTGGAGAGCCAAATCAACTACAGCAATTTGTCCGTGTTCAAAAAGTTCATCCAGATTTGCGCCACCTATAGCGGCCAAATGCTTTCTATGGACAGCATCGCACGCGGCATCGGCGTTTCGGCCCCGACCGTCAAGCAATGGCTCTCCATCTTGGAGTCGTCGTTCATCATCCACTTCTTGGAGCCTGACACTCAGAACCTTGGCAAGTCGTTGGTCAAGACACCGAAATTGTATTTCATCGATTCAGGACTGCTTTGCCATCTGCTACGGATTGAATCGGTGGAGGAGTTGATTCTGCACCCGAACAAAGGTGCCATTGTGGAAACTTTCGCCATCGCCGAACTGCTGAAAAGCCGCTTGAACCAAGGCAAGCACCCCAACCTGACCTATTTCCGCGACCAGAAAGGCTTCGAGGTGGACACCATCGCCGACTGGAAACGCACTTTCGCCATCGAAATCAAGAGTACGATTGAGGCAGAGCAAAAACTCTCGAAAAACGCCCGCGACTATCTCGCCCTTCGCGGCGACGACGGCAGTCGAGGTGCCGTTTTCTATCTTGGCGACCTCACCTGCACCATCAACGGCATCGATTATGTGTCGTGGAAGGATTGGGGAACGTATCAATAACGCGCCGAAATATGCAGTACAAGTGATTTATTGGATAAAAGCGGCAACACAAATAAGGTTGCTCCGATTATGAAGTTTTAGGATAACTTATTATTCCTATCTTTGCGCCAAATTTCAAGAAAATGGAACTCAACATTGGACTTTTCAACGAATCGTTTCCGCCGGTGATGGATGGCGTAGCCGTTTGCATGCAAAACTACGCCTACTGGATGCAGAAAAAGGTAGGTGGTGTTTCTGTCATCACGCCGAATGTGCCGGGGGCCGACTACAAGCAGTACGACTATGAGGTGCTCGACTATTTCTCGGTTCCCGTGCCTTTCCGTCAGCCGTATGTCACTGGTGTTGCTGAAGTTGACCCAGCCTTTCTCGCCAAAATCGTCAAGCGTCGCTTCAAGATTGTCCATGCCCATTCGCCCTTTGCGGCAGGTTGGGCGGCGGTCAATGTCGCCAAGAGGCTCAACATCCCTTTTGTGGCCACCTTCCATTCCAAATACCGCGACGACTTCAGCCAAACCATTCCCTCCAAAGCCGTTGTGGAGCAAATCATCAAGCGCATCGTCAGTTTCTACGAGCGTGCCGATGAGGTTTGGGTGCCACAAGCCTCTGTAAAAGAAGTGATTAAGGATTACGGATTCAAGGGCAATGTGGAAGTGGTGCCCAATGGCAGTGACCTTGTGGACGACTATCCCGATGCCTATTTTGCCGAAGCGCGAAAGCAGTTGGGCATTGCCCCTGAAGATTTCGTTTGCCTTTTCGTTGGGCAACATGTTTGGCAGAAAAACGTGCGCCTTATCATCGAAGCCCTTGAAAAAGTGAAAGATACGCCTTTCAAGATGTTTTTCGTCGGCAACGGCTACGCGGCTGAAGCAATGAAGGAAATGGTGACTGAAAAAGGCTTGGACAGCCAAGTTACTTTTGTGGGAACCGTCACCGAGCGCGAAACCATCAAACAGTATTATGCAGCGGCTGACCTGTTCCTTTTCCCCTCGCTTTACGACACTGACGGCTTGGTCGTCAAAGAGGCGGCTGCGTTGCAAACGCCTTCGGTTTTAGTGGAAACCGCCACGGCTGCCTCCATCATCACCGACAACGAGAACGGCTTCCTGATTCCCAACGACTTGAATGCCTTCGCCAATCGCCTCCGCGAGTTGATTCATGACCCGAAACGGGTGCATCGCGTTGGCGTGCAGGCTTCGCGTTCCATCGTGCGCTCGTGGGAGGATGTGGTCGGCGAAGTGCTTGAACGCTACAACAACCTGATAGCCAGAAAGAAATTGATTTTCATACCCCAAAATCCGAAATGATGAGCCAAGGAAAACACAAACACGGCTTTTGGTTTTATTTCGGCAGGGTAATGGCCTCCCTCGGCATCGCCTTGCTGCTGCTCATATTATATGTGTACCTTTCCGTTCCCACTTACAGTTTCAAAGAGCCGCGACCCTTCAGCGGCGAATATCTTTATAATCCCTATCAGGACATGAAGCCCGACCAATGGAAAAAGTACCATTTCCATTGCCACTCACGCAGGTATTTCGGGCTGACCAACGGGCGCAAAAGCACCGAAACGGCCATCGACAGCGTTTATCAAGCTTTGGGCTACGACCATTACGGGATTTCAGATTATATGGGCATCAACCCGCACGGTGCTGAGAGAGAGGACTATATCCCCGCCTACGAACACGGCTACGGCCTCATCCGCAAGACGCATCAAATCTGCATCGGGGCGGAAAAGGTGTATTGGCCCGACTTCCCTTTCATGCAGAATCTCAACATGAAACAGCACAAGATTAATGAATTGGGCGAGCGGTGCCGCTTCGTCATGCCCGCCCATGCCTCATTTACGAAGGGTTACAAAGTGAGCGACATGAAATGGCTGAGCAACTATCGTCTTTTGGAAATCCTGAATCCTTACGGCAATGCGTTGGAACATTGGGACATGGCACTCTCCAACGGCCACAGAGTGTATGCCCTCGGCGATGATGACACGCACAACATACACAAAGTCAGTGAAGTATGCCTCAATCTAACCATGATTAACACCCCTTACCTCAACCCTGAGCATGTGTATCAGGCTTTGGATGAGGGTTTGTGCTACGCCGTTGAGTTCGTCAACTTTTTCCACTTCCCGATGACCTTGGAGCAGAAGGTCGAACAAGCCCGAAGCCTCCCCTATCTAACTCAGGCCCAATTGGTTGGCGACACCTTATTCATCAGCACTTCCGCCAACACCATGCACGAAGTGAAATTCATCGGGCAGGGCGGAAAAGTGCTGAAAACCGAAGAAAACGTGACAACAGCATCGTATGTCATTCAGCCTGAAGACCAATATGTTAGGACGGAAATCAATGTCAACGAACTGCAACATTTCTATCTGAATCCCGTCACGAGGCACCCGACACCCGAACCCATAGACCAACGGTTGGATATCGTCAATCAGGCGCAGACCTATTTGTACCGCTTCGTGTATCTCGTGGCTTTCGCGGCCATGATTTGGTATCTGTTCAAAAAAGCCAAGGAGAAGAAAGCAAGTGAGGATTAAAGAGCAAAATATCAACAAGATACTGATTTGGCTGTTGGTCGTCAGTGCGGTCGTGAGGGGCATTTTGGCCGCTTGGTTGGAGTTTGGCAACGACGAGGTTTATTACTGGACCTATGCCCTCTACCCCGATTGGAGCCACTTCGACCATCCCCCAATGGTGGGCTGGGTCATCCAATTGTTCAGCCTTAACTTATTGTTCGACAGCGAGTTCTTCATCCGATTGGCCTCAGTCGTGCTAATGACCACCAACACCTATATTATATATAGGATTGCGATGGAAATCAAGGATGCGCGGACAGGGCTTTACGCCGCCATGCTTTACACCGCCTCCATTTACGCCTTCGTCATCACGGGCGTTTTCATCATGCCCGACACGCCACTGATACTGTTTTGGCTTTTGGCCGTCTGGATGGCCTTTCGGTCCCAGAGCTTGTCGAAGGGACGATACTTGATACTATTTGGATTATTCACCGGTTTGGCCATGCTCTCCAAATATTCAGGCGTTTTCCTTTGGGTCGGAATGGGGCTTTATATCCTGATTTTCAACCGAAAACAACTGAAAAACCCATATTTGTACCTCGCACTCTTGATTTCAGCAATTTGCTGTATTCCAATTCTTTACTGGAACATTCAAAACAATTTCATCAGCCTGAGTTTCCACGGTGGGCGCGTGGGCGGCGGAAAAATCAATTTCGGCACTTTCGGCACTGAGATTTTGGGTGAGTTTCTCTACAACAATCCGGTGAATTTCATTTTGGCCATAGTAGCCATTGTTGCAGCCTTCAAAGGGAAAACCAACATCCAAAAACCCGTTTCTCACCTTTTGCTTTGCACCGCCATTCCCCTGATTTTGATGTTCTGGCTGTTCTCACTCACCCGCCCTACCCTGCCACATTGGAACGCGCCCGCTTTCGTTATTCTCATCCTCTTATCCGCTGTGTATCTGCGTGATAATCAGATTGAACCAGACAAGTTGCCTAAATCCATCAAGGCATCACTACTCGTGCTTTTGCTCACTCTAATCATCGGCGTTGCCGAAATCAAGACAGGCTTCATTCCTTTGGACAAACACACTGAGCCTGAGATGCTTGGGCGCGACGATTTCACCATCGACATGTATGGCTGGCGGCAATTGGGCGAAAAATTTGCGGCTTTCCGTGAGGAAAAGATGGCCGAAGGCGTGATGAACGCGGAAGACGGCATCGTGGCCAACCAATGGTTTCCGTTGGCCAATCTCGACTATTACGTGGCGCGACCTTTAGGCATGAGAGTCATGGGATTGGGTTGGCCTGAGTTCTTGCACAAATACCTGTGGATCAATGAAGAGCGTGGCGGATTCCATCTCGGCGAAAACTATTGGTTCCTCACCGACAGCCGCTATCTGAAAGACCCGAAAGAGATGTATCAATGGTATTTTTCGGAAATTGAACTGGCTGGCACTATTACGATTGAGCGATGCGGCAAGCCTGCCAAAAATTTCTTTGTCTATACCTGCAAAAACCTTACTGAACTTCCACCCGACTTGCAGACCTTCAAGGCACAATCCGCCTCAGCAAATAGATAGTGCCATCGGTGGCAACAGTCTCATATTCAGCACGATTCTTTAGCACCAACACTCCCTCGCGCTCGTAGCCGAAATAGAAATCGGTGATGAGCACATAGTCGGTGTCGACTTTTCGCATGATGGAAAAATCCTTGATGTCGTCACGCATGGCGAGGTGCGGCACAAAGACCGGCGCGGCACACACCGAGGCCTCGTCGGGAATCATTCGGATGAGTTCGTAGGCATAGCGCACATCGAAATCCTTCTGCCTATAATGCCGTCCCTGATAAACGCAAAGTTGATCCACGAAAACCCTCGATTTGGGCACACCGATGGTATAAAATGTGGTCAAAACAATGGAAATCAACAGGCTAACTGCCAGCATCATCCGCCAAAACTGTTTCCTCAGCCTGAAAATGACCAAAAACGACGCAATGACGAGCACTGGCATAAACTCAACGGAATATTGGAAGGAAATGCCCCAAAAATTAGGCTGGTTGGCTATCATTTTCTGCCCAATGAGCGGCAGGAGCATAAACAGGTAATTAGGTTTCAAAACCGTGAAAATCAATCCTGTAGCCAAAGCGCACCAATAAAACTCCTCTTTGATTCCGGCATATTTAGGATTGGCGATGGTGGTTAACACCGTGTAATTTGGCTTGCCACCCATACTCACGAACTCCTCCATGCCAATAGTGCTGGTAAACAAGATATTAAGCGTCAATTTCGGATGCGTGAGCAAGGTTTCGGCAATTTCTAAATAGTTATCTCCGAGATAACTGTACCGAGCAAAGCCTCCACCCGAACCGCCCAACTTTGGCATCACTATCATGTTGACAATGAAGAAGTAAGCCAACGAAAAAACCGCATAGCCCGCCAAATGCCACAAGGCTGTTTTATCCTTGCGGTAGTCCCACATCAGCCCGATGACGACGAAAAACAACCACAGCGACATGTTCTCCTTCCCGATGACGAACAGCACCACCATCAGCGAGGACAGGCCGAATTGCCTCTTTTTGAGGAAATACAGCAGCCACGGCAACATCATGGCAGCCAGCACATTGGAATGATAGTCGAAGGCTATGGCATGGATGATTCCGAAAGAAAACCAAAACGCGACAGCGGCCAAAAGCGGTAGCCAAAAGTCGTCGGAATAAAGTCGCAACAACTTGAATACGCCCCAACCGCCCAACAGCACCGCCGCAATCTGCACGATGAGCAAGGTATAACTGCCGAAAACATGAACCAAAGGCGACAAAATGATGAGATAGAGGTCGAAATGGTCGCTGAGGATGCTTTGCGGAACAGCCTTGAACATGCTGCAATCGTCAACGCGGAAATGGGTGTAGTCGTACATCGCGTGGGTGTAAAGCCCCAAATCGAGTGCGTAAGTCTTGAAAAGGTAATGGTTGACCAAAGAAATGAGGGCATACAGCACACCGGCAACGGTGAAAACCGATGCCAAAATGATTCTGTTGCGATTGTACTGCATGATGCGGTTCATTTCGTCATTTTCGGACGGCAAAACTATAAAAAAAGACGCATTTTCGCTTGCATTAGTGAAGTTTTTCCTATTTTTGCAAATGTAAAACCTTAAAAACTAACATCATGTCAACAAGACCTGAACTCAAAAATGAAGCCCTCGGGATGCTTCGAGGCAAATGGACACAGCCCGTTGTGGCAGCACTGATAGTGACCTTGGTCAGCGGAGTCACTCAAGGCGGAAGCCAAACCCAATTGCCGTCATTCATCACCATTGGTTTCCTCGTCGCGCTTCTCATTGCAGAAAACCTTCAATACGGCTTCTCGGTCGGGATGCTCCGTTTCAACCGTGGCCGCGAAAACACTGTCAACGAAATGATTAGTGCGGGATTTAAGGAAGACTATGGCAGAGTGTTGGGAATCATGCTTTTAGGCACGGTTTATATCCTGCTTTGGTGCCTTCTGCTTATCATTCCTGGCATCATCAAGGCCTACGCCTTCAGCATGGCGCCCTACATTGCCGAAGACAACCCAGAACTCGGCCCCGGCGAGTGCCTCCGTCGCAGCGAAGCCCTGATGTACGGCCACAAGATGGATCTTTTCATGCTGCACCTCAGTTTCATCGGCTGGATTCTTTTGGGAATCCTCTCCCTCGGCATTGGCCTGCTTTGGGTTACGCCGTGGATGGAAATGGCGCAAGTGAAGTTTTATGAGGAACTGAAGGCTGAAGCAGGAGCTGCTTGAGTAATGTTTGCTATATAATATTGAAGGGCTGTCACATCGTGGTAGCCGCAGCGATAAAACAATGATGCGGCTGCCGTGGTACGACAGCCCTACAATCCTTATATCTGCGGTATTTTGTTCGTAATTCAAAGAAATTCCGTACCTTTGCCGCCGATTTGAAAACGAGAAATTTTATTTTATGACCAAACCATTGAAAATCGTGGTGCTTGCCAAGCAGGTGCCCGACACAAGAAATGTGGGCAAAGACGCGATGACGCCGGAAGGTACTGTGAACCGCGCCGCCCTGCCCGCCATCTTCAATCCTGAAGATTTGAATGCCCTTGAACAGGCCCTGCGCCTCAAGGAGCAAATCCAAGGCAGCACCGTTGGCGTGCTCACTATGGGCCCGCCGCGCGCCGGTGAGATCATCCGCCAAGGCCTCTTCCGTGGAGCCGACACGGGCTGGCTGCTCACCGACCGCCTCTTCGCAGGCGCTGACACCCTCGCCACTTCGTATGCCCTCGCCACCGCCATCAAAAAGATCGGCGATGTCGACATCGTCATCGGAGGCCGTCAGGCCATTGACGGCGACACCGCTCAGGTGGGTCCGCAAGTGGCACAGAAATTGGGTCTCAACCAAGTGACCTACGCCGAGGAAATCCTCAAGATCGAGAACAACATCGCCACCATCCGCCGCCATATCGACGGAGGCGTGGAGACCGTGGAAGTGCCACTGCCCTGCGTGATTACCGTCAACGGCAGCGCGGCACCCTGCCGTCCCTGCAACGCCAAGCTGGTGATGAAGTATAAATATGCCATGTGCCCGCTGGAGCGTCAGCCCGAGGATCCTCGTGCCGACCTCTATGCCAGCCGCGACTACCTCAACCTCAACCAGTGGAGCGTGGCCGATGTGGATGGCGACCCCAACCAGTGCGGCCTCTCTGGTAGCCCTACCAAGGTGAAAGCCGTGCAAAACATCGTCTTCCAGGCCAAGGAGAGCAAGACCCTCACCGCCAGCGATGCCGATGTGGAAGGATTGATTAAAGAATTGTTGGACGAAAAGATTATCGGATAATGAACAACGTATTTGTATATATCGAGACCGAAGGCACACAAGTGGCCGAAGTCTCCCAGGAGTTGCTCACCAAAGGACGTAAATTAGCCGACCAGTTAGGCGTGGAACTTCACGCAGTAGTGGCTGGCACTGGCATCAAAGGCAAGGTGGAAGACCAAATCCTGCCTTACGGCGTGGACAAGCTGTTCGCTTTCGACGGCGAAGGATTGTTTCCCTACACCTCTGCACCGCACACCGATATCCTCGTCAACCTCTTCAAGGAGGAACAACCGCAAATCTGCTTGATGGGTGCCACCGTCATCGGTCGTGACCTCGGCCCGCGTGTTAGCTCCTCGCTGACCAGTGGCCTTACCGCCGACTGCACCCAGCTCGAAATCGGTGACTTTGACGACGTCAAGACGAAGAAGCACTACGACAACCTGCTCTATCAAATCCGTCCCGCTTTCGGTGGCAACATCGTGGCGACCATCGTCAACCCCGACCACCGTCCGCAGATGGCCACTGTTCGCTCGGGCGTGATGCAAAAGGCCATTTATGAAGGCAAGGCAAAGAACGAAGTCGTTTATCCCGAAGTGTCGAAGTATGTCTCGCCAGAGGCGTATGTTGTGAAGGTCCTCGACCACCATGTGGAGGCCGCCAAGCACAACCTGAAAGGCTCGCCCATCGTGGTGGCTGGCGGTTACGGCATGGGCTCGAAGGAAGGCTTCGACATGTTGTTTGAACTCGCCAAGGTGCTCCACGGCGAAGTGGGTGCCTCTCGTGCCGCCGTCGATGCGGGCTTCTGCGACAACGACCGACAAATCGGTCAAACAGGTGTAACTGTTCACCCGAAAGTGTATATCGCCTGCGGTATCAGCGGTCAGATCCAACACATCGCCGGTATGCAGGACAGCAAAATCATCATTTCGGTGAACAGCGATCCTGACGCACCTATTAATAAAATTGCGGATTATGTCATCAATGGCACCGTTGAGGAGGTCGTTCCGAAACTGATCAAGTATTACAAGCAGAATAGCAAGTGATTAAAAATGAAAACTAACACAATTGCTTTTATCATTTCTGGAATCTTAAATATCGTACTTTTAGTATGTCTATTAAAGGATAAGAAAAAGAAGAAGTAACTATAAGTAAAACCGTAAGTAACAGAGGCTTTTGGCTGTTAGCTATTAGCTGTTAGCCAACGTCAAGGTTGCTAATAGCTAAAGGCTAATAGCCAAACAAGCCACAAAACAAGAAAACAATGGCAAATTATTATAACGACAATCCGAACCTGCAATTCTACCTCGACCACCCGCTGATGAAGCGCATCGTCGAGCTGAAGGAACGCAATTTTGCGGACAAGGAAAACTATGCTGATGCTCCCGTCGATTACGAAGACGCGATGGAGAACTACCGCCGCGTGCTCGACATCACGGGCGACATCACCGCCAACATCATCGAACCCAACTCCGAGAGCGTGGACCTCGAAGGTCCGCATTTGGAGAATGGCCGCATGATCTATGCCTCCAAGACCGTTGAGAACCTCGATGCCTGCACCAAGGGCGGTCTCTGGGGCGTTTCCATGCCGCGCCGTTACGGCGGCTTGAACCTGCCCATCACCGTTTTCTCCATGCTGAGCGAGATGGTGGCCAGCGCCGATGCTGGTTTCCAGAACATCTGGTCGCTGCAGTCGTGCATCGACACGCTGTATGAGTTCGGCAACGAGGAACAGCGCATGAAATACATCCCGCGTGTCTGTGCCGGCGAGACCATGTCGATGGACCTCACCGAGCCCGATGCCGGTTCCGACCTGCAGAGCGTCATGTTGAAGGCCACCTATTCCGAGAAGGATGGTTGCTATCTGCTCAATGGCGTGAAGCGTTTCATCACCAACGGCGACTCCGACATCCACCTTGTGCTGGCCCGTTCCGAGGAAGGCACCAAGGACGGCCGCGGCCTGTCGATGTTCATCTACGACAAGCGTCAGGGCGGCGTCAATGTGCGCCACATCGAGCATAAACTCGGCATCCACGGCTCCCCGACCTGCGAATTGACCTACAAAAACGCCAAAGCCGAACTTTGCGGTGAGACCCGTCTGGGCCTTATCAAGTACGTCATGGCTCTGATGAATAGTGCTCGTTTGGGCATCGCCGCTCAGTCGGTGGGCTTGGGACAAGAGGCTTACAACGAGGCTTTGAAATACGCCAACGAGCGTCAGCAGTTCCACAAGAGAATCATCGAATTCCCAGCCGTTTTCGACATGCTTTCGCGCATGAAAGCGAAGATTGATGCAGGTCGTTCCCTGCTTTACATGACTGCCCGTTATGTGGACATCTACAAGTGCCTTGAGGACATCCAGCGCGAGCGTCCGCTCACCGCAGAGGAACGCGCTGAGATGAAGAAATACAGCCGTTTGGCCGATGCTTTCACGCCTTTGGCCAAGGGCATGAACTCCGAGTATGCCAACCAGAACGCCTACGATGCTATCAGCATCCACGGTGGCTCGGGCTTCATCATGGAGTACAAGTGCCAGCGTCTCTACCGCGATGCCCGTATCTTCTCCATCTACGAAGGCACGACGCAGCTGCAGGTGGTGGCCGCCATCCGTTACATCACCAACGGCACCTACCTCACCATCATGAAGGAAATGCTTGAAAACGAGGTCTCCGAGGACTTGAAGCCCTTGCAAAACACGGTGCGCACCCTCGTGGAACTCTACGAGCAGAGCATCAACTACGTGAAGGGCGCCAACAACCAAGAGGTTCAGGACTTCCTGGCCCGCCGTCTCTATGACATGACCGGCGACATCATGATGTCGCTGCTCATCTTGGACGACGCCACCCACGCTCCGCACCTCTTTACCCAGTCGGCCAATGTTTACGTCCACGCCGCCGAAGAAGACGTCATCGGCAAGAGCGTCTATGTGAAGAACTTCATCGAGGAGGACTTGGTGAACTTCAGGGCTAAGGCGAAGGAAGTGGCGGAGTAATCCTTTGGATTGTATTGAACAAAAGCCCTGGCATTTTGGAGAATGTCAGGGCTTTTTGTGTTTGTCCTGGAATCCATCAATGAACCACTGAAATAATTGGCTCACCTAAAGCCGCTGAAATTTTTGCCAATGTGGAAAGTGTAAAATTATGGCCGCCGCCAATCCAATGCGACACGGCAGCCTCCGAAGTGCCTACCATTTTAGCAAACTCTTTCTGCGACAAACCTTTACGGTGCAAGGTGGCATCAATATGGTCTGCAATGTCGTATGACCATTCCACCTGTTGCTTGATGGCTTTAGGCGTTTCGTCAAGCACCTGCTGAAAGAGTTGCTCCGTTTCTGATGCGTATTTCATAAGTCAATGATTTGGTCGTCAATGCCCTCAATTTCTGTTTCCTCAATGTGGATGGTGCCTTTTTGTTCAGCAAGTCGGAGAATGTCATCCAATTTCTGAAGCGTGATAACATATCCGTTGAGTTCAGGGTCTTCGTCGTATGTTTTTGTGGTTTTCTGTCCACCGTTGCCGACAATCAAAACGCTGTCGGAGAGCCGTAAGCAGTAAAGCCTTAACCTGCTGGTTTGTATAGGCAATGCTGCAACTCTGTCGCGGATTTTCCCTTCGGGACGGAAATATCTTTCCAAGAATCCTACTGCATTCATCATGCGTTGAATGGCGTTCAAAATTTTTTGAAGGTCGGGTTGAAGTGTCGCGTTCTCATTGCCTTTGATGATGAATTTTTGAAACTCCGTATAACTATCACCCTCAAAGCAAATGGTGAAAAGCCCTGCTTTTTCGGTCTGCCTAACGGATTGGATGGTTGCCTTTGTCATAATATGAATAGTTTTATGCGGCAAAGATACAAAACATATTTGTAAAATTATCTCAAATGATAATTTTTTCCTCTTGAACTAATCTGCGCGTTTCCCGCTTATACTCCAATCGGTTGTACCTTTCCCCTTGGCACAACATACAACTGCATGGCGTGCCAGTGGATTTGTACACACGAGTCCATTTTTCATTGGCCAATTCAAACCAATGCAATGATCGTTTATACTCCATTGTCCTATGGTCGAAATAACCGTTGTCAAATGATGCGTAGTAAATCATACGCTTCTTAAACACGCGGAAGCCTTGCGCCCGCCTCCAAAGTTTTGTTCTTTTTTCCAACATCTCTATCAATTGTTAGTGTCGTGTAAAAGTACATAGCTTTGTAGAGTTTGTTCGTGTTCATAATGCGTGATTATTAAGGTTGTTCTAAATCGAAATAATACATATAACAGTTACATCTTCACCATCTTCATAACGACACTTCCTACCTTCGTCCCAATCCTCACCATATAAACCCCACAATCCAACCCCTCAATCAAGCACTCTGAGCCATTAACCGAAAGGCTTTGCACCAACCTTCCATCAATAGAATAGATTTCAACCTGTTTCATGCCTTCGCATTGAATGGTTACATTGTCGCGGGTTGGGTTGGGGAAAAGGTTGGCGTTCAGCGCGGTTTCTTCAACGCCATCCCAAGCAGGAACCGCATTCACGGCGGCCAAGGCATCCACGCGGCCCACGCCGGTGATGTTGCTCTTGGTGGGTGTCAGCTTGACGGAGGTCTCTTCCAAAATGCGGCAAATCTCGGCTGGGGTCAGTTCGGGGTTCTTTTGCAGCATCAAGGCGACAATGCCCGCTACGCAAGGCGTGGCCTGCGAGGTGCCGTCCATGTTGGTGTAGCCGCTGGTGTTTTCGTAATCCAACGACTTGATGCCCACGCCGGGGGCGCACACGTCGGGACGGATGAGGCCGATGCCGGGGTTGTAGGCGTAGTCGCCAAACTCGGTGTCTTGCCAAGTGACAGGGCCTTGCGAGGTGAAGTCGGCGGCAGCGTCGTTATAGTTCACGGCACCGACGGCCACCACGCAACTCAAGGGGCCGGGATTGGCCAATTGGTCGGGGTCGAGGTAAGGCGGGGGACAACTGGCCGGCACGCGCACGTTGTTGGGTATCGGATACATTATCTGAAGGATGTTCATGCCTTCGTTTCCGGCACAGACCAAAGCCACGATGCCTGCATCCAAGATGGCTTCGCAGGTGCGGCGCAAGATTTCCTTGTCGGCAACTCCGGCACCCACCATGCCCAACGACATGCTAATCAAGTCGCAGCCATGCTCCACCGACCATTCCATGCCGCCGGCGATGTTCACCGCGCCGCCAAAGCCATCCCCACGGATGCTCTTGACGCACATCAAGGTGGCCTCGGGTGCCATGCCCGTCAGCGAGCCAGCCGTGCCATCGCCCAACACCGTGCCTGCACAATGCGTCCCGTGGCCTTTGTCGTCCATCGGATCGTTGTCATTATTCACGATGTCATAGCCGTGGTGCGGAAACTCCTCGCCGCCGTCCCAAAGATGATCGGCAAGGTCGAGGTGGTTGTAGTTCACACCCGAATCGACGACGGCCACCACGACACCTGCACCCGTGTAGCCCAATTCCCACACTTGGTCGGCCTTCACCTTCGTGATGTTCGGCGTGGTTTCGCGTGTGGCGGATGCGGCTTTCGGTGTTTCGCCTTCGGCAATCCATTGGTGCTGGGTGTTGAGGGTAATGGCCTCAATGTCAGTGCGTTCAGCGAGGTCAAGAATGGCGGGTTTTGTGGCCTCAAAATACAGCGTATTGGCCGACCAAAGGCTGCGCACGGAAGAAACCATGCCGTGGCTTTCCATCTCGGCGAGGGTGCGCTTCAAGTCGTGTTGCGAAGCCTCTGCAAAGGCTTTCAACTCATTGACGACGAAGTCTCTACGCTCGGCTTTTGTTGGGATGAAGTCGGCACGACGGCTCAACTGCGAGCGGTCGTATTGCGCTTTCATCAGCACGACGACTTCGATTCGCTCGTCGTCGCTACGGCGGTTCATTTCTTGGCTTAATACTGGGTCAAGGCAGCCTTGGGCAAAGCCCATCATGCAGGCTGACAACAGAATGGAGATTAGTACAATTCTTTTCATGGTGTTATAATTTTACGATTTTGTTTACAATCACACTGTTTTCCGCTTCAATCCTCACAAAATAAACTCCGCTTTCCAAACCGTCAAGCTGGCATTGGGAATTGTTTACTTGTATGGTTTTCAGCAGTTTCCCGTCGATGGAGAACACTTCAATTCGCCTCATCCCTTCGCAAACGATGGTGAAACTGTCATGCGAGGGGTTCGGGAAGATCGAGGCTTCGCTCTCCGAAAAGCCTTCGGCCACTTCCACATATCCGCTTCCCATGCAATTGACCACAAACGAGAACGGCGAAGACATGCCGCCTTGGTTTTGGTAAATGACATCACCATCCTCGTAGGCGACCTCAAAACTGACATCCCAATCGAAGCCGGTGGAGTGCCAAGTGAGCGTGATTTGTGAGTTTGTCGTCACTTCGCGGGTGTGGGTGAGCGAGGTTCCATTAGAAATGGTCATCTGCTCGGGCGTTGTTCCGTCGCCGTAATTGACGGAAAGATAGGAGCCATGCCAGCCGTCGCCCCATGCGTCGCGCAATGTGAAAACGATGTTGCAAGTGGTCTTGTAGTCATAGCCGAGCCAAGTCTGTTTCCCTTCATCGTCCACAAGGGTGAGCTTGAGCGGAATCATGCCGTTGGCAGGTGCATCGGCGCTTAGGGAAACACGGAAATCCGCGTAGTTTTCGCCGGATTCTTCTATCGTCCCGAAAGGCTTTTGCGTTTCATGGATGGAAAGGAACTCACTGTCGGAGGAAAACGTCCCAACCAACGACGAAGCCGGCAAGTTGCCGATGTTTTCCACAATAACGCGCAAGTCGGCGGTCTCGCTCGGCTCAAGCAGGCCGTTGCCGTTGTCGTCATTAAGGGCAGTGATTGCGGCGATGTTCAGCACATAGCCATAAACTTTAAAATTGAGGCTGAATCGGCCTATCAGGAGGCCCTCGTCATAGACATCGCAAGTGAAGCGGAGGTCTTCATTGCCGATGGCGTCCTCGCTGACTTCAAAAGCAAAAGCGTTTTCAATCGTGAGGGTTTGATAGGGGCCAAACGAAGGAAACTGCACCATGCCGCTTGTGATGGCGACTTTGTCTGAATTGGTCGAGAGTTGTGCCGTGAGGTTATTGAGGGATTCGCCGGTGTCGTTGAGCAGAGTCAGGTCGATGGTGGCGCTTTCTCCTGGGTTGATTTGGTGGTCGTTGTTGCCTTGCGGGTCGTTGATTTGGTAGGACACCAACGACAAAGGGCCTGCAGCCACAGCCTCAACGGCGGCCAAGGCATCAATGCGGCCAAAGCCCGTGACGTTGCTTTTGGTTTCGGAAAGTGGAACGGCGGTTTCCTCCAAAATGCGACAGATTTCTGCCGGAGAGAGGAAGTCGCATTTGCAGAGCATCAGCGCGATGGTGCCAGCTACGGCAGGGGTCGCCTGCGAGGTGCCGCTCATGGTGCCGTATGCCGGCGAGAGGCCGAAATGCAGCGACTTGATACTCACACCTGGGGCACACAGGTCGGGGCGGATGAGGCCTATGCCGGGATTGTACGGGTAGTCGCCGAACTCGGTGTTTGTCCATGTGACAGGACCGTGCGAGGTGAAATTAGCCGGATTATCGCTGTTGTCAACGGCTCCAACGGTGATGGTGCAACTCAACTCGCCCGGATTCTCCATCTGAACGGGGTCCATATAAGGTGGAGGGCAACTTCCGGGAACGCCCACGTTGTTGGGGACAGGATACATTCCCGTGTTGCCTTCGTTGCCTGCGGAAACGGTACCCACAATGCCCGCGTCCAAAACGGCGTCGCAGGTGTGGCGCAGCAAAGTGCGCTCGGCTATCGTGGAATTAGGGATGCCAAGCGACAGGCTGAAAAGGTCGCAGCCGTGTTCGACGGCCCATTCAATGCCAGCGGCGATGCTGGCTGCAGAGCCGCCGCCATATTCGTCCAAACACTTGACACACATCAGCGTGGCATCAGGCGCCACGCCCGTTTGCGAACCTGCCGTGCCGTCGCCGCACACCGTTCCAGCGCAATGCGTCCCGTGTCCCATGTCATCCATCGGGTCGTTGTCGTTGTTGTAAACATCGTAGCCATGATGCGGAAACTCGCTGCCACCGTCCCAAAGGTGGTCGGCCAAATCGACGTGCTCGTAGTTCACGCCCGTGTCGATGACGGCCACAACGACACCTTGTCCACGATAGCCCAACGCCCACACCTCATTGGCGCGCACCCGAAGCACATTCGAAGTGATTTCTCGCGTCGCGGAGGCTGGTTCCATGGCGGTGTCACCCAGGCAGTAATGCTTTTGGTTGAGGCTGATTAGGGCAATGTCGTTGCGCGAGGCAAGGTCAAGGATGGCCGCTTTGGTGGCCTTGAAATACAAGGCGTTCGACATCCATAAAACGTTTGGCGTGGTCACGATTTGCTGCCTTTCCATTTCCGAAAGGACACGTTTCAAGTCGTACTGCGAAGCCTCCGCGAAAGCCTTCAACTCATTGACTACAAACGTTCTGCGCTCGGCGCGTGAGGGGAAATAATCGGCGCGACGGCACAGCTGCGTGCGGTCGTATTTTGCTTTCATCAGCACGACGACCTCGATTTGCTCGCCATCGCTGCGGCGGTCCATTTCCTGGCTCAATAGCGGGTCGAGGCAGCCTTGGGCAAAACCCATCATGCAGGCCGACAACAGAATGGAAATCAGGGCAAATCTTTTCATGTGTTACATTTTTACGATTTTATTAATGATGACACCGTTTTCCGTGTCGATTTTCAATAAATATACGCCGTTCATCAAGCCTTCGATGCGGCATTCGTTTCCGTTCATTTCGATGGTTTTCAGTAACTTGCCTTCAACCGAAAACACGGAAACTCTCTGGATTCCCTCTCCCGCAACGGTGAAATTTCCCGTGCTCGGATTGGGATAAACTTGCGCTTCATTTCGTATCTCTTCGACTCCGTCATAATCCACGGCGTTCACGGCAGCCAAGGCATCCAAAAGGCCTGAGCCGAAGTCGTTGCTCTTGTGATCAGTGAGTTTTACAGCGGTGCGTTCCAGAATCTCGTCAATTTGTGCGGGCGTGAGTTCATGGTTTTTGGAGAGCATCAGTGCAATGGCACCAGCCACCAAAGGCGTGGCCATCGAAGTGCCGTCCATCAAGGTGTAGCCGTCGGTGGTGTTGAAATCCAACGACTTGATTTGCACACCCGGAGCGCAAATGTCAGGGCGGATAAGGCCAATCGCGGTCGTGCTGCCTGCCGTATAGGGATAGTCGTTATATTCTGCCACATCAGTCCATTGCGAAGGGCCTTCGGACGAGAACGGGGCAATGGTGTTGTTGTAATTCACCGCACCCACGCAAATTATGCAACTTGTTCCGCCTGCATTAACCAACTGGTCTTCATGCAGATACGGCGGCGGACAGTCACCCGGAGTATAGATATTGTTCGGCACGGGCACCATGAACTGCATTTGTCGGATGTTGCCTGCACAGGCTGCCACCACCACGCCTGCCGCCAAAGTGTTGTCGCAAGCTTGGCGCGTCATCAGTTTTTGTGCAGCGTTGGGTTGGGGGCGGCCCAACGACATGTTCATCAAGTCGGCACCATGCTCCAAAGCGAACTGCATGGCGGCAATCCAATGGGTTTCCTCGCCAACGCCTTCGCTGTTGAAGGTTTTCAAAGCCATGATGGTGGCCTCTGGAGCAATGCCTGTCTGTGAACCGGAAACTCCTGTGCCACAAATGGTTCCGGCTACATGTGTGCCATGTCCCCAATCATCGGAAGGGTCGTTGTCGTGGTAGTAGAAGTCGTAGCCGTGATTGGGATATTCCGCGCCGCCGTCCCAAAAGCGACCGACCAAGTCGGCGTGGTCGAGGCGGATGCCCGTGTCAATGACAGCAATCAAAACACCCGCACCCTTATAGCCTTGTTCCCATGCCTGCGGCGCATTGACTTGCAGCAGGTTTTGCGTGATTTCGCGCCCATTGCCTCTCGGGGCAGGCGTGGCCTCATTTTCAAAAATCCATTGGGTTTCTTGGCAGTGGTAAATCGTCATGATGCCGCGCTGTTGCGCCAAGTCGTTGATGGCCGCTTTATTGGCCTTGCAACTGACGCAATTCACAAGCCAAAACTGCTGAATCTCGTCCACCATTCCGTTGTGCTCCATCTCGTTCAAAAGGCCAACCAACTCATATTGAGTGGTTTCGGCCTGACGTTTCAAGGTTTCGATGACAAATTGCCGCTTTTCTTGTTTAGAGCCGAAAAACTCAGTCTCACGAAGCAAAGCCATCGCATCAGATTGTTCTGAAAGGAGGATGACAACCTTTGTTTTTTCTTCATTTCCAATACGTTGCATCTCCACTTCAAGTTCGGGGTCGATGACGGGCAAGGCGGCGAAACTGGCGAGGCCAAGGCAAAAGGCCAAAACGGTGAATAGGGTTTTCTTCATGACTTCAAGTTTTAGTGGTTTACAATAATGCGTGCAGACTTTCTCGAACCTTCCAATCCATTGACAATCAAATGATAAACGCCGTTAGGAAGCGTTGCAACATGGATTTCCTGTGTGTTTCTCACGCTCTTGACGAGTTGTCCCATGGCGTTGTAAATCATCACGTTTTCCGCGACAACACCTTGGATATATACCGTTTCCGAAGCGGGATTGGGATAGAGGCAAAGCGGCTCGAGGGTCGTTTCGTTGAAACTCCAAGTCTCGCTATCGGTGGCAACGGCTTTCACTGAGGTGATGCCATCGCCATAAACCGCCTGAACCTGAACGCAATAGAAGTCCTGGCCTGGCACGATGTCGAAAGTGCGGCTTGTTCCGTTGGCGTTTTCGGCCACGAGGGTCTCGTTGAGCCAGATGTTGTAGCCCGTGGGCGCGTTGCCCGAGGGCGCGTCCCAAGTGGCGGTCAAGGTGGTGGCGTTTTTCTCCAGTTTCAGGTTTTCTGGCATATAAGGATGCCTGTCTGTCGCGAAAAGGAAGTTGCTGTTAAACACCCGTTTGGTCTCGTATTTCTGAATCCAGACGGCCACTTCAAGGTCGTCCATTTCCTCGACGTGGGTGTTGGCCATGTTTTGCTCAAAATCAAGGCTGTGCAATTCTCCGGCTTTGAGCGAAAGCGTGGTGCCTTGGGCATTGGGTAGCATTTTCATCATCACATGGTGGAACGAGGTCTCGCCGTTGTTGCCCACGTTGTTGTGTGTCGTCTTTTCACTGACCGAAACATACACGCGGACATCGTTCATGTCGGCGAAGGCCATGAGGTCGGCGGCGACGTGGATGGTGTTGCCCTCAACGAAATAGGAGCCTTTGATTTCGACCACGGCGGGCGTGTTGAAATGCGCGTCGAAGTCGCTCTGTGTCACGGGGTTAAACTCATAACTCACACCGTCCATGAAGAGCCACGGCACGGCATTGACACCATAATAGGTCTTGCGAGTGCCGCCCTCACCGGTATAATACGGGTCGCCTGGCGGAGGCCAGTTCATCTGGTATTTTATATAGGTGTATTTGCCGGGATTGTTGTTGCAGAAGGTCTGCATCTGTGCGCTCAGTTGGGGGCAAGTGCCACAAGTGGAGCTGGTGAAATGCTCAAACATGGGCAAACGTTGCACTGTGGCGCAGGCCACCGAAACCGTTTGGCTTTTGCTGTTGTTGCCCAAGTCGTCGTCGTCCACGCCGTTCACCTTCGTGATTCCAGTGGTGAGCGTGTAGGTGTCGGGAACCAGGTTGGCCGGAATCTCGAAAGTCAGGTTTTCAAAGGTAGTGCCAGGGATATTGACATTAAAAGTTTGGCTGACAGGATCTTGGTCGTCAAATTGGTAATAGCCTTCAACCGAGGTGACGACATCCGAGCCAGTGTTGAACAAGCGCATCCCGACCTCGAAGCTGCGGTTGGCCTGCACTGCATCGACATTGATGCCCTGCACTTCGATGTCGAGGTCTCTTTGCACGAAGGCCGCAATGTCGTCGAGGTTGAGCTCGCTGAAGTTCATGTCGTTGCTGTTGGAGAAGAAAATGCAAATCTTGACATTGTATTTTCCCATGTCTTCCGTCGTTATTTCTTCGTTCACCTCATACCTTCCCGAAGCCGTGTAGGTGTGCGACCACCCTTGATGCCAGTGCGCTCCGTTGTCGGAAGATGTGGCGATGCCAATGGTCAAATTGGCACCCATCTGTTGGGCATAATAATGCTTGAACGAAACATTGAGGCTTTCCAGCCCTGAAAGGTCAACTGCGGGAGAGATGACGCGCCATGTGCCCACCTCGTTACAGTAAAACTGCAATTCGTTTGGCGTTCCGCCGGCATGGTTCGAGTTGGCAATCCACCAATAGTCGTTGCCTATGCCGCTGACACTCCAACCGTAAGGGAGGAAATCGTCGTCGAATTGCTCAAACAAATAAACATTGTCGCATCGCGCCGAGAATGCGATGGAGAGGAGAAATGCTAATAATAAACCGTTTCTTTTCATATCGATTACTTTTTTGATACTCATTTATTATTTTAGGTGCAAAACAAATCATTTTTCTAACGCCAACGTGACTTTTTTTGTATTTTTGCACCTAAACCCTAACCTCTTAATTCATTTTCACTATGAAAAAAACATGATTATCGCCCTTGCGGGCTTGATGTTGTTCGCCTTCACGCAATGCGGTGGCGGCGAAACTGGCGAGGCCAAAGCAAAGGGCCAAAACGGTGAATAGGGTTTTCTTCATAGCAAATATTTTTGGTTATTATTCATATCAAGACACTCCAAAAGAGGGTACTCTAATGGATTAGGGTGCAAAAATAGTAAAAAAATCACACGGAAAACGTTTTACGCTTTTAATTTGGTACAACACTTAACATTCAAACCTCATACCCAAACCGCTTCAACTCGGCTTCGTTGTCGCGCCAGTCTTTGTCGACCTTCACGAAAAGTTCGAGGAAAATCTTCTTTCCCGTGAACTCCTCAATGTCGGCGCGGGCTTGAATGCCGATTTTCTTGATGGCGCTGCCGCCCTTGCCGATGATGATAGCCTTCTGCGAATCGCGAGCCACATAGATGACACTGCGAATGTGGATGCGCTTTTCAGTTTCCTCGTAACTTTCCACCTCAACTTGCACAGAATACGGAATCTCCTGCTGGTAGTTGAGCAGAATCTTCTCGCGGATGATTTCGGTGATGAAGAAGCGCATGGAGCGGTCGGTGAGTTCGTCCTTGGGGAAATAAGGCGGACATTCAGGCAGTTTTTCCAAGATTTGCTTGAAGATAAACTCCACATTGGCGCCATATTGCGCCGAAAGCGGAAAAACGGTGGCATTGGGCAACTGCTCCCTCCAATAATTGACTACCTGCTCCACTTGTTCCTGAGTGGATAGGTCGATTTTGTTGATGAGGACAAAAACGGGTATCTCGGTGGTTTTCAGTCGTTCAACGGTTTTTTCCTCAATCTTTTTGTCGGTGATGTCGACCACAAAAAGAATGAGGTCGGCATCGATGAGGGCCACGTTGACGAACTGGTTCATCACCTCGTGCATCTTGTAGGCGGGGTCTTTGATGATGCCGGGCGTGTCGGAGAAGACGATTTGGAAGTCGTCGCCGTTCACGATGCCAAGGATACGGTGCCTTGTGGTCTGCGCTTTCGAGGTGATGATGGAGATTTTCTCGCCAACCAACTGGTTCATCAGGGTTGACTTGCCCACATTGGGGCGACCTATAATGTTGACATAGCCTGCTTTATGTGACATAATGAAATTTTTTCTTGGTTTTTTGCCTTGCAAAGAAACAAAATTATTATCTTTGCAGCCGATTTCAGGGGCGAAAAATTTTCGCCGACCGAAATTTTGACACGATGCGGGGTAGAGCAGAGGCAGCTCGTCGGGCTCATAACCCGGAGGTCGGAGGTTCGAATCCTCCCCCCGCTACCAACAAAAACGGATGGCCAATGGTCATCCGTTTTTCTGTTTTGTTTTGGTGCGAGGTCAACGCAACTTGCTCAAACCGCCGCCCACAACAGCCTCCAAGTTGATGGTGCCGCTGACGAAGCCGTAGTTCAAGTCGCCGTTGCCCGTGCAGCTACCCTCAAGGAGAAGTTTCCCATCAACGAGCGTGCCGACAATGGAGTATGTGACGTTGACTTCGGGATGAATGACCATAATGCCCAAATCGTAATCGAAAGTGTAAACATCGTTGAAGCTCTCGAATTTGATTTTGTTGCCCTCCACCATGCCAATAGAGGTCATGGTTCTGTCTTCCATAACGCATGTGGCAACGACCTTATTGATGTCATCGCCTGCGGTAATGTCGAGAATGACAGGCACTTCGCGGTCGGTGAATTCTTGGTGCATGGTGTCCATGCCTGTAATTACGGCTTCAAAATAACCCGTGGCCAAGGCGTTGCCTTCATAGTGGCCAATGAACATTGCATTGGGTTTTTCTTCATAGTTGATGTTGAAACTCTTCGAGGCGGTCAAGCCGTTGGCATCGGTCACAGTGCCTTCGATAGTGACTGCGCCGCTCGCCTCCACCACAAAAGCATGTGTATAGGTGAACGGAGCAGCTTGGTCGCTTTGCAGCATACGGAAGTTGTCGGAATGGTTGGCCAACACAGTGCCATTCTGCGAAAGGACGATTTGGATTTGGGTCAGGTTTTCACCCGTACCCGTGAAGCCAACCAAAATCGTGTCTCCCGAATACACTTGGGCGTTTTCGGTCACGCAACCCATGCCAGTATAAGTGTTGATGGTGGGTGCGACAGGGTCTTTCTTGCAGCTTGCCAACAGCATCAGGCCGATGCAGCAAGCCATGAACAATGTGGATTTTTTCATGTTGTTATTGATTTAAAGTTATTGTTTCAAAAGTCGTCCGCTGATGGTGCCCGACACTTCGTCGTAAACCTGCTCCTGCCCCATGATGGAAGCCGAGCCGTTGCCCGAGAAGGAGCCAATGATGTTCAAAGAATCGGCGGTGGGTTTAGTGCCTTCTAGCACGAGGTCCAAATGAAAGGCATAGTGCTGATCGGGCTTGTCGATGTTGAGGAGAACCGGCTGGAAGTCAACCTTATCGGCAGAAGCGATGCCTGTGGTTTGGTGCGACTCGTTGTCGACAGTCACCGTAGCAGTAATGGCGTTGGCTTCATTGCCCTTGGCGATGTTCATCTTAATGCCATCGATAGGAAAGTCCAAGTTCGAGATGGCGGTGTGGTTCATCGAAGTGATGGAAAGCGTGAACTGCCCGATGTAGTTTCCCACATAGTTGGACGTGTAGTCAACCGTAGGTTCGACGGGCTTCTTGCAGGCAGCAAACATGACAGCGAGGCTGCACAATGCGATAATGAGTGTTTTCTTCATAATGAAAGATTTTTGATATTTGAATATTTTGTGAACAAATCCGAAAACGGTTGCAAAAATAAGGCCAAAATGGATAGCTTTTCATCTTTTGACTGAAAAAATGTAATTTTGCGGACAATTTTTCGCATTATGAAGACAAAACAGATAGGATTAGGCATCTTCATTATCTTGTTGTTGGGCATGTTACTGCTGTATGCTTTTGGCCCTGTTGCAGCTCCCATGCCCCTGTGGATGTCGGTTTTGCCGCCTTTGGTGGCCATCGTGATGGCATTATTAATAAAGGAAGTGATTTCTTCTTTGTTTATGGGCGTGCTAACGGGCACATTCATCATGGCTCTTTATGCGGGACATAGCCCCGAACAAGCCTTGGGCGGAGGAATACTAAGGGTGGTCGATACCTATGTCGTTGGCTCCCTGTTCGATAAAGACCATGTGACCATCATCGTTTTCACTTTGCTTATCGGCGGCATGGTGCGCATCATCACGGCTAATGGCGGTATGCAAGGCGTGGTCAATTGGCTCTCGCGGAGGGCGAAAAGCCCGCGTTCAGGCCAACTGATGACCTTTTTGATGGACCTTTGCATCTTTTTCGACGACTATTCCAATACCCTCGTAGTGGGCAACACCATGCGCCCGATTGCCGACCGGCTGAAGGTGTCGCGCGAGAAGTTGGCCTACATCGTCGATTCCACTTCCGCGCCGGTGGTGGCTGTGGCTTTTGTCACCACTTGGATTGGCGCGGAGTTGAGCTATATTCAGGACGGTATCAGCAACATCGGATTGGAGGCCTCGGCCTATTCGGTGTTTTTCCATTCGTTGGCCTACAGTTTCTATCCTTTCCTCACGCTCGGCTTCGTGCTGATGATTATTCTCAGCGGTCGCGACTTCGGCCCCATGCTGGCGGCGGAAAGGAAGGCACGCACGGCCTCGGCGATGGAAGCCGAAACGACAAACAGCGTGGCCAAACCAGCCCACATTATGGATGCCTTG
>CACZZO010000015.1 GCA_902785755.1 uncultured Bacteroidia bacterium | reverse complement strand
GCCTGCTGGCTGGACCACTGTCGATGCCGATGGCGATGGCTACACTTGGGTTTCGAGCATGACTCCTGGCAACTACCACAACGCTGGTGTTGACCTGACCGGTACTGGCCACAATGCCTCTGCACACTATGTGATTTCCGGTTCTTGGGCCAACGGTACTAGTCAAGTGCTGTATCCCGACAACTATCTCGTTTCGCCTCAAGTGAACCTTGCCGCTGGTAGCACCTTCAGCTTCTGGGCTTGCGCTCAGGATGCCAGCTATCCTGCCGACCACTTCGGCGTGGCTATTTCCGACAACGGTACAAGCGACTGGACGATGGTGAACGAATGGACCATGACCGCCAAGGGCAATGGTGCCATGAGCTATGGCCGCGACGGTAACAACCGCGCCCAAGGCAACTGGTACAACTACACTGTTGACCTGAGCGCCTACGCTGGCCAAAAGTACATCGCCATCCGTCACTTCAACTGCAGCGACCAGTTCATCTTGAACGTCGACGACATTGAATTGACTGCTGGCGCCAAGAACGGTGACCGTCACCTCGAAGGCTTCAAGGTGATGTGCGAAAGCATCGACCACGAGCCTATCTACAATGCCAACACTGTACATCCGTTCTGCCAGTTGAACACTGAAGAGCTCATCCCGGGTCACCACTACATCTGCAAGGTGGCTGCCATCTACAGCACCGGCATGAGCGACTGGGTTGAAGCCGAATGGCAATACATCCCGTGCGACAACTACACTGGCACTGTGAACGGTGTCGAAGTGAACGGCACGACCGTCACTTGGGATTATCCCGGTGGCCCTGGTCCTGTTCCTCCGATTCCTGGTCAAGGCGACAGCTTCACCGAAAGCTGGGACAACGGCTTGAACAACTGGACTCTGATCGACAACGATGGCGACGGCCACAACTGGTATCACAGCAGCCAGGCTGGCAACCACAGCACTGCTGCCGTTACCTCACACAGTGGCGCTGGCCACCTCATGGGCGAGAGCTACTGCAACGCTGGCGGAGCTTTGACTCCTGATGATTATGTCGTTGCTCCTCAACAGTACGCCATTGCTAACGGTTCAACGTTCAGCTTCTGGGCTTGCACACAAGACGTGAGCTATCCGAGCGAACACTTCGGTATCGCCATTTCGACTGGCAGCAACACTAACGCTTCCGACTTCACCACCATTTCCGAATGGACTATCACAGCCAAGGGCAGTGGTAAGAAGATCGCTGGTCGCGACGGTAGAGCTACCCGCGAGGGCAACTGGTACCAATTCAGTGCCGACCTGACCAACTATGCTGGCCAGAATGTTTGGATTGCTGTCCGTCACTTTGGCTGCACCGACATGTTCATCCTGAACATCGACGATGCCGAACTGACCAGCGGTGCCAAGAGTGGCCGCGAAGTGGTGGCCTTCAACGGCTACGTGACCGATCCGGGTGCGATGGCCAATGGTGCCGACGCTTCTTGGATTAAAGGCTCACAGAGCACTTGGGGTCCGAACGTGAACAATGGTGGTGGTTACAAGCTGGGCGACAGCTTCACGCTGAGTGCCGCTTCCACCATCACTGAGATTGAGGTCTACGGCTACCAGACTGGCAGCAGCTCGACTTCGACCTTCACTGGCCTCTATGCCCAAATCTTCAACGGCAACCCGATGAGCGGCGGTACCGCCGTTTGGGGTAGCGAAACCACCAACATTATGACGGCTACTTCGTTCACGAACTGCTACCGTGGCAGCGACGGTGAAACCACCGCCACCACGCGCCCGATTATGGCCGTTACTGCTGGCAACCTCAACATCGAACTTGAGGCTGGTACTTACTGGCTGGTCTACAGCTTGGAAGGCACTGGCTCGAGCGGTCCTTGGGGTGCTCCTCACTGCGAACCCGGCATTGGCAACACTGGCAACGGTGTCCAATATACCTCCACTGGTTGGCAGAACCTGACCGACAGCGGTGCTGGCACTGCTTACGGCTGCGCCATGAAGATCACTGGCACCGGTAGCGGTCCTGTTCCTCCGGAGCCGAGTGGCGACGTACTTGGTGCTATGCTGTTCCTCAATGGCGAATGGGAAGCCTTCGTGCCCTATCCGACCAATGAGTACACCTACGAAGAAGGTGGCCAATACTGCGTCCGCATGGTCTACAACGGCACTAACACTCTGCCCGAGGGCAACATCTACTACTCGATGAGCTGCCCCGAGTGCGTTGGTGGCGAAGACTGCGCTGCTGGTGCTCCTATCCATGGCGAAGCTCTCACCGAAACCGACCAAGTGAAGGTGTGGTGGGGTGAACAGCCCACGCCTCCTGCAACTCCTATCGAGGATTGGCTGTACTACGACGATGGTGCCAATGTTGACGCTATCGGTTTGCAAGGTGGTGGTTCGTTCTACTGGGGCATCAAGTTCCCGGCCAACACTCTTGGCCAGTATGAAGACTGCTCTGTGACGAAGATCGGTTACTTCGACTATACTGCCCACACTGGCACCGTCCGCATCTACAACGGTTCTGTCGGCAATGCTCCTGGTGCGCTGATTGGCACGTACAACTACACCGCCAACGGCACCGAGGACTGGGTTGAATGGAACATCCCCGCCGTCGCCTTCGACAATTCACAAGACCTCTGGATTGTGATGAACAACAACGATGGTGGATATGTGGCTGCCGTGGGCAACTACACTGGCGACCCGAACGGCACAATGCTTTCGATTGACGGTACCGAGTGGTACACTCTCGATGAGGCCACTGGCGGTCAAATCACTGGCACATGGAACCTCCGCTGCTTCGTGACCAACCAAGCTAAGGGTGGTGAAGTGGTTGTCCTTGAAGACCAGAAGAACGGCACGCCTAACGGTGTGATCGCCAATGCTGGCATTGGTAAGCAAGGCCACGCTCCGGTCTATGCAACCGCCGCCGACATTTTGAAGTACAACGTGTATCGTTCGACCGACAACAACACCTACACCATGATTGGTGAGGTTGCCGCTGTTGCTGGCCAAACCTACTACGAGTACATTGATTCGCCCGCCACAAGCGGCACCTACTACTATCAGGTGCGTGCCGACTATGGCACTTGCGAATCCGAGCCGGCCATCTCTGCTGAGAACCCGTCGGTTGACTACGTTGTTGTCAACGCCAGCGTCGGTTTGGACGAGAACGACAGCAATGTCGCCCTCTTCCCGAACCCGACCAATGGCAACGTGACCATCCAAGCCGAAGGCATGAGCCGCGTCACTGTGGTGAGCGTCCTCGGTCAAGTGGTCTACGACACCGAACTCAATTCTGACGAATTCACCCTGAACATGGCCCAGTTCAACGCTGGCATGTACATGGTGCGTGTCTACACTGAGGAAGGTGTGGTTGTCAAGCGCGTTACTGTCATGCAGTAAATGATACTGCGGAATTGATTTCCGCGAAAATTGGGCGGCATCCATTGGGGTGCCGCCCTTTTTTATTATTTTTGCGCGAAAATTTCAAGCTATGACCATTAAGGAAATACAAGATAGCATCGTAGAAGACTTCTCAATGTTCGACGATTGGATGGACCGCTACGCCATGCTGATTGAAATGGGTAAGGAGTGCCCCATTATCGACGACAAATACCGTGACGAGGCGCATTTGATTAATGGCTGCCAGTCGCGGGTGTGGCTCAATGCCGAACTGAAAGACGGAAAAGTGTATTACAGTGCCGACAGCGATGCGGTCATCACCAAAGGCATTGTGAACCTATTAATAAAAGTGTTTTCAGGCCAAACGCCTGAAGACATCCTCGCCGCCGACCTTTCTTTCTTGGACGAAATCGGGCTGAAAGAGCATTTGTCGCCCACACGCTCCAACGGTCTATTGGCCATGCTCAAGCAGATGTTGCTTTATGCAGAGGCGTTCAAACTGTCGTCTGTGGAATGATTTTTGTGTATATTTGCAGCGTGAAACGAAACTGATCCCCAAATGCTATGAGGAAGAAAGATCCAATAGAAGAATCCCGCCGTTACGTTGATAATGCGAGGAAAACATTGAAAGAAAACGGAGAACTTGACACGGAGTTGAACATCTATCAAGACGAAAAGTATGTCCGTGCAGCAGGCAATTACCTGTGGTTAGGTGTGCTGATGGCCTTGGATGCAGTGTTTCATGTCAGGCAAGACCGACGCACACGAGTGGATATCAAGGACTATTTGGCAGCCGTAGGCAAACGCGACAAGAAACTGCTGGCCTTGGTGAACACAGGCTATGATGTCATGCATCTTTCGATGAATTACGATGGTATCCAATCGAAAGGCGTGAGCGACGAGGGCTTCCGCTTGGCCAACAACATCATCGACCGCTGTGAGGCCATGGTCAATTAAATCCTGTGACGATGAACGAGAAAGAAATTGAAACCCTGAAAGAGCGGGTGATAGCTGTCCTGAAAACCATCTACGACCCCGAAATCCCGATTGACATTTGGACGCTGCATTTGATTTATGGCGTCGATGTGGATGCCGAAGGCAATGTGAAAATCACGATGACGGTGACGGCTCCCAATTGCCCCGTGGCAGAAACCTTGCCCGCCGAGGTGCAAATCAAGGTGCAGGCCGTCATGGGCGTGAAAAGCGTCGATGTGGAACTCACCTTCGACCCCGTTTGGAGCATAGATATGCTCTCCGACGAGACCAAGGCTGACCTTGGCCTCGACGGGGAATATGGCAGTTTTACTGCCGCAGATTTCATGTATTAAAGGCTGTCGTAATTCGTCAGTAAATCCTTCGCCATGCCGAGGAACATGAACGCCACGGCGTTGAAATCCATGTTCAGGTCTTTGCTCAAGCCCACGCGGTCCTTGAAGATGGCCACATTGAACCATTGCAGGCACTGGAAGGCGCGATGGAAATAGAGGCGTTGCAACTCTTCCTTGTTAGGCTCGCGTCCGACATATTCTTTCAGCAAGGCCAAAGCCTTGTCGAAGCCTGCGTTACCGTAGCAGGCAATGTCGTAGAACGGGTCGTTCATGCCGGCAAACTCCCAGTCCAAGACATACAGTTTGTCGCCGCTGATGACGAGGTTGGTGGGCTGGTAGTCGCAGTGGCAAGGCACTTTCGGCACATGGGTCTGTGTGGCGCGGATGGCATCCAGTTTCTTGCGCAAATCCAAGTATTCTTGCGGGAACACATAGCCCGTTTCGAGGCAATAGTTTTGGTCGGCATCCAAGCGGCCAAAGGCGTTGTAGTCGCGGAACTTCAAGTCGCTGTTGTGGATTTTCTTCAGCGCGGCCACCGACATGGCGTTGTAGGAAACCACATCCGTAGTGCTCATAATGGTGCCTTCGACATACTCGGCTAATTTCTCGCCCGAGCGGATTTCGACGTATTCCGTCACGTTGTTCAGCCCCAAGCGGTTCACTTCTTGGATGTTTTCCCATTCTTCCACGCGGTCGACGAACTTTTCGGCGAACTTGCCCGGCACGCGGTAGGTGTACTTTTTGCCTTCACATTCAACGACGTAGGTGTAGTTGCTCATGCCACCTTCTAAGCGTATCACGATTTTGGCATCGTGGGCATGAAGCAGGGCATTGACTCTAAAAATGATATAGTCTTCAATAGTCATTTCAGTAATGTTTTGATTTTCGAGCGGCAAATATACAATTTATTTGATAATTGGCTCGCCATTTCGGAAAATATTGTACTTTTGCAGCCGCTTAGGACACTGTGTTTGTCGCAACAGGGGATTTAGCTCATCTGGTAGAGCGTCAGGTTCGCAATCTGAAGGTGGCCGGTTCGAGTCCGGTAATCTCCACGAAATCAATAGGAAAGCCGCTGGGATAGTGGCTTTTTTGTGTTTTTATCCTTGTGATTCTAAAGTATCAAAGATATAAATTGGGCTTTGAATGAAAAGTTTGGTTTCTGGATTCAGCAAATTCTTGAAAGTCTTTGAGTTGTAGAAATAATTCATGGCCTCATTGATGCTCATGTTTTTTTCTTGAACGAGGAGTTGAATCACGTCGCGCGTGGTACATTCGTTCATATAGTCTATGTCCTTCTGGCTAATCATAATATCATTTCAGGTGTCCTCCCTTGCGTTGGCAATACTGGGTTACATCGTCGACTATGCTGGCAAAGGATTGAGTATGAGCATAGTTGTATTGCTGCTCCAATAAAAGCATGGCACCGTATTGGTCAAGATAGTTGAACGACTGCGCTTCCGTAAGGCCGAAATGTTTGGCGAATTCGACCACAAAAACGACCAAATACTCAATGATGTTTTTTTCTTTCGTTGGCATAGTGCTGCAAAAATAGGCAAAATATGTCATTCGTCAATCAGATTGCCGGCTAATCACCAAAACATTCTCATTGTCCAACCTCACCTTCAGCCAGCGTTCAATGCGGTCGTGGAGTTCTTCGTCCATGGGGTTGTTGGCTGTGATGAAAGCCACAATCTGCTCGGTTTCAATGCCTTCGGCATCTACCGATGAGCCTTGCGTCAGGCTGAGTCCGGTGATGTCGGGGTATTGCGCAAACAGTTCCTTCGAGATGGCGGCGGTGGGGATTTCCTTGCTCTTGAAGTCGGCAATCAGGGTCTCCAACTTGGCGATGCTGTCGTTCAACCGATTGATTTGCTTTTCGTTATGCTCGTAAATCCCTTTGACAATCTCGGCTTCAGAGAGGTCTTCGCGCATACTGGTGGCGTCCTCGTGGAACACGATTTGGCTGCGCGTGATGCCGTAGGTTTCGGCACAATTGTAAAACTTCTTCTTGGCATCGTCCGTGGGAGGTTCGCCTGCGAGGAACAATTCCAAGGTGGCTGATTTGCGAGTATAAGTGGCCTTATAGTCGTAGATGAAGCACTTGCCGAGGTTCTTGTTTTCGGCCACCACGCGGTCGGCATGGCTCATAAAGTTGTTCTCTTTCACCACACTAATGGCGGTAATCACGCTGGGCACAATGACCACGACGAGGAGAAGATACATCACCGATTTGGACAGCCGTTTTTTCTCACCGCTTGTTTCCACCAAGGGGAAGCGGAAATACTTCACGGCGGCGAAGGTGGCCAAGGCGATGAAAATGCTGTTGATGAGGAACAGGTAGAGTGCGCCGAAGATGACGGAGCCTTTCCAGATGGAGATGCCGTAGCCCACGGTGCAAAGCGGAGGCATGAGGGCCGTGGCGATGGCCACACCCGTGATGACGCTGCCCTTGTCCTTGCGCGAGGTCTCGATGATGCCCGCGAAACCGCCGAACAAGGCGATGAACACGTCATAGATGGTTGGTCGGGTACGGGCCAAGAGTTCTGAAGGATTGGCAAGGCTTAAAGGACTGAGAACGAAGAACAAAGACGAGGCAAGGATGCTGATGGCCACCATCACGGCGAAGTTCTTCATGGCGTTTTTCACCAATTCGTTGTCTTGTGTGCCCAACCCCAAGCCGAAGCCCATGATGGGGCCCATGACGGGCGAGATCAACATGGCGCCGATGATGACAGGAATGGAGTTGACATTCAGGCCCACCGAGGCGATGATGATGGCACAGGCCAAAATGAAAACATTGGTGCCACGGAAGGCGATGTTCTTTCGTATGCTGATGCTGGCGTTCTCGTAGTCTATTTCATCCGAAAGGTGGATGATGGAACGCAGGTATATCAGGATTTTGCGGAGTGTTTTTTTCATTGCAATTATCGTAAATCAAGTTGCAAAAAACGGCATTTTTCTTGAATTGCGCAAGTTTCATCGACCAAAAAGGCTTTTCGCGGCAATCAACATGGGGAAAATCTCAACGCGACCCAGGAGCATAATGATCATGGCGACAAGTTTTTGGAAACCCAAGAATCCGGCGTAATTGCCCATCGAGCCGACCTCGCCGAAACCCGGCCCGACGCTCCCCATGCAGGCAATGGAAGCCGAAATCGAGGTTCTGAAATCCATGGTGGTAGCGAAAATCACGGTGCCGATGACGATGATGAGCATATAAGTGCCCATGAAGGTCAAAATCGAGGTGACATTGTCTTCCGTCTTCACCTGCCCGTCTATTTTGGTCCAGTTGACATTCTTGAACCCAATCAGCGAGTTGACCAAGCCCCTCAGACTTTTGATGACGATGACGAAACGGTCCATTTTCATGCCGCCCGAGGTGGAGCCTGAGCAACCGCAAACCAAGGAACAAAGCAATAAAACGCCAATGCAGCCCGAAGGCCAAAGATTGGTGTCGGCAGTGGCAAAACCCGTGGTCGTGGAAAGCGAAACGACTTGGAAGGCCGCCAAACGCAAGGCTTTTGGGACAGAAGAGCAATAGCCACTGAAATAAAGATTGCCCGTAACGATGAGTATGGCCGTTGCAACGAGGGCAAGAAACCAGCGGACAACTTGCGTGTTGAAGAGGTTTTTGTGCGTGCTTTTGTCGGGCCAAAAGGTGGAGAAAAGCAGGCTGAAGTTGGTGGCACCCAGCAACATGGCCACGATTAGGATGCAATCCACGATGGCATTGTCATAGAAGGCAACGCTGATGTTCTTGGTGCAGAAACCGCAAGTGCTGCAAGCCGACATGGACAAAGTTACGGCATCGAACCACGACATTTTCGTCAGATGCAGGGCGATGGCCGAGGCCGAGGTGATGATGAGATAGACGGCAATCAACCTATAGACGAAGTGCCTTTTGCGCCCGCCGTAGTACGACTTGGCAAGGTCGGAAAGTTCCGCGCTGGCCAAAACGGAATGGCGGTCGTGTTGCGCCGAAATGACCAACGAAACGAGCGTGACAATACCAATGCCGCCCATCCAAGCCGTGGCGATGCGCCAGAATTGCAGGCCTTTAGGCAGGGCCTCAATGTTGTTGAGAATGGAAGCGCCCGTGGTGGTGAAGCCTGAGACGCTTTCAAAGAAGGCATTGATGAAAGTGAACTCGCCGCCAAAAATCAAAAACGGTATGGCTCCAAAGGAACAGGCCGCAATCCAGCAGCCCGTGACGATGCAATAGCCCTCCTCGATGCTCATGTTTTCTTGTGGTTTTGTGCCGATGATGGCGAAGAAGCCGCAAAGTAGCGTGGTCATGGCGGAAAAAACCAAAGGTTCAAAACTGTCGTCCATGTCGTTCCTGAAAGCGATGAACGCTGATACAAACATGAGCACGGCAACTCCTAACAAAGAGAATCCGGCATAGCGAAGGGTGATATTCCATTTTTCCATTTGCTTTCGTTTTTGAAACATGGCGGCAAAAATATTTCGGCGTTTTGTATAGGTCAATACAATAATGCTTATCTTTGCATTGATAAAAATCAATAAAGATGACCCTGCAACAGTTGGAATACATTATCGCCATTGAGGAATACGGCTATTTTGTGGAGGCTGCCGAAGCCAGTGGCGTGACGCAATCAACGATGAGCCTAATGGTGAAAAAATTGGAAGAGGAACTTGACGTGAGGATTTTCAACCGCGACACGCACCCCGTTTCGGTGACGGAAATCGGGAGGAAAGTGATTGACGAGGCCAAGTTAGTGGTCTATCACGCAAAGCAACTGACTGAACTGACGCGCTCCGAAAAGGAACTCTGCTCCGGCGATTTGAACGTGGCCATGATTACCACGGTGGCACCTGTGCTGATGGCGGGCATGTTCAAGTTCGCGAAACTGCATTATCCTGCCTTGCGGCTACAAATGGAAGAGTTGATGACGAGCACCATTTTGGCCAAACTGAAAAAGGCCGAAATCGACATGGGTATCTTGGCCTCGCCCGTCAACGACCCCGACCTGCTTGAGATTCCTTTATACCATGAACGGTTCTTTGTCTATGTTTCGCCAGAAGATGCTATGATGCAACAAGATAGCATCGAGCGCGACCATGTGCTCGACCATCCCGTTTGGATTATGAAGGACGGCGTGCGCTTGTTTGACCGTTCCATGCTGCGGCCTGACGAAACTTTCACTTACGAGAAAATGTATGAGGGCGGCAGGGTAGGCATCCTCATACAAATCACCAACGAAAATGGTGGTGTCACCATCATTCCCGAAACGCACATCAGGCTTTTGACAGAGCCGATGCGGGCTTGCCTGAAACCCATCGTCAATCCTGAGCCGAAGCGGACGATTTGTTTGGCTTTCAGGAAAGATTACATCCACGAGCAAATCATGAACATCGTGGTGAAGTCCATCAAGACCATCGTCCCATTCGAGATGTGGGACGAAACCATCAAGAAAGATTACCTGAAACTATAAAACGGCGGCAGTCGCCTCGGCAATCTGCTCCAACCATTCCTTGTCGGTCTGGTCGAAGGTGGCCAACCGCTCGCTGTCGATGTCCAACACGCCGATGACCTCGCCTTGTTTCATCAGCGGCACAACGATTTCACTCTTCGATTCGCTGCTGCAAGCGATGTGGCCTGGGAATTGTTCAACGTCTTCAACCACAAGGGTTTTGCGTTCTTTCCAAGAGGTGCCGCACACGCCTTTGCCGAAGCCGATGCGGGTGCAGGCCACCGGTCCTTGGAACGGCCCGAGCACCAATTGCTCGCCGATGACGCGATAGAAGCCCGTCCACCAGAAGTGGAAGGCCTCTTGTATCAGCGCGGCCACGTTGGCCATATTTGCGACGGGGTCGCTTTCGTCTTTCACCATCGCCTTCACTTGGGCGAGGAGGAGTTTGTAGGTTTCGTTTTTGTCCATATCTGTTTGTTTTGGCCCCCACACTGCGCTGTGCTTGTGTGGGGTTAATAAAAGTGTCGTCACTTCGTGACGGGGACTGTCCCCGTGTCTTTAATCCTATGTCCCGCAGTCCCGCAGTCCTAATAAAGGAACCCGAACATCCAGAGCGGAATCTTGTTGCCGTAGCCTATTTCGGTCTCATCGATGGCGAGGTAACTGTTCGGGATGTCCTTGATTTGGTCGAATTTCTTGCCTTGTCCGCCCACCTCAAACAAGCTTGTGCCGTTGAGGAGGAAGTCGCCTTTTTTCGGCATTGTGAGCGTGGCCACCGCCGAGGTTTGGTTGGCGAAGAAGGTCTCCCTCACGGTGCCGATTTCGCTTCTTGGAGTCAAAGCCCGCATCAGGTTGGTGTTGTTGAGGTAAATCTTCTCCGGCGTGATGATGTGCTTGTAGTCCTTGATGTTTTCGGTCAAAAGTTGTATCAACTCGGCGCGGTCGAGGGCGTAGAGCATCTTGAGGCAAAGTTCGCGGCTGGTGTCCAATTGCACGGTCAGTTTGTTCACGTTGGGCATCAGCGGGAGGTTTTGCGCAATCAGCATCAGCAGGGTTTTGGTCTTCCTCACGGTGCTGTAGGTGACTTCCTCAACGGCGGGCAAGTCGGTGTCAATCACCAAGTTGGCGACTTCGGCAAGTTGAATCAGATAGTCTTTCTTCGCGTCTTTGTAAAACGGGTAGTAGCCGTTCTCCAAATAGGCGGAGAAGTATTTCAGCACCTTGGCCTTCTGGAACAGGTCGTAGGCGATTTCGATGTGCCGTTCCAAGAGGTCGTCCAAGGCGATGGGTTCGGCGGTCATTGCGCCCTCAAATGCCATATATTCGCGCAGTGAAAGACCGCGCAGCGTGTAGAGCGTCTGCCGCCGCGACAAATCCACCTTGGAATGGTCGATTTCGAGCATCGAACTCCCGGTATAGACGATGTAAAGGTCTGTGTAAGTGTCGTATAGGTTCTTGATGCTGATGCTCCAGTCAGGGTATTTGTGTACCTCGTCGAGAAACAGGTGCGTTACGCCGTGGGCGTATTCGTAGGCCACCAATTCTTCCAAGGTGTGCGTCTTGAACCACAAGTTGTCCAACGAAACATACAAGGCTTCGGATTTTTTCGGGAAATGCTCTTTGATGTGTTGCAGCATCAGCGTTGTTTTCCCGACTCCACGAGCGCCTTTTATGCCGATGAGTCTCGTTTCCCAGTTGATTTTGTCATAGAGGTAACGCTTGAATTTCAGGTCGGTAGCCGAAAGCCTCATAAGGTAAGCGTCGGTGATGGGTTTTATGATTTCGTCTTCCATAGTTTTTTTGTTTTACGCCGCAAAATTACAAAAAATCAAGTTTCCATCTGTGAAATTTTTCAAAAAATCGCATTTCCATCTGCGAAATTTTATCTAAAAATCAAGTTTCCATCTGCGAAAATCGATGTAAAAATCAAGTTTCCAACTGCGAAATTTGGCATAAAAATAGCATTTCCAACTGCGAATTTTGGCTTTTCTGAAAACAATTCAACGGTTAAACGATTCAACAATTCAACAATAATCCTTACCTTTGCGCCTCGTTTAAAAACAGCACGAAAAATGAAAAAAGACATACCCGTATTGCTGCTCACCGGCTATCTCGGCAGCGGCAAGACCACTGTGGTCAATAAGATATTGAACAACCGTAAGGGCATAAAGTTCGCCGTGATTGTCAATGACATAGGCGAGGTGAACATCGATGCCGACCTGATTGAAAAAGGCGGCGTGGTCGGCCAAAAGGATGACAGTTTGGTCGCCTTGCAGAACGGCTGCATCTGCTGCACCTTGAAGATGGACCTGATTCAACAACTGCACGAAATCATCGTTATGCAGAGGTTCGACTACATCGTCATCGAGGCCAGCGGCATCTGCGAGCCGGAGCCGATTGCGCAGACGATTTGCTCTTTCCCGCAAATGGCGTGGCAACTCACCAAGGACGGCTTGCCCATCTTGGACTGCATCGTGACCGTGGTGGATGCCCTGCGGATGCAGAGCGAGTTCGGTTGCGGCGACGACCTAATGAAGAAAAACTTGGCCGAGGACGACTTGGAAAGCCTTGTCATACAGCAGATTGAGTTTTGCAATATCATCTTGCTCAATAAGGCTTCGGAAGTCACGCCAGAGGAATTGGGTCGCGTGAAGAGCATTATCCGCGCCTTGCAGCCCACCGCCGAAATCATCGAGTGCGACTATGGCGATGTAGATTTCGACAAAATCCTCAATACCAAGATGTTCGACTTCGACAAGGTGGCCACTTCCGCCACTTGGATTAAGGAAGTGGAAGGTGCGGTGGAAAAAGAACACCATCACGACGATGACGAGGATGAGGACGAACACGAGCATCATCACCATCATCACGACCACGATGATGAGGAAGAGGAGCACGGCCATCACCACCATCACCACGACCATGAAGGCGGCGAGGTGGAGGAATACGGCATTGGCACCTTTGTGTATTACCGTCGCCAGCCGTTCAATATGGCACGTTTCGATGAGTTTGTGGCCCGCAAGATGCCGAAGAACGTCATCCGTGTGAAGGGCATTTGCTACTTCAAGAACGAATACGACGTTTGCTACATCTTCGAGCAGGCAGGCAAGCAGGTGCAACTTCGCGATGCCGGCCAGTGGTTTGCCACTATGCCCGCTGACGAGTTGGAGGCCTTTATGGACCGCGAGCCCACCCTCCGCCGCGACTGGGACGACACCTACGGCGACCGTATGCAAAAACTCGTCTTCATCGGGCAACATTTGGACAAGGAAGATCTGGTGAAGGATTTGGATGCTTGCTTGACGAGGTGATTGTTCTGTCACAAAACCTACAAAACTTGCAAAACCTTATTTTGACGTTGGAAAGCCTGCCAACCGGCGGCTTTCCGACTGCCACCCGTTTGGGGTAGGCAGCCTTGTTTTTGTGAAGTTTTGAGGGGTTTATGAGAGTTTTGTGAGAAAAAATGTATCTTTGCGCTCATAAAAAGGCAAAACTATGGGCGTGACATTCGATAGCGAGAAACAGATGTTCGTGTTCGATTTTGAGCACGACGGTACGGAGGACATCGTAACCTTGACGGGCGATGGCTATCAAGTGGAGGCCTTCGATAAGTGTTTTTATTACGGCTATGAGTTTTCTGACCAAGTGGATGGCAATGTCCGTCTTGCGTTTCTCGATTATGTAGATAGCACCTATGAGTTGAAAGAGCATACAGATTTGACTAATTTTGTGATGAAAGCAATTGATAATCTGCATAATAGAATCAATCTTTACAATTACAATATTGTTGTAATGCCTGGATCTACGAGTAGAGCAAATCACTTTATGATGCGTTATGTCTATCGCTTTTCCCAACCGAAATTATGTAAGGTTCAAGATATTCTCAATCCTGATATGGACGCAAAACTCTGTGATTCCATCCGCCAGCAGAATGTGCTGATCATTGACGATGTAACCACCAGTGGCTCAACCTTGAACGAGATTTTGAGAACGCTCCGCATCCTCAACGAGGACAACGAAATCACCATCTTCAGCCTGCTTGGACGGAAGGATTTGATGGCTGAGGCTTTGTGATTTCTCCTTGTTGAAAACTTTTATGGCTTTGCCCTTGCAAATTGCAGAGGTTTAGGACTTTATAACAAATTGCTCCCAAATCAGCGAGCAATAGACTTTCTGTAGCGTATTAAAAGCAGTTGACAATGAGCGAAGAAGTTAATCCGTAGATGCTTGCTTGACGAGATGACGGGTCGGCAAATTTCCACAAACGACCGAACAAATTCTCCACAAACGACCGAACAAAATTGCCACAAACGACCGAAAATTTGTTTTAATGCTTGCATAATCAAAACAAAACCAATTAGGGTAATCACCATCTTCAGCCTGCTTGGGCGGAAGGATTGGATGGCGGAGGCGGTTTTTGTTTGAAAAATTTGATTATTGAAGAGAAAAACCTATTTTTGCGCCATAAACTATTTCATTATGAGTGATAATAGGAGCATTCCCAAAGATTCTCGTGCCGTTGTGCAGGAAACTGGAGAATTGTATCAAGATGCCTGTACTATCATTGAACAGGCACAAGCAATGGCTTACCGTGCCGTGAACGAAGTGCTAATCAAGCGCAATTGGCTACTTGGTATGCGTATCCAACTTGAGGTGCTGAAAGACAAACGGGCACAGTATGGAGAACAGGTGGTCAAAAGCCTTGCAAAAGAACTGACAAGACGGTTTGGCTCGGGTTATTCTCGCAACAACTTATATAGGTACGTTTCGTTTTATAAAGCATTTCCCGAAATTTTCCATTCAGCGAGTGGAAAATATGTCAGACTTTCATCGGATGGGATTTTGCAGTCTCTGATTGCGCAATTTGAGGATGGAGATACAATTTTCCCAGCAGTGACGGGACAATCTGAAAAAGTCCCAGCAGTGACGGGACAATTTGAGCAACATGACATTTACAGCTTAATTATTTCAGAAAAACCCTTAAGGTTGTCATGGTCACATTATGCCATTATTTTGCAGGAAGACAGCAAAGAAGCCCGCGCTTGGTATGAGCAAGAAGCCGCCAATGAAATGTGGAGCACGCGCACGCTGCAACGCAACATCAGCAGCCAATACTACCATCGTTTGCTGCAATCGCAAAACAAGGAGTTGGTCCGTGACGAAATGAAACGATTGACCCAACCGCTACAGGACAGGCTGGAGTATTTGAAGAATCCTGTAGTGGCCGAATTTCTTGGCTTCAAGAACAATACTGACTACACCGAGAGCGACTTGGAGCAACGTATCATTGACCACATGATACCATTTCTCATGGAATTAGGCAAGGGATTCGCATTGGTTGATAGGCAGAAACGCATCCATACGGAGAAAGAGGATTATTATATCGACCTTGTGTTCTACAATTATAACTTGCGTTGTTTTGTGCTGATTGACCTCAAGACCACAAAACTTCGTCATCAGGATGTGGGACAGATGGATATGTACGTGAAGATGTACGATGAGATGATGATACCGCAAGGGCATAATCCCACCATCGGCATTTTGCTTTGCGCCGACACCGACGAGGATGTGGCTCACTATAGCGTGTTGAACGGCAATGACCAACTTTTTGCGGCGAAATACCTGACTTATATGCCTACCAAAGAAGAACTTCGGCGTGAAATAGAGCAACAAAAGGAGTTCTTCAGACTTCAAAACAGTTAAATAAGAGATTTCACTATGGAACAACTCATTCAAACAATCAGCGGCTATGTCTGGAGTCCGGCACTTGTGGCCATTTGCCTCTTGGCGGGCTTGTATTTCTCTATCGGAACGCGCTTCGTGCAGGTGCGTCGCCTGCGCGAGATGGCGCGACTGCTTTTCTCATCGGAAAAGGGCGAGAAGACAGGCATCACCTCGTTTCAGGCGTTTTCGATGGCGCTTTCGGGGCGCGTGGGTACTGGCAATATCGTGGGCGTGGCCACGGCCATTGGCTATGGCGGCCCAGGTGCTATCGTCTGGATGTGGATTATCGCCTTTTTGGGTGCAGGTTCAGCTTTTGCCGAGGCTACCTTGGCGCAAATCTACAAGGAAGAGCACAAAGGCCAGTTTCGTGGCGGTCCGGCCTATTATATCGAGAAAGGACTGAAAAGCAAGTGGTTGGCTGTGGTCTTTGCCGTGTGTGCGGTATTGGCCACGGGCTTTTTCTTGCCGCCGGTGCAGTCCAACGGCATCGCGATGTCGTTTGCCAACACCTATCATATTGATGCTGCATGGATTGGCGCTGTTGTCGCCGTGCTCATCGGTTTGGTGGTGATGGGTGGCGTGAAGCGCATCGCCAACGTGGCGCAAATCGTGGCTCCGTTTATGGCGGTTTTGTATGTGCTGCTCTCGCTTGTCGTGTTGGCTTTCCATATCCGCGAAGTGCCTGACGTGTTCATGGACATGATACGAAGCGCGTTTGGCATGAATCAAGCCTTGGGCGGCATCCTCGGCTCGACCATCGCGTGGGGCGTGAAACGAGGCATCTACAGCAACGAGGCTGGCCAAGGCACGGGTGCCATCGTGGCTGGCGCGGCTAAGGTGTCACATCCCGTCAAGCAGGGATTGGTGCAAGCGTTTTCGGTGTATATCGACACCTTATTGGTATGCACCGCCACCGCCGTGATGATTCTGGCATGCAAGACCTACAACGTTTTCGACGCTTCGGGCAACATACTTATTGCCGCCCAAGGTGTTGAGTTAGGCTCGCCCGATGTCAGTTATACTACCGCAGCTTTGAGTACGCTTTTGGGGAACCATTTTGGCGGTGTCGTCGTGTCATACGCCTTGTTTTTCTTCGCCTTCACGACCATCATGGCGTATTATTACTATGCGGAGACCAACCTTGTCTATCTTTTTGGCAAGGGCAAACTGGAGCATGTTTTGATTTGGGTATTGCGCATCGGCGTGGTCGGCATGGTATTCTTTGGTTCTTTGCACGAGGCCAAGGCAATGTGGGACCTCGGCGACATCGGCGTGGGCACTATGGCATGGGTGAACATCATCGTGATTTTGCTGCTCTCGCGCCAGGCGTTCAAGGCGTTGAAATCTTACGAAAGGCAGAAGAAGGAAGGCAAGGAGCCTGTTTTCGACCCGAAGGAAATCGGTGTGAAGGGGGCGGATTTTTGGGAATCGCGTCATGCGGAATGAGTTTTTTTCACGCAGAAATCGCTGAACTCGCAGAACCTGCCGGACGTAAACCTTTCGTCGCTTTGCGCTTCATATAATTGACTTCGTCGAATCTGCGATTTCTGCGCATTCTGCGTGAGATTAATTCTGCATCTCCCGCAGCAAATCCAACGCTTGTGTCACTGTACTAACCTCTTTTACAGTCAATTGCAGCTTATCATTGGCCTCTTTGACGGCGGTGCGCTTCGGGTGGCTCATGATGTACTGCATGACTTTTTGGAAGGTCGCGCTCTCGAAGTATCTTGACTCTTGGTTGCTGACGAAATAGGCCGTCATATTATGGTGGCGCAACAGAATCTTCTCGAAGCCCAAGTCCTTGGCAATCCAGCGGAGGCGCACGGTGTTTAAAAGGTCGTTCACCTGCTTTGGAATCGGGCCGAAGCGGTCGATGAGGTGGTCGGTGAACTTCATCAAGGCTTCCTCGGTCTTGGTGCGGTCGAGTTCGCTGTAGAGGCTCACGCGCTCTTGCGTCGAGTTGATGTAGTCGGCGGGGAAACGCACCTCCATATCGGTCTCGATGGTGCAGTCCGTGACGTATGTTTTCTCCTCTTCCTTGTCGAAAATATCCTGAAATTCAGTCTCTTTCAGTTCGAGAATGGCCTCGTCTAAGATTTTGTGGTAGGTCTCAAAACCGATGTCGTTGATGAAACCGCTCTGTTCGGCACCGAGAATGTTGCCTGCGCCACGAATATCGAGGTCGCGCATGGCGATGTTGAGGCCTTCGCCGAGGTCGGAGAACTCCTCCAAGGCACGGAGGCGTTTTTGGGCTTCTTGAGTCAGTGTATTCAAAGGTGGCGTCAGCAGGTAGCAGAAGGCTTTCTTGTTGGAACGTCCCACACGTCCACGCAACTGGTGCAAATCGCTGAGGCCGTAACGGTGCGCATCATTGATGATGATGGTGTTGGCGTTGGGGATGTCCAAACCCGATTCGACAATGGTGGTGCAGAGTAACACGTCGTAGTCACCATTGATGAAGCCGAGCATAATGTCTTCAAGTTTAGAACCTTCCATCTGGCCGTGGGCCACGGCGATTCGGATGCCCGGCACATACCTTAATATAAAGTCGTGAACATCCATGATGTTTTGGATGCGGTTGTGGATGAAGAACACCTGACCGTTGCGGGCAATCTCAAACTGGATGGCATCGCGGATGAGCTCTCCGTCGAAGCCGCGAAGTTCGGTCTGCACGGGATAGCGGTTGGGTGGCGGCGTGGTGATGACGCTCAAATCCCTTGCGCCCATCATGGAGAATTGCAGGGTTCTCGGAATGGGCGTGGCGGTCAAAGTCAGCGTATCGACGTTGGCCTTCATCTCTTTGAGTTTCTCCTTCACGGCCACGCCGAATTTCTGTTCCTCGTCAATGACGAGCAAGCCCAAATCCTTGAATTTCACATCCTTTCCCGTAAGGCGATGCGTCCCGATGATGATGTCGATTTCGCCTTTTTCGAGTTTCTTCAAGATTTCGGTTTGTTGCTTGGCCGTCTTGAATCGGTTGAGGTATTCGATGGTGACGGGGAAACCGTCGAAGCGCTCGGTGAAGGTGTGGTAGTGCTGCAAAGCCAAAACGGTCGTCGGCACAAGCACGGCCACTTGTTTCGAGTCGCAGCAAGCCTTGAATGCAGCGCGCATGGCGACTTCGGTCTTGCCGAAGCCCACGTCGCCGCACACGAGGCGGTCCATGGGGTTTTCACCTTCCATGTCGCGCTTCACGTCGTTGGTGGCTTTCAGTTGGTCGGGGGTGTCCTCGTAGATGAACGAAGCCTCCAGTTCGTTTTGCAGGTAGTTGTCGGGCGAGAACTTGAACCCCGGCGTGCGTTTGCGCTCGGCGTAGAGTTTAATGAGTTCGCGCGCAATGTCTTTGACCTTGCTCTTGGTCTTGTTTTTCAGGCGGTTCCATGCGCCGCTGCCGAGGGTGCTGAGTTTTGGCTCCGTGCCGTCCTTACTGCTGTATTTCGCAATGCGGTGCAGAGAATGGATGCTCACATAAAGCAGGTCACCATTGTTGTAAATCAGGCGGATAGCCTCTTGCGGCTTGCCGTTGTTCTCGATGGTTTCGAGGCCGTCGAAGCGTCCGATGCCGTGGTCGATGTGGGTGACGTAGTCGCCGGGCTTCAGTTCGTAAAGGTCCTTCAGCGTGATGGCTTGCTTGGTCGAGAAGTTGTCGCTCAGGTGGAAACGGTGGTAACGCTCAAAAATTTGGTGGTCGGTGTAGCAGCACACCTTCAAATCCTCGTCGATGAAGCCGCCGTGGATGGCAATGGTCTCGGTCTCGAAGTCGCGGTGAAGCTCATCGTTGTGGTTGATATCGTTCAGAATCGCCTGAATGCGAGAAAGTTGTTTGCTGCTTTCCGAAAAGATGATGACGCGGTAGCCTTCTTCCTTGTGATTGGCAATGTCATCGATGAGGAGGTTGAAGTTTTTGCTGAAGATGGGCTGGGGCTTGGTGTGGAAGTTAATAGTTGAGAGTTGAGAGTTGAGAGTTGAGAGTTGGCTTGAAGTGCCAAATTCAACTGTGCGGCGTTTCTTCAGGCAGTCCAAAAGTTCCTCGGACTTGCTGAACAATTGTCCAGGCTTCAAGGCTTTAACTTCCTCTTCCTGTGTGGCTTGCAGTTTCTCGAAACCTTCAATGGCGCGGTCGTATTCCTTATCGACTTGGGAGGCGAAAAAGGCCATATCGGTGAGCCAAATGGTGGTCGTGTCGGGCAAGTATTGCAGGATGGCCTCGCGTTCTTCGATGAAAGCGCGTTCTTGCATGTTGGGCAACAGAACAATCTGTTTCAGCTTCTCAATCGAAAGTTGGTCGGCGATGTTGAAGCTGCGGATGCTTTCCACCTCGTCGCCGAAAAACTCGATGCGGTAGGGATAGTCGTTGGCGAAGGAAAACACATCAACCAAGCCGCCACGGATGGCGAACTGCCCTGGCTCGACGACGAAATCCACGTTCTCAAACTCGTAGTCGTACAGCAAATCGGTGAGGAAATCGAGATTGACCTTTTCCCCGACCTTAAGTTTGAAGGTGTTTTTGGCCAAGAGTTTGCGCGTGAAAACCTTCTCGCTCAAAGCCTCGGGGTAACTGACAATCAAGGTTTTGCGCTCGGATGTGGAAACGCGCTGCAAGACTTCCGTCCGCGAAAGGATGTAGGAGTTGTCGGGCTTTTCGGGTTCGTAGGGGCGTTTGTAGGAAGTGGGGTAGAAGAGCACTTGCTTCTTGCTGTAGTCCATGCCGCGCTCGCCGAGCAGGCTTTCGAGGTCGTTGTAGAAATAGGCCGCGTCCTCCTTGTCGGCACACACGATAAGGTGTTGCCCGCCCATCTGTCGGAAAGTTTCTTCCACCACAAAAGCCTTCGACGAGGCCGCCAAATTGGAACAAAGCAAATGCCCGCCATCGCGCAAAGCCTTGACTATCGCATCGATGTGGGCATTATTTTTATAGGGTTGGTTCGTAATGCTTGCCACGGTTCTTGAAATTGTGGCGCAAAGATAGTGAAAAACTGGGTTCGCAAGCGTCCCGCTTGCCGAATTAAACTGGGTTTGCAAATGCCCCGCTTGCCGATTTTGCAAGTAGGAAACCAGTATGCTCAGTTAGCGATAAAACGCCGAAGACCACGGCCAATCTTCCGGTTCTTTTGCTAAGCCTGCTTTCACGGGGTTGTTTTCTATGTATTGAATTGTATTGTTCAGGTGGCTTTCATCCCGTATGAATCTGTCAAAATAGTCTTTCATCCAGAAATCACCAGTCCTACCAAGTATTTCGTTGGCTTTATGAGAAGTAAAAGACCTCCAACTATGCAGAATACTGGAAAGTGTGATCCCGTCGTTTTTCAATATGAGAACATGAACATGGTTGGGCATAATGCACCAACTCAACAATCTGTATCGTTTCCCATCATGGAACAAAAGAGCGTTTTGAACTAACTTGGCAATGCGCTCATCATTGAGGTAACATGCTCCTTTCCCTGCATCTTCATATTGGTCTAATAGTTTCAAAAGTTTGCTTGACTGCTCAAAATCCCTTTCATTTGCAAGTTGTTCTTTCCATCTCAAAATCACCTCTTTTGGTACGGAGTCATACAGTCGAAAGGAGATGAATTGAAGATTTTTCGCTTCGCAATGAGGCAGATAACCTCGGCTATGCCAACCTTCTTTTGGGAAACGACCGTCAATTTTATGTGAAGGTATTGTGCTCATTTAATCTGTGTTTTTTTTGCAAGCGGGATGTTTGCGAGTTGTTCATTTGCAAGCGGGACGCTTGCGAACCCAGTGAGAGATTATTCTATGACGATCTTCTGCGTCTTCACATTCTCACCGTCGATGAGGCGTAGGACATAAACGCCTGCCGGCATTCCTGCGACGGATACCGAAGTTGCGGACACATTCAATGCGTCCCTACAAACCAGAACCCGTCCCATCATGTCCATCACCTGTAGAGACGTAGTGCCTGGGTCTCCCACTGCGTTTCCAACAAAGACGATTTCCCCGTTGCTGATGTATGCAAAAGCCCCATCGTCGCCAACTGCGTCCTCGCAGTTGGGCACAAACACCAAGCGGAAACGCGATGCGTAATCCGTCGTCTTGGCCTCGAAGGTGTAGGAGGCTGGCCCTTCGGCAGGCTCAGGGACCAGCAAATCCACGTCATCACCCGTCATGTTGTCGATGAGGTGCAGATAGTCCAAATCAAGGCTATTGGTTTCAATGCCAATGGAATACGTTCCGTTTTCGGCGGCTTTGAAATTGAGGGGCAGTTTGCCCTGTCCATTGGTGTAGGCCACGGCGTAATCTTGACCGTCTTGCCAAAGGGTGAGTTGTGTGCTTACATCATCGTCGAGAGTGAATTTCTCCATGTTGGTGCCTTCGCCGAGGCGCACGCGTGCGCGGTCGAGGGTGGAGCGGTCTTGGTAGATGACCAAATCGATGCAATTGCTTGTATTGTGGGCTCTTGCATTACCGTTGGCTTTGGTGAAAGCCACTTGAAAATTGTTACTTTCTGTGGCTTTCACGAAAACGCCTTCGCAAGGGGCAATGACATGACCGTTTGGAGCCAATGAAACGGCGTTATTGGTGTCGATGATATAATAGTCAGTGCTGACTGTCGCATTGCAAACAAAGGGGTTGCCCACAAGGTTGAAGCCGTTCAGTGTTTCGGCACTATGGCTCAGGTTGTCGGTGCTCACCGGACTGTTGCTCGGTGTCAAGGTGCCGGAGAAATACAGAGTTGTAGGTGACTCGTTGGCATACAGATAGCCTTGCTTGTGGTTGATGCTGAAGCCTGAAGCCGTGTTTTGGTTGGTGCCGTCAACAATATGCTCTTTGTGGTTCCTCCACATGTGGTAAGGCTCATCATAGAGATAAAGGTCGTAGTTGCCGCTGAGCAGGCCATTTTCTTCGCTTGGCTTAATAGTCTCAATGACGGGCGAGGCAATGAAATTCCATCCGTCTTGGCCTGAATTGTAAGATGCGATGTCTTTTTTCACCGTGGCTTTCACATCTGCTGAGTTGTGGATGAGTTGTGCGCCGTTTTCGAGGATAAGGCAGGCTTCATAGGAATTGCTTAATGTACCGGTGACGGTTAGAGTGCTGTTTTCGGTTAGAAGCATCGTGTTGTCAATGTCAAAAGCAAGGTCTCCGCTGATTTGGGCGGTTCCTTTTGTAAAGCAGGCCCAATTGGATGGATCGGATTCGACTTCCTCACGTTGCAATTTCACGGTGTAGAAATTGGCTGTATTGTTTTCCGGCAACGAGTCATTATACTTGTTGGCGTTCAAGTTTTCCGCAATCTTGGTGCCATTACGATAAATGTTATAACAAAAAACACCGTCAGTAAGATTGGCCGAGACAAAAAATGCATACCCTGTGAAATGGCTCAATTGGCCTTTGGAATTATAATAATAATCTCCTTCTTCGACGGATTGTTGGCCAACGATGGTAGGAGTCTCAATCCCTGAACATTGGAAAAAGATCCATAAATCTTTTGTGGCATCGATGGTGAATTCCTCGAATGTTATGGTGTGCCAACCAACAGTATATGTATCTGAAATTGATGCTATAGGAGTTCCTGAAGGAGTATTGCCGGTGCATTGGTAAATATTGACGGTAAATTCACCATCGGTATAGAAATAGGTTGCTACCGAAGTTGCTTTCATGCCAGAATAGGGAATTAGATTGGAAGAAGGGAAGCGTACTCCCCAACGGTCAAATCCACCAGTATAATACACCATTCCTTGGAAAGTCAGATAATCCAAATATTGAAGGCAGGCTGGTGATGACCAATGGAGCATAGCGACTTCGTTGTCATAACTGACTTGCAGCCCTTCGGCTTTCATGCCTTCTGTGCTATATTCCACGTTTACGGTTACGGAGTTTGAGGTGAAGGAGAGATTGCCGCTGGCATCCACACTGCGTACATAGTACTCATTTGAGCCAAAAGGTGCATTGGTATCAATGTGGGTTTCCGATGGGCTATTACCAATCAAACTGCCGTTGCGGTAGATGTTATAGCTGGCGGCTCCGTCTGCCACACTCCAATTTAGGGTGACTTGGCGGCCGCTTATTGAATACTCTAATTCAGTTGGGTCTTCAGCAGCGCAATATACAGGTTCGATGCCGAATATGGCGGCCTGTCTGTCGGTAAAATTTCCGTTGTCAGTGTTTAGGAGGTCAAGGGAAAAAAATCCGTTGTTTTTGCCTCCCCAGCCCCAATTGAAGTGAAAATGGTCTTCGTTGTCGTATCCGTCGCAAACAAAAGAGTGACCACCAGATCCGCCGACCATGCTGCCTCTGTATTGAAGAGGTCGCGGTTGGTCAGCGTCCAACTCGGCTTTCAGCATGGCAATCCATTCGCCGTCTTCGTAGTCGGAACGAACTTTGTATGTGATGTTCGGACTATAGTTGAAGTAGTTTCTTAATGCGGAAGCTACATCTGAAGTGAGGGCTCCTGATTCGACTGTGCCGTAATTCATGTTGACAGAAACACCGCAATGGTACATCAATGTAGCAACAGCTTCTTTTTCAGTTTGGGTGCTTGAAGACCCGTAGATATTGGTCATGTTGTTCCAATCATAGTTGGTTGCATTAAAATCTGCACATAAAGTTTGATTGTTCCATGCGTAGGAATGTGAACCGATGCCATGAGTTGGGTAGTTCCAATACTTCATGATTTGCGCCATAGCCGTAGCTACACAGCCTGTCACCGTACTTTTGCCACCAGATTTGGGGCAGTTGTTGTTATAAGGAGATTCCTGATTCCACATTGTTTTGACTAAAGCGTCTACAATCGTCGTGGCTTTAGCCGCATCAGGCTTTCCTGAGGCCAATTCCTTCCATTGTTTAGCCACTTTGGAGGATGCTTTTGTTTGATTGTCTATGATATATTGAATTTCATCGCTGTAACCTTCCAGCCACCACCGCAAATTCTCAGGCATGTCGTCAACAATGAATTTGTCGCTCAATGAATACCCCAAGATAGGTTGGGCGCAGTCATCCGCCGACATCACTACAAAACTGTTTTCTGTCGTGAAGATGTAAAGGTTCGGGAAACCGGCTGCCTTCGAGAGGTCGGTGAGTTGGGTGCTTTTTGCGCCGTTGTTGTTCAGGAAGGTGGTGGCCACCTTCTGCGCGGTTTTCACATCCACTGGATGGGCGAAAACAGACAAGGATAAGAGCGTAGTCAACGCAATTGTAATAGTCAACTTCTTCATTTCTAAGTAAAAAGGTTAAATTGAAATCGGGCTGCAAAATTACGAAAAAAAACTTACTGCCGCCAATAAAAATTGTGGCTCGACAAACCATGTCGAGCCACAATGTTTTTGACAATTTTGACAATATTTGAAGCGTCAACCTCAGTCGACGACAATCTTCATGCTGCGGGTGTCTTTCTCGGAAACGAGGCGGACGACATACACGCCGGGAACCAAATCAAGGGCCTTGTCGAGGCTGCCTTGAAGGGTTTCGGCGAAGAGGATATGACCCGTCATGTCAATGAGTTGCAGGCGGGCATTGCCTTGGTTGAAGACGTGGAGATGACCGTCGGCGAAGAAGGCGAAGCCCTCTGTGGCGACCTCAATTTCTTCGGCAGGCGCAAACAGCAGCCTGAATCTCGATGCATAGTCGCTTGCCTTGGCTTCGAAGGTATATCTTGGAGTTACCAACAAATCTACATCGTTGCCAGTGAGGTTGTCGACGAGGTGGAGATAGTCCAAATCGAAGCTGTTGGCTTCAATGCTGATGGAATACGTTCCGTTTTGGGCGGCCTTGAAGTTGAGCGGCATTTCGTCTTGGCCATTGGTGTAAGCCACGGCGAAGCCTTGTCCTTCTTGCCAGAGGGCGATTCTTGAGCCTTTTTCGCTGTCGAGGGCGTATTTCTCCATGCCGATGCCTTCGCCGAAGCGCACACGGGCACGGTCGATGTTGGCTTTGCCTTGGGTGATGACCAAATCGAAGCAATCCTTTGAGTTCGCGCCTTTTGCGGAATTGGCTTTGCTGAAGGTTACAGTTTGGTCTGTGTCTGTGGCTTTCACGAAAACACCCTCGCACGGAGCAATAATACTACCAGTTGCCGCCAAAGTTACCCCGTTTCCATCGATGATGTAGAAGTCATTGGTAATCGTTGTATTGCACGGATAGGGGTTGCCGATGAGGTTGAAGCCTTTCAGAAAAGCATTGGCATTGTAGGTCAAAGCTGTCGATTCGGCAGAGGCGACAAGCGTTCCCGCAAAAGTCAAGGTTGTGTTACCACTATTCGCGTATAGGTAGCCCGTCTTATGGTTGATGGTGGTGAAAGCACCGGCTTTGATGTTTCGCCATTCCTTGTCTTGGCTTTGGTCGAACAAGTAAAGGTCGTAATTGTTGGTGATCAAGCCATTGTTGGCGTCCGGTGTGATGTTTTCGGTGACGGGCGAGGCGATGAAGTTCCAGCCGTTGTCGTCGGTGGTATAAGCCGTGATGTCTTTCTTTACCGTGGCTTTCACGCCATTTGAGTTGTGGATGAGCTGGGCTCCGTTTTCAAGGATAAATCTTGTCGGGTCAGCCGAAACCAGTGAACCATTAGCGGTGAGCATACCTGTCGGGTTGATGATGTAAACCGAACTATTGTCAATGGTGATATCGTCGTTTTCCGTTTGGGTGTTATCTATGACAACTATTTTTGCATCATTGGAAGGACATGATTCGTTGTTGCCAATCATGCTGGTAACGTAATAGGTGTTCTCGCCGCTGTGCAAATTGGGCTGGCCTGTGTATTCGGTAACCGAAAGATTACTCAACTCGCTGCCATTGTCGAGATAAACGTTGTAGGCAGGTGTGTAGGTGGTCGTGCGAGTGAGGTGCGCTTTGATGCAAGCTGCAACATGTTGGCCTCCATCGGGGAAATGCCCCCAAACGACATGATTGGGGTCGTCTCCTGAAGCGTGATAGAAGCAATTTGAGCTGGGCTCAGGAAAGAGCCCCAAGGCGGCAGGAAGTGAATATTCGCTTCCTAAGGTGGCACTGCAAGTAATCCATAAGTCTTCCGAGATGTCGTCGATGGGATATGGAGTGTCTAGAGTCACTAATTGTGTTTCCAATTGACCGCATGTTGGGGTGAAACTTTGTGAGTAGACTGGCTCGCCAGTGGTATTCCCAAAAGATGTTCCGCGATAGATTCTTATCGTATGCGTCAGATCCGTTGAATAAATGCAGATACTCATCTGGTCTATACTCATGCCAATGAAGTGTCTCAAATCTTCTGGTTCGTATTTTATTCCCCAAAATGCGGTTGTGTTGGGGGCTGAAGGGTATGCTGTCCTTGGGTCCATGGTAAAATACAAATCTGTCGAGGTTATCTCATTGCTGTTGGTGGTTGATGCGTCCCAATTCAAGAAGGCATTTTCGCCGTCCCAACTAATGGATAGATTGTCGGGGGAAGTGGCATAGGGGGCGATGTTGCAAACCAAAGCGTTGGAGCGTACGCTTTGGTGGTTGCTGTTGTCGTTGGCTCGAACATAGTAAACGTGCTTGCCCGTTTCGGTTTGCTTGTCAGTATAGTTGGTTTCTGTGGTGGTTCCCACTTGAACGTTGTCGCGGTAAATGCAATAACCTGCGGGAGCCGATGTGCTGGCAGTCCAAGTTAGCATCACGTCGCCGCCACGCGTTTCTAAGGTCAGATTAGTGGGCTGAGTGGCATTGGTGAAAATGGCATCGATACATGCCAAGGCATCGGCTCGTCCAGCGCCTGTGTCATTGTTTTTCTTTACCTTGAAATCTACTGGCCATGCAGTGGTTTCAAGAATTTGGTCAATTTGGGAGGGTGTCAAGTTGGGATTAGCCTGAAGCATCAATGCCATGATGCCGGAGGCCAATGGGGCCGCCATGGAAGTCCCCTTGTTGCTAACATGACCGCTGTTGTCTTGAAAGTTACAAGAAACGATGTCGGCTCCTGGAGTAATGATGTCGGGCTTGATAAGACCGGTTTCGGTAGTGCTGCCTTCAGCGTATGGATAGTCGTTATAGTCGCTTACGTTTCCCCATGTAACAGGACCGAAAGATGAAAAAGTCGTTTTGCGGTCGCTTCGGTTGCTGGCGCCGATGGTGATGGCTGCCGACAGGCCTCCTGACAAGGCTTGGTCGGGGTTGTGCCATGGTGATGGACAGTTGCCAGGTGAACCAATGTTGGCGGGCAGTGAGTAGGTGTCGTAGTTTTGTCCATGATTTCCTGCTGCAACTGAAGCAACCACGTTTGCATTCATCATATTGACAAATGCTTGGCGGTAGAAGACATTCCCACTGGCCCCCGCTGACCCAAGGGACAAATTGACTATGTCCGCTCCATGTTCTACGGCAAAACTCATGGCCTCTAAAATGTCATTGGTAGAAGCCTCACTACCTGCTCCTCCGAAGACTTTTAATGCCATGATAGTGGCATTGGGCGCAATGCCAGTCTGAGTGCCGCTCGTGCCGTCACCAGCAGTGATTCCAGCGCAATGTGTTCCGTGGCCGTATTCATCCATGGGGTCGTTGTCCTTTGAAAAGAAATCATAACCGTGATTTGGATACTCGTCACCACCATTCCACATGTGGTCGCTGAGGTCGACGTGGTTATAATTGACCCCTGTATCAATGATGGCTACCACCACGCCTGTCCCATCATAGCCCGATGCTCCGTTGTAGGCCCATACATCATTGGCATGAACTTGCGAAACGTGCCATGCAAGGCCGCGAATAGCTTCGGTCACTTCGGTGGCTTTTTCGTTGTCCGGAAGCATGACAACCCTGTCTATGTCAATTACGGCAATGTCCTTACGTTGCGACAAAGCCTCAATCATTTCACGGGTTGTAGTGCAACTTATTCCGTTAAACAGCCAAAAGGATTTTACATCCTTCACGATTTCTGACCTCACACCTTCATTGAGCAATTGTAGCAAATCGGATTGGCTCGCCTTGGAAAACCGTTTTAATTCATCAACAACATAGGACCGACGCTCTTCGGATTTCATGTATTGAATTTCATGAGCCATTTGTGCCTGATCGTATTCGTCTGTCATGGTAATAATGACGCTAAAGGTCTTGTCAGTACTAGGCTGTTTGTCAAGTTCTTCTTGTAAATCTGGTGTGATTTTGCTGAATGTGCTTCTTTGGGCAAAACTGAAACTGCAAATGCTAAGCACCAATGCCACAATCATCGTAAATCTTTTCATTTCAATAGGCTTTCTTGATTTCAATTTGAGCTGCAAAAATAGTAAAAAAAAGGGCACACTTTGCAGCAAATCGTAAAAAGACCATGACCGCCTGAGATTTCGTTCAGACGGTCATGGCAAAGTCAAAAGCAAAGCTGAAATACTATTCCTCAACCTTCGCCCGCTTCGAGTCCCAAATCATATACACGATGATGGCGATATACATCACCAAGGCGATAAGGCCAGCCACGGGCAACTCGGCAAATGGCGTTCCGTCGGCGGTCTTGGCCACGGCATCCACGCTGGCGAATTTGAGGATGGCACTCACCACACCCATCAAAGCGCCACCGGCGATGAAGCCCGAAGCGATGAGGGTGCCACGGTTGTGGCGGGCATCGTTGAGTTTCTGGTCCTTGCTGCGGGTGCTCACAAACCATGAGATGGCACCACCGATGAGCAGCGGCACGTTGAGGTCGATGGGAATGAACATACCCAAGGCGAAGGGCAGGGCGGGAATCTTGCAGAAGTTGAGGATCAAGGCAATGGCGGCACCGATGCCGTAGAGCAACCACGGGGCGCTGCCGCCCGACATCATCGGCTCAATGACGGCACTCATGGCGTTGGCTTGAGGCGCAACCAAGGCTCCGTCGCCCACGAAGCCGTAGGCTTTGTTCAAAATCATAATCACGCCTGCGACGGTGGCAGCGGCCACGGCCACGCCGACGAACTTCCAAATCTCTTGCTTCTTGGGTGTTGTGCCAATCCAGTAACCCACTTTCAGGTCGGTGATGAAAGCTCCGGCAACGGCCAAAGCAGTGCAAACCACGCCACCTATAATTAAAGTGGCGGTCATACCTTGCGGGCCACTCAATCCAGCGGCGACCATCACCAAGGAGGCCAAAATCAAGGTCATCAAAGTCATACCGCTCACGGGATTGCTGCCCACGATGGCGATGGCATTGGCGGCCACCGTCGTGAACAGGAAGGCGATGACGGCCACAACCAAAATGCCAATCAAAGCGTGGCCGAGGTTGTGGACCACGCCAAACCAGAAGAACAGGAAGGTGATAATCAGAACGATAACGATTCCAATGACGACGGTCTTCATCGAGAGGTCTTGCTGGGTACGGTCGACGGCTTCCACTGAGGCTTTCTTGCCCTTGAACTCGTTGGCGGCGAGGCCCACCGACGACTTAATCACGCCCCACGACTTGATGATGCTGATGACACCCGCCATAGCGATGCCACCGATGCCGATGTGTCGCGCATAATTCTTGAAAATCTCCTCTGGTGCCATCGAGCCAATGGTGGCGGTGATGCCCGCGTTCATCAGGTCGATGATTTGGTCGCCCCAAATGAGGTTCATTCCGGGGATGATGATGAACCACACGAGAATGGAGCCGCAGCAGATGATGAAGGCGTATTTCAGGCCGATGATGTAGCCCAAGCCAAGCACAGCCGCGCCCGTGTTCACCTTGAACATCAGCTTGGCTTTGTCGGCCAAGGCTGCGCCCCAGCCCATCATACGGGTGGTGATGGTCTCCGACCACCAGCCGAAAGTCGATACGATGAAGTCGTACAAACCGCCAATCAAGCCGCTGACAACCAAAAGCAACGAATCCTTGCCCTTCTTCTGCCCGCTGACCAAAACCTGTGTTGTGGCCGTGGCTTCGGGGAAGGGGAACTTGCCGTGTTGTTCCTTCACGAAATATTTTCGGAAGGGGATGAGGAACAGGATGCCCAAGATGCCGCCTAATAGCGAGGCGATAAACACCTGCCAGAAGTTGATTTCGATTTGGTAGCCCTTGCCTTGCAGGATGTAGAGCGCAGGCAGGGTGAAGATGGCACCTGCCACCACGCCGCCCGAGCAGCCGCCAATGCTTTGGATGATGACGTTTTGCGACAGTGCGTCGTTTTTGCGCGTCAGCCCCGTGAGGCCGATGGCGATGATGGCGATGGGGATGGCGGCCTCAAACACCTGCCCGACCTTCAGGCCGAGGTAGGCGGCGGCAGCCGAAAACAGGATGGTCATCAGCAGGCCGATGCACACCGACCATACCGTAACTTCTTGATACTTTTTGTTTTTCGAGAGTATGGGTTCATACTCTTCGCCCGGTTTCAGTTCGCGTTGCGCGTTCTCGGGCAGTTTGAATTGGTCGTTTTCCATAGAGTTATAATTTGTGTTATTTTTCTATGCTTTCTGTCAGTTCTTTAACCTCAACATCCTCAATGGGATGTAGGTAATCACTGGCTTTGGCGGGAGAAATGATGCTGCGCCCCAACTGTTTTTCCAATTGGTCTCTTGCGGCCTTGGCCACTCCGCCGCCGTCTTTTGCGGTTTGTTTGCTTTGCTCAAAACCTTTGGGATTGCGCTGTTGCGAAAGTTCGCGGGTGGAAGCCTCCGCCAAAGTGTTCAGTGCCACTTCGACGCTGGTCATATTGTCGCGAAGGTTTTCTTTGGTCAAGCCTTTGAAAGCCTTGTATTGCCCAGTTGTCATACCGCTCCAAGCCTTGGTGAGGATGTTGGTGAGGATGGCAAACTCCTGTTTTTCCTTGATGCCGACACGTTCCCATTCGTCGGTGAGGGCTTTGCGGGTCATAATGGATTTCATACGCTCGTTGATCCATTGGTCGGAATAACCTTGGCGGCGGTAGTCGGCCACGGCCATTTGGAAAGTCTGTTCGGGGTCGATCATTTGGTCGACACGCTGACTGCCCACCTCGGCAAGCCATTGTTTGAGCGGTTCGGCCTTTTTGGACGGAATGGACTGGATGATGCGGAAAATGCCTTCCAAGGTGGCGGCTTGGGTTTTGTAATATTTTCCGTCAGCGGCTTTCATTCGAGTAGGGGTACAAATTGTACCCCACCTGAAATCCAATTCAGCATCGCGCGAACGCATTCTTTTGATATACTGCTTGACATCATTGCTGTCAGTCAACACTTGCACGATGTCCGCAACTGCGAAATAGTATTCCTGTTCCTTTTCATCCCAAACCATACGGATATTAACACCTTCAAAAAGTTGTATGATGGATTCGTTTGACATAACGTTTAAATTTGGTTGCAATAATAGGGAAAAATTTGGGTGCATTGGTGGATTTTTGTGATTTTGGTTTCATTTTTTGTCGGCAGGGGTTCCATTGCATTTCACCGCCTGCCTAATATCCGTCGTCCCTACGGGACTTTGTGGCACAAGGGAATCCCGTAAGGATGGCAGACCATTCGGCAGGCGACGTAAGTCCCTGCCAACAAAAAAAACGAAAAAAATGACAAATTAATTTGTCTATATGGAAAGTTTGCTTTACTTTTGCAGCGTCAAACTTAAAATGAACGCAAAATGAAACATTCAATCAAAGCTGTTTTGGCATGGGCCGCCGTAGCGGTCGTGCTTGTGGGCTGCAACAGCAAGCCCGCTGCCGAAGAAGTCCTTCGGAAATCCTACCAGAAATGCCAGTCCATCCAAGGTGGGCATTACGAAATGGAAGAGCGGATGAAATACATGTCGGGCAACGACACGACTCATTACCGCTATGCCTGTGATTTCAAAAAACTCCCTGACGACACCGTGTATTACAGGGCTTTCGCCATGTTTGAGGAAAACCTTAACTCAGAATACAGCCGTCATTTTCTTTATACTGGAAACGAATTCGTTAACTATGATGACAGTACAGGAACCATTATGCCGTGCGACCCTTGGGCTGCCGACATCATCGCGACAAGGCACAACCGCACGTTCTACTCCGTATTGACACATCTAAGCAGTTATCCGCTTCCGAATGAGGAAAGATTGGCTGACAGTACCTATTCCTATATCCTTTCAGAAACCCGATTGGACGGGAAACCATGCTATTTGGTCGATATTCTCGCTCCAGCCGATAAGGAGCCTGATAGCATTTTCGGCATGATGACCATTCGGCAAGAGACATACTTCTGGATCGACAAGAAAGACTATTTGCCCATCCAATTTGCCACGGCCTTTGACGTCGTGGAACAACAGGATACCTTGTATCAATATAAGGAATGCAAGTTGCTCTCCTTTGACCCGAATGTGGACGAATCCAAATTGACTTTGAAATCCATTCCCGAAAATATCGTCTTGAAGGATTACGAACCCTACAAGGAACCCGAACCGCTTGCCGAAGGCTCGCCCGCGCCGGAATGGTCGCTGTCCGCGCTGAAGGGCGACACCATCCGCCTCGCAGACCTGAAAGGCAAGGTGGTGCTGCTCGATTTCTTCTACAAGTCGTGCGCCCCGTGCTGTGCCGCCATGCCCATTTTGCAGAGCCTGCACGAGAAATACAAGGACAAAGGTTTCATGATGATTGGCATCGACCCGATTGACGACCCTGAGAAGGATGAAATGGCCGATTTCTTGGCCAAACGCGGCATTACTTACACCATCCTTTTCTCCGAGCGCGAACTGTCTGATACTTACCGCGTTTCGGGCTATCCAACCCTGTACTTCCTTGACCGCGAGGGCAAGATAGCGAAGATGCACATCGGCTTCGGCAAAGGTATGGAAGAAGAATTGGAGGCGGATTTGGTGAAACTGTTGGAAAAATAATGAAGAACCGTTTGAAAGTGGCTCGTGCCGAAATGGACCTCACGCAAGAGGAATTGGCCAAGCGTATCGGTGTCAGCCGGCAGTCGATAAACGCCATTGAATCAGGGCGATATGTACCTTCCACGGTGTTGGCATTGAAGATGGCGCAGGTGTTTGGGAAATCGGTGGAGGAGATTTTCTTCTTGGAAGAAACGGATTGATGTCTCACGCAGAAATCGCAGAATACGCAGAAACCTATCGGACGCGGATTGATCGTCGCATTGCGATTCCCATAGTTCTGCGTATTTTGCGTGCGGAATTTATCTAACAATACAGAATTTCTTTATGAAACAACCTCCATCACTCTGAATCCTAACGAAATACATTCCAGAAGGATACTCGCTGAGCGACAAGACAACTTTGTTGGCACCAACTTCAGCCTCATAAAGCGTTTCTCCCGTCATGGAAACGAGGGCAACACGCTTTGCACCAACACATTCCACGGTCAGTTGGTCATTGGCGGGATTGGGATAAACATTGGCTTCCAATCCATCCAGTTCATTCACGCCCAACACATCCTTCTCCAAACAATCCGACCAAGCAATGGTGTTTCCGCCATCGGTGCTGATGCCGTATTTGTATTGGCCAATCGGCAGGGCATCCCAACCGTAATCTACATAATTCGACTGGGCCACATTGGAGGCAATCAAGACGTTGTTGCTGCCGTCGCAGTTGGCGCGATAGACCTCGAAAGGCGTGCCCACGGTGATGTCGTCGATGTAGAAAGCGTTATCGTATTCGCCTTCAGCGAGTTGGTTGGCGTATTTCCATTCCAGAATGTGGTTGCCGGGACCAATGGCCACGGTGTAGCGCGTCCAAGGCACTTCGTCCTTCAAGGTTTCGCCATATTGCACATTGTCGATGAAGAAACCGCAGCCGTTGAGCGGGAAGCAACTGACTCGGGCATAGTAACTTACAACGCTCGATGTAGGCAGGTTGACCGCCAATGAAATCTTGCTGTTGGTGAACATGCCCGTGTTGGTCGACTTGGCGCAATAGCTGCCTTCGTTGGGTTGGGTGGTGGTGATGACCCAAGGGCTGGTGGCGTCATTAATCCACATGTTTTGGTAGAAGTCGCCCGACTCGAAGCCGTCGTAAACGCCCGCAGGCAGGTTCCACGACAGCGACACACGCATGTTGTTGATGACTTCGGCCTCAATCTCGACCGCTTTCGTCAGGGTGAGGTAATTGGAGGGGAGCGAGGTCAGGTCGTTTTCCAAATGGGCGATAATATAATAGGTGTATGAACCCGCATAGTTGATGTGGTCGGTATAGGTGGTCGTCGTCAGATTGTTGGCGATGCGCATACCGTCACGATAAACATCGTAGGAAATGCCTTCGGGAGCGGCGGTCCAGTTGAGGATGACTTGCTCGCCATTGAAGTCGGCGGTGAGGTTGGTGGGACCATGATGGAACAAGGCGTTGATGGCGGCCAAAGCGTCAATGCGGCCAGAGCCTACGCGGTTGGTTTTCATGGTGTTGCCGACCCTAACGGAGGTGAGTTCGATGATGGAGTCCAATTCGGCGGGACTCAAGTCGGGATTGGCTTCAAGCAGCATGGCCAACACACCCGCCACGCAAGGCGTAGCCATCGAAGTGCCGTCCATTTCGATGTAGTTGTTGGTGGTTTGGTAGTTCAACGAGGTGATGTTGGCACCCGGAGCCGAAATGTCGGGACGAATCAAGCCAGGCTGGTTGACATCGCCGTTTTCGTAAGGATAGTCGTTGTAGTTGCCGACATTCGCGCCTGAAGCCCAAGTCGTTGGACCGACGGAGGAGAACCCGCAATGCTCGTCGTTAGAGTCGGTGGCACCCACACTAATGACGGAGGTCAGGCCGCCTTCAATGAGGTTCCTTTGGTCGGGATGGAGCCATGCCGGAGGGCAGTTGCTCGGGGCACTGATGTTGAAGGGAATGGGGTAGGTGTATTGCGTTTGGCCTTCGTTGCCGCAAGCCACGGCAGCCGCCACGCCCGCATCCAAACAGGTGGCGAAAACGTCGCGGTAGTAGTAGCAGGGACCGGCCCCGACATCGCTGAGCGAGATGCTGAGGAGGTGGGCACCGTGTTCCAAAGCAAACTCAACGCCTTGGATGAGGTGGGTGGCTTCGCCTTCGCCATCTTCACCCAAAACCTTGATGGACATGATTTTGGCTCCCGGAGCGATACCCGTTTGGGTGCCAGCCGTGCCTTGACCCGCCAAAATGCCAGCGGTGTGTGTGCCGTGACCTTGGTCGTCCATGGGGTCAAGGTCTTGATAGAAAACATCATAGCCGTGGTGCGGGAACTCACTGCCGCCGTCCCACATGCTGTTGGCAATGTCGATGTGGTTGTAGTTGACGCCCGTGTCGATGAGGCCGATGATGATGCCGTTGCCCGTGTAGCCAGTGCCGCCGTAGTTCCAAACCGCAGGCGCGTTGATTTTGTCCACATGCCAGGCATTGTCTCTTGTGGCAGGGCCAATCTTCTCGTTTTGGGGAATCATCGGGCGCATTTCGTCAGGGATAATCATGGCAACATCCTTGCGCTGGGCAAGTTGTGCAATGACTTCGGCATTGGCCGAGCAACTGAAGCCGTTGAACGACCAGAAGGTTTTCAAATCGCTGACCAAGTTGTCATTTTTGTAACCTTCAAGAAAATCAAGCACTTGGGCTTGCGAGGCTTGGCAAAACGCTTTTCTTTCGGCGATGACGAAATCGCGGCGTTGCTCTTTGGTCATCAAAGCGGTTTTTTGCGAAAGTTGGGCATCGTCGTAGCGGTCGGCCATCATGACGATGACATGTTGAAGTCCGTCGGATTGGCCGAACAAGGCACTAAAACCGAGGGCAAGAATCAGGGTAAAAATGGATCTCTTCATGGTATTTGATTGATTTTGTGTTACATTACATTTCCAATACGACATTCTAAACATCGTTTGCGCCTGCAAAAATACGAATAAGTTTGTTGATTTTGTACGAACAATTCAGAGGACCTTTATACACCAACAATAGTTTCAACTGTTGGATTTTCCAAATGCTTCGCCCAATTCTTTTTTACCACCTCCTTACTGGTGTTAGCATAACAATAAACACATTGATGAAGGCATGTGTTATATTGCCCAATGTCTTTGCTAATCATGCAGCCACAAACTTTGCGTTGGCCTTTATCTTTTAATTTTTCGGGTGTCAATGCTGGCTGGGTAAAGTCCAAACCGAACATAGAAGTTGGTAATTCGCCATAATTGAGATAATACAGTAATTCTTTGTCATCAGGCCAAAGCTGTTTCATCAATTCGCCGTCAACGCAGCGATTGTGAACGATGCTATAGCGGTCAAGGTCGATTTGCTCTCCGCATGTGGCAAGTTGAACATACCAACCTTCTTTCGCCCAACGGTCTCTACATTTTGAAAGCCCATCAGCAATTTCGTTCATCTGTTGTTGGGTAAATTCAGCTTTTTCAATAGTATCCTTGGAAAATGACATTGTCTCTTTTACAAGGTTGTTTTGCACCTTGCGATACCCGTTAATGTCAATAAAACTGAAAACGAGTTTGTCTGTTAGCCCCTTCAGTTTGTTACCCAAATTCCAAATCTTCACAAGCAAATCATGTGGAGTTAATTGTGGTGTAACAATCAGAGGATCAAATCGCCAAATGACCCGCTCTTTTCCGATCATTTCCGACAATTGGCGAAATGTTTCTATTCTTTGTTCCACACTTGGAACATTTGGCTCGAAACCCTCGGCCACATAGTCATTTAGCGTAAACTGAAAATAATAATGGATACCTCTCTCATCCAGTTCATGCAGGTACGGCATAAGAGGCTGGGGATTCTTTGTCCAAAACACAATCACCTTCGTGTTTTGGAAAGATATGTACATTGGTTGTTGGTTGAACGGGTTTTTCCACACAACATAACCCTCTTTTAGTCGGTTGGTGAACCAATCGGCATAAAAAGCGGGGATGTCTGTAGAGCGCGATGCGGAAATAATTACTGGTGTATACGCCTTTTGTTGAACACCAAAAGCTGTCAAATTGAAATGTTTATTTGTAGTCATTTTTAGAACAATTCTTGCATTTTATCATCAATTAAACAATCAACCTCTTCGTTTTGATACAGAACATTAGTAAATGTTTTAGGCATATCAGCAAAACCCATCCATGCTCCCCAAAGCATAAACGCATATTCTTTTTGTGGAATTTTTTTTAATAGCATATATCTTTCCATTTGTTCAAATCCTAAAGGTTTGACAAAGAAAGAAAAAATGGATTGAAAAATGGGTGTATTACTATCAGGAATTAAAAGTTGATCAGATTTTTGATTCTTATAAAGCAAAAATGCTCGAAGATAGTTTAAGATGCTTTCTCCGACTTCGTTCTTTGATAATGGATCCTCTTTGAAGACCTTTGCAGACTCTACTAATGATTCCAATACGGCATATTCTGACGGTTGGGTTCCCGAAGTTTTGGTTAATATATACTTTAACAAAATATTGAAATAGCATATTTCGGAGCTTTCGATAGAATTCTTTATTGTCAAATGATCTTTGTCAAACAATATTATTGATAAGTCTATCGCATCTTTGTTTGTTACGGAAGAAGCTTTTTTGATTAGTTCATTAAGAATGTCACTTACTCGCGTAAACAAAGCAGATAATGTGGAATCATACTTGTTGGCATCTGCATCCATTTCTTGCTCTATTTGTCGAAGCCTCATTTGTATTTTTCCATATTCAAAATTGTTCTTTTCGAAATCTTCAATTATATGTTTGAGCTGGACTTTTCGTTCATATTCTGCTGTTCCTTTTTTAAAATATTGTCTTGTTTTGCCAACAGCTTCTCCTTGAGCTTTTTCTATTGCTTTTATGTTAGCGAGTTCAAGTCTAACATCAAAAATGTTGTACGATTTTTCTATATTAGTAATTTGGTTTTCTAGATTGGTTTTTTCGTCAAGTAGCCTGCCTTTATTAACCCTATTGGTATTGGAATTTTTCGATAGAATCTCTTCTACTCGCAAGGTCGCTAATTTTACTATCTCTTGATATTGGGCAATCAGTACATCAAATGAAGTAATAGAATCGATTTGATTGAAATACAAATCCTTGCATTTGTATATTTGCCCAATAATATCATTGTCCTCACATAAAGAATCACTCATCATTATTTGGGTGTTGAAACCGCCAAAACTGTTTTTAAGATTCCTCAATTCGGTTTGTAATATTTGATTATCTTTGTTAGATGACGTATAAATTCCCCTAACATAACCCACAACTGCTCCTTTAGTTTTGTTATATCTATTGTCGTAATTAATAAAAGAGTTTTTATCAAATGAAAAAGGGTTGCCTAATTTGGAAATGCCTTTTCGTTCTATACTGTCATTTTCCCTTACATAAAAAGAAGAAGAATACTTTTCAAGACACTTAACCTCTAACAAAATAGTTGATTCGGCAATCAACGATTCTCTTAATTCAATAGTGCCAAATCTAAATTGCACAAATCCTTTACGATAATATATACTCTTTGGATAAGTATATACGGTTTTTAGCCCTTTTACCGGGGTTAGAGCTTTACAATCTATAAGTGTATCATCGACACAAATTGCATAATCTCCACCTAAATCTTTTTCTGAAAGAATCAACCAATCGGTTCTTTCTTTTTCTCCACTCAAATAGCGGCTCAAATTGTTGCCAAAATCTCGTTCTTGATAGAAAGAGAAAGGTGATATGCTTTCGGTAACGAATGATTCCAAAAGATTCCACGAGTTTATTTCAATAAAATACTTCATAATCCTTTATTTATATTCGACAACATCTTGATCAACAACTTTGTCTAAAAACGTAGTTCTTTTTCCAGAATAGGTTATATACAAGCTATTTGATGAACGAGTACATGCAACAAAAAAATCATTGCGTTTACCTACACGACCTTCGTTCGCGAATGGAACAAAAACATGGTCAAATTCAGAACCCTTCGCAGCATAATAGTTCAAAATACATGGAAGGTCATTATTAGAGAAATCCAATGTGTTTACTGTATGAAAAGGTGCCGTTTTTCCTGTCCTATAATGGGTTTGAACTTTGTCTATGCCATTTAATGCCAACAATTTAACGACTTCCTGAATGCAAGAGGCATCTTCAACAAGAATAGCAACATCGTCAAGACTCTCATTGTTTATCCTATTGGCAATCCATTTTATCTCATCTTCTCTAGAATTACACCTTTTTATAATAGGTTTCGGATAATTTGGAAAATCGCTATTTCCACCAGCTTTAAGATTGTCCGTCAGCAAATCTATGTCAGAATCCGTTATTTTCTGAACTACTTTTGCTATCGATTTTGGCAATCGATAATTGTATTTCAAATTAAAGTTTTTGAAATTTGGGAATGCATCCTTGAGTTGTTGCATTGAGTTGCCTTTACTATTCATTTTCTGATTAGAATCTCCCAGCAACGAAATAGTTTTATTCATTTTTGGAATAAAACGCAATCTAAAATCATTCACATTGAAGTCTTGCGCCTCATCTACAATTAAGTAATCAATGGTCGATTCGGCAGGTTTATAAAGGGTTCCACTTGGTACCAAACGATATTTGTTGGTTTTTGTGACATTGAAATCAGAATCTATTGGAACTTCCTTAAACCAACTTGTTCTTCTATTCCATGCTACATAAATAGAACTGTCGACCCAGTCTCCAAAATCTAGGCCAAAATGACCTCTGCTTCTAATATATGGGGCTTGGTACTCCTTGAAAACAAGTTCAAATTTTCTTGTTTCATTGCCTCTAACAAGGAAAACTACGCTATTATCTATTTGTCCATTTTCCTTTAACATACAATATACATCACCTATCAAGTCAAAACCTCGATTTTCCCATGACCAATCATAGGCAATACGCTCATTGTCCAACCCTAATTCCTTCATTCCATACGCAATCATCCTTTTAAGGGCAATGGTCATGATTACAATTGCATAAGATCCTCTGTTTTTTGCTTGTAATGCGCGATGTATTGCAAGATTTGTTTTTCCACTTCCCGCTAAACCTTGTACAATAATGCTTTTGTCGATACTCTCGATAACAACTTCCCGTTGAATATCGTCAAGGTTTCTAATGAACCAATTATGTAATCGCATAAATTCCGTTATTTATTTGTTAATCAACCTCCAAGCAACTTTGCTTTTATCATTTGTTTTGTGAGAATGGCTTATGAAATATGTTTGATTATATCCTTCGTTTTTCTTTGAAATCACACAATTTGCCAACATTAAACCTTTGTCCATCATAATAGGTAGCCATTCTTGAGATGTGTTGTTATATGTTGTAACATCTTCGAATAATAGAATACCGTCATCTTTTATTTTTGGTGTTAAAAACTTGGCAATATGTTCATATGCATTTTGCCTTTCAAATTGTTCTTTTGTTACAAACTCACAAATTGCTTTAAAAGACATAATTATATCAAATCGCTTATTCATAACTTTATCTAATACATGAAGGTCATAAAAATCATCTATATGAATCGGGGCTGAATTATTCTCTATTTGTACATCAATATGCATTTGAAGTGTTTTCAGAATCTTTTCGTAAATCTGCAATGCATTCTGATTCCCATCTAATGCCACGATTTTTATCAACTTTAGATTTGGAAATTGCTCATTCAACAGCGTCAAAAGCCCAATGATTTCGCCTCCAGTACCGCTACCAAAATCAAAAATTGACAGTTGTTCTTTGTTTGAAAGATAGGTATTATTTGCTCTGAAATACTCACTGAAAATACAATACGATTCCGCATAACTACGAGGGAAGTATGTCCCAAGATAGTTGAGCGTCTTTTCTTTGTCGTCATCAATATTCGTCATGTCCGAATATGATGGACTATATTTTGCCCCTAATTCATCGAAAATCAAAGTATCAAGCCATTGTGGTAGAGTTATTTCCATGGTCTGGTTTCCGTTGTTATGTTACTGTATGCAAAAGTACACATTATTCAAATATGCAATAGTTATTTCAAACATTTTTCTTTTTTCAGTTCCAACTCCCTCACCGTGCGCTTCACCACCTGTTCAAGCTGGTAGGAGGACACGCCCAACGGCTTGTTGATGTCGCGCAACGACCATTCCACAACGGTCTTGTCGGTCTATTTGTAGATAATCAGGCATTATCCATAAACAATTCCAGATATTCCATCGGCTCATAAACCGGAAGCTGGGACTTCAAGAAATCCTTCTTGTTTCGTGTGATAATAATGTCGGCACCCCATTTCTTTGCAGAGAAATATTGCAAGGCATCTTCAAAGTCCGTAAACCCAGACGACAACGCCTGCTCCACCACATCCCTATCTACATCGGCTAATTCACAAATGCTAATCATGTCAGATATTTTGTGGAATATTTCCGCTTGGCTAACTTTGCCTTTTTCCATGAGATAGCTTGCTGTAGCCAATGTCAATGTAGAGCAACACAATTCGACTTCTTTGTTATAGCTCTTAACCATCAACCTGGCTGCAGGAAGATAGAAATCGCTACGTTCACAGAGAAAATCCACTATGACATTTGCGTCAAGAAAAAGCCTATCCATACTTCTCCTCCCAGTGCATGTGCATAACTTCCTTCACATCCTCTTCACCGGTCATGTCCGTCTTTACGCTCATGTTGCGGATGAACTCTGGAATCCCGTCTTTATTCACCTCGGAAGTTGTTTTGTTTTTTGAGGCACCCAACAAGTTCCTGATGAAGGCTGTCAGTTGGTACAGCACCGACTCATCCTCAATCGAGTCAATTTCCTTGAACAAAGAATACTTCATTTCTATTGCTGTCATGTTTCCCTCCTTTTCGTTTAACGCTGCAAATATATACAATTTTTTCAACAAACGTATTACAGCATCTGATACGCATGGAATTGTGCCGCCACGCGGTCGCGCACATTCTGCTGGATGTCGGCGGGCGAGAGAACCAACAAGTCTTTGCCGAAAGAGGACAATTCGCGGATAAGTTCATAGTTCTCTATGCAGTCAATAGAGAAAAATGCACCTCCTTCAAGAAAGGCTAGATTACGCATACGCAACCTATTTTCGCAACAACAGCACTTCAATCCTATTTATCAAGTTTTGGATTTGTCATGTATGTTTGACCTTTGGTATGACGAGGCTTGGTAGGTAGTAGTATCCCGTCAGCCACTAAATTGGGGATAAATCTGTTTCGCAAATGTGCAGGTGCTTTGTTTAGAAGCAAGGCTAATTCTTCAATGGAGTGTTCTACAATACAGGCTTCAATAATACATTCTCTTATTTGAGCAGGCGACATCTTTGAATGAACTTTCTTCTTTACTATTTCATCAACGATGCGTTTGTTCTCTGCCAGATGATCAGTTGCAACATTCAAATTTCCAGTTGCAACATTTGTGCTTCCAGTTGCAACATTTGCTATGTCGTTTAGCTTGTCAACCAGAGTGTTATCAATGTCATTGGTCGCATCATCAGTTCCAATATTAGTTGCAACATTTGAACTTTCAGTTGCATCATTATCGCGCCAGATTGTGGTGACGAACTCGGCACTCAAGTCTATCTCGGGAGCAAGGAGACGGGCCTCTTGCATCCTGCGGATATTTTCTGTGATGCCAGTACCGTATTTCTCGATATAGCCCATCTGGTACATGACTTCCGCCAAGTACGGATTATGTGGATAGGAACCGTGTTCTTTCATCAGGTCAGCCTTGGTGAGTTCAACAGGCAATGTCCCGGGATTACGTACCACAATACGGTTGCGAAAAACTGAAACCTGCACACTCCCCGTGCTGTTGTAGGCTCTTTTCACTTTTTCAATCAAGGATCACCGCAGCAGCACAGCCCCAATCCTACATTCCAAGCACCGCTTCCGCTTGCAATACATATTATAAAGGTGCAACAGGGCTTGGGTCTGCATGGCATTTTCCGCCTTGATGCCGCATGAGGCGAAATGTCGGATGATGGCATTGTCTTCAGCCTCAGTCTCTTCCAAGAACTGCATGGCCGTGTCGCACACCGATTCGTCCTTATGTAGTTTGCCATAGCAAAACAACAAGGGTGTCACGGCATTGATAATCAAAATATTTGCTGTGGCATCGCCCAAATGTTTCGGTTTCGCTTCTGATGCTGCCTCAAACCGATAATGCGTTTCCCAATATTCAGATGCCGCCACATCAAACAAAACCTTGACCTCGGCAGCGTTTTTCGCCTCGCGGATTTTCGAGAACAAACAACCGTTTTTATGAATCAATTGCGCCATTTGCGCCAAACGGAGGGTCGGGAAGTTGCTCGGACGCATCCGCATGAACTTCCAACGCTCGGCGGGCAGGGTCAGGAGGTTGAATTTGGCTTTCATCACCGCAAACTCGCGCTTGAGCAGCAGGGGATAGTCCTCGGTGAAGTCCGTTTCAAGGAATCCAGCGCAGCCCATCAGCATGGCCTCCACCTGTACGAGATTGTTGGCATGTTTCAGCAAGGTCTTGAATGTCAGTATGTTGGCCAAAGTTTCAAAGGCTTCATTGTTCACTTTTAGGCCGAAATAGCGCATCAGGAGTTTGTAAAGCGCGTCTTCCCAGTCGAATTGGTTGGATTCCAAGATTTTGGTGACATTTCCCGACTTGCTTTCCAAGCGTTCAATAGCCATGCGGTCTAACCACGAAAGGCGGGTAAAAACGGGTACTCGGTCAATGCTTTTCTCGCAGGGAATCCAGTTTTTTGAGGAGATAAACGCTTGATATTGAAAGAACAAAGTTTCGTTGAATCGGCCTTTCAGTTCCAAGGTCGGGAGGTCGTTGGCCTTCGTGTCGTTTTCGTATACCACATGGAGGATGACATTCTGATAGGCCTTGTCGGTTTGATGCCCGTGTCGGTTCCAGTCACTGCTTTTCACATGGATTTCCACATGGCCGGCCCAAAGTTTGTCGCCGATTTGGATTTTGGCTTCCAAGAAGTCAGGCCCGGAATTGGTGTTGCGGTAGCCGGTTGCGACAATGTCGATAGGTTCGCCATCGATAGTTTGTAAGGGGACAAAGGAACATGCCCCGTTGTTGGTGATTAGGCGGTTCTCCCAAAGGTAGTATAGGAATTCTTCTTTCATTTGTCGCGTTTTGTTGTCGCTTTGCGTCATTGCGAGGAGGAACGACGAAGCAATCCAGGGAAAAAGATAACTGTCTGGACTGCTTCGTGCCTCGCAGTGACGCGAAGCGGGTTATTTTATAGTCCAACTGTTCAAAGGTACGCTATCCAACACGCCTTTCTTCGCCGCCCAGTCGATGAGGAGGGAGCGCAAATCGCGGTCGCTTTGCCAAACGACGTGGTTCTTGATGTCCTCTTGCGCCCAGCCGAGGCCGTTCATTAGGTGGTTGCCGCCGCCCATCGAGCGGTAGGAGTTCATCACCACATTATAAGTCTTCTCCAAATCGAAAGGTGTGCCGTCGGCCATGCGTAATATCTTGATTCTGTTGCCCATCGGGTTCTTGTCGGTCACTTCATAAATGATGCCTGCAGCGCAGTCGAAATTGTAAATCGGGCTTTTCATCTCGTAGGCGTATTCAAGGAAATTCTTCACCTCCTTGCCCGTCAAAGCCATGACTGCCAACGAGTTCTCGAAAGGATACCAAGTGAAGAAGTCGCTCACTTTCAACATTCCCGCTTCGAGGGTCTTGCCTCCGCTGAGGGGCGCGGCCATCGAAATGTCGGCGTGGATGCCTTCGGCTTCGACGGTCTCAAACTGGCAACGATGGATTTCGTCGACCCAAAGGCAAGGCCCGCTGAAAACCTCGTCGCTGCTGATGCTGACGGGCAACTCGGCCACCTCGCGCTGCTTGTAAGCCTCGGCGCGGTCCAAATAGGGTTGGAGCAGGGCAAGGAAGGCTTCGTCTTTCTCTTCGCCGTCGGTGGGCTTCAGTTCAAAGGTAACTTGGGGCTTTTGTCCTTTTTTCAAGGTGACTTCGGCCATAGCAAGTCCATAGCCGCGATTGCCCGAATTGAGCACATAAACGGGTTCTCCGTTGATATTCAATACTTTTTCGGCACGGGCGCGGTGGTCGTGGCCATAGAAGATGAGGTCGAAGCCGGGCACATTCTCGGCCACCCATTTCGTGGCGTTTTCGCGACCCAAAGGATGGTCGGGCGGCAGGTTTTGCATCTGTGGCTCCCAGCCGGAGTGGAACAAGCCAACCATCAAGTCAGGCTGTTCCTTTTCTTGGATGATTTTCACCCATTTTTCGGCGGCGGCCTCCAATTGCTCGAAGCGCAGTCCGGGCCTCAGTCGGTCGGGCACCCAAGTGATGACGTAAGGCGTAAGCAGTCCCAGCACGGCAATCTTGAAGCCGTCGCGTTTCAGTATAATATAAGGAGTGAAATACGGCTCGCTGGTCGTTTCGTCGATGACATTGGCGCAAACCACGGGCATTTTCAACTCGGAATAGAGTCGGTCGAACACCTTGCGGCCTGCTTCAATGTCGTGGTTGCCAACGCCTACCGCATCGTAAGGGAAATAATTCAGCACTTCGGAAACGAGGTTGGGATGCTCGGCATCTTGGTTGGAGCAATACTGGAACGGCGTGCCTTGCACATTGTCGCCGTTGTCCAAGAGAATCAGTTTGTCGCCCAATTCGGTTTTCATCCGTTTGATGAGGTAAGCATCGTTGGCGAACTCGTCGTAACGCCCATGCGTGTCGGTGGTTTCAATGAAGGTTAAAGTGGTTTCCTTGGGTGCGCACGAGGCGAGCATTGCAGTCAAAAGGGTCATAAACACGATTTTTGTTTTCATAATGATGAAGATTTAATGCGCTAAAATTACGGCTTTTTCAGCCATGCACGACAAATCGGGGAAAATTTTTTCGCCAAAAAGGGTGCTGTAACATATAATTCCGTATTTTTGTGGCACAATTCCAAACCGTTTGCGCGATGGCCGACTTGAGCATCATAGTATCTGAAATCGAGTTGAAATTGAGGAAGTTGCTTGATGAAAAGAAACGGCTTGAAGCGGAAAACAAGCGGCTCGCCGAGGAAAACGTAGCGTTAGACAGGGAAAATCTGGCGTTGCGACATGCGGCGGAGGAGTTGCAGGACAAAATAAATAAATCTACAATTGTTAACGCACTCGACAACGAGGGAGAAATAGAAGAAGGTAGAAAGCTCATAAAGGATTTGGTGAAGGAAATTGACAGGTGCGTTTCGATTCTGAACAGTAAGGAATAACTCAAATAATTGAACGTCAGCGAGATGGATGAGATTACGATAAACATCACTCTGTTGGATAGGCCCTACCGGCTCTCGGTGGCCCGCGCTGACGAAGAGAGCGTCCGCAAGGCTGGCAAACTCATCAACGAGCGGGTGAAATACTACTCGGCGCATTACGCCTACAAGGACGTGCAGGACCTGCTCTCGATGACGGCCTTGCAATTTGCCACTTCCGTCGTCAAAATGGATTCCGAGTTGACCTACCGCAATCAGAACTTGGAACACAAACTGCACGACCTGAACGCCTTACTGAGCGAACAAGCATAATCCACGCTTCGGCATGGACGTTCTTTGAAAGACTGGAACTGTCTGTTCAGCGCATTTGGTAAACTCAACACTATCAAACACATCAATCGGTCTACTCGCGCTCTGTAAAAACAGGCCTCATTCCCCTCGGGGAAGCACCGTTGGTGCCGGTGGACGTTTGCGCAACGCGGTGGCCACAAGCGTATCTTTTGGGGTTTACGCATATCCCAACGGACAGACAGTTCCTTTTGTTTCCTCCTCAATTTTCGGGTAAAACAGAGTTTTTTAAAATGTTATTACTCAACGCATTAAACATCATTCTTCCGATTGCGGCCCTTTTGGTGGGCTTGGCTGTCGGGTATTTTATCACCTCCACACTGCTGAAAAAAGCGGTCACTAAAGAAGAAACAGCCCTGCTTGAAGAGGCCAAGGAAAAGGCCGAAGTCATCAAGAAAGAACGTATCTTGCAAGCCAAGGAGAAATTCCTCCAAATGAAGGACGAACACGAAAAGGCCTGCGACGAGCGCAAGCGCGAATTGGCCTCTGCCGAAAACCGCATCAACCAACTGAAGCAAGACGCCAACAAGAAGATGGAAGAGGCGCAGCGCAAGTCCAAGGAATTGCAGGCTGCACAACAGAAATTGGAAGGCCAACTCGACACCTTCAACAAGAAAAAAGCCGATCTCGACCGCATTTACGACGAAGAAGCGAAGAAATTGGAAACCATTTCCGGCCTCTCGGCGAAGGATGCCAAGGAGCAACTCATCGAACTCATCAAGGAAGAGGCTCAGGCCGACGCGATGGTCTATGTGAAGGAAGTGACTGAGGAGGCCAAACTGAGCGCGGCCCAAACAGCCAAGAAGATTGTGCTTGAAACCATCCAGCGCACGGCTTCTGAAACGGCCATCGAGAATACGGTGAGCGTGTTCAACATTGAAAATGACGAGATTAAGGGTCGTATCATCGGGCGCGAAGGCCGCAATATCCGCACGCTCGAATCGCTCACGGGCGTGGAAATCATCATCGACGACAGCCCCGATGCCATCCTCATCTCCGGTTTCGACCCCATCCGCCGCGAAATCGCCAAACTTTCCTTGCAGAAATTGGTCGTCGACGGTCGTATCCATCCTGCCCGTATCGAAGAAGTGGTTCACAAGGTGGAAAAGCAAGTGGATCAAGAGATTATGGAAACCGGCAAGCGCACATCCATCGACCTCGGTGTCCACAACCTCAACCCAGAACTGATCAAGATGATTGGCCGCATGAAATATCGTACCAGTTATGGCCAGAACCTGTTGCAACACTCCATCGAAACGGCCAAACTTTGCGCTACGATGGCCGCTGAATTGGGCCTCAACGTGAAGTCGGCCAAACGCGCCGGTCTCTTGCACGACATTGGTAAAGTGGCTGAAAATGAGGAAGAACTGCCGCACGCCATCCTTGGCATGAAGGTGGCCGAGCGCCTGAAGGAGAAACCCGACATTTGCAACGCCATCGGTGCGCACCACGAGGAAATCGAGATGGACAACATGATTTCGCCCATCGTGCAGGTGTGCGATGCCATTTCGGGTGCGCGTCCGGGTGCCCGCCGCGAGGTGGTTGAGGCTTATATCCAGCGTCTCAACAAGTTGGAGGATATCGCCATGTCTTATCCGGGTGTGGTGAAGACCTACGCCATCCAAGCGGGTCGCGAGTTGCGCGTCATTGTGGGTGCCGACAAGGTGAGCGACCAAGATGCCGACCGCATTGCCTACGACCTCTCGAAGCAAATCCAGACCGAAATGACTTATCCAGGCCAAATCAAGATTACGGTCATCCGCGAAACGAGAGCCGTGCAATATGCGAAGTAAACACGATTATGATCAGAGAAGAAACTGTTTTTGGACCTATAAGGAGTCGCCGCTTGGGCGACTCCTTAGGCATTAATTTGCTGCCCGAAAAAGGCAAGATTTGTAGTTTTGATTGCATCTATTGCGAGTGCGGCTGGAACAAGGACGGACGCAACGACACCCGATTGCCTTCGGCTGAAAAGGTGCGCAACGACTTGGAAACCAAACTGAAACAATGCCAAGCCAATCAAATCAACATCGATTCCATCACCTTTAGCGGCGATGGCGAGCCAACACTGAACCCTGAGTTTCCGCAAATCATTGACGACACGATACGGCTGCGCAACCAATATTATCCCAACTCGAAAATCACGGTGCTGTCGAATGCCACGCGGGTACACTTGCCCGAAGTGTTCAACGCTTTGCGCAAGGTCGACAACCCGACCATGAAAATCGATGCGCCGACGAATGACTTGGTTGAGAAAATCAACCATCCTGCGTCGGGCTATGATATTAATAAGGTAGTGGAGGCTTTGAAGCAGTTCAATGGCGACTTCATCATGCAAACCATGTTCCTGAAAAGCAAGGATTTTGATTCGTCAAGCCCCGAAGTATTGAACGGCTGGATGGACATTGTGCGCCTCCTGAAGCCGCGTGAAGTGATGGTCTACACCATCGACCGTCCCACGCCCGAGGAAGGTTTGCAGAAATTCACCGTGGAGGAAATGCGCCGTTTGGTGCAGCCCCTGATTGACGAAGGGTTTTTGATTCAGATTAAGGGGTAGGCTTATTCTCTCCCCACATTCATCCTCCCCATCAGCCTGAGCCAAGGCGAGAGGAAAGCAAACAGGAAATCGTAGGCAACCAATCCAGCAAGCAGACCCTTTTCGCCCAAGTGCTTGGCGGCTTTGCTGTAGATAATGTATTGGGAACCAAGGCGCAAAAGGAATAAAACAGCCAAAATCGGGATGTAGAGTGCCGCTCCGTTGGTGATGCTGAAAGCGGGGCGCATGAAAAGCAAAGCGATGAAGGATAAGTAGAACAAAAGCCCAGAGGCATGGAACATGCTCAACGAAAAACGCGCCCTCATGTTGTATTTAGACACGGTAGAGTAGCGGCTACTCTTTTGTCGCATCCAAATGCGGAAGCTGTCGGTCGGGGTGGTGAGGATGGCATTTTCGGGGTCAATCAAGACCTCGGTGTTCTTTTTGGTGGCCACTTGGCTGATGAAAAGATCGTCGTCGCCGACGGAAGTCGTGTAATGGGAAATGAATCCTTTATTCCTGTAAAACAACTCTTTACGATAAGAAAGATTCCTGCCGACACCCATGAAGGCATGACGGTTGAGGGCCGCCGAAAGGTAGAGCAGTCCGTTTTGGAGCGAATCGAAGCGCATGAGGCGGTTCAGGGTGCTTTTCTTTTGGACGAAAGGACTGTAGCCAATGACGATTTCCGTATTGTGGCTGTAGCAGTTCACCACGCTACGCAGCCATTGGTCGTTGGCTGGCATACAGTTGAAGTCGGTGAGGACGATAATGTCGTTCTTGGCCGATTTTATGCCCATCGACAGCGGGAACTTCTTGCCGTTGAAGAAGTTAAGGTGTTGCTTCAGTTGCACGGGCTTGATTCTTGGCTCCAAGCGTTCAAGGTTTTTCAAGTATTCCTCGGTGTCGTCGTCGGAACAGTCGTTCACCACAACGATTTCAAAATCAGGGTAGTTCTGGTTGAGCAGCACAGGAATCAGTTCAATAAGGTACTCATAGGCATTGCGGGCGCAGAGCACAATGGAAACGGGTTCCAGCTCCTCGTCGAGTTTCGGTCGGGCGTTCCTTTTGTAGAAGGCCACCTTCGAAAACAAGCCCCAATGATAGAGCATTTGGATGACCCAACAAAGGCCAAACACAACTAAAACGATGAAACTTAGGCTATTGAAAGAAAAAAAGATATGCACGTTTTCGGATTTTTAATGATTGCAAAAATAGGAAAAATGTTGGGGAAAAAGTCGTATTTTTGCGCAAAAATAAAGCGATGAACTTCGACATTGTTTCTAACGATTTGAAAAGCAACGCCCGTGCGGGTATCTTGCACACTGGCCACGGCCCGATTGAAACGCCTATCTTCATGCCGGTAGGCACTGCGGGCACGGTGAAGGCTTGCCATATCCGCGACGTGCGCGACGAGGTCAAGGCGCAAATCATTTTGGGCAACACCTATCATCTCTATCTTCGTCCCGGCTTGGAAGTGCTTGAGGCTGCCGGCGGACTGCACAAGTTCAACGGCTGGGACAGGCCAATACTTACGGATAGCGGTGGTTTTCAGGTGTTTTCGCTGACGGGAATCCGCAAGATGAAGGAGGAAGGCGTCACTTTCCAGTCGCACATCGATGGATCGAGGCATTTGTTCACGCCTGAAAACGTGATGGACATCCAGCGGAGCATCGGGGCAGATATTATGATGGCTTTCGATGAATGTACGCCTGGCACGGCAGATTACCAATATGCGAAGCAGTCGATGGAACGCACCCATCGCTGGCTCGACCGATGCTGCGACCGCTTCAATTCGACGGAACCGAAATACGGCTACGAGCAGGCGTTGTTCCCTATCGTGCAAGGTTGCGTCTACCGCGATTTGCGCGAGCAGTCGGCGGAACACATTGCCTCGAAAAACGCTGCTGGCAATGCCATCGGCGGTTTGGCCGTGGGCGAGCCGACTGAAAAGATGTATGAGATGATAGAGTTGGTCAACACCATTTTGCCGAAAGACAAACCGCGCTATCTGATGGGTGTGGGCACACCGGCCAACATCCTCGAAAGCATTTCGCGAGGAGTGGACATGTTCGATTGCGTCATGCCCACGCGCAACGGGCGCAACGGCATGATTTTCACCTCCGAAGGCATCATCAACCTGAAGAACGAAAAATGGAAGTTCGACTTCTCGCCCCTCGACCCGAATGGCGAAACTTTCGTGGATGCACAATATTCGAGGGCTTATGTGCGTCATTTGTTCGTCGCTGGAGAAATCCTTGGCCCGATGATTGCGAGTTTGCACAACATTGGTTTCTACCTTTGGTTGGTGCGCGAATCGCGCAAACACATCATCGGCGGCGACTTTGCCGAATGGCGCGACGAAATGCTCCAAAAAGTGACAAGAAGACTGTAAATGAGAAAAATAGACGCATATATCTTCAAAAAGTACATCGGGACGTTTTTTTTCGCCATCTCGATGCTGATTGTGGTCGTCATCATTTTCGACGTGTCCGAAAACATCGACAGTTTCCTGAAACACAACGCGCCGTGGCAACGTGTGGTGGTGGATTATTATGTCATGTCCATACCTTATTATATCAACCTGTTCATTCACTTGTTCGCCTTCATAGCTGTGGTGTTTTTCACTTCTAAGATGGCCGCACGCACTGAGATTGTGGCCATTTTGAGCAGTGGCATCAGCTTTTGGCGCTTCCTCTATCCCTACATGCTGGCTGCGGTGAGCATCGCCCTCATGTCATTGTATTTTGGCAACTTCCTGATTCCCAAGAGCAACGAAGTGCGGCGGAATTTCAAGGACGAGTATATGGAAAGGTTGAGCCAGAGTGCGGGGCGCAATGTGCATGTCCAGATGGGTAAAGACGAGTTTGTATATGTGGAGAGTTTCAATATCGCCAAGCAATACGGTTACAAGTTCTCGTGGGAGAAATATGACGGCAACGAATTGAAATACAAGGTGTTGTCGGATATTCTCTACCATGACACCGTGGCCATCAACAGTTGGCGCATCGACCCTTATGCCATTCGGCATATTGACGGAGAAAACGAGATGCTACTGAAAGGACGAAATCTTGACACAATCATAAATCTTTATCCAACAGACCTTTACAAGTTGAAGGAGGATTTCGAGGAGATGAACTATTTTGAGCTTCGCGACCATATCCGTAGCATGAAGGAAAAAGGTTCTGAAGGGGTGAAGGCCTACGAGGTGGAGATGCACCAGCGCATGTCGGCTCCCGGGGCGGTGATTATCCTCACGCTCATCGGGGCGGCCTTGTCGAGTCGCAAGGTGAGGGGCGGCACCGGAATGCACCTTGGCATTGGCATCACCATTGCCTTTTCCTACATCCTTTTCATGCAGGTTTCCAAGTCGTTTGCCATTTCGGGAGGCTTGTCGCCCGCCCTCGCCGCTTGGATTCCCAACATCTTGTTTTTTGTAATAGGGATTTATCTGCTGAAGAAGGCACCGAAATGAGGTGATATTCAGCACATTGTTATTTTTCTTCAAAAAAAGAGGCTGCTTTTGCCGACTTTTCCTTATTTTAGCCACTTCTTTCGGAAAACTAAAATTGAAGTATTATGCACATCGCAGTAGCAGGCAACATAGGCTCGGGCAAGACGACCCTCACGGGGCTTTTGGCCAAGCATTTCAACTGGAAACCTCACTATGAAGAGGTGGCGCACAACCCCTATCTCGACAGTTTCTACGAGGACATGCAACGCTGGTCGTTCAACATCCAGATCTTCTTCCTCAACAGCCGTTTCCGTCAGGTGATGGACATTCGCAAGAGCGGCGAGGATGTCATTCAAGACCGCACCATCTATGAGGATGCCTACATCTTTGCAGCCAACCTCTATTCTATGGGCCTGATGGAAACCCGTGATTATGAGAACTATCAGTCGCTTTTCGAGCTGATGACGAAGTTCCTCCAACCGCCTGACTTGTTGATTTACCTTCGCGCTTCGGTGCCGACATTGATTCGGCACATCGCCAAGCGTAACCGCGAGTTTGAGCAGTCGATCAGCATTAGTTACCTGACCAACCTCAACGAGCGTTACGAGAAATGGATCAGCGAATACAACGACGGCAAGCTGCTCATCGTCGACACGGACAACATCGACCTCGAAAACCCCGAGGACTTGAGTACGGTGGTCGACAGAATCGAAGCCTCGCTCAACGGATTGTTCTGACTGTAAAGCCATGCGATTTTCTCTCTAATTCTTGATAAATAAATACTTGAAAATGAAAGTTATAGGAATCATACCATCTCGTTTCGCCTCGACTCGTTTCCCAAGCAAGCCTTTGCAAATGATTAAGGGAAAGACGATGATCCAACGTGTTTGGGAACAGGCTTGGAAATCGAAATTAGACGCTGTCGTGGTAGCCACCGACGACATTCGTATTGCCGACGAAGTTTTGAAGTTCGGTGGCCAATATGTGATGACCGACCCCAACCATCGCAGCGGCACCGACCGTTGCCGCGAAGCATTGTATATGGTTGAAGACCAATATGATGCGGTGGTAAATATACAAGGTGACGAGCCTTTCATCGACCCTGCCCAAATCAACCAAGTCATTGATTTAATTGGTCGTGATGATACGCAAATAGCGTCTTTGGCCAAACGCATTGAGGACGAGGATGAGCTATTCAGCCCCAATGTGGTGAAGGTGGTGATGGACAAGGATGATAACGCATTGTATTTCAGCCGAAATCCCATACCTTTTATGCGCAATTTGGATCATGGCAAATGGCTGCAAAAGGGCGAGTTCTACAAGCATATCGGCCTTTATGCCTACAAGACCGAAACTTTGTGCCAAATCGCTGAAATGCAACCTTCTAAGCTTGAAATGGCTGAGTCGTTGGAGCAATTGCGTTGGCTGGAAAACGGCTTGCGTATCCGAATGGGCATCACGCTAAAGGAAAGTCTGTCAATCGACACGCAAGAAGATCTTGAAAAGGCATTGCAATTCGCTCAGAATCAACTGATAGACTAATATGATTTCGATTGTTGAAGCCATATCGGAACTTTTGTTTGTCCGCGATACCGTTGTGGTGCCCGGCTTGGGTGCCTTCGTGCGGCATGAGGTTTCGGCAAAGGTGAATGTGGAAACGAACCGTTTTGTGTCACCTTCGTGCGAGGTTGGGTTTGACGCGAATCATCGTGAAGACAATGATTTGATTATCAATTATATTGCGGAGCGGAACGATTGGAACAAAGCCCGCGCAAACCAGCAGTTGATGTTGTTTGTGACGGATACATTCGACAAGTTGAAGAAAGGTGAGAAGGTGGCTTTGGATCGTATCGGCGCATTGTCTTATAACTCTGATAATGAGCTTGTTTTTGAGCCTGAAAATACCGTAAACTACAATCCTGATTCCTTTGGATTGCATGATTTCGATTGGGTTGCGACGGAAAACGAGGAGGTCAGGAAAGAAACAATGCAAAAAGTGGAGGAAAAGAATGATGCGGAACCAGAGGAGGATTCAGTGAAAGTCGAGAAAGGGGTTTGGGTGATTATGCTGGCTTTGGCGCTCGTTTTGAGTGGGTGGTTCTATTACAAGGTGTTTCTGCACAAGGACGATTACAAGGAGCAATATGCGGAAACGCAAACCCAGACGAACGAAGCTCCAAGCGAAGGCGGGTTGACCGAAGAAAAGATTGCTGAAATGGTTGATCGGATGATTAGGGAGGAGTTGAGCAAACCATATTATGAGACGCCGAGAAAAGACACCATCCGCATCATTGCAGGATGCTACGATCAAGTGGATTTTGCCCAGCGTGTTGTCATTTCGTTGAGAAACAAGGGATTCCCGAATGCCTTCATGGAACAGCATGGCGAGCGTTGGTTTGTGGCCTACGACCGCTACAATACCGAAGAGGAAGCCTATGCCGCCCTTCGTGAAATCCGCGAATCGGGCAAAGGCAAAGGCTGGATTTTGAAATAGCCCCGTAGGGGCGTAGGATATTAGGCAGGCGGTGAAGCGTAGCGGAACCCCTGCCGATTTCGTAAAAAAACCGAAAAAATATGTCAAAAAAGAACAAATTAGAGCGTTTCGCCGAGAACAAGACATTCCCTAACCTGTTCGAATACAGTTATGAGCGTATTATGGAAGAAGGTTTTCCGTTGCAAGGCAAGTGGCACGAAGAGTTTTTCAACAACGACAACCCCATTGTGCTCGAATTGGGCTGCGGCAAGGGCGAATACACGGTGGGCTTGGCTCGTGCCCATCGTGACATTAATTATATAGGTGTGGACATCAAAGGCGCAAGGATTTGGCGAGGCCTGAAGCAGAGCAATGAGGAAGGCATGAAAAATGTGGCGTTCCTTCGCGCCCGTATCGACCAGATTGAACATTTTTTCGCCAAGGACGAGGTTTCCGAAATCTGGGTCACTTTCCCCGACCCGCATCCGGGCGAGGGCGTGCGCAATGCGCGGCACCGTCTCACTTCGCCTGAGTTTTTGGAGCGATACCGCAAAATTGTCCGTCCCGACGGCATCCTTAACCTCAAGACGGATAGTCCCATAATGTACGAGTTTACACTGCATGATGTAGTTGAAAAACAAGGTCTTCCACTACTATATGCCACAGATGATCTTTACGCAAATGACGACAACCTCGAAGTGAAGACCATCCGCACCTTCTACGAACAGATGTGGCTCGACCAAGGGTTGACTATCAAGTATATTCGATTCAAGATAAACTCTTAACAATTAAACGATTAAACAATCAACACTTCAACAATATGTACACTGAAAACAAACAACTCTACATCGCGCATTGCGACAACGGACCCATTTTTATGACGGGCAAAATGGCCAACCGCCACGGCTTGATTGCTGGAGCCACGGGAACGGGTAAGACCGTCACTCTGCAAGTGTTGGCCGAAACCTTCAGTCAGGCAGGTGTGCCCTGCTTTATGGCCGACATGAAAGGCGACCTCTCAGGCATCAGCCAAGCGGGAAAAATGAGCAGTTTCATCGAGAAACGCCTTCCAGAGTTCTTCCCAGTTGAAAACGCCGAAGGCGACAACTCTCAACGCTCAACTTTCAACTCTCAACTCTTTAGCGGTTGCCCCACGCGCTTCTTCGATGTGTTTGGCGAACAAGGCCATCCGCTCCGCGCCACCATCTCCGACATGGGACCGCAACTCTTGGCCCGACTTCTCGGCCTCAACGAAACCCAAACGGGAATCCTCAACATCGTCTTCAAAATCGCCGACGACCGAGGTCTGCTTCTTATCGACATGAAGGACTTGCGCCTCATGCTCGACTATGTGGCCAAAAACGCCAAGGAGTTCACCACAACATACGGCACCGTGTCTTCAGTAAGCGTTGGGGCCATCCAACGTGCTTTGTTGGCTTTGGAAGCCGAGGGCGGCGACTTGTTCTTCGGCGAGCCTTCGTTCAATGTGTTCGACTTCCTCCAAACCGAGGGTGGGCGTGGCGTGATGAACGTTTTGGCTGCTGACAAGCTGATGCTCAATCCCAAGCTCTATTCCACTTTCCTGCTTTGGCTGTTGAGCGAACTCTACACCCAACTGCCCGAGGTCGGCGACCTGCCGCTGCCTAAGCTCATCTTCTTCTTCGATGAGGCTCACATGCTTTTCAAGGACACCTCGAAGGCATTGGTCGACAAGATTGAGCAGGTCATTCGTTTGGTGCGCTCGAAGGGCGTGGGCGTGTATTTCATCACCCAAAGCCCCGACGACATCCCGGATGCCATTGCCGGTCAGCTTGGCAATCGCGTTTTGCACGGACTTCGCGCCTACACTCCCAAGGAACAAAAGGCCGTGAAAGCCGCTGCGCAAACCTTCCGCGCCAATCCGAACTTCAACACTGAAACAGCCATCCTTGAGCTTGGCACCGGCGAGGCTTTGGTTTCCTTCTTGGATGAAAAAGGTGCGCCCAGCATCGTGGAACGCGCCAAAATCCTATTCCCATTGAGCCAAATCGGGGCCATCACCGACGACCAGCGCCGCGACTTGATTCGCAAATCGCGCATCTACGGCGTGTATGACAAGAGCTTCGACCGCGAAAGCGCCTATGAAGTCCTCGTCGCGCAACAAAAACAGGAGGAAAAACGTCTCCAGAAAGAGGCCGAGGAGGAAGAAAAGCGCAAGGCCAAGGAAGCCAAGGAGAAAGAACGCGCAAGAAGCACCTCTTCAAGGTCGACGACCACAACAAGGAAAAAGAAATCGGTGGGCGCGAAAGCATTGGAAAAGACGCTCAACACGACCGCTACGACCATAGGCCGGAACCTTGGCAACTCGATAGTGCGCTCAATTTTGGGTAGCATTTTCAAGAAGAAATAGTCACAACATCACTTGCTTGGGCTGATTTCTTGCAAAAACAAAACCGCTGCAACTACTTGATTATCTTGAGTTGCAGCGGTTGTTTTTGTTGCCCAACCAGGATTCGAACCTAGACTAACTGATCCAGAGTCAGTTGTGCTGCCATTACACCATTGGGCATCAAAATCGGCTGCAAAAATACGCTTTTTTTAAATGCTGCAAGAAAAAAAGGGAATTTTTTTCTGAAAAAATTCGCTTCCTTTGCTTCATCTGTGTTAAGCGATTCTAAATCAATAATTATTGAACCTTGAACCCCAATTGTACGACAGCATGAAGGTAAGGTAGAACCACTTGTTGCGATCCGATGCCATGATGGCGGCTCCCAATGGGAAATACTCGGCTTTCACTTCGAGGTTGATGGCCCTAACTCGTGTTCGCGACTTGCCGAATTCGAAACTGAGGCCTACCGAGGCGTGTGCGCCGGGAGAAAACTTGGTTTCGGCAATACCTTTGGTGAACGGTGCCCTGCTGAGGATGTCGATGTCCGATTGGAAGGTTTGTTCGTCGATTTTTTCGATGTATCCGCCAGAAGAAGAGGGTTGGTAGGTGACCACATAGTAATAATAGGGCTTGAGCAAGGCCAACGATGCTCCCAATCCATAGTTCCAGCGCGTTTCGATGCCGCCCCAATAAGGTTTCCCGAAAATACGTCGGCTTTCGCCATAACCGAAACGAAGGACAAAGGCATGGTTCAGCTTGCCGTAAACGAAAGGCCGCGTGTTGTATTGCGAGATGGTCACGGTCTTGATTTCCTTGGGCGAATGTAGCGAAACAGCTTCGGCAACCCAGTTCGTTGTCCGGTTGATGGTCTTGATTTTCCCGATGTTGAATCCTATCCCGAACCCTTGAGAATGGATGGCCACTTTGAAAGTGTTTTGGCGGGTGTAGACCAACCTTTCTTCAATGGGTTTGTCGTCATCACTTTGGATGTCAATGTTTTGTGCGGACAATAAAAAAGGGCACGCTCCCAAAAGCGTGAACATGAGGATGTGCAGCAAGGGTCGTTTGAGGGCAATCATGGCCATGCCTCCCAACACCTGTATTAATAGCGCGTTTCCTTGATGTACTTTTGCGATTCGCCGTAGGCGGGGCAACTCTTGCTCGACCCGCAGGAGGTCAGGATAATGCCTGAAACAAAGGCGATTAGCAGAGTGATGGCAAGTTTTTTCTTCATAGCTATGTAATTTGACTTGCAAAGTAACGGATTTTTTCGCGAATTATTACCATCTTTGCAGAAATTTTGTGGATATGGAAGTAAAGAAACCCAATATTGATGAAAGCTGGTATCAAGTGCTGCGACCTCAATTCGAGGCACCCTATTTCGCTGACCTGAAATCTTTTTTGGTGAGCGAGAAACGGCAATACGCCGTCTATCCCCCTGGATCGTTGATTTTCAACGCTTTCAACCTCACGCCTTTCGACAAGGTGAAGGTCGTGATTTTAGGTCAAGACCCATATCACGGCCCAGGACAGGCACACGGACTATCGTTTTCGGTGCCTGATGGTGTGCCGTTCCCACCGAGTTTGCAGAACATTTTCAAGGAACTGCATGACGACTTGGGCGTGCCTATCGCGCGGTCGGGCAATCTTGAGAAATGGGCAAAGGAAGGGGTGTTGCTCTTGAACGCTTCATTGACGGTAAGGGCTGGACAAGCCGCCTCACACTCGCGCCACGGCTGGGAACAGTTCACCGACGCGGCCATCCGTGCCCTTTCTGAGCAACGTGAGCATCTCGTCTTCATCCTTTGGGGCAACTACGCCATCGCCAAACAAGCCCTGATTGACCCCTTCAAGCACTTGATTCTGAAGTCGGTGCATCCGTCGCCGCTGTCGGCAAGCCGAGGGTTTTTCGGTTGCCATCATTTTTCACAAACGAACAATTATCTGAAACAGAACGGAATAGAACCTATTGATTGGAGCTTATGAAACAAATCGTCTTCGCCACCAACAACAAGAACAAACTGCGCGAAATGCGCGAAATCATGGATGGCCTCTATGAGGTCTTGAGCCTCGACGACATCGGCTGCCACGAGGAAATCATCGAGGACGCCGACACCATCGAGGGCAACGCCAAAATCAAGGCGGATTTTATTACGAGCCGCTACCACATCGACTGCTTCGCCGATGACACCGGCCTCGAAGTGGAAGCCTTGAACGGCGCGCCGGGCGTGTATTCGGCGCGTTATGCCGGCGAGCATTGCAGCTATCAGGACAATGTGGACAAAATGCTGGCCGCCATGAAAGGCCAAGCCAACCGCAAGGCGGCCTTCCGAACCTGCATCGCCTTGAACCTCAACGGGAAATCCTACTTTTTCGAAGGCCGCTGCGACGGACAAATCACCGAGCAGCAGCGCGGCACCGAAGGCTTCGGCTACGACCCCATCTTCCAGCCCGACGGCTACGACCAAACCTTCGCCGAATTGGGCCTCGAAGAGAAAAACGCCATCAGTCACCGAGGAAGGGCTACGCAGAAATTGATTGGGTTTTTGAGGGGAATATGATGGTCTCAGTTGCCATGTCGTGCCAAAGTGGGTTATTTGTAATTCTATTTTTGTGACCACTTATATGGAAATCATCAATAACATATCCAAAACCCTCAAAAATGACTTGATGGTGGAAATCAAGCCCGAAAGCAAGATTTCCATTGCAGCTTCATGTTTTTCGATTTATGCTTTTCAGGAGTTGAAAGAGCAGCTGAAGGACATCAAGGAGCTTCGCTTCATCTTCACGTCGCCCACTTTTACCACGGACAAAGTGAGTAAGCAAAAGCGTGAGTTCTATATCCCTCGGTTGTGTCGTGAGAGAAGTCTGTATGGATCCGAGTTTGAGATCAAATTGAGGAATGAGTTGACGCAAAAGGCCATCGCTAAGGAATGTGCGGAATGGATTAGGCAAAAGGCTTGCTTCAAGTCAAACAAGACCAACGAGAGCATGACAGGTTTTGCCAATGTTGACCAGACCAATTACATGCCGTTGAATGGTTTTACTACCGTGGATTTAGGATGTGAGAAAGGCGATAGCGCTTATACGATGATTGTGAAAAACGATTATCCTTCTTCAAAAGAGTTTTTGTCTTTGTTTGACCAAATCTGGAATGACAGCTCAAAGCTTCAAGTAGTGACGGAGGATGTAATTGACAACATTTCAAACGCTTATAAGGAGAATGCACCTGAGTTTCTGTACTTCGTAACGCTTTACAATATTTTCCATGAGTTTTTGGATGACCTGTCGGAAGACGACCTGCCCAATGAGGCGACTGGGTTTAAGAACAGCCTAATTTGGAACAAATTGTATAACTTCCAGAAAGATGCGGCATTGGCCATCATTAACAAACTTGAAAAATACAACGGCTGCATTTTGGCGGATAGTGTGGGTTTGGGTAAGACCTTCTCTGCGTTGGCGGTCATCAAGTATTACGAGAACCGTAACAAGTCGGTGCTGGTGCTTTGTCCCAAGAAACTGAGCGACAACTGGATGACCTACAGAAGCAATTATGTGAACAACCCCATTGCAGGTGACAGGTTGCGTTATGATGTACTTTATCACACGGATTTGTCGCGTACTTCAGGCGTGTCGAACGGGATGGAGTTGAACCATATCAATTGGGGCAATTATGATTTGGTAGTCATTGATGAAAGCCATAATTTCAGGAATGGCGGCAAGGTGACTGCTTCTGAGGATGATGAAGACCCTAAGGAAAACCGCTACCTGCGTTTGATGAACAAGGTGATTAAAGCGGGCGTTAAAACTAAAGTGCTCATGCTTTCGGCTACGCCAGTCAACAACCGTTTCAATGACCTGAAGAACCAGTTGCAGCTGGCCTATGAAGGCGATGCTTCGAAAATCAACGGTCTGCTGAAAACTGAAAAACCCATTGATGAAATCTTCCGTCAAGCGCAGCGGGCTTATAATGAATGGGTAGAGTTGCCACTTGATGCCCGAACGACCGAAAGATTGCTGAAGTCGCTGAGCTTTGATTTCTTTGAAGTGCTCGATTCGGTGACCATCGCCCGAAGCCGTAAACATATTGAACAGTTTTACGATACGGCTGACATTGGTAAGTTTCCGACACGTTTGAAACCCATTTCCAAAACGCCTCCTTTAACGGATATTGACAAGGCTATTACGTTTAGGGACATCATCGAAATCGTCCAACAGCTTAATCTTTCCATTTATACCCCTTCGGCATTTATTCTGCCGAGCAAAAAAGACAAGTACGGCATTGACACCGAGGACGAATTGGATGCTGAGACAGGCTCACACCGCCTTTCCATCGAAGACCGTGAGTTGGGTATCCGTCGCCTGATGGGTATCAATATGCTAAAACGTCTCGAGAGTTCGGTTAACTCGTTCCGCTTGACCATTAGCCGAATCCAGCAGCTCATCGCCAATATGATTGAAAAGATTGACTCGAGGACGGAGGAGGAATATGTCGAGGAATTTGATTTCGATGACCTTGACATAGAGGATGAAGGCGACACCATCATTGGCAACAAGAAAAACAAGATCGACCTGCGGGATATTGACACCATTTCGTGGCGAAGATACCTGGTCGCAGATAAAGAACGTTTCGACTTGTTGCTTCTGATGCTGAAAGACATCAGCCCTGAACACGATAGCAAGTTGCAGCAACTTATCTGTGATTTGAGGGCGAAGTTTGCCAATCCCATCAATGGCACAAACAAAAAAGTGCTCATTTTCACCGCTTTCGCTGACACTGCCGATTATCTTTACAAGAATTTGACGCCGTTGATTTTGGAGAAAACTGGATTACATTCCGCGATGGTGTCAGGCACGATTGAGGCGAAAAGTACCATCAAGCTGAAGCAGAAGATGGACTTCAACACGGTGTTGACCTTGTTCTCGCCTGTGTCGAAAGAAAAGGATGTGTTGTTCCCTGGCTTGAAAGAGGAGGTGGATGTGCTGATTGCCACAGATTGCATCTCTGAAGGCCAAAACCTGCAAGACTGCGACTACCTGATCAATTACGACATCCATTGGAATCCGGTCCGTATCATCCAGCGGTTTGGCCGTATCGACCGTATCGGTAGCAAAAACGAGGTGATTCAGCTGGTGAACTATTGGCCCGACATGGAGCTTGACGATTACATCGACCTGAAAGGCCGCGTGGAGTCGAGGATGAAGATTTCGGTGCTGACCAGTACAGGCGACGACAATCCTTTGTCGGTGGAAGAAAAAGGCGATTTGGAGTATCGTCGCCAACAGCTCAAACGCTTGCAGGAGGAAGTCGTTGACCTTGAAGACATGAACACGGGCATCAGCATCATGGACTTGGGGCTGAATGAGTTCCGCCTCGACTTGTTGGATTACATGCACGAAGGCCACGACATTGAGCACACGCCATACGGGATGCACGCTGTGGTGAAAGGCAGCAATGGCATGCCACCTGGGGTGATTTATGTGCTGAAGAACCGGTCACAAGGTGTTAACATTGACCATAAGAACCAACTGCATCCGTTCTATTTGGTGTATGTGGATGATGGCGGTGGTGTAGTGGTGAACCATCTTTCACCCAAGACATTGCTTGACGATTTCAGGTTGTTATGCAAAGGCAAAGCGAAGCACGACAAATCACTTTGTGCCGCTTTCAACAAGGAGACCAAGGATGGCAAGAATATGAAGCATTATTCTGAATTGCTGGGCAAGGCCATCCAGTCCATCATCAACGTGAAGGAGAAGAGCGATTTGGATTGCTTCCTCGAAGGGGTTCAAACGGAACTCTTTACCAAGGAAATCAAAGGCTTGGATGATTTTGAACTGATCGACTTTTTAATCGTGAGATAATGTTTGCCCTGCCTGCCACAACGGAAATCAAGAAGTCGCTGCCGAAAAAGGCCATCTACGAGAAGTTTGGCTTGAAATCGGCGCAGCGCGATGCCTTTGATGCCGACATCAGCCGCATCGACATCGTGAATGTGGTCTCGCCATCTACCGTGCCTGGCTTGAAGGAAGGCGACCGGGTAAAGGAGTTCTATGTGTTGCTCGTCACCTTGAAACGCCAACACTATGACGAGAAAAACATCCTGCTTTTGACCAAGTTGATCAAGCAGAACATGATTTTCGCCTTGGCATACAACGACATGGTGCGTTTTGCTGTTGTCCACGAGAAGCTCTTTGCTTTGGATTGGGAATTGTTGGAAGATGCCGCATTGCCCCTGATGGGGCTTGACTTGGATAAGGTGTGGGAAAAACTGGTAACGACCATCGGCAAATTTGAGGTGATGGAAGGCGTGACTATCGAAGAGCAGATAACGATTGACGGAGAAAAGCAGAAAGTCATCAAGCAGATTGAAACACTTGAGAAGAAACTGAAGGCTGAGAAACAACCGATGAAAAGATATGGGTTGTATAAACAGATTCAGGAGTTGAAAGAGAATTTAGAGCCATAAAAGCTGTTTTTATCTTTTATTCGTAACTTTTTTACAAAAAATTCAATTATTTTTGTATCTATTTCAATTATTATATCTATTTTTGTAGCGAAATAACAAAAATACACAAAAATGATACGAGAATTTTGGGCCGAGAATTTCCTATCCATAAAGGAACGGCAAACACTGAACTTTGAAACCAAATCGAAAGAAGAAGAATGGGCTTCTGTAGAAATGGGTAGCGAGAAGCGTGTTAATAAATTGGCAGTGATTTATGGTGCCAATGCATCTGGAAAATCAAATATGTTATTGGCGATACAAAATGTCTTTGAACTTTTGTTCTTTGCGAGAAGTGATCGGCAATCTTCTGTTAGGACAAGAAGGCCGTTTGCGTTAAGTTCAAAAGAACCAACTAGGATGTTTGTTTCTTTTTATGCCAACCATATAAGGTATGATTATACTGTTTCATATATTAAGGAACATATTATTGATGAACTGATGGAATGGTATCCTAATGGAGCAAAATCCCTCTTTTACGAAAGGCGTTTTGTGTCACCTGAAGCTCAGGCGGAAATTAAATTTGGTTCAAGCCTTAAAATCTCGGCTAGGACTAAGGACGCTTTTTTGCAAAATACCCTTAACAACCATTCGGTTTTGTCTGTTTTCCAAAAAATATCATTTGAAACAGACGCGAAACCAATAGCGGACCTTTATTATTGGTTGGAATTATATGTGCACGAGATAAATAGTCACCAAAGTTCCCCCCAAAGAGTGTTAAAATCAATTGAAGAAAATGCTGAGGCAAAGCGATTCTACCTTCAATTGTTGCAAAAGGCAGATTTCAATATAGTTGATTTCTATACGGAAACAGTCACTGAAGAATTCCCCAGAAGGAGAGCGGTGTTTGAGGATGAATCGCCTTTTTCTGAAAATAGAGTATTCCAAATTGAGCGAATAAAGGTTTATTTTGTTTGTGCGGCAGGAAATGATAAGTTCGTATTGAGTTATGATGAACAGTCAGAAGGTACTAAGAAATTTTTGTCGAACTTGTCGTCTCTATATAAAGCGATAACGGAGAATCATGTGTTTCTTATTGATGAAATCGATTCTGAATTACATGATGATTTGCTGCTCTTTTATTTAAACACATTCATTATGAATTCTAAGGAGTCGCAATTGATATTTACAAGTCAGGAAACGTCATTATTAAATGAGGACTTGTTGAATACACATCGTGATTTTGTGTTCTTTGCGGAGAAAGACCGCGCTGGGGCGTATTCAGAATACACCCGCGCAGATGAATATGGATTGCATAAGAATCTGTCATTATACAAATCATACAGGAACGGCCGGTTAGGTGCAATCCCCCAATTAGGTTCACCTTTATTATATATTGAGAGCAATGAAGAAGATTAAAGATTCTATTTTGGTGATTGGAGAGGCGATTACGGAATACTATTATTTCAATTCGCTGAAAGATGATTTCAGACAACTTACAATAAAGCCAACATTCCCCAAGCATTCAACGGGTTTGGACTATCTTGAGCAAGAGATAGATAAAGCAATAGATGCAGGCTATTCTTTAATAATATGTGTTATTGACATGGACAACAAAAAAGAAGGGAAGGAAAAACATGAATATGAAAAATTCAAGAATCGCATGAACGGCGTTCATGAAATAAAGAAGTCCGATTATCAATATGAAATCCGTTTCATCGAAAATGAACGTTGTACCGAAATCTTTTTCTTGTTTTATTTTGCATATACAACCCGATGTTTCCAAAATCAACCAGAGTTGCTTCAAGCATTGAACAAAAAATGTGTTTATGAGAAAACAGAAGAGTTTTTCAAAAAGCACTCGCTTCACCAGTATTTCGAGAAAACAGGAGGTGATTTAAAGAAAGCCCTTTATAATGCAGCGAAATCCATGAAGGAAAAAGAGGAAACAGGAAGAGATTATACATACTCTCAGATGGCAGAACTGTTTGAGGCATTAGGAATTAAGGCAGAATAATAATACCAACAAAGTAAATGAACAAAACAAAGTCTAGAAATACAGTAATAATCACTATTTGCATTGCCTCGGCACTGATGTGCATAGCACTTACGTTTTGGGGTAATTGGAAAAACAATGGTGTATTGACAACTGATGCTTTTATTGGTGTGATGGCAACATTTATTGGCGTATGTGCAACAATTATTGTTGGTGTTCAAATTGTCAATCATCTTGAATTAAGAAAAATGCAAACCAGCATTAAAACTATTGAAGAAGAAAGAAAAGAACTCGAATATCAACGCAAAGCTTTTTCTGTCGAAATGTACAACACTCGTTTGGGTCTAGGAAACGCTTTGTCTTTAATGGCATTGACGGCCAAAAAAAACAACAATCTTGCAATTGAGTTTGAATCTTGGGTGATTTCTATCATTTTAGATGATTGGAGTTCAATGAAAGGTTCTGTCTTGCTAAAAAGATATCAACGACTTGTTGAAATAGCTAATAGTATTATTCCTAGTGCCGATGAAAATTTTTTGGAGGATACATATAACGAACTCTCTATTTTAGAGGTGCCAAAGAGCATTGAACATTATGATGAAATTATGTCTTTGCACCATGGACTACTCAATGATATTAAAAAGAATATTCAAACTATCAAAAACGAAAGTGTTTCGAAAAACTAATACATTTTGATTATGGATCTAAAAGAATTCACCAAAGAAACCTTGATTCAGATTGTTCAAGGAGTTGAAGAAGCTAATTCCGTATTGGCTGAGAAACATGCACATGTAACTTCCCATGCAATCAAAAACAGTTCGGGAGGTATATTGATTGACCATAATTATATTAACGCTGTAGAAGTTAATTTTGATGTAGCTGTAACCGCCTCAGAAACCGATGGAACAAAAGGTGGTGGAGGTATCAAGGTGGCTCAAATTCTTCATGGTGGCATTGAAACGAGCAAAAGCACCGAAAATCAATCAATAAGTAGGGTTAGATTCTCTTTGCCCCTTGTCTTGGATGATAAGAAGTCCGATAACTTTATCTATGGATAAGTAACATCCTTAACGATTGTTTTTGAAGTTTCAATAATAACAATATGGACAAACTAAAACTCCAAACCCACAACATCGTGGACGAAAACATAAAGCGCATAGCCGAACTCTTCCCCAACTGCCTCACCGAGCGGCTCGACGAGAATGGGAAGCCGGAAGTGGCCATTGACTTCGACCAGCTGCGGCAGGAACTCTCGAAAAACATCGTGGAAGGCCCCGAGGAACGCTACCAGTTCACTTGGCCCGACAAGCGCAACGCCATCCGACTGGCCAACGCCCCGACTACCGACACATTGCGTCCCTGCCGAGAGGAAAGCGTGAACTTCGACACAACGCAAAACCTCTACATTGAGGGCGACAACTTGCAGGTACTGAAGCTGCTGCGCGAGAACTACCTCGGCAAGGTGAAGATGATTTACATTGACCCGCCTTACAACACAGGCAACGACTTTGTGTATAACGACGACTTCGCCCAGACCGCCGGCGACTATGTCCACAACAGCGGGCAGGAGGACGAAGAGGGCAACCGCCTAGTGGCCAACACCGAGAGCAACGGCCGCTTCCACACCGACTGGCTCAATATGATTTACCCTCGCCTGAAAGTGGCCAAGGACTTGCTGAGTGAGGATGGGGTGATATTTATTTCGATTGATGATAATGAGGTGGAGAATTTGAAAAAAGTTTGTGATGAAGTCTTTGGAGAAAGTAATTTTATTGCACAAATTGCATGGAAGCGAAAGAAGGAAATCTCTAATGATTCAAATAATGTTGCAATTCAAGGTGAATACATATTATGTTACGGTAGATTAAACACGACTTTAGCATTAGAACCTTTATCAGATGACTATGTGGCAAAGTCATATAACGATCCTACAGAAGAGTTTCCCCTTGGAAAATGGAGACCAGTTCCATTAACCGTTTCGAAAGGGTTGAATGGTGGTGGATACACCTATACAATTACAACACCAACAGGTGTAAAACATACCCGTTTGTGGGCTTGGCCAGAAAAAAGCTATTTAAAACTATTTGAGGAAGGTAAAGTCTATTTCGGCAAAGATAAATGTGGAATACCACAGAGGGTGATGTATATATCGGAAAGCAAAGGACAGCCTATTTCAAATTATTGGGACGATGTGGCAACAAATAAAGAAGGGAAAAAGGATATTTTACAGATATTTGGAGAAAATGCATTTGATACCCCCAAACCTACTGGACTAATCAAAAAGATGATAAAAGTTGCAATGTATAATAATTCTATCATCCTCGACTTCTTCTCCGGTTCCGCCACAACTGCCCACGCCGTCATGCAACTCAATGCAGAGGATGGCGGCAACCGTAAGTTCATTATGGTGCAACTGCCAGAAGCAACGGATGAGAAGAGCGAAGCCTACAAGGCTGGCTACAAAAACATCTGCGAAATCGGCAAGGAGCGCATCCGCCGTGCAGGCAAGAAAATCGTTGAAGATCAAGAAAAGAAACGGATGGAAGAAGGTTTGTTTGCTGGCTCTTCGACAGGCTCAGAGGCCAGGCCCTTGGACATCGGTTTCCGCGTGCTGAAGCTCGACAGCTCCAACATGCAGGATGTGTATTACTCGCCCGAGCAGTTCAACGAGAACCTGCTCTTCGAGGACAATATCAAGCCTGACCGCACCGACGAGGACCTGCTTTTCCAAGCCATGATAGAGCTGGGCATCGAGCTTTCGGCCAAGATAGAGCAACGCGAAATCGCGGGCAAGACCGTATGGAGCGTCGCCGACAACTACCTCATGGCCTGCTTCGACAAGGACGTGAACGAGACCACCATCACCGAAATCGCCCGCCAGCATCCCTACTACTTCGTCCTCCGCGACAGCAGCCTCGCCACGGACAATGTGGCGGACAACTTTGAGCAGATTTGGGAGGAGTATAGTAAGGAGACGGTAAGGAAGATATTGTAAAAATGTTGGCAGAAAGGTTGTAATGATGCAACCTTTCTGCCAACATTTTTTGAAAAATCATGAAAAGCAACAAAGAAAATAAAGAGATGCGTTCAATTCAAGGAAAAAAATCTAATTTTGCCGCTTTAAGGTGGCAGGCTGCCACCTTGCAAGGTGTTTTTTGAATTTTTTAGATAGTTTGAAATATGGCAAAAGAAAAACTGACCGAATTGTTTGAACGCTGGGAGTCGCTTCAGCCTTTAAGCGAAACACAGCAAAGTAGCTTGAGTCGGCGTTTTACTGTTGAGTATAACTACAACAGCAATCATATTGAAGGCAATACGCTAACCTACGGACAGACGGAGCTTTTGTTGATGTTTGGCGCAGTAAGCGGTGAGGGTCATCTTCAGGATTTCACGGAGATGAAGGCCAGTCAGGTAGGGCTGGAAATGATGAGCCAAGCAGTAAAGGAGGGTAATATGCCAATGACCCAGCATTTCATCCGTACGCTCCATAAGACGCTTTTACGCGAGGACTACACCGTATATCGCAATCTGCCAGGCGGACAGCAGACCAGTTATGTGATACATGCTGGTCAGTATAAGACGCGTCCCAATAGCGTAATCACCCGATATGGAGACCGCTTCGAGTATGCCTCGCCAGAAGAGACTCCTGCACTGATGTCAGACCTTGTCAATTGGTATAACGATGCCGAGCAGTCCAGGAAATATTCGGTGGTGGAGCTGGCCGCATTGTTTCATTATCGCTATATCCGTATTCACCCGTTTGAGGATGGCAACGGAAGAATCGCCCGACTGATGGTTAACTACATTCTGGCGCGTCATGGATGGCCTATGATTGTGGTGAGGAGCAGAAAAAAACAGGACTATCTGGAGGCATTGCATAAGACAGATATAGTGGTAGGGTCGGTGCCTTCCGAGGGAGCTCATGCAAGCCTTACCAAGATAAAGCATTTCGTAAAATATTTCACAAAATTGGTGGAGGACGAACTGGCATATAATATCGCATTTGTTGAAAACAAAGACGAAACTGTGTGGTGGTACGATGGCGAGATGCTATCGTTTAAGACACCCAATGCGGCAAAGATTCTTGGAATACTAAACAACGACCCCTACGCCACCTACCCAAGTATCGCTGAAAAAATTGGTATCAATGTGTCGGCCATACGGAAATTGATGGATGGCATGGTGGAGAAAGGCTATATCCAACGTCGCGATACAGACAAATCGTGGCTTGTATTGGCCACGTCAGTCATAAAGTAGTTGTTATGAAATTCAAATTCAAAATACAGCAATACCAGACCGATGCGGTGGAAAGCACGGTGAGCGTGTTCGCGGGGCAACCCTCGAAGACCAACGCGCAGTACCGCCGCGACTTGGGCAAGCAGAAGCAACAGTTGAAGGCCGAGTTTGAGGAGGAGTATGTGGGCTACCGCAATGCCGATGTGGAACTCAACGCCAGCCAGCTGTTGGAGAACATCCACCATCAGCAGGTGCAGAACGACATCCCGCTGAGCAAGTCCTTAGCGGCCACCAACGGCCTCGGCGCCTGCTCGTTGGATGTGGAGATGGAGACGGGCACGGGCAAGACCTACGTCTATATCAAGACCATGTTCGAGATGAACAAACGCTTCGGCTGGTCGAAGTTCATCGTGGTGGTACCCAGCATCGCCATTCGCGAAGGCGTCTATAAAAGCTTCACCATGTTGGAGGAGCATTTCATGGAGCTCTACGGCAAGAAAGCCCGCTATTTCATTTACAACAGCGCCAACCTTACCCAAATCGACTCGTTCAGCAGCGACGCCAGCATCAATGTGATGATTATTAATGTGCAGGCGTTCAACACCTCGTTTAAGGAAGGCGCGGCCAACAAGGAGGCACGTATCATCTACTCCAAGCGCGACGATTTCCAAAGCCGTCGTCCCATCGACGTGATTGCCGCCAACCGTCCCATTATCATTATGGACGAGCCGCAGAAGATGGAGGGCGAAGCCACGCAAAGGGCCTTGAAGAACTTCAAGCCGTTATTTGTGCTGAACTATTCCGCCACCCACAAGACCTCTCACAACTGCATCTATGCGCTTGATGCCTATGATGCCTACAAGCAACGATTGGTGAAGAAAATCCAGGTGAAGGGAATCACTGTGCAGAACCTGTTGGGTACGCAGAGTTACATCTATTTCGACAGCATCATCCTTTCGAAGAACCATGCCCCCGTGGTCAAGTTGGAAATCGAGGTGAAAGGTGCTGCTGCTACCCGCCGACAACTCTGCAAGTTCGAGCAAGGCGATTCACTGTTTGCCGTTTCGCAACTTCCAGCCTACAAGGATTTTGTGATTACGGAAATCATTCCTCAAACTAATACCATCCATTTCCAAAACGGCCAATCGTTGCGTCAAGGTGAGGTGATGGGCGATGTCAGCGAGAAAGCCATTCAACTGATTCAAGTCAGGGAGACCATCAAGTCGCATTTTGAGAAGGAGCGGGCTTTGTTCCAGCAAGGCATCAAGAGCCTTTCGCTGTTCTTTATTGACGAAGTGGCTAACTACAAAAGCTACGACGACGAGGGGAACGAAGTGCCTGGTCCGTTGTGGAAGATGTTTGAGGATGAATACAATCGTTTCCTGAATGAGAATCTGACATTGTTTGAAGATGACTATCAGCAATACCTGCGTCGTTTCTCGGCAGCCGAAGTGCACAACGGCTATTTCTCCATCGACAAGAAAGGCCATTCAGTCGATAGCGAGGTGAAACGAGGAAAAGACACTTCGGATGATATTTCAGCCTACGACTTGATTCTGAAGAACAAGGAACGTCTGTTGAGTTTTGACGAGCCGACGCGTTTCATCTTCTCCCATTCTGCCTTGCGCGAAGGTTGGGACAATCCCAACGTGTTCCAAATCTGCACGTTGCGTCACGCCAATTCCAGCACCGCCAAACGTCAGGAGGTGGGGCGCGGTCTGCGTATATGCGTCGATAACGACGGCAACCGCATGGACAAGGAACGCTTGGGCGATGCCGTTCACGACACCAACAAACTGACTGTCATTGCCAACGAGAACTACAGTACTTTCGTCGAGGCCTTGCAGAAGGAAACCAAAGACACGCTTCGCGAACGCCCAACACAAGCCACGGTGGATTACTTCAAGGGCATCACCGTCAAAGTGGGCGAGGAGAAACACACCATTTCGGAACAAGAGGCTGCCAGCATCGTCACCTATCTGTATGAAAACGACTATATCGATGAGAAAGGTAATGTCCTGCAAGACTATCACACTGACATGGATAAGGGTACTTTGGCCCCGATGAGCAAAAAACTGCAACCCATTGAAGAGCAGGTGCATAAACTCATTCAAAGTATCTTTGATCCTGCCGCTTTGGAAGACATGGTGGAAGATGCCAACAGCAAGGCAGAAGTGGTGAACGAGCGCTTGAACGACAATGCCGAGAAGAAGGAATTCAAAGCCTTATGGAACGAAATCAACCATCGCTATGTCTATACGGTGCATTACGACAGCGAAGAACTGATTCAGAAAGCCATTGTTGCCATCAACAGCGAATTGAATGTCACGCAGCTCAAGTATGTGGTGACCACAGGCACACAAGGCGATGATGAACTGGACTTCACCGGTGAGCAAAGCACCCGTACAAAAGAGATGCGTGATGTGTCAACCAGCAATGTACCTTACGACTTGGTGGGCGACATCGCCAAAGCAGCCACGCTAACCCGCCGCACGGTCACTCGCATTCTGAAGGGCATTCAGCGGTCGAAGCTGTACATGTTCAAGAACAACCCCGAAGAGTTCATCCGCAAGGTAAGCCATATCATCCGCGAACAGAAAGCCACGATGATTGTGGAACACATCAGCTATAACCGCACTGAAAACCAATACGATTCCGACATCTTCACCAAGGAGAAGAGTCGCCAAACGGTGGATAAGGCTTATCCTGCACAAAAACACATTCTTGACTACGTGTTTCCTGATAGTCAAGGTGAGCGAGAGTTTGCTGAAGATTTGGATAAAGCGGAAGAAGTGTGCGTCTATGCCAAACTGCCGAGGTCCTTCCAAATCCCGACACCAGTAGGCAACTATGCTCCCGACTGGGCCATCGCTTTCAACGACAACATGGGCATCAAGCATGTGTTCTTCATCGCCGAAACTAAAGGCTCGATGGATTCCATGCAACTGAAAGGCGTGGAAAAAGCTAAAATAGATTGCGCGAAGAAGCTATTTAACAATGTCTCAACCAGTCGGGTGAGATATGGTTGCGTGGATTCGTATGGCAGTTTGTTGGAGGTGATGAAGGGTATGAATTGATTGTTGGTACACCATACTTAATGTTATAAAACAGTGGAGAGGGTAGAGTCCTGAAAGGACGACCCTAACATACCCCGATATGCAATGTCGGGTTTTATATCCTCTCCCTCAGCATCTCCATCGCCTTCTGCAACCCATCGGCATTGCGTCCGCCGGCCACGCAGAGCGTCTTCTGGCCGCCGCCGCCGCCTTGGATTTCCTTGGCCACTTCGCGGATGAGCTTGGTGGCGTCGAGGTCTTTCTCGTTGGCGAAGGCTTCGGGCAAGAGGAGGCAGAGTGCGGGCTTGCCTTCTGTGACGGAGCCGAGGATGGCAATCGCGTTCTCGTTCATCTGCTTGAGCATCGTGGCGATGTTGCGCAGCTGGTCGCCGGGACAGCAAAGCGTGTCGGTGATGAGCTTGCAACCGTCTTTCTCGGTGGCGTTGGCCAACAGTTTCTCGGCCATCGTGCGGGCTTGCTCCTGCATGAGGTGTTCCACTTCTTTCTTCAGGGCGGAGTTTTGTTCGCTGAGCGAGGTCACGCCTTTCACCAAGTCGGGCGACTTTACGATTTCCTTGAGCCTGCCGATGAGGTCGAGTTGCTCGTCAAGGTATTGCTCCACAGCCTCGCCCGTGATGGCCTCGATACGGCGGATGCCCGCTGCAATGGCGCCTTCCGAAACGATTTTGAACATCCCGATGTTGCCCGTGGCTGAGGTGTGGCAGCCGCCGCAAAGCTCCATCGAGTAGTCCTTGTCGAACACCACCACGCGCACCGTGTCGCCGTATTTCTCGCCAAACAGGGCGGTCGCGCCCATGGCCTTGGCCTCCTCAATCGGGAGTTCGGCGTAGGTCACGTTGGGGATGTTCTCGCGGATTTTCTGGTTCACGATCTTTTCCACTTGTCGGATTTCCTCATCGGTCATCTTGGCGAAGTGGCTGAAGTCGAAACGCAGGCGTTGGTCATCCACAAAAGAGCCTTTTTGCTCGACATGGCTGCCCAAAACCTGTTTCAAGGCACTGTGCATCAAATGCGTTGCGCTGTGGTTGTTGGCGATGCGTTGACGGCGTGTCGCGTCGATGGCAGCGGTGAAAGTCGCCTCGGGGTTTTGTGGCAGTTGCTCGGTGATGTGGATGACGAGGTTGTTCTCCTTCACCGTATTAATAATATGGATGGTCTCGTTTTCGGAGGTCAAGGTGCCGGTGTCGCCCACTTCGCCGCCCATTTCGGCGTAGAACGGGGTCTTGTCCAACACGATTTCAAAATGCTTCTGCTTCTTGGCGACCACCTCGCGGAAGCGCAATATGTGGCTCTCGCAGGTGAGTTCGGTGTAGCCGACAAACTCGGTGGGTTGCTCGCTCTCGTTCACCACCACCCAGTCGCCGTTGGCTTTTTCGGCGGCCTTGCGCGAGCGGTTTTTCTGCTCTTCGAGGTTGGCCTTGAAGCCGTCCATATCCACGTTGATGCCCTTTTCGGCGGCCATGAGTTGGGTAAGGTCGATGGGGAAGCCGAAGGTGTCGAACAATTCGAAGGCAAAGTTGCCGTCAATGTCCTGATTCTTATGTTGTTCCACATAGCCCTCGAAACGCTTGATGCCTTGCGCCAAGGTGCGCAGGAAAGCAGCTTCCTCCTCGCGGATGACCTTGCCAACCAAATCCTGTTGTGCCTTGATTTCGGGGAAGTTGTGCTCCATTTGTTGCACCAAAACAGGCAACAATTTGCACACAAACGGCTCTTCGAAGCCCAAAAAAGTGAAACCATAGCGCACGGCGCGACGCAACACGCGGCGGATGACATAACCCGCCCCGTTGTTCGACGGCAGTTGTCCGTCGGCGATGGCGAAACTCACGGCGCGGCAGTGGTCGGCGATGACGCGCATGGCCACGTCGGTCTTTTCGGCCTTGCCGTAGGCGATGCCCGACATCTTCGCAATCTCTTGAATCAGCGGCTGGAACACGTCGGTGTCGTAGTTGGAGGTCTTGCCTTGCAGCACGCGCACGAGGCGCTCGAAGCCCATGCCCGTATCGACGTGCTTGGCGGGCAGTTCCACCAAGTGGCCATCGGCCATGCGGTTGTATTGCATGAACACAAGGTTCCATATTTCAATCACTTGCGGATCGTCCTTGTTCACCAAGTCGCGGCCTGCGATTTGCTTGCGGGCAGCGTCGTCGCGCAGGTCGATGTGGATTTCGGAGCAGGGACCGCAAGGGCCGGTTTCGCCCATTTCCCAGAAGTTGTCCTTCTTGTTGCCGTAGATGATACGGTCTTCGCTGACGTGTTCTTTCCAATAGCCAAACGCCTCCATGTCAGCGGGTTGTCCGTCTTTTTCGTCGCCGCCAAAAACGGTCACATAAAGCCTGTCCTTGTCGATTTTGACGACCTCGGTGAGGTATTCCCAAGCGTAGGCGATGGCCTCTTTCTTGAAGTAGTCGCCGAAGCTCCAGTTGCCGAGCATCTCGAACATGGTGTGGTGGTAGGTGTCGTGGCCAACTTCCTCCAAATCATTGTGTTTGCCCGAAACGCGGAGGCATTTCTGCGTGTCGGCGGCGCGATTCCACTTTTGGGGTTGGTTGCCGAGGAAGATGTCCTTGAACTGGTTCATGCCGGCGTTGGTGAACATCAAGGTCGGGTCGTTCTTGACGACGATGGGTGCCGAGGGCACTATTTCATGGCCTTTGGAACGGAAAAAGTCCAAAAAGCTGTTTCTGATTTCGTAGGCGTTCATATTCAATATATTAGATGATTCTGCTTTAAAAAATGCTTCAAAAAATCGTGCAAAGTTACGCAAAAAGCTGTAATTTTGCGCAATGGAAATTTGACTCGAGCGTTATTTTACGCAAAATCAAGTCGATTAATGGCAAAACAGAAGCATTACATATTCAATCAGTTGACCCAAAGTTTTGAGGTGTTGGAAACTTCAAGATCAAGGCGTTTCTTTCGTGCGCTGTTGATTTTCCTTGCCGTTTTGGGCATCGCCTTCGTGTTCGCCATTCTGCTGTTCACCTTCTTCAGGTCGCCGAAGGAAATGATGCAGGCACGAGAATTGGAATACATGAAGTTGCAGTACGAAATCTTGAACGACCGCTTAGACAACATGGAAATCCTGATGACCGACATGGAGCAGCGCGACAACAACCTCTATCGCATGATGTTCGAGGCCGACCCTATCCCCAATGCAATACGCACCTCTGGATTCGCCGATGCCGACCGCTACGCCAAACTGATGGGCTACCGCAATTCCGACCAAGTGCTCAGCGCGGCACGCAAGTTGGATGTGTTGGCCAACCGCCTCTATCACCAGTCGGTTTCCTACGACTCGCTGTTTGCACTTGCCCGCAACAAGTCGGACATGCTGGCCCACATCCCGGCCATCTGCCCCCTGAAAGTGACCGAACTCAAATACATTTCTTCCGACTTCGGCCACCGTCCCGACCCGATTTACAAGGTGGCGAAATTCCACACGGGCATGGACTTCTCCGCCCCCATGGGCACCGAGGTCTACGCCACGGGTGACGGCATGGTGGCCGACATTGAACGCTCGCTTTGGGGCTACGGCAACATGGTCACCATCGACCACGGTTTTGGCTATTCCACCCGCTATGCCCACCTCCAAAATGCGGCGGTGCGCAAAGGACAAAAGGTGAAGCGCGGACAACTCATCGGATTTGTGGGCGACACGGGCAAGACCACGGGCGTACACCTTCACTACGAAGTGCGCAAGAACGATGTCCCCATCAACCCGATTAATTTCTTCTATAACGACCTCACCCCCGACCAGTACGACGCGATGCTGCAACGCTCCACCTTGCCCGTGCAAACGATGGATTGAGTTTTGTGGCTATTAATTAATAAGGTATTAAAAGCGAAATGGATACCAACGGAAAATACTATTACTCGATAGGCGAAGTGGCGGCCATGTTTGGCGTAAACACCTCGATGATTCGCTATTGGGAGAAGGAGTTTGACGTGTTGCGCCCGCGCAAGAGCAAGAAGGGCAACCGCCTCTTCACCGAGCGCGACGTGCGCTATGTGCATGTCATCTACCAACTGCTGAAGGTGAAGGGCTACACCCTTGCCGGCGCCAAGCAAGCCCTCAAGGAACGCTTCAGCGACTACGAGGAGCGCGTCATCCTCCTCGAAACCTTTGACAAGACCCGCAATTTCCTCCTCGATTTGGACAAGGCCTTGGCCGAGCGGCAAAAAAAAACTGAAAAAAAGTAGAAAAAATGTTCCACCTAATGAAAATATTCTTATTTTTGCAGCGTAAAAGTGCAAGGAATAATAGGACTTGCGCTTTAACAAATTGAGATTTAATCACTTAATTATTAATAATTAAAACAACTACAAAATGAAACAAAACAAAATGTACGAAGCTCCCAAAGTAGAGCTTATCACAATGGAGATGCAAGGCATCTTGTGCTCATCGGTACCAGGGCCGGAAGATTTCGGCGGAAACACGGGTGTGATGTTGGAGGTTGATGGAGGTACATGGTAATTATTGTCTAACTAAAAAAATTAAAAAAAAATGAAAAAAGTTGTTAGAATGTTGGGTCTCTGCGCCCTTGTAGCTCTTGCCTTCACTTCGTGCAAGAAGAATGATAACACCAACAAAGTGACCTTCAAGGCCACCATCACTCAACCTGTTGCCGATGAGAGAACAAATATTAATACAGCGAATGCTGTGGTTTGGGTTGAAGGTGATGAAATCCAAGTGTTTGATGAAAACGGCAATACCACCGATCCTTTCGTGGCCACTCTTACTGAGAATGGTAGGGTAGCGACATTTACTGGTGATGGCACTTTCTTGGCCAAAATCCATGAAGCTGGCAAATACACGGCTTTCTATCCAGTTCAATCGTATGATCTCATGAATGGAACTGTTACGATGAATACTATTCCGTACGAGCAGACTTATGTTCCTCGCTCTCAAGGTCGTATTATGACTGATCTTTACCCGATGCATGCCACCAACGATACTACTGGTAACTTCACGTTCTCCAGCGATGCTGGCGTGTTGCGTATTGCATTGTTTAGTACTGATGAGACTCCATTTAATGTGAAAAGAATTGAAATCGAATCAGCTTCTGAAAATGATGTGGTGAATGGTACATTGGTCTATGACAATGTAGAGCGTTCCAAGACTGTCAATGCTCCTGCGCAGAATGCCAACAAGGTCGTTCTTCAATGTGGAAATACTAGTTTGCCTGATGACGTAGATTCAAGTAAAGACTTTGACATTGTTGTCCTTGGTGGAGTTTTTTCCCAGGGTTTCACTATGACTGTTGTTAGGGATAATGATCAAGAGTATACCGTTGTTTCGGATAAGATTGACATAAACACAATTAATGGCGGTCATGTCAGAGCAATGTACGCAATTGACATCATCAATCCTTTCCCTACTAAATAAGGAATAATGTTTAAGGGTATTAGCCCCAATCCTAAAAGCCACTCGCAAGGGTGGCTTTTTTTATGTCCAATGAACAAGTTTTTGTTGAAAAAAAGTGGGTGTTTGGCATACAAGTTACGATGATATTCAGTATCTTTGCAAAGTAAAAGAAGTGTGTCGCGTATTATGCGGTATGGCCAATGGCAAAAGAAATGAAAGCAAAGCAGAATAATATCAATCAATTAAAATTCAAACAATTATGAGAAGGAAATTTATTTTTCTAACAGCGGCCTTAGTGCTGCTTGCGTTCCTCGCCGTCCCCTTGGGGATGCGGGGACAAGCCCCTGTGGGTACAATCCTATGGGCTGAAGACTTTAGCGGTTATGTCGCTAATGATGTCCCGAATGGAGTCGTTACTGACGATGAGGGAACAACCATCTATGGCAATGGTACGGTTACCTACTCCGTTACTGACGGTGGCGGAACTACCAAGATTTATGAAGCTGCCCTCGCTGGTGGCACATCTCCTGAGTTGTTAGTGGCCAAAGGTGGTGGCACATGGACTATCGCTGGTATTCCAACTGGCAATGCCGTAGAATTGACACTGAGCTACAAGACCAACAACAACAACAATGCAGTATCAAGCACCACTGAAGGTGTCACGATTACCGAAGAAACGAGCAGAGCTTCAACAAAGACATTCACCATTACAACGGGTGGAGCAACCCAAATTACTTTGGTAATTACTAATTCTACTAACTCAAATACCCGTGTTGACGATTTCTCCTTGGTGGTGAAGACCCCGGAAGGCGGCACTCCTACGACTACCTACACCGTCACCTATAACGCCAATGTTGCAGGTGTGAATCCCGTTGTAGACACCTACGTCGAAGGTGCCAATGTTACCTTGCGTCCCGCCAACACCTTCAATTATGATGGTCACACCTTCAGTGAGTGGAATACCCAAGCCGATGGCGACGGCGACCCATACGATGCAGGCGATGTGATAGAGAACATCCAAGCCAATCTCCAATTGTATGCCATTTGGATTGAAGACACTCCGAGTGGTGATGGTGTTGTTGATGTTTTGAACTGGGTTGCCACGGGTTCACCAAACAGCTACACCGATTGGACTTATCAAGCTCCTTCAGGCGCGGAGTATGCAGGCCAATCAAGTGGCACTTATCAGTCCATCCAACTCAGAAGCAACAACAACAATTCTGGTATTGTTACCACTACCTCCATTGGCAATGTTACAAAAGTGGCCGTTAGTTGGAATGACAACACAGCAATAGGCCGTACATTGAATGTGTATGGCAGCAATTCGTCTTATTCCGCTGCCACCGATTTGTATGGTGACAATGCTGGAGAATTGCTCGGCACTATAGTTAAAGGCACAAACACAGCGTTGAACATCAATGGAAATTACGCTTTCATAGGTCTCCGCTCCGCAAGTGGTGCCATGTATTTGGATGAAATAGACATTACATGGTCTGTGGACGGCACCCCAGTTCCTTCCATCACCGCTGGTAATGTTGAAATCGCCTACAATGCTACAAACGGTGCTATCGAATACACCATCAACAACCCTGCTGAGGGAGGTGTGCTGAGCGCTACTACTGAAGCCGAATGGCTTACCATCGGCACTATCGGCGCAACGGTTCCTTTCACTTGCTCAATGAACGGTGATGTAGAGCGCACTGCAACAGTTACCCTTATCTACACTTACAATTCAGACCAAACCATTAGCAAGAATGTTACTGTGACACAGGCTTCTAACCCCAATTCCCCTGGTTCTGAGACTAATCCTTACACCGTTGCCCAAGCCCGGGCTGCTATCGATGCTGGAATGGGAACGCAAGGCGTATATGCCACAGGTATCGTTTCGGAAATTCCGACCCCTTATAACTCCACTTATGGCAATGTCACCTTCAATATGGTGGATGAAGCGGGCGATGAAGTTTTCTTGCAAGCCTACCGTTGCGGTGGCGAAGAAGCCGCCAATGTCGCCATTGGTGATGTTGTGGTGGTCTATGGTAATTTGACCTATTACGCTACCGATGGAATATACGAATTTGCCCAAGGCTGCCAACTGGTTTCTTTGACGCATCCCGACATACCTTTCATCTCCGTCAATCCATACACAATCAATTTTGCTGCAACTGGAACGAATGGTTTCCAAACGGAAAATCTGACGATAGCTTACGAAAACATCGTAGTGACAAACTACCAGAGCTTCACTGTTCAGTTCTATGACAACCAAGGCAACGAAACAACAATGCCTACTGATTGGCTTATTGTGGGCGTTACTGGAACAAATGAAGAAGGTTATGTGGTACGCTGTGTTGCTACGAACAACGATGGCGAAGCTCGCACAGCTTACTTCAAGGTTTATGCATTCGATGCAGAGAACAATAAGGTCTATTCCAATCTTGTCACTGTCAACCAAGCTGAATATGTTGCTCCTACCTATGCAACACTGCCCTTCGAGTTCGATGGTGGCAAAGCTGCCATTGATACTATCGACGGTTTGTATCAGGAAGGTTTGGGCACCGACTATAACAACTCACCAAAGCTGAGATTTGACCATACTGGCGACTGGTTGCTGCTTCAATTCCAAGAAGTCCCTGGCACCCTTACTTTCGACATCAAGGGAAATAACTTCTCAAATGGTACCTTCAAAGTGCAGACTTCTGAGGACGGCGTGACCTACACCGATTTGGAAACTTATACCGAGCTTGGTGCAACTCATGGCGAGGAGTTCGACAACTTGGGCGAGAACGTCCGTTATATCAAGTGGATCTACACCGAAAAGGTGGGCGGAAATGTCGCTTTGGGCAACATCCATCTTTATGAATTCGGCGGCGGCCCTGTCATTGAGACCTACGATTTGACAGTTGAGCCTTTTGAGAACCTTGAAATCTTCACATTCGTTGACGATGAACTTACTGAGCCAATGGAAGGTGCCGGCACGATTCAAGTGGCCGAAGGCAAGAATGTGATGCTGAGCGTTTCGGCCAATGAGGGTTATGAAATCCAATCACTTATGGTGGATGGAACGGAACATGTGAACGATATTGCCGAAGATTTGACGTACACTTTCGTCATGCCAGCCCATAATGTTACTGTCAGTGCCACTGCTGCGCCAGTGGTTCCGTTTGAGCCTGCCACCTACACTTTGGCCACCACCATCGAATCGGGCAAGACTTACATCATCGTTGGAAGTAAGGTGATTGATAGTGTGGCTAATTATTTTGCTATGGGCGAGCAGAGAACTAACAACCGAGGGGGAGTTGCCATCAGCGTTGACGGCACTACTGCCACTGTAGATAGCGAAGATGTTTATGAATTTGTCATTACCGATATAGGTGACGGCTTCTATTCCATCTATGACGATAGAACTCCTGGCTATCTTTATGCTGCAGGCCCAAGTAATAATTATCTGAAAACAGAACAAGAACTTGATACGCTTCACAATGGCGATTGGGCCATCAACATTGATGAGCAAGGTATGTTCTCCATTGCTGCATCAAACAGCAGCAACCGTAATGTGATGCAGTTTAATGGTAGCGGAAGCAACGCACTTTTCTCCTGCTATGCTTCAGCCAGCCAGTCACCTGTGTATCTTTATGTGAAGGATGAGGAGCCTACTACTGTTACTCAGGCGATAGCGTTGTCGAGCGGTAAGAATTGGTTTTCGACGAGTGTTGAGGTGACGTTGAACGATTTGAAGGCTGCCTTGGTGGCCGCGTTGCCCAACAGTGTGATCAAGATCAGTGCCCAGAACGGC
>CACZZO010000014.1 GCA_902785755.1 uncultured Bacteroidia bacterium | reverse complement strand
CTATGCAGCAATAAACAAACAAAAGAAACAACAAAAGTAAAAAGGAGAACATAAAATGAAGAAAATCAGCATGATTCTGATGGCTTTTGCATTGGCCATAACTATGTCGCAATGCAAGAAAAACGAAGGACAAACGACCTCCAACGACGAGGTTGTGACCATCACCCTTGACGTAAAACAAAACAACAGTTCAAAAGTGGTGGTCAACCCTGCTTCGGGCACGGTCGACTTTGAAACTGGCGACAAGATTTATGTGGGCAGTGGCGGCAAGTATGTCGGCGTATTGACCCACAATGGCACCAATTTCGTTGGCAACATCACCAATCCGACTGAAAACCAACCTTTGCAATTCTATTTCCTTGGTAATGTAACCCCACAAGAAACCCTTTCCGCTGGTACAACGGAGGAATGTTCGGTCATCATCAGTGACCAAACGGAGCATTTGCCTGTGATTTCATGCGCGGCATCCTACGAAAACTATGTTTCTGGCGTAACGGCCTATTCCGCCCATTTGCTGAACAAATGCGCTTTGGTGAAGTTTAATGTGACTACACCTTCAAACTCACCAATTTGTGTTACAGGCATGAAAAACAAGGTGACGGTGGATTTTACGCAAAACACGATGACACCGAGCATGGATGGCGAAGGAGTGATTATGCTGCCCGCTGGAAGTGGAGAGAATGTTGAGAAATGGGCGATATTGCTGCCACAGGAGGCTTTGGAGGAAGGAGAGGAAGGGTCGGCTTATTCCAGACACGGTGATTATACGGGCATTCGCCCAACGATTCCTAGTATTACGAATAATGGATATTTATCTCAAGGAATAAGTATTGAAGTCAATACTATTGTTGTTTCTGAAGTTCCAATTGGAGCCATTAATGGGTTATTTACCATAAATTCAAATGGGGATAAAGTGTATTTTTCACAAGGGAATCTCCAATATATTGGTAGTGCTTCAACACCTTATTGGAGATTTGCTGAAAAACAATGGGATTATTTTGGAGTTGATAATCAAGGTGGTGCTTCGCAATTCATAGATAGAGATTTATTCGGATGGGGTACAAGTGGTTATAATCATGGTGCTGTATGTTATCAACCATGGTCATATAGCATATCAGACCAAGATTATTATGCATACGGTTTAAGCTGGGCTGATCTTAATGACATGACTGGTCAAGCAGATTGGGGCTTTAATGCTATTTTTAATGGTGGAAATCAAGAAAACCAATGGCGGACTTTACAAACGGGAGAGTGGTCTTGTTTATTGCTAAGTCGCCCTACATCTTCTGGCATTCGTTATGCCAAGGCCAAGGTTAATGGTGTTAATGGAATTATTTTACTTCCTGATAATTGGGATGAATCCTGTTATTCCTTGTATTTACCTGATTATGATAAGACTCCATTTGATGGAAATATAATTTCTTCTTTGGATTGGGAAAGTTTTTTTGAAAGTAATGGCGCGGTTTTCTTACCTGCCTCGTTTAATAACAATAATACAGGAGGTATTTATTGGTCCGCTTCAGGATACAATTCAAGCAATTCCCATAGTGCTCATTATATGTATTTTAATAATACTAATGCTTCTGCTGATGACGGTTATTATAGTCATAGATATTCTCGACTTGCCGTTCGCCTTGTTCAAGATTATTAAATGACAGAATGTCAATGATAGGCAATACTGTACTGAACCCCGATAGTTAAACAAAACTTTCGGGGTTTGTTATGCAGAAATACTATACTTTTGTGGTCTAAAAATGAGTATCCTATGAATGCTGAAGAATTATTTCAAAAAGTTAGGAATGATTTGCCAATAGAGCATGATTCAGACGACCTTATTTATGATGTAAAGAAGACCTACAAAAGGTATTTTGATGATATTTCAAGTCTTGAAGTAGATGCTTTTGGAGATGAAGAGTTGAGAGATGCTACAATTCAAGATGTCAAAGTCCGAATAAGAAATGTAGTGATGGTGTTGAAAAGATACTATGAAGGGTGTCATAGTGAGGCCTATCAATTGCTGAAAGAACAAATTGTAAAAACTGATGGTTTTTTGGATATTGATGTAATAATTAAAGAAAAAGGCGAATACTATTATCGAGCAAGAAATAATGATGAGAGTATTCGTTCTTTTGAGGATATGTTTCATATTCCAAATAATAAGAGAGGTATAGTGAAAACAGAACGGTTTAGTGCGCCAGGCTATCCTTGTCTTTATTTGGGTAATACGGTTTATGATTGTTGGGAAGAGATGGGACGTCCTTCTTTTGAGGAATTATCTTTTTCGGGTTTTCGGGTCAAGGATGATTTTATGGTGTATGATTTACGAAAACCGGATGAAGTTGCTTTTGAAAAAGGAAATCTACCAAAAACTCTAATACGGCTGGTATATATCATCGCGTGTCAATTTAAAGTCCTTCATAAAACACACACATTTAAACCCGAGTATATTATACCCCAATTGATATTAGAATTGATTATTTCTTCAAATAGAGAGAAAAAGAGAAAAACAAAAAAGAACGTGGTCTTTATGATTTGCCTTGGGGTGTAGCATATACTTCTACGCATCAGGCAAAAGATTTCCTTTATCAAGAAGATTACTTGGAAAATATTGCGATTCCTGTTGTTGACAGCAGTTTCAAGAATGCTCATTGTGGTTTTTTAGCGTCTTTATTCGAAATTTCAGAACCGATTTGTTATAGATATGAAGAACTTAAAGAAAGGCAGACGGGGTTGTTTTGGGAGCCAATGGAAATAGATGAAAAGGAAAAAATTGCAAGTAAGTATGGGTTAACAAAGTTGGGGTTTATTGAACGAAGGCTGAAAAAGGATACAGAGTATAATTGTTTAGAGTATTTTGTGGTAGACAAGCCCACATTAAGTTTTTCGTACGAAGGAAGGCCAAAGGATGTGATGATAAAGAGTAGTGGTAATTGGTCATTGTCATTTGAGAATCCGCCTGATGAATTTGAGGGTTTGTTTGAATGATTCAAAAGAGTTTTGTTTACCCGTCCTTCCGAATTTGTAATTTGGAAGGCCTAAATATCAGCATTTACAATGCGCAAATGAATAATGCAGCTGCCGTGGTACGACAGCCCTACAGCTCAGGAGGGTTGGTGTAGGACTGTCACAAGGTTGCTGAGCCTATCGAAGCATTGTGGCAGCCGCTTGTTCGTGTCACATTTATTGATGTTTTTATCGGCAGGGGTTGCATTTCATTTCACCCCTGCCTAATGTCCTTCGTCACTCCGTGACTAAGGCGAGGCACGAGAAACCCCACTAGGGGTGACGGGATATTAGGCAGGCGGTGGAGCATAGCGCAACCCCTGCCAATAAAACAGGGCATATAATCCGATAAATCGAAAAAAAGATTACAAATGCCGCCCAAAATCCATCCGCTCGTGGAGGATTCGGACAATTCTGGCTTTGCCGTTTTTCAATATCCGATAGAAAATGATATGCTTCCCTGACCGAAGACCTCTGTAGCCTGCGCGTACTTCCTCGTAAGAACGCCCTACAGTGTTGGGGTCGTCGGCAATGAGGTTCAAAGATTGAACCAAATCATGAAAATAGATGTCCGCTTGCTTTTCCGACCAAGTTTCAACGGTGTAATACCAAATCTTGCGAAGGTCTTCCTGCGCCTTTTTGGATAGGATATAGTCAGCCATTTGCCTTGTATTGTGCTTTCAGTTCTTGAAGAAAAGTCTCCGGATCAAAGTCTACCACATCGGGGCTGGCTTCGCCTTCGGCCAAAGCTGCTCTGAGGGCGGCCAAACGCGATTCATCCTCCTCCAACCGACGAAGGCCAGCACGAATGACCTCGCTGGCATTGTTGTATCTACCGCAGAGGATGCTGTTTTTGATAAACTCCTCATAATGAGGTCCTAAAGATGCTGTTACTGTCCTACCCATAACACTTGGATTATTGTCTGCGCTGCAAATGTAAGAATATTTCTTATCTCAAGAACAAAAAAGCATAGAATTATTTTTTTTCCTATTTTTGCCGCAAATTTTTCAACCTAATAGCAATGAAAAAATCTCTATCAATTTTCACTCTTTTGCTCTTGATGGCCGCCACTGTGCAAGCCCAAGAGAAGAAACCCGACTGGATGAGATGGCACTATCTCTCCGAGGAAGAAATGTACGACACCTCGCGTGGATTGAACTTCGTCGAAACCGACCCGCCGGCGGGCGAGCCGCGCTTTGTGGCCGAGTTTGAACCCATGCAGGGCGTGATGATCCGCTACCCCTTGGGCATCCCGACGAGCCTCGTGGCACAGCTTTCCAACAACTGCATGGTGTATTGCATCGTCAGTAGTGGCTATCAAAACCAAGCCCAAAGCAGTTTCCAAGGTGCAGGCGTCAACATGGACAATGTCACTTTCGTCAATGCGCCGACCGATTCCTATTGGGTGCGCGACTATGGCCCGTGGTACATCTTTGAGGACCGCAACCCCGCCATCGTCGACAACATCTACAACCGCCCGCGTCCCAACGACGACAACATCTCGGGCGTGTTTGCCAACTATTGGAACATCCCGATGTACGGCATGAACCTCCAGCACACTGGCGGCAACATGATGGAAGACGGCAGAGGCCACGGCGTGAGCGATGACCTTGTGTTTCAGGAAAACAATTACAACGAGGAGAATGTCCGAAACAAGATGCGCGACTATCTCGGCATCGACCCCTACCACGTCACCATCGACCCGCAAGGCGACTACATCGCCCACGTCGATTGCTGGGGCAAATACCTCGCTCCCGACAAAATCTTGATTGCGCAACTGCCGCAAAGCAACCCGCGCTACCAGTATTACGAACAGGTGGCCGAATATTTCGAGACCACCAACTGCTGCTGGGGCTATCCCTACCATGTGTATCGCGTGCAGGAACCCGGCGGCTACACTTTGGCTCCCTACACCAACAGTCTGATTCTCAACAAGACCGTTTATGTGCCTATGGGCACCAACAATACTTACAATCAAGATGCCATTGCCGTTTATCAAGAGGCTATGCCAGGCTATGAAATCGTTGGCGTGAACGGCGGCTCGGCTGGTTGGGAAAACACCGACGCCCTCCACTGCCGCACCCGTGGCGTGATGGACTTCGACATGCTCTTTGTCGACCACCGTGATGTGCTGCACGGCGAGCAAGAATGGCAGGAATCTATTCCCGTGGTCTCCAAGTTTATCGCTTACAGCGGTGCCAATTTGAAGCAAGACTCTCTTCTGGTGTATTACAGCATCGATGGCGGCGCGTACCAAACGGCCCACATGACTGCCACGGGCAACCCTGACGAATATGTCGGCTACATTACAGGCTATCAAGGTGGCTCTGAGATTGACTATTATGTGTTTGGTGCCGACGAATCGGGACACCGCTACACGCAGCCCGTCTTCGCCGACCTCGACCCGCACCATTTCACGATGGAGGCACATCAGCCGGCAGGCGAGTTGGTGATTACACCTGATACGCTGTGGTTTGAACAAATGGGACAGCAAAGACAGTTTAATATCATCAACGAAACGAACGAAGCTGTCACCATAATAGATGTGGTTCCCGAAGTGCCGAGTTTCAATCTTTGGGAAAACACTTTCCCTTACACCTTGCAAGCAGGAGAAACTCTAACGGTTACCATAGATTACCAAACTGCACCTGGTAAAGACACCTATATTCCTTACGAGATTCTAATTCGGACCACATTGGGTGACCGGATTGTGATGGGTATGGTGTTGAACACATCCCTTGACAGCGGTTTCGTGATTGTGGGTGCGCCCGTTGTGGAATTCAACGACCTAGGCAGCAGTCCACAACAAGTGAATATGCAAAATCGTTTCTTTGGTAGCCAGATTCCTGTCACGGTGTTGTCTGTTACCGAAAACGAAACGGACTATTTGAGCTTTGAGCCTCAAGGTACCTTGCCCTACACAGTGGAACCAGCGGATTATTTCTACCTTGATGTATATGTCAATGCCATGGTGAAAGGCTATGTAGTCACCTCCTTTACGGTTCATACCGATCAAAACGATTGCATATATGGCGTCAATATCAACGAAAACCTCTTGAGCATCAACGAACTCTCCGCCGAAGCCAAGCTCTATCCCAACCCCACCACGAGCCAATTCACCGTGGAAGGCGCGAATGTGGCCAAGGTGGAGGTGTATAACCTCGTAGGACAGAAGATACACGAAGCCGATGGCAAGACCATCAGCATCGATGCCGCCGAATGGCACAAGGGCATCTATTTGGTCAATATCATTGAACAGAGCGGTGCCGTCGTGACCAAGAAATTGGTGGTGAGATAATGCAAATGGTAGAAACAGTGCCATGCATTGTTTTTACATAGTACAATGAAAAAGAGAGCGATTAAAAAGGTCGCTCTCTTTTTTTATTAATTGTAATTGAAAAGTTATTCCTTGACAAACTTTTTAGTTTGCACTGTGTTTTCTGTAATTAATTTCACCAAATAAACTCCAGCAGACAACTTTTCGGCAGGAATCTCAAGCCTTTCGGAGTCGTTCGTCAGGGAAAGCATCAATTGTCCAGTGAGAGAATAAATCTCGCAGGAACAGATGTCACTATTGCTTTCAATGATCAGTTTGTCGTTCACAGGATTGGGAAAAAGGACAAAACCCTCTCCTTCGTTTTCATCGACACCCGTACCCGAGAATTGTGCCACCAAGTCCCTGTTTCCCGTAACAGTGAAGGTGTAAGCGGCCTCTTCCGAGACGACATTGCCGTTCTCCATCCAGTACTTGAAAGCACAGCCATTGTTGGGTATGGCAACCAAAGTGCAGGTGTTGTTGACGTAATAGGTGCCAGCACCTGTCACGGTTCCGGCTCCAGCGGGGACAGCCGTGGCAGTGATTTCGTAGGTTTCTCCACCTTCACCTTTCATAAAGACATAGCTCTGCGTGGCCGCCACCGTGCTGCCTTCCAAATAGAAGCGAACGACATGCTCGCCATCCGCAAGGGCTGTCACATCAAGCAGGAGATTGCCGTCGCCCAACATTCCCGTCTGTTGATGGTCAAAATCCTCGTCGAACCAGCAATGATAGTGGAGGTTGACGCCCAAGTCAGCCATTTCCGTCTTGATGAAGAGATAGCTTTTGGTGGAGGAATAATTATCGTTTTTCAGCATCAGGTGAAGGCTATGGAATCCTGCGGGAATGTTTTCCACACCGAGCGATAGGATGCCGTTGCCCAACGTGCCGCTCTGCATGTTGCTGTATTGATTGTCAAACCAATAGAAATACTGTTGGTTCGAGTTTTCAATGGTTGATATTTTGTGGAAGAGGTAACTCTTAATGGGTGACAATGTGGTGTCCGACAGTTGGTAGTGCAGGACATGGAAACCGTCATTGAATTGACTCGCATCCAATTCGGTGTCCCACACGTTGCCGCTGAAGCTCGTGGTCACGCTTTGCCCGTCGTTATTGTCGAACCAATACTTGATGGCATGCGTTTGGGCATTCAATCCACCCCACAGCATCAAACCGAATAGTACAATTAAGATACGTTTCATGGCTTTAACACTTTGGTTGTGGGCAATTTATTCTAACACTTCGATATGGACATTCAGCTTGCCTTCAGGCGTTGACTGTTGATCCACCGTGCTGCGGTTGGGAACCATGTAGGTGGGACGGGCGTTATAAGGTGCGGCACCGCCATAGATGCCTAATTGCGTGCCGTCGGTACCCAAACATTGCTCGATGACTTCATCCTTAAGGATGAGCGGTTCGGTGACCCATTCATAATTGGACTCATCGATATAAGTCTCAAAAACATCGTAAACCTCACCGTACCTCCAGCAATTGTAACCCGTTTCAATCACATCATTACTGTACCAACATATTTCAATGCAGTTGTATGCAACGCTGCTTCCAGTCATAAGATGGGTGCCTGCCGTGCCTTTATTAAGGATGCAGTTGTAGGTAGTGAGATTGGTATGGTGTTGCATTATGTTAATATAGGAATTATAGGCAATGATGGCATTGTCCGCAGTGTCTCCCGAATAACCATCGCGGCAATCCCAAATGATGCAGTTACGGAACGTAGTGTTGTGCATATTACAGCTGTTGTAGTGATTGATTCTACAGTTGATGAATTGGGCATTTTCCGTAGAATAATTCCTCCAATGGATTACATCAAAACTACATCTGACGAAGGTGGGATTGACGAGATAGTCGAATCCGAATTCGCCTTCAAAGATAATGCCTTCAATGGTCAGGTAGTTGGAAAGATCGGAGATGCTGACACTGAAAGTTCCCGGGATAACGGTGGCAAGGGTGTTCTGTTCATCGTCATCCATACAACCCGCGCCGCGCAGGGTGATGGGTTTGTTGATGTCGGTGGCGTTGAAGGTGCCGCTCGACAGGGTGATAATGTCACCGCTGACAGCTGCGTCATAGGCATCTTTGAAAGCATCTTGGCCATAGAAGACATTGATGTTGTTGCCATGTTTCAAGGTGGCCACTTGGGTCTGCAGTTGAGCGAAGATCATGGACGAAACGCACAGGAGCGTCATGAGTAAAAATGTTTTTTTCATAAATTCTTGTTGCCGGTTATTACCACATCGGCCCGTCGGGGTTAGATAATGATTATTGATGAAAAACTTACATAAAAGTACGGCGATACTTCCATTGACAAGATGACAATTCCAAAAAATCGAGGTGACAATTTCAAAAAATTCAGGTGACAATTTCAAAAACAGGTAACAATTTCAAAAACAAGGCCTTTTTATGGGAAAACGCATAATTTTGGGAATGGAAAACCTTTATCTTTGCCGCATGAAACGCATGTTTTTATCGTTTTTCGTTCTCCTCGTGATGATGTCGTGTCAGCAATCTCCAGAAGTGATACAACATAGCGACATCGCCTTTCTCCCGATGGAGACAAAACGTCTTCCCGACTTGAACGAGCCTCGAATCGGTCATGCTTTAGTGTGGGCTGGCGACCATATCTTGACCATTGGCGGCCACACCACTGGTTTCGTCCCATCCACCACGGCGGAATATTATGAGAGCGGACGGTGGCATACGATTCCCACCCTTTATCCACACGATACGCCTTTTGCCCTCGTGCTGAAAGACGGTGATGTGCTTATCGGCGGCGGCTATGAAAGCAGCTTCGGCATTGGGCAAACTTGGGGTGTGGAACGTTATCATCCAGCCACACATAGTGTTACTCCTGCTCCTATCATGGAAGTAAAACGGGCTCATGCCAGTGCCTTGGAATTGGAGGATGGCCGTATCGTGATTAGCGGCAACTGGTGGGCAACCGATTTCACCGAAATCTACAACAGCGACAGTGTTTGGACTGATACCACCTCCAACAACCGCAGTTATCCCATCCTTTTGCCCATTGCCAAGGACAATGTTTGGATGATTGGCGGCACCAAAGACAGTTACAATAACAGCCCGAGCAATATTGTTGACCAACTAATAGGCGAACCCTTTGAAGTGGAGTTACTCGCCCAATGGCATCCGCACACGCCGACAGACCGCAATATGGATGCCCGTGCCTGCCGTGTGGCGAAAAACACTTTTTTGATACCCGCGCTCAACACCGAAGGGCAATGTGCCCCCATGTTAGTCGACTGCACAGGTTTCTCACTTTTGCCCATGGAACAGCCTCTGCCCAAAGAAGGCCCTTGGGGCGCCATCAGATACATGGGGTCTTTTTGGACCGTTCCTGAAACGGAAACGGCTTGGCTGATGGGGGTGGATGAACAAAAACACGCCTATCTGTCTGAAATAGCCTATCAACCGGCATTGCAAGGCGGCAAGGCTAAGCTAACTATGCATTATTCGCAAGCCTTGGAACAACTTCCCAACCATCCGTGGGAAATGATGCTTCCCGATGGGAGTTTCGTTACCGTGGGCGGCATGACTCACTCCAATTACGACGGCAGTGCTGCAGTGTTTGCATTTTATCCTAAAGGCAAGCCATACGAATACTCCGCTATGCTTATCATAGGCATTGGTTTGGCTATGATGGTAGGTTTGTTGCTGGTCTTTTTGATACGAAAAAGGAAGCGTCACCATGAGGACATTACCAACGTATCAGAAGAAATCGTTCTTCCTAACGACAAACCCAATTTGGGCGACAAACTCAAGGCTTTGATGGAAGAGAAACAACTCTTCAGGAACAAGGATTTGCGGCTTGCCGATATGGCTGTTGAGTTGTGTACCAACACAACCTACCTTTCGACCCTCTTGAACGCAGAAATGAACACCACTTTCCCAGCCTTTGTTACGGGCTATCGAATCCGTTACGCCCAGGAACTGATGCGCAAAGACCCCACTATGCGTTTGTGGCAAGTAGCGGAGGAGTCGGGCTTCACCAACGAGAAGACTTTCCTCCGTTCCTTTAAGGCCATTTGTGGTGTTACTCCATCGGAATGGAAGCAAAAAAACGAAACAGCATAACAATAAAACAATGATTTAGATATTCATCAATTCTTTTTGGTGAAATCTTGAATGGCTGAAAGCGTTTGTTTCGGGGATTCTTGCTATTTTTGCAGCCAAATGCGTCGCTTCGCGTCACTGCGAGGCACGAAGCAGTCCAGAAGTTTGCTGGATTGCTTCGTCGTTCCTCCTCGCAATGACGCAAAGCGTGAAAAAAACAACAATCGTATTCAAACACTAACCATAATGAAAAAGACCTTTTTAATCATCTGCTGCCTTTTGGCTTTGGCCTCGTGCCAGAAGAAAAACGCCCCGCTGTTTCGCGGCGATTACAGTTTCAAGTCCTCGGGCAGCGTGACAGCCAAACGCGCCAATGTCTCTGACCCTGCTATGTTCAACATCACTTTGGACAACGAAATCGGGCAACTCCAAATCGCCAATTTGGACAGGAAAACGGACAGCGTTGTGGTCGTGATGAACTACCTGAATGGTGAGGTCATCGTCACTCACGCCTATTGCGAAGGCCGAAACATCACTTTCAAGGACTTCAAACGCAGTGCCTTGAGGGTATCGATTGACGGTAACATCGGTGTGTTGTGCGAAGTGAATGTTGAGGCCAAAGGCACGATGTACGAGGACAACACACTCATCCTCGACCAAACCTATGAAGGCGAGGCAGCCGTGGGTTCCTTAAAATACATCCTTTACGGTGACGACATCCATACGGTAGCCACGAGAAACTAATCAAACCCATGAAAACCAAACACTTATTATGGCTTTTGCCCCTGTTGCTTGCAAGTTGTGCGGATACTGACCCGCAACAATTGAAAGAAAAACTCTTGGGCGGTCCTGCCGAGGAGCGCGTCATCCCTGTTGGCGTTCAGGTGATTGACGAAGTGAGCGGCATTGTCAGCAACACCTATCCGGGCTATTTGGAGGAAGGTCAGTCGGTGGAGATGGCCTTCAAATATGGTGGCACCTTGCAGCAACTCAACGTGAAGCAAGGCAGCCGCGTCAGGAAAGGGCAAACGCTGGCGCGTGTGTCGTCGCCACAGATGGAAAGCACCCAACGCTCGGCGCAAGCCACCCTCGAACAAGCGCAAGATGCCTACGACCGCCTGAAAAAGGTGTACGACAACGGCAGCCTGCCCGAAATCAAGTGGCGCGAGATGGTCGCCAATCTCAAAAAAGCCCAGTCCGCACTGGATTTGGCCAACGCTATGCTTGAAGACAACACGATTGCGGCACCTTTCGACGGCACCATTGCCTCCGTCAATGCCGAAATCGGGGAAAACATCGCGCCGCTGAAGCCTGTCATACGCATCATTAATACAAAAGGTATGGCCGTGAAAATCTCCGTGCCCGAAAACGAAATCGCCAAAGTGCAGGTGGGCGACACCGCCGAGGTCGTCATCCCCGCCTTGGGCGACAAACGCTTGATTGGCAAAGTGATGGAGAAAAGTATGACCGCCTCATTGCTCACGCATAGTTATCCCGTCAAGGTGCTCATTGAGCAGCCCGACAAGGAACTCGCACCCGGAATGATTGGCAAAGTGGTGCTGAAAGCCGATGTCAGCAAGGGCTTCGTCGTACCTGCCAATGCGGTTTTGATTAATCAGGAAGGCAAGTTCGTTTGGGTGGCCGAAGACGGTCGCGCCACGCGGCGGAAAATCACGCTTGCGGGTTATTCCGGCACGGGAGTCATCGTCAGTGAAGGCCTGCAAGTTGGCGACAAGGTCATTGTGGAAGGTTACCAGAAAGTGAGCGAAGGAATGAAGGTGGAGAGTAAGGAGTTAAGCATAGTCCCGTAGGGACGAAGGATATTAGGCAGGTGGTGTAAACCCCTGCAATCGAAAGAAATGAGCAAAATTAAAAAAGATAGAGGCATCATCGCGGGGAGCATCGACCACCAGAAGATTGTTTGGGTGGTCGTAGCCATCATCGTGGCCTTCGGCATCTACGCCCTCGCCAAAATGAAGAAGGACGAGTTTCCAGCGTTCAGTTATCCGCAAGGCATTGTGGCGGGCGTATATCCAGGAGCCAATTCCGAGGAGGTGGAAGCCCAACTCACCAAACCCCTTGAGGAACTGCTGTTTTCCCTGCCCGAGGTGGACCGGAAAAACACCTACTCCGTGACCAAGGAAGGCGTCTGCTACGTTTATGTGATGCTCGACTTGACCAAGAGCAACTACGCCCAAGCGTGGACGAAAATCCGCAACAAAATCAACGAAAACAAGGCTTTGACTTTTCCGGCGGGCGTGTTGGCCATTGCAGTGATCGACGACTTCGGCGACACTTCCTCGCTGCTTATCGCGATGGAATCGGACGACAAGACCTACCGCGAAATGCGCGAATACACCGACGACCTCACCCGCCGCCTGCGCGACATCCCCCAAACGGGCAACGTGCGCGTGATGGGCGAACAAACCGAGGAAATCGCGGTCATTGTGGACAAGGAAAAACTCTCGTTCTACGGCATCAGTCCGAACACGCTGATGCTGCAATACGCTTCGCAAGGTTTCCTCACCACGAGCGGCACGATGGAAACCTCCGACTTCGACCTGCCGCTGCACATCGAAAACCCCGTGGTTTCCGAAGAGGAACTTGAGGAGCAAATCATCTATTCCGACGCGGCGGGCAACACCGTGCGCCTGCGCGATGTGGCCACCGTTGAAAGGCGTTTGGCCCCACCTTCAAAAGTGGTGAATTTCAACAGCAACAACGCACTGATTATCAGCGTGGAGATGCGCAAGGGCTTTAACATTGTGGCTTACGGAAGGGAAGTGGAAAAAGTGCTTTCCACATTCAGGAAAACCCTTCCCGACAGCGTGAAAATGTACCGCATCACCGACCAACCCAAAGTGGTCGAAAAGTCGGTCAGCGCGTTCTTGCGCGACTTGGTCATTTCAATGATTGTCGTGATTGCAGTGATGCTGCTGCTCTTCCCTATGCGCACCGCACTCATCGCCAGTTCGGGACTGCCGGTCTGCACGGCTATGAGCATCGGATTGATGTATCTCTTTGGCATTGAGTTGAATACAGTTACTTTGGCCGCCCTTATCGTCGTGCTTGGTATGATTGTGGACGACTCCATCATCAATATTGACGGCTACATCGACAAGTTGAGCCAAGGCTACAAGCCCTTCGATGCCGCCGTGAGCAGCGCGAAAGAACTTTTTATGCCAATGCTCATCGCCACGGGTGCCATCGCCACGATGTTTTTCCCGATGACGCGCATCATCACCGGGCCTTTGGGCGATTTCGTCCAGCTCTTCCCGTGGACCGTCGCCTTCTCGCTGATGGCTTCTTTGGCCTATGCTATGCTCGTCATTCCCTCGTTGGAAATTATGTTCATCAAGCCCGACGACAAACCCAAACACAACGGTTTCCTGAAGGCCCAAATGCGGTTTTTCGCTTTCTTGCAACGGCTTTACGACAAACTGCAAAGCCACTGTTTCAACCATCCTTTGTTCACCATCGGGATGGGCGTGGGTTCCATCGTTTTGGGCGTTTTGATGTTCCTTGCTTTGAACGTCCAGATGATGCCTATGGCCGAGCGCGACAGCTTTGCGGTGGAAATCCGCTTGCCCGAAGGCAGCAGCCTCGAAGCCACCACGCGCATCAGTGACTCGTTGCAACAGATGATGCTCACTGATAAACGCATCACCTCAATCACCGCTTTCATCGGCGAAACCGCGCCACGTTTCCATGTGACCTACGCGCCGAGTATCCCAGCCAACAACCTCTCGCAACTCATCGTAAATACGACCTCGAAGCAAGCCACCGAAGACCTGCTGAAGGAGATGGACGACAAGTATTCCTACTACTTCGCCGAAGCTCACGTGCGCTTCCGCCAACTTGACTATCAGGCTGTTTCGACACCCGTGGAGGTATTTGTCTATGGCGACAACTACACCAAAACCGCTCCCGTGGCGCAGCAAATCAAAGACTATATGCTCACTTTGGACAAGGAACTCCGCTGGGTTCACACCGATTACGATGAGTTTCTGCCTTCGGTGAAGGTGACTATGAAACCCGAGGAATGTGCCCGCCTTGGCATCACCAAGACCGTGCTTTCCCTCGACCTCGCCGGAAGCCTCAATGGGCAGCCTTTGACCACCGTTTGGGAAGGCAACCGCAGCTTGCCCGTCAAATTGTATGCGGAACAAAACTACAACCCCGACGACTACGAAACCGTTCAGAACCAACTGATTCCGACGATGTTGCCCGGCACCAATGTCCCGCTCCGGCAAGTCGCCGACATCAGTCCCGACTGGCATCCCGCAAGTTTGGTACACCACAACGGCAAGAACGCCATCACCGTGGCCGCCGATATGAAATTCTGGAAATCGCAGACCGCCAGTATGAAGAAAGTGCAACACTACATCGACACGGAAGTGCGCCCCAATATGCCCGCAGGCGTGAGCATCGAATACGGCGGCCTGTCGTCGCTCAATACGATGGTCATCCCGCAACTGCTCAAGAGCCTGTTTGCCGCCATCGCCGTGATGTTGGCCTTCCTCGTGGCCTATTTCAAGAAACTCAACCTCGCCCTGTTGACCCTGTGTTCCAGCAGTTTGTGTATGTTCGGAGCCTTCTTTGGCGAGTGGCTTTTCGACCTCGACTTCGGTATGACTTCTTTGTTGGGCATCGTCAGCCTCATCGGTATCATTGTCCGCAACGGCATTGTGATGTACGAATACGCCGAAACGCTTCGTTTTGAAGAAGGCTTGCCCACCAAGGAAGCCGCTATGAAGGCCGGCAGCCGCCGTATGAGGCCCATTTTCCTCACCTCGGCCACCACCGCTCTCGGCGTGCTCCCGATGATTATCACCCGCAACCCGCTTTGGATGCCGATGGGCGTGGTCATTTGCTTCGGCGTGGTGCTTTCGATGGTGATTATTCTGGCTGTGATGCCGGTGATGTATTGGCTGATATTTAATAAGAGCAAGACGACAATTTGAAGGTGGACAGAAAAGGTGGACAGAAAAATAATAAAGCAATGAAAAACAACATTATAACACTTTGTTTTATACTTTTTGTGATTCCATTAATGGCTCAGGAACCGCTCAACCTCTCCGTGCAAAACTGCATCGAAATGGCCTTGGAGAACAATATCGAACTGAAAAACAGCCAATTGGAAATCGACAAGGCAAGAGCGACGAAAAACGAAGCCCGCGCCGAATATTTCCCCACCGTCACAGCGCAGGCCTTGGCTTTCGATGCCTTGAACCCGATGCTCACTTTTGGCATTGAGGACATCGACAATGCACAATTGAGGCAGTTGCTTTACACGCTTTACGCCGAATACGGTGCCAATATGGGCTTGGACAAGGAATATTCCTTTGTGCAGAACGGCGTGATGCTCAATGCGATGGTCACCGAGCCGATTTATGCCGGAGGGCGCATCCGCAACGGCAACAAATTGGCCAAATTGGGCATAGAAGCCGCTGAAACACAGACAAAAATAAAGGAAGACGAGGTGCGATTGCAGACGGAAACCCTTTATTGGCAAATCGTTTCCTTGCAGGAAAAAGTGGCCACTCTCGACCAACTCGACCGCCTTTTGGATACCTTGGACAAAGACCTCAGCGGCGCCATCGAAGCGGGTTTGGCTATGCCCACCGACCAATACAAGCTCCGTGTGAAGCAAAACGAAAGCCAACTCAACCGCAAGAAACTCACCGACGGCATTACGCTTTTGAAAATGGCTTTGGCGCAATACATCGGAGCGGACTGGCAGGATATGGTTCTGACTGATACGTTGGGCTTGGAAGTCCAACCTGCCATTTGGTTCCAACCTGCCTCGGAAGCCGTGGCCAACCGCAGCGAGAGCCACCTTTTGGACCTCTCGTTGAAAGCCGAAGACCTGAAAAAGAAGATGACTCTCGGCGCGACCCTTCCATCTTTGTTGGTGGGTGGCAGCGCGAACTATCACACCATTTTGGAGAACACCAAACCCAATGCGATGGTTTTTGCGATGCTTCAAATTCCCATCACCGACTGGCACAAGACCGCGTTCAAACTGAAGAAGCACGACCTTGATGCCGAAAAAGCCGAAAACACCCGTCGCGACCTCACCGAGAAGATGGAGATGCAAACCAATCAGGCTTGGTTCAACCTTGGGCAAAGTTGGCTGCGCATCACTATGGCGCAAACCGCCTTGAAAGACGCCGAAGCCAACCTGAAAATCACGCAGGACTATTACGATGCCGGTTTGGTCGCCCTTTCGGACGTGCTCGAAGCCCAAACCCTACTCAAGCAAAGCCGCGACGAACTCACTGATAGCCGCGTGGAATATCGGATTAATTTGGTGACTTATCGGCAGTTGACGGAGCAGTAATGCTTTTTCTTCAATGTCAAGCTCTTGGAATCACTTCCTATTTCTTCCTGTAAACCAACTTCTTTTGCTCCCAAAGGGGCTTTTCTATTGTGTTGACAATGTTGATAAAACGGTCGAATGAAACTCCCGAAACGGAGTCGTTTGAGGCGTTCCAAGCCCGTTCAGCCACGCTGAGGGCCTTGGGAAGCATCTGGTAGGTGGCATCATCGAAGCTGCGGAGCTGCGACGACCATAATTGCGCCTGCACTCCGATAATGTCGCCCTTATAGTTCTTGGGCTGAAGGTCAAAGGCTTTGCGCTCGTCCAAATAACCCGCCCACGAAAGGCCGATTTCGTCGGGACTGTTGTTGTAGGCAAGGTCGAGATAGGTGTAAGCCGCAGGCGAAAGCACCACTGGGAAACCTTCAATACCGTCTGTGTTCCAAACATTTAGGAAATATAAGGACCGCTTGAGCCGTTCTTCCGTTTCGGGTTTCAAGCCTCGGGCTATGTCCTCCCAACCGGCAAGGCGAATGTTTCGCATTTCGGCCAAATCAAGCATACCGTTGGTGAAAATCTCCTTCATCTCGTGGCGGTCGCGACCCGACCATGCGCCATCGGGCACTTCATCACCACCGATGTGGATGGCAGGCAATGGCACCCCTGCCTCTTGATGCAGACAAATGACCTCATCGAAGACAATGCCATAGAACTTATAAACACTTGGCAAATAAACACTTAACACATTATCGGTAAAGTCTTGCGCCGACCAATAATGCGAAGTGTCGGCAGGGTCTTGCAGGCGGAAACTGCTGTCGCCTGTGCGTCGTTCATAGGCTTGCATCGCCTTGATGGATGCCCTCGAATGGCCTGGCGTGTCAAACTCCGGAATCACCCTAATACGGCGTTCCCAAGCATAACGAAGGATGTGTTTGTATTCCTCTGCGCTATAGAAAGTTACATTGCCAATGCGCCCATTGGCCGAAGGTTTCAGTACCTCTGATTCTTGTAGGTTCCAATCGGGCAAGGCGTGGTGCGCACCATATTCCGTTAGTTCAGGCAAATCCTTGATTTCCAAGCACCATGACTCGTCATCGGCAATATGGAAATGCAAGGTGTTGAGTTTCCATGAGGCCATCAAGTCCAAAATGGCAAGCACTTCGTTCACCGAGCGGAAGTCGCGTACCACATCGAGCATGAAGCCCCGATATGGCAAGTCGGGCCAGTCCTCAATGGTCATTGGTTGTAAAGGTTTTGGCAGTTTGGCGAGGGTGGTTTGGGCGTAAAAAGCCCCGTCCTCATCATCGGCCTTTACTTTCGGTTCCCCATCCTCCCCTATCGTGATGCGATACCATCCGGCGCAATGCGTTTTGGACGTTTCCATCGGTTCAATGCCGTACAGCACCCGCTTTACTTGTGGAATAAGGTCGGCAGGCTGGACTTCATAATGGCTTGAAGAACCATTTTTATTCATCTCTTTTTCATGAAGTTCCAAATAATGGTAGCTTGTCTCCAACGGCCTGTCGGGTTTCCCTTTTTGTTGTAAGACAAAGGCTTCAGGAGCCCATGAATGTCGAGGCAACGGGCGACCGTAATACTTCAGCATGACTGTTCCGCTTGTTGGAATGTCGATGTACCACGATGTGCCTTGATAGTGGTTCATCGCAGGGCCTTCCACGGAGGTCTTGCCATCGAAAAGTTCCTGAAACCACACCCGCGAGCCTTGGGGCACATTGCGAAGCACGAGGGTATGCAAGGCTTGGCCGTTGGCCTCGGTCGGGCCTTCGGTCCATTCCGCTGTTGGCACGCGACCGCAAGCCACAGTCAACAAAATCAAAAGAAAGAAAAGTGCTTTGCTCATCAGCGATTTTTTCTCTAATTCCTTCATTTTTTTCAGGTTTGGATTGCAAAATTACAAAAAATGCACTTTTTTTCAAAAATATCGCTTGCGATATAAAAATAATGTGTACTTTTGCATCGTGAACGATATAAATTTGTGCGATGGAATACGAACAACTCAAATTGGACAACCAACTTTGCTTCAGGCTTTACACGGCGGCGCGCCTCACGACGGGGGCCTATCATCCCTATCTTGAACCGTTGGGCATCACCTATCCGCAATACCTTGTATTATTGGTGCTTTGGGAAAAAGACAGGCAACCCGTGAACGACATTGCACGCCGATTGATGTTGGAAACCAACACCGTCACCCCGCTTTTGCAGCGTATGGAAAAAGCCGGGCTGATAGTGCGCACAAAAGGCCAAGAGGACTCGCGCCAGCGCATCGTTTCACTGACAAAAAAAGGCATCGAAATGCGCGAACAGGCCAAGCACATCCCCGAATGTCTTGCCACCGACATCATCAAGACAACAGGCTCTGTTGAGGAAATCATGCAGATGATTCCCATGCTTGACAAACTTATTGAAGGACTAAAACAAACAAATAACAACAAATTCAAATGAACAAAAGTATCACCTGCGCAATCGTCGGCCTCATGATAATGATGACCGCCTGCGCACAAAACACGAAAGAAATGGCTACGATTTATGACTTTAAGGCCCTGAACAACAAGGGCGAAGAGGTGGACATGGCGCAATATCGCGGCAAGGTCCTGATGATTGTCAATACTGCCTCGAAATGCGGCTTCACTCCCCAATACGATGGTTTGGAAGCCCTTTACAAGAAGTATCAAGACCAAGGTTTTGTGATTCTTGGCTTCCCCTGCGACCAATTCAAGCACCAAGAGCCTGGCACCGACGAGGAAATCGCCGAGTTCTGCCGCCTCAACCACGGCGTGACCTTCCCGCTGATGAAGAAAATCGACGTGTTCGGCGAGAACGCCCACCCCATCTTCAAGTATCTGACCCAACAAGTGCCCGACGAAGAAGTCCACGGATTGAAGGACAAGGCCACGATGAAACTCGTCGACAGCCTGAGCAAGTCCGAAGGCCGCAAAGACGGCGAAATCCGCTGGAATTTCACCAAGTTCCTCATCTCGAAAGACGGTAGCATCATCAAGCGTTTCCCGCCCGTAACGAAGCCTGAAGAGATGGAGGCCGAAATTGAGGCCATGCTGAAGTGAGATTTTCAATGGTCATGGTAATCAGAAATAAATCAAAGAATCAAACAACACTAAAACAGAACAAAAATGGAAGCAAAAGATCAAGTGCTGCAAGCCATGCGCGAAATTGGCGCACCCGTCAACGCGGGCAAAATCGCTGAAGTGACCGGCCTCGACCGCAAGGTGGTCGACAAGGCCTTCGATGCGCTGAAGAAAGAAGGCGCCATCGTGTCGCCCGTCCGCTGCAAGTGGGAACCGGCCAAATGATGTAGAAATCCAACACGAAAAAAATGGATCTCGGTGCCTATATGTCGGAGAGCATCCGCAACATCATGGCGACAGCCTACCTGAACGTGCTGGGCAATCCCCGCGAAGCGCGTTTTGTGGCACGGATGCAGCGCGTAATGGGCAAAACTGAACGGCGGCGCAAAGCGCTCCTCGAAAAAGAGGGACTCGTGGTGCCGCCGTTCCTCATTGCCAGCATCGCCACCACTTGCAACTTGCAGTGCAAAGGCTGCTATGCCCGCAAAAACGGCATTGCCGGCGACACACCCGCCAAAGCCACCCTATCGCCCGAACAATGGAGCGCCATTTTCAGCGAAGCCGCCGAATTGGGTGTCAGTTTCTGTCTCCTTGCCGGAGGCGAACCCCTCACACGGCGCGACTTGTTGGAAAGTGCCGCCAAAATCGAGGACATCATCTTCCCCGTCTTCACCAATGGCACACTCATCGGGGCACTCTACACCGACTTCTTCAAACGCCACCTCAACATGGTTCCCGTCATCAGCATTGAGGGCGAGTTGGCAGCCACCGACAACCGTCGCGGAAAGGGCGTTTTCCTGCGTGCGCTGCTCTCGATGGAAATGCTCCAGAAAGAGAAACTTTTCTTCGGCACCAGCATCACCGTCACCACGGAGAACTACCGCGAAGTGACCTCCGAGGAATTTCTCTCCCACCTTGTCTCGTTGGGTTGTAGGCTCGTGTTTTATGTGGAATACGTGCCTTTCGACGAAAGCACCGAGCATCTTGCCTTCCGCGATGAACATGTGGCCGCGATGGAACAAATTCTGGAAATGCGTCGCGAGCAGTTCAAGGAGATGATTTTCCTGAGTTTCCCCGGCGACGAGAAAGCCCTCGACGGCTGTATGGCTGCCGGACGAGGCTTCTTCCACATCGGGCCTGACGGCAGTGCCGAGCCATGCCCCTTTTCGCCTTTCAGCGACCGCAACGTGGCGCAAACGGGCCTCCGCGATGCCATAGCATCCCCCCTTTTCAGCAAAATCCGCGATGCCCGCACCCTTGGCTGGGAACACACCGGCGGCTGCACCCTCTATGAGCACCGCGACGAAGTGAAAAAGATGCTTTTGTAGACTTGTCACGCTTTTTCCCTTGTAATTTAAATTGATTGCAGATGAAGACTTTTGTAACTGCATTGGTGGCTATAATTCTAATCGGCTGCTCTACGCCTCAACAACAGGAACAAAACAACGAAACCATGAATAAGGAAAACAAAGAATTGACCACATTCGACGTGCAGAAAGATTATCAGAAGGAGTCGCCGAGATAGTCTTGCAGCCCTCGTTTAAGCTTCAGGATATGAAATGAACAGCCTCCCTTCCAAAACCAAAGCACTGATTGGCGTCAGTTTCCGTGAGTTTGCCAAATATGCCTTGCCGAGCATTATAGGGATGCTCATCGTGGGTTTGCAGACCATCATCGACGGGCTTTTTGTGGGTCGTGGCGTAGGCGCTTTGGGGCTTGCCGCCGTCAACATCGCCATGCCGCTCATCAGTTCGATGCTGAGCGTGTCCATCATGATCATTTCAGGCGGCATCGTCATCACGGGCATTGCCAAAGGGCAGGGCGACGAAGCGCGGGCGAAAGGCTATACATCGCTTACCTTTGTCACTTTGTTAGTCACCATCGCCGCACTTTCCGTGTTGGTTGGCGTTTTCCTCAAACCCTTATGCTATTTCCTTGGCAGCAATAACGAAGTGTATCCTTTTGTCCGTCAATATCTTGGCATTATCGGTTGCGGTTTCATCTTCTACTGCATCCCCAACTTCACGGAGGCCTTCACCCGCCTCAACGGGAAGCCCAACTGGGTGTTTGTCAGTGGGGTCATTTGCTGTGTGGTGAACATCGTCTTGGACTATTTCTTCGTGCTGCGTTTCGGATGGGGCGTGGCGGGAGCCGCGATAGCCACCTGCGTGGCCAACACCACTGCGGCTTTGGTATTGTTTCGGTTTGTCCGTTTCGGCAAGATGATGGGCGGACGAAAGGAAATCAAAAAGATGTTCTTCAACGGCTCGTCAGAGATGTTGACTTCGGTTTCGGCGGCAGTCACCACCTATATCTTCAATCTCGTGTTGATGCGCGAGATTGGCACGAAAAGCGTGGCAGCGTTCACCATCGTTTGCTACCTCAACTTCATCGTCAACATGTCGATTTTCGGGTTGTCGCAGGCCATGTATCCCTTGATGTCTTACAGCGTCGGTGCCCAAAACCACAGAAGAGTCAAATCGTTATTGGCCAATGCCTTGCTTCTTGGAGGTGGCATCGGCATTGGGGTGTATCTGCTCGTGTTGGTTTTCAAGCACGGCATTGCGAGTGCCTTCAGCAACGGCGACATGGAGTTGCAGACACTGACCACCGTGGCGACCACCTACGTCACGCTGCATTATTTGGTTTCTTTCTTCAACATTGTGGCTTGCAGTTTCCACACCGCCATCGAGCGGCCCTTGGAGTCGGTGGTCATCGCCCTCTGCCGAAGCATCGTCTTCGTGCTGATTCCCATGTTTTTGCTCACCCCCATCATTGGCCAGAAAGGCATCTGGCTCAGTATGCCCATCGCCGAGCTGCTGACGTTGACGGTGAGCATCCCGCTTGTGCTGGTTTCGCTGAAACGGTTGACACGAACAATTGAAATCCTACACCAAGGAAACCAACTTCCGAGGCTGGATTGTGATGGGGTATGAGTTTGCGTTTTGATTAAAAATCCTACCTTTGCAGTCTAATCTAAAATCATCATGGGTATCACCATCGGTTTGTTAATCCCTTTGTTGGGCACGATGCTTGGCGCGGCATTTGTCTTTTTCATGAAGAAAGACATGTCGGCGCGTTTGCAGAAATCGTTGTTGGGCTTTGCTTCGGGCGTGATGGTGGCGGCTTCGGTGTGGTCGCTGCTCATCCCGGCCATTGAGATGCGGGCGGAGAGCGGCAGTTGGGCTGTATGGCCAGCTGCCATAGGTTTCCTTGCGGGTGTCGGTTTCTTGCTGCTTTTGGACGAACTCACGCCCCACCTTCACCTTGGCTCAGCCCACCCCGAAGGGCCGCGTTCAAAACTCTCACGCACGGCGATGTTGGCCTTGGCCGTCACCATCCACAACCTGCCCGAGGGCATGGCCGTGGGTGTGGTGTTTGCCGCCGCCTCGCAAGGGGCTGGAGGCGTGTCGTTGGCGGGCGCAGTGGCCGTTTCGCTCGGCATCGCCATCCAAAACATCCCCGAAGGAACCATCATCTCCATGCCGATGTGCGCCGAGGGCAACAGCAAATGGCGCTCGTTCCTCATTGCCAGTCTGAGCGGTGTGGTGGAGCCGTTGGGCGGTTTATTAGTAGTGCTATTGGCCGCATGGCTTATGCCGATACTGCCATATATGTTGGCTTTCGCCGCCGGCGCCATGTGTTATGTGGTGGTCGAAGAACTGATTCCCGAAGCCTCGTCTGGCGAACATTCCAACCTCAGCACCATCGGCTTCGCCGTCGGTTTTGTGCTGATGATGGTGTTGGATGTGGTGATGGGGTGAATCACCCAATGGGCACGGCCAGCTTGAAAACGATATTGCGTCCCATGTTGAAAACGCCTCGTCTTCCAGTCACGACATTCCAATCCGCATATTTCAGACGGCTCAAATGGTCTTGGTAGCAAACATCCGCGAGGTTGTCCACAATCAAGGTCAGTTCGGCGACTTTCTTGCCTTTGATCAAGATTTCGGATCCAGCCGAAAGCCCTAACAAAAGGTAAGATGGAGTGGCCGTCTCGGTGTCGTAGGCCGCATAATAATGGTCTTGCTTCAGGCACCAGTCCATGCGGGCAGCGAAATAGGCGTTGTTGAATACCTTGCCGTCGTGGGTGAGTTCGTATTTCACATCTGCCGAAAGGCGCGGCGCCGGCGTCATCGGAAGCCACCGCGTTTCCTCTGGCTGTTGCAGCAACTGGGCATTGACATACGAAAACGCCGTCCCAACATGAAGGGCATGGAAAGGATGAATGTCCACACCCGCCTCAAAGCCCATCAGCATCGCCTCGCCCTGAGCGTAAGCGAAAGTCATCAGGTCAGGCTCGATGATGCTGTCGATACGATGCAGATAGATGTAATTGCTGATGTGGTTGGCAAACACAGCGGCGTTCAACTCGAAATAGCGCGTGGCATAATTCAGGCCCAAGTCGGCCTGCAAACTATACTCCGGGTTAAAGTTGTGGTTCCCAATCTCATACCTCAACGAGCCTTCGTGTTCGCCATTTGAAGCCAATTCGCTGATGTTGGGCGCACGATAGCCTCGGGCAAGATTGAGTTTCAAATCCAGCCCTTCCGCAACTTCGCAAGTCGCGCCCAAACTGCCCGTGATGCCTTGGAAATGCCGCGTAAAGTCCTCAAAACGCACCTCATCATCCTCTATCAGACCCTTTGCGTCCAAATAACGGTAGTCAAAGCGAAGTCCGCCACTTAAATTCCAATGTCCCAATATTTTGGAAGCCGTGGCATACACGCCTGCATCAAACAAGGCATAATCGGGGATGAGGTATTCTTCGCCCAAATTGATGGACTTCTGCCCCATGCCGTTCAGTCCCGTCGAGAATTTCCAGCCTGCTTTTTCCTCCGAAACATAGCGGATGTCGTAGTTCAGCGTGTGCAGTTGCAGATAAAGGCCATATTCGTCGGCTGACTCCTCAAACTCCTTGCGGCGGTTCTGCTGATAGCCCGCAATCACTTTCAAATATCCCGAAGACAGGTTGATGAAACTTTCGGAAACCGCCTTGTAGTGATTCACCCGCTGATAAGGCAAACCGTGGCGATACGACAGCAAGTTTCCTTCTTCTGAAAGCAATTCGCCCGTCACCGTGTCGCGCTCGCCTTCCACGATGCTCGGAGTGAGGTTGTAATACCCGAATTTCAAGTTGGTGAAGCCCCAATTGCGCATCAGTCCCGCTTTGAGCGAAAAGGCACGTTCACCGAATTGGGAATTAGGCACATAGCCATCATAACGATTCCTGTAGGCATGGGCATGTTTTTCGCTGAATCGGGCATCCCATGTGAAGCCTTTTTGGTTTCCGGCAAGATTGAACGAAGCCCCCAGCAAGCCGTTATTCGTTTGATATTCAGCGTTTATCTTGCCTTTTATAGTGCCTTCGGGCAGGGTTGGCATACTTTTGAACACCAACACGCCGCCCATAGCATCGGAGCCATACATGAGGCTGGCCGGACCTTTCAGAATCTCCACCGAGCCGACCTCGTTGGCATCGATTTCAATGCCGTGTTCATCGCCCCATTGCTGGCCTTCTTGACGAATGCCATCGTTGACGACCACAATGCGGTTGTAGCCCAGCCCACGGATGACGGGTTTCGAGATGCCGCTTCCCGTGGTGATTTGCGACACGCCTGGCTGCTTGGCGATGGCATCTATCAAATTGGCGGACGGCAACTGATGCAGTTCCTTGGCATGAAGCATCAAAATGGGCATGGGCGTCTCTTTCATTTTCATGTCGCCCACGGCACCTGTCACCGTCACTTCCTTCAATTCCAAATGCCTGAAAAACATATCGGTAGAGTCAGGCAAACTCTGAGCCGCCATTGGCAATACATACGCCAATGACAAGCCTATTAATAATGATTTTTTCATTTTAGTCTTGTTGTTAAATTATAAATACAATAAATTGATTCTCTGATATTTACAACAAGACAGGTGGGGCTCGTGAAAGGAAATTCAATTCGAAAACCCCAAAAGAGGATTCATCCGTCAAAACTGCCTTCACCTTGATTTCCGGCCTGTTGACCGTCATGGCCATTTGTGGACTCTCTTCGTATGCAACTTGCTGAAACAGACAGAGCAAGCAGCCGTCTTCATCCACTTCCGACGAATGATGCTCTTCAACCGCATCAGTGTGTTTCAAGGGATTAGCATGGACATGAAACGACGACAGCAACCATATCGGCAAGTAGATTGCCAATAGGAATAACGCCATTTTTGTCTTGCATCGTTTCATTAATCACTGTTTTCGACGGGGCAAAGATAGGGGTTTATTGCGAATATTCGCACTTTTCTCTTCATCTCTGTTTCCTTCGAAACTCCATCATGGATTGTCCTGTAGCGTTGCGGAAGAAACGGCATAGATAGGAAACATTGTCGTAGTTCATCTGGGCGGCGATTTCCTCTACGGTGAGGTCGGTTTCAGCAAGGTAACGCTTGAGTTCATAGATGACCGTGTCGTTGATGAGGGCTTTGGTGGAGGTCTTCATCAGGCGGTGGCAAACTTTGTTCAGATAGTCGGGACTTATGCACAGTTCGGAAGCATAGAACTTCACGCTGCGTTCATGATGGATATGCTGGTCCAAAAGCGCGTTGAGGCGGTCGGGGGTGCTCCAAACGGCGGATTTCTCATCGTGAACCTCGGGCGGAAAAAGCTGGGCAATCCGTTGCTCAATGGCGATGAAGAGGTTGTGCAGTTCGCTGTAAACCATCTGTTGGCAGATTTCATCATCGAAGGTTCGAACAATCCATTCCATCCGTCCAAACCATTCTTCGGCAAGCCGTTGCGCCGGCTTCTCGATGGTGAAAGCAGGATGCCGATAAAGGAAATCCCAAAACACAGGCGAGTTGAAGTTGACGGTGAAATCGGCAATGGCGGGGTCGTTCATCTCGACGAAACGACAAGAAAAACGCGACGAAGTGCGTTCGATAGTGAATCGCGAAAAAGTGAAAAGCGGCACCAAAGTCCCGCGACGTATGGCCACGGGCCGAAAATGCGAGCTACCGATAGCGCAACCCTCTGTACACAACAAAAGCGTACAACCCTTAGCGGAAACCACAGTGTGGAGCAATCCACTGAAATCGGTCGTGCCGCAAACTGTAGGCGATGTGGTATTTGGACTGAAAAATGACATATCGAATGCAAAAGTAGTTATTTTTCACCAAAAACAACCCATTTTGGACTGAAAAGTGACATTTAGTGGCTGATTTGTGAAAAGGAGCAACTTTTTGCAATCTTTGTGGTGGATTCTGCAATCATTTCATCCCAGCATTGCCTCAATGGGCACGGTGCTGTCCATCAAGCCGATGCGGGTGTCGGAGGCGTAGCGGTTTACTGAGTTCGTGGAGCTATTCAAAACAAACTTGTCATTGTATGGTGAGACACCATTTTTTTCACCATTTCTTCCATGTTGACAGAATCTATTCTAATCACCGACCTATCTTCCAAAAGAATTTGTCGGTTCAAGTCATACATGGGAATATTTTTGTGCTTCTGTTCGTTATAAATTACAGCTCTTTTAATCCCGTAGTCTTTGGCTTTTCCCATGGCATGACGAGAACCGCTATCGTTCCCTTGATTATTTGGTGCGTAACTTGCAGCTAAAAGCACAGCATCGGAAAACAGGGCTTGCAATCTATCTCTCACGATAAAGCGGTTGATCATCTCATTTTTACTATGAGGAGCTTCATAATATTCGCTTACCAAAAGTCCTTCCTGCTCTACAATTTGTTTTGCCAAATCAATATTTTCCTTCGGAATAATGCTGCTGAGCGAACATGGCAAAATTGCAATTGTTTTTCCCTTATTCTCTAATGCGGTTTTGTGTGCAATGCTATCACATCCTAAAGCCAAACCGCTCACAATAGTTGCTCCATATTTCAATATTTCTTTTGCCACTATTGTTTCAGTCAATTCAACTTTTTCATCAGGATTTAAAACGCCAATTACAGCAATATTTAGATTGCTGTTTTGCAACAAGCTAATATCACCTTTATAGAATAACGCAAAAGGTTTGTCGGCAGATTTGACATTTCCTCTTACCCTCGGGAAATCTGAATCACCCAAAGCAACAACGCCGTCTATTGATTTGTCAAGTTGATTAATGGCAGATTCAATTTTTTCGCGCTTTTTTTGGAATTCGTACTCATGAGTTTCCAATAGACGATAAAGTGTTTCAACATCTTCATCACCTTTCAAATTATTGTTTATCCATGCAGGACCTTTCTTGGGAAAGGTTCGTGCAGTTAATAAGTTCAATGCGTTTTCTGTGTATTTCATATCGCAAAATTACTAAATTGTTTACAATGAGTAATAGTTTCTAAATACAGTTTTTCCAACTGAATAGAATAACACTTTATTTGCTCCGTTATCATATAAAGCTTGAATTGCATCTTCATCTATACCAACGGATTTAGTGTACAAGTCATCAATCAAAAGTATATTCTGGCCTTGTATATTGCTGATGGTGCAGGTTTCTTTTGTAATGCCACAATAAGGCATTGGTCCAAGTCCGCCATGTCCACTTTTGTTAGAATGAGTCGTTCTTGTATCTGTATGCCTAATAATACAATGTGTACCATCGATAAATCCTTGAACTACAGTCTTTATTGTAGATTGTATAGTTGATCGAAACAATTTTTGTTCCTCTCTATAATAATTCTCATGTTTAGCTCGTGGAATCACACACACCATAAGAGATTGATAGCCACTTGATTTCAGAATTTGGGGTAAATCCATTTGTAGAATTTGCCTTAACTGTCCTATCTTTCTCGATAATACAACATCAGGGTAAGGCGTTCTGTCATTTTTGAGAGTACAAATCATATTCTCAATGGTACCTTCAACCTTCCAATTTCCGCCACCACAATAATCAGAATGGTAGAAAGCCTCTGTGTCGTGATGCAAGCATTGGCTCATGTTTCCATCTTTTGTGCGTAACCAACTTTCGCTAGCTTTAATAATAAATCTATTCATTGTTTTAGAATCTAATTGTAATTATTTGATTTTTAGGAATTCCAAATCGCTTTGCTTTCCGTATTTCATTTCTGTCATTTTCAAAAAGAATTACCGAAGTCAAAAAGTAATTTTTTGATATAAGATAATGGTACTTACTTGTGCCATTGTAATCCTCCAGATAGTATTGTTGACAAAAACACTGATCCAAGTTATAATAATTGCAAACCTGTTCAGCTCGTATTTTGCGACTTTCGGTTAGCAGTATTGTTTCTTCTCCATTGTTTTTCAACAGTTTAAGACATTTAACCAATTGAACATTCAATGTTGTTTCTTGGATGTACTTAGTGTAGAAATCCTCTTTCAGTTTGATAATCTCTGAAATCTGGACAGGAGTTAAGTCGGATATTGCTAAAGCCAAGTCTCCCCGAGTAAATCTTGGTTTTTTGTGTCGATAGTCTATGCCTGTTACGACTTTGATAGCCTCTTCGTAAGACTTGTTATTTGCTCGATTTGTCTTTACCAAAGTGTTGTCCAAGTCAAAAATGAAGTATTTTTTCTGCATAAGTCAGTTTGCTTTCTGCGATTGCTTATCGTTCAGCATACGGACAATATAGAGCACAAAAAAGCGCAGACTTTGTCTTATCCACGCCTTTAGGCCCTAGGATTGCCCGATTCTACCAGATAAGTCAAACGCCCGCGCAAACGCAGGCATTAACTGACTTATTCTTTGGTAGAATCTTGTTTCCGAATTTCCTAGGTTCAAAGACGATTCCGAATAAATAGCAAACGCTGTGATTTATAATATGTTAGTTTTTGTTTTATGTCATGATTTTCAATAATTATGATATTCCGTGTATCCTATAATTCATATTGTCAAGCCACGGCACTCCCATGTTCATACAAGTATTCGGGGGCGATGTCAGCACCATTTCTCCAGAAGATGGTCTCGTCAAGACCGAACTGGATAAACTCTTTCTCGTCTCGCAGTTCCTCGAATGCAGGGTACTTGAGCAACGGCGTGAGGTCAACTCGTTTGCGCACCCCATCACTGAACTCACACAACAATGTGTAGCCGCCTTCGTATTCAACATCAGTTACAATCAACATATCATGTTCCTCCTATCGGTTAATTTTTTCTATTTTTTCGCCTCGCTGGGCCTTCTCCCATAACTCGTTCAGTTCGTCAAAATGTTCATCGATGAATTTGTTTACAATCTGAATTGTCCTTACTCGTGCCTTGCCTTCAATCTCACGTGTTTGTAATGTGATGGTAAACTCTCCATCGCCGCTCCGCACATGAATATGTGGCGGGTTATGGTCAAAGCCATAAATGTAAATCATCAGACCTTGTATGACATAAATTGAACCCATAACGTGTCATTTTTCATTTTGCAAAATTACACAAAATCCTCAAGAATTGTATTCCTTGTTGAAAAATCTGTGATGTTTTTCTGGTGTCCTACTTCACAGATGTTCTGCTTTTTTCGGGAAGAAAAACATTATCCCATCCCCCTTCCAATAAACCGCACAAACCCTTCAATATTCCCCTCCACGCTTGCCTGCTCCAAGGCCACCATATATTCCTGTCGGCGTTCCACGGGAATCACTACCCAAGGATAACCTGCCGTCACCAATTGGCTGTTCATCACGAAACGTGCCGTGCGACCGTTGCCGTCCATGTAGGGATGGATATAGACAAAGAAGAAATGCCCTAAAATGGCACGCACCAGCGCATTCTCCTCTTGCATCATCAAATCCGATAAGGCACTCATCGCATCCAAAACCGCGTCAGGATTCAACGGCGTGTGCATCGAGTTTCGGATATATACCTGATGTCTGCGGTAGCCAATCAAATCCGATGCTTTCACAATGCCCGCTCTAACGCATGGCTCAAACAACTGAAAATGCCAATCTTGATGCCCTTTTGCATACAACTGTGCAGGTGCCTTGCCCGAAAAACAGTCCTTCACGCCTTGCTTCAGCAATTCGTAGGCTTGATAATACCCACGGGCAGCCAAGGCATTCCTGCGATCCTTGTCTTCCTCGTCGTTCTCAGGATCCCAATTGCCACTGCGAACACGCTCCAACAAACCCTCCGTAATTTTATAACCCTCAATCGACAAGGAGTTATAGCTGTCCTTTACATACGTCGCATCCATCATCGCCAGCACCGATGCCGCATCTTGCTGTACTGGCTGGACTTGCAATGTGTCTATTACCACCTTCCGCATCTGCATCCACATCAAGCGGATGCGTGAGGCATAAGGCGATTCCGCAAATGTCACTATCCGCACATTCTCCTCAAACGGATTCTCTTCCTTCACAGTATGCCCCACTTGGCGCATCATGCGCAACAACTCATCCGCCATCTCCTCGCGTCCGATGGAGCGCAACGCACCTGCCACACGACCTGCCCGGGTGGTATGTCCCCCGTCGATGGCTGCCAAGACAATGGGCGAGACATCACGCAAGCTGGCCAGACAAGTCCTTGCCTCCAACGCATCACGGCGATAATAATCCGGTCCCACCATCAACAAGGCATATTCCATGGGATACAAGCGCACACCATAACGCGGCTCCCGTATCACCTCTGGCGGCAGGCTCGCCTTGATGTCCACAAGCGATGTTCCGAAAGGCAGTTGCAGAATGTTGTTTGTTCCGTTCTCGCAGCGCACAATCAATTGTTTGGGAATCACCGTCTTCCCGCTGTGGAAATAGAGTGACAGCTCTGGTGACAAGCACCAAGCCCCGTTGAATCTCTTGTCTAAATATGCAGTAATGAAGTGCCAATACGACACATACCACACCGTTGAATCACCCTCGCTCCCAGGTGACGACGGGATATACCATCCCTTCATGACCATCTGAAGGTATCCGCTGTTCACCAACCGCTCTGTATGAGTCCGTCCCAGCGTGTCCGCTCCCTGAATCACCAAATTGTCCCCATGGGCATCCTGATACGCCTTCAACACCGCCAATGACTCCGCCAATTTCTCTTGTATTGTTGCCATATTAGTATATTTTGCACTGCTATTATTAGTATATTTTGCTTTACTAACATTAGTATATTTTGTATTGCTAATATTAGTTTTTGACGCTGCAAAGATACAAATCTTTTTCTATTTCAACAACATATTTACTGCAAAAAGTAATAAAAACACTCCGCTTTTTGTTGCAGAATTCCAATAATTGCAGCTGCATTTATTAGTTTATTTTGTCTTACTACTATTAGTTTTTGCTGTTGAAATGGATACAAGCCTTGGCTATTTCACAACAAACTTCAACGTTTCACAGCTTCCCCTATTTGGCAAAATGGTTTATTTCTCGATTTCTATCGCCGTTTCCCAAGAGGCAATGCCTATCGGTTTGTTGATTCCTTCCGAAAAGCAGATGTTGTGCCGCCAAGGTAATTGTGCAACGGTGCGTTGCACAAAAAGTGACATAATATCCCCAAAAATAGCTGTTTTCGCTAAAAAACAACCCATTTTGGACTGAAAAGTGACATTTAAAGGCTGATTTGTTTACCAATCGCCTGCGGCAACCTCCGTAATTTTGCAGCTCAAAACAATACCTTTATGAGCAACCAACCACAAGTGACCTTGGCTCCCTTGGAGCCTGACGACAAGGAGCAGTTCATACTCGACAACCAATGGGCGTTTAAGTATGGCGCCACAGAGGAGTTTGGAATGCGTGACGACCATTTTGAGGAAGACGGCGAAATCATCTCACGCGACACCATCGAACAGTCCATCAACAACGGCAAGGCCTATCGCATCCTATTGGACGGGGAAAAAGTCGGCGGCGTGGTCGTTTCCATCGACAAAGCCTTTCTTCGTGGCGAGCTGGAATTGTTGTTTGTGAAACCCGATGTCCACAGCAAAGGCATTGGTTATGCGGCATGGTGCCTTATCGAAAAGATGTATCCTGAAATTATTGTTTGGGAGACCTGCACGCCCTATTTCGAGAAGCGCAACATCCACTTCTATGTCAACAAATGCGGTTTCCACATCGTGGAGTTTATGTGGAAAGACGACGAGATGTTTAGGTTCCAAAAAGTGATGCCATGAGAAAAGTGAAGAAAGTATTTGCAGCGTTGTTGCTGCTGTTTGTGGCCAACTCCCTTATGGCACAATCGGAGACTTACACGCTGAAAGGCAGCTTGAAAGATGCAAACGATGGTGCCATGATGCCTTACACCAACTGTGTGCTACTTCATTCGACCGACAGCGTGTTTGCCTATGGCGTGACGAGCGACGACAAGGGCGCATTTTGCTTCAAAGGCATTGAAGGTGGTTTTTACTTGCTCCGTATCAGTTGCGTGGGTTACGAAACGCATTGGCAACCTGTTGACATTCATGCCGAAAAGAGTATTGGAACCATTAAATTGTCACCGATTTCAACTTCATTGAATGAGATCCAGATAACAGCCTCGCGCCCCATCTATTCCGCCGACGGCGAAAAGACGCTTTACAATGTGGATGACGACCCAAGTGTTCAGACGGGTTCGGCTTCGGACGCCTTGCAGAATGCACCTGGCGTGGAGGTGAATGCTGAAGGCAAAATCTCTTTCAGAGGCGGCTGTTGGTGGTCAACGAGCAGAATTGGGGCGTGGATTGCGGTTTTGCCGCCGACCTGTTCGACCGTCGCCTGTCGCTTTACCTCAATGCCAACGACATCTTCAAGAGTCGCTCCACGGGCAAGGGAAACCTCAACCCCTATCATTCATCGTCCTACAACTACAGTTTCAATTCGCGCTATATCAGCCTCGGCCTCACTTGGCGCATCGGCCGCATGGAATTGGAGGAAAAAGCCTCGCAAAGCAGTGTGATGAAGCAACATTAAAGGAAGCCGCCCAACGAGCCTTGATGACGCTCACAACTTCACGCTATCCACCCTAGCTAGGATTTCTGTCGTGTTGGATGTGCCGCTAATTTTGGTGCCGAATTAGAGATATGCATTTATGAAACCATCCGTTTTGCAAATTGATGGTTGGATTTCAAAATATTTTGTACTTTTGCAAAGTTCGAAACGATATGACAGACCTGACCTTACATAGCAACACGGAATCCTTCATTGGCGACATCAAGCGGCTGGTGGAGCAAGGGCGCAATGCGGCATACGGAGCCGTGAACGCCGTGATGATTGAGACCTATTGGCGCATAGGACAACGCATCGTGGAGCAAGAGCAGAAAGGCAAGGAACGCGCTGAATATGGAACGCAGTTGATCGAAATGCTTTCCGAGGAACTGACCAAAACATACGGCAAAGGATTCAGCGGCAGGTATTTGCGCGCTTTCCGTCATTTTTATTTAGTCGTTCCCGACATTGAGATTTGGAAATCGCGATTTCCAAATCTGACTTGGACGCATATCTTCAAGTCATTACGCGTGGGAAACGACACTGCCATACGTTGGTATTTGGAAACGGCTTCAACAGAGGCGTGGAGTGTGAGGACATTGGACAGGAACATTGCGACCCAATACTATGAAAGGCATTTCCAACAGCCACAACTGGTATCAGAAAATCCAAATACGAAAACCGAGAAGGCTGAATTTCTCAAAAGTCCGATAATTGCAGAGTTTTTGGGCTTCAGAAAAGACGACAGTTATAGCGAATCACAGTTGGAAAGTGCCATAATCACTCATTTACAGGAATTCATCATGGAGATGGGTCGTGGATTCGCCTTTGTTGGGAGACAACAACTGATACGAACGGCAGCCCAAGACTATTTCATCGACCTTGTGTTTTACAACATCATTTTGAAATGCTATGTGCTGATTGACTTGAAGATAGGGAAGATAAGGCATCAAGATGTGGGGCAAATGGATATGTATGTGCGAATGTTTGACGAGTTAAGGGGTAAAGAAGGCAATAACCCCACGATTGGGATTGTGCTTTGCAGCGAAACGGATGAGGACATCGCAAAATACTCCATATTAAATGGCAACGAACAACTATTTGCCAGCAAATACAAGCTCTATCTTCCCACTGAAGAAGAACTGCGCCGCGTAGAACAACAGAAAGAATTGTATAGATTGCAGCAGGATGATAAATAATTGAATATCAAAATAATAAAAACAAAATAAGCAAAGAAGTATTCCGCAATTCAGGCATAGGCTTGATTTGCGGATTTTTTCATAATTTTGCGCCATCACAAAGGATAACCCACCATGGCAAGCAATCCTGACTTCGTTCAATACATCGCCGACCAATGCGCTGGTGCGGGCGAGATTACGGTGAAAAAGATGTTCGGCGACTACGGCATCTATTGCGACGGCGTCATCTTCGGCCTCGTCTGCGACAACCGTTTTTACCTGAAACCAACTGAGGCGGGCCGCTCGCTATTGCGTAGCATCGAGATGCGTCCGCCTTACGACGGCGCGAAAGACTATTTCTTCATCGAAGATGTGGACGACCCCGATTATATCGCTGAACTAGTTCGAGCGACTTGCAAGGAATTGCCGTTGGCGAAACCGAAAAGGAAATGATGGTTAAAGACTAACCCTTTATGCAGAACGACAGACAGAAGCAAGCAACTCAGAGCCGAGTGGATATCTTTTATCGAGTAAATAGACTCAGTTTTTCATTCAAGCGAGAACACTGTTTCCTCGATTTTCCGTACTTTTGCACCCGTTTTCGGCGAGCGTGTCGGTAGCCGAATCATAGGGTGAATCTGTAAGAACTATGCCAGTTAGGCTTTCGTGGCTTTTTTCCTATTCCTCAAACTTATCCTTGCCTCTCATCGTATGGCGCAAAGCACTAAGAAGTTCTTGCGATTCTTGAACAAGGTTGAGGAAGACAGTCATGCTCTCAATGTTGAGTTGTTTGGTTTGGATATCCTTAATGATTATTTTACGGTAATCAGATAGCTTGCTTTGGATTTTGGCGGCATCATCGCGAATTTGATTGCTGGTTTCATCGGAGAAAGCCCGATTGAAAATGCATACTATCTCATCGCGAAGGATGAGAAACTCTTTGGCATAACCAATGGGAATAGGACGGAAATTATTGCCGACATGCTCCAGGCATGGCTCGCCCATGCGTTTCAGACAGTAAACCATTTGCGAAAGGGAATTGATGATTAGGAAGTACCAAGTGCCTTTCTCTACACTTAACACTGGGTCTATACGGCGCAATGCGACAATCTGTTTACGGCGCTGACGCTTTATATCTTTGCGCTGACTATCAAACCGGGCAACCGTATGCTTAAGCATACGGTAATCTTCGTTAAAGAAAGCGGTAGTTAGGGCTTTGTAGTTCTCTACCACGAATTGAAGGTTATCTAAAGTAGTAATTTTCAAATGTTTACAAAGCATAACCCAACATGCAGTTTTATCACTACTATGCAAAATCTCCGTAAACAATTTATCGGTTTCTTCGTTTCTGTTGTTCTTCTCATGGCGCAAATTGCTGCGGATGAGCAGGATGATGGACATAGCAATGGCAATAATCATAGCCACAAACGATCCAAAGAATAATGCATTGGTGACGAGGAAACAAATGATAAAGGCCGCGCCCGCGGTAATAAACCAACCGCCAATGACACTCAAAACACCCGTGATGCGAAACACAGCACTTTCGCGATTCCAAGCACGGTCGGCAAGCGAAGTTCCCATGGCCACCATAAAAGTGACGTATGTGGTGGAAAGCGGAAGTTTCATGCTTGTGCCGAGAGCGACAAGAAGTCCTGCGAGAACAAGATTGACGGCTGCGCGAATCTGGTCGAATGCCGCGCCATTGGGCAACACTGCTTCGTCGGCATTAAAACGCGAGTCAATCCATTTCTTAATGCGATTGGGTATCAATGCTGCAACAGTTGTCGCTATTTTTTGGTTTGTGCGCACCAAGGCACGGGCGACACCACTTGAGCCAAACATCTCATCGCCCTCATCTTGACGGGATAGGTCAACTGAAGTTTTCACCACATTTTGTGCCTTCTTTGAGAGCACCAATGAGAGCACCATGATTATGCCTGCAATGACTAGATAGATTGTGGGAGTATGCGCCGTGTCCATCAGCGATTTCATCATAAACGACGAAGCATCGCCCGAACCATTGGCCACATAGTCATTGTAGGCGTCAAGACCCGTTAGGGGCACACCTACGAAGTTCACCAAGTCGTTGCCAGCAAATGCCATGGCTAACGCAAAGGTACCCAATAGCACCACAAATTTCAGAATGGGCAGTTTATAGGCACTCAAAATCGTCATGATGATGGAGAAGATAGCGAAACCACCTCCCAAGATCAGCCATGTGTTCTCGTCAATGTACGATTTCACCATTGGTGTCATAATGTTTGAACCTTTCAACCCGTTGATGAGTAGGAACCAAACAATGCTCGTCACGGCAATGCCTCCCAAGATGCCGATTTTGAGCGAGGAACCAAGGCGGTTTCCCATATTGCCAGTGTGATCGGTGGTAATGCCATTCACACGGTAAGTGAAAGTGAACACCAGACGCGCCACCCACTGCACCAATGTACCGAGGACAAACGCGATGGCTACTGAAAGGAAGATGCCAAGGATAACCGAGATGGCCTTTTCCGTGTTGAGCAGGTCGCCCAACGAAAGCAAGGTGCCGTCGATTGCTGTTGCGCCTTTGGCAATCTGTAATAATGCGATGGCGAAGGCTCCACCCAACAATTCAAACACCATCGAAACGGTGGTTGATGTCGGCATGCCAAGCGTGTTGAATATGTCAAGCAGCACTACATCCGTCACCATCACGGCCAAAAACACGCACATCACATCGTAGAACGAGAAGTATTGTGGAGTCATGATACTATGCCTAGCTACGTCCATCATGCCGTTGCTCATAGCGGCACCAGCAAATACGCCAATAGCCGCAACAGTTACAATCGTTTTGTGTCTCGCCACTTTGGCGCCGATGGCAGAGTTCAGGAAGTTCACAGCGTCGTTGCTCACGCCCACCACAAGGTCGAAAACGGCAAGGATAATAAGGAATACCACTATTCCGAGAAATAGAATGTTCATATGTTTGGTGTATTACAGTTTGTCCGTCGATGCAACAATAATCTCCAAGTACATAAGCACAAAAGTTAATGCGATGAGGATTACAAATACCAGCCAATCGACAAACTTGCTTTTGTTACTATCTTTGTTCACATTGTCTGTTTTTCGAATACGTGGCAAAGGAACACACTTGAAGTTACAGGCGTGTTGCGGTTGTATTACAAAATCATTGCAATGTTATCCCCCAAGCGTAAACTTAACAGTCAGTCCGCCGCCATGCGTGGGTAGCGCCGTGATGGTTCCGCCGAGGGCGACAACGGTGTTTTTAACGATGGCCAGGCCGAGACCTGTGCCTCCAAGTTTGCGAGATCGGCCTTTGTCGACGCGATAGAAACGTTCAAAAAGATAAGGGAGATGTTGTGGCGGAACCCCTACGCCGTTGTCGGCAACGGAAAACTCACCGTTATCGTAGGTGATGAGAATTCGAGTGGCTCCTGTGGCGTAGGCAAGGGCATTGTCCACAAGGTTGCGAAATAGGCTGTAAATCAAACTCTCTGGTTCGGCAAAAGGTGAAGAAATGATGATGCTCGCAGGAAGTTCGACGACGGGCTCAATGCCTTTGTCTTTTAATTGCAAGGCAGTGTCTTCCAATACATTGTAAATAATTGGAACAATATCAATGGCATTGTTGTTTTCTTTGTTTATTGAAAGACTTGTCGGCATTTCATCCAAACGTGTCAGTTGCGACATGTCCATGAGCAATTTGCTCATGCGCTCGCTTTGGGCATAGCAGCGTTCCAGAAAATGCTGACGTTTGTCCTGAGGCATATCGGGATGGTCAAGGATGCTCTCCAAATAGCCGTGTATGCTGGCGGCAGGGGTTTTCAGCTCGTGGGCAGCATTTTGGGTGAGCTGGCGTTTGAGGCGGAGCTTGTCCTCCTCGCTATGGCGCAGTTTCCAGTATAAGGTAATGATAGTGTGGGAAATCTCGCCCAATTCATCATCCGGCAACCGCCGTTCCAATTCGTGGTCAAGTTCCTTGCCTTCCTCTGCTTTTATCGCAAACTCCCGCAGATGACCGATGTGTCGGCTGATTCGGCGCGTGTTCAAATAGAGTGCAATGGCCAACAATAAGGTCAGCGCAATGGTGAAATAGATAAAGGTGTTGTCTGCTTTTAACGATTCCGTCAGTTCGGCGGAATAGGGAACGGCTGAACGGACAACCAAGTCACCAAACCGAGTGGCAGAATAGAAATAGGTTTCGTGGGTGGATTCGGAAGTCCGCTTGATGTCATACCCGTTGCCTTGAGCCAAAGCCTCCTGCACTTCAACGCGTTTCAGATGGTTGGGCAGTGAGTCAATCCCTTGATAATTGTTGTCCTGAAGCACCAGTCCGTTGGTGTCAATAATGGTCACACGCATCTTGTCAATGCTATGGGATTGGGCGTAGACCTCAAAAAGGCTGTCACAAAGGATGCCTTGCTCACCCAAAGACTGCATCAGCTCATAATTGTACATCTGCAAGCGTGAGTGAAGAATGTCTATTTTGTATTCTTTTTCGCGTTGGTATTGATACACGCTGAAACAAACGGCAAACAGCAGAAAAATACCGCCAATGCTGAAGAACAGATTCTTCTGAAACGATTTACTTCTCAAAGCAGTAGCCATAACCAATACGTGTTTTTATCTGTTTGCCATTGCGCCCAATCTTCTTTCTGAGACGCGTGATGTTGACATCCACGGTGCGGTCAAGCACATACACATCTTGCGGCCAACATTGTTTAAGCAACTCCTCGCGCGAAAACACCTTGTCGGGGTTACGGAGAAAGAACGACAGCAATTCAAACTCCAACTTAGTAAGCGCCAATTCCTCGCCGTCGAGTGTGGCCGTTTTGGTGTTTAAATCAATGATGATGGCTCCGTAACAAAGTTTATTGTCAGTGGTATTTTCTTGAAATGGTCGGGAATATGACCTCCTCAGCACCGCTTTTACCCTTGCCTTCACCTCTTTTATGCTCAGCGGCTTGGTAATATAGTCGTCGGCACCGATGTTAAGCCCCTTGACCGTGTTGTCTTCGTCGTCGAGAGCTGTGATGAAGATAATGGGGATCTGCGCCGTTGCTGGGTTTTCCTTAATCTTTCGTGCCATCTGGAATCCTGACATTTCGCCCATCATCACATCCAAGAGAATCAAAGCATATTCCTGCAAAGGAAGTTTGAATGCCTCTTCCGCAGAATTGGCTGTCACGACCTCATATCCCTCGGTTTCAAGGTTAAATTGCAGAATCTCGCAGAGATCCAACTCGTCATCGACAACTAGAATCTTCATAAATTCATTGGTTTAGTAAGCTTTAGAAAAAGTACCAATCGAGCACAAAGATACAGCTTTTCATTGAAGCCACAGGACGATGATGTTACAATGTTATTACAATTTCAACATCGGGTGTGGCAAGGCTGGTTCATCAGGCGTTCCAAAGCCTCGCTGCATAAGGTGTCTAATTGCAGTTAAAAGACATTTTTTCGTCTAGAGAGGAACATCCTTTCCTCGATTTTTCGTACTTTTGCACCCGAATTCGGCGAGCGTGTCGGTAGTCGAATCATAGGGTGAATCTGTAAGAACTATGCCAGTTGGACACATGTTTAATTGAATAGATTCTTATGTATGAAGAGAGATTCATCCAATCCAAAGATTCTTGTTGCGACCATCCTTTCGATGTCGCTGCTGACCGTGATGGCGGGAGCCGCCGTCGCACCTGCCTTGAACGCCATCAGTGCCCATTTCGCTGACGCCAATCCGCTACTCATCCAGTTTGTGGTGAGTATGCCTGCGCTGTTCATCATCCTCACCAACCTCTGTTTCCCGATGCTATGTCGCGTGATGCGCACCCGCACTATCGCCCTTTGCGGTCTGCTACTTTATGTGGTGGCAGGAAGCGGGGCCTTTTTCGCTGACAACATTGCTGTGCTGCTGGTACTCAGGGCCTTGTTGGGCGTGAGTGTGGGCATGATTATGCCGCTTTCCACGGGCCTTTTGGCCTACTATTTCCCTCCCGAGGAGCAAGCCCGCCTGATGGGGCTTGCCGCTGCCATGAACCAGATGGGCGGCGTGGTGGCCACTTTCCTCGCGGGAATGTTGGCGGCAGTCAGTTGGAACTACGCCTCCTTGGTGTATCTGCTTGGCCTCATCGCCGTGGTACTCGTCATGCTTTTCCTGCCTAATGAGCGATTGTCAAACAAAGGGGGCATTTCGCTGTCGCTTCTGAAGAAATTCCATCCATCGGTCGTGGGCATGTTCTTAGTGATGATCCTTTTCTTCATCTATCCCACCAACTTCGCGCTTACGGCCTCAGGAATGCTTTCGGTGACGGGAATCACCTTGGTGATGATGGGCTTGGATGTGGTGGCTTTCTTGGTAGGTTTGGTTTTTGGTGCAATGATGAAACGCTTTGCCGCGCAGATGAAATACGCTGCCCCCATCGGCTTCATGGCGGGGTATTTATGCCTTGCCGGAGGAAGTTCATTGTCACTTCTTTTGCTTGGCTCGGCACTCATCGGCATTGCCAACGGCTTCGGCGTTCCCTACCTGAACACCATCGGAAGCGTGAAAGCGGGCAAGGAAGCGGCCACCACCGTGATGCCTTTGCTTTCCACGGCACTCTATTTGGGACAGTTCCTCTCCCCACTGATTGTTTCGCCTATCGCATCGGCTGCTCATTTGTCACCATACATGGTAGGCGCAATCATCGCGGTCATTTATCTGCTTCAGGCCATCGTTACTAGGAAGGGTCAGATGCTGCCGAAGTAATTTTCGTTCAAGAGGAACAGCAAGTAGATTTCGCCCATTTAAGGATTGTTTTTTATTAACTTTGCAGCCGAATTGCGAAACAGATAAATCGGAATTTATATGGTTGAATCATACATAACACGACCGACGGTCTTCCCAATGGAGGCAGAAGAACCTTGGAGAATTGTCGAAAACTTATGTGAGAACATCACTCATCTCGTAGAGAACTTATAGAACAAGACCCTTTATAAAGCCATGCTACACCTGAACAAAGTACATCACATCGCTATCATTTGTTCCGACTATCAGCGGAGTCTCCACTTCTATACTCATGTGCTCGGCATGCGTGTCCTTGCTGAACACTATCGTGAGGAAAGGCTGTCGTACAAGACTGACCTCGCCTTGGGCGATGACTATGTCATTGAACTTTTTTCGTTCCCCTCCCCACCGTCGCGGTTGACCCATCCTGAAGCTGCAGGTCTGCGGCACTTGGCTTTTGAGGTCGACAGCATTGCCGAGACTGTGCATGAGTTAGATGCCTTGGGCATTTCGCATGAAGAGGTGAGAACAGACGAGTATACAGGCAAAAGGTTCCTCTTCTTTCAAGATCCTGACGGTTTGCCGATAGAATTGTATGAAAGGTAAATTCCAATTTGTCAAAGTCCCATGAACATGGTTGGCTATCGAGAAGGAAAGTCAATGTGAACGTTTCGATTAAGCGAGAACAGAGCGTACTTGCTCGCTACAATTTGAGACCTGATTTACGGTTTTTTGTTTTTTACTGTAACAATTGTTACGCTTCAAGTCGTTCCTCGTATGTAGTTTTGCATCAAATTTCACAACTAACACAACACGCAAGACTATGAACGAGAAAATGTTTTGTTTCCAATGTCAGGAAACTGCCGGATGCGCCGGCTGTAAGATTTCAGGAGTGTGCGGAAAGACCCCGCAAGTAGCTCATGCACAAGATCTTTTAATCTATGTCCTTAAAGGATTGGGCGTCATCGCCAACCATCACCAGCACGGATGTGGACACGATTATTGCGATTTCCGCAAGAGTATCCACGCCTTCGTGAACGACGCACTGTTTTCGACCATCACCAACGCCAACTTCGACGCGGAGAGCATCTACACCCGTATCGATAAAGGCTTGGAATTGCGCGAAATGTTCAAAAACCGAGTGACCAACAAGAAAGGCATCGTGCTCCCGAAACTGGATGTATTGGAATGGAATTGCCCGCGCGAGCAATATGACGAGAAAGCCCTAACCGTAGGTGTGCTTGCCGAAACCAACGAGGACATCCGCTCGCTGAAGGAGTTGACTATGTACGGCCTCAAAGGTATGGCCGCTTACTTGGAACATGCCGCCCACCTTGGTCAAGTCGATGGCGACATCAATGAGTTCATCCTGCAAACCCTTGGCCAATTGGTGACCTGCAACGATGCCAACGAACTCACCGCTCTTGTCCTGAAAACAGGCGAATGGGGCGTGAAGGCGATGGCCCTGCTCGACAAAGCCAATACGACCGCTTACGGCAATCCCGAAATCACTGAGGTGAATATTGGCGTGGGCAATCGTCCGGGCATTCTCATCAGCGGCCACGACCTCAACGACATTGAGCAACTTTTGGAACAAAGCAAGGACGCTGGCATCGACATCTACACCCACAGCGAAATGCTGCCCGCGCATTACTATCCGCGCCTGAAGCAATATAGCCATCTGAAGGGCAACTACGGCAACGCTTGGTGGAAACAACGCGAGGAATTTGAAAGTTTCAACGGCCCCATTCTGTTCACCACCAACTGCATCGTGCCGCCTGCGGCCAATGCCACATACAAAGACCGCGTTTTCACCACCAACAGCACGGGTTTCCCGGGTTGGAAGCACATCCCCGCTGATGCCAACGGCAAAAAGGATTTCAGTGAAATTATCGCTTTGGCCAAGACCTGCCAAGCCCCTAAAGAGATTGAGACGGGCAAGATTATAGGAGGTTTTGCGCACGAGCAGGTGTTTGCCCTTGCCGACAAGGTAGTAGAGGCCGTGAAAAGCGGTGCCATCCGCAAGTTTGTGGTGATGGCAGGCTGCGACGGTCGTATGAAGAGCCGTGAATACTACACTGAATTTGCCAAGGCCTTGCCCAAGGATTGCGTCATCCTCACGGCTGGTTGCGCCAAATACAAGTACAACAAACTCGCCTTGGGCGACATCGGCGGCATTCCGCGCGTGTTGGACGCCGGCCAGTGCAACGACAGTTACTCGCTGGCACTCATCGCATTGAAACTGAAGGAAGTGTTCGGCTTGGATGATGTAAACCAACTGCCCATCGCCTATAACATCGCTTGGTACGAGCAAAAGGCTGTCATCGTTCTGTTAGCTCTGCTCAGCCTCGGTGTGAAGAACATCCACCTTGGCCCGACCTTGCCTGCTTTCCTTTCACCCAATGTGGCCAAAGTCTTGGTCGAGAACTTCGGCATTGGCGGGATTAGTACGGTGGAGGAAGATATGAGAATGTTTGGAATTTGAGTTTGATGCCAAACTATAATGTGGGACGCGAGGCAATTTACAATCTCGCGTCCTGTGTTTTTATTGTTTTTCAGATTATCACCTCCCACCGTCCGCCTTTGGCAGGGCCAACATGCCGGATGATTCCGTTTTCCTTCAGCCATTTGATGTTTTTGTCCATCGCGGTTGTGCTCATGCCCAACAATTCCGCCAGTCTGCGCGTCGACATGGAAGGATTTTGGGTGAGGCAACGTAGGATGGTCAAACGGTTTTCACCCAACCATTCGTCGGATTTTTCACCCAACTTTTCACCCAACCATTCATCGGGTTTTTCACCCAACTTTTCACCCAACCATTCATTAGGTTTTTCACCCAACCTACCGTCTGAGATTTCAACGGCGGATTCGTTGATTTCCCAATGGCCACCTTTTTGACCGTTCACTCTTGAAATAACTCCTTCTGCTTTAAGTAAATTGATGTGAAACCGTACTCCATTTCTTGAAAGTTCGCATATTTTCATTAGGTTTTCTAAAGTTACATTGGGAGATTCTTTTATTGCATTAAGTATTTTTTCTCTGTTTTTTGTGCCAGTTTTTGTGCCAGTTTTTGTGCCAGTTTTCTGTGTAGTTTTCTGTGTAGTTTCTATGATGTTTTCACCCAACCTGTTTTCGCCCTGCTCTTGCGTTTCGTTGAATAAAGCACTCTTCAACGCGGCGAAATGTACACGTAAACCCGTACCCAGCAACTCATATCTCGGCTTTGCGGCACCAAGATCTGTGCAGGCGTTGCAGATTTTCTGTATGCCGCGCCCCCAAGTCTCGATGTAGCCGGCATAATAGAAAGCGTTGGCGATGTTTTCGTTGTAAGGTATCGATTCGTGCGGCTCCATCAAGGTTTCCACCGTCCAGTTTTCGGGCAAGATGCAACGGTTGCTGATGATGATGGCCTCGTCCTCGATGCGGATTTGTATGGGCGTGCCAAACATATAGCAATTGTGGGCGATCGCGTTGTAAACCGCCTCGCGTATGGCATCGCGTGCAAAAGGATAGGTCTCAACCCGCCTGTCGTGTTCGTAGGTGATTTTTGCCTTCAAATACTTCAGGTAAATCAGGTCAATCACCTTGTCGGCAATCTTGATGAGCGAATCTTCCAAAACATCCTGATACAGCAAGTCGGCATTGCCGCTGAAACGGCCTATCTTCACATAACTGCCCACCTGAACGCGACTCGGGTCGCTGTGGAAAAGCAGCACCGCCGAGCGTTTCAGTTTGCCGTCGGCCATCAAGTGGAGCTTGTTCAGCAATTCTTCGTTCGAAATGTCCAAATCCTCTTGGGTCATCCGCTTGCTTCTCAAGGCCTCGCGGCGGAATATCTTGAAACTGTCGCTATCGAGGTCATCGACGGTAACATCGTCAACGGTGACATCCTCCCAACGGAAACCCGTCCTACGCATAATGAATGCTGAAAGGGCGTTTCCTGTCAGCAACTGCTTGGTGCTGCCGCTGCGGTAATGAAACTCGCCGTGGTAACTGACGGGAAAAGCACTCGGCTCCACTTTTATCGCGATATAGTCCTTTCCGTCCTTCTCCAAAAGACTGACATCGGGCATAATGCCCAATCCCGCTTGCACTTGGTTCGGGATGTCCTCCATCAACTTTTTCGCATTGGGCAAACCGACCACCTCGCCTTTGTCGTTGACACCGATATAAATCGTCCCGCCTTGCGCATTGGCAAAACCGCAGAGCCATTTCAGGTACTCCGTCCGCCACGATTCCTTGTATTCTATGTTCTGGTTTTCAGCCATAAAGAGATTGAAAATATCGGCAAAGGTACAACTTTTTTTGGTTTTTCACAACCTACCGTTTCCCATACCCCTTCCCGTCTTTAACAATTACTCCCTCGCTCACCATCTCCGAGAGGACACGGCTGAGTGATGGTCTTGTCGCGCCAAGTTGTTCGGCAGCGGCGGCCACGGAAGTGATGCTGCCGTTGGCTTCGAGGTATTCGATGACGCGGTTGCGAAGGCTGTTGACGGCAAAGGTGCGCATTTTTCGGCTCAGGAAACGGCCTCGCTCAGAGAGGATTTCAAGGAAGGCACGCAATACGGTCGGCTCCTGTTGCATAAACTCAAAAAAAGCCTCACGGTTGATGTGCCACACTACGCAATCAGTGAGGGCGGTGACTTCCACAGGGATAACATTATTGTTGGCAAACAGAAACGCTGGAGCCAGCAACATTGGGGCTTTCAGGTGGTCAACAAGCACCTCGCGGCCTTCTTCGCCCATCATTCGTGCCTCGGCTTGACCTTCGACGAGCACCATCAGCGCACGGCAAGGGTCACCTGGGTTGAGCATCCGCCTTCCAGCGGGATAGTCCTGTCGGCGACAAGGGCTTTCGAGCAGACGCTCCAAGGATTCGTCGCTGCATCCTGCAAAGAGTTTGATACGTTTCAGTTCTTCCATAACAGTATTTTTTCAGCGCAAAAATACGGAAAAAAGTGCCTGATGTAACAATTGTTACGCTTTGCCGCAATGGAAGAAACTACTTTTGTACCATCAAACCAAAGAAAGGAGACACAGCTATGAGTTACAACGATTGGAAAGACAAAACCGCGAGTTTCAAGAAGATTGACGTGCGCGGTGTGCAGGGTAACTTTTTCCCGGGACTGAAAATGCAGGCTGCGAAGATGGCCGTCGGCGAAGGTATGGAAATCATCCAAAGTTTTGAGCCAATTCCGCTTTATGAGGTGCTTGAAGACCTTGGTTTCGAGCATTATACTGAAAAGTTGGCCGAGGCCGAATACCACACTTACTTCTACCGCGCCCAGATGAAACAGGCCGAGAAAGACATCCCGATGCGCCCTTACGCCCTCACCAACATGGCATTGATCGATGATGATTTGGCACAGACCTCCGTCAATTTCTGGGACTTGACCTGGAACGACAGCCGCCGTCATCTGCCATACGAGACACGTCTGTTGCTCTCGTTGGCTAATGCCGTCGGAGCAGGTCGTATGCGCCAAGCCACGCGTGAGTTGGTGAAGGCCTACATCCACGGCCTCGATTCAGCCGCCTTGGACGATGTGTTTGAACTGCTGGCTTGGAACCAAGGCATCGGTTATTTCAGTTCGGAAATCGGGCCTTCCACGCTGTTTCAAGCCTATAAGACCATCAAACAGATGGAGAAAAAAGGCAACAGCCGCGCCGAGATTATCGAGGTGCTGAAAGAAAAGTTCACAGAAAAGAATCCGGACATTAAACTCATGTAAAATGGAAATCACAAAAGACACAAAACTAGCCGACCTCATCGCCCAATATCCTTGGTTGAAGATGGAAATGGCAAAAGTGAACGAAAAGTTCAAGATGCTCAACACGCCCGTTGGCAAAATCATGTTGGGCAAGGCTACCATCGCCGAAATGAGCAAGAAATCGGGGATGGAAGTGGAGGCCATCATCGAGAAAATCAAAGGATTGATTAACCAACACATAAACCAATAACAGAAAGGAACATCATGAAGTACAAAGTAAATGACGGTTGCATCGGTTGCGGCCTTTGCGAGTCCACCTGCCCTGAAGTGTTCAGCATCCAAGGTGACGTGGCTGTCGCCATTGAAGGTGAAGTGCCCGAGTCGGCATTGGCTTCCGCAGCCGAAGCTAAAGAAGGCTGCCCTGTGGGTGCCATCGAGGAAGCTTAACACAAAGTTCTAACAATCCAACCGCCGCAAGGGTTTTCTTGACCTTTGCGGCGGTTTTGCACATCATTTACTCCATTCTTATTGTGAATATTCATACCTTTGCGCAATCACAAAAGACACCTCCCCATGGCAAGCAATCCCGACTTCGTTCAATACATCGCCGACCAATGCGCCGGTGCAGGCGAGATTACCGTGAAAAAGATGTTTGGCGACTACGGTATTTCCCGCAATTCCTGTTACCGAACCTATGAACATCGGTGCGTGTTCAATTGATTGCTCTGCCTTTTTGAGGCGGTTTTTCATATCATTATTCCATCAGCACCACCCGCTCCTCCTTCTTGCAGATTAAAAAACAATTCCGAAAGCAAAAACTGCCTTCGGAATTGTCATGTCAAGAAAAAAACGGGCTTTTTTTACTTCACCAAAACCTTCTTCACCTCTGTACCGGCTTTCACGAAGTAAAAACCGCTTGAAAGGCCTTGCAAATCGATGGTTTTCTTGTTGTCGACGAACAAGGTTCTCACCACGCGCCCCATTTCGTCGCTGATGGTCACGAGGCCGTCGGCTTCGATGGTGAGGCTTTGCGAAGCGGGATTGGGATAAACGGCGATAGTGGCGGTTTCGGTTTCGCCGATGCCCACGTTGCCGCAGTCGTCATAAAGCTGGATGCCTTGCCATTCCTCGGAGGCTTCGAAGGCTTCGATGCAGTTGCAGGGCACCACGATGTGAACATGGTCGTTGATGTCGGCAAAGGCATCGTCCCAAAGGAAGAAAGGCACGTTGCTGTGGATGAAGATGTAGTCGAGCTCTTCACAATTGCTGAATGCATTCGAGTTGATTTGCTGGACACTTGACGGAATGTCGATCACCTCCAACAGAGGACAATCGGCAAACGAATGGAAACCGATGTTCACGATATTGTTGGTCAAGGTGACGCTGGTCAGGTTGGTGCAGCCATAGAATGCTTCGCTGCCGATGTAGCGCACCCTGAGCGACTCGCCATTGATGACTTCGGTTTCGGGAACGACCACATCGCCCGAATAGGTGTTCGGCTCGTCGTCGTTGACCACAATCAGGTAGGTTTCGCCACAACCTCCGCCCGGAAGCTGTTGCGTGGCTTTGCGGTAATAGATGCCATTGACGTGATAATCATAGGCAAATGCGCTTTGGCAAATCATCGTGAGTGCCAAGGCCAAAACTGAAAGGATAAATGTACGTTTCATACTTGTAATTGTTTAAATGATGGATTTAACAACATTATTAGGTGCAAAAAACAGGAATTCATAACAAATGGACGAAAAAAAAGTTGTAATACTGAAAAAAAGTGAAGTCGAGTTATTTTTCAAGTCGCATTTGCACCTAAAACCATCAAAAGACGCACCGAAAGAATGGAATCTTCCGAGCCACACGGCACCAACAAAAGCCGCACAGAAAACTTCAACGCCCTTGTACTTCGGCATAAGGCCATGATTTGGCATATCTGCTCAGACTACACCGTCGGGAAAGCGTGGAAGACGGAAGACTGCATACAGGAAGTGCTGATCAGCCTTTGGAGGAGTTTCGGGTCTTTCGAGGGGCGCAGTTCGGAAAAGACTTGGGTGTGGCGCGTGGCCACCAACACCATGTTGATGCTGAAGCGCAAAGAGGACAGAAGGCCGCCAACGGAACCCATAGAGGCGGTCGGCGTGGACGAAAAGGACGATGAAACGGGCAACGAGAAATACAAGCAGTTGCAACAACTCATCAACACTTTGCCCGAAGAAAACGGCACCGTCATTCGCGCCTTCTTGGACGGCTTCTCCTACAAGGAAATCGCCGAAATGACCGGCAGTTCGGTGGGCGCAGTGGCCATGCGCATCGCCCGACTGAAGCGGAAACTAAGACTAATGTACGAAAGAGAAAACAATCTATGACAATGGAAAACAACATAAAAACACCGAACCCAAACACGCAACGCGACGACTTCAAAACCCAATGGCAAAGCCGCCAACAGTGGAAGGACCGAGCCGAAAAAGCGGCACCTGACGACACGACCTTTTTGCACTGGGCCGAAAAAGCGCAACAAGACCCGGCAGGTTTGAGAGCAAATGTCATCCCCTTTCACCGCAACAGACGCTGGATTCCCTACGCTGCCGCCGCCAGCCTCGTCATCGGCGTGGCTGCCATCGGCCTGACCCGCCAAGGCCAACCCGACAGCAGCCTTCCCGTGGCCGAGGAAGTGACCGTGGAAAGCCAAACCGTCCACTTCATCTGCAACAACGGCTGCTCGGCGCAAGACATCATGCTCTTGGCCAACAAAGTGATCAAATAACAAAACACAAAGACGATGAAAAGCCTTGTTCCATATCTCGTTTTGCTCCTTGCAATCGTTTTGTCGGCTTGCAAGGAAAAGACGGAAACTTCAGGGAAAACCTGCGAAAAAGCAGCGTTGGAAATCTATTGCAAGTATGCCGACAATGCCAACCTCACCGTGGCCTACCTCGGCGACTTGACTGTCAACGGGAAGTGCATCGATGCCTTGATGTTGCAAGCCTCCAACGAAGCGGATTGGAAAACGCTGAAACAGGATTTCGGCTTCATGCCTTACGACACCTCCGACCTCAACTGCCAAAACGAGGAGAATCCTTTCATGGTGGGCGTGGGCATCGAAACCGATTTTTTGGACGGTGCCGTTCTCGACACCTTGACCGACATCAGCCAGATACCCGATGCAGACATTGAGAGATTCACGGTCATCGTTGCCGACAAAATCCGCGAAATCATGAATAGCTTCCAAGCCCCCGACTCGTTGCTGCCCAAGACAGCCGTGGTCGTCGGCCAAGGCGAAATCGAACATGAATCCAACGACAACACCTACGACGACTACATTATGACCGTCGCACGCACCGTGGTTGTCGGGCTAATCAGCGAAAAGATTCAGGAAAACATGACTCCAAATCCCAATCTGCAACAGCAAAAGGACCGAAACGAACTCATCATGGACGATGCCAAGACCCAAGGCCACATCGGCTACATCACCGCCGCCGACAACGACGAGCACACCCTTTGGCTCTTCTTCTACGACGACCAAGAGGAATGTAACACCATCATCACCCATATCAGCGAAGACATTATCATTAACAATAATTAACAATTCATTAAAATCTTAACCGTATGAAAAAAAATGTATTTTTCCTTCTGATTTGTGCTTTTGCCATGACTGGCATTGCACAGGCACAAAACCGTGGCGAAATCCAAGTGAAAGCCACCGGATTGGACAATGTGACGATTTCACAAGACCGAATCCCTTCTGAGGGCTCTTGGTTCTCCTACGTCGGCGATTATTCGTCACCACAAATCATCGGCATCGGAATGCCCTTCAATTGGGGTTACATGTTCCCCGCCGAATTGATGAGCGAGTACAAAGGCTGCTCCTTCACCGAGTTCGGATTCTTGGATGCTGGCGAAGAGCAATTTGCCACCACCTACACCCTCAACATCTACACTGGCGGCGATATTGCCCCCGGCACTTTGATTCACACCCAAACCTTTGAAATCACCGGCACGGTCGGCGATGTGGTCACCTTCAGGCTCGACACACCCATCGAAATCGACGGCACAGAAAACATTTGGCTGACTTTCTACCATGACGGCTCCATCGAATATCCCGCTCCGGCCGTTGCCGACGTGGGCAACCCCAACAGCCGCTGGTTAGGCATCGACGGCTATGGCTGGATGGACGTGGCTTCGGTCAGCAGCGAGGCCTACAGTTGGTTGGCATGGGTTTATGTCGACGGTTACGACTGGATTGGCGAAAGCAACGAAGCCATTTCCGTATATCCCAACCCCACCTCGGGCAATGTGAACATCCTTGCCTCGGGCATCAATCACGTCGCAGTGATGAACGCCATCGGCCAAGTGATTTACGAAAGCAACGCCGACGGCAACATGGCTACCCTCGACATGAGCCAATATCAAAATGGCGTTTACATGGTGCGTGTGACCACCGAAAACGGCCAAATCGTGAAACTCGTCACTAAACAATAACACCATGAAAAAGCTCTCCATTCTATTCGCGTTCCTGCTCTTTGGCACAGGCCTTCGCGCACAGCAGACCAACCTCACCCAAGCCGTCGACTTCACCGTGACCGACTGCCACGGGCAGACCTACAACCTCTTCGAAATCCTCGACCGAGGTCAGGCCGTCTTCATTGATTTCTTCTTCTACACTTGCGGCCAATGCCAAGTGATTTCGCCCTACATTACAGGGTCTTATACCCAGATGGGCTGCAACATGCACGATGTGTTCTACATCGAGATTTCTTACATCGACAGCGATGCCGCCTGCCAGCAATGGGCCAACGAATATGGCGTTGAGTTCCCCACCGTCGGCAAGGACGGCGGCGGCAACGAGGTCTTCGACCTTTACGGCATCCAAGCCTGCCCCACGCTTGTCCTCATCATGCCCGACCGCAGCATCCCCATCCGAGGCCTGCTGGATCTCTATCCTTTCTCGGCCCAAGATGTGGTGAACGCCATGCAGCAAAACGGCTTGCAACCTCACGACTGCACTGGCACGCTGACCGTCAATCCTCAGACCATGCACATCTACAACGACGGCGAGACCTACCAGCCGGGCCAACTGACCATTTCCAACATGACCGCCGCCGATGTGACCGTCAACGCCTTCACCTCCGACCCCATCTTTACAATGCACTGCATGTATGAAGGCCAAGATGTCACCGAAGGCATGACCGTAGCGGCAGGCCAAACCGCCACTGTGGAAGTGTATGTCGACGTGCCTGTAAGACAGTCTTTTGAAGGAAAAATGTACGTCAACACTTCGGCAGGCAACTTCGAAGTCGACATCATCTACGAATCCACTGTTGGCCTCGATGAGAACGGCACAACGCTGACTTTGTTCCCCAACCCCGCCAACGAAAGCGTGACCCTTCGGGGCGAAAACCTTGGCGAAGTAAGCCTTTACAACACATTGGGACAAAAAGTCGAGACCTTCTTCACCGATGAAACACAACTGATTATCCCGACCGCCAAGTACCAAAACGGCATCTATTTCATCAAGTCAAGCAACGGAATGACGCAACGCTTGGTGATTGCGCACGAATAAAACACAAAAGCCTTTCGGCCAAATTCGCGGAATTATTTCCTCATAAAAACCAAAAAATGAGGAAATTTTTCCGCGATTTTTATGAAATATGAAAGCCCGACATTGCATATCGGGGTGTAATAGGGTCGTCCCTTCGGGACTTGAGCCTGGCGCATTGTCATCGTCTGCGTCCCGCAGACGGCGGTGGGAGTTGTTATTAATGCTCTCTCTTTAATCGAAATCTTTCTTTTTACTCTTTTTTCTATTGTTTCTCCAAGTTTTTGTATTTTTGCCCTCAAGTATCGCCCAAACAGCGGTGCGTTTTTATTGGAATAAACATAGCGTTAGTGCTAAATTCGGAATGTCCCTGAACCTCGGAAATTCATAAGACATGCTCGAAGCGAATAAGTACAGCGTCTGCGCTTGCGCAGGCTGGACTTATCTTCGTGCATGGGTTATCCGAGGACCTTGGGACATTGATGAGCGCCAATCTGCGCTTTTTCGTGTCCCGAGGTTCTTCGTTTGAACCCATCCCCTCCGAACAGATAGTCCTTGCGCTGCAAAACTATAGCGTATGGTAGAGATACCAGTCACTTCCCATTTTTTCACCAACAGGGATGGGAACACTTTGATGAAAGAGTTTGAGGGCATACTCGAAAACAACCCTCAAATCAAGAACCTTGATGCCGTTGTGGGCTTCCTCCGTGCATCGGGCTATTTCACTTTGCGGCCTTTCCTCGACAATATAAATAAGGTGCGCATCCTGATTGGCATTGACGTGGACAAGTACATCGCCAAAGCCCACCAAAGGGGCGAAATCTTCTTTGGTGCCGAGGAACAGGTAAAGGAGGAATGTCTGCGATTGCTGAAACAGGATATTGAACAGTCGAACTACACCAAGCAGGTGGAGGACGGTATGCTCCAGATGGTACAGGATATGATTGACGGCAAGTTGGAACTTCGCGCCCATCCTTCCAAAAAAATACACGCTAAGTTCTACATCCTTTATCCTGACAACTTCAACCAACACACTTTCGGGGCGGCCATAACGGGCAGTAGCAACTTGAGTGGCAATGGTTTGGGCATTGGCGACGACAAGCAATACGAGTTCAATGTCAAGCTGACGCAATATGACGATGTGGCTTTTGCCAAGCACGAGTTTGAACTGCTTTGGGAAGAAGCCAAGGGCGTTCCCATCGATGCCACTGACTATCAAGCCACGCTCGACAAGACCTATCTGAAAGGCGATGTCACGCCTTACGAGCTTTACATCAAGATGCTGATGGAATACTTTTCAGACCGTGTGTTGGCCATCGACCAAGATGACCCATTCGATATGCCCGAAGGTTACGAGAAGTTTGAATATCAGATGGATGCCGTTGTTGAAGGCTATCAAAAACTGATTCGCTATGATGGTTTCTTCCTTGCCGACGTGGTGGGCCTTGGCAAAACGGTCGTCGCCACGATGATTGCCAAGAAGTTCCTGATTGAGAACGGTCGCGACAACACCAAAATCCTTGTGGTCTATCCGCCAGCGGTGGAACAAAACTGGAAAACCACCTTCAAGGATTTCGGCATCGACAAATACACCCAGTTTGTCAGCAACGGCAGCCTCTCAAAGATTCTTGACGATGATAACTACAACTATTGGAACGCCGACGAATACGACTTGGTATTGGTGGACGAGGCGCACAAGTTCCGCAACCATACCACAGGAGCCTTCCAACAGTTGCAGGAAATCTGCAAGATGCCTCGCGTTGAGACAGGCTACATCCCTGGCTATAAGAAAAAGGTGATGTTGATTTCAGCCACACCAATGAACAACACGCCCGCCGACTTGTATTACCAAATTCTGATGTTCCAAGACCCGCGCCAATGCACCATCGACGGAGTACCCAACCTTACTGCGTTTTTCTCACCCCTCATCGTGGAATTTCGCAAGATGCGCCAACAGGACGATTTCGACCTGAAACAGTTCAAACGATTGGCGGAACGAGTGCGCGACCGCGTAATCAAGCCGCTCACCGTGAGGCGCACCAGAACAGACATTGAAAGCATTGCCCGCTACAGCAAAGACATTCACGGCTTCCCCAAGGTGGCCAAGCCCATCAAGAAGGAATACGAGTTGAACGACCATTTGGCCAACCTTTTCGAGGAGGCCATGCAGACCTTGGACAAAAAGCTGACCTACGCCCGCTATCAGGCCATCGCCTACCTGAAGCCAGAGGTTTCCAACGGCCTCTACGACAACGCAGAACTTATCAGCCGCAGCTTGGCAGGCATCCGTAAGAATGGCTTGGTGAAACGATTGGAGAGCAGTTTCTATGCTTTCAAGATTTCGGTAGAGAACTTCCGTCAAGCCAATGAAAACATGATAAAAATGTGGGAGAACGACAGAATCTTCATCGCTCCCGACATGAACATCAACAAGCTCTATGAGCTAGGCTACACGGATGATGAAATAGAAGAAAAACTGAACGAGAAAGCTGAGGACAACCCAAAGAATGCTGTGTTCGTGCGTGACGATTTCAAGCCTGAATACACTGATATGCTCCGCAAAGACCAAGAACTGTTGGATGAAATGTGGTTGGAATGGGAGTGCATTGACGATGACGACGATTCAAAGTTTGCGAAGTTTGAAGACCTGTTGAAGCACGAACTTTTCAAAAAAGACCGCAACCCCGAAGGGAAGATAGTGGTGTTTTCCGAAGCTGTTGACACCATTGAATATCTGTCAAGGCGCATCAACCGAAAGGATGTTCTGGTGATTTCGGCCAAAAACCGCAGCCAACTTTTCAAGACCATCCGCGAGAACTTCGATGCGAACTGGAAACTGCGAAAAGACGACTACAACATCATCTTAACCTCCGATGTGTTGGCCGAAGGCGTCAATTTGCACCGCTCCAACATCATCATCAATTACGACACGCCTTGGAATGCAACGCGCCTAATGCAACGCATTGGTCGAGTGAACCGTATCGGCTCCACATCGAACACCATTTACAACTATGTGTTCTATCCCTCGCGCCAAGGTAACAAGGAAATCAAGCTGAACCAAATCGCGCTGAGTAAGATACAGACTTTCCACACTACTTTTGGTGAGGACAACCAGATCTATTCCACTGAAGAAATCATCGACCGCGACCTTGACAAACTCTTCACCGAGGGCCTGAAACGCGAACAGGAAGACCAAAACTTGGAACTGCCTTTCTATGAGGAATTGCGAAGCCTTTACCAGCAAAACCGTAAGGAATACAAACGCATTGAGCGGTTGTCGCTGCGCAGCCGCACAGGACGCGAACCGCGTGAGGTGGAGGGCGTTACGCTTTCGAACGATACTTTGGTGTTCCTCAAAACCAACTTCCGCAAGGTGTTCTATTTGGTGAACGACGAGCAACCACGCGAGCTGTCGGTGCTGGACGCTTTGAACTATTTCAAGGCCAAGCCCGACGAGAAACCCGTTGCAAGGATTGAAAGCCACCATAACCACGTGGAGAAAGCACTCCAAGCATTCAGTGCGACCAAGGAAAAAGAGTTGCACGAGGAAGAAGCGAACCAAAACCAGCGCAACAACTTGGGCGCACAAGTGACGCAAGCCGTCAGCCTGCTCAATGGTATGCTCCCACACATTGAGGATGGCGACACCCGCTTGAAAATCATACAGTTGAAAGAGTTGGCCGAGCGAGGCACCATCACCTACATCGCCAAACGGTTGCAACGCATCCAGAAAGACCTTCAACGGCAAGGCGGCAGCAAGGCCAAGATGGGCTTCGACGAAGCCCTGAAACAAGTGCTTGAGATGGCCAACCGCTACAACGCCTACTATCGCGACAGCCAAAAGGCCGATGAAGAATCAGCCGCAACCATCATATTGTCAGAGAGTTTCGCCAAATAAACAAGTCCTATGAATTACAAAGAAGTCATCGAATCGAGATACAATCGCCAGAATTGGCAACTGTTGCTGCACGATATTTTTGGCAGCAAAATCAAGTTTTGGAACCATCCTTCCAGCGTTCAAACCAGCAGTCCGTTTGCCAAGCAAGCCTTTTGGTTGGGCACCATCACATTGAGCGACGAGCAAACCATAGCCATCTACGAAGTGGAACTTGCCGACAGCGTCGACATCGAGCGCAACCGCCGTGGCATCCGTGATATGCTACTCACCGCTTGGCGCAACAACGGCAACGCGGGCGCGTTTATGTTCTGCTATCGCAAGAACGAGAGCGTGTTGCGGTTTTCGTATGTCAGCGAGTCGTGGAAGTTTGCCGACGATGGCAGCTACCAAAAGGAATCCACCGACACGAGGCGTTTCACCTATCTGTTGGGCGAAGGCCATCGCAGCCGCACCGCCATCCAGCAGTTTGAGCAATTGCGCGACAGCGGCCTCTCGCTGAAAGACCTCACCAAGGCCTTCTCCGTGGATGCCGTCAGCGATATGTTCTTCGACGGCTACAAAAAGCAGTACGAGAACATCATTTTCTACATCACCGGCAAACGTATGGTGAAGGTGGCCAACAAATGGGAAGAACGGCTCGAAGGCCAGCCTTGCGAAACCATTATGCGGCAGTTTGCCTGTGCCGTTGGAAGTGATTTGCAGTCCCCGACCACCGAAAAAGCGGTCCGCGACTATGTGAAGAAACTGATGGGCAGGCTCGTGTTCCTCCAGTTCCTCCAAAAGAAAGGCTGGCTTGGGGTGGGCATCCACGACGAATGGGGCAGCGGCGACCCCGAGTTTATCCAAAACCTCTTCAAGGATTGCCCCGACAAAGACCATTTCGTGAACAAAGTGCTCAACCTGCTCTTCAACGACCTGAACACAGAACGCAAAGACGACCTCTCTAAACTCTCAACCCTAAACTCTCAACTCATAAAAATCCCTTACCTGAACGGTGGCCTGTTTGAGCGCGAAGCCGCCGACGAAATGGAGTTTCCGCTGCCGGCAAAATATATGCAGTCGCTGCTCGACTTCTTCGCCTCCTACAACTTCACTATCGACGAGAACGACCCCGACGATGCCGAAGTGGGCGTCGACCCTGAAATGCTGGGCCGCATCTTTGAGAACCTGTTGGAGGACAACAAGGACAAAGGCGCGTTCTACACGCCCAAGGAGATTGTCGGTTATATGTGCCGCGAAAGTCTCATTGCCTATTTGCAGACAGGTGTTGAGGACGAGACGACAAAAGAGGCCATTCGCCAGTTTGTGACCACACACCAAGTTCAGGAGCATTTGCCAGAGAACACCGACCAATTATTAAAAGACGTGAAGATATGCGACCCCGCCATTGGCTCCGGCGCCTTCCCGATGGGATTGCTGAAAGAACTTTTCCTCTGCCGCACCGCCTTGGAAGGCATCAGCCAGCACCAAGCCGCTGAAATCAAGAAGCACATCATCCAGCAGAATGTCTATGGCGTTGATATTGAGCGCGGTGCCGTTGATATTGCCCGACTTCGTTTCTGGCTCTCCCTCATCGTTGATGAGGAAACGCCACAGGCACTGCCCAACCTTGATTTCAAAATTATGCAAGGCAATTCGCTTTTGGAACAGTACAAAGGTGTTGACCTTTCCACAATGACGGAAAAGAAAGCGGATGACACAGGGATGCTTACCTTCTTCGACGACATGATTGACGTGTATCGCAAAGAACTTCGCGACATGCTTTCCCAATACTTTGACTGTACCGACCACAAAGAAAAGCAATCCCTTCGCATTCGCATTATCGAAAATGTGAAACAACAACTCCGAGAGCAGCATATCAACGTGGATTTTGGTGACCTCGACCTTTCGGGCAACGACCAGTTTTTCCTTTGGCACACTTGGTTTCACGATGTATTTTCCAAAGGCGGTTTTGATATTGTTATTGGGAATCCGCCGTATGTGAGTGTCCGAACAAAGAATTTTGATGTGTCAAAGAAACCTGTATACAAAAACAATTACACTTTGGCTGTTGGGCAATATGATTTGTATACATTATTCATAGAACATAGTAAGCGTATACTTGCTTGTAATGGAGCCTTGGCCTTCATTATTCCAACTAGAATGTTGTCAAATGAAAATTTTATGGCCGCTAGAGAGTTCGTCGTAAAATACATTCCTATAATTTCTTATGTAAACGCCCAAAAACCATTTGAGAACGTTGATGTTGAAGCAAATATTATGATTTGTGTGAAAGGAAGTAAACCAAGCAAAGTTGATTCTGTCATTTTCAATACAAATACTAAATCTTTTGATTTTCTGTCTTCTATTTCCTACGATTCAATTGGCCTTATGCCGTTTTCAATATTTCCTTTCGTTTTTGAAAGTAATAAAATTAAGGTGTTTGAAAAAATACAAGAGAAATCATCACAACGGTTAGAAGTGTTTTTAAATATTACTCGTGGTTTTGAGTGTGGATACAATGATAAGGCGATTGGCTATGGTTCGTATAAACTATTAAAAGCGGAATTTATATATCCTTATGTTCTTAATTGTGAAGATAATATTATGTGTTCACCTGATTTCAATAATGTTAGCAAATACAAGAGCAAAGATGTTTTCTTAAATACTCCTAAACTCTTGACAAAGTTTTGCTCTAATGTAATAACATTTGCTATTGATGAGGTCGGCTATTGTAATACAAATTCGGTTTATAATTGTCACTTGAAAGTGTTTTCTGATATAAAGTTTTTACTAGCAATATTAAACTCTAAAATTACCACTTTCTGGTTTAACACAGCTTTTCTTAATATTGATACAATATTTCCTCATATTCAGAAAAACCAATTAGAGTCGATCCCAATTCCAATAGTCACCGAAAAAAAGAAAAAGGATTTATCATTGGTTGTGGATAAAATCCTTGCCGCCAAACGAGTAAACTCATCTGCCGACACCACTGCTTTGGAAAATGAAATCGACCGCCTCGTCTATCACCTCTACGGCTTAACCTATGACGAAGTGCTCATCATCGACCCAACGCCGCCGTTTACGAGGGAGGAATACGAGAGAGGAGCGCGGAAATAGGAAAAAGTGCTATCTTTGCCAGACAAAACAAAGACACACGAGATGCAGATTAACAGGTTTGGATATTATTGGTTGGATACTTGGGTGCTGGCCAATGTCATACAACTGGCCACGCAAGACTTCTGCGCCCGCAACCTCAACCGCACCAACGACCCCTGCGGGCGGCAATACGACCAGATGACGCAAGCGGCACGCTCCGTCCCCGCCAACATTGCCGAAGGCAACTCGCGCCATTCTACCTCAAAGGAGACAGAGATGCGCCTCACGGATGTGGCCCGGGCAAGTTTGGCGGAATTGGCCAACGACTATATTAACTGGCTCATGCGATATGAAAATGTCCCTTGGTCAGTGAAGTCGGACGAACACAAAGCGGTCAGCCACACCCCATTAGACCGCCCCACCTACAAAGACGATGTGCAACACCAAAGCAGCCTCCACATCCTAAAGCAGAAGCACAAGTTCGATACTTGGCTCTGCTCAAAAGATTCAATGATAGAGGCCAACTGTTTGCTCATTCTTTGCAACCGCCTCATTATGATGCTTGGCAAACAAATCGAGAACCAACTTGAGGCGTTCAGGGAGGAGGGAGGTTTTTCCGAGGCATTGTCATAATCGTACAAATTGGTGCAAGTCGTCCCTCGTGAAAGGAATGGAGATGTTCAAGACAATGGCTGAAAACACAGAGTTCATGCATTTGGCTGCTCCTGGAAGATTCTTTGCAATTGTGGCTTGATGCAGTGTCAGTTTGTTTGCGTCCATGTTATTTTGGTTTTGGTTCTGCAAAAATACACAAAATCCGTGGCAAAATATATAATTATCGAAATATTTTGTATTTTTGCCACGCAAAAAGAAGTTAAAAAAGGTCGAAATGAACACAATCACAGGCAGAAACCTGAAAGCCTTGCGTGAGGCCAACGGCTATACGCAGGAGAAAATGGCTGAATATCTTGGTGTTGGGCGTTCGGCTTACGCCAACTATGAGGCAGGCGAGCGCGAAACGCCTTTGGAAGTGCTGCAAAAGGCAGCGGATTTGTTCGGCTGCGAATTGGCGCTTCTCTTCGAGGAAGACGAAACGGCAGTCCGCAATATGCTGGTCTGCGCCTTCCGCGCTGATGACCTTAGCGCCGATGATATGCGAGAAGCGGCCTCGTTCAAGAGCGTCGTGATGAATTATCTTAAGATGGAAAGGCTGATGGGAAAATGAAAAAGCTGAACCTTGAAACGGCCGAAATCCTTGCAGGAAAGATGCGAAGCGAGTTGCTGCGTGTTTCCGCAACGGAACCACTCAATATGAAGACAGCCCTCCGTCAATTGAATGTAATGACGCTCTATCGTCCCTTGTCGGACAAACTGTTTGGATTGTCTTTGTTGACCCCAGACAAAAAGCATCGATTCTTGTTGGTGAACAGCAATTCGAGACGGGGACGGCAACATTTCACCATTGCGCATGAATTGTATCATTTGTACTACGATGAGAATCCCCAGCCGCATTTCTGCGACAACTCAATCTATACCGATGCCGCTGAGAGGTCGGCCAACTTGTTCGCTTCCGCTTTGCTGATGCCCAAGGAAGGTTTGCTGAAAAACATTCCATCCGATGAGATTGTCAGCAAAAGTGTCAGTATTGACACGTTGCTTCGGATGGAGCATCTATATGGGGTTTCGCATCATACTTTGGTGGTGAGGCTGAAGGAATTGCACATTATCAGTCCTGTGTCTGCTGACGCGCTGTTGGCGGTTTCGATTACTCAGGAGGCAACTTTGCGGGGATATGATGTCGAACTCTATTCAAAAGGAAACGAAGGATTGGTCATCGGTGATTTTGGCTCCAAGGCTCGTAAGTTATTCGACGAGGAAAGGATTTCTGAAGGTCATTATCTCGAACTGCTTAACCTAATCGGCTATGGCGAAAGTCAAAATCATACTGGATGCTGACGTGTTGCTTCATTTCGCCAAGGCGGGACGGCTAAACATGTTGCCGGAGATATTGCCGGAATATGAACATGTCGTTTTGAGTACGGTATATGATGAGATCGGATCCATTCAAAACCAGTTGGACAACCAAATCTTTTTTCTGAAAAACATTTCAAAGGAGATGTTCAACCCGACAGGGGAGATGATGGTCGAGTATGCCAGGCTTTTGCAGACTTTTGGCAAAGGAGAGAGTGCTTGTATGGCCTATTGCCGTTATACTAACAATGTCATCGGCAGCAGCAATCTGAAAGACATTAGGAAGTATTGTGAAAAACAGCAAATCACTTATCTGACTACAATTGACTTCCTTTATTATGGAATAAAGCGAGGAAAGATGTCGGTTGAAGAATGTGAACAGTTTGTCAAGGATGTGTTGGCAAAAGGGAGCAAGTTGCCAACGGTGGATTTTGGAAAGTATTTGCCTAATGCCCTGATTTAAATTGGAAAGGGCGAAGAAAAGGGCGGATAAAATTGCCTATAGCCAGATGCATCTGGTATTCGAACTGATCGCTTCGATGAATGAAGAGGAGTCTGATAAAACGACAATAAAAACGGAAAATCGAAATCGAAATGAGGAAAATCGGCGACAAATCATCGATTTTATCGCCGATAACGGGATTTCAGATTCAAAAACCATTTCGAAAGCCATCGGACTCAAACCTTCGAGAACCCGCGACTACCTCAAACAACTCGTGGATGAAGGCATCCTTGAGGTGGAGGGTGAGTATAAAAACAGGAAGTATAGGGTTAAGAAGAAATTCCCTACCTTTGCCGAAAATTAGAATATATGTACAGCCTGAATTACAAAGTACACTTTTTCAAAACCTCAAACTTAAAACTTAACCCAACACCATGGCAAGCAACCCCGACTTCGTTCAATACATCGCCGACCAATGCGCCAAAGCGGGCGAAATCACAGTGAAGAAAATGTTCGGCGACTACGGCATCTACTGCGACGGCATTATCTTCGGCCTCATCTGCGACAACCGCTTCTACTTGAAACCTTCCGAAGCGGGTCGCTCGTTATTGCGCAGCGTCGAAATGCGTCCGCCATACGACGGCGCGAAAGACTATTTCTTCATTGACGATGTGGACGACTGTGATTATGTTTCTGAACTCGTCCGGGCGACTTGTAAGGAACTACCGATGCCGAAACCGAAACGGAAAAAATGAATCTCAAAACTGAATACCATGCCCAATCCAACCAACAAACAAGAACTTGTAGCCGCCATGACCGATGGCTACGCCAAACTGAATGAGCAAATTGCCAAGATGAGCGAGGAAGCCGTATCAGCTCCCTTTGACTTTGCCGCCGACCCCAAGAAATGCGGTGTGCGCTGGCAATACGACCACTGCCTCCGCGACCTGTTGATCCACCTCTACGAGTGGCAGGTACTGATGCGCGAGTTCGTAAACAACATACGCGAAGGTCACCCGCGAGACTACCTGCCCGACGAGTACCGCAAGAACTACCACGAAATGGACAAGATGCTGGTGGAGAAGCACCAAAACACGTCTTTGGAGGAAGCCAAACGCCTACTGCAAGCGACCCATGAGGAGATGCTTCGCCTCGCCGAGAGTTTCACCGAAGAGGAACTCTTCACCAAAGGCTACTACAAAAACACCTACACCACCGACATGGCTGCCTACTTCGTGAGTGTCACTTCAAGTCCTTACGGGCAGGCGGTGAAGTTGCTGAAGACGCATCAGAAAAACCACAAATAGTGTTTTTATTCAAGAAAAGTTGTATTAATGCAGCGTTTCTTGAATATAACGACTTAAATGAAAGACCACATATCTTCTAGACCCATGAACAACAAACCCACAGAAAATCCCAATGTCGCCAATGATGCGCTGTATGAATTCGATGCCATCATCCTGCAAAACGAGGATATGGATGCCGCATACGTCGAGGTGCCTTTCGACATCAAGGCAATCTTCGGAAAAGGGCGCTTGGCGGTTCACGCTACCTTTGACGGTGTGCCATACGATGGGCAGATCGTCAAGATGGGGACGCCTTGCTTCATCATTGGTGTGCGGAAGGACATCCGCAAACAGATGGGCAAGACCTTAGGCGACTCGGTACATGTAACTTTTTGCGAACGACAATAAAAACAACAATAAAATGACTAAAACATCTATTATCATGGCATTAATTTGCATTTTGGGAATGGCTTCGTGCCAAGCACAAACACATCAACCCGCCCCGCCCACGATTGAAGGTGAGGCCGCAACGGTTTATATGACCACCGACATCTGTCCTGAAGGGTTGGTGAGCATCTATGAAGCCTTGGGTGTGGAGGCTCAAGGTCGCGTGGCGGTGAAAATCTCCACCGGCGAATCGCAGAAAAGCAACCACCTTCGCCCCGAGCTGATTAAAAACTTGGTGCAAAAGGTGAATGGCACCCTCGTGGAGTGCAACACGGCCTACGGCGGCAACCGTGGCAACACCGAAAAGCACCGTAAGGCTATTGCTGAACGCGGCTACAACGACATCGCCACCGTCGACATCATGGACGAGGAGGGAGAAATCCAGTTGCCCGTCAAGGACACCAAGCACCTGCAATACGACATCGTCGGCTCGCACTTGCAGAACTACGACTTTATGATTAATCTGGCCCACTTCAAAGGTCACGCCATGGGCGGCTTCGGCGGCGTGCTGAAGAACCAGTCGATTGGTGTGGCATCGAGTGCCGGAAAACTCTACATCCATTCCGCTGGCAAAAGCCAGACGCATTGGACGATTGCCAACCAAGACGCTTTCCTTGAGTCGATGGCTGCGGCGGCACAGGCCGTACACGACTATTTCAAGCAGGAAGGCAATGACATCGTGTACATCAATGTGATGAACAACATGTCGGTGGACTGCGATTGCGACGGTCATCCTGCCGCACCGCGCATCAAGGACATTGGCATCCTGGCCTCCACCGACCCTGTGGCCCTTGACCAAGCCTGCCTCGACCTCGTGTTCAACCATGTCAGCAGCCAAGGCGACGACGCCAAGCCGCTGCAAGATCGCATCAACAAAAAACATGGCACACATACGGTGGAATACGCCGAACAGATTGGACTTGGAACGCGGAAATATACGGTTGTGAGTATAGATGAATAATAATGAGTTAAAACATAACCACTATATTACAATGAAAAAAATCATCATCATCGACGGAGGCCCGCGTGCCACTTTCAACACGGCCTCGATGCTCAAGAAATTCGCTGAAGGAGCCGGTTCCGTCAGCAACGAAATCGAGGTGAAGACCATTCGCCTCTATGCCCTCGACTACAAAGGCTGCATGTCGTGCATGGCCTGCAAGATCAGAGGCAAAGCCTCGCAAGTGTGCAAATACAAGGATGCCTTGACTCCTGTCTTGGAGGAGATTGCGCAAGCTGATGGTTTGGTATTAGGTTCGCCTAATTATTTTGGCGAGATTACTGGCCAGATGCGGGCTTTCTTGGAGCGCTTGGCCTTCCCTTGGCTCTCCTACAACGACTACAGCATCACCGCCCCGAAGCGGATGCCCGTTGTGTTGGTGGAGACGCAAAACGGTGGTGTGGGAGGCAGCAACTGCAATGGCTACGGCACCATGGAGCCTTGCATCGCCAAAGCCCTCGGACAACCAGAAAAACTGTTTGCCAACAACACCTACCAAGTGAAGAACTACGCTAATTTCGAGTTGGAAGGATTCTCGGAGGAAGCCAGACGCAAGTACCGCGAGGAGCACTGGGAAGAAGACTTGCAAAAGGCTTTCGATGCCGGAAAACGGATGGCGGAAACGATTATTAAGGCGTGATGAGAAAGCTGTTATTGGTTTTGGCCTTGGCCTGTTCGTTCAGCCTCTTCGGGCAATCCATCGACACGATAGCGATGCGCTCGGCCATCGAGAGGCAGTTGGCGACTTATCCCGAATCCACCTTGCAGGACATCTACAAGAGTTTCTACCAAGAGCATTTCGGTCCGGGCCATATCATCAGCGACACGGCCTCGGCGCGACGCTATCTGATGCGCGAACTTTCGAAAATGGGTGAAACCCCATCGCCTTACTTTGAGCCTACCGGCAGCCAAGGCGATTACGTCCGCGTTTATCTCTCTGCCATTGCCGACAGCCTGATTACCGCCGAGCAACTCTTGGATGCCTTCGTCAGAAGTGCCAATTCGTGGCAAGAACCGACTGTCAGTTGGATGGAGAAATGGGAAGCCATCGTCAGCATCATCCAGGCGAACAAGTTTGAATTAGAAGGCTTTGAGACCGACCTTCCCCTGCTGACCGAAGCTGCCCGAAACAGCCAAGCCGTACACCACAGCCGCCGCTATGATGAGGCCTATCACCCGCATTACCGCATTGTGGAGCGCAGTATTTATGAGCGGGAGTTGAGGCAGGCATTGGAATAGGTTGTTTATACGTTTAATGGATAGGAGTATTTTGATGGTATAATTATTTTTTAAAAACCTCGTTTCCAATAATATATCCGACAACAAACGACAACAAACGACTGCTGTCGACAACAAACGTTTAATCAACGGGTAGGTCTTGACAAAGTTTGCATCTTTGCGACGTAAAAAGCAAAGATATTATGGCAAAACAAACTAACGACAAAGAAAACCCGAAAGAAACGATAAACTTCGGTCCTATTTATACCCAGTTTGAGGGAAAGGCCAAAGAAGCCATGGAGCACCTCCGCAACGTCAAGACTGGAATCTGTATTCATGCCTTCAAAAGAGATGATATTGGGGATGTTGATATTGCTTGGGGACAACCTAATGACCCTAAAACGGGAAAAGGCGGATATGGCCTTTCACATATTCTTACAGATCACGGCGATGAAATCAAGGATTTTAATTTTGACCCGATAGACTTCATTCTTCTGATTCTCAACTTTGGTAAATTGAATAGTCAGGGGAAGAAAAACCGAATCTATCTCGAAGGTAAAGATTATAGGCTGATTGTTACCACAGAATGGTATGGGGTGAAACAGCAACTTCTGCTCACCGCCTTTGACCTTCGTCCCATTTCGAGGAAGAACCCACAGCGAGCCAAAGAAATGAGAAAAGCCTCTAAAAGATAGAGGCTTTAGACTTCGTTATCTCCGCAAGGATACTCGTAGGATCGATTTTACAGCCAACCCTGTTTATTGGCCAACGACAATGCAAAAATACAACTTTTTCACGAACCCGCAAGAAGGATGGAGAAAATTCTGTTTTCCGCCAAGGATAACTTGTTCCGTTTTGGAACTTATTGATAATAACCAAGAAAGAAACAACATTTATTTCAATGGTTTTCCTTATCTTTGCCATCGTTAAACCATTGTATAACCCATAAAACATTATTTCCCTATGAAACAACCCATTAAAGTAACCGAAGCCATTTTCCCGATGCCCGTTTTGCTCGTGGCCACATACAACGAAGACGGCACCATCGACGTGATGAACGCCGCTTGGGGCACCATGCTCGACCGCGAGCGCGTAGCCCTCAACCTGACCGAAACTCACAAGACCGTGGAAAACATCAAGCAACGCAAGGGCTTTGTCGTCCATATCGCCGATGCCGCCCATGTGGTGGAGGCCGACTATTTCGGCGTCGTTTCGGGCAAGACCGAAAAGGACAAGTTTGCCAAGAGTGGCCTCACCGCGACCAAATCCTCATTGGTGGATGCTCCCATCATCAACGAACTGCCCATCGCTATGGAGTGCGAGTTCATCGAATACCAAAGCGACGACACGGGCCTTGGCGTCATCGGCAAGGTGTTGCAGACCTCCGTCGAGGCCGACAAGATGAAGGACGGCAAGGTTGATATCGAAGCTCTGCAAGCCATCACTTTCGACCCCTACACCCACGGCTATTATCAAGTCTCGAAGCGCGTTGGCGAGGCCTTCAAGGACGGCTTGAAACTGAAGTAAAATCAGGTAGCAACCAGATTAAACAACATTATGCGCAAAATCCTGATTATTTTAGCCTTTATGACTCTTTCAGCATTGCCTTGCTTAGGCCAAACCGACTTTCAAGGCCAAAACAATGTCGAAAAGCTTGTCCGCCTCGCCGAAATCGAAGTGGAGCCAGAGTTTTTGGAGGAATATATGGCTTTCGCCAAGGAAGTCGGCGAGACTTCTGTTAAGGTGGAGCTTGGCGTGCTGACCCTCTTCTCGATGCAAGCCAAGGAAGACCCTTGCAAAATCTACATCTTGGAAATCTACGCCGACCAAGAGGCCTATCAAAGCCATATCCAGACCGCCCATTTCAAGAAATACAAGGAAGGCACGGCCAAGATGGTAAAATCGTTGAAACTGATTGATGTCAACCCGCTGGCGGGGATGATACGTTGACTGATTTGAAAAATCCCTGAAATCTTTGAACTATGGTTTTCAGGGATTTTTTTCGGCGTAGTGGAAAAAAACAATTATCTTTGCAGACGCATTTGTTGGGAAAAAATGTCGCAGCAAATGTCGCAGCAAATGTCGCAGCAAATGTCGCAGCAAATGTCGCAGCAAATGTCGCAGCAAATGTCGCAGTAAATGTCGCAGTAAATGTCGCAGTAAATGTCGCAGTAAATGTCGCAGTAAATACCAAATATCTATCTGAACGTTTGGGAGTGAACAGAAAAACCATCCAACGGGAATTGGCAGGATTGGTGGAGAAAAACCTTATCAAATGGGTTGGATCCGATAAGACTGGCCATTGGGAACTAATTGAAAAAGAATGAAATACATAAACAAATAAACAAAATGAAGAAATTAGCAACAGCCCTTTTGTGCTCTTTGGCCTTCGCCGCCTGCACAAACAACCAACCTGACAACAATCAAAACAATCAAAACATCACGAATATGGAAAACACAGCAAAAGTTTATCTGACACGCAACATCAGCCCCGAAGCTTTAGTGAACATCTACAAGGCTTTGGGCGTGGAAGCCAAAGGCCGCGTGGCCGTGAAAATCTCCACCGGCGAGGGAAGTAACCCCAACTACCTGAAGCCCGAACTCATCAAAGACCTCGTACACGAGGTGGACGGCACCATCGTGGAGTGCAACACCGCCTACGGCAATGGCCCCGGCGACGAGAAGGACGAGCGCAACAACTCGGCCGTCCACTGGGAAGTCATCCGCAGGCACGGCTTCACCGACTACTTCCCCGTTGACATTATGGATGAATACGACGAAATCCGCATCCCCGTGAAGGACCAAAGGCACATCAAGTATGACATCGTGGGCGGTCATATCGCCAACTACGACTTTATGATTGCCCTCAACCACTTCAAGGGTCACCCGATGGGTGGCTACGGCGGTGCACTGAAGAACCTCAGCATCGGTTGCGCCAGCAGCAACGGCAAGGCTTACATCCACTCGTCGGGAAAGATGGAGAAACTCGATATGGCCAAACTTTGGACGCCAGAATTCATCGGCGACCAGGACGGCTTCCTTGAGAGTATGGCAGCGGCTGCCCAAGCGGTGACGAACTATTTCCAAAAGAGGCAGGGCATCATCTATATCAATGTGATGAACAATATGAGCATCGACTGCGACTGTGTCGATCATCCCGCCCCCGTGAAACTTGAAGACTACGGCATCCTCGCCTCGACCGACCCCGTAGCCCTCGACCAAGCCTGCGTGGACATCATCAACAACCAAGAGGTGACCACCACCAACGACCCCACCGACCTGCTCAGCCGCATCGACAAGCAACACGGCACCCACACCATCGAGCACGCCGAAGCCATCGGATTGGGAACAAGGAAATACACTATTGTCAGCATTGACAAATAGGCCATTTTCGCAAAGATGGCTAAACAATTCCCCGAAAACTTTGGCTTAGAGTTTTCGGGGATTTTCCTATTTTTGCAGCCGAAACACAAAACATCAAAACCATGAAGAAAATAGCAGCAACTATCTTGTGCGGACTGGCCCTTGCCGCCTGCACCAACAACCAACAAACTGAAAACACTCAAAACAACACGAACCCTGATAACCAACAAAAACAACAAAAAGTCGAAGAGGTTTCGGGGCGCGTGAACTTCGGCGCACAGCACGCCTTGGTGACCACGCCGCAACCTTGCGTGATGATTGCCACATGGGACAAGAACCACACGCCCGACGTGATGATGGCGGCATGGGCCGGCCAACTCGACTACAATCAAATCGTCATCAGCCTTTCGGAGCACAAAACGACCGACAACCTACGCGAAACAGGCGCCTTCACTGCGAGTTTCGCCGACGAGCGCACGGTGGCCGAGTCGGACTATTTCGGCACGGTGAGCGGACATGATGTAGCGAACAAGGTGGCGAAAGTAGGCTTTACAGTGACCCCCAGCCCCAATGTGGACGCGCCCATCGTCAACGAGTACCCGCTGACATTGGAGTGTCGCGTGGTGAGTTTCGAGAATGGCATGTTGATTGGCGAAGTGGTCAACCAAAGTGCCGACGAGAGCATCCTCACCGACGGAAAGATTGACTTGGCCAAACTGAAGCCCATCGTCTTCGATGCCTCGGGCGTGAGTTACCGCGCCATCGGCGAAGAAGTCGGTAAGGCTTGGGGCGACGGAAAGAAATTCATTGAAGAATAAAACAGATATTCACTATGGAAAACCAAAAGATTATCATTACTATCAACCGCGAGTGCGGCAGCGGAGGTGGCGAGATTGCCCGTCTGCTGGGAGAGAAATTGGGGCTCAAGGTTTACGGTCGCGCCATATTGCAAAGCGTTGCCGATCATTTTAAAATGACCCTTGAAAACATGGACCGTGTTAAGGCGCAAAAAACCAGTTGGTGGAGTGACTTCTGTTACTTTTATCGCCAGTTTGATACGACCAGCCATCCGGATGTCTACTATCCAGAGGCCACGCCGTTGACCCTTTATTATGCCGAGGCTCGTTTGTTGCGTGAATTGGCCGAACAAGAGAGCTGCATCATCGTGGGCCGTGCGGGTTTCCACATCTTCCGCGACAATCCCAATGCGTTGCACCTGTTCATCATGGCCGACCGTGACGCGCGTATTGCCCGCATCGCCGCCAAGCAAAATCTCAGCCCCGAAGAGGCTGCCAAGGTCATCGACGAAACCGACAAGGCTCGCGACACATTCGTCAAAACTGTTGCCGAAACCTCGCGCTACGATGCCCGCAACTATGACTTCGTCCTTAACGTCACCAACATGCCCACTGACGCAGTGGCACAGTTCCTCGCCGACAACATCAAGAAGAAGTATCCTTTCTTGGCGAAATAGCTTGTCTTCAATAAAGGGCTGTCGATGAACCACTGCCAACTGCTAAACACTACCACTGACGCGCATTTGCCGTCGGACTTCACCGCCTCGCACCATATTCATATCTTGGTGCGAAAGGGTGAAATGAGTTTCTCCGACGGGCGAAGGTCATTCGTCTCGAAGAAAGACGACTTGGTGATTTGGCAGATGTCGAACACTATCCAAGAAATCACCTATTCCGTTGATTTCGAGGCGGACTTCTTGATTGTTACGGGCGAGTTCTTGTCGCAATACAACCCAGAAATGGTGTGGGCATCGAAGGGCTTTGTGTTCATACGCACCTGTCCGTCGTTCCATTTGGACGACGAGAGTCTGCGCCTCATCAAAGGCGATTTCGACCTTTTCCGAAGTCGGCAGGGGTCGGAGTCGCCTTTCCGTCGTGATGTGTTGGGGCGCGTGTTGCAAATCTTCCTCTACGACCTTTGGACGGTGTATCAGCACGGCTTGGCGAAGATGGAAACCACAGACCGCACGGCGCAACTGTTCCTGAAGTTCCTCGGTCTGGTGCAGGAGAATGTCCGCACCGAGCGCGAGGTGGCTTTCTATGCCGATGCCCTTTGTATCACCTCAAAATACCTCTCCGAAATCAGCCACTCCGTCACGGGACTGCCTGCCTCACAATGGATTGGCTTCTATGCCATTTACGAATTGGTCGCCTTGTTGGACGACAATTCAAAAACCCTATCCGAAATCGCTGAATTGATGGCGTTTAGCTCGCCCGCCGCCTTCTCGACTTATACGAAGAAACTGCTGGGGAAGACACCGAGTGAGTATAGGCAGAGGTAGGCAACCTTATTGAATTGAATCTGCGATTATTGTTGCCATATTGCGAAATGTTTGTATTTTTGCATCGAAGAAAAACTTATGAGTAAGTCCATCATAGATAAAATCAATTACCTCGTGGCTTTGATAACAGAGTTTGCTACGGCGCATCATATCACTACGCAACAGGCTTATCGGTATCTGCAACAATACAAAGGGCTTGATTTCGTGGACAAATTCTATGACGTAGAGCACTCCTATTCCTTTGAAAACACAGTGGAAGACTTGACAGCCTACTGCCAACGTATGGGAGGAACCTTGGCATGATACAATAGGAAACACAAATTCAATTATATATGGAAAAGAGCAGAATAACGTTGCAATCCTATCTTGAAAAATATGGATGGCTCAAATATGGAATGATTGTTAAGGGAACTTTAATTAAAGAACTTGAAATCTACGGTTTTGTGAACAGTAGCAAGGAAATGATTGACGAGCTCAAATCAAACCAATTCAATTTGCTTGGAATAGTAAATAAAGCCCCTAACCAACAAGTTATAAGAGGCTTTTATATGTATCAAGTAGTGGAATGGTTTGATGGAGAAAATGTAAAACAGACAGGCTTGACAACTCCAATTTACATAGGGTTACGTAATTGCAGAGAAGACATAGAACTAAATATTGCTGATTTACATATCCCTAACCTTATTTCGAACAATCTTTATTGTCTCATACGTTCACGACGAGGAACTGGTGTTGAAGTCACTCCGCAATTGGTAAACAAATACAAAGCAGCCAAAATTTTTGCTGATAATAATATTATTATAAAAGAAGGAAATGCTTTTTTGCAGGTAAAAAAAGGAGATACACTTTGCATTCATGCACTTGATCATTCCGTAAAAAGCATAGGCCAAGAGTTAGTAGCCATCTGTAGATATGTTTGTAAAACTACTGGACATTTGCGTTATGCATTATTTGATTTGAGCGAATTGACTATTGAAGATTGTGAAGTCGAAGGTTATTATGATTTACTTTGAATCACTAATTCAGGTATTTAACTTCGGCAAGTTTAAAGGTTGCGACTTGGGAGAAGTTTTAATGTATGCACCAGATTATATTCGATGGGTAACAGATAATATTGATGGTGAAAGATGTGCATTCTCGGAAGAAGTAATTGGAGAAATACAAGAAATATTCCCTTCAATTGAACTATCCCCTAAACTATTGGAGAAAATAAAGCAGCGTAGAGAAGAGTTTTTTGAATACAATTATTTTAATAATACTACTCTTGAAGAAATGCTAGAAGCTGAAAAAGATGACGAAATAACAGAATTACAAGAAGAAGATACTTATGAAAGATATAATGGATCCTATGCACAAGATGAAATGGGTTATAGTGATGATGATATCGATACAATCTTTGATGGTAATCCGTCTGCATACTGGAACATCGATTGATTATCTTTCAAAAACAGTCGAACTATAATAGTTTCCCGTAAAATTTGAAAGTTTACCGGAAATCTGCGTAACGGCTCCCTCTGAAAGTCGCTGTATTTTTGCATCGTAATTCAAAACCTAACAACGATGCAAGAACAAAGAGTTGACCCAAGGCTGACCACAGCCGAAGAACATGCAGAAGGCGTGCGCCAAGCGCAAGTCCTTTTCAAACTGAACCACACGATGCCTTACACCGACGAGTACAATGCCCTCGTGCGTGAGCTCTTCGGTGATAACCTCGGCGAAGGCGGCCGGGTGATGCCGGGCCTCACTGGTGTCTGCTTCGACCGTGTACACATCGGGAAGAACGTGATGATTATGAACAACTGCCTGATGATGGCCCGTGGCGGTATCACCATCGACGAGGGTGCGATGATTGCCGCCAACGCACAACTTATCTCCAATAATCACGACCTCTACGACCGCCAAATCCTCCTCTGCAAGCCCGTCCACATCTGCGAAAACGTTTGGATTGGTGCGGGTGCCACCATCTTGCCTGGCGTGACCGTCGGAAAGAACGCCGTTGTGGCTGCTGGTGCCGTGGTCACCAAGGACGTGGAACCCAATACCATCGTGGGCGGCAACCCCGCGAAATTCATCAAAAACATTGTAGAACTATGAAAAGAATCATTACCGCAGTCTTGGCACTCCTCATGGCCTCCAGCTGCAACGGACAAGACGTAAAGACGCACGGCCGTACGTCTCAAGCCAACAACTTAAAATCACAGAATATGAGCAAATCCATCGTCATTTTCTTCTCCCATGCGGGCGACAACTACAGCGTGGGCAACATCGAGGTCGGCAACACCAAGATCGTGGCCGACTACATCACTGAAATCAAAGGTGCCGACCAGTTTGAGATCGTCACGCACAAGTACGACGGCATGGCCTATATGCCGCTCATCGAATTGGCCAAGGAAGAAGCCAACAAGGGCGAACTGCCGCCATACGAAGGCACCGCCCCCGACCTTTCGCAATACGACACCGTCTTCATCGGCGGTCCCGTGTGGTGGGGCACTTACCCGCAGGTGATGTTCACCCTCTTCAAGGACATCAACCTCGACGGCAAGACAGTCATCCCTTTCACCACCCACGAAGGTAGCGGCCTCGCCTCCTGCGCCAGCGATGTGAAAAAAAATTTCCCCAAGGCCAAGGTCACGGGCGAGTTCAGCATCTATGGGCACGAAGTCCGCACAGAGAGGGCGAAGGTTGAGAAGTGGTTGAAGAGCCTTTAATAACAAATTAAACACTTGACAATATGAAAGTTAGGAAACTTTTGGTTCTCACCGCTATGGCATTGGTGATGGCCAACACAAGCTGCCAAAACAAAAACGGCAATCCAACAACCGATCAACAGGAACAAACCGAACCAACAACACCCAACATGGAAAGCACATCGAAAGTCTATTTCACCAGCGAAATTAGCCCTGAAGCACTCATTAACATCTACAAGGCACTTGGCGTAGAAGCCGAAGGCCGTGTGGCCGTGAAAATCTCCACCGGCGAGGCCGGCAATAACAACCACTTGAAGGCCGACTTGATTGGGCCTTTGGTGCAGTTGGTGAACGGAAAGATTGTGGAATGTAATACCGCTTACGCCGGCAAGCGCATGCTCACCGAAGACCATCTGAAGGTCATCGAGGAACACGGCTTCAACACCATTGGTGGCGTGGACATCATGGATGCCGACGGCGAAATCAAAATCCCGGTGCGCGACACCACCTACATGCGCTACAACATCGTGGGACAGAACATCCAAAACTATGACTTCATGATCAACCTTGCCCACTTCAAGGGACACCAGATGGGCGGCTTCGGTGGTGTGCTGAAAAACGCCAGCATCGGTGTAGCTTCGCGCAACGGTAAGACCTACATCCACACCAACGGCCAATGCGAGGACTATACACATCTTTGGGACTACATCCAGCCTGAAAATCAAGACAAGTTCCTTGAATGTATGGCCAATGCTGCCGCTTCAGTACACGACTACTTCAAGGGCAAGGTCCTCTATATCAATGTCATGAACAACATGAGCATCGATTGTGACTGCAACGGCAATCCCACCCCTGTGGCACTACAAGACATGGGCATCATGGCCAGCACCGACCCTGTTGCCCTCGACCAGGCCTGCATCGACCTCGTCCTTGGTCAAGAACAAACCGCTGACAACGATGTGGCTTCAATGAAAGAGCGCATCGAGAGCCGTCACGGCATCCACACTGTTGAACATGCCGAAAAGATTGGCCTCGGTAGCCGCAAGTACACTATTATAAGCATCGACAAATGAAGAAACAAGTTTCCGTTTTGGTGGGTGCTGGAAGCATCGGGCAAGCGATCATCCGCCGAGTGTCGGCTGGTAAGCTCATTGTGCTGGCTGACTTTTCCATAGAGAACGCTCAGCGAGCTGCAAAGACTCTGGAGGATGCTGGCTTTGAGTGCGCAACCATCAAGTGTGACCTTGGTTCAAAGAAAGATATTCTGAAGTTGGTGGAGTTCGCTACCAGCAAGGGTATTGTAACGAATGTTGTGAATGCCGCTGGCGTGTCACCCTCGCAGGCTCCCGTTGAAGAAATTCTTCGCGTTGACCTATATGGCACAAGCGTACTGCTGGAGGAGTTTGGAAAGGTGATTGCCGAGGATGGTTCAGGTGTGATTATCTCTTCACAGAGCGGTCATCGTCTGTCCGCCTTACCACAGGAACAAAACGACGCCTTAGCCACAACTTCTGTTGACAAACTGTTGGATTTGCCATTCCTGAAGGAAATCAACGACACGCTAAAAGCCTATCAATACTCGAAGCGTTGCAATGTGCTTCGCGTGATGTACGAGGCTACCCGTTGGGGACGACGAGGCGCTACCATCAACTCTATTTCCCCGGGCATCATCATCACGCCCTTGGCCAACGACGAACTTCATGGTCCACGCAAGGATGGCTACCTGAAGATGATCGAGGGGATGCCCGCCCGTCGAGCCGGAACGCCTGATGAAGTAGGAGATTTGGCAGAGTTCCTGATGTCAAGCCGTGGGCGTTTCATCAGCGGTGCCGATTTTCTGATTGACGGTGGATGTACGGCATCCTACTGGTATGGAGACTTACAATACCTCAAGGCTACACATTAATGAACCGCCTTATTACGATACTGTTTCTTGGAATGACGACAATAATCATGCAAGCAAAGACGGACAAAGAGCAAATAGAAGCCCTTTACCGAGAAATGTATGAGGCTATGGTGGCTAAGGACACGGTGACCCTAAACCGTGTCCATGCCGACGATTTTGTGCTCATCCACATGACCGGCATGCGGCAGTCGAAAGCAGAATATATTCGTGCTATTGCCGATGGCACGCTCAACTATTATTCAGCAGAGCATGAAGAGATGGACATCGCCATAAAGGGCAACACCGCAACGCTGACAGGCAAAAGTCGCGTGACAGCGGCAGTATTTGGTGGCAGTCGCGGCACTTGGAGATTACGTTTGCGTTTTACTCTTGAGAAACAAGACGGCCAGTGGAGGTTCACCTCATCGCAAGCCAGTACATATTAGTTGCAGTAAGACGACTGCCAAAAAAGGATGTCATTGCCATTCCAAAGAGACATTCTATCATTCCCATCCGCAATTCAGGCAAAGGCTTGGATTGCGGATAATTTATAATTTTGCACCATGGAACTTAAGAGCTTCACCAAGTTCATTCTGGGAATGAACGAACCGATGGCGGCATTTTGAAAAAAGTTGTATTTTTGCGCATTATTGGATAATGATTCAACCGTATCAAAAATGAACAACCAAGACTTTTGGCATAGCATCCATTCGATTATCGACGAGGGCTTCACTGCCAACGGTCTTTCAAAACTGGAGTCGTATGCAGAACAATTCATCACACAACGGCTTGTATATAAGCGATTTTCATCGGCAGAACAGTATGGCTGCTCAATGGGAGGTGCTACGCATGTCATTGCATCCCTACTCGCGGGAGCAGAAACTGCGGCAGATAGAGATGCTACACCAGATGTCGGCGACTTCAAAAGCGAAGTCCAACGCGGAGCGAAGCAGGCTGAACGCATAGAGCAATGGGCAAGAAAAGTCGGTTGTTGGACAGAACGTGTCGAAGACGCCCTGCCGCGCATGTTAGGCGAGCAAATTGCAGAAGGCGGAGAAGCTATTGTTTACGACCATGGTGTCACATTGATAAAAGCCATTGGGCTTGACTATTTTATCCAACCCATTCTAGCACTTGACCGTATCTCGCTGCATAACACTTATTTCCCAGAAACCGCACTAAAGGTGTTGGGATTTGGACGCACTGCAGACGATGATTTCAAGATTGTGGCAGAGCAGCCTTTCATTGAAGGTACACACATGTCCGATGAAGAAATCGCATTATTTGCTGAACACATTGGATTCAAGCTCATCAATCCGAGAAATTGGACTTTCGCCACCCCTGAAATCTATTTGAGCGACCTGCACGATGAGAATGTGATACGCTCAAAAGAAGGAAACATTTTTGTGGTAGATTGCGATATACGAATCAATACGCCAAGCCTTCGTTGTGGAGGGGTACGTAACCTAACGACTGAGGTTAAGATAATATAGGCTTGAGCAAAAAAAGGAATTGTATAGATTGCAACAAGAGAATAAGTAGCCACAACTTCACGCCATCCACCTTTGCAAGGATTTCTGTCGTGTTGGATGTGCCGCTTATTTCTGTGCCGAATTAAGTCAGCGGTTTCCGAAATTAGGATAGGATTAGTGGGCTCGACTACTATTTCACTTCTAAACACAAATTTTTAGTTTACCTTTCCCGTTATTATTCGTGTTAATAGCAGAAGTGCATAAACAAAATGGAATCGCAAGACTTTCAAAATATCGCAACGTCCGTTCGTCCAAAGTTGATGAATCTCTGCAGGAGTTTCTTCGACAAGCAGGAACTGGCTTACGACGCGGAGGATGCCGTACAAGAAACTCTTTTACGTCTGTGGCAGATGCGAGAAAGGTTAAACGAGTATCAGAAGCCCGAAGCACTGGCTATATTGATTGCAAAAAATGTGTGCATTGACATCTTGAAACTCAATAAAGGGCAACATGAGCCGCTTGACGAGGCCAGCAACATAATCGGGAACATACAGGCTGATCAGTCGATGATTACTCACGACACCGAGCGGATAATAAGCAATGCATTGGCAAAACTGCCGAGAACGCAACAACGAATGTTGATGATGCGGAGCGAAGGAATGTCAATGATGGAAATCGCCGCAGCTTGTAATGCAACGCCCACCAGTACTAAGACGATGATATGCGCTGCAAGAAAGAAAATGATGGAACTCTTAAAGATAGGAAGGAACAAAAAATGATTAATCTCAACGATGAAAAGATACGTCAGGAACTCGTCAGACGCTATCTGAATGCAGAAACAACATTCGAGGAAGAACGCTTGCTAGCTGATTTCCTAAGTGGAACAGGCATTGCCCTCTCTGCCGAGGAAGAAGATGTTCTGCTCATGCTTCAAACCTCCAATCTCATCGGATGGCCTGAAATTTCGGAAGAAAAGGCTGACGAATTCGACCGCCTAATGCAAAGAGGAAGTATAAAAAGAAAGATTGTGGCTCTGCCCTGGATAGTTTCAGCAGCTGCCGCTATAATTTGTGTTGTGTTGTTCTTGCCAGTCTACCCAACTGACAATGCAGAGAAACAGCCCGAGATTAGCACTTCTGAATTACTGGAAGCTATCAACATCCTTTCTGACGTAGGAACTAATGATATGGCCATAACAGCATTTTCATGTAATGATGGCTTTATCATAAAGACCACTACATCAAATGAACCACCAAGTTCGTTCATGCTAAAACGATGCTCTGATGGAATTTCGATAGAATTAAAATCTCAATAAAATATTAACTTTTAAATTATTTAAGATGAAAAAAAAGGTATTATTGCTGCTTGTAGCAGTATTCACTGTTGCAACTATGGGTGCACAGGAAACGAGAAAGGCAATCTACGTGATTGATGGTTTGCAGGTCGAAAACTTCGATGGATCACAGTTAGTTGGCAAGACAATTATCAATTATTCCATTGACTCTGAACACAACCTTCACTCAATTATCACCTCAGAGTTAACGGGTAGAGAAGATGTAAAGAGCGTAAAGGTTCTTTCAACATCAAAAGTAATAAAGTCTGGCGAATCTGTTAATACAGGCGTTACCACTGATGTCATTCGTGCAGAAGCAGGTGAGATTGTTTATGTGCTTGACGGTAAGATAGTTACTTATTCAGAAATCCAGTCAATGCCATCACCCAAGATAGATTCCTTGACAGTTATTAAAGACAAAGAAAATTCCACTTTCCAGAAAATCTCTGAAGAATATATGAAGACATATAAGACAGCCCCCAAGTGTGCCATTCTTATCACAACCAAGAAGTAATCTGTAAACATCTCGCACGATAAGGGCAGATGTCAGTTTTAGGGCTGACACTGCCTTTCCACATAATGTTTTATGCTTAAATAATGAGAAAAATGCAAAGGAGAACAGTTGTCATTATTTTCTTTACTCTTGTGATCGGAACAAGCATGGCGCAAGACATAAACGCATGTCAACAGATGGCAGAGCGCATCCTGACTGCCGCTCAGAACCATACGCCTGATGGCATTGACGAACTGTTGGCACCAGACTTCCGCTTTACCAACATCAAACAGCCGACGGCTGCTAAAGTACTGAAACAGATTATTGCACAAATGCCTGCCATGACGGCTTGGGAACTGGCGGGCACCGAACAGGACAGCGCGGGGCTAACGCTGCGTTACATCATAACGAAGCCTGACAGCACCACCTCAGAGGCGACAATACTTTTCAATGCCGACAACTTGGTGCTCGAAGCGGATTTGCTGCATGCAGATGTTTCAATTCGAAGTGCTACTCCCACGGCCAAAGCACAGTCCGAAGTGAGTATGGTGCGCGTTCCCTTACACCTTCAAGATGGATTGCCAATCGTGACCGTCAACATCGATGGACAGCCATGCTATATGTTCTTCGATACTGGTGCCCCAGGCGTCATTCTTAACAGCAAATACTTCGACCACAATATTGACGGAGAGGTAATGGGCAATGGCGGCCGAGGTGCCGTCGGAAAAGGTTCTGTCAGTGGTATGCACCATGTGAAACTGATGGACATGGGCGGTGTTGCGCTCAACGAGACGGACATCATGACATCAGATTTGAGCAATCTGGAGAGCGTTGGCGTAGCAGTACATGGTATTCTGGGGCAGAGTTTCTACAAGGATTTCGACGTGCTGTTCGACCTCAAGCGTAGCGAGATAGTACTGCTAAACCCCGACACCACTTACCGATGGCTACTGGACGAGGGCTATCGCTGTCAGACGGTGAGCGGTGTAAAGAAAGGCCACCTGCTGACATTTGACTGCCAAGTTGGCGGCGTACCAGTCCGGCTGGCATTCGACAGCGGGGCACAGTCTAACTTGCTCCCCAACGATTGGCCCCAACTGCATCCATCCACGGTCAAAGGCATCAAGAAAGACCATCTCATAGGCTATGGTGACGGACGGGCATCAGTTACAAAAGGCAAGACCACCCTTACGCTCGGCGGACGCACATTCAAGAAACTGCAAACGGCATTCTCCGACGTGTCTCATCTGCAAGAGAGCAAAGATATTAACGGACTCTTTGGTTGCGAGGTGCTTGCCAAACAAAAGATACTCATCTCCTACAAGCGCCAAGAATTGATGCTAATTGATTAATCGACAGATCTATTTCCCCAAATACTCACTAGGCGTGAGTCCGGTCACTTTTTTGAAGAGGCGGGTGAAATGATGGGGAAAATCGAAGCCCAGGAGGCGCGAGGTTTCGCTGATGTTGTGGCCGTTCATGAGCAGACTCTTGGCCTGGTTGACGATGGCAGAACGTTTGAAGCCCATTTGGAAGCCCGTCCCGAGTTCCAAATGCTTGACTGCCAAAATGAAATGGCGAACCAACAAATGCGCCTCGTGCGTTCAGAGATGCTGCCGCAGGTGGGGTTGCAAGGAAACTACAACTATATGCACGGGCTGAAGGTCGACGATGCAACGGTGCTGGATGGCGGCTCGTTCAGCGTAGTGCTTAATGACAGCATCCCTTTGTATCATTTTGGCGGTCGATCCAACAAGGTCAAGGCTGCGCAAGCCAAGATGGAGCAGGTGGAACTGGAGCGTCAGGACTTGGTGGGAAAGATGCAACTCGAGCTGTTGCAAGCCACCGACAACTTTGATGAGGCCTGCCTTGAAGCGGAACTGGCGGTGAAGTCGCTGTCGCAGGCAAAGGAGAACCTCCAACTCAGTCGTAAGCAATACGAGGCAGGCATGGAGTCAATCAGCGACCTCCTCGAAGCGCAAACCCTTTGGCAACAAGCCTTTGCCGCCAAGGTGGAAACCGACTGCCAGCAGTATCTCTGCGGCTTGAGGTATCTGAGGGCCGCTGGGGAAAATTTGGGATTAAAATAGTCGCGTTAAGGTCGAGAAGTGGTTGAAAGGGCTTTGAGAACAAGAAGAAACACTATTCCGTATTCCAGGTTAAGGCTTGGGGTGCGGATTTTCGTCATAAGTCTCTTATTGATTCCTTTACCGCACACAATAAAAACGGCATCGCGGCGTTATTATATGATTCTGTTTTGATTATTCAACACTAAACACATTGGTTTCCAGCATAAAACAGTGGAAAATCTATGTCCAATGAGAAATGTTATGCTTATTCTAATTCCTCTTTTTCTGCTCTCCTGCATCGCCTATACCAGTTGGCGTTTCTGGCTCATTTTGTCGCTTTCCCCGTTGGGAAAGACCTTGGCCGTAGCAGTGTATCTTCTCTGCTTCGCCTGCGTTTTTCTGCATTACGGGTTAGGTAACAAGCTGCCCATAGGCGTGGCCACTGTCACCTATGAGATTGGCACCTCTTGGATGATTTTCTTCCTCTATGCGTTGCTTATCTTTTTGGCTTTGGGATTAGGCCGGCTGTTGCATTGGGTGCCTGAAAGTTTTCTGAAACATTCGGTGGCGGGCACTTGCACCGTACTCGGCATCATTGCGATTTTGTTGCTGTATGGCGGACTCCACTACCCTCACAAACATCGCGAAGTGCTTGAAATCAAGACGGAAAAGCCGTTGCAGAAGCCGCTCACGATTGTGCTGGCCAGCGACCTGCACATAGGTTATCACAACCGCAAAGCGGAACTGCAACGCTGGATTCGACTCTTGAACGAGGAACACCCCGACTTGGTTCTTTTTGCCGGCGACATTTTGGACGGCGCCATCCGACCCGTCAGGGAATGGAGGCTTGACGAGGAGTTCCGCGACCTCAACGCCCCAGTCTATGCTGCTTTGGGAAACCACGAGTATATCGCCGGCTTGGAATCCTCGCTCGCCTTCTATGAGGATGCCGGAATGTGCTTGCTGCGCGATAGTTCCGTTGTGGCATCAGGGATTCGGATCGTCGGGCGCGACGATAGGAGCAACGCTTCGCGCCGTGCGCTGTCTGATTTGGCCCCGACCGACACGCTGTTCACCATCCTCCTCGACCATCAACCCTATCACTTGGAAGAGGCAGAGCGGTGCGGTATCGATTTCCAGTTCAGCGGACACACGCACCACGGCCAAATATGGCCTGCCAACTGGATTACGGACATCCTGTACGAAAAGGCTTACGGGGCCTATCGACGCGGAAACACACATTATTACGTCACTTCAGGGTTAGGCATCTGGGGCGGAAAGTTCCGTATAGGCTCGCAATCAGAATACCTTGTCTTGAAATTGAAGCATTGATCTGCATGGAGCTTTTCCCTCAATTTATATTTGAGAAAGGACAAAAACGCATATCTTTGCAGCGGGTTGAAAGGTCTGCCCAAACGGGATTTCGGCATCCTGACAACCCGAAAACAAGGAAACCAAGTATAATTTAGAAGTCCCCTTAAAGCATTTAAATAATAATCGACCACTATGGACAGAAGAGAATTCATAAAAAAATCAGCGATTGTTGCGGTAGTGGGGGCGGCGGCCGGGGCGGGCATTGCCTCGCCGATTGCCTCGGCCATAGCAAAAGACAGCAACAACAACGCAAAAATCAAGGACATGAAAGTATTACTCATCAACGGCAGCCCGCGCAAGGAGGGCAACACGCACTTGGCCCTCACCGAGGCCGCCCTTGACACCGAAGGCCTCCAAACCATGCGCACCATGGCCGACAACATGGCTTGGTTGCTGAAGAAAATCCACACTGGCACTCCAGACTATCCCGCTTTCTATGTTCTAATCCAAGTAATTTTTGACATTTTTTCAAGAGATTTTAAATCTATTCGGTAAGGGCCTCAAAGCGAAAGGGTTTCGGCGGCG
>CACZZO010000013.1 GCA_902785755.1 uncultured Bacteroidia bacterium | reverse complement strand
GCCTGCTGGCTGGACCACTGTCGATGCCGATGGCGATGGCTACACTTGGGTTTCGAGCATGACTCCTGGCAACTACCACAACGCTGGTGTTGACCTGACTGGTACTGGCCACAACGCCTCTGCACACTATGTGATTTCCGGTTCTTGGGCCAACGGTACTGGTCAAGTGCTGTATCCCGACAACTACCTCGTTTCGCCTCAAGTGACCCTCGCCGCTGGTAGCACCTTCAGCTTCTGGGCTTGCGCTCAGGATGCCAGCTATCCTGCCGACCACTTCGGCGTGGCTATCTCCGACAACGGTACGAGCGACTGGACGATGGTGAACGAATGGACCATGACCGCCAAGGGCAATGGTGCCATGAGCTATGGCCGCGATGGTAACAACCGCGCACAAGGCAATTGGTACAACTACACTGTTGACCTGAGCGCCTACGCTGGCCAAAAGTACATCGCCATCCGTCACTTCAACTGCAGCGACCAGTTCATCCTGAATGTTGACGACATCGAACTGACCGCTGGTGCCAAGGATGGTGGTGACCGTCACCTTGAATACTACAAGGTGTTGTGTACCAGCATCGACGGTGTGCCGATCTACAACCACAACACTGTGCATCCGTTCTGCCAGCTGACCACCGACGGAGCTTATGTTGCTGCTCTCGTTGAGGGCGACCACTACCTCTGCAAGGTTGCCGCTGTCTACTCGACCGGCACAAGCGCATGGAGCACTCCTGTTGAATGGGTGTATGAGCCTTGCGATCACTGGGGACCTGTCGACGAAGTCACTGTCGGCGTCAACAACCAAGGCAACCACATCGAATGGGTGTTTGAACACGGCTTCAACCCCTATGGCGGTGATACCCCGACTCCTCCCGCTGGCTCCACATCCTTCACCGAAGGCTTTGAAGGTGGCCTCAACGGCTGGAACGTGCTGACGGTACTTGCTGACGGTGGCCAATGGATCCACAGCAGCAACAACCTCGGTGGCTATGACTACACTGCTCTTGCCCACGGCGGTACTGGTTTCGCCATGTGCTACTCCTTCGTGGACTATGTGGGTGCCTTCAACACCGATAGCTACCTCATCACGCCTCAAAAGTACGACATCGTTAACGGTTCCACGCTGACCTTCTGGGCCGACAACGCCAACGACAGCTATCCCGAGAACTTCTCGGTTTGCGTCGCCACTGCCGACAACCCGACCGCTGCTGACTTCACGACCGTTTGGAGTGGCGGTGCCAAGGGCGGCTCGAACGCCAAGGCTGAAGTGCGCCACGATGCCAACCGTTATGAGAACTGGCGTTCGCACAGCGTCAACCTCAGTGCTTACGCCGGCCAGAGCGTGTGGATTGCTTTCCACGATGTCAACTACGACATGTACGAAATCTGGATCGACGACGTTGAGCTGACCGCTGGTGCCAAGGCTTCTTACAGCGCCATGGAGAGCGGCATGTTGAGCAACGGCACTTACGCCTTCAACATCACCGACATCGCCAACTTCGACGAGCGTGTGTACTTCCTCTACAACCTGAACAACAACGCCCAGTTTGATGTCATCAACGGCGAAGCCGCCGGCATGTTCATCATCAGCGCTGCTGCCGGTTACGAAGACATCGACCTCGAAGAGGCCGTGAAGGAATTCAGCTTCAACACTGCCAACCAATTCAACATGATGGATAAGGTTCAAGCCGCCGAGGTAGCCCGCGCCTACAAGGCCCAATTGCCCGCCAGCTTCACCAACTCCATGATGATGGACATCTACGCCATGTCGCGTGACAACGCACTCTGCGCCGATGCTTATCCGTTCTGCACCGATGAAGGTATGTACGAGTTCCCGGCTGGTGTCAATGCTGGTAGCGGCGAACCCGGTCCTGACTACGACTGCCTCTACACCACGCCTAACCCGGCTTGGTACTACATGAAGATGGCGGATCCGGGCGACATGGACATCTACATGTACAGCACGCCGAGCGTCGACATCGACTTCTGCTGCTGGGGTCCGTTTGCCGACCCGATTTCGCCTTGCCCGAATGGCTTGACCTCCGACAAGGTTGTCAGCTGCAGCTACTCTGCACAACCCACCGAGCACTGCATGATTCCTGCTTCGGCTCAGACTGGTGAATACTACATCTTGGTCATCACCAACTACTCGAACCAGGCTTGCAACATCAACTTCAGCAAGGTCGCTGGTTCTGGCAGCACCGACTGCAGCATCATTCCTCCTGCGGTTGTTGATATCATCGGCTTCTTGATCACTCAAGATGGTGAATTCCTCGCCTTCGCTGGTCCTAACGATCGCGAATACACCGACATCGACGAGTTTGGCCAGCACGAGTACTGCGTCCGCCCGATCTATCCTGGTGAAATGACGCTGCCCGACCACAACTATGGTTGGTCAATGGGTTGCCCGGTCTGCGAATTCGGTCCTGAAGGTCCTGGTTGCGCCCCCGGTGCTCCTATCTATGGCGAAGCTCTCACCGAAACCGACCAAGTGAAGGTGTGGTGGGGCGATCAGCCTGCCGCTCCTATCGAGGATTGGCTGTACTACGACGATGGCGCCAATGTTGACGCTATCGGCCTGACCTCTGGCGGTTCGTTCTACTGGGGCATCAAGTTCCCGGCCAACACTCTTGGTCAGTACGAAGACTGCTCCGTGACGAAGATCGGTTACTTCGACTATACTGCCCACACCGGCACCGTCCGCATCTACAACGGTTCTGTCGGCAATGCTCCTGGTGCGCTGATTGGCACATACAACTACACCGCCAACGGCACCGAGGACTGGGTTGAATGGAACATCCCCGCTGTCGCCTTCGACAACACACAAGACCTCTGGATTGTGATGAACAACAACGATGGTCAGCATGTGGCATCAGTGGGTAACTACACCGGCGACCCGAACGGCACGATGATTTCGACCGACGGCAACACATGGTACACCCTTGAAGATGCCACTGGTGGTCAAATCACTGGCACATGGAACCTCCGTTGCTTCGTGACCAACCAAGCTAAGGGTGGTGAAGTGGTTGTCCTTGAAGACCAGAAGAACGGCACGCCTAACGGTGTGATCGCCAACGCTGGCATTGGTAAGCAAGGCCACGCTCCGGTTTATGCAACCGCAGCCGAAATCTTGAAGTACAACGTGTATCGTTCGACCGATAACGACACCTACACCATGATTGGTGAGGTTGCCGCTGTTGCTGGCCAAACCTACTACGAGTACATTGATTCGCCTGCCACAAGCGGTACCTACTACTATCAGGTGCGTGCCGACTACGGCGACTGCGAATCCGATCCTGCCGTTTCTGGCATCGATCCTTCGGTCAACTATGTGGTTGTCTTCGCCAGCGTTGGTTTGGACGAGAACGGCAGCAATGTCGCCCTCTTCCCGAACCCGACCAATGGCAACGTGACCATCCAAGCTCAGGGCATGAGCCGCATCACTGTGGTGAGCGTCCTCGGTCAGGTGGTTTACGACACCGAACTCAATGCTGATGAATTCACCCTGAACATGGCCCAGTTCAACGCTGGCATGTACATGGTGCGCATCTACAACGAGAACGGCGTGACCGTCAAGCGCGTCACTGTCATGCGCTAAATGACATTCGGCCTCGTAGGGCTGCCACGATTGTGGCAGCCCTACCAAGGGCCAAACAAAAAGAAAGTCGACCTAATGTTAGGCCGACTTTCTTGTTTTATGCTCTGTTTGATTAGGTTTCGTCAGGCAAGCTCAAACTGTTCCAAGAAGCGCAAGTCGTTCTCGAAGAACAGCCTCAAGTCATTGATGCCGTATTTCAGCATGGCGATGCGTTCCACACCCATACCGAAGGCAAAGCCCGTGTATTTCTCTGGGTCGATGCCACTGGAGATGAGAATGTTGGGGTCGCACATGCCGCAGCCAAGGATTTCGACCCAGCCGGTGTGCTTGCAGATGTTGCAGCCTTTGCCACCACAAATGTTGCACGAAATGTCCATCTCAGCCGAGGTTTCGGTAAAGGGGAAATAAGAAGGACGGAAGCGCACCTTGGTGCCTTCGCCAAAGAACTCTTGGACAAAATGGTAAAGCGTTTGTTTCAGGTCGGCAAACGACACGTTTTCATCAATATAAAGGCCTTCAATCTGATGGAAAATGCAGTGCGCACGAGCCGAAATGGCCTCGTTGCGGAACACACGGCCAGGCGCAATCACGCGGATGGGCGGCTGTTGCTTCTCCATGGCACGCACTTGCACGCTCGAAGTGTGGGTGCGCAGCAGAATGTCCGTAACCTTGTTCACATTCGGTTCCTTATTAATAAAGAAGGTGTCCTGCATGTCGCGGGCGGGATGGTCTAAAGGGAAATTCAAGGCCGAAAACACATGGTAGTCGTCCTCGATTTCGGGGCCTTCAACGATGGTGAAGCCCAAATGCGCGAAAATCTCGTTGATGTCGCGGCGCACGATGGAGAGTGGATGCCTTGCACCACGCATTTCGTTGGCGGGCATACTCATGTCGAAGCCGGCATCGTTGCTGTGTTGGTTCTCAAACTTTTGCAGTTGCTCCTCCACCTTGTCCTGAACTACATTCTTCAGTTCGTTCAGTCGCATACCCATCTCCTTGCGGAGTTCGGGCGCAACGGTCTTGAAGTCGGCAAACAAGGCGGAAATAACGCCTTTCTTGCTTAGATAAGTAATGCGGAAATTCTCCAAAGCCTCTTTGCTTTCAGCTTGGAAATCACGCACTTGGCTTAATATTTCCTCAACTTTTTCTTTCATGTTCTTATAGCTTTAAGCTGTAAGCCGTAAGCTATAAGCAGCAACAAATCAAATGCTTACTGCTTATGGCTTATAGCTTACGGCCTTATTTTTCAATCGTAATGGAAATGATGGTGACAGGCTCGACCGGCACATCCATGTTGCCCGTCTTGACGGCTGCAATCTTGTCGACCACATCAAGACCCTCTGTCAATTCGCCGAACACGGTATAGTCGCCGTCAAGGTGTGGCGTGCCGCCGATGGTCTTGTAGGCCTGACGCTGCTTGGCCGACAACACCTCGCCCGAGCGGTTCTCGAACATGTCAAGCCATTTGTCGTCGTATGTCCTGCCCTGCACAATGTAGAACTGCGAGCCACTGGAGGCCTTCTTGGGGTTCACTTGGTCGCCTTGGCGGGCGGCTGCGAGAGCACCTTTCTTGTGGAAATGGTTGTCCTTGAACTCGGCGGGAACGGTATAACCCGGGTCTAAACGGCCGTCCTTGTTCTGTCCGCCCTGAATCATGAACTGGTTGATGACGCGGTGGAACGGCGAGCCGTTGTACCAGCCCTCGTTCACCAACTTGATGAAGTTGTCGCGGTGGAGCGGCGTGTCGTTATACAATTTGGCTTTCATCGTCCCCATGCTGGTCTTGATGACAACAACGGTTTCCTTTTCTGTGTTTTTCTGTGCCTGGCAGGTCAGCCCGACCAATACCAAAGCGGCTAAAATCAGTTTTTTCATATTCGATTTATTATTTAAGATTTAAAATTCAATTTATTCATTCACAATGGAATAAGTCACTTCCAAGCGCATTTTCTCGCCTTGTGTGGCTTCGGGGCCGTTCACTATCCAGCGGTGGCCGTTGTAGGCCGCCCCATTGATGCCCAAACTGAGGCCCAGATTCTCCTTCTTTTTCATAATCATGCTTTGCAGGTATTCCGAAATGCGAAAAGTGACCGATTTGGTGCTTGCGTTGTAAGTGCCACCTAAGTAACCGGAGCCTTCGAAATAGTCGGGCAAGAGATAGGTGCTGCTGTCGGCATTGAAACCCAACAAAATCAATGTGGAAGGAGCAGAGAAACAAGTTGTGTCGACCGACAACGATGAGGCCGGAAGAATAAGCTTGGCCTCATTGACAACGATGTAACTGTCCTTCAACGAATCAGTCCAATGGCTGAGATTGGGGAACAAGACATGCGTCCTCACTCCACCCATCGTTTGAAGATACACCGTCGACTGGCCCAAGTCCCATTGCTCGTCCAAAACCTGACTGACAAAGTCGGGGCTGCCTAATGTATAGTCGTGGTCGAAATGGTTGAAATAGGTATCAGAAGTGGTCACATAATAGTTGTAGCGCAAGGGCTTGTCGGGCGTGGCGGCATTATGGTAATAGAGTTGCAGCATCGTGAAGGTGTTGCTTGTCAGGTTGATGCTGCTGATGGAACCGTTTTGGCTCACAGGGGCGCAAGTGACATGCAAGCCATGAAACGCTTTCTTGAAAAGGTCGGGGCGGGAATAAACCGTGGTGTCGAGATTGATAAGGTAATTGCCCAATTCCTGACTCAGTGGAATGCGGATGACTGGCTGCCCCACCGTGTCGTTGCCGATGACGCTCGCCTTGGTATGCGGATGCGGGCGAAACTGGAAACCATTGGCGTGGTCGATGTTATCGGTGGCCACCGTCGAATGGTTGTAATACGAGTTTTCCATCGAAAGGGAATCGCTCAGCATATAAACATGCGCCGTTTGCATGACAGTGGTGTCGCCGTAGCAGCCCGCAAGGTAAAGTTGGAGCACCAAGGAGTCAACCACTGGATTGGAGCCGAAACTTTGTCCGGCCACCGAAAAGCGGAACTGGGTATAGAATCCCGCCTCGGTCGTGCCAAACTCGGGGTCGTTCATGGCACCGAGCATGGCAAAAGTGGCGTTTTTCGTGGCGATGGAATCCAAATAGGAATGGCAGACGATTTCCACCGTGTCGGTATGGAAGACATCGATATAGTTGTTGTCCGAAATCAGGTCGTTGCCAATGGTTTCGGGCGACTTCCTACAAGCCGCGAACACCAATAGCAATGCGCCAATCATTAACGCCAAGCCATTTTGAGCGATTGAATGATGTGTTTTCATTTTGAAAAAGTTCCTTATTGTTGTTTTTGCAGGAGGGTATCGTAGAAATCGTTGCAGGCTTGGGCGTAGTGAACCTGTTCCTCATACGACAGGACGGGCTTTTTCACCGTCTGCAAATACTCCTCAATTTCGGGGTTCAGGCGGTTGGTGCTCACCACAATGCCATCTGCATAGTCAATGGCCGCCTTGGTCAGGTTGACGTAGTTGGCCTCCTTGAAATATTTCATGTCCTTGGCGGTGATTCCCGGCAGTTTCATTTTCTTGTCGAAGCCTGCCTTGAAGTACTCATCGAAAGCATCGTCATAAATCGAATAGATGATTTTCGACTCGTTGAAAAGCGGGTTGTCCCTCACGTTCATGGCCCGCTTGATGTAGACCGGCATCAGGGCCGAAATCCAGCCGTGGCAATGGATGATGTCGGGCGACCAGTTGAGTTTCTTCACCGTCTCGATGACGCCACGGGTGAAGAAGATGCAACGGCTGTCGTTGTCCTCACAAAACACGCCCTTCTCGTCATACATCAAGTATTTTTTCTTCGTGAAGAAATCGTCGTTGTCGATGAAATAAATCTGCATTCTCGCTTTCTGGATGGAGGCCACCTTGATAATGAGCGGGTGGTCGGTGTCGTTGATGATGAGGTTCATGCCCGAGAGGCGAATCACCTCATGGAGTTGGTTCCTCCGCTCGTTGATGATGCCGTAGCGGGGCATGAAAATCCTGATTTCCTTTCCGCTTTCTTGTGTGGCTTGGGGCAGGTAACGACCGACGAGGCTCATCGGGGTTTCGGGCAAATAAGGGGCGATTTCTTGATGGACAAATAATACTCTTGTTTTGGTAGTCATGGGCTACAGTTTTGCTTAGAAACTACAAAATTACGCATTTTTTTTGGAATAACGCAAATAAAAATAAAAAACCCTACCTTTGCAAACACAAACCGCAGCCCGCTATGGAACACGAACACTTTGAAAATCAAGAACATGAATGGGAGTCGAACCTCAAAGTCACCGAAGGCGTTGATGGTCCCATCCAAGTCAACCCCAACGCTTTGGAACGCATGAAACGCAACCAGCAGCAGCTCATGCCGTTGGACTGGTATGTTGAAGGCATCCTCAAAGGCGACCGCGTGACGCTGAGCAAGGCTATCACCTTGGTTGAGAGTGCCTTGCCCAAGCATCAGGACTTGGCGCAACAAATCATCGCCGCCTGTTTGCCCCATGCGGGAAAGGCCTTGCGATTGGGCATTACGGGCGTTCCGGGCGCGGGCAAAAGTACCTTCATCGAGGCTCTTGGCGTTCACCTTTGCGACAAGGGACAAAAACTTGCCGTCCTCGCCATCGACCCATCGAGCCAACGCTCAAAGGGCAGCATCTTGGGCGACAAGACCCGCATGGAAAACCTTTCCGTGCATCCCAACGCCTACATTCGTCCTTCGGCCTCAGCGGGTACTTTGGGCGGCGTGGCTCGCAAAACAAGGGAAACCATTATCCTTTGTGAAGCAGCAGGTTATGACACCATTTTCGTGGAAACCGTGGGCGTGGGCCAATCGGAAACGGCGGTACATTCGATGGTCGATTTCTTCCTCCTTATATTAATCAGCGGTGCCGGCGACGAACTGCAAGGCATCAAGCGCGGCATCATGGAGATGGCCGACGGCATAGCGGTGAACAAGGCCGACGGCGACAATGTGATGCGTGCCAACCGTGCCGCCGCCGAATGTCGCAATGCACTGCACCTCTTCCCCTTGCCCGAATCGGGACAAGAGACCAAAGTGCTGACTTGCTCCGCTTTGACGGGCTTCCAAATCGACGAAGTCTGGCAGATGGTGGCCGACCACGTCCAGGCCATCCGCGACAACGGCTATCTCTACCGCAAACGCGCCCAACAGGACGTGCAGATGATGTACGACTCGATGGACAGTGCCTTGAAAAACGATTTCTACCAAAACCAACTCGTTTCCGACCTTCTCCCCTTGGTCGAAAGCGACGTGCGCGGCCAGCGAATGAGTGCTTATATTGGCGCACAAAAGCTGCTGGATGCTTATTTTAATATGCTGAAACGTTGATAGTTACAACTCGTTTTGTTCGTAAACCAGCGGAAAGTGCCAGAAAAATTGCGATTCCGCTGGTTTACGCACATTTCATAATATAAAAACTTGGTTTTCTTTTGATTAAAAAAGCAAATTATCCAAAACCAACTCGTTTCCGACCTTCTCCCCTTGGTCGAAAGCGACGTGCGCGGCCAGCGGATGAGTGCGTATATTGGCGCACAAAAACTGTTGGATGCTTATTTTAATATGCTGAAAAGATAGCGATTTTGTCGGAAACTCGGTTTTTATACCCACTTTCCGACAAATTTTGATACCTAATTTTGTCGGAAACTTGATTTTTTTGGAGAAAACGACAAAGAAGTGCTGCTTGATGACCTTTTCGGGTGAGTTGTGTTTCTTTGCCTTTCTATCGATGGGGCTTGGAGGATGTCGGGGGATGCGCCCCAAATATTTTTGAAATGATAGTGAAAAATACATATTTTTGTGCCCGAATATTAAAACAGAATTTTTATGGCAAGATGTCTTACCGATGAACACATCAAAGCATACAAAGAAGGTGGTAGATTGAAGAAATTATTTAATGTAATCAAAAAAGACCCGGAATTATCGTTTGAAATACGACCGAACAACGAAGTTAAGGTGTATTATCATAAGAATTTAATACTCACAATATCACTCGATGGAAAAAAAGAGCCCAAGATCACAATATTAGACAAAGGGTTCTATAAAAATGGGGAAAAGCCAAAAATTTGTTTCGAGAATCCTCACGACTTAAAATCTGAGACCAACATAAAATCGTATTTTTCGGAAGCAAAAAAACTAGCCTATTTTAACAGGAAGGGGTCAGAGTTTATTGTTCAACAAAACATTGCTTTGGGGAATCAATCGTATGATAATAGATACTTAGTTGTAGATATGGAATGGCAGTTCTCAAAGGCTGATATTCTAAAAGAGAAGAGGAAGGAGATTCCACAAACAAAAATTGACCTAATTGTTGTAGACACCATCCCAAATGCCAAAGGTTTTAATGACATCTATCTTGCCGAATTAAAACTTGGCCTGGATGCAACACAAGGAAAATCTGGAACCATAGATCACGTTGAGAAAACGAATGGAATAATCGAAAATGAAAAAGCTTGCAAGGCTTTGTATGAAGATGTCACATCTATAATAAAACAAAAAACAGAGCTCGAATTATTGAAAGGATCTAAGAAAGAATTCCATTGGGGTGCAAAACCGAAAATGATGCTTATTATGTTCTATAGGAGCGATGATGAGAAGGAAAAACTTGAAGTAGAATGCCAAAAAGCAAGACAAAAAGCCATGGAGTTAAAGATGGAAGAACCAATTTGTATTCTGCGCACTGCTCTTATCCCACTTTAACAACAATAGAATGAGGATTAAATAGGCGGACTAATCATCCGCTTTTTTTCAGCATTTGTATAGAGGATAGTGGTCACTGTCCATACACTTCCTCATAGTTCACTTCCTTGAATGATGTAATGGGATACAAGCTTCCTCTTTCTTTTTGGGGTTTAAACTTGTCCGTAGGTACGGCAACTCGTTCTCCTCTGCCAAATAGTTCTTGGAGAATGTAAAATTTATCAACAGAAATGTAAAAGTTTCTAGCTTCGCACAGAAACTTATAATACCTCCCAGCCAGGTCTTTATAATACCTTGTCTTTATCTCGGGCAGAGCTTTCCAGCCTTCCAAACAGCGTTCCAAAATATCCTCTGAGCGGGCAATGTCTTTAGACAAGGCATCGTTGATGGCATGCTTCATCGTATCAGTGTCTAAAGCCTTTTCTTTACCAACAAAATGTTGTTCAATGCTTGCTACAACAAGGCTGATGCGCTTGATATAGAAGTTGATGTCATCGGCTGATTGTCCACTTTGGTTTTTCATTTCAGGCTTCACTAAACTATTCTTCTCGTCCCAATCCGTTTCCATGATGGAATAGCCAATGGTGGTTTGATATCTGCGGCCACCAAAACTCCAAGAGAGCCTGATGGGGCACTCGCCGAACTTATTGGTTCGCTTTTCCAAAGTAAATCTTACTGACATATTTGTGTGTGTTTCGGGCGCAAAGATAGAAAATTATTCTATTTACGCACAATGTTACGCACATATATTTTTGATTATTACTTTTCTGTTTCTTAGCGATTTACAGTGGAATTGATTTCAATGCGACGAGGCTATTCGTATTAGTACCTTGTTACAAAAAACTTTTGTTCTTTAAAACATTGAAAAAATGAGATTGGGAATCGTTGGCTCCAGGGAGTTTTTGGATTACTCTCTGCTGGCCGAAACAGTCGACAACTTTGTCGAAAAAACCAAGATTAAAGTCGAAAAGATTGTTTCAGGTGGTGCCAAAGGCGCGGATACGCTGGCCGCCCGATACGCTTCGGAACACAGCTACCCGCTGGAAGAATTCAAGCCTGATTATGGCCTCTACGGTCGCGGCGCTCCTTTGAAACGAAACACGACTATTGTCGAAAACTCTGACATCATTCTCGCCTTTGTCACGGCATCGAGCAAAGGCACTTGGGACACCATCCGAAAAGCCCAAGCATTGAAGAAAATTGTCAGGATTTACAACGTCTGAGTTCCTTCGGGGACTTAGACACCCATTAAAATCAAAGTGTAACATAAACAGAAAGAAATATGGCAAATTGCGAATGGTGCGGGAGATATTTCCCCGATGGAAAAGGGTACACAGGCGGCCCACGATGGAACAGAAGGTACTACTGTTCCAAGAAATGCGCTCTGGAAGGCGAGAACAGTCTGACAAGTGCCGACGAGGCAGAAGACAATCTGAGCTTTGCACAAAGATTGGGCAGGTTTATCAAAAATCTTATCATCACGGTCGTCATTATTTTGGCAATCTTAATCATCATAGGGATTTTATCATGAATTAAAAACAATGTTATGACAGAAACAGAGAAACTATTTGAACAGTACGCCGAGGAAGGCGAAAAGATGGATGCCTTAGAAGCTTTGCGTCTGCTGACCAAGGCTTATATGAAGGAATGCGGCATCAGCCTAAGTATGCGAACCACGGTATATACCGCCGCTGAGCAATGGCTTTACTTTCGCTTGCCAGAACAAAGCAACAATCCTTTTACAAAGGAGCAAAGCGAAGAACCATTGATAAACTTGATGCCACTGCTATGCGAAGAATATGAAGCGGATTATTATAGCCAATGGGACATCTGCGGTGGGTTAACTCTGGCACAGGAAGACGAAACGGTGGATGATGCGTACAAGCGCATCTGTCTCATCGCCGTTGAGGAAAGGCGTTATGACATTCCAACCCTACGAGCATTTTGTTGGGGCATTAAGAAATATCCGTACTATTTTGAGTTATGGATGGACGAAATGCTTAAATGAAGGACTAAATTGTTATTTTTCGCACGGTTTTACGCACATACACAATCTATTGTTATTTTTCTGGCTTATAGCAATTTACAATATATTTGTTTAGATTGCATTATTGCCAATCGTATTAATAGGGCAAATTTCAAAAACAAACCACTATGAGTACTAAAAAATCCCGCAAAGAACAAGAGAGAAAAAGAAAGCAACAACTGCAAGCGCGCGCCAACATCGACGCCTTCCGCACCCAACTTGAAATGAAAATCCGCAACCGCTTCCCGGAGCTGGGCACCGACCACCCCGCCGTGGTCGCCGAAATGGATGCCATCTGCGCCGCCGGACTTGCCGAAGGCATGATCATCCTAGGAAAAATGGTGACGGGCATCCGCACTGAAATGGGAGTGAATCCCGAGGCCGACAAAGGGTCGCTCATCGGAGCCATCGTACCCTACGTGCTCGGCATCACCATGGAGAACCCGATTGAGAACGGCCAACTGGACAACACCCTGGCCAACGCTGCCGAAATCAAGACCCCTCTGCAAGTCAGGCTCTACTTCGACAACGAAGTGCGCAACCAGGTGGTGGAATGGGTGAAGGCCAACAACTTCGGCACTGTGACCGCGCGGCTCGGCCAGCCCATCGTGAAACTGCCCAACGTGGTGGTCGAGTTCAAAAAAGTGGTCAAGAATGCTGATTTTCAATATCTTTTGGAGCAATAAAAAAACTAATGAAAAAAAGTGGCATTAGCGGCATACGTACCATTGTGGTTTTGGATTCAATGGACCCGGATGACCAACGGACAATAAATCAGCGCAACCCCAAGGCAAGGCGTTCTCCGCTCTCAATCATCAAGAGCGGAGGCTACGCCTGCGTTCCAGCGATGGAAAATTTCGGAAACTTTTATCACCCATACGCCATATTCAACATGTCGGTAGACACGGCAAAGAAGATATGTGGCAAGCAACAGCAAGCCTCATTTGTGTTTAGTGTACTGAATGAAAATGGCATGATTCACAGTGAGTATTATTCAAAACAAGATCCAACACTTCCGTATAACAAACAAGCCAATGACTATATCAAAAATGACGAGTGCGACACTTGGGAAGACACGTCTTATGCAGATGGCAGTTTCACGATAATTGGAAAAGAATTCAAATATAGTATACCATACAAAACTCTTTATGCGGTAAATGATGCAATTTGTGAAAACCTGAAGAGAATGGTATCTGTTGAAAAACATCGTGGAAATCATTCAATCACAGAAGAAAGTGTACTTGAATATACGATAAATGGTGTAGGTCTATCTCCGTACTTGTGGCGAAATGCAGCAACAAAAGGACTATTATGACGAACTCTGTGCCGATAAATTTAGGGCTCACTAAATTTTCAGAGCAATAACGTACAATAATTTGACAATACAGAGAATGTCTTTAATTTTGCAGAATGAAAACTAATGTTTAATCCTTATATTACTATCGCCATGAATATTGAAAAAATAATCGAACAACTAATCAATGATTTAAGAACTATCAAAGAGCCCAATAGCATACATTGGAACGAACGGTACTTGCACCATAAGTTTTCACATTTAGTACAGAAAGAATCTGATTACGAGATTAATATTACTGATGCGAAAAGTTTGTTTCATCCAGAATGGGCAACATCAATTAAAGGCATTAGAGATGAGGGCGGATTCTATACTCGAAGTGAAAACGGGTACGAGCCACGGCCATCAAGAAAAGCAAGCAAAGATGACTCCAAGGGCGGAAGTCCTGGCTTCATAGACTTTGCAATTGGCGATTTCAATAATCCAGATTATGCAGTAGAATTCAAAATGGCAAAGAATATGGATGCAAAAGGATTTGTTTTTGATTACATGAAATTATTGGACAATCGAAACAAATTCGAAAAAGAAGTGATCTCTCTTTCTGTTGTCCTAGGTCGAAAAACAAAACTTGAAGTGAAAGACCTCAACGGCAACCTTAAAAAAGCGAAAGATAAACTTGGGGAATACTTATCAAAACCTGATGATAGAAAAGTTCTGTTTTATGTAATCCAAATTAACGAAGGAGAACAACCATGTGAATGGAAATGCGAAAATATTGAAACTGGATTCAAACAAATATAATGTTGAGAATTTCATTCAAAGCACATGAAAAGTAATCAAAACAATATAAAGTTCATCATCCATCGTGGTTCCCACCAAATCGGTGGGAACTGCGTGGAGCTTGTGGCACCCAATTCCAGAATCCTTATTGACTGCGGCTTGCCCTTGGATTACGATGAGCAAGACCCTGAAATCCAAGTGAAGATTCACGAGGATGCCAAAGAATGGCTTAACCATTGCGATGCCATCTTCCTCAGTCACTACCATGCAGACCATTACGGGCTGTTCAACGAGGCACCAAAAGACACTAGGGTTTACGCCACGAAAGAAACCGCTGAACTGATGAAAATTTCAGGGATTTTTGGAGAAGACCTTACCGAGCATTTAGACATTCAACCTATCGAAGACACAGTAACGGTCAAAGACTTTCGCGTCACGAAGTTCGATGTTGACCATTCGGCTTTCGGGGCTTGCGCGTTCCTCTTTGAAATGTGCGGAAAACGCATCCTCTATAGCGGCGACATCAGGCTTCACGGGAAAAAAGGGGTGCTGTATAAAAACCTCCCTCAAAATGTGGATTATCTCTTTTTGGAAGGCACGAATTTGGGCAGGGGCGTTAGGCAAAAGTCTGAAGACGATGTGCGCGACGAGTTTATCCAACAATTCAACAGCCATCCTGACAGTGCATTTTTGGTTTGGTGTTCGGCACAGAACATCGACCGCACTGTGGCCCTGTATAGAGCCTGCGTCAATTCAAAACGCAACTTGTGCATTGACCCCTATACAGCCTATGTGCTGAACTTGGTGAATCAATGCAATGATAAGATTCCAAGCACAAAGAACCATTCCAATTTGCTGGTTTACTATCCCAATCGATTCTGCTCGAGATTGAAAGACAAAAGGGGCGATATTCACAAAGAAATTGTTGCCAATTCAACAAAAATCCAGAACGATGACCCGCAAAAGAATCCGTCGAAATATGTGTTTGTGTTTCGTCCGAATCTGCTGGATTTCTTCAGAAAACACCTTGCCAGTACATCGATACGTTTCATTGTTTCCATGTGGGCACAATACTGGGACAAAGACACACCCGATTTGAAACGGTTTAAGAATTGGCTTGCAGCAGAGCCTGAACTTCGGAAAAGACTGCCCGACATCCACACCAGCGGGCACGCCGACATGGCATCGCTGCAAAAGATTGTCGAGCATGTTCAGCCGAAATGCATCGTTCCCATGCACACAGAAATGCCCGAAAAGTACAAAACGCTTTTCCCAAGTTATACAGTCCTCAATGTCATTGACGAAACGCCAATAGAGTTAATCAACACAAAGGAATAAACATGAAAATCTTACATATCTCTGATACTCACGGCAAGCATCATCAATTGAAAGACTTGCCGGAAGCCGATGTGGTTGTGCATACAGGCGACATCACTGAAGAAGGCACTGAAGAGGAAGTAAAGGACTTCATCGAATGGTTTGGCAACTTGCCTTACAAACACAAGATTTTCATCGCAGGCAATCACGACGATTGCTTGTATGGAGCCAACATTGAAGGTTTGCCAGACGATGTGCATTATTTCTGCAATGACGGCATCACCATTGACGGCATCAAGTTTTACGGTGTGCCCATGTTTTTACAAGACGACCTTGACGGCAATTTCCCCGAGTTGTTTGGTCGCATCCCAACCGACACGGATGTTCTATTGACGCATCAGCCTCCTCAAGGGATTCTTGACGAGTCGGATGGCATCAATTTCGGCGACTATTACCTTTTCAAAAGCGTTATGAATGTAAGGCCAAAGTACCATCTTTTTGGGCACCTACACAACACCGAGGAATCCTATTGCACCTTCCGAAGAGTACGGTTCTCGAATGCTGCAAGTAGCGTTCAAGGACGTTATGGATTGCTGAAAATATGAGATTCGCCTCGGAAATCTTTTCATTGGTCGGAATTTTGTGATTTTTTTGCCGAAAAATATCGGAATTTTGTGATTTTTAGGCTAAAAATAGTAGGAATTTTGTGATTCAAAAAACATAATTCCTTATGGACCAAATATTTCTGCTGAAACGATGGATTAATGAACGAATCGCAAAATAGAAGCGACGTGCGCGGCCAGCGGATGAGTGCTTACATTGGGGCGCAGAAGTTGTTGGATGCTTATTTTAATATGCTGAAACGTTGATAGTTACAACTCGATTTGTTCGTAAACCAGCGGAAAGTGCCAAAAAAATTGCGATTCCGCTGGTTTGCGCACATTTTTTGTAAAGATGTGCCCTGACGAGTCTTTACAAAGCCCTATCATTCAGACAATTTCCGATACTCCTCCGCCTTCGCCGCATCATCATTAATAAGGTATAACTCGTAAAGGTTGCGGCAAACTTCCTCGCGAACATTTTTCTCGGCCTCGGTGAAAGGCCCTTCGCCCAATTTTTCGAGCACGCGCTCGTATTCTTCAATCAGTTCCATGCCTTCCTCGCCATTCGACTCCATCGTCTTGGCGTTGTTGAATGAAATCATCCAGTCTCTTAGTGCCATATTTTCTTTATTTTTCCTGTTTTCGCAGAATGTTGAACTTTTATTTCTATCTTTGCGCAAAAATACAAAAACATTGAATTGGCAACAAAAAAACTACAGATTATACGGATTAAACGGATGCCGATGCTCGAATTTGGCAGCCAAAGTTTTGGATTTTGCGAACATCCGTATCCATCCGCAACGAAGTTGCAAAATTTCAAACTCCGTTATCTGTAAAATCCGTCAAATCCGTAGTTAAATATTTGAATATTAAATCTTTAAATCTTAAATAACAAAATCGTAATGGACCAAAGAATTTCCATGAACCCCAATCGTCTGGTGCAGTACCTCCAAAAGCCTGCATCGGAATTCACTCGCGCCGACATCATTCGTTACTGCGAGGAAAATGAAATCGAATTCGTCAACTTCCACTATTGTGGCTGGGACGGCAAATTGAAGACCCTCAACTTCGTGATTCACAGCTTGGAACACCTTGAGAGCATCCTCACTGCCGGTGAGCGCGTCGATGGTTCGAGCCTCTTCCCCTTCATCGAAGCCGGAAAGAGCGACCTCTATGTGGTGCCGAAGTACCGCACGGCCTTCCGCAACCCCTTCACTGAGGTCCCGACCTTGGACATCCTCTGCTCGTTCTACAACCGCGACGGCGAGCCGTTTGAGAGTTCACCCGAGCACATCCTGCACAAGGCCCACGAAGTGTTCAAGAAGACCACGGGCCTGCAAATGGAAACCATGGGCGAGTTGGAGTATTACATCATCGCCGATGACGAGGAAATCTACGAAGTTCCCGACCAAAAGGGTTACCATGAGAGCGCCCCGTTCAACAAGTTCACCGAGTATCGCGTGGAGGCCATGCGCCTCATCGCCCAAGCTGGCGGCCTGATCAAGTACGGCCACTCTGAAGTGGGCAACTTCACCTATGAAGGTAAGATTTACGAGCAGAACGAAATCGAGTTCCTGCCCACCAACATCGAGGATGCCGCCGACCAACTCGTTGTGGCCAAGTGGATTATGCGACAATTGGCCTACCAATACGGCGTCACCTTGACCTTCGCCCCGAAGATTACCGTGGGCAAGGCCGGCTCGGGTATGCACGTCCACTGCAAGTTCACGAGAAACGGCAAGAGCGTGATGGTCGAGAAGGGCGAATTGAGCGAATTTGGCAAGAAAGCCATCGCCGGCTACATGGAAGCTGGCACTTCGCTGCCTGCCTTCGGCAATCCTAATCCGCTGTCGTTCTTGCGTTTGGTGCCTCATCAGGAAGCCCCGACCTCGCTGTGCTGGTCCTACTCGAACCGCAGCGCCTTGGTGCGTGTGCCGCTCGGCTGGATTAATAACGGCAAGGACATGGCCGCCAACGCCAACCCGCTCGAAAAGAAGTCGAACAAGGACTTCAGCGAGAAGCAGACCTTCGAATGGCGCGCTTCTGACGGTTGCGCCGACATGTACCTGCTGATGGCCGCCCTCTGCGCCGCCGCCCGTCACGGCTTCGAGATGCCCAATGCCCTTGAAGTGGCCGAAAAGACCTACGTCGGCCTCGGTGTGAACATCCACGACGACAAGAACAAGAAGCTCCAAGAGAGCCTCGAACAACTGCCCGACAGCTGCGTGGCCGCCGCCAAGGAATTGGCCAAAGACCGCGAGATCTACACCGCCAAGGGCGTGTTCTCCGACGCCATCATCGACTACATGATCAAGTTCCTCACCAACTTCAACGACGCCAACCTCCGCGCCGAACTCGGCAACGACACGGAGAAGATTCTGAAATTGGTGAAGGATAACATCCATGTCGGTTAAACCATCATCGTAGAGACGCGGCGCGCCACGTCTCTACCAACAAAACAAAAACGGCCATGACAAAGGACAAATTCAATTGGAGATTTTGCCTTTGTTGTGGCCTTTTCATTTGGTTCATTGTCAACCTTTTGCAAGGCATTTTCACCGAGATTCAAGAGGACGAGGCTTATTATGCTCTTTACGGCGAGCACCTTGCATGGGGCTATTTCGACCACCCGCCCATGGTGGGGTTGATGACTTTTCTGAGCAGCATTTTCTTTTCGGGCACCTTGGGCGTGAGGTTTTTCACGATCCTTGCTTCGTGCTTGTCGCTATTTGTGATTTGGAGAATTGCAACCTTTAATGACCGGCCCTTCGACAGGCTCAGGGACCTTGAACCAACGCCACAAAATAAGGTCGTTGAGCCTGTCGAAACGCCGACCCATCAGAATATCTTTCTGTTCTTCACCATCGCCTTCTCCATCGTAATGTTCAACATCTACGGCTTCGTCACCACGCCCGATGTGGGATTGATTCTGTTTTCGGCCTGGTTTCTCCTTGTGTATCAGCGTTATTTGGCAGAAAGCAATTGGATTCGAGCCTTTTTGATGGGCGTTTTGATGGCTTGCATGGTTTACAGCAAATACCACGCTTTTTTGCTGTTGGGCTTGATTGTGCTGTCTAACCTCAAATTGCTGAAAGACGGAAAATTTTGGGTGGCATGTCTTATGGCTTTGGCCTTGCTGATGCCGCACATCCTTTGGCAAATCGAAGCGGATTTCCCGAGTTTCAAGTATCATCTTTCGCAGCGCAGCGAGCCGTTCCGCTGGAGTTATTTCCTTGAGTATCTGCCTAATCAACTGCTGATTTTCAATCCGTTCACTTTCGGGGCGGTGGTTTATGTGCTACTCAAACATAACCCTGAAAGAGCGACACGAACAGGAGCAGGCGGTGCAACCCCTGCTAAAAACCAAGTTTTTGAGCGTGGCCTGAAGTTCATCCTCATCGGGTTCTTTTTCTTCTTCTGGCTGATGGCTTTCCGTGGGCATGTTGAGCCGCATTGGACCATTGTATGCGTGATTCCAGCGGTGGTTTTGGTTTATCGCAAAGCGTTGGTTGACGAAAAGTTAAGGAAATACACCAAGCGTTTCATTTTGCCCTCGCTCCTATTGGTTTTAACTATCAGGATTCTTTTGTTGACGCCTATGGCCGACCGTTTTGGTTATCACGGCAAGGAAAAATACTACAAAGCCGTCGAACAAGTAGCGGGCGAAAGTCCCGTGGTGTTTCAAGGTTCGTTCCAACAACCTGCTTTGTATCATTACTTTACGGGCAAGAAAAGTTCCACCTTGCGCAGCTATTACGACCGAAAGACCCAGTTCGACCTTTGGCAGTTCGACATGGCTTGGATAGGTCTAAAAGTGTTCATTTGTGGCCCCGTCATCGACTTGTCAAAGACATATCATATTGACGGCGTGGAATTTGAAGGTTATCTTGCCGAGCATTTCCAGTCGGCGAACAGATTGGTTTTGGATTTCAGCATCAACACCGCGAATGATGGGGAAATCCCCGTTTTTCGCATTGGCGACACTATCAACATGGATTTTTCCATTTTCAATCCCTACGACCAACCTATCGACTTCAACCACAGCGAAATGGGAATGAATCTCCGCGTGCTGTTCCCCGACCAACTTTTGGCCTACCCTTGTATTTACGAAGACTTTCCCCCGCTCCAACCCAATACAGCCTATCGAGGCCAACTGAAAGCCATCTTATATAACAACCTCCCCACTGGGTCTTGCCGCTTGACACTCGCCATCGGCGACCGCATAGCCGTTTTCGCGCCGATAGAAAATTGCTTGAATATCAATATATTGGAAAAATAAAGCCTACCCTATCCGCTCCGCGCAAAACACAGTCAAATCCTCAAGTGCATCATGTATTTCTGTTTTTGGAAGGTTTTCCAAAATCTTCAAAGTCTTATCCAAATGATTGGGTAACAACTCATTGGCAATTTCGATGTTTTCGTCGTCAAGGATGTCGTCACGCATTTGGAACAACTGGCCGAAATGCAAGCCGAAGTCCGAAATCCGTTGGATTTGTTCCTCCGCCGCCCCGACCGACATGGCCCCGATGGCGCAGCATGAGCGCATCAATAGGGCGGTTTTGCGGGTGATGATTTCAAGATAATCGTTCAATCCCGACAATTGCATCAATTCCCCTTCGCTCATGGCAGCAGTGGTGCGAAGCATTTCATTCAGGATGTCGGTATCGTTGGCAATGAGCAACATGGCCTTTGCCAAAAGATAATCACCAGCGAGGACGGCCGAAAGGTTGCCGAATTGGGCTTTCACTGAGGCATGACCACGGCGTTGGTCGTCGTCGTCCACCACGTCGTCATGGATTAATGTGGCGGAATGAATCATTTCCACGAAGGTGGCCGCACGCAGGGTTTGTTCATTAATCTCGCCGAAAAGTTTCGCCGAAAGCAGAACCAAAATCGGGCGCAGGCGCTTACCCCGCGAATCCAAAACATAACGCATGATGGAGTTCATCGGCTCGGTTTCGGCTTTCAGAGTCTGCCCGAAAAAAGTTTCAAACTGCTGCAATTCGGCAGCGATGGGGGATTTGATTTGATCTATGGTTTTCACGGCTATAATAGTATTCTGTATCACCCCTTATTCTCCTTCATCAGGAATTCCTTTATCTTTTCCTTGCTCGGCAACTGAAGTTCGTATTGGGCTACGAAGACGTTGGGGTCGATGTTGGGGGTCACGTATTCCACCATCTCCTGTCCGTATTCTGTGCAAAGCAACAAACCGACAGGTGGATTGTCGTCAGGTTGCATATAGTGGCGACGATAGTATTCGATGTACATGTTGAGTTGTGCCATATCAGCATAATCAAGCCGATGCGCTTTTAATTCCACGATGCAGTGGCATTTCAGGACACGGTGATAAAACACCAAATCTGCCTTGAAATAGCGGTCGTCGATGAGCAGTTTCTTTTGTCGTGATTCCAAACAGAAACCCATACCCAATTCAAGCATAAACTCCTCCAAGTGGTCAATGAGAGCCTGTTCGAGTTCGTCTTCCTCTACGACATTCTTTGCTGCAAGTCCCAAAAACTCAAAGATATAGTGTGACTTAAGCTCCTCGCGGAACGATGGTTTTTCTGCCTTTTCGTTCACTCTGCTTGCCAACATTTCCGGCTTCTTGCTCCAGCCACTGCGCTCGAAGTAGTTGGAGTCTATCTGACGTTGTAGCTCTCTTACACTCCAAGGGCCACGCATGGTTTCGATGGCATAAAAAGCCCGTTTCAAAGGATTATTAATGTGAAGTAGCAATGTCAGATGCGAAAATGACATTCTATCAAAAACCATTTGTGGAACAGGCATTACTTCGCCGTCTTCGGTTTGCATGGCAAAACCATCGGATGAAATCACGGCAGTTCCTGCTGGCTCATTAAAAAGGCTAATCAGCGATTGGCTTTTCGAAGAACCTTTGCTATTTCGTAAATCCAAAAGGTCAGACAGTGTCTGACTTTTTTCAAAAGATTGACAATCAGTTAATAACAAAAGGTCAGACAGTGTATGACTTTTTTCAAATTTTTGTTTTAGGTATCGCACTACAGGATAACCCACCTCTGGAAATAATAAATAAAAAGAACGGTAGTTTTTAAGGTTTGTCAGACTAAAACTTTTATCATCAAGTCGTTCCGCCAAACGTTTCAACAATTTGTCGCCATACTTTGCCCTGTCGTTGCCGTGTTGTTCGTATTCCACAATATAAAAGCCTGTCAGCCAGGCTCGTGTCGTCACATTTCGGTTGATGACAAGTCGGGCATCCTCTTGTAAAGCACTGCTCGTCGACTGAATCTTTCCAACGAGTGACTCAAAGTCTCCCCTGTTTTTATCAAATTCGTTCATTTGGCCTCTCGTATTCTGTGTTTTGCGGGTGCAAAGATACTTAAAAATCTAATAGTTATATCTCAATATCAAAAATAGGTTTTTTTGCACGATATTTGCTATTTTTGCGTTTTCGTATCAAACTCTCGAACCATGAAACGCACCATCATCATCATCGCGACTGTGGCTTTAGTGGCCATCGGTTTGTTGGCATTTGCCACACCTGACAAAGCTCCCGACAATCCCAAAACGCCTAAAAACAACTATGAGACTATGTGGAAAAAAGTAAAGGAAAACCTTGAGAAGAACCTGCCGGAATCGGCTGAAAAAGAATTGGTTGCCATCGAGCAGCAAGCCTCGAAGGACAACAACCCAACCCAACTGCTGAAGACTTGGCTCTATCGGCAGAACATTATGCGGTTTACCGTGGAGGAAGACCCGCAACAGGCTTTCATCCAATACATTGAGGAAAAAGTCGGGCAGTTGGATGTCGTTCACGATGCCTTGCTGCACGAGGAAATCGCCCGTGCCTACGCCGAGTATTTGGACCAAAACTATTGGCGCATCAGCGAAAACCTGCCCATCGACGGCGACATTTCCAAGGTGGAGATGAAATATTGGGACAAGGAGAGCTTCAAAACGCGCATCAACCAGCATTATGACGAAGCCTTGAAACCCGTCGAAGCCTTGAAAAAAGCCAAGACCGAGGATTTTATGGCCTTGTACGAAAACACGAACAACAACGCGGATTACATTGAGTATGAAGCTTCTATGTTTGAGTTCGTATTCCACCGCGTGGCGAATTATTATCAATTACGTTCTGAGGATAACGATATCGCAGGTAACACGGAAGCGTGGTGGCTGCCTGCCAAGGACTTTGTGAAACTTGATTTAGGCGATGCCGACAATGCGCTCATCAAATGCCTGAAAATCTATCAAGCCATACTTGCCTACAATTTTAAGAACAATAACGAGAATGTGTTGATTTTTAATGATTTTCATCGCTTTGAGTTTGTGAAAAGCCTTCTTAAAAAAGACGACCGGTACCAAGCCGCAATGGAAAACCTGAAGGCGCAGCACAAAGACAATCCGCTTTCTGCTGAAATCACTGCATTGATGGCACAGAACCTGATGAACCAATACGAAAACAACGAAGAGGATAGCACCTATTTCGACAACTACAAGAAAGCCAAAGCGATGTGCGAAGAAGCCATCGCAAAATTCCCAAAGTCAAAAGGCGCGAAAAACTGCGAAAACCTCATCAAGCGCATCGAGGAGCCGCAAATCGATCTTACTTTGAACAAAGTTCAACTGCCCAACGAGGCCATCCCCGCCGTGCTGGAATACAAAAACACGACCGCACCTTATTATAGAATCGTGAAAATCAGCGAGAAAGAGTTGAGCAAATTGAACAATATGCAAAAAGAGGATTTGCTCAAGGAATTGAACAAGAAGACCGCCGTTGCGGAGCAGGATCTCATCTTGCCCGCCGAAAACGACTATCGCAGCCACAGCACCTTGATTGCCTTGCCTGCCTTAGAGGAAGGCATCTACTACTTGACCGCCACCACCAAACAAGGCATCAAGAGCGAGGATAAAACGCTGGTGCTCAACTTTCAAGTCTCCAACCTCGGTTACATCGTTGACCAAAAAGACGAAAAAATGACCGTCGTGACCGTTGACCGCAAAACGGGGAAAACCGTGGAAGGCGTTACCGTTGAACTTTTCCACCGCGAGTGGGACTACAAAGCCCGTGAGCATAAGACTATTATCATCGCCACGATGAAGTCCGACAAAAACGGTCGCGCCGTGCTTGATGGGAAAGTGGGCAGCAACAACTCTTTCGGCATCAACCTGCGCAAGGGCGATGACAACCTGCTTTCAGAAAGGTACTTCCGCCTCAATGAGCAGTACAAGAACAACAACGAGGTGTACGAAACGAAACTCTTCACCGACCGCGCCATCTATCGTCCCGGACAAACCGTCTATTTCCAAGGCATTACAACGCGCCGCCAAGGTGAGGACTTGAGCCTTGTGAACAATTACTCGGAAAAGGTTTCTTTCCGCGATGCCAACTGGGAAGAGATTACTTCGGCGAACTTCAGCACCGATGAATACGGCTCGTTCAGCGGCTCTTTCGTCATCCCCACCGACAGGCTGAACGGCGTGTTCCACCTCAATGCCAACCGAGGCAGCGTGACCATCCGCGTGGAGGAATACAAACGCCCGACCTTCGAGGTGACTTTTGAACAGCCGAAAGAGCAATACAAACTGAACCAAGAAGTTACGGTGCGCGGTGACGTGAAAGCCTACGCCGGTTTCGGCTTGGACGATGTGGAATACACTTATCGTGTCGTCCGCAAGACCTCCTTCCCGTGGCGTTGCTGGTGGTGGTGGTACCCCATCGTCGATGATGAGCAAATCACCCATGGTAAGGCCCGCACCGACGAAAACGGCAAGTTCGCCATCACCTTCAACCTGAAGCCTTCCAAGACCATCGCGCCCGAAAAACAGCCGATGTTCACCTACGAAATCGAGGTGACCGCCACAAGCAAACAAGGTGAGACTCACGCTGACACATACAGCATCCGTGCTGGCTACAACGAAATCGCCATCAGCACCGACCTGCCCCGCACCATCGAGAAATCAGACCTCGGCAAGTACCAAATCATCGTGAGCAACCTCAGCTGGCAGCCCGCCAAGAGCCGCATTTCGAGGAAGATTTACCGCTACGACGACCTCGCCAAAATCAACTATTTCGGAGCAATGCAACATTCGGGAGCCCTTGACCGACAATTGCTTAGCGATGAACAATTAAACAATCTCTTCCCCGAATACAGTTTCTATGACAAGCAAAACAAAACTTTGGTCGATGAGGCTGAAATTATGGTGGACGACAAGGCCAAATTCTTGGAAGGCAAGACTTTGGAACCTGGAAAATATGTGGTGGAACTGAAGAGTTTGGACGACCCCTTGGCCGTTACGACAGAGGAATTCACCCTATACGAAAACGAGGCCAAAAAGATGCCTTATACCACTATGGTTTGGAGCGATGTGGACAAATCGACCGCTCATCCCAGTGACGAAATCCATTTCAGCATCGGCAGTTCGGCCAAGGACGTGGACATTTGGGTGCAGTTGCTCCACGGCGACGAAATCCGTTTTGACAAGAAAATCACCGTCAGCAACAGCGTGCAGACCTTTACTTATAAGGTGACCGAAGGCGACCGAGGCGGCCTCAAATTCCGTTATGTCCTTGCGAAAGAAAACGCTTTCAGAACTTGGGACGAACATATTTCCGTGCCTTTCGACAACTATGATTTGGACGTGAAATTGGCCACCGTGCGCGACAAACTCAACCCTGGTGCTGAAGAGACTTGGGAAGTGACCGTCAGCGACTACAAGAAAAAGCCTTTGGAAGCCGCCTTGCTCGCTGGAATGTATGATGCCTCGTTGGATGAATTTGCCCGCAATTACTGGAGTTTCAGTATGTCGCCTTGGCGCCCACACAGTTTCAGGTTTTCCACCTGTGCGCACGACTTTACCTCGTCCAACACCAGTTTGGAATATTTCTATTTCGCCGAACTCTTCAATTTCAGCCTGCCTTCCGATGCGCCTTTCTTCGATTTCGGTTATGGCTTTGGCGCACGCCATTCTAAAGGTGGCAAAATCATTGGTAGCAGCCATCGTATTCTTTATGATGAGATGGTGTTGGAAAAGTCTTCTAATTCAGTGGATTATGAAATTCCCTTGGTGGCACAAAACGCTGCGGATGAAGAGTCAATAGAAATATTTCGTCGAGTAGTGTTTGATGAATCGGATGATAACGGGGGAGCGTCTAAGGAACCCACCGAGCCTACCCTTCGCGAGAACTTCAACGAGACGGCCTTCTTCTTCCCGCAATTGCGCACCAATGCCGACGGCAGCGCGACCTTCAGCTTCACCATGCCCGATGCCCTCACACGCTGGCGCCTGATGCTGTTGGCCTATACCAAGGACCGCAAGACGGGCAGCAAGGACTACACTTTCACTTCGTCGAAGCCCGTGATGATTATGGCCGATATGCCGCGCTATATGTACGACAACGATGAACTTTGGTTCGTGGCCAACGTCATCAACACGGGCGACGAGCCTGTCACGCCCAAGGCGAAACTCGAAATCTTTGATGCGGGAACGATGCAACCTGTGAATTTGATTGTCTCCAATGCCACAATCCCGATGGAAACCATACAGCCCGGTCGCAGCAAGGAAGTACGCTGGAAAGTGAAGGGACAGTATGATTTGAGCCTTTTGGCCTTCCGTTTCACGGCCTACGCGGGACAGTTCAGCGATGCCGAGCAGCACCTCCTGCCCGTGTTGAGTAGCGAAATCTTTATGACGCAAACCCTGCCCATCACCGTGAAGGCCGAGACCGAACAGACCTTCGACTTTGAAGCCATCGCCAACCCCGACAGCCACGAGCGCGACTACAGCCTGACACTCAACTTCAGCACCAACCCCGTATGGTACGCCGTGCAGGCTCTGCCCTATTTGGCCAACGTCAGCACCGACCGCGCCGAAACCGCTTTCTATGTGTTCTACGCCAACACGCTCTCGTCCTACATCGCCGACCACATCCCGAACCTCTTGAATTACATCAAGAAATGGCAAATCGAGACACCCGATGCCCTGCTCTCGCAACTTGAGAAAGACCAAGACCTGAAGGCGATTATGCTGCAAGAAACGCCGTGGGTGCTGGAGGCCAAGAGCGAGACCGAGCAACGCAGCCGCATTGCCACGCTCTTCGAGGTGAACACGCTCCGCAACCAGCAGACCAACGCACTGAAACTCATTGCGCAGAAGCAGAAATACAACGGCGGCTGGCCTTGGATGGACGGTATGCCCGAAAGTCCCTACATCAGCACCTATATTTTGAGCGGCTTCGGCAAGTTGCAGAAGATGGGCGCGTGGAGTTCGTTGAGCCAGGCCGACCAAAACACCGCCCAAAGCATCTGCGACAAGGCCGTGCGCTACCTCGAATACGAAGTGGCCGAAACCTACCGCAAAATGAAGCGTTACAGCAAAGGCAAGGACTGGCCCATCGGCTCCGGCACTTTGAACGAACTCTATGCCTTGAGTTTCTTCAAGGAGCAAAACTCCGACAAGGACTTTGCCATGGCGAAGAAATACTATCTCGGCAGCCTCGACAAGGAATGGACTTCGTTCAACTTCAACGACCGCTCGAAGGGTGCTTTGGTGCTCTACCGCAACGGCAACGAAAAGACCGCGAAACTGATGATTCAGTCGTTCAAGGAGTGCGCCCAGAAGAACGAGCAAATTGGGATGTACTGGCCGAAGAAATACTTCTCGTTTGAGTCGCACATCGCCACCCACGCCAACATTATGGCGGCCTTCGCCGAAATCGACCAAAACCAAGAGATGATTGACGAGTTGCGCGTGTGGCTGCTCACCCAAAAGCAGACCAACAAATGGGAAAATTCCGCCTCCACCGCCGACGCCATCTACGCCTTGCTGATGCGTGGCAGCGATTGGTTCGCGGAAGGCAAGGAAGTCACCCTGCGCTTCGGCAACACACCCATCAGTACCGAGGGCGGCGTGGCCGGCACGGGCTTCATCCAACGCCGCTGGAACGCCAACGAAGTGACACAAGAGATGCAACAACTCACCGTGAACAACCCGACCCCGCATTTGGTCTGGGGCGGCCTGTTCCGCCAGTATTTCGTCCCGATTGACGAAGTGAAGAGCGATGAGTCGGGCTTCACCATCAAGCGCGAATTGTTTGTGGAAACGGTCACTGATAAGGGTAAAGTTTTGGTTCCCGCTGAAAAGCGGACGCTCAAAGTTGGCGACAAACTCACCGTGAAAATCACCTTCACGAGCCAGCAGGATATGAGCTTCGTCTTCGTCAAGGACCTCCGCGCCGCCGGTTTCGAGCCGATTGAGCAAATCTCGCGCTACGAGTACAACGACCGAATGAGTTACTACCAGAGCAACACCGACACCGATATGCAATTCTTCATCGAGCATTTGCCCAAGGGCACGCACCAGTTGGAATACAGTATGTTCGTGACCAAGGAAGGCCACCTCAACAACGGCTACGCCTTGATCCAGTGCCAGTATGCGCCGGAGTTCAGCGCGTATTCGGATGGGATGCGGGTGAAGGTTGGAAATTGATTTCAAAAATGCCACTTATGGGGCTTTATACGGTAAAAATATGCCTATAAAGCCCCATAACTCATTTTTTTTTTGAGTTATGGGGGGCTATACGGTAATTTTCCCTATTTTTGCATCGAAAACAAGAAAAATGATGCGCTATGTTGATTGGAAGGAAAAAGGAGCAAGCCATTTTGCGTAACCTGTTGGAAAAAGAGGAAGCCCAATTCTGCGCCGTCTACGGACGGCGGCGTGTGGGCAAGACCTACCTCATCCGCGAGACCTTCAACTATCAGTTTGCCTTTCAGCACACTGGATTTGCCAAGGCACCATTGTCGAAGCAGTTAGCAGGCTTCCGCGACTCTTTGCAACGCGCCAGCGGCAAGCGTTTCCGCATCCCGCGCTCGTGGATGGAGGCCTTCGGGATGTTGGAGGAAGTGCTTTCGGAGCGGACGGAGCAGAAAAAAGTGGTGTTTTTGGACGAGTTGTCGTGGATGGACACGCCCAAATCGAATTTCGTCAGTGCGTTGGAGCATTTCTGGAACAGTTGGGCCACCGCCCGCCGCGAAAAAGACATCGTGCTCATCGTTTGCGGCAGCAGCAGTTCTTGGATCACGAAGAAAATTTTCCGCAACCGTGGCGGACTGCACAACCGCCTCACCGAGCGCATCCACCTTGCCCCGTTCAATCTTGCTGAATGTGAGCATTATGCCGAAGTCGCTGGCCTGAATATGTCGCGAAAGGAAATCACGGAGGCTTATATGATTTTAGGCGGCGTGCCGTATTATTGGAGCCTGCTCAACCGCGAATACAGCCTCGCGCAAAACATCGACAGGCTGTGTTTCGGCACCGACGGCAAACTGAAAAGCGAGTTCAACGACCTGTATGCCTCGCTTTTCGAAAACACGGAGCCGTATCTGTCCATCGTGGAGGCCTTGGGCGAGAAAAAAGTCGGGATGACGCGCACCGAAATGGAGGAAATCATCGGGAAAACGAGCAGCGGCACCCTCACCAAACGCCTCGACGACTTGGAATTGAGCGGTTTCATACGCCGATATGCCTGCCTCGGCAAGAAGGAACGAAGCACGCTGTATCAACTCATCGACCCGTTCACCTTGTTCTATTTCAGTTTTATGAAAAACAACAAAGGGGCAGACGAGCATTATTGGAGCACCAAGTTGGAGTCGCCCGTCCACAACACTTGGGCGGGATTGGCTTTCGAGCGGGTTTGCCTCTGGCACGTGCCGCAAATCAAGCAGGCATTGGGCATTGCGGGCGTGTCGAGCCAAGTGTATTCCTGGACGTATCAGCCTAAGAAAGAGCAAGAAGAAGGCGAAGAAAAGGAGGAGGGCGCACAAATCGACCTGCTCATTGACCGCAACGACAAGGTCATCAACCTTTGCGAGATGAAATACGCCGATTCTGATTTCCTGATGACGGCCAAGGAAGAGGAACGGATTCGCCATCACAGGAGCAAGTTCGTTGAAATCACCAAGACACGGAAAGCCGTGCATATCACCTTAGTGACCACTTACGGACTGAAGCGCACCGCCCACGCGGGAATTGTCCAACAGGTGGTGACTATGGAAGACCTGTTCAAGGAATAAAAATGAAACAAAAAATCGAGTTATGGGGCTTTATACGGTAAAAAATACGCTATAATCCGCCGTAACTTGGTTTTTTTATAGAGTTATGGGGCTTTATACGGTAATTTTTTAGTTTTTCACCATTTTCAAGGTTTGTTTCCAGCCATCACTATGGCTCATCCGAAGCAGATAAAAACCATTCGGGATGTCGTGAAGGTCGAGTTCAAACTGCTGCGAACCGATGTTGTAATGGTTCGTGGCTCTCGAAACCCTTTGGCCTTGAAGCGAATACACTTCAAAACTGACTTCCCCGTCTGATGGATTGAAGAAACTGACTTGGGTCATATCAGTGGCGGGATTGGGAGCCAAAAAGGCCTGCAATGCCGTTTCCTCGGACTCATTCACGCCGAGTTTGGCATCCACCGCGATTTTCATCGTCACGGGGAGGTGATCAGAGGCATCGAAAAGGGCCTCGGCGACGGCAGCAGGCACGGATGCGTTGTAGCCTTGGTCGACGCTCATATTGAAATGATGGCCATCGTTGCCCACGGCCTTATAGGAATTGTTCACATAGCGCAAGTGGTTGTAACTGAACTTGATTTCATCCGCCATCAGAATGAAATCGAAGCGGTCGTCCAAACCTCCCGGGGAAAAACATTCATCGGAATAACTGCGCGTGGACTGCGTATGAAACGGGGCAAACTGACTGTTGTTGTTCCACTCGCCCACGCCTGCCATGCCAACCGGGTCGACGAAACAAATATTAGGGTTGCTGTAGGTTTGGGTGAGCAGCCGATAGCCGCTCTCGCTCGCGCCATACATATTGAAATCACCCATAATCAACACATTGTCAGTTGGATAGTGTTGATTGACATAATCCATCGCTATCTGCATCTGGGCTCGGCGCGAGGCCTCATAGCCTTGTCCAGCCTTGGGATGGGCCACAATGCACACCAATTTGATGGTGTCGCCAGCAGCCAAACTCGGGGTTTTCAAATACAGTTCGTAAACATCCGTATCGCGCGGATTGGTACGCAAAGCCACATGCTTTTTTAGGCCCATTTTGCGAGAGTCATAGAAGATATGGTTGATGATATTGCTGCTCGCGTAGTTGATGATATTGTCTGATTGCCAATAGTTTGCGCCATTGATGTTGAGGTTGTGGCTGATGAATGCATTTTGGAGTGCCTGAGTAGCACCAAACTCACAAACGGTGAAAATGTCAGGCTTCACATAATTGACGATGGTGCGGATACATTCGTCCTTGCGTTGGGTGTTGTTGTTGGTCTCGAAACATTCGGCGAAACCGCTGTTGTAGTTGCCGTAATTCAGCAGATTATATTGCATCACCGTCAGCGTGTCTTGCGCCATCGCCGGCCACGCCATTTGGAGCGCCAATATTATAATAAGGTGGATTTTGCGTTTCATTTTTTGAAAATTAGACGGCAAAATTAGAAAAATTGGCGCGATATTTGAATAAATCCTATTTTTGCAACCAATTTCGTATGGAAAAAAAGACTCATTTCGGATTTTTGGCTTTGATGGCCGTGGTTTTGGTAGCGGTGACTTCCTGCCGCAAACCAAACAAGTATGAGGGTTCGCCCATCGTAGGTCATTGGGGATGCGAGCAATACATCAGTTGCCGCACCGACAGCACTGGCGCGGAGCAGTGGGACACCTTACATTATGAGGTGGGTGAGGGTCATGGCTATGAAGTAGATTTCTATGCCGATGGCTCAGGTCAATTGTCGTTGAACGACAGTCCTGCTGTAATCAAGAAGTTCAATTGCAATTACGACTATAACTCAGAAAGCCAGATACTTACGATCTACAATACCTCATGGATTATTTCCACATTCTCAGACGCGACGAGTGCGGATATGGTCATCGAGGAGATAACGGACACCAATATTGTGGCTTCGTGGATCAACCATTTCTCGGAGCCAACGCCATTCTTTGAACGTTTTTTCTTGAACAGAATCAATTAATTAACAACAAATTACAATAAAAATGAAAAAACTGACCTTATTTGCGACCTTGGCCATCGCGGCCTTGATGTTCACCTCATGCAACAAAACCAATTACAAATCTTTTGTTGGCACTTGGGGTGTGGAAAAAATTGAGTATTACAACATTGACTACGCGGGCAACCCGATTGCAGGTTCCATGGAAACCTACATCTATGACCCCAACGATACTGGCAACGGTATCCATTTGGTTTTCAGAGAGGACAAAACCGGTGAGATGCGCGACAGCGCCATCGACAGCGTATGGCTGTATAACGAGGAAACCCAAGAGTACGATACGTGCATCTATCGTCCTGACACTGTGTTGGTTTACACCTTCACCTACACTTACGACGCAAGCGAATCGTCGCTGATCATGAAGACAAGATACACCTATCCATACGAGTATATGCGCACTTTCATGATGAAGGTTTCCGACATGACCGACAATTCTTTCATCTATGAAAACGAGTACGATGTCAACTATGTGGAGCGGGCCTATCTGAAGCGCGTCAACAACGCGACCTCGAAAGCGACAAGACAAACGCCGAAACATCCGAACAAACGCGGAGCGTTCTTGGGTGGCAGATGAAAACAAAATCGGGCTGAGATTCAGCCCGATTTTTTTATTCCACATAGAGCAGCAAACCTTTCAAGTATGCCCCTTCGGGGTGGAAAATGTTGATGGGATGATCGGCGGGCTGCGAAAGTTGGTCTATGATGCGCACATTACGCTTGGCCTCAATCGCGGCGGCAGTGACAATGCCTTGGAAAGTGGCCTTGTCGACAGCCTGCGAGCAACTGAAAGTGAACAGTAGTCCGCTCTTGGCAATGCGCTTGATGGCTTCCGCATTGATGAACTTGTAGCCACCCAAGCCGCGATGTCGGTCTTGGTGCCGCTTGGCAAACGCTGGCGGGTCGAGGATGATGAGGTCGAAAGCACCTTCGCGCATGTCGGTCACATAATCTTTCATGTCGGCAACATAGCAAGGATTTTCCTCAATGGAATAGTCATTCAACTTCAAATTGGCCTCTGCTGCGGCGATGGCCTTCTTCGACGAATCCACGGTGATGGCCCGACGTGCGCCGCCTTGCAGTGCCGTAACTGAAAAACCGCCCGTATAGCCGAAAGCGTTGAGCACGGTCTTGCCTTTAGCAAAATGGCGAACAAGTTCGCGGTTTTCGCGCTGGTCGAGGAAAAAACCCGTTTTTTGGCCTTCTTCCCAGTTGGGTAAAAAGCGGTTGTCGTTCTCCAAAATCACTTCATCAAGTTGGCTTCCAAACAGATAGCCGTCCTCAATGATGGCGTCTTCCTTGCCCATGCGCTGCATGGCTTCAGCACTTTTGTTGTAGATGGCCTGCAGTCCAAGGTCGGGCATGAGTTTCAGGGCACGGACAATCTCTTTCAAATGAAGTGCCATGCCTTCGGTTTGGGCCTGCACCACGGCGGTGCGGCCGTAGATGTCGACAATCAGGCCAGCCAAGCCGTCGCCCTCGGAATGGACGAGGCGGAAGCAGTTGGTGTGCGGATTGTTGGTCAAGCCCATGATTTTGCGAACTTCGTAGGCATGGTTGAGCTTATCGAGGAAAAACCATTCATCGATTCTGCAATTCTCGAAACTGAGCATCTTCACGGCAATGCTCTCCGACTCGCAGAAGCCGGTGCCGAGGATTTCGCCATTATAATCGGTCACAGTGACCGTGTCGCCAGCCTGCAAGCCTTTGGCGGCATCGTGGATGGCACCCGAAAACACCCAAGGGTGGAAGCGACGCAAGGCATCATCTTTGCCAGGATTGAGGCGAATGACGGGATAAATAGGGGTTTGTTGCATTTTGTTCGGATTTTGGTGGCAAAAATAAGAAAATAACGGATTCGTTTCCTTACCTTTGCGCCAAATTTGAATCTATGAACAACAGTTTCACCATTGGAGGCCAAATCGTTGACCTCGTCAATTCAAGGATTTTTTCAGGTGTGGTTGTCGTCAACGACGGCAAGATTGCCAAGATTGAGGAACAGCCCGTGGGCAACACGCGCTACATCATGCCGGGCTTCGTCGATGCGCATGTGCATATCGAAAGCTCCATGTTGATTCCGTCCGAGTTTGCGCGTTTGGCGGTTTGCCACGGCACGGTGGCCACCGTCAGCGACCCGCACGAAATCGCCAATGTGCTTGGGAAAGATGGCATCCGCTACATGATTGAAAACGGCAAGAAAGTGCCGTTCAAGTTCTATTTCGGTGCGCCGAGTTGTGTGCCTTCCACGTCCTTTGAATCGGCTGGTTCCTCATTGGATGCCAACGACATAGAGGGACTGATGGCCTCGCCCGATATTTATTACCTCTCGGAGGTGATGAACTATCCCGGTGTCATTCACAAAGACCCCGAACTGATGCGGAAAATCGCCGCCGCCAAAAAACATGGCAAGCCTATCGATGGCCATGCGCCTACCCTGACAGGCAAGGACTTGCAGAAATATGTCAGCGCGGGCATCACCACCGACCACGAATGTTTCCAACTTGAAGAAGCCTTGGAGAAAATCAACCTCGGCATGAAAATCCTCATCCGCGAAGGCAGTGCGGCCCGAAACTTCGATGCCTTGATTCCGTTGATGGCTACACATCCCGACAAACTGATGTTTTGTTCCGACGACAAACATCCTGATGAGTTGGATGATGGTCATATTGATGTGTTGGTAAGAAAGGCTATTTCATTAGGTTACAATGTGATGGATGTGCTGAAAGCCGCCTCGCTCAATGCGGTAAGGCATTACCATTTGAATGTCGGGATGCTGCAAGAGGGCGACGATGCCGACTTTATCGTGGTGGACGATTTCAAGAATCCGGTGGCGCGGCAGACTTATATAAAAGGTGTTTTGGTGGCCGAAAACGGTGTGGCGAACATCAAATATGAGGAAACCCAAACGCCCAACATTTTCAAGGCCAATTTCATCCATGCTGACGACCTTTTCGTTCCCGACAAGGGCAAGAAAATCAAGGTTATAGAATGTTTTGACGGCCAATTGATTACAAACTGTTTCACAACCGAGCCGAAAGTGGTGAATGGCGGTATCGTCAGCGATGTGGAGAACGATATTCTGAAAATAGTGGTCATCAACCGATACCATCCCGCCAAGCCCGCCGTGGCTTTCATCAAGGGCTTTGGGCTGCGGCGCGGTGCCTTGGCTTCGAGTGTGGCGCACGACAGCCATAACATTGTGGCTGTGGGTGTTACCGATAGCGATATTCTTCATGCCGTCAACCTGCTCATTGAGCATACGGGCGGCGTGACGGCCTATTGCAGCACCGAAATGGTGGCGGTTCCCCTGCCCGTGGCCGGACTGATGAGCAACGAAGACGGCTACGAGGTGGCTGCCGCCTACGAAAACGCCACTGCCTTGGCAAAACGCTTAGGCTCAAAACTTTATGCGCCGTTTATGACCTTGGCTTTCATGGCTTTGCTCGTCATCCCCGAACTGAAACTCAGCGACCGAGGGCTGTTTGATGTGTCAAAATTTGCCGTTTGTTCAATTTACGAGGAATGATGGAACTGCGCCAATGCTATCCCGCTGATTTACAGACTATCATCGACTTGAACGAGACGGTTTATGCCGCCCTGCCCGACAAAACGGTGCTGCGGCACAATTCGCCGGAAATGATTGCCTCTTGCTTGGAGGAACCGAATGTCACTTTGGGCATTTGGGACGGTAACTTATTGGTTGCCATAGGGATGCTTTATGTGCCGCAATGTTTGGAGGAAGACCATTTCCATGACCTTGGCTTGAAGGGCGACTTCAAGTCGGCAAACCAAAAACTGTTTCTCGTGCGCGACGGTTATCGAGGCTTGGGCTTGCAGCGGAAACTCATCCGCGAGGTGGAAAAAATCGCCGTGGCACGAGGCTACAACCTGCTTTGCACCACGGTTGCACCCAATAACGATTTCAGTATCAACAATTTCCTGAAAGAAGGCTATGTTTATGCCAAGACAGAGGAAAAATATGGCGGGCTGGTGAGGAATCTGTATTATAAAGTGTTAGGATAAAACAATTTATTCGTATTTTTGCCGTTCATTAGCAAATACGTTTCCTTTATGAAAAAAGCATTTTTCACCCTTATCGCATTAGTTATTTCGGCGACTTCGTTCGCCCAACTCATTGCCAATAAGACAGATAAGAAAGTCACCTTCGGACTCGACCTGTTCAGCGACTTCCAACTCGCGCCCAGCGAAAACTGGGATCCTCGCGGCTTCAACCAAGGCGTGAGTTTCGCCCTCACCTACAATTTCCCTTTGGGCGAAAGCACGAAACACACAGTCAGCATCGGCTTGGGCATGTCGTCGCACAACTATTTCTCCTATTCGCGCATCAAGAATCCCTACACCAACGATAATTTCGAGTACCAAAACTACCGCGACACGGAGGGTTTCAAGCGTTATAAAGTAAGCCCGACCTATGGTGAAATCCCGCTGGAACTGCGTTTCCGCATCAAAGATGCCGTGAAGATTGGCGTGGGCTTCAAGGTCGGCATCAAGTTAGGCGCAAAGACACGCTATGTCGGTCCCGACGATGAAGAAGGCACGCTTACCGATGGCAGTGGCGTTACGGTCGACAATACAATCCTCAATATCAACAATGTAGAGCGTTTGGCTTACTCGGTCACGCTACGCGCCGGCTGGAAGTGGGTGAGTGCATTTGCCGCCTATCAAATCAGCCCTGTATTTGCCGTTGGCCACGAGGCTCCCGTCTTCCATCCGCTGTCGGTGGGTTTGACGATCACCCCGTTCTGATGGATTCACAATGGATTATCGCTGAAGCCCAGCAAATGGGCTTCGATACTTGCGGCATTGCTCGTGCAACGGCTTTGGAAACCGAGTCGGCGCATGTGGAGCAATGGCTCGAAAGCGAGTGCGAAGGCGAGATGGGCTACCTGACCCGCAACAAGGAAAAACGCTACGACCCACGTCTGCTTGTGGAAGGCACAAAGTCCATTGTCACAGTGCTTTACAACTATTTCCCGAAACAAACTTTGGGCGACGGCGAGCATTTCAAAATCGCCAAATATGCCTACGGAGTCGATTATCACGATGTGCTGAAACGCAAAATGCGTTTGCTCTTGGAACGCATTGAAAACCAAACAGGTAAATTGGAAAACACCCGTGTTTTCGTCGATTCGGCACCGGTACTCGATCGCGCTTGGGCCGTGCGTTGTGGCTTGGGCTTCATCGGGAAAAACACCACATTAATCCACCCCAGAAAAGGCTCGTTTTTCTTCATCGGGCATTTGTTTCTGCCTTTGGACTTGACCGAAACTGGACAAGTTTTGACCAACCGTTGCGGTCGTTGTACAAAATGCTTAGATGCCTGTCCCACAGGTGCTTTGGAAGCCCCGTTCCGCATTGATGCACGAAAGTGCATTTCCTACTTGACCATCGAATACAAAGGAAAACTTGACCACATTGACCCAAAAAGTTTCCACGGCTGGATGTACGGTTGCGACATTTGCCAAGACGTTTGCCCCTACAACCGTTTCGCCTTGCCCAATTTGGAGCCTGATTTTCAGCCTTCTGAGCAACTTTTGGCCATGAAAGAAAACGATTGGAAAACCCTGACCAAAGCCGACTTCGACACCATTTTCAAGCACTCCGCCGTAAAACGCGCCGGATTCGAGGGCTTGAAACGCAACATCGAGTTTATCTCACGGGAGAATTAATGTTGTAAGTCAAAGTGATTTGAAGCACTTTGTTGTAGTATTGGTTGTAGAACCACCCTGGATTGCCCGTGAAGCGAATCGGGGCAACCGAATACATGAAACGCGCTCCCATGCCTAAATGGTCATTGAAGGCGAAATGCAAGCCCACATTGCCCGTGGCCGAAAAGAAATTCCAGCGCGAAGTGGTCACCTGATAATCCGCATTCACGTCTTCGGTGGCTCTCATCCGAAAATCAAGGCTGACACCTGCTTCCAAAGTGATGAAATCCAAGGAGCGACCACCCACACGAAAATAGCCCAAATCGTAACGCAGCATCAAGGGAATCTCGACATAATGCAGGCGCAAACTATAAGGATTTAGATTGTATTCGGTCACTTCCTTAATAGAAGAATGTGCGCCCAAAAGCGAATACTTCAATTCCATCTGAACTGAAAAATGCGCCCCAACAGGCAAATTCACATAAGGTCCAGCCGTAAATCCCAACTGATTGTAGCCCGCATACCTGTCGCCATCCACTTGGCAGAACGTCGCGCCGGCAATCAAGCCTCCATTGAAAGACTGCGCCACGGCAACCTTGGCACCCGAAAGCAGCATGAAAAAGAAAAGGAAAGAAAAAACTGTTTTTTTCATAATTCGTTGATTTTCATTCTATAAAATTCTGATAATGATGGTATCGTTCAATGATTTCCTCCACAAAGCGAAAGGTTTGCGTGCCTCTCAAAAACCCGCATTTGCAGCAAGTGTCCCTATAATAGAGCGGCTTCGACTTGTTAAGGATGAAAAAGTCGACATTGTTGTCCCAAATGTCGGGGGCTTTCTCGTATTTCGCTGCCAGCCGCTGGGCATCAAGGACATGGCCCAAGCCTGCATTGTAGGCCGCCAAAACGAATTTCGTGCGTTCCACACTGTCGGCAACCTTGTCTTTCAGCGCCTTGTCGAGGAACCTGATCAGTTTTCCGCCTGCCTCCAATTGTTGTTCGGGCGTGGAATTGTAGCTCACATTATAGCGTTTCATCACCGAGGGCATCAGCTGCATCAGACCGTAAGCGCCCTTGTTGCTCTCCAAGTTCGTCTTGAAGCGCGACTCCTGATAAATCAACGCGGCCAACAGGCGCCAGTCCCAACCAATCTTGGCCGCCGTCCGCCTGATGGCATTGTCGTAAGGCGAAATGCGGACATGCCCTTCGCCGAGCTTCTTGGCAAACAGTTTCCGATTCTTGACATACCTCGTCATCGCGAGTTTCAATATTTTCGGCTCCGACTTGACAATCCAATCGTTGAAAGCCATCTGCAACGACGAATCAGCCTCGCGGTGTTTGACCACCCAACCGATGGGATGCTCAACACCCACGGCAAGTTTTGTGTCCAAACCAGTGAGTCCGTATGAACCCGCCACGGCCATATATTCGTCGACCACGGCATAGTCAATCCGTCTGTCGCTCACCGCCTTGACCAACTCCAAATCATTGAGCGTGTCACATTCAACCACATGAATCGTATGTCCGATTTCGTCAGAAAGATATTCCAACATCTTGACCGCGTGGCTTCCCTCCGTCACATGGACGGTCTTCCCCGCCAAATCTATGGGCGAACGAAGCAAACCCTTGTCGGTTGCCGCAGAACTCCCACTCTTGGACAACCGTTGCACAAGGACACTCTTTTGGGAAAACAAAGGATTCGTCAGTCCGTAATGCTCCCGCAAATCCTTGGTCAAGCCCACGCCCGTGGCCACCACGTCCACCTTGCCCGAATTGAGCAACGCGAAGCATGAATCCAGATTGTCATTAATCCTCATCTCGAGGCGGAGTTGGTGCATCTTGCAGAAATCCTTGAGCAAATCGAACTCAAAACCCACGGGACGCGCCTTATACATCTTATAATTGAAATCGCTGCAATTGGTCACGGCCACCAAAGCGCCCCTTTCCTTCACCCGCTCGAAAGCTGGAATCGTGTCAATCGGTGGCAAAGAAGGCTCTGGCTCCTGTATTTCCAATGTATCTACCTGAACTTCAACAATTTCAACCTTCTCCTCCTCAACGGCCACTTTGTTTTGACATGCTGCCAAAAAACAACAAGAAAGCACAATTGCGACTACGCGGTATAATCTTTTTGCCATTGTTATTCGTTGTTTTGGGCTGTAAAAGTAGGAAAATATTCCCTTGAGCCGAAAAAAATCTTTCCATTCGGGTAATTTTCGTAATTTCGCACCTCATTTTATGATTGGAAAATGGCCAAGAAAATACAAGATCCGGATTTTTGGTATTCGCTTTTGCTGCCGTATGTCAACTGGCACACGCGCCGCGCCTACCGCAGGTTTGAAGTGCATGGAAAAGAGAACCTCCCCAAGGAAGGAGGCCTGATTTTCGGTGTCAACCACAGCAATACGCTGATGGACGCGCTGGTGTTGCTCTCGTCTGACAACATGCGGAAAGTGTTCATTGCGAGGGGCGACATTTTCAAGAATCCCTTTGTGGCCAAACTGCTGAATTTCTTCAGGATACTGCCCATTTTCAGAATGCGCAACGGTGTGGCGGCAGTGCGCCAAAACGACGACTCGCTCAACAAGGCCGTCGACGTGATTCACGACCATGTCGACCTCTACCTCTTCCCCGAAGGCACCCACCGCACCAAACATTCATTAATGCGCATGGGCAAGGGTTTGTTTCACATTGCCGTCGATGCCAACAAGCAATTCGGCGACCAAAGCCCCGTCTACATCATCCCCACCGCCATCGAATACGGCGACTATTTCCGCTACCGCAGCACGGCCATGATTAATTTCGGGAAGCCCATTAATGTGACCGAGTTTTTCAAGCACACCACCGAGGAAAACGAAGCCGCCAACATCAACCTCCTGAAAGACCAACTGCACGACGAAATCGCCAAACTTTTCACCTATATCCCTGACGATGAGGACTATGACGCAATCTGGGAAATCGTGAAGATGAAAAACGAGAAACGCGCCGGTGGACTCTACAAGAAGATGCTCCGCAACCGCGATACCGTCAGTAAAGTGTTGAAATTCAGGGAAGAAAAGCCCGAAGAAGCCAAAAACCTCTTTGCGCGTGTGATGGATTTCGCCAAGGAACGCAAACGCCAAAAAATCTCCGTCATGTCGACGGCGAAGAAATATCCCTTGCTCAATTCGCTGTGGAAATTGGCCGTTCTGTTAGTCGGATTGCCGTATTACTTGGCCTCGGCCATCGTCAACCTGCCCGTATGGCTCACCACATTGATTATCAGAGGAAAACTCATTGACAAAGCCTTCGGCAACACCGTCAGTTTTGGGGTTGAGTTTGTGCTGTTCCCCCTCATTTTCATTGTAGGCACCATCATCCTGTTTTGCAAACTTCCTTGGCTTTGGGCCTTGGGCGGCATGATGCTGCTGTTTTGGTCTTATCGGATTTTCGTGGACTACAACGAGCTTTGCCGCCGTTGGATTTCAGATGTGCGCTGGACTTTCAAGACAAAACTTAGAAAACAATACAAATCTCTGAACCTCAATAACTTATTCTAATGTCACAACGCTGGATTATCCCCGACATTCACGGCTGTCCCCGAACACTGAAACTATTGCTCGAAAACACCCTCAAGGTCACGAAGCACGACCAACTCTATTTTTTGGGCGACTACATCGACCGTGGCCCCGATGGAAAGGGTGTCATCGACTACCTTATGCACCTGCAAAATGAAGAATACAATGTGCATTTCATCAAGGGCAACCACGAGGACATGTGCGTGAAGGCTTTCGAGGCCGACCAAAAGAAGAAACTTTTTGGCGGCAAGCACCCCGAGCAAAAGGATTGGGAAGCCGTGGGCGCCAAGAAAACATTGGAAAGTTTCGGCGTGAAGCATCCGCGCGAGATTCCCAAACAGTACATCGACTGGATGAACAACTGCCTGCCTTTCATTGAGTTGGAGGAATACATTCTCGTTCACGCAGGCATGAATTTCAGCATCGACAACCCGTTTGAGGACACCAAGAGCATGATGTGGACGCGCAAATTCAAGGTGGATTTCAGCAAGTCGCATGGCAAGAAAATCATCCACGGGCACATTCCCGTCGACTACAGTTTCATGAATTTGGTCATCGAGCAAAACCAAAACTACGACTTCATCGCCTTGGACAACGGCGTTTATGTGACCGACAAACCCGGTATGGGCAACCTGACGGCCTTCAATCCCGACACGAAACAGATTTTGGCGTTGTCGAATATGGATTTGTAATCACAACCTACCGCTATCCGCATTGCTCCCCTGATGGTTCTCGAAACGCTTCAGGTTCTTGCGGTTGAAACTATAGCGCACGGAAAGACGGATATAGCGTGCATCAATGATATTATCGCTCTTCGAGATGATGCCATCCAGCAGGCTTTCACGGTTACCCACATCGGAGTTGAACACATCGTTCACGCTAAGCGTGGTTTGCAGGTTACCGTCTAAGAACCTCGCCGATAGGTGCAAACCCATTTTGGGATGACCTTGTGTCTTGGCATAGCCACTGAGATGCGAAGAATAGTACAAAGCATAGCCGCCCAATTCCACATCGTATTTCTTGATGAGCACATACGAGAAATCAAGATTCGCAAAGTAACTCCACATCGAATTGCGGTAGTCGAGGGCATCGCTGCTGTTGTAATTCTCATATTTCGCCTGACCATATAAGCCTATGTTCAACCGGTTGTCGAAGAACCTTTTCGACATATTCAGGATGAACAACAATTCGTCTCTCTTGCCGAAATTGCCGTAAGTGTAGCCGATGATGGCTCCGTCAGCATCCAATTGCGGCACCTGTAGCACATAGTTCGCATTATGACCATACGAAACAGCAAAGTTCAACCAATAACGATAGCGGTATTTGAATGTGATGCCGTTTTGTATGGAATGCTTCAAATTCGGATTGCCCTCCACATAATAGACGGGACTCTCATACTTGCGGAAGGGATTCAGGTAGGTGAAATTGGGCTTCCCATAGTTGCGACTGTAGGTGAGGGTAAAGTAATGGTCCTCATGAGGTTTGAATCGCAAGGAAAGCGACGGACGAAAGACGTTGTAGTTGTACGGTGTTTTGATTCCTGTGGTTTCCGAAATGCCCAAAGTGCGCACATACGAGTCGGTAAGCGTGACGGCATAACTGAACTTCTCGCTCACTTGATGGTCAAAAATGAAATAACCCATGAAGGAGTTCTCCTTGTAATTGAAATCGTTGGTTACCAAAGTGTCAGGTTGCCAAGTGCCGTCAATGAGATTTTCATAACTGAAATCATTTTCCAAATCGGAATAGTGGTAAGAGAGACCAGACTGGATTCGGATTTTGTCCCATTCACGGGTATAGTCGGCGCGGGTCGAGAAAAGCCAACCGGAATAGGGCGAAGCATCTCGGTTGTAAGTCACCGAATCAAGCAAATAGTTGTATTGGCGCAGGTTGCCCGACTCATTGAGGTTGCGGCTCAAGTTGGCATCCACGGTGACGTAATGCTTGGGGTCGTTGAAGTTGTGCTTATAATAGATGTCGCCCCAATAGGAGCGCGAATCGTTCCGCGCCGTGTCGGTGGAATGGATGGCCGTTCCACGGTCGAGGATATGCTCATCGATGTTGTCGTGGTCGAAATCGAGGTCTCCCGAGAAGTTGATGTCCAATGAGTTGTTGTCATCAAACTGGATGCCTGTGCCCGTGTTCAAATAATAGGAGTTCATATTGCTGGTATGGTTTGCCTCGCGCCGCATCAGCGTGTCGCCGCCCTCACGATACTGCCAATAGCGGTAGGAATACTCCCTCGGGTTGTAGTTTTGCGACAGATACAGATAGGTGTTGGTTTTCAAGGTTCTGAAGTTGAGGTTGAGCGACGACCTCGCGCCGAGGCGTTTGCGCAGTTGCAGGTCGCCAGAGACGCTACCATAGAAGCCCGTGGCCAAGTTCTTCTTCGTGATGATGTTCACCACAGGGCCATCCCACTCGCCCGCGAAGCGTGGCGGCGTTTCGTACATGATTTCCACCTCGGCGATGTCCTCGGCCTTTTCGCCTTGCAACATATCGGTGATTTGGCTGAACGAAACGCGAAGCGGCCTGCCGTTAAGTAGCACGAGCACAGGCTTGTTCAGGACGGTCAGTGTGTTTTCGCTCACCTTGTAGAACGAACCGGGGATTTCACGCAAGGCATCGATGTAAGTGGCCGCAGGGGGCAGTTTCAGTTCGGTGATGTTCATTTTCAGTTTGTCGAACTTGTCTTCAAAGACCTTGGTGGCGGTCACTTGCACCTCGTTGAGCATTTTCACGTCGGGCATGAGGCGCAACGTGTCCATGCGGGTGTCTTTGTTGAGGTTCACTTCAAAGGGCAGATGCGCAAAGCCGGTGAATTTCACCAAGCCGTTGTAGTAACCTTTGTTGAGGCCGCGCAGGGCGAAGTCGCCTTGTTTGTTGGTGATGCCGTAGGTGGCCTTCACCGTGTCGTTGCCTTGCCACACCATGACGGTGGCGTAGGGCAAAATTCCTTGTTCGTCGCAGACCGTGCCGCTCAGGGTGAAGGTCTGGGCCATGCCTGCCGTTGCAAGCAGAAGAAGCATGATTAAAATGTTGTGTTTCATTGTTGAATTGTTTAATTGTTGATTGATTTTAGGGCAAAAGTACCGCAAGCCCATGACCTGTCAACGGGTTTACAATTTTGATTTTGGGGATTACAAATCTTTCCGCGAGAAAGTTTTTCAAATTATTGATTTTCAGCATAATTCAGAAACCGTTTTACAAACTCTGAAAAAGGAAAATCCATGTTTTTGTTAGGTTTTTAGGCCGTTTTTTCTTTCCTATGATTCACTTTTTTGACAACAATTTCAGCATTTTCCGCAAGGGACAACCGAAATTCCAATAATATGGTTATCTTTGCACCATCAAATCAATACATTATGAGCACACAGGCCATGATACAAACCATTGCGAAGTATTTCGAAACGCAACCCGTCCTGAAAGCGTGGCTTTTCGGTTCTTTTGCGCGTGGCGAGGAAAAGCCTTGGAGCGATGTGGATATTCTTTTTGTTCCAGACTATTCCGGGAAGCCTTTTACTTTGCTTACAATGGGCGACATGTACTTGGATTTGAGGGAATTGCTTGGACGGGAAGTGGATTTGGTCGTTGACGGTTCACTTCGTCCGTATGCCGTCGAAAGTGCTGAACGCGATAAACAATTAATCTATGAGAGAAAGAGCGAGGGATAAAGGAAGGTTGGAAGACATCATCGAATATTCCAATCATGTCACGCAATTCGTGGAAGGTGTGACTTTCGAGGAACTTACAGCGAATAACTTGTTGTATTACGCTGTGATGAAGAATGTGGAAGTGGTTGGCGAGGCGGCTTTTATGCTGACCAAAGCCTTCAAAGCAGCCCACCCCGAAACGCCTTGGAAAACAATTGAAAGCATGAGGCATATCCTCGTCCATGACTATGCCAATGTCATTCCTCGCATCTTATGGGGAACAGCAACAAATGACATTCCCGAATTAAGAAAGCAAGTTGAAGGCTATCTAAAAGAAACCAATTGGGCTGAATGGGAAAGCAGTGAAGACCTTTTCAACGATGCCCAAGATGCCGTCTATAAAAGCATTGTTGGGATGGCCCGAAACATGAGGGCAAGAGGAATGTCTTTGGAAGAAATTGCAGACATTACCGGCCTTTCCGAATGGGAAATCAGGGAATTATAGTTTGTCTTTTAGTTCATCCGGCTCAAAGCCCATCTTTTTGCGCAATTCGCTGCGGCTCTTGTTGATGGAATGGACGCTCAAACCGAGCAAGTCGCCCATCTCCGTGTTGGTAAGGCCGCTGCACGAGAGCAGGCACACTTTGGCGTCGGTTTCGTTCAGTTCGGGGTATTGCTCGACAATCATGGCCTGCAAGCCCGGATAGGCCGCCTCGATGACCGACACGGCACTCTCAAATGCGGTCTCCTTCCCGTTCATCACCTGCCGTACCAAAGGTTTCCACTCCATTTTGGGGTCGTAGGCGTTTTTCTCGATGCGGGCGGCAGCAAGAATGAGGCGCAAACGGTTCGTGAGTTCCTGTTTCACAAAAAGATTCTCCTCGGGCTGCTTCGGCTCTGTCACTTGGATTTCAGGTTTTGGTTCTTCCATTGGGGTTTCAATGGTTTCCGCTTTCGGCTTGCGTTTCAGCCAAAACAGCAAGACACCTAGTATTAGTGCAACTAAAGCCACGATGCAGAAAGCCAATATTTTATGTTGTTTTTGCAGCCGCTTTTCAGCCATCGCATTTCGCAAATTCAAATAATCGTTTCGCTGCTGCTGCCGACGGTAATTTTTGATTACACCATAACTCTCGCCATACACGGTTTCATCAGCCGTAATCCAATGCGTCAAGAAAACCGGATACAGGTCGTGTTGCCGACCATAGAAGCAAAACACGTCGGCGCCACCCAGTTTATACTTTCTATCGAATTGCATCGCACTCGCCCAAACACCGCTATAATAAGCGGTCGAATCGTCGTCTATCGGCTTAATCTTGTGTCTAACATTATGATTAAAAAACAGTTTGTATATGCCGTATGCCTTGGTTGCCAATTTCAGCCCTGTGGCTTCAGCCTCCAATAGCCGCAAATACTGCAAGCCCGCATCTCTTTGGTCAAAAAACTTGTCGCCAGCCAGTATACCTTGGTTGAACATACCACGCCACTGGGCTTCTTTGTTGCCACTTTCGACTGCAAATTCAAGACAATTGGCCAAATGGATTGCAGCATCGGTGAACTCCTCCAAAAAACATTGGTTTACGCCCATCATGTTCTGCACGAAGGCCCTCTCATATAAACGGTTGCCAAAATAACGGTCGGCAGAATCCAAGGCGACTGCGGCTTCTCCATATCTGTCCATCCAATGCAAATGCCTTCCCATCTGGAAAAAGGCGCGGGCAGCGGTGAGGCTATCGCCCGCCCGAAGCGCATAGTCTGTGGCTTCTTCGAAAGATTGCAAGGCCAAACCATCGGCATAAATCGACTGCAAGTCGTAACCCTTGTAAAGTGCGGCCAAAGCAGCCTTTTTGGGTTGGCCTTTTCGAGCGAAATAGGCAGGAGCACCATCAAGGTCGGGAGAGGTGTAGATGCGGTTCATCACCTTATCAAACAAAAAGTTACCATTCGATGCAGTAGGGTCGGTGGCATCGCGGTCGTCGCCGTAGATGGCGCGGCCTTGCAGCAAGGCCATCTCCATGCGTTGGGCTTCGGTGAAATAGACTTCCATGTGCATTGCACTATCAATTAAATGCAAGGCACTTTCAGGATAGGTTTCCAAAACAGATTCGGCTTGGCGGAGCAACTGCTTCGCCTCACGTTGTGACGGGTTGCAAGCGGTCAAGACCAGCAACAGACTACCAAAAATCAAACGGCTCATTTTCATAGGGGCAAAATTACGGAATAAAATGTTCGCTCGTTGCATAAAACCAAATTTTGGCGCAAAGGTAGCGCAAGGAAAAAAGCCGTTGCAAAAATTACAAACCTCATTTCGGCTTTTACAAACATTTTTCCGTACAAAAATCGTGATAAACTGAAAATCAATTGATTGCAAAATTGATTTTACAATCCTTTTGGTAACGAATTATATGATTCACCGCGTGCCCACCACCACAGCGTTCTTGAACTGCTTCACCTTGCCGCTGAAGTTGAAGACCTCGGTCACGACGACATACACGCCGACGGGAATTTTGTTGCCGTTGCCGTCGAGGCCGTTCCAAAGGACGCTGCCCTCCTGCCCTACCAATTCGCCCTTGGCCAAATGACGGATTAATTGCCCAGCTACATTGAAAATGTAGATGTTCATCGTGTAGCCCGCCTCGTCGAAGCGGTAATTGATGAAACAGGCATCCTCGAAGCCATCACCGTCGGGTGAGAAGATTTCGGGGCTGATGGAGATTTCATCTTGCGAAGGCTCAGCACTTTGCATCATGGAATTGGGCTGGCCGGGCGTACCGAAATGCACCCTTTCTGAAGCGGAATGCCAATTGTCGACAGCCATTGAGGGTTGGTCGAAACTGACGCGCTCCAAAGCCACGCCTTTGGTCACCTTGAGCAGCGGATAGTGCATCTTTTCCGAGAAATACATGGCATCAACCGTGATGCCGCTTTTGCTCATCAGAATGGCAGTACCGCCCGCGTTGGCGTAACTTGGAAACGAGGCCATCTGCACATAATTGTCTGTCGGACAGTCGTATTGATAGCCAACGATTTCGCTGTTGGTGGAAAGCAAAACGTATGTTTGGGGCAGAAAAAGTCGGCTGTCGGCGGTGATTTCCTTCAAAGTCGTGTCGGCGGGATTGGGGAAACTCTCCCTAATGACACCGAGCATCAAAGTGCTGAGGTCGAAGGTTTTGTCGGTGTTGTTGTAGAGTTCCACATAGTCAACGCCCGGCGCGATGGGGTCGAAAAGGATTTCATTGATCAGGATTTCGCCCTCGGCAATCTCGTTGGGGATGCCGAATTGGATGCGTGTGTCGGCCTCGATGGGGTTGCCAATGCAGTTGGCCACACCATTAATAATTAATGTGTAGACCACACCCTGCCCAAAACCTTGGCTGAAATGGAGTTCAACGTAAGTGCCATCAAGGGGATTTATGTCGGTCTGTTGGGGATGTTCGCCCGTTTTCTCCACAAGGAAATGCTGGGGTTCCAACAGGTCGGCGGGATTCATCTGTTGGTCGAACCAAAGTTGCAGAATGTTGTCGGAAAACATGCTTACGCGCTCCACCTTGGGCTTTGCGTCGTTCTCGCCGTTCACTGAATTGATGCGTCCCGGCGTGCCGCCCGAAGCATCCATCGAGGCCGTCCAATTCGACGCGCCCGCGCATGGATTCAGCGGGTCGATTTGCTCCACCGACCAGCCGCCGTCGTCCTTATCAGGGTCGTGATACCAAGTGCTGCTAAAATTCACCCTCGAAATCAGCAGGCCCGCCATGCTGTAGAGATACATTGCCGAAACGCTATTGCCCACCAAGAAACTGCTGAAACCGATGCAGTCGCCGTAAGTTCTCAGTTCTGGCACGGCATCATTGTGGCAAAGAATCACATAACTATGCGGCGCGAGGACGAAACTCCCGAAAGTAAGGTCGTTTGCACCGATTTGTATCTGCCAGTCTTTCAGGTCGATACCAAACTCCGTGGTGTTGTAAAGCTCCACATATTCCCATTCGGGCAGACCCACTACAGGGTTCGGGTCGGCCATGATTTCATTAATGACGATGTCGTATTCCGAGGCTTCGTAAATCGAAAAAGTCTTTGAAGTCGGTTCCATTACATTGTTCCACAAATCCTTTATTCCGCTGACTGTCAAGGTGTAATTAATGCCGTTGCCGATTTCGCGCTCCAATTCCAACACAACCGAGGCAATATTTTCGCCGAAACTGACCGAAGCGGGATGACCCAAGCCATTATCCACCAAATAATTGGACGGATTGAGTGCTGTTGACTCGTTAAGTGCCTCATTGAAAGAAAGTTGCAAATGCGTCAAGTCGAGGACTTCGCAATTCAAGAGAATGGGCGGCTCATGGTCGATGACGCGCGGGCCGATGTAAACATTATCGAAATAGAACTTCGTGGCGTTGCTCGAAGTGAACTTTGACCAAAAGCCGAAGAAACCACCACGTCCGTAGGTATCATCAAAGCCTTGTGCTTCAGTAAGATAGATTTCAGAATTGTCGTAACAAGTCTGAATCATCCAATTCCCCTCGCGGTCGCAAATCACCTTGACGGAAACCGCAAAGGCAGCAGCAATGTTGCCTTCATTGCCCCGACAAATGCCCTGCTGACCATCGGCATCCTTGCGGAAAAGTTCGATGGCATCGCTGCTGCCACCCTCGCCGAAACGGAGGAAATAACCTTGCGTAACTTGCGACAAATCAGCGTTGTCGGCACTAAGCCAAACATCGGTGTAATTGTTTCCCGAAGGCGCAAAAGCCTCCCGAATCCAAAACTGCCACTCCATAGTTTCATATTCATTGAAAGGCAAGAAAAGATAGGCCGAACCCTCGCCATCGGCATTGAGTTGGAGTTGCAAGTTGCTGTTTATGATATACTTGTCTGTCGTTCCCGACCAAGAAGGGTTTTGGGTAAAGTCGCCGTCGGAGAAGTCGTCGGTGACTTGTGCGAAGAGTGAAAAAGGGAGCAGAAGCAGGAATAAGAGTATCTTTTTCATAGTGTTAGGCTTTAAGTTTTCCAATTCTTGTAAGGTTGTTTCAACAACGTGGAGTTAGTGTAGCGTGGGTCGAAGGAAACCTCACGGCCAAGCCAATCGGGACGGTCGAAAGGTTCGTTTTCGTCGGTCAGTTCGATTTCCGCCACAATAAGGCCCTCATTGTCGCCATGAAACTCGTCCACTTCCCAAGTATGCCTGCCGTCCGTATTTTTGACGAGATGTCGGGTCTTCACAATGCAGCCCGATTCGCTTTGCCCAAGCAAGGCAAGTGCTTCATCCACAGCTATTTCCTTTTCCCATTCAAAACGCGATATGCCTATGCGTTTGCTTTTGATGGTAAGGTAGCCTTTGTCGCCTCTGATGCGGACGCGCACTGACATGTGTTCGTCGCGGCAAAGGTAGCCCTGCCTGATTTCGGTAGATTCGTAGGCTTGCGTGCGGAAGTCGCCCACGACCAAAAACTTCCTTTCTATTTCTTGAAACTTGGTGGATGACATGGCCTTTTCGATTGGATTGAATTTGCCGCAAAGATAATAAATCTCGACATATATGAAAAAACAGAAAAAAGCACGAAAAGTAACCGATTTTTTATCTAATTGAAAATCAATAATAAATCCGACAACAAACGACAACAAACGACTGCTGTCGACTACAAACGTTTAATCAACGACTTTTTCTTGACAAGTGTTGTTACTTTGCACCGTCAAACCGATGGTTCGGCTAACCTGCTGCCAAGGGGCGACAAGACAGAAATCAACACAGTATTAATCAATCAAACAAACAAAACAATGGGTACAATGAGAAATTCGGTCACATTGGTGGGCCGCCCGGGTGCAGAACCTGAAGTGAGAATCTTTGGCAACAACAACAAGAAGGCGCGTTTCAGCCTTGCCGTGACGGAGCGCAAGCGCAACGCCAACAACGAGTGGGTGAACGACACGCAATGGTTCCCCGTGGTGGCATGGGGCAAAACCGCCGAGCGCATCGAGAACAATGTCAGAAAAGGGATGGAGTTGGCCATCAACGGCACGCTACGCAACAACGAGTGGACCGACGACAAAGGCCAGCGTCATTCCATCACCGAAGTCTGGGTGAACGACTTGCTTTTGATGGATAAGGCGAAGGCTTGATGAATTATCGCCCAAATGTACCTCTAAAACCGTACATTTGGGCGATTTTTTCTAATTCAATGGCTTTCATCCAAGCAGCTCCCGCCCAACTCATTAACCGAAGCCACTGGCATAATCTTAATCTTAAAGTTATTAAAATCAGAAATTTACAAAATAATGTCACTTTTTTTGAAATTATTGAATCATTAGTTCTACTTTTGCACTATGATACACATCGACGAAACTCTATGAAAAAGTTATTTTTTACTTTGCTTTTCGTTTTTAACATTGGTTTTGTGGTCAAAGCGCAAGAAGTGGAAGATATGATTGTCTTTCCCGAAGACTTGGATAGTTGCAACATCGTCCGGCCAGATGTGATGCCAAAAGATTTCCAATTGGATTATGCTTCGCTTTTTTATTACACGCGTATTAGTCCAGTTTTAGATTATCCTGAAGAAGCAAAAAAGAACCATATTCAAGGGAACGTACTCCTCACTTTCCGTATCACAAAAGATTGCAAATTAACCGATTATAAAATATACAAAGGATTGGGTTATGGCTTGGATGAAAAAGTTCTCGAATATGCCCATTTGATTAGCCTTCCATCCGAGGCAGCAGAATATCAAGGAGAAAAGGTGGACGTATTGTATATGATGAGAGTCTCTTGTACTTATGAACCAGCCTGGCCCATCACAATAGCACAGAATTTCAGTCTTGAAAAGTTGCTCGATAAAGAGGCTGTTTTAATCGAAGACCATACGGATCCAATCGACTTTGAATGTAAGACACCATACGTGCGTTTCAAGGTGAAGAGCCGAAACGGAAAAATCATCAAAGTGAAACTGGAAAACAGTTCTGGATTTAAATCTCTTGACGATGAAGCGGTCATGACTCTTTGGAATTTGGAGCATTGGGAAGGCGGTCGCATGGAAAAGGACGCTGAATACATCGTCCCGGTTCGGTTTGATGCAAATTTAGAAGAATAATCATTCGTAAGAAAAGGGTGCTTTGTTATTAGGCAAGATTTGCCTTGTACTGAAAACTATTTTATCCAAACAACTTCCCACCCAGCTCATAAACCGAAACTACAGCAAATCGCCCAAATGTACCCTTAAAACCATACATTTGGGCGAAATTATTAAGAAAAACGCCCAAATCTTGTGTTTTTATACCACATTTGGGCGATTTTCTTGTTGTTATTGCATTCTAACCAAACAACTCCCCGCCCAAGTCATAAACTGAAACCTTATACCTCCGTCAGAAGAAACGCCATGTACATTGGCAGGGTCAACAGCTCATTGCTTTTGCCAATGTTGTAGTCGCCTAGTTTTATGGCACTTGTAACATGGTATTTTTCAGGGTGCTTCAGAACGGTGCGCATCGACTTGGCGTTGCCCGTGGTGGCTTTACATTCCACAGGAGTACATTGCCCTTTGTAACGCACAAGGAAGTCAAGTTCCACACCGCCGTCTTTGTGGTAGTAATACAACTTGCGCCCCATCTTGCCAAAGATGTCGGCCACAAGGTTCTCGGCGATGGCACCTTTATAATTGAGCAAATTGCCCTCCAATATGCTTGACTGCGTTCCTTCTTCCAACATGGCAACGAGCAAGCCTATGTCGGCCATATAGACCTTGAACTCGCTTTGGATTCGGTTTCCGTCAAGCGGCAGTTCGGTTGTTGATGTATTATAGCATCGGCGTATAATGCCCGCATCCTCAATCCATTGTAGGCTTCCGGCATAGTCGCGCCCACGGCCTCCCTGACGTACTGCGGTATAGGAAAACTTCTTGTATTCACGGGCAAGTTGGGCTGGTATCGACTCAAAACATTCGCGTATCCGCGACTTGTCGGCAGTAGCGGCATACTTCACCATATCCGCTTTGTAGTCATCGATGATGCGCCGCTGCACAGAGAGCACTTTCCCGATTTGCTTCGTTTCCATGAAAGTCGTAACGACCTCCGGCATTCCTCCAACAATGGTGTATTGCAGAAGCAGTTCGCGGAAACGGTCGTGCAGGGCCTCCTCAACGGGCGTTTCGTTGTTCAGATGCTTTTTCAGGTAGTCGAAATGCAAGTCCTTGATGCCATTGGCCCACAGCCATTCCTCGAAATCCATCGGGTACATATTGACAATATCCTCAAAGCCAACAGGGATGGAGGCAGCTTCTTCCTCTGCCTTTTCGTCTGGAGTCTTGTATCCGTTCACACCAAGCAAAGACCCCGTACAAATCACCTCATAGCGACCGTCCAAATGAAAGTATTTCAGCGAGCCTCTTGCTCTCGGACAATCCTGTATTTCGTCGAAGACAAAGCAAGTCTTGCCCGCTTCTATTTCGGCATCAGGCATGGCAGCGGTGATACGCATGACAATGGCATCAACCTCAAGGTTCGGAGTGAAGAACTTCTTGTATTCCGGATGCTCATGGAAATCGAGATAAACCACATTTTTGAAATGTTTTTGGGCGAAGTCCATCACACTGCTGGTCTTGCCGCACTGACGCACACCTTTCACCACAAGGGGTTTGTGGGAGACGTCATCCAACCACGATTGGAGTATGTTTTCAATCTTGCGCTTATACATAAGAACACGTTTTCACGCCGAGTTTTGCGTGTTCTACACACATTTTCCACCCGACTTTTGGTGCAAAAATACACATTTTCCATAAAAGACCTGCAAAAAATGAAATTTTTCAGCCAAACAACTCCGCGCCCAAGTCATAAACCGAAGCCTTAGAAAATCGCCCAAATGTACCCCTAAATTCGTACATTTGGGCGAAATTCTATAGAAAAACGCCCAAATCTTGTGTTTTTATACCACATTTGGGCGATTTTCTTGTCGTTATTGCTTTCTATCCAAACAACTCCGCCCAAAAATCATAACCCGAAGCCACAGGCATTAAAATCGTACAATAGTCGTCAAAAAAAATCTGTTTTTAGGTAAAAAGTCGTTAGGAAAAGTGTAATTTTGCAGCAGAATACTACTGCAACAGCCGTTACAGTAACCTGTGTTGCAAAATTAAAACGTTGAAATCCATGAAATTCTATAACAGAGAAACAGAAATGGAGGCGTTGAAAGGCGTTGAAAGGAAATCGCAAGACTATGCCCAGATGTCGGTTGTCACTGGGCGGCGGCGCATCGGAAAAACCGCGCTTATTCGGCACTCTTTTGGCAGGATTCCCTTCCTTTATTTCTTCGTTGCACGAAAAAGCGAAGCCTTGTTGTGCGAAGAATTAAGTGGTATAGTGCGTGAAGTATTGCACGAAGATTTAGGAGACTTCTCGTCTTTTGCCCGACTTTTCGGAGCCATGATGAACCTTTCAAAGCGGAAGAATTTCACTTTAGTACTCGATGAATTTCAGAATTTCAAATACATCAATGAATCCGTTTTCTCTGAAATTCAGAATCTTTGGGATGCCAACAAGGAAGAAAGCCGGATAAATCTTGTGCTTTGCGGGTCGGTTTATTCCTTGATGACCAAGATTTTCGATGACTCAGGGGAACCTTTGTACGGTCGTGCCACCAATCGCATCCATTTGAAGCCTTTCAAAACAGATACTTTGAAAGCAATCCTTGCGGAAGGTAATCCTGACTATACCTCCGATGACCTCTTGACACTTTATATGCTGACTGGAGGTGTGGCAAAATATGTTGAGCAATTGGTCATGGACAATGCCTTCACCCACGATGACATGATTCGCTCCGTTTTTTCTTTCGGTTCTTATTTCATTTCGGAAGGCTACGAAATGCTACGCGACGAATTTGGCAAGGAATACTCCAACTATTTTTCTGTCCTTCAAGCCATTGCAGAAGGCAACACTGAACGTGGCGACATCAAAAATGTTACGGGCATTGAACCTGGAGGTTATCTCGACAAATTGGAAAAAACCTATAACCTTGTGAGCCGTCATCGCGCTTATATGCAGCCTGAAGGCACACGCAACGTAAAATATTTTATCCGCGACAATTTCCTGACATTCTGGTTCCGCTTCATCCATAAATACCACAGTGCCATTGAGATAGACAACTTTGACTATGTGCGCGACAAAGTCATTGCAGACTATAACACGTTTTCAGGCATTATATTGGAACGCTATTTTCGCCAACGATTTGCAGAAATGGGATGTTACAACATCGTCACCAATTATTGGAAGGGCGGTGAGGACGAGATTGACCTGATTGCTGTAAATGAAGCGGAAAAGCACTTGGTCATCGCGGAATGTAAGCGTCAAGCCAAGCGCATCGACATGAAAACGCTTCAGGATAGGGCCACCGACATCATAGCAAAACACCGTCGTTGGACGATTGAATTGAAAGGGCTGTCGCTTGAGGATATGTAATGAAATTGGGTGTTTTTCTACCCAAACAACTCCCCTCCCAACTCATAAACCGACCCCACAGGAACAATTTCAATCTTGAACCGCTTCGTATCCAGACCCTTGGCATTGTATTTCGAGACAAAAATCTTCTCGAAACCTAATTTGTCGGCTTCGGCGATGCGGGCTTCGATGCGGGTGACGGCGCGGATTTCGCCCGAAAGACCTACCTCAGCGGCAAAGGCGTAACGTGAAGAGATGGGAATATCTGCATTTGAGGATAATATGGCGGCGATGACGGCCAAATCAATGGCAGGGTCATCGACGCGGAGGCCGCCCGCAATGTTCAAGAACACATCTTTTATGGAAAGTTTGAAGCCGGCACGTTTCTCCAAAACGGCCAAGAGCATATTCATTCGGCGGAGGTCGAAGCCCGTGGCGGAGCGTTGCGGGGTGCCATAGGCCGCGCTGCTCACCAAGGCCTGCGTCTCAATGAGCATTGGGCGTTGGCCTTCCATCGTGGCGGCAATGGCGATGCCGCTCACTTCCTCGTCGCGTTGCGAGAGCAGAATTTCGCTGGGATTGGTCACCTCGCGGAGCCCCGTGGCGTTCATCTCAAAAATGCCCAACTCGGAGGCCGACCCGAAACGGTTCTTGATGGTGCGCAAGATGCGGAAACCATAGTGGCGATCGCCCTCAAACTGCAAGACGGTATCAACGATGTGCTCCAAAATCTTCGGTCCGGCGATACTGCCGTCCTTGGTGATGTGGCCGATGAGGAACACGGGCACTTGATATGCCTTGGCCATCTTGTTCATCTCAGCGGCGGTTTCGCGGATTTGTGAAATGCTGCCCGCCGTGGCGTCAATGTACGGCGACTCCAAAGTTTGGATGGAATCGACCACAACGATGTCGGGCTGCACGTTCTTGAAGTGCTTCAGGATTTCCTGCGTGTTGGTTTCGGTGAGGATGAGGCAGTCGGTGTTGTGGATGCCGATGCGCTCGGCCCGCATCTTGATTTGAGTCTGGCTTTCCTCGCCGGAGATGTAAAGCACCTTACGGCCAGCCAATTGCAAGGCCGTCTGCAAGAGCAAAGTCGATTTTCCGATGCCGGGTTCGCCGCCCACGAGGGTCAAAGAGCCAAGCACTAAGCCACCACCGAGAACGCGGTTGAGTTCCTCGTAAGGCAAAACAATGCGTTGCTCCTTGGCGTTGGTGATTTCCTTGATAGGCACAGGAAATGAACTATCCAATTCCATCCCCACGGCTTTCTTCACCGATTTGGTTTCCTTTCCCGTGACCACGGTTTGTTCCGTGCAGGTGTTCCACGCGCCGCAGGCGGGGCATTTCCCGAACCATTTTGGCGACTCGTTGCCACATTCCTTGCAGAAAAAGGCTGTTTTTTCTTTTGCCATACTATTATTCTCCTAATGGCCGGGCTTTGCCGACAATGGATTATGACCCATTGTCCTTACCAGCGGCCTTTTTAATCAATTCGTTGGTGCAAAAATAATAAAAAGCCACAAACGCACCATAATTCCCAATTTTTTAATATTTTTGTCGCCAAATCAGCACTTTGGATGAAGCATCGGTTACTCACATTCCTCGTCATATTGCTCACTTCTCCCCTCTTTGCCCAGCAGGGCGACGTGGTGTTGTGCGAGGGTTTCTTCAACCCTTGGCTCGAGGAAGGCTGGGACGCGAAAGGCGACGACTGGGTGGTGTGGTACATCTCCAACACGACCTTTGCGGGATGCAAGCCACGCGAAATGCAGATGTATCCCGACTTCAACTTTGAAGGCACAACCCGCTTGGTGACACCCATCGTGGAGTTGGGCAAATACGACTTCATCAATTTCCAGTTCAACCACGCCCTTGAAGCCTCCCAAGGCGAATTGGATGTCAGAATCGGCATTGGCATTTCGCCAAACGGCGAGGATTGGGAGAGCATTTGGGAGGACACAGTGAGGGGCAGCATCGAGCAAAGCCAATATCTGCTCACTTTCGATATGGAGGAGTGGCCGAGCAAAGAGCCGCAATTTTGCCTCTATTTCACGGGGCACGGGGCTTATGTCAACAGTTGGTACATCGACAATGTCATCATTTTCGCGGCGAAAAAGAACAAATACGGCGACATCGACGACACCGATGAGAACGGTTTCGTAGCCTCGCGGTCGTCCATCACCACCTTGAAAGGCCCTTCGGCAGGCACGGTGACGAGTTTCTCGAAAATGAGAAGATCGGGCAGCCGTTATGCGCGTGTGGTGGAAGGCCGACAAAAGAAATGGTGGCAGTTTTGGAAATAAGGTCTACAACTCCTCCGCAAACTTAATGTCCTTCACATTAAGCTGCAAGTTGGTCTTGCCCTGCCAGGTGTTGTATTCCAAGTGGTAGCAGATGCTGAAAGGCTCGCCGCTATGGATGCGGTCGTAGAGGTCGCCTTTCTGGAAAGCGATGCCCGACAGCGGGGCTATGCCTTGCTCGGCGTCGCCAATCTGCGAAACGGTGAGTTTCAGGTGACGGTGGCCGCCCACGGGACGCGAGCCGCCAGCATCGACGACATTGTCCGTCCAGAAAACGGGTGCCATATTGCCCGGACCGAAAGGCGCAAACTGGTTGAGGATGCGCATAAACTTGGAAGTGATGTCGGAGAAATTGATTTTCAAGTCCACCTCAAGTTCGGGCACAAAGTCCTCATCCACAAGGTGTTCGCTGACATAGGTTTCAAAGCGGCGGCGGAATTCAGGGAGGTTTTCAGGCTTCATCGACAGGCCGGCAGCGTATTTGTGGCCGCCAAAGTGTTCCAGCAAGTCGGAGCAATGGTCAATGGCGTCGTAGATGTCGAAACTCTTGATGGAACGCGCCGAGCCAGTGACCAAACCATTGGCGCGGGTCAGGACGATGGTCGGGCGGTAATAATAATCGGTGAGGCGCGAAGCCACGATACCGATAACACCACGGTGCCAACGCTCGTTGAAAACCACGGTGCTCTTGGCATCGCGAAGTTCAGCGTCGGCATCAATCATACCGAGGGCTTCTTCCGTAATGCGGTTGTCGAACTCGCGGCGCTCATCGTTGAGGTCGTTGATGGAAGCGGCCAATTTTTCGGCGTGGTCTTTCTTCTCGGCGATGAGCAGTCGAACCGAGTCGGAGGCCTTGGCGATACGTCCGGCCGCATTGATGCGCGGCCCAATGAGGAACACCAAATCGCTGATGGTCAACTCCCGTGTCAGCACGTTTTCGTCTTCGTCAAGTTGGTCTTCGTCGCGACGGTAGATGTTGGCGTGTTGCAAAATGGCCTCGATGCCCGGACGCGGTTTCTTGTTCAATTGCTTCAAGCCGAAATAGGCCAACACACGGTTTTCGCCCGTAATCGGAACAATGTCGGCGGCAATGCTCACGGCCAAGAAATCAAGCAGGTCAAACACCTCCTCAATGGTTCCCAAACCCCTCATAGAGAGTGCCGTAACCAACTTGAAGCCCACGCCGCAGCCCGAAAGCTCGTCGTAAGGATAATTACAGTCGGGGCGCTTGGCGTCGAGCACGGCCACAGCATTGGGAATGACCTCGCCAGCACGGTGATGGTCGCAAATGATGAAGTCGACACCCTTGCTGTTGGCATAGTCGACACGCTCCACCGCCTTGATGCCGCAGTCGAGGGCAATCACAAGTTTGAAACCGTTATCTGCCGCATAATCAATGCCTTTGTAGGAAATGCCATAACCTTCCTCGTAGCGGTCGGGGATGTAGAACTCGATTTTTTTCTTCTTGAAGAAAGGCTTCAGGTAAGAATAGACCACTGCCACGGCAGTCGTGCCGTCCACGTCATAGTCGCCGTAAACCAGCACTTTTTCGCCGTTGTTGATGGCACGCAACACGCGGTCGACGGCCTTGTCCATATCCTTCATCAGGAAGGGGTCGTGCAGTTGCGAAAGCGATGGACGGAAGAAAGTTTTGGCCTCTTCGTAGTTGGTAATTCCGCGTTGGACAAGCAAAGTGGCAAGGTTCTCGTCGATATTGAGCACCTTGACAATTTCTTCAACTTTCTGTTTGTCAACAGTTTGGTTTAAAATCCACTTCGTTTCCATCCGCGCAATTTTGAATCGGTAAAGATAAGGAAATTTCCAATGCGGCAAGGGAAAAATGAAAATAAAAATTACATTAGTTGTATTGTATTTACTTTCAGCGGATTAGAAACTTCAATTGTTGAAACTTGCAGCAAAACGATGACAAAAGCCAAAAAACTCAAAAAGGTGTATTTTGAGGCCTCAAAAAATTGTCGCCCAACTCTTGCGCCGCTTTCTTTTTTTCCGTAATCTTGCAGTCTTAAATTAGCAAAATTTTACACCCTTGAAAAAAATTAGAACTGCTTTAATATCAGTATTTTATAAAACGGGTATCGACACCATCGTCGGCTTGTTGAAGCAAAATGGAGTGCAGATTTACTCCACTGGCGGAACCTACGACTTCATCAAGCCTTTGGACCCCACGGTGAAGACCGTCGAGTCGCTCACGGGCTATCCGTCCATCTTGGGCGGTCGCGTGAAGACCTTGCATCCTAAAGTATTCGGCGGCATTTTGGGTCGCACCAACCTCGAATCCGACCAGCGCGAAATGCAGGAATACGACATTCCGCCCTTCGATTTGGTCATTGTCGACCTCTATCCCTTCGAGGAAACCGTGGCCAAGACCGAGGACGCTTCGCAAATCATCGAGAAGATTGACATTGGCGGCATCTCGCTCATCCGCGCAGGCGCGAAAAACTTCAACGATGTGCTGATTGTGCCTTCGCAGAAATATTATGGTGAACTGATTCAACTGCTTGAAAACCAAAATGGTGAGACTTCGCTTGACGACCGCCGCCGTTTTGCTGCCTACGCTTTCGGCGTGAGTTCGCACTACGACAGCGCGATTATGAACTGGTTCACGAAAGATGATGAAAAACAGCCGCTTAGGATTTGCGAAGAAGAGGGCACACCCTTGCGCTACGGCGAAAACCCGCACCAGAAAGGCACTTTCTACGGCGATTTGGATGCGATGTTCGAGAAACTGCACGGCAAGGAACTGTCGTACAACAACTTGCTCGACCTTGACGCTGGACTCAATCTCATCCGCGAGTTCGAAGAGCCGACTTTCGCCATTCTCAAACACAACAATCCTTGTGGTTTGGCCTGCCGCCCGACCGTCAAGGAAGCCTACGTTGACGCTTTGGCCGGCGACCCCGTTTCGGCTTTCGGTGGCGTGTTGGTCTGCAATCGCCCCATCGATTTGGCCGCCGCCGAGGAAATCAACAAATTGTTCATCGAAGTCATCGTTGCACCTGAATATCAGGACGGTGTGCTCGATTTGCTCTTCTCAAAGAAAAACCGCGTCGTGTTGCGCCTGAAGGCCGACCAATACAAGCCTTTCACCGTGAAAACCGCTTTGAACGGCTACCTCTTGCAAGACCGCGACCTCCACACCGAAACCGCTGCCGATTTCAAGGTCATCACCACGAAAGCCCCGACCGCTAACGAAGTGGAAGATATGGTTTTCGCCAACAAGATTGTGAAGCACAGCCGCAGCAACGCCATTGTTTTGGCCAAGGGCAAGCAACTCTATGCCTCTGGCATTGGGCAAACCTCGCGTGTGGATGCCTTGCGCCAAGCCATTGAGAAGGCCAAGTCTTTCGATTTCGATTTGAACGGTGCAGTATTGGCCTCCGATGCCTTCTTCCCCTTCAAGGATTGCGTCGAATTGGCCCACGAAGCAGGCATTACGGCCATCGTGCAGCCAGGCGGCTCCTTTCGCGACCAAGAATCCATCGACTGCTGCAACGAACACGGAATCAGCATGGTATTCACGGGATACAGGCATTTTAGACATTAAGAAACGGCGTTTCGACAGGCTCAACGACCGCTAAAGTGCCTGAGCCAGTCGAAGGCCCAACCAACAATTAAACGATTCAACAACCAACAAATAACAACATAAAAATGGGAGCATTTTCATTCCTCAACAAAGAAATCGCCATTGACCTTGGTACGGCCAACACGATTATCATATACAACGACAAGGTCGTCGTTGACGAGCCTTCGATTGTGGCTTTGCAGCGCGACACGAAGAAAATCATCGCCGTGGGCAAGCGCGCCATGATGATGCACGGCAAAACCCACGAAAACATCAAGACCATCCGCCCGCTGCGCGACGGTGTCATCGCCGACTTCCAAGCCGCCGAATACATGATGCGCGAGATGATCAAGATGATTAATTTCAAAAACACCCTGTTTCCGCCCAGCCTGAAGATGGTCATCTGCATCCCTTCGGGCATTACCGAGGTGGAGGAACGCGCCGTGAAGGACTCGGCTGAGCAGGCCGGCGCCAAGGAAGTGCGTTTGATTCACGAACCTATGGCCGCCGCCATCGGTATCGGCATTGACGTGCTTGAGCCTACTGGAAACATGATTATCGACATCGGTGGTGGTACTTCCGAAATCGCAGTCATCGCTTTGGGCGGCATCGTCAACAACAAGTCTATCCGCATCGCCGGTGACGACTTCACTGCCGACATCGAGGAATACATGCGCAAGCAGCACAACATCATCGTGGGCGAGCGCACCGCCGAGCGCATCAAGATTGAGGTGGGCGCGGCCATCCCGCAATTGGACAATCCGCCCGACGACTACGCCGTGCAAGGCCGCGACATGCTGACGGGTATCCCGAAGGAAATCCGCGTCAACTATGCCGAAATCGCGCATTGCTTGGACAAGAGCATCATGAAGATTGAGACCGCCGTGTTGAACGCTTTAGAGCAAACACCGCCCGAGTTGTCCGCCGACATTTACCGCACGGGCATCTACCTCACCGGTGGTGGCGCCTTGCTGCGTGGCTTGGACAAGCGCCTCAACGCCAAGACCAAACTGCCCATCCATGTGGCCGAAGACCCGTTGCGTGCCGTCGCCCGTGGCACCGGCATCGCTTTGAAGAACTTTGACCGCTTTACATTCTTGATTAAATAAAGACTATTGTCGGCGTTTCGACAGGCTCAACGACCTTGACTTTTCCGTTGCTAAAAGGTCCCTGAGCCCGTCGAAGGGCCTATAGCCCAATAAAAAACATGTATAACCTGCGGCGTTTCATACTGAAACATCACTTCGTCATCCTCTTTATCTTGCTCGAGGTGATTTCTGTTTTGCTGCTCGCCCGTAGCCAAAATTTCCATCGCAACCGCATGGTGAACTCCACCAACGACGCGGTCGGGAAAATCTACGAATGGAGCAGCGAAGTGGGCAATTATTTCCGCCTCAACTCCGCAAACAAGCAATTGGCCGAGGAAAACGCCATGCTCAGGAAACAACTTTCCATCGTTTACGACACCGCAGCCCACATCTATGACATCGACAGGGGCGACACCCTCTATGAATACATCCCCGCGCAAGTGGTCAACAACAGCACTAACCAAACCAACAACTACATCATAATTAATAAAGGTGCGGTTGACGGCATCAAGCGCGACATGAGCGTCATCTCGTCCGACGGCATCGTGGGCGTGGTGACCGACGTGAGCCGCCACTATGCTTCCATTATGAGCCTGCTGCACAGCAAATCCGTTGTTGGCGTGCGCATCAAGGAAAGCCAGGAATTGGCCAGCCTGAAGTGGGAAACCAACAATTATCGCTACGGCATGGTGGAGGACATTCCCACGCACATCATCCTCAAACAAGGTGACACCATCCTCACCAGTTCGCACTCCTACATCTTCCCCGAAGACCTGATGGTGGGCACGGTGGAGGAGTTCTATCCCACCGCCATCGATGCGCTCAACAAGGCCAAGATTCGGTTTGCCACCGACTTCGCCACCTTGCGGCATGTCTATGTCATCAGGGACTTGTACAAACCAGAAATTGACTCACTCAAAGCAAAATTCAAGAAAGATGAATAAGTCAATTCTCCAAATCATTCGCTTCATCGCGCTCGTACTTTTCCAAGTATTAGTCATCAACCACATCCGCTTGGGAGGCTATGTGCATCCGTATATCTATTTGATTTTCATTATGTTGTTGCCTTTCAGCATACCGAAGTGGCAACTGTTGGTGTTGGGTTTCGTCTTGGGCCTCACCATCGACCTGTTTACGGGAACGCCCGGACTTCACGCGGGAGCCACCACTTTGATGGCCTTCTGCCGACCATCCATCATCTCGCTCGTTTCGGGCACTTTGAAGTTTGACAACATCCAAGAACCCAACCTCAGCCAATTGGACGGCGTTTGGTTTTTCCGCTACACGCTTTGCATGGTGCTGGTTCACCATTTCGCCCTGTTTCTCCTCGAGTCGTTCAGTTTCAGGCTCTTCGGGCAGGTGATGCTGCGCATCTTGCTTAGTGTTCCCATTTCCATCTTCCTGATTATGATGATTTTATACATTTTCAAAACGGACAAGAAAAGAGAATAAGAAATCAATTAAATATCTGAGTTACAATGAAAAGAAACGTACTATTCCTGTTCGCGCTTGCGCTCGGCCTGACCGCTTGCAGCGAGAAAAACAACTTCAAGGTCAATGTCAGTTTGGCTAACGGCAACGAAAGAACCGTCTATCTGCAAAAATTTGTGGACAACGCGCCCGTCACCATCGACTCGGCTGTCATCGCCAACGAAACCGCCGTTTTGACCGCCCAAAAAGACGACCCTCAAATCCTTTACGCATTGAAAGTGAAAGGAATGCGCGGCTCGATGCCTTTCTTCGCCGACAACAAGGATGTGGCTTTTGTGGGCGACATCAACAACCCGAAAGATGTGGAAATCATGGCCTCGGAAACGCAGGCCGAATTGGAGGCCTACAACGACCAACTGAACCAGTTTGACGGGCAAATCCGCGAATTGTATGCCGTCATGCAACAGGCTTTTTCCGACAACGATTCCATCAAAATGGACTCGCTCAACAAGGTGGGCACTGCCCTGATGGAACAACAGGACAACTTCCGCGACGACTACATCAAAGCCCATCCCGAAAGTTTTGTTACGCACTACATCCTCGACCAAGTGAAGCAAGACTATCCCCTCGACCAACTGAAAGAGATAGTCAACACTTTCACTACCGAATCCATTTACAAGACCGACCTCAACGACTACATCGCCAAGCAAGAACGCCTTGAAGTGGGTCAACCCTTCATTGAATTTACGCTGCAAACCAAAGAGGGTGAGAATATTACGCTTTCGGAAGTCATCGGAAAGAACAAACTCACTTTGGTCGATTTTTGGGCTTCGTGGTGTGGTCCGTGCCGCAAGGAAAACCCCGTGGTGAAGGCTGCTTACGAGCAATATCACACACTCGGTTTTGATGTCGTCGGCGTCAGCGTCGACCAAGATGAAGATGCTTGGCTGAAGGCCGTCGAAGAAGACCAACTGCCGTGGACGCAGGTGCGCGACAGCGAAGGCAATGTCAGCGAAAGTTACCTGATTTATTATATTCCGTCCAATTTCCTCTTCGACCAGAACGGCACGATGGTGGCCAAAGGCTTGCGCGGCGAGGACTTGGCAGCAAAACTCACAGAACTCCTTAATTAACAATGACTTGTGACAATGACTATGACCACTTTTACAAATAGAATAAACTTTTGAAAAATGATAAAGTGGTCATGGTCATAGTCAATGGTCATAGTCAAAAATCGCGCTATGAAATCAAAACTCATTCTCTTAGCTACGCTCGCGTTAGGCTTCTTCGCCTGCACCTCAAAGCCTGAAACAAAAACCTTTAAGGTCAATGTGAACCTCGCCAATGCCGATGGCAAGACCGTTTATCTGCAAAAGGACGGCCAAGTGTTAGATTCGGCGGTCATCCAAAATTGGGATGCCGTGTTCAACACGCCCGTTTGCAAGGACAATGAAATGTACGGCCTCATGCTGCAAGGCTGGCGTCGTCCTTTCCACTTCTTCACTGACAATGTGGATGTTACCTTGGAAGGCGATGCACAGAATCCCAACGCCATTGTGGTGAAAGGCTCTGAAACGCAAGACCACCTGATTGCCTTCACCGAGAGTTATAACGAGCTTGAAGCCAAGTTGGAGGCCGATAGCACAATGGCCCAAGCCGACAAGGACGAAATCCTGAAAATGCACTGCTTCGACTATGTTTGGGAGAACCCGACTGACCCTGTGGCACATTATGTGATGTATCGTTACAAGTGGGTTTTCGGTCCCTGCGAACTGCGCACGATGATCGATAACATCCACCACGCTGACAGCACCTTGACCACCAAGAATTTGGCTATGGCCGAAGAATATGTGGAGAAGCAAGAGCGTGTGCAAGCCGGTCAGCCGATGATTGACTTTACCCAAAACGATGCCTACGGCAACCCCGTGACGCTCAGCGAACTCGCCCAAGGCAAACTCCTTTTGGTCGATTTCTGGGCTTCGTGGTGCCCCGATTGCCGCAAAGCCAATCCGGGCGTGGTGGCCGCCTACCAAAAATACCACGACCAAGGCTTTGACATTCTGGGCGTTTCGTTCGACACCAACAGGGAAGCCTGGCTCGCCGCCATCGAGAAAGACGGCTTGACTTGGACCCACGTCAGCGACCTGCAAGGCTGGGGCAACGCCGCCGGAGCCTTGTACGCCATCGCCTTCATCCCTCAAAACGCCCTCATCAAAGACGGAATGATTGTAGCCCGCAACCTTGAGGGTGAGGCATTGATGGAGGAAGTGGGGAGGCAGTTGGGGAAATAACCACTTAATGCAATAGTTCCAACCAAATCTGGGCAAAAAACCATAGATTTGGTTGGAACTTTTTTGTGTTTGTTGCGAAAAACATCTGGTTTTCAGAATTATTGTTACTTTTGCATCGGAAAAACATTTTGATGAGATGACAACGATAACTTTGCGATACGATGAGTACAACCAAACTGCGGTTGACACCATTGGAAACCTTATCAATTCGGGCTTGGCGACGGTTGATGAAACCATCCCCGAGGGCAGCATGACGGTTTCGCAATTTGGTGCATTACTGAAAAACGGCATTAGGAATCGTTACTTTTGTGCATAAGATTATTCCTTCCAAGATGATGATTTGGTAGTTATTATATCCCTCTGTTCCCTCCATTCCGAATAGCACCTAAAGAAATCATAATCCAGCAAATCGCTGATTTTCAGAAGCAAGTCCGTGTAGATCCATTTGCGGCGGAAGAGTTTGTACATATACTGCCGCGAGTAGCCCAATTGCGTAGCAAGCCAAGTGATGCTGCGCCCTTGCTGGGCCAGTTCTGCCTTGATGAGTTTCCCTATGTGCGGTTCTTCGTTCATCGGTTTGCCTTTGCGGGAGCCTTGCGCAGTGGGCAAACAAAACGGGCGGAAACCGTTCTGATTGCTTACTTGAAGACTGAAGGCTCGGCAAAGCCCGTAAAACGCAAATAAACAACAAACAATTCACGCCCTCGGACGCGAACTATTCGCTTCTTATCCTCGTTCCACTTCAAATTTGCCGATTTTCAGTCTAACGAATTAAGAGCGTAAAGCTCGGTGTGGTCATGTTGACATTCATTTCTATTTTTTATCCCTACCTATATTCCATTCTATATTAGTTTGGGGACAAAGGTAGGGATTATTTGGATTTGAATGTCGTTTAAAAACAAAAAAAAGAGAACAACTACAAAAGTCGTTCTCTTAGGCATTGTCTGCGGCGTTTTTTACATTACAGTACGACCAACTGCACCAGAAATATCTTGTTTGATAGTACTCAGCAAACGAGTATCAAAACCTCTAATCCATCTTGGTTCACCACCAAATTCTGCTTCTGTTTTGATGTCAACCTTCTTTCTGTCATTAGAAAATTTGAAAATCACTCGAGTTCTGTATTTTCTTGTGTAAACTCCGCGGGTATTCCACGTATAAATCCAATTGGTTCTTCCATAACCTCCGTCTTTTGATATCATGTCCATCTCAAAACGCCTTGCAACCACATCCATTACTTCATTGAACGCTTGGTCATAAGTAAGATCTTCTCTTATCATTATAGAACTCCAAGTGCCGCCATCGACTGCCTTAACAAAACCGGTTGGGGCACATCCGATGAAAAGAAAACAAGAAATTGTGCAAAACAACAATATAATCAGTTTCTTCCTCATTTTATTATTGCCCAGTTCTATCCCATCGGGCGCGTCGGTTTTAGGGTTAGTATTTTACTTCGCAAAGATAAAATTCAACATTATATCGCACTCATTTTCGGTGTCATCCATTTGGCGCGAAAATTTGCCCTTTTTGGTTGTCGGAAGTGTAAACGGATGGGTTACACATAACTGAAAATAACAAAAAATGGTATCATTTTGGTACCAAAATGGTAAGAAATCGAAAAATGGTGTATTTTTGCAGCACAAAAAGGAAAGGAAAACACCATGATTGTAGTCAGCAGCAGAGATTTTAGGACGAATATGATGAGTTATTTCACGGAGTCAAACGGCGACGATTTCATCGTCAAGACCCGCGACCACGGCTCGTTCAAGGTCAGCATCAAGCCGGTAAAGAGAGAGGATGCCATACTCAACATTCCACCTGAATTCCGCCGCGACCCTTACGAAATCAGTCCAAGCGGCGACCCATTCTTCGCCGACCAAAGGAATATAGACATGATAGAAAAGAGGCTGAAAGAAACAAAAAGCGGTGAGGCAACTTCCCATGAGATGCTTCCTAACGAGTCGTTGGATGATTTCCTAACCAGAATCGAGCATGAGCTACAAGGTTAAGTACAGACTTGTTTACAAGATCTACAATGATGTCGTCATTGTGGAGGTAGTTTCAGCATACGGGCATTATGGAGACAAATAACTCAAAACACTTCTCTCCAAAATGAAAAACATACAAATTTGTATCTCACATTCTGGAAATTGTGTATTTTTGCGAACTGAAAATACGAAAATTTCGGATGATTGGTTCGCAAAAAAATATCATTTTAGGTCTTGGTGATGTGCCAAGAACGGCATTCAACACCAATAGCATTGCGCTGTTGCTCAACGAGAAAAGAGATGATTCTCTCTCCAAAAAGTTGAATTATTATGTCCAAAAAGGGCTTCTGCTCAATCCGCGAAAAGGGATTTATGCCAAAAAGCACTATAACCCGGAGGAATTGGCGGGCTTGGTGTTTGTGCCGTCCTACATTTCTTTGGAGTATGTGCTTCAACGGGAAGGGGTCATTTTCCAGTACGATTCGGCCATTACCTCAGTCAGTTATCTGAGCCGCGAGATTGAAATGGATGGACGGACTTTCCGTTATAGGCAAATCAAAAGCGAAATCCTATACAATCTGGAAGGCATCGAATTGCGCGACAATATCAGTATCGCCACCCCCGAAAGGGCTTTGCTCGACATGATGTACCTGAATTCAGAATGTTATTTCGACAACCTCCGTGCCGTCAGCAAGAGGCGTGTCATGCAATTACTTCCCATTTATCAATCCCAACGGTTGAACGAAAGGGTCAAGGAACTATTCAAATAATCAGGACTATGGACACTAACAAGCACAAATTCTTTATGTTGCAAATCCTGAAAGACCTGTTTTCGGATGCTGAATTAGCGGATTGCCTCGCTTTCAAAGGTGGAACCGCATTGATGTTTTTCTACGGTTTGCCCCGTTTTTCAGTCGATTTGGATTTCAACCTGCTCGATACGGACAAGGAAAAAGAGGTGTACGAGAAAGTCAAGAAAACACTGCTGAAATACGGCACAATTCACGATGAGGCTTTGAAATTCTATGGGGCGGTCTTTGTTTTGGATTATGGACAAAACGAGCGGAAACTGAAAGTGGAAATTTCGAACCGACAATACGACAACCATTATGAAGTCAAGAATTTGTTGGGCATTGACATGAAAGTGTTGGTCAAGTCGGACATGTTCGCACACAAACTCTGCGCCCTGCTCGACCGAAACGAAATCACGGGGCGCGATGTGTTTGATTGTTGGTTTTTCCTGAACTCTCAAACGCCCATTAACGCAAACATTGTGGAAAGCAGGATGGGAATGCCCTTGCAAGAGCATATCCAACATTGCATTGACGCGCTGGAACAAGTCAGCGACAAAACCATTATGAACGGCTTAGGGGAACTGACCGATGGGGAAACCAAGAAATTCGCCAAAACCAAACTGCGCAAAGAAACCATTTCCTTGTTGACTTTTTTCAAGGCATTTCCTGTCTTGGATTAAGTGTTTCTTGGAAAAGCGTAGTATTTTCACTCCAAAAACTTTGGAAAAGCGTATAATTTTGATGTGAGATTTCTTGGAAAAGCGCAAGTTTTTTGTTTCAGATTTGTTGGAAAAGCGTATCTTTGCGGCGTAAAAACTTTGTAACATGCTGAAAAGGAAGATACAAGCATACATCGAACAATATCTGAAAAGCAACTCGAACAAGATGCTCGTCATCGATGGAGCAAGACAAATCGGGAAGTCCTACATCATACGCGAAGTAGGGCAACGCCTGTTTCCCAATTTCATCGAAGTGAACTTTGCCAAAGACAAGAACGGCCCGAAGGTTTTCGCCGAAGCCAACACCATCGAGAAATTCTATTTCCAACTCAGCACCATCGCCGGAGAGAAAATGCGCGAAAAAGCCAACACTTTGGTCTTTTTGGACGAAATACAAGCCTATCCGCACATGCTCACCATGGTGAAATTCCTCAAGGAGGACGACCGCTTCACCTACATCGCCAGCGGCTCACAATTGGGAGTCACCTTGCGGCAAACGGTTTCCATCCCAGTAGGAAGTTTGGAGATAAAACACATGTACCAACTTGACTTTGAGGAGTTTTTGTGGGCCAACGGCTTTGGAGAGGCTGCCATCGACGAATTGCGGAGAAGGTTTGAAAATAAGGAATCGTTGGAGGAAAACCTTCATGCATGGATGCTCGACCTGTTCAAACGTTATTTATTAATAGGTGGAATGCCCGATGCGGTCAATGAGTATCTCGATTCAAGGAACATCGTGGCTGTCAGGAAGATACACGACGACATCCGACATCTTTACGCGCTTGATGCTTCGCAATACGACGAGGAGCACAAACTGAAAATCATGAGCGTTTACAACATGATTCCGTCCAACATGGAAAACAAGAAGAAACGCCTCGTTTACAAGGCCATAGAAGGCGGCGACAAACGTTGGAAAGACTACGCTGATGAGATTGAGTATTTGGTCAGTTCGGGCATCACTTTGGATGTGAAGGCCATTTCCTCACCGACGTTTCCTTTGGTTGAATCAGCAAGTAAAAATCTTATTAAACTGTATATCAACGATGTAGGGTTGCTCACTAACATTTTGTATCAATATAATGTGGCGGCCATATTGAACGACGAACTGAGCGTGAATTTGGGAAGCGTGTACGAAAGCGTGGTCGCCTCGGAACTCAGGGCACACGGGCATGAGCTGTTTTATTACGACAACAAGGCCAAAGGCGAGGTTGACTATATCGTTGACGACTACGAAAGCCTTTCCGTGCTGCCCATCGAGGTGAAGTCGGGCAAGGACTATCAAATCCATCGTGCGCTCAATGCGTTTGCGACCAATGAAGACTACAAAATCAAGCGCGGAATCGTCTTGTCAAACGAGAGAGAAATCCGCTCAAAAGGCATAATCACCTATTTGCCAATTTATTATGTGATGTTTTTGGAGCATCGAGTGCCGGAGCAACTCATTCTGTAATATTATCTGTTGGCCGCCCAAGCCATTAGACACAAAAAAAGCCTCGCCACATTTTCATCCGTGGCGAGGCTTTTATCATTCATTCCACCACCAACTTTGTAGAATGAGTCAAGCCTTCCCTATCGGTAATCTGCAACAGATAAATGCCTTCCCGTAAATCACCTACATTAATCCTGTTAGAGCTGAATGTCCTAACCACCTGACCAAGAATATTGTAAACCTGCACTTGGGCAACTTCCTTTCCCTCTATAATTACCATTCCACTGGTTGGATTAGGATAGATAATCAGTTCTTTTTCTGCATGACTGTCAACGGAGAGGTCGGTTCTGACCAAAACAGGGAAGCCATCGTTGATATGGTTCACGTCAAAGCCCCAAACGACATCGCCTTGATTGAGCACATTCACAAAAGTTTCGGCACGCATCTCTTCCGCGCTTTTTGGTGTACCATGCTCGTTGCCTGAACAAACATTGAGGTAGTAACAATTCTCGAAGATCGTGTTTTCGGGTTGACTGGTGAATCCAAGCAAACATCCAACATGATAGTTCCCTGTGATTTCTCCAACACTATAACTGTTCTTGGCCTCACTGCGAATGGCAACAATGCCCAACAAACCACCAGCGGCAGGATAATAGGTTGACGTGTCGCCAATTGCGGACACATTGCCTATGTTGTAACAATTGTCGATCATTGACCTGTTAGAATTGGAAAGAATGCCGCCACCGAGCCTGCTTGCCTCAACGTCGCCTTCGTTGAAACACTCGGAGATTTCAGCCGCTGACATCATGCCCGCAATTCCACCTGCACTGACACCTTTAAGTCGGCCAATATTGGAGCAATTACTGACCATTTTGCCTCCAACCCCCATAATACCTCCAACGCTATTACCCTCAATATCAGCGCCATTTCTGCAACGAGAGACAATGACTATTCCGCCATGGCCGACAATGCCTCCGCTTTCATCTCCTTTAATATAGCCATTGGTAACGAAAACATTCTCTATCACCACAGTGTCTCCAACAACCCAGGAGTCGGCATAACCGAACAAGCCCGCATAACCTCCTTCGTTATCGACGTAAATGTTGGAAATACGGTGGCCGCCACCGTCAAAACAGCCTCTAAACATTGTGCGAGGAGCATAATAGCTTGCATTATTTGCAACTCCCCTGTCGCAACCGTCCTCATCGAATCCCCTGTTGTACAAGCCAATCGGTATCCATGGTTGGTTTTCGCTGCCGTTCAGGTCGATGTCGGTTGTAAGGCGGAAATACAAACCTTGCGTATCGTAATCCTTATTGACCATATAGGAAAGAAACGCCAATTGAGCTGCCGTCTCAATCAGATAGGGGTCGCCTTCCGTACCGCTTCCTCTTGTCCAGAGTTTTCTGCTGCCGTCCCAAACGCTGGTCTGGGCCTCGACCATGATGCCCGCCAAAAGAAGCATCATTATGATATAAAGTTTCTTCATCTTATTCATTGTTAAATGGTTAGACATTCTGTTATTTTCCAAAGTTGCTGTTGAACAAATCCCTTATATGGTCGATGATGGCACCTTTGCGCTCAAGGGCAGTCTGGCTGTCGTTTTTCCAAACAGTAATCATCGCATAGTCCAGTTCTTGCACGCTCCCGCTGCCGAAACTGAAAGGTCCAACGATTGCCAGACCTCTTCTGTCATAAGGTTGGCTTTCGCATTGTTCTTCCGTCCAATATTTGTCTTGGGTATTGTATCCATCGTTGGGTGCGATGCCATTAGTGCCGAAATTGCATAAGTCGCTGTCGCCAGGATAGGCGAAATTGCAATCAGGACCGGCCACCCCTGCTCCAGCGTATCCATTACCGCCATACTGCATGTGATTGCCGTTTTTCCACTTGCAATGCAAATAATTGTACCAATCAGGAGGATAACTTGGAACGCCAGAAGGATTATAATTGTTGCCAAACATGAACCCACACAGCCCCAACCGCTCGTCATCAACGACGCCATTGCCGAAGTTGAACCCATTGTAGGCATATTTGTCCAAAGGATGTGTTTGGTCAAACAAGGCTTCGCAATCGCCAGTAAAAGTTGGATTATCGCGGCCATCAGCATCCATATAAGGCCCAGCCAATATGGTGCAAACCTGCACGGGCGGATTGTCGCCATAGGCCCACGACTGTCCTTGACCATCGACAGGCGTACCGTTGTAGCAGAAACAAGAGCCTCGCTGCACATCGCAACCGACATAGTCATCCCAACCGTAACCGATGTCCCAGTCATTCCAGAGACCCAAATACACATCATGGTAATCAAAAGAAGAACGATTGAACAACTTGTAATTGAAGAAGATAGTGTTGTTGAGGGCTTCATCGTCTGGCGCATCGAAAGCGTAGACCATAGCTTGGACTTCGAGACCCAAAGGTGTTCCGCCAGTTTCGGTATGCGCGGCCCAATTGTCGTTGAAGATGAAAAACAGGCATTGGTCGCCTTTGATGTCAGGATAGTCGCCGTCGGCGGGATTGTAATGGCTGTCGCCGTTCACATCGACAAAAGGCGCCATGTTTTCGGCATAGCCTTCCTCACCATGCGCCGGCCAAGTGAGTATGTCTTCAGGAATCTCGTAATTCTCGTTGCCGTGATGGGCAATGAAATTGTCGATTTCGACACGAGTCAGGTTCCATACATGATGGTACTTCAAGGCCGTCATCAGGTCAATGGAAGCATCGGTCGTTTTTAGGGGTCCTGACCAATACTCCTCACCTATTTGACCATACGTGAACGCGGCCAGATGAAGGCTGTCGTCGGCATCCAAGCCACCCAACCACAAGGCATGTTGGAAAATGGTTTCCTTGCCACTACCTTGAGGTACTTCCCAAGTGGGGCAACTTTTATGACCATCTTCCCAATCCCGTTGGGGAACAAAACATGTCCCATTCCCAAGGATTGTGGCTCTGACATTGTTGGCCTCGACATGCGAGATGGGTGGCTGCTGCGCCACGGATGCCATGCTCATCGCGCATAGCATCAAGAAAAATGCTTTCTTTTTCATAGTTGTAGGGTTTTGTAGTTTTTTCATCGGCAAAACTACAAACAGCTCCAACCGCAGTCAAGGAAATGATGGTGCGGATTGGTGCGGATTTCGTTAAATAAATAGGAATCAGTGGGTTAATCCGATTTTGCCATTCTGCGTAAGATGGTTGAAAGCGGTTCGTCGCTGCCGAAAATGCCTTTCAGTTTGCGGCTGCGTTCGCAAACGGTGTTGAAAGCGCGTTGCATCAAGGCGGCCACGTCGGCTTCCTCCACGCCCAATAGATAAAGGCAGCAATAGTCGATGTCGCCTTTGGTCAGTGCGGGATAATCGTTTTTGAGTCGGGCGGTGAACGCTCCAAAATGGGCATCGGCAGCCTCGCGCAAAGCCAACAGTTGCTCCTTGGTGAGGGCGTAGTCCTTATAAACAAGGTAATCCACCTTCGACTTGAACTGCCCCTCATTCACCCGCTCCATAATCAGGCGGCAGACGGGTTCCTCGGCAAACGAGGCGGCTTCCATCCGCTTTTTCATTGCTGAAAGTGCCTCACCTTGCTCTTGCAAACGTCCCGAAAGGGCTTCTTTCTCTGCTTCAATGCGTTGATGCCGTTTCCGATTGAGCAGCAGCCAAACCGCAAGCACCGCGAGCAAGGCCAACAAAGGCACAATGGTTTTCACAATCCGACCACGGGCTTGCTTGGCCTCTCGAAGTCGGGCACTCTCCTGCTTCTGCTGCAAATACTCCTGAAACAGGCTTGTAAACCGCCATTCATCCGCCTTGGTGCCAAATTCAGGTGGCGTGTTTTGCGCCACAAAACGGGCAAACTCTCCCGCTCGCTCCGAATCGCCAACCTCCTCGTAAATCTCACGCAAATAATCAGCGCTTTGGGTTCGCAAGAATAAACTGGGTGCCTCCTCGAAAACCCTGTTCAGATAAACAATGGCCGAATCGTACTGTTTATCAAGTTTATAGATATAGCCAATGCCCAAATAACGGTCGTACTTTTCGAACTCATTGCCAGCCGTTGCAATGCGTTTGAGCGCGTCAACGGAGGCCGGTCCATCGTGCGCCAAATGATAGGACGACAACGCTTTCCGATTGATGACATTTCGATAAAGCACCCCTGTCGTGTCTTTCATACTTGCCAACGAGCGGTCGTAATAATACAAGGCACTGTCGAACTGCTCCGACTTCTCAAACTCGTAGCCCAAGAAAAACAAGGTGTTGGCCAAACTCGAAGGCGGATTGTTGGCTTTCTTCTTGTATTTCAGCACATTCTTGTAAAGATAAACCGTCGGCTCGATGAGGAACTTGTCGGAATAAATGTTGGCCAATCGGGCATAAATCAGGGCAATGAAACTCGCTTTGTGTCCCACCATCTGCTCCTCGACAAAATGTTGCTCCATAATTGCCAAGGCCTTATAATACTCTTGACAGGCCAACATCGTGAGGGAATCGTCGGTGAATATAGTGCCATTGTTGATGCAAATGGCATACATATAATGGGCGCGGGCGGAAAGAAAAGCCATAGCCTTGTCGTGGGTGTAAACAGAGGAAACGCTGTCGAAATAAGCCAAAGCAGCACCCACTTCATTACAATGGGCCACCTCGCGGCGCACTTTGAAACAGGCCTCCGAAAGCATCAAACTCGTGTATTCAAAATCAGGTGACGGAGCGGGACTAAAACTCTCATAAAACCACTCAAGATACCTCAAAGCACTGTCTGGGTTGCTCTGCAAAAGACTGTCAACCACTACCAAACGTGGGCAACTGTTCTCCTGCCAACCGATTTCAGATTCCAAGGTTCTTGAACACGAAGCTCCGAGACCAATCCATAACAAGCCTGCTATAATGTGCATTAGTTTCATAGGCACAAAAGTAAGGAATTATTCCCGACGAAGGCATAGTTTGTCAAGGAAATGATGGTGCGGATTGGTGCGGATTTTTCATTAATGCTTTAAAAATCAACGGTGTAGCATCTTTAAACTATCAAGCTGTTTTTGATAAATCTCTAAAGTGTAAAGGTTTTCCGGCTTGAGAATCGGAGTGTAGAAATCATCACTGACGGGAGCTTGCTCCTTGATGACGATTTCCTTATGATATTCCTCCATAAACTCCTTCAATTCTTTCTCTGAGATGCCTATCACGCTCATATTCTGCTTGTTGGTATAGCGCATGAGTTCGGCCTGATAATGCAGCCAGCAAATCCAGTTGTGCTTCATTACCATCGTTTGGCGCACATTGTCATTTCGCAACCATTTTGTGCAAATATGTTTTCCAGGATATTGCTCGGGGTTCCCGCTGATGTCATCGAAGATTTTTTCCTCCTCTTTCACCCTGTTGTTCCAATAATCCTCGATGCTGTGCATTCGCGTAAAACAGTCACCGACATTGCTGATAAACTGGAAATTACCCAAGTTTTTCCATGTTTCAAGATTGTTTGAAAAAATGTTTTCGGCGGCTTTGTCGAACGAAACGAAACTGTTGCTCACGGCATCAATCACCAAGTCCTGCAAGGTTTCTTTTGGCATCAGTTCCAGTTCATCGACAGGCACACTGAGGAGCCAGGCGCAAATCGAGTCGCAATGCTGTTGTTGTACAACAATCTCGTCAATGCCATTGGCAAAATCCTCTATGGTGCCCATCACCATAAGGGCAGACAGCCGGCGGTCGTTGGCCCGTTCTCTGAGTTCAAGCGCCATACTCGCTCCAATGGTAAGCACCAAAGAGATGGTGGTACCGATGATGATCATTCCAATCTGTTTCCAAAAACCAGCATGTTTTTTCAATTCGATGCTTTGCGGCAATTCTATTTTCATATCTTTCTGATGCTTAGCTGTTTGTTGGGCGCAAAAATACAACTATTTTGCCCAAGCCACAAACGGCGGATTAGGATATTCTTTCTTGCTGTATTCCAAAGGAAACCCGTCGCTAATTCGGAGCACCTTGCCACCGGCGGCGCGGAGGATGGCATCGGCGGCGGCGGTGTCCCATTCCTTGGTCTTGCTGTAGCAAACGTAAACATCGGCACTGCCTTCAGCAAGACGGGCGAACTTGAGGCTGCTACCTTGGGTATCGATGACGAGGTCGGGATGGGCGGGGCGCAATACCTTATTAATATATGCGTCCACCTCGGGCGTGCGGTGCGAGCGGCTGACCAATACGGTGAAAGTTGAGTGTTGAGTGTTGAATGTTGAGAGGTTTTTGTCTTCCGAAGTCCAAAGTTTGTCTAAAACCGGCGCATAAATCACGCCCAAAACGGGTTGTTTGTTGTCAATCAGGGCGATGTTCACCGTAAATTCGCCGTTGCGCTTCACGAATTCGGCTGTGCCGTCCAATGGGTCAACGAGCCAATAGCGGTTGAATTGCGAACGGTCAGGGGGCAAATCCTCTTCGCTGACGAAAGGCAATCCCGTGGGTTTCAGCATTTCCTTGATGATGTTGCTGGCACGAAGGTCGGCTTGCGTGACAGGTGAGTCATCGTCTTTGGTGTAAACCTCGAAAGGTTGTGCATAAACCTCCATAATGGCCTTTCCGGCCTCAAGTGCGGCATTGATGGCGTAGTGCAAAAGCGTTTTCATTGGTGCAAAAGTACAAAATTATCTTGTTGTCAATCAACCATATAAAAAAATTTTTCCAAAAAAGTGTGTTTTGTCCGCTTTTATTCCACTAATTTTGCACGCGAAATGCGAAGCATTGAACGGAGTTTAACGGGGGCAAACCTCCCCTCCAAAAGTGAAAAATTGAGACTATGGCAAAGAATTTAGTTATCGTGGAGTCACCGGCCAAAGCCAAAACCATCGAGGGTTTTTTGGGCAAAGAATACACGGTGAAGTCGAGCTACGGACACGTGCGCGACTTGAACAAGAATACTTTAAGCGTCAATATCGAGAAGGATTTTGAACCCGAATACGAGATTTCGGACGACAAGAAAGCACTCGTGGCCGAGTTGAGGAAACTCTCGAAAGCCTCTGATACCGTGTGGCTTGCATCCGATGAAGACCGCGAAGGAGAATCCATATCGTGGCATCTTTACGAAGCCCTTGACCTGAAGAAGAAAGACACGAAACGTATCGTTTTCCACGAAATCACCAAATCGGCCATTCTCAACGCCATCGAGAATCCACGCGATATCGATATGGGACTCGTGGCCGCCCAACAAGCCCGCCGCGTGCTCGACCGCCTCGTGGGTTACGAACTCTCGCCCCTGCTTTGGAAGAAGGTAAAACCCTCATTGTCAGCAGGTCGTGTACAGTCGGTGGCCGTGCGCCTCATCGTGGAGCGCGAGGAGGAAATCAAGAATTTCGTGCAGACCAGTGCCTATCGCGTGACGGCGCAATTCACTTTTATGAAGGATGGACAGGAATACACCATCGCCGCCGAATTGCCCAATCGCTTTGATACTGAGGAAGAAACGCGCAAGTTTGTGGAGTCGTGCATCAATGCAAACTACAAGGTGGAAGCCATTGAGAAAAAACCCGCCGCGAGGTATCCCGCGCCGCCTTTCACCACCTCGACCTTGCAACAGGAGGCCGCGAGAAAACTCGGTTTTTCGGTGGCCAACACGATGCGCATCGCACAGCAACTCTATGAATCCGGAAAAATCACCTATATGCGTACCGACTCGGTGAATCTTTCGAGCCTCGCCCTCGGTATGGCCAAGAAGGAAATCACCGAAAACTACGGTGCGGAATATGTGAAAACCCGCCAATACCAAACCAAGACCAAGGGCGCACAAGAGGCCCACGAAGCCATTCGCCCGACCTACTTGGATCAACACACCATCAAAGGCTCCGCCGACGAGCGCAAACTCTACGAACTGATTTGGAAACGCACCATTGCTTCGCAAATGGCTGATGCTCAAATGGAAAGAACCAACGTGAACATCGGCATTTCGACCAACGACAGGCAGTTTATGGCCACGGGTGAGGTCATTTTGTTCGACGGTTTCCTGAAAGTTTATATGGAAAGTTACGACGACGACCGCACCGAAGACACCGCCGCCATCCTACCGCCCATCGAGGTCGGCACCATGCTCGACTTGGACAAGATGGAGGCCCAGCAACGCTTCACGCGCCATCCGCTGCGCTACACCGAGGCCAGCCTCGTGAAAAAGATGGAGGAATTGGGCATCGGGCGTCCTTCCACATACGCGCCAACCATCTCAACCATCCAAAAACGCGAATATGTGACCAAAGGCGACATCAAGGGCGAGCCGTTGACTTATCAAATCATCAGCCTGAAAAACAACAAGATAAGCGACAAAACAAGCAAGGAAAACTACGGTGCCGAGAAGGGCAAACTGCTGCCTACCGACATCGGGATTTTGGTGAACAAATTCCTGACCCAATACTTTGAAAGCATCATCGACTACAACTTCACCGCCAACGTGGAGAAAGAATTCGACAAGATTGCCGAAGGCCAACGCCAATGGAACGCGATGATCAGGGACTTCTACAAGGACTTCCACAAGCAGGTTATCTCCACCACGGAGACCTCGGGCAAGTTCAGCGGCGAGAAACTTCTCGGCCAAGACCCTGCCACGGGCAAGAATGTGTATGTGAAAGTCGGGCGTTTCGGTCCGGTGGCGCAAATCGGCGACACCGAATCGGAAGAGAAGCCCCGTTTTGCCGGCCTGAAGAAAGACATGAGCATTGATAGCGTCACTTTGGAGGAAGTGCTGAAACTGTTCGACTTCCCACGCATCCTCGGCGAGTTTGAGGGCAAGGAAATCACGGTGGCTGTGGGTCGTTTCGGGCCTTACATCCGCCACGACAACAAGTTCTATAGCCTTGCCAAAACCGACAATCCTTCCCTCGTGGAATACGACCGCGCCGTCGAAATCATCAACGAGAAGCGGCAGAAGGACTTGGACAACATCATCCTCACCTTCGACGAAGACCCCGACCTGCGCGTGATGAACGGCCGTTTCGGGCCATACATTTCTTATAAGAAGAGCAACTACAAGATTCCGAAAGACACCAACCCCTCCACGCTGAGCCACAAAGACTGCATGGCCATCATGGAAGACCCCAAGAACGCGCCTAAGAAGAAGGTGGTGAGGAAGAAATAATTAATTTGCGCTTGTCACTTGTTTTGACTATTTTTGCAGTGCCTAAGCATTAGGAAGAATTATGGATATTGCAAGAATCAATCAGCATAAGCAGACTTTTGACGAAATCATGCATTTCATCAAGAGCGATGATGGTCAGGAACAAGTGGAGATTTGGTTTGCGAGGGAGTTGCAGCCTGTTTTAGGCTATGCCCGTTGGGAAAATTTCCTTGTGGCTATCAGCCGAGCCGTTGAATCCTGTAAAACACAGAATATCAATGTAGATGACCATTTTCGTGAGGTCACGAAAATGGTCACTTTGGGAAGCGGGTCGCAAAGAGAAATCACCGATTTCATGCTTACCCGATACGCCTGTTACCTGATTGCGCAGAATGGTGACCCGAAAAAGGAAGAAATTGCTTTCGCTCAGGGATATTTTGCATTGCAAACCCGTCGAGCCGAATTAATCGCGGAACATCTTAACCAACTATCACGATTGGAAACCCGCGAGCGTTTGCGCACTTCCGAAAAACAACTGTCGCGCAACATCTATGAACGTGGTGTTGACGACAAAGGCTTTGGCAGAATCCGCTCGAAAGGCGATACTGCTTTGTTTGGTGGCAACACAACGGAAGACATGAAGAAACGCCTTGGCATCAAATCAAGCCGACCGTTGGCTGATTTTCTTCCCACACTGACTATTGCCGCAAAAAACCTTGCAACAGAAATGACCAACTACAATGTGGAACAAAAAGACTTGCAAGGCGAAATTTCCATCACACAAGAACATGTTCAAAACAATATCAGTGTTCGTCAGATGCTGGGACAAAGAGGCATCCGACCGGAAAACCTGCCAGTCGCCGAAGACATCAAGAAGGTGGAGCGTCGAGTGGCAAGCCATGAAAAACAGATAGAAAAGACCTCTCCGAAACTGCCGAAAGAAGTTAAGGACGAGGGAGAACAATGATTATATTCCTTTTGACATCTTAAATTTTGAATTTTAAATCTTAAATCGAATACAAAAAATGGAGAAAAAAGACTTACTGAAAGACGTTGTCGAACATATCGACATCAAGAAGTACGACTCGACCGAATTGATCAATGCCATGCGCAAGATGTCGTTCACCTCGCGCGACACGGCCCGCGCTGCCGACATCCTCTGCCAGATGATTGCAGAGAAGGACTGCACCAACATCCTCACCATCGCCGGTTCCACCTCGGCTGCCGGCTGTATGCAGGTGTATGTGGAGATGGTCAGAAACAAGATGGTTGACGCTGTGGTTGCCACGGGTGCCAGCATCATCGACATGGACCTCTTCGAAGCCCTTGGCTACAAGCACTATATCGGCACGAAGGAGAACGTCATTCCCGACACGAAACTGCGCGAACTTTATATCGACCGCATCTATGATACCTTCATCGACGAGGAAGAACTGCAAGCCTGCGACCAAGCTACTTGCGATGTGGCCGACACTTTGGAGTGCCGTCCTTACAGCAGCCGCGAGTTCCTTTATGAAGTCGGCAAATGGTTGGCCAACGGTCACGGCGTGAAGAAAGAGAGCCTCATCCAGACCTGCTACGAGTGTGGTGTTCCGATTTTCTGCCCTGCCTTCAGCGACAGCAGCGCCGGTTTCGGCATCGGCAAGCACCAGTGGCTCCGCAAAAAGGCTGGCAAGCCTTACGTCAGCATTGATAGTGTGGCCGACTTCCTCGAACTCACCGAAATCAAGATGAACAGCCCTGAAAGTGGCCTGTTTATGGTCGGTGGCGGCACACCCAAGAACTTTGCCCAAGACACCGTGGTTTGCGCCGAAATCCTTGGCGTTGAGGTGCCTATGCACAAATATGCCATCCAAATCACCGTGGCCGATGTGCGCGACGGCGCCTGCTCGTCATCGACGCTGCTTGAGGCCGGCTCGTGGGGCAAGGTGAGCGAGGAACTCCAGCAGATGGTCTATGCCGAAGGCACCACTGTCATCCCCGCCATCGTCAGTTACGCCTACCACAATGCACCGTGGAAAGACCGCGAGTATAAGAACTGGCAAAAACTTTACCATTAATTGACGTGACATAACGATACGTCCGGTAGGGAAAGGCGAATAACGCCAACAAGGGGTTATGACCCCTTGTCCCTACCGGCTGTATATTTCGCGTCTTCTGAACAACTTCCAATATGGACATCAGCACATTCCTTGAACCTATTTCTGAAAAATGTTTCAGTGTGGCGTTTCGGCCCGGAAAATTGACCTTGGGCGAAACCATCGGCATCTATCGGACTGAAGACAATTTCCCCGACCTTGAAGGCGTGGACTTGGCCATCATCGGAGTCAAGGAAGAACGCGGCGCGGTCGACAACAAAGGCTGCGCCGATGGCGTCGATTACATCCGCAAAGCACTCTACCAACTCTTCAACCATTGGCCACAACTGAAAATCATCGACATTGGCAATGTGAGGATTGGGAAGGAAATCAACGACACCTATTTTGCCTTCAATCAGGTGCTTACGGAGTTGCTGAAGAACAAAATCGTGCCCATCGTCATCGGGGCGGGACAAGACTTGACCTATACGATGTACCAAGTGTATGAGCCTACGGGCAAGCTCATCAACATTGCCGCCGTCGACCCTATGTTCGACATCGGCAACGACCAAGAAGCCCTCAATTCGCACTCTTATCTGAGTCATATCATCTTGCACCAGCCCAATTTCCTGTTCAACTTCACCAACATCGGCTACCAGTCGTATTATGTTGACACAGAGAATATTGAGTTAATGAAACAGTTGCTTTTCGATGCCTATCGTTTGGGCAGCATCAAGCAAAACATCGAACTGACCGAGCCGCTCATCCGCAATGCCAACCTTTTGAGTTTCGACATCGCAGCCGTCCGTGCCTCCGATGCTCCTGGAGTGAAGAACGCCTCACCCAACGGCTTCAACGGTGAGGAAGCCTGCCGCATGACGCGCTATGCCGGATTGAGTTTCAAACTCTCGTCCATCGGCTTCTTCGAGTACAACCCGCACTACGACATCAACTCGCGCACAGCCAACCTCATCGCCGAGATGATTTGGTATTTCATCGAAGGCTATGCCAACCGCCAAGACGACATCCCGACCGTGACCAGCACCGACTTCAAGCGTTACATCGTACAAATTGGTGAGAATCAAAACGATGTGGTTTTCCTTTGCCACAAAATCACGGGCAAGTGGTGGATGGACATGTCGTTCCTGCAAAACGACGACAAACGCTATGAGCGGCATCATTTCATCCCCTGCTCGAAGGAAGACTACGACCAAGCCATGCGCAACGAACTGCCCGACAAATGGTGGCAGTTTTACCAGAAGTTGATGTAAGGGTTTGGGAAGAAGTGGAAATCAGCCGTTTTTCACAATAGCAGTGAAATCGGACCAGTTTTCCACTTTGTATCCGCGAATATCGCGTACAGACTTACGGAACCAATCCATGCTTTTCAAAGTCTCAATGGCAAGAAAAAGTTTTGCAAGATCATCGGAGCGGGTCATATAGGTGCTGCCTTGAATCCAATAAAATCCGCATTTCACCAATGTTTGCTTAATTTCCCAATAAGCACTGTTATAGGGTTCCCCATAATACTTTTTGAGGTCGGAAACGACCATGTCAAAACTCAAAGCAAACATAGGAATTAGGAAACCTTTTTAAACAAACACTCTTTTTCGAAGAAAACTTCTCCCTCGTTGGTCTTAGCTGAAATGACTATTCCAACAAATGGATTGGCTTCCACATCTATGACTTTGCCTTCTTCCCAGTCATCTTTGTTGGTAACTTCGGGCGAAATCATCACTTTGTCTCCTACTTTCATGGCTTTTTCCTCCTTTGTTTTATTTGGTGCAAAAGTAGTATTAATTCTTGATTGAAAATGGATTCCAATGAAGATTTTTCAATTTGTTGTCATTTTGTACTTGCAAAAACAATTTTTCCCTATTTTTGCCCCCGTCATTCCGGGAAAAATCGGAGCGGCCAGAGAAAGCGCATTCTTCGCTTTGTTCTTCAGTAGTGAACTTGCACAATCACAAATGAAAAGAGGGTTTGAAGGATGGTTGCTTTCACTGTTATGTTTGTGTATTCATAATACCTTACATAAACAGTGGAGCATTTCCATCATCTTTATTTTTCTTTTCATGGGAGTGCAAGCCCAACTACTGGAAATAAGGATAAGTTTGGGAGGCTCCGCTCTGTAGTCGTTTCTAAAATTGCCCAATTGAGCCAAAGGGCAAAAACGGTTTCAAATCATGCGAAACATCAAGACAAAAAAGAAACTTAAAATGTTGGCAATGGTGATGGCATTGTCTATTCCGATGGCAGCAATGGCCCAAGGTGGTTTGTTCCAACGCGGCGATGAACCTGCGGGACCACGAAGCAGCGGCGCGGCAGCCTTGACCAACCAAGGCTTTGGCAATCCCTTGGA